>NZ_JBVAXX010000003.1:336743-796209 GCF_055419565.1 Mycobacterium sp. IDUB_5
GCGCGACTCCTCGCACGCTCGTCGTCACGCGGTGTCTGATTGCGCGACTCCTCGCACGCTCGTCGTCACGCGGTGTCTGATTGCGCGACTCCTCGCACGCTCGTCGTCACGCGGTGTCTACGCGGCTTTCAGTCGGATCTTCCACCTCACGAACGCCACGTACACGACGCTGATCGCGAACAGCATGCCCACGTCGAACAGCCACGCGCCCGAGGTGTGCTTCCAGTGGTCGTCTTGCGGAGTCAGCGGCCCCGGCACCAGACGGATCAGGTCGATCGTCGACGCGGACGCGGCGAAGCCCCAACGGGCCGGGGTCGCCCATGACATCTGGTCGAGCACGATCCGGTCGGTCACCGGGATCATGCCTCCGGAGAACACCAGCTGGCTCATGATCGCGACCACCAGCAGCGGCATGATCTGCTCGGCCGAGCGGGCCAGCGCCGACAGGGCCAGGCCGACCATCGCCGCCGCGACGGTGGTGAGTGCGATGTCGATGAACAGTTCGAGGCTGCGGTTGCTGATCACGTTGCCGGCGTCGACGGCGCCGGGCCCCCAGCCCTTACCGATGATCGCGATCGCGGTCACGATCGCGGACTGCACGACCGCGAACGCGGTGAATACCACCATCTTGGCCAGCAGATACGCCGAGGTCGAGAGCCCGACAGCCTGTTCGCGCCGGAAGATGGCGCGCTCGCCGATCAGCGCGCGGATCGTCAGCGCGGTGCCCATGAAGATCGCGCCGACATTGAGCATCACCAGGATCTGGCCGGGTTCGTTGGGCGCTTCACCACCCTCGAGCGCCGTCTTCGGTACACCGAACCCGACATCGCCGGGCACCGAGAGGGACAGCACGCCCATGATGAACGGCAGCAGCATCAGGAACGCGAAGTACCCGCGATCGGAGATCACCAGCCGGATCTGCCGGCGCGCGATTGTGGACAGCTGCCTGCGCAAACTGGTGCGCGTGGGATTGCCGAGTTCCGACGGTGTCAGCGCCGGCGGCTGCGGCGGCGGTGGACCGTGCTGGTCCAGGTAGCGCTGCGCGGCCGCGTCGGGGTCGCCGGCGACGGCGGAGAAGATGTCGGCCCAGTTGGTGGTCCCCATCGAGGCGCCGATTTGATTCGGCGGTCCGTAGAACGCCGTCTTGCCGCCCGGCGCGAGCAGCAGCACCTGATCGCAGACGTCGAGATAGGTCAGCGAGTGCGTGACCACCAGTACGACGCGGCCGGCGTCGGCGAGTTGACGCAGCATCGTCATCACCTGCCGGTCCAGCGCGGGGTCCAGGCCCGAGGTGGGTTCGTCGAGGATCAGCAGCGACGGGCCGGTCAGCAGCTCGAGCGCCACCGAGGCGCGTTTGCGCTGGCCACCGGAGAGCTTGTCGACGCGGGTGTCGAGGTGCTTGGTCATCTCGAGTTCCTCGAGCACCTCGTTGACGACCTGCTCCCGGTCGGCCTTCGTGGTGTCCGGCGGCAGCCTCAGCTCCGCGGCGTACATCAGGGCCTGCCGCACGGTCAGCTGGCCGTGGACCACGTCGTCCTGCGGCACCATGCCGATCCGGGAGCGCAGCGAGGCGTACTCGGCGTGCACGTCGTGGCCCTCGAACGACACCTGCCCCGTCGTCGGGTGGGTGTAGCCGGCGACCAGCCGGGCGAAGGTCGACTTGCCGGCACCCGACGGGCCGATGACCGCGGTCAGCGTGCCGGGCCGCGCGGAGATCGAGATGTTGTCGAGCAGCGTCTTGTTGTTCTCGATCGTCCATGTCACGCCGTGGACGTCGAGGCCGCCGGTGGCGGTGGCGGCGGCCGTTTCGGTGCGCCGGACCAGCGTGCCGTCACGGAAGACCAGGTCGACGTTGCCGATCGTGACGGTGTCGCCATCGGAGAGAAGCTGCGTCTCCACGCGCGAGCCGTTGACGAACGTGCCGTTGATGCTGCGGTTGTCGCGGATCTCGGTGCCGGACGGCGTGGTGACGAGGGTGGCGTGGTGGCGCGATGCCAGCACGTCGGGGATGACGATGTCGTTGTCGCTGGCGCGGCCGATCTTCACCGAGCCGGGCGGCACCTCAGGCGCGCGACCGGGCCGCAGGATCTTCAGCATGCTGGTGGCGAGGTTGTTGTCACCACCTGACCGCGGTGCGGCGGCGGGGCCCATCTGGGTCACCGACTCCATCGCCGGTGACGAGATCGGTTGCTGCTGCAGGGGGCGCGACGGCGGCGGTGGCGGGGGATAGCCGGTCCGCTGCCCGGTGGTCGGGTAGGTCCGCGCACCGGGTGTCCGCGTGGGCGGTCCCGGGTGAGTGACCGGCTGGCTCGGCCACTGTCCGCTCGGGCGGCTCGGCACCGGAACCGCGGTGGTGGGCGGCGGTGTGCCCGCCGACCCCTGGTGCCTGCCGACCTCGAATGTCAGCAGCGGTCCGTCGGGATTGCCGATGTGTAATTGGGCGCCGTCGGTGATGTCGACGACCGGCACCCGCCGGCTGTTGACGAACATCCCGTTGAGCGAACCGTTGTCGATCGCGAGCCAGCGGCCCTGATCGAAACGCAACACCAGATGTGCTCGAGAGATCAGCGGATGCGCGATCCGGACATCGGCGCGTAGATCCCGGCCGACGACCACGTCGTTACCGGCCGCGAAGGTACGTGTGGACCCGTCGTAGCGCACGGTCAGCGCAGGGGGTGCTGCTCGGGTCACAGAGCCGCTCCCGCGGCGACAGTAGACATCGCGCCCAACTCTATCGGTAGGGCTGCATCGTCGAAGGTCGGCCGTGACTCCATCGTGACTCTGTGGGAGAGATGTGGGCGATCTGTGGCCGGGCCGTTACTCGAGCGTGTGCATATCGTGTCGCAGCGTGGCCCGACACGCCCACGCGCGGGACCTGAAATGTCCTGTGAACACTGGGAATAGCGCGCGCTCATTTCCTTCCTGTCGGAATTCACAGGTTCGCCGCTGAGTGCGCCGCGCATTTTAGAGGTTATTCTCTACTTTAGGGTGGAGCAATGCCACGGCCCGCCCGATACACCGTCGACGTCCTCCTCGACGCAGCGGCCGACCTGCTGGCTGCCGACGGCCCGGGTGCGGTGACGATGTCGGCGGTCGCGCGTGCCACCGGCGCGCCGAGTGGCTCGGTCTACCACAGGTTCCCGACCCGGGCGGCACTGTGCGGCGAACTGTGGGTGCGCACCCAGGAGCGTCTGCAGGACGCGCTGCTGTCAGCGCTCAACAGCGACGGCGACTCGGCGCAACGCTGCGTGTCCGGCGCGCTCTGCGTGCTGGCCTGGTGCCGCGCACATCCGACCGAGGCGCAGGTGCTGCTGACCGGCCCCGGGCAATTGGGGCTCGGCGACTGGCCCGAGAATCTCCTCGGCCGGCGGAAACGCTTGCAGCGCAAACTCAATAAGGCGCTGGGCGAGATCGACGGAGAAGCTGCCCGGGTCAGCGCCGCCGTGATCGACGTGCCCTACGCGATCGTGCGACGCCACCTGCGGGCGCGTCAGGCGATCCCCGCCAGCGCGGATGCGATCGTCACCGACTGCGCGCGGGCACTCATCGACCCGAACTGACCGGCGACGGCGATCCCGTCACCACGCAGTGGGTGTGGGTGTAGATCGTCGCCATGCACTGGTTGCAGTGCGTGCACATCGACTGCACCGATCGCCCGTCGGCGGCGATGCGATTGATCAGATCCGGTTCGGCGAGCAGGGCCCGCCCCATCGCGACGAAGTCGAAGCCCTCGGCCATCGCCAGGTCCATGGTCTCGCGATTGGTGATGCCGCCCAGCAGGATCAGCGGCATCGACAGCTCCGCGCGGAACAGCCGGGCGTCGCGGAGCAGATACGCCTCGCGATAGGGATACTCGCGGAAGAACTTATTGCCCGTCATCCGGATTCCCCAGCGCAGCGGCGGTTTGAACGCACCCGCGAACTGCTTGACGGGCGCGTCGCCGCGGAACAGGTACATCGGGTTGACCAGCGAGCTGCCCGCGGTGAGTTCGATGGCGTCCAGGCCCCCGTCTTCCTCGAGCCACTTCGCGGTCTGCAGCGCCTCATCGGTCGAGATGCCGCCGCGAACACCGTCGCTCATGTTCAGCTTGGCGGTCACCGCGATCGGCGTGCCTGCTTTCTCGACGGCCCGCCGGACGGCGAGCACCGTGCCGCGCGCCACCTTGGCCCGGTTCTCCAGGGAGCCGCCGAACTCGTCGTCGCGCCGGTTGATCAGCGGGGACAGGAACGAGCTCGCGAAGTAGTTGTGGCCGAGGTGCACCTCGACGGCGTCGAAGCCGGCGTCGATGGCCATCCGGGCAGCCTGGGCGTGTGCTTCGGTGATGTCGGTGATGTCGTCGCGGGTGGCCCGCTTGGCGAAGCGCATCGACAGCGGATTGAAGAAGCGCACCGGGGCGTAGGCAGCGGTGCGGTTGGACTTCGAGTTGGCGACCGGGCCGGCGTGGCCGATCTGCGCGCTGATCTTCGCGCCTTCGGCGTGCACGGCGTCGGTGAGCCTGCGCAGCCCGGCCATTGCCTCGGGTCGCCAGTAGATCTGGTTTCCCTCCGTGCGTCCGCCCGGAGCGACGGCGAGGTAGGCGACCGTGGTCATGCCGACCCCGCCGGCGGCGGGCAGCCGGTGGTAGGTGATGAGGTCCTCGGTGACCAGAGCGTTCGGGGTCGCGGCCTCGAACGTTGCCGCTTTGATCACTCGGTTGCGCAACGTGATGGGGCCCAGCGTGGCCGGAGTGAACACATCGCCGACAGTTGTCATGTCTACAGAGCCTGTCACAATGATCGCCGTGGGTGCGATCACTTTGGACGGTAAGGCCACGCGCGACGAGATCTTCGTCGACCTCACGGCGCGCACGGCGCGCCTCGTCGAGGCCGGTCACACCCCGGGACTGGGCACCGTCCTGGTCGGGGACGACCCCGGGTCGCAGGCCTACGTGCGGGGGAAGCACGCCGACTGCGCGAAGGTGGGCATCACCTCGATCCGTCGCGACCTGCCTGCCGACATCAGCCAGGCCGACCTGATGGCCACGCTCGACGAGCTCAACGCCAACCCCGAGTGCACCGGCTACATCGTGCAGCTGCCGCTGCCGCGCCACCTCAACGAGAACGCCGCGCTGGAACGCATCGATCCTGACAAGGACGCCGACGGGCTGCACCCGATGAACCTCGGCAAGCTCGTGCTCAACGAGCCCGCCCCGCTGCCGTGTACACCGCGGGGGATCGTGCACCTGCTGCGACGCTACGAGGTCGAGATCGCCGGAGCGCACGTCGTGGTCATCGGCCGCGGCGTCACGGTCGGTCGTCCACTCGGCCTGCTCCTGACCCGTCGCTCGGAGAACGCCACGGTGACGCTGTGCCACACTGCGACCCGGCACCTGCCGCAGATCACCCGGGAGGCCGACATCATCGTCGCCGCCGCGGGCGTGCCGCACATGGTGACCGCGGAGATGGTGCGGCCCGGAGCGGCAGTCGTCGACGTGGGCGTCAGCCGCGACGACGCGGGCAAGCTCGTCGGCGACGTCCATCCCGATGTCTGGGACGTGGCCGGACACGTGTCACCCAATCCCGGCGGTGTCGGTCCGCTCACTCGGGCGTTCCTGCTCACCAACGTCGTCGAGCGCGCCGAGGCTGCCGCCGCGTCGTGAGGTCAACGCGCAGGCTGTTCAGCGGTCAGTGGCCGATCCTGGTCGTGGGACTGTCGTTGCTCGCCGCGTTCGTGCTCGTGGCAGCGGGGTACTGGCGGCGCGGCGCGCTGGTGATGGCCATCGGGGTGGGCACGGCCTCGGCGCTGCGGCTGACACTGCCGGAGGACCGCGTGGGGTTGCTCGCCGTCCGGAGCCGCACGGTGGATGTCGCCACCACCGCCGCGGTCAGCGCCGCCATGCTCTACATCGCGTGGACCATCGACCCGCTGGGAACCAGCTGAGCGTTTCCCGACCGCGCCGCTCTCCCGACTGATAGTGCAGGTCACAAGGTTTTCAACGTTGCCCGGATTCTTTGGTGAACAAATGTTTCGTTACCGGTGAGTAGGGATACCCCAGGGGCGTCCTCAACGGTGTGACTGCAGTCACACCGTTACCTGCGGAGCGCAACAGGGGTGATCCATGGCCGGATTGGTCAAGACGGTGGCGCGATGGTCCAAAGCGCCGGCTCGTGACGTCGAGGCGCCGAGCGGGGGGTGGGTGAACATGGTGCGCGGGCTCGCTGCCCGCGCCACCACGCCGCTGCTGCCCGACGACTATCTGTCTTTGCTCAATCCGCTCTGGTCGGCGCGTGAGCTGCGCGGTGAGATCGTCGAGGTTCGCGCCGAGACCGACGATTCGGCCACCGTGATCATCCGTCCTGGGTGGGGTTTCGCCCGCGACTATCAGCCCGGCCAGTACGTCGGCATCGGCCTGCGGGTGGACGGACGGTGGCACTGGCGCTCGTATTCGTTGACCTCGGTCCCGGAACAGACCGAGGGCGAGATCTCGATCACCGTCAAGGCGACGCCGGAGGGGTTCCTCTCCACGCACCTCGTCGATGGGGTGGAGCCCGGCACGATCATCAGGCTCGCCGCACCGCAGGGCGAGTTCACGCTGCCTGATCCGCCGCCGGAGTCGCTGCTGTTCATCACCGCGGGCAGTGGCATCACCCCGATCATGGCGATGTTGCGCTCGTTGAATGCCCGCGGCCAGGAGCCCGACATCGTGCACATCCACTCGGCGCCGTCGGCCGAGTCGGTGATCTTCCACGACGAGCTCCGGGAACTGGAGAGCCGACAACGCGGCTATCGCCTGCACCTGCAGCTCACCCAGGAGGACGGCAAGGTCGAGCTCACCGAACTCGACAAGCTCGTGTCGGACTGGCAGAAGCGCTCCGCGTGGGTGTGCGGACCCTCGGCGATGCTCGACGCGGCCGAAGAGGTGTGGGAAGAGCACGGTCTGGCTGATCAGCTCAACATGGAGCGATTCACGATCGCCGCCACCGACAAAGGGGGCGAAGGCGGTACCGTGCACTTCGGGATCTCCGACAAGTCCGTCGAGATCGACGGTGCGACAACCATTTTGCAGGCCGGCGAGGACGCCGGCATTCAGATGCCGTTCGGCTGCCGGATGGGTATCTGCCAGACCTGTGTGCTCCCGCTCGAAGAGGGGCACGTTCGGGACATCCGTTCCGGGCAGGAACACGGTGCGGGCGACCGCATCCAGACATGCATATCCACCGCCTCCGGTGACTGCACCATCAAGATCTGAGGAGACTGACCATGGCAATCACCGACATCAAGGTCTATGCCCACTTGACCGAGGAGGACGTCGAGAACCTCACCGCGGAGCTGGACCAAATTCGTGCCGACATCGAGGAGTCGCGCGGTGAACGCGACGCCCGTTACATCCGGCGCACCATCCAGCTGCAGCGCGCGCTGGCCGCCGGCGGGCGGATCGCGCTGTTCGCGAGCAGCAGCCGCATCGCACGGATCGGCGGCACCGCGATGCTGGCGACGGCGAAGATCATCGAGAACATGGAACTCGGCCACAACATCACCCACGGTCAGTGGGATTGGATGAACGATCCGGAGATCCACTCGACCGAATGGGAATGGGACACCACCTCCCCGTCGGTGCAGTGGAAGAAGTCGCACAACTTCGTCCACCACAAGTACACGAATGTCGTTGGTCTGGATGACGACATCGGCTACGGCATCATGCGGCTCACCCGTGACCAGCGCTGGGAACGGTGGATGATCGGCAACCCGATCTACAACCTCATGCTGGGTACGTTGTTCGAGTGGGGTGTCGCCCTGCACGGCGTCGAGGTGACGAAGTACCGCAAGGGTGAGAAATCGATCGGCGAGGTGCGCAGAGACCTCAAGGTCATCGGCCGCAAGGTCGGCAAGCAGGTCGGTAAGGACTACATCGTCTTCCCGGCGCTGACAGGAACGAATTGGAAGCACACGCTCAAATGCAATGCGGTGGCGAACCTGATCCGCAACTACTGGGCGTACATGGTGATCTTCTGCGGCCATTTCCCTGACGGCGCAGAGAAGTTCACCGTCGAGGAGTTCGAGAACGAGACTCGCGGCGAGTGGTACCTGCGACAGATGTTGGGGTCGGCCAATTTCCATGCCGGGCCGATCATGGCGTTCATGAGCGGCAACCTGTGCTACCAGATCGAGCACCACCTGTTCCCCGACCTGCCGAGCAACCGGTACGCCGAGATGAGCGTGCGGATCAGAGAGCTCTGCGAGAAGTACGACCTGCCCTACACGACCGGGCCGCTGTTGCGCCAGTACTGGCAGTCGTTCTGGACCATCCTGAAGCTCGCGCTGCCGGACAAGTACCTGAAGGCCAATGCCGACGATGCGCCGGAGACGGCCTCGGAGCGGCGGTTCGGCCGCGTCGAACCCACCCCGGGTACGCCGAAGCGCGGGCTGCGCACCGCGATCAAGGAGCGCACCAGGGCGGCCTGACGCACTAGGACTCGCGCTAGGACAGCGTCGCGCGCACGCACACCGTCACGTACGGCAGTGCAAGCCCCGACGCGTTGGCCAGGGCCGGGTGCGTGGCGAGAAGCTCGCGCACCCGGTCGAGCGTGCGGGTACGCACCTGCTCGGGCGAGGTGATGCAGTAGCTGCGGGAGGCGACCAGGTCGATCAACGCCTGCGGCGTCAGATAACTCGTCCACTCGACCTGATGCCGTGAGACCTCGGTGAAGGGCGCGGGTAGCTCGACGGTTTGCGTGAACGGATCGACTTCGTGGCCGATGATCTGGCCGAGATCCTTGACCCAGCCCAGTCTTTCGTCACGGTTGTTCCACACCAGGCCGAGCCGGCCACCGGGTCGCAGTACCCGCGCCACCTCATCGAGGGCGCGTACCGGATCGAACCAGTGCCAGGCCTGAGCGACGAGCACGGCGTCGACGCTGTTGTCCGGCAACGGGATCTCTTCGGCGGTACCGAGCAGCGCGGGCGTGTGGGGGAGTGAGGTGCGCAGCAGTTCGAGCATCTCCGGAACGGGATCGACGGCGACGACGTCGAGGTTGCGTTCCACCAGCCGCGTGGTCAGCTTTCCGGTCCCCGCACCGAGATCGAGCACGGTGTGGGCATCGGGGGGAAGCAGCCAGTCGATGGCCTCCGGCGGATAGGACGGGCGGCCCCGCTCGTAGGCGGCCGCTTCGGCGCCGAAGGACAGCGACCGTTGCTGTGCCGAACCACTCACCGGCTGGCCAACTCCAGCGTGCGTCGGATCAATACCCCCACCGCGTCGGTTTCCACCAGGAAGCCGTCGTGCCCGAACTTCGACTCGACGATGTCGAGCCCGTCGCAGCCCGGCAGCAGATCGGCCAATTCCTGTTGCAGGCGAAGGGGATACAACCGATCAGAGGTGATTCCGCCCACCACGGTCGGCACCGGGCAGCCCCTCAGGGCGGCCGCCACGCCACCACGGCCACGGCCGACGTCATGGCTCGACAGCGCGTCGGTCAACGCCACATAGGTGCCGGCATCGAAGCGTGCAGACAGCTTCCGGCCCTGATACTCGAGATAGCTCTGCACCGAGTACCGGCCGCCCGCGGTGGGGTCTTCACCCGGTTGCGCGGAATTGCCGAAGCGCTCGTCGAGTTCGGCCTCGCCGCGATAGGTCAGGTGAGCGAAGCGGCGGGCGATCTCCATGCCGGTGTCGGGGGAGTGGCCGGTGTCGTGGTAGTCGCCGTTGCACCAGTGGGGATCTGAGGTGATCGCGGCGACCTGCGTGCTCTGCGTGCCGATCTGGTCGGCGGTGGCGCGGGCTCCGACCGCGAGCACCAGCGCTGCGCGCACGTCGTCCGGGTGACTGACGATCCATTCGAGAGCCCGCGCACCACCCATGGAGCCGCCGATCACGGCGGCCACCTCGGTGATGCCCAGCCGCTCGAGCGCCGCGACGTCGGCGGCAACCTGATCGCGCACCGTTGTCGCCGGAAACCGCGAGCCCCAAGCCTTTCCGTCAGGGGCGATGGTGCTCGGCCCCGTCGAGCCGCGGCAGCCGCCCAGTACGTTCGTCGAGATCGCGCACCAGCGGTCGGTGTCGATCGGGGCGCCGGGGCCGGCCACGCCGTCCCACCACCCGGGCGTCGGATGGTCCGGGCCCGCGGGGCCGGTGATGTGCGAGTCGCCGGTCAGCGCGTGCAGCACCACCACCACGTTGTCGCGCTCCGGAGAGAGCTCACCCCAGCGCTGCACCGCGATCGAGACGTCGTCGAGCACGGCGCCGTTCTCGAGGCGCAGCGATCCGACGTCGACGATGCCGATCTCGCCTTCGGGCGGCAGCGCCACGCGATCGTTGCGCACGTCCATGACGGTCACGTCTGCACCTCGAGCAGCTGGGCATCGGCGGTGCTGCCGGCACGCTGCGCCGCGGCGAAGCCCCGCTCGAGGTCGGCCAGGATGTCATCGATGCCCTCGATGCCGACCGCCAGACGTACCAAGCCGGGGGTGACGCCGGTGGCGAGTTGTTCCTCGGCCGAGAGCTGCTGGTGGGTGGTGGACGCCGGGTGGATCACCAGCGAGCGCACGTCGCCGATGTTGGCGACATGGCTGTGCAATGTCAGCGCGTCGACGAACGCCTTGCCCGCGGGGACCCCGCCCGCCAACTCGAACGCCAGGACTGCGCCGGTTCCCTTGGGCGCCAGCTTATTTCCCACCTCGTACCAGGGTGAGCTGGGCAGGCCCGCGTAGTTGACGGAGGTGACGGCGTCGTGGCCGGCCAGGTATTCGGCTACGCGCTGGGCGTTGGCGACGTGGCGCTCCATGCGCAGGCTCAGCGTCTCCAGACCCTGCGCAATCAGGAACGCGTTGAACGGCGATGCGGCAGAACCCAAGTCGCGCAGCAGCTGCACGCGGGCCTTCAATGCGAACGCGGGCGCGCCCAGTTCGGCGAACACCACACCGTGGTAGCTCGGGTCGGGTTCGGTGAATCCGGGGAAGCGCCCGTTGGTCCAGTCGAAGTTTCCGCCGTCGACGATCACGCCGGCGATCGCGGTGCCGTGCCCGCCCAGGTACTTGGTCGCCGAGTGAACCACGATGTCGGCGCCGTGGGCGATCGGCTGGATCAGATAGGGCGTGGCGATCGTGTTGTCGACGATCAGCGGCACCCCGGCGTCGTGCGCCACCGCGGCGACGGTCGGGATGTCGAGCACGTCGATCTGCGGGTTCGAGATCGTCTCGGCGAAGAACGCCTTGGTGTTGGGACGCACTGCGGCCCGCCACGACTCGGGGTCGTCGGGGTTGTCGACGAAGCTGACCTCGATGCCCAGCTTGGGCAGCGAGTAGTGGAAGAGGTTGTAGGTGCCGCCGTAGAGCCGGGGGCTCGACACGATGTGATCGCCGTTGTGGGCGAGATTCAGGATCGCGAACGTCTCGGCCGCCTGCCCGGAGGCGACGAACAGCGCGGCGACTCCGCCCTCGAGCGCTGCGATGCGCTGCTCGACGACGTCCTGGGTCGGGTTCATGATGCGGGTGTAGATGTTGCCCGGCTCGGCCAGCCCGAACAGTGCGGCCGCGTGGTCGGTGTCGCGGAATGCGTAGCTGGTGGTCTGGTAGATCGGCAAAGCCCGCGCGCCCGTGGCGGTGTCGGGTGCCTGGCCGGCGTGGACTTGTTTGGTCTCGAAAGCCCAGTCGGCAGTCGGATCGGGGGTATCGAGGCTCATCAGATGTCTCCTCCGTGAACGGGGGGCCCGATTCACAGCGGACCCGCGCTTGCCTTATAGCCGTATTCGGCTACTCAACCTGGTCGTCTCCCGGGGCACCCCACCGCGGTTGGAGGGTTGCCGGCCAGCAAGCCGGGGCTTGACGCTGGCACTCATGACCGTTTCGAAGAATAACGCACCCGGCAGATCGGGTGCCACTGGGTTCAGCTGATGGCGCGCTGCGGGCCGGTCTGTTCGTCGAGGAACTCGCGGATCACGTCGGCGACCCGTTCGGGTGCCTCGAACATCGGAATGTGTCCGACGCCATCGAGTCTGGTGTAGCGGGTCGACTGGGGCAGGAACTTGCGGAAGTGGGCGGTGAACCGGGGATCCGGCAGCACCCGGTCTTTCTCGCACACCACCAGATAGGTGGGCGTCTTGGTGTCGGCGAGTTCCATCAACCCCGGCATCAGCAGCGCTTTGACGAGCAGCTGGTAGTAGGCCGGGCAGTGCCGGACGTCGTCGATGATCTCCAGGATGTCGGCGTCGCTGATCCCGTCGGGCCGGGCGCTGACCGGCAGGCTGGTCAGGAACCGCGCGCCGGGCACGCGCGCCGCGCGCTCTCCGAGCAGCTTGGCGACCACCCAGACGGGCATCCCCATCACGAACTTGAACACGATCTCGTATTTGGCCGGGGTCCAGCGGTGCCAGCCACCGGCCGGGGCGATGCCGACCAGGGACCGGGCCCGATTGCGGCGTTCGAGCTCGAAGGCCACCCAGCCGCCGAGCGAGTTCCCCACGATGTGGGCGGTGTCCCACCCGAGGCGGTCGAGGTGGCGCTCGATGTCGTCGGCCAGTGTGCCGCTGTCGAGCAGCCAGGAGCGGTTGGGACTGCCGCCGTGGTGGCCCGCCATCGACGGTGCGAACACCTCGTAGCGGCCGGTGTCGGCCAGCGCGGGCGCGACGTCCTTCCACACGTTGTTCGACATCATGAACGGGTGCAGCAGCAACACCGGTTCCCCGGAGCCGAGGTGGATGGGCGCGCGTTGGCTCATAGCGCCCGACCCTAAAGGTGGTACCCGCGGTACCGCAAGGACGCCCGCTAGGGTCGACGGCCGTGACGCGCCCCCTCACGATCAGCACTGTCAACGTCAACGGCATCCGCGCCGCGATCAAGCACCGCTCGGAGGACAACCGCGGCCTGCTGCCGTGGTTCGCGCAGACGGGTGCCGACGTGGTCTGTCTGCAGGAGACCCGCGCCGACGACCCGCAGGTGGCAGAGGCGCTGGCGCCGCTGCTGGCCGACGGCTGGCATCTGGCGTCGGCCGCGCCCCACGTCAAGGGTCGCAACGGTGTCGCAGTGGTGTCCCGCACCGCCCACGAACGCGCTCAGATCGGCTGCGGGGCAGATGAATTCGCCGATCACGGCCGCTACATCGAGGTCGACACCGGCGGTGTGACGGTGGCGAGCGTGTACTTTCCCACCGGCGAGGCCGGCACCGAGCGGCAGCGGGAGAAGGAGCGGTTCATGGCCACGGTCGCCGAGCGGATGGCCGTTCTGCGGGCCGAGGGCCGCGACGCGGTGCTGTGCGGTGACTGGAACATCGCCCACACCGAGAACGACATCAAGAACTGGAAGGGCAACGTCAAGAAGGCAGGATTCCTGCCCGAGGAACGCCAGTGGCTCACCGAGCTGCTGGCGACCGGCTGGGTGGACGTGGTGCGGGTGGCACACCCGGACCAGCCCGGGCCGTACGCGTGGTGGTCATGGCGCGGTAAGGCGTTCGACAACGACGCCGGCTGGCGCATCGACTACCAGCTGGCCACCCCGGGACTGGCGGCGCGCGTCACGGCGGTGCACACCGAACGTCCCGCGGCGTATGCGCTGCGCTGGTCCGACCACTGCCCTGTGACGGTCACCTACGCGTGACTTCGGCGTGCTTGTCGTCGCTGACCGACGACAGACACGCCGAAATCGCTCAGCAGCCGACGCGGTTGGGGGTCGATAGCGCGTCGTCGGCGCCGTCGATCGCGCCCCGGACCACCTCGAACACCCGCGGGTCCCACGTCATCCCGGTCTCCCACGGCAGGCCGACGGAATCGGAGACGAAGATGCTGTGGGTGTCGTCGAAGGACACGCAGCGGCGGTGGGGCAGTACGCGGTCGCTGATGTCGGTGGCCAGCGCGCTGCGGGTGGTCACAATGCCGTCGTTCGGCCACACCATCGGGTTCACCGGCGCGGGGCGGGTGAAGCGAGCGCCGCCGATCAGGACGACGGGGATGCGGTCCAGGACGCCGGCCTGGAATTCGTTCCACCCGTGCGGGCCCATCAGGTACCCCTGGTTGACCTCCCGGCCCGATCCGCTCTGCAGCCGCGTCACCTCGGCGGCCATCGCCAGCGACGCCTTCTCGCAGTAGGCATCCCCCAAGCAGTCCGACAGCGGGGTGATGCCGTTGGCGTAGTCGGACAGGAACGACCCCTCCCATGGGGTGCCCACCGTCGTCAGCGATCGGATGCGGATCGGCGAGCCGAGGTTCTGCATCACGCGGAACGCCGACCGCGAGTACAGCCCGCCCATCGAGTGAGCGACGACGTCGACGACGTCCACCCCTCGGGTGTCGTGCAGGTAGGTCAGGAAGCGGGCGAGGTGTTCGCCGGCCAGGTCGATCGACGCCGTGGAGTCGACGGTCATTGTGTCGGGCAGAACGATCGGGCAGTCGCCGAACGCGCCGAATCCGCCTTGGTCGGCGACGGGGCCGCGGCCCGCCATGGCCGGCGACGTGTACACGGTGTGGCCCGCTGCGAGCAGGTTCTCTCGCAGCGCCGTGTCGGTGTTGCCGGCGGCCAGGCCGGACCGGCACGCCGCCTCCGGCGTGGTGAAGGGACTGACCGCGTCACCGCCCGAGACGATGACGACGGCGTGACCGGGTGCGGCGTGCGCAGGAGCGCATGGAAGAAGCGTCGCGAGCACCAACAGAACAAAGGCCGACGACCACCGTCGCATGAGACCCCCTCGGTTGCGCGAATGCTAGCTCGGGCGGTGAGCTGGGACGGCGGTTATGCCGCGGTCGCCGCAGTCCAGGCCGGGTTGCGTCCGAGGTGGCGCAGCAGCTGGGCGAGGACGTCGCCGTCGCTCGGCGGCAGCGCGCGGGCGAATGGCGACGCGAGATCGTCCCGGAATTCGCCGTCGGGTACCGCGAGCACCAGCGGTGTCACCGCCTCGAGCACCTCGGTCGGCGGGGCGAACGGTGCTCCCAGCGACACCGCGACGTCCCAGCTGTGCACCACGTAGTCGACGAAGTGGAAGCCCATCGCCGTCTCGCCGATCACGGTGACGTCGGCCCCGAACTCGGGGAGCGCGAACATCGCTTGGTCCACACCGGGTCGGGCGAACGCCGCAAGCACATCGGCTGCCGCGGCGGCGTAGGTGCCTGCGGGATCCGTTGCGATCGCCGCGGCGAGCGGTTCGGTGCGCCACACGTCGATATCGGCGCCGAGACCGCGCGCTGCGGCGGCGAAGCCGCGGTGTTGAGCTGTCATGTGGGTGAGCAGATCTCCCAGCGTCCACCCGGCGCACGGCGTATGCCGGTCGAGGTCGCCGGGGCGGACGAGGGCGACGATGTCCATCGATGTGGAGACGGCGCGGTGATGCTGAAGAGAAAAAGTATGCATAAGCATATGATATGCACATGCATATAATTGCGCAACGCCTACGCTCTGATTCGTGGATTCGCCCCGTCCCGACCTGGCTGCCCTGATGGCCCCGCTCACGCGTGACCTCGTGGCCGCTGAGGAACCGATACTGGCCGAGCATGGCCTGACGATGTGGGGTTATGTGGTGCTCTCGGCGCTGGACCGAGGAGCGATCCGCACCCAGGCGGCCTTGGCCGAGGCCATCAACGCTGACAAGACGCGCATCATCCGCACGCTCGACGACCTGCAGGACCGGGGTTATCTCGACCGCGTCGCCGACCCCGCGGACCGACGCGCCCGCGTGCTGGCCATCACCGAGGAGGGCCGACGGGTCAAGAACGCGGCGCAGACGCAGATCCAGCGCGGGGAGGAACGTTGGCTCAGCGTCCTGAACGCCGAGGAGCGCCGGGTGTTCCTGCGCGCCCTCCGCCGGATGGCCGCCGGACAAAACGATGACCGCGCGTGAAAAACTGGTCATCACCATGAGCACTTCAGCCAAGCCCGTCGTCTTCTCCGGCGCGCAACCGACGTCCGACTCCCTGCATCTGGGTAACGCGCTCGGCGCGGTCGCGCAGTGGGTGGGTCTGCAGGACGGGCACGACGCCTACTTCTGCGTGGTCGATCTGCACGCGATCACGCTGGCCCAGGACCCCGCGACGTTGCGCCGGCGCACGCTGGCCACGGCCGCGCAGTACCTGGCCCTGGGTGTCGATCCGTCCCGCGCCACGGTGTTCGTCCAGAGCCACGTCCCCGAGCACAGCCAATTGGCCTGGGTGCTGGGCTGTTTCACCGGGTTCGGGCAGGCGTCGCGGATGACGCAGTTCAAGGACAAGTCCGCCAAGCACGGCGCTGATGCGCAGACCGTCGGCCTGTTCACCTACCCGATCCTGATGGCCGCCGACGTCCTTCTCTACGACACCGAACTCGTGCCGGTCGGCGAGGATCAGCGCCAGCACCTCGAGCTCGCCCGCGACGTCGCGCAGCGCGTCAACGCGCGCTTCCCCGACACGTTCGTCGTCCCAGAACCGATGATCCCCAAGGCGACGGCGAAGATCTACGACCTGGCCGACCCCACTGCCAAGATGAGCAAGTCCGCGGCCACCGATGCCGGGTTGATCAGCCTGCTCGACGATCCGGCGCGCACCGCCAAGAAGATCCGCTCCGCCGTCACCGACAGCGACCGCGAGATCCGCTTCGATCCTGACGCCAAGCCGGGGGTCTCGAACCTGCTGACGATCCAGTCAGCGGTCACGGGCACCCCGGTCGAGGCTCTGGTCGCGGGCTACGCCGGCCGCGGCTACGGTGACCTGAAGAAGGAGACGGCCGACGCCGTCGTCGAGTTCGTCACCCCTATCAAGGCGCGGGTCGACGACTACCTCTCCGACCCGGCCGAACTGGAGAATGTGCTGGCCGCAGGCGCGCAGCGTGCGCGTGAGGTGTCTGGCAAGACGGTGGCACGGGTATACGACCGGCTGGGATTCCTCGCACCGCGATAACGGGAGGCTGACGATGACGGCGCCGGACGGTTCGGCCTCCCCGGAAAATGCCGAGGACAAGCCCGGGTTGCTGGATCGGCTGCGGGCGCGCATGCCGTGGTTCGACCACGTGATGCGGGCCCAGGGGCGCTACAACGACAGCAAGGGCGACTTCTATGCCGCCGGCATCACCTATTTCACGATCTTCGCGTTGTTCCCGCTGCTCATGGTCGGGTTCGCGATCGGCGGTTTCGTGCTCACCTATCAGCCGGAGTTGCTCGAGCAGCTCAAGGCCAAGATCGCAGGAGCGGTCAGCGGAGACCTGGGGCAACAAGTCACGCAGCTGATGGATTCGGCGATCGACTCACGCGGCACCGTCGGCATCATCGGGCTCGCCACCGCGGCGTGGGCCGGTCTGGGCTGGATGGCCAATCTGCGCGAGGCGCTGAGCCAGATGTGGGGTCTCTACCGCGAAGAGCAGCCGGGCTTCGTCAAGACCAAAGTGTCCGATCTGCTGGCGCTGCTGTCGACGTTCGCCGCGATCGTGGTGACGGTGGCGCTCTCGGCGCTGGGGAGCCGCTCGGTGACGGGCAGTGTGCTCGAATGGCTGGGCATCCCCGAGTCGCCGGTGCTCGGAGTGCTGCTGCGCATCGGGTCGATCGCGGTGTCGCTTCTGGTGTCCTGGCTGCTGTTCACCTGGATGATCTCGCGGCTGCCGCGGGAGTCGACGAGCTTCCGCAGCAGTGTGCGCGCCGGCCTGCTGGCCGCGGTCGCGTTCGAGGTGTTCAAGCTGGTGGCGTCGATCTACCTGAAGTCGGTACTGACGGGCCCGGCGGGCGCCACCTTCGGACCGGTGCTGGGCTTGATGGTGTTCGCCTACATCACCGCGCGGTTGATCCTGTTCTCCACCGCGTGGGCGGCGACGATGCCGGAGAACATGGTGGAGGCGCCCATCCCGGCGCCCGGGCCGGCCGTCATCCGCAACCGCATCATCACCAGGCCCGGGTTGGCGCCGTGGCAGGCGGCCGGTGCCGCGGCGGTCGGCGCGCTGGGCGCGCTGGGCTTCGCGCGGCGGCGCAAGCGCTGACGCTGTCCGCCCTCTAGTGTTGGGGCCTGCGGTTGAGCGCCCTGGCGCCCATGATCAGGCAGAACACGATCACCGCGCCGACGACGCCGACGCCGACGCGCACCGGCATGGCGTCGATCTCGGGCAGTGTCGCGCTGGCCTTGCTGGTCGCGGCGGCGGCGGCCGCCGGGTCGGCGTCAGGGGTCCGCAGGGACGGGTCGGGTTCGACCAGGCTGCCGACCTTGGTTCCCGGCGCGGTGGCGTAGCCGTAGTCGAGAAGGTGCGCGGCCTGCTCCCACGGGGCGATGGGTTGCCGCGTGCCGCGCATCAGCACCGCCACGAGACGTCGTCCGCCGTGGTCGGCCGCACCGACGAAGGTCTGGCCGGCGTCGTCGGTGTAGCCGGTCTTGCCGCCGAGCGCGCCCGGATAGTTGGCCAGCAGCTTGTTGTCGTTCTCGATCGGGTAGCTGCCGTCGCCGCGCCCGGGAAACGAAAACTCTTGCGTGTGAACGATATTCGCGAAGACGGGGTTGTTCCATGCGTAGCGGTAGAACAGTCCGACGTCGTAGGCGGAGGTGCTCATGCCCGGCCCGTCCAGTCCGGACGGGGTCGCCACGCGGGTGTCCCGCGCGCCGAGCTTGTTGGCCAGCGCGTTGAGCTTGGTCAGTGTGGCGTCCATGCCGCCCAGTTGCATCGCGAGGGCGTGCGCGGCGTCGTTGCCCGAGTGCATCAGCAGACCGTGCAGCAGGTCGTTGATGGAGTAGAAGCCGCCTTCGCCGACGCCCACCCGCGTGCCCTCGGCGTTCGCGTCCTCCTGGGTGCCCGGCACCACCTTGTGCAACGGCAGGTCGCGGATCGCCTGCATCGCGACGAGCACCTTGATGATGCTGGCCGGGCGGTGGCGGCCGTGCGGGTCGCGGGCGGCGATGACGTCACCGGAATCGATGTCGGCCACGACCCACGCCTCGGCGGAGACGTCGCCGGGCAGCGGGGGAGTGCCCGGCGCGGTGATCACGCCGCACCCGGAGAGCGCGTCGCCGCCCATCGGCTTGGCCGGCACAGGCAGCGGTGCGGGTGGGTCGCCGGATTCCGGAACCTCCGACGCGTCGACGGCGGGCGGGGTCGCCTCCCGGTAGGGGCAGGTGTTCGCCTCGGGGACGGGCTGGGCCGCAGCGACCGGGGCCATCGCCAGCATCGCCGCGCTGAGCAGCGCAGACACCCGCAGTGGGAACGTCGTGAAGGTCGCCATCGGGGTTGAAGGTTAGGCGATCGCGGCTTTCGGATCGGTGAGCCACGCGGTGACAGATGTGAAGAGAGTTTCGCAAGTTACTGGCCGAGCTCGGTGCTCCTCGCCGCTCACTAGGCTGGCGGGACCGCCCGAGCCGCCAAAGAAAGTCATCCATGTTCCTGCTCGTTCTCGGCTCGTTCCTCGGGCTGATGACCCTCTACGTCTGGTTTCGCCTCGTGCGATCCACCACCCGCCCGGGGCGCGTGCGCGGGGTCCTCACCGCGCTGCTGCTGATCTTGACCGCGCTGCTGGTGGCGGCGCTGATGCTCCGGCGCGACCCCGGCGGCTCGAGTTGGGCTGCCTGGCCCGGTTATCTGTGGTTCGGCCTGCTGGCCTACCTGGTGCTGGCGCTGCTTGTTCTCGAGCCGGCACACCTGGTCGCCCGCGTGCGCCGGCGTCGGCGCTCCGCCCATAAGGCGCCCGACCTCGAGCGGCGGCTCTTCCTCGCCCGAGCGGGCGCCATGGCCGCCGGTGCGGCGGCGGTCGGCGTGACCGGTGTCGGCGTCGCTTCCGCGCTCGGGCCGCCCGATGTGGTGCGCGTTCCCGTGCGATTGAACCGGTTGGGTGCGGAGTTCGACGGGTTCCGCATCGCCGTGGTCTCCGACGTCCATCTCGGGCCGCTGCTGGGCCGCCGGCACACCGAGCGGATCGTGCGGATGATCAACGAGACCGAGCCCGACCTGGTAGCCGTGGTCGGTGACCTGGTGGACGGTACGGTCGCGCAGCTGGGGCCCGCGGCGGCGCCGCTCGCCGACCTGGTGTCGCGGGAGGGAACGTTCTTCGTCACCGGCAATCACGAGTACTTCGTCGAGGACACCGCCGAGTGGCTGACCGAGCTCGACCGACTGGGGTTGCAGGTGCTGCGCAACGAGAACACCCGGATCCGCCGAGGCGCATCCGCGTTCGATCTAGCCGGGGTCAACGATCTCGCGGGACGGTCGATCCAGCAGCCACCTGACTTCGACGCGGCGTTGCGTGGCGTCGACGCCTCGACGCCGACGATCCTGCTGGCGCACCAGCCGATCCAGGTGGCCGAGGCCGCGCGGCGCGACGTCGACCTGCAGCTGTCCGGCCACACCCACGGCGGACAGATGTGGCCGTTCCACTACGCGGTGGAGCTGGCCCAGCCCTCGCTGGCGGGCCTGTCGACCGTGGACGGGACGCAGCTCTATGTCTCGCGAGGTGCGGGCTTCTGGGGGCCGCCTGTGCGTGTCGGCGCCCCGCCGGACATCAGCGTGCTCACATTGCGCGGCTGAGTGGGTTTACACCTGCTCGCGGGCGGTTACTTTCTCATCAACTTCACGGCTAACACTGACCGAATCGCTCAGGTGGGCCGAGCACGCTGAAGGAATCCAGGCGATTCAGCGGAAGGACGTTGAGATGGCGACAACAGTGAGCAACACCAACGCGAGCACTGCGGGCGTGGTCGACCTGCGATCACATCCCGCATTCAATGCCTCCGAGCGGCGGGCTTTCGCCATGCAGGAGGCCATGCGCCGTCATCCGTCCTTCCAGTCGCGCACGGGTGCCGCACCTCTGCACTCCATCTGACCCCCCGACAACACAGGGGCACCTCCTCATTGGAGGTGCCCCTGTGTTGTCTGTGGCGTGCTCAGCGCACGTTGACGTAGACCGTCTGGTTGCTCACCGAGCGGGTGTTGTCGCCGTTGGAGGTGGCATTCGGTACCGCCTGGCGGACGTTGGGCCCGTGCGTGACGGACACGACGGACGCCTCCTCGAGCGGCGTGCTGCTCTGCCGGTTGACGACGACGCGGTTGCCCTGCGCCTCGAGTGCGCTGATGGTGTCAGCGGCACTGCCTGCGCCGGACGGGGCGGCGAGCGCGGGGGCGGCGAACCCGAGGACGCCCGCGGTGAGGGCGGCAGCGGCGGTCGTGGTGATCATGAGTGACTTCATGGGGTGCTCTTCCCTTGATCGGGTCGGAGCCGTGGAGCGATGTCGCGCGGTTCTGACTGTGTGAAATTGTCGGTCTGCGACCGGACTTCGTCGTGTGTCCGATACGCGCGGTACAACCAGGCGCTGCCCGCAATGCTTCCCGAATGTTTCGCAGTGTGTCTCACAACACGGTCGAGGCGAGCGCGATGCTGCCGAGATACGGGCCGCCGATGCTGCCCAGCCACAGCCGGTTGTTGCTCTCCACCATGCCGGTGACCATCTGCAGCTGCGGGTGGGTGGTGCGCATTCCGGCGACGGCGGTGCCGTCGTCGGGGTCGAAGGCGACGACCCACACCACCGACTCGGGGGTGGGCTGCAGTCGCTTGGGCAATCGCCAGATCAGGGTCCGCAGGATCGGCGGGCCGGCGGCCAGCCGGTCGGCAAGGCGGTTGGCGGGGGTCACCATCGCACACCAGATGCGCCCGTCGGCGCCGGTGGACAGGTTGTCCGGCATGCCGGGCAGGTTCTCGGCCAACGGCCGCAACGTCCCGGCGTGCGGTCCGGTCAGCCAATACTTCGACAGCCGCCGACCCTGGGTTTCAGCCACGATCAGCGCGGTACCGTCGGCGGTCGGCGTGACCCCATTGGCGAAGTACAGCCCGTCCACGACGGTCGTGAGGGTGCCGTCGGGGTCTAGGCGGTGTAGCGCGCCGCGGCCGCGCGCCTCCAGGATCGCGCCGAGGTAGTCGGCCACGGTGAAAGCTGAGGTGGATTCGGTGAAATAGATTGTGCCGTCGTCAGTTTCGGTGACGTTGGAGCAGAACTGCAGCTTTCTGCCCGCCACCGCGTCGACCAGTGTGTCGATTCGCCCGCTGCCAGGATCCAGCGCCAGCAGACCGCGTGGGCTGTCGCAGATCAGCAGCCGGCCGTCGCGCGCGAACGCCAAGCCCAGCGGCCGCCCGCCGGTGTTGGCGATCACCGTCGGCGCGGTGCCGTCGGGCTCGAACCGCACGATGCTGCCGTCGAGGGCGCCGGCCCACAGTCGACCGGCGCCGTCGACGACGACGTCTTCGGGTTCCCCGCCCGGAACGGAGGTCAGCGTGATGTCGGCCGCCGGGAACGCGGGCAGGGCCCCCACCGGGGGAGCCTGCCAGCGGACGGGATCGATGGGCGGTTTGGTCATACCGCCCAGTGTCGCCGACCGATCTACATCCGGCGGCTGGCTTCGCCGAGCACGCTGCTCAGCACGTCGTAGATCGCGTCGAACTCGCGCTGCCCGCAGATCAGCGGCGGAGCCAGCTGCACGACTGGGTCGCCACGGTCGTCGGCGCGGCAGTACAGCCCGGCTTCGAACAGGGCCGGCGTCAGGAACCCGCGCAGCAGCCGCTCGCACTCCTCGTCGTTGAACGTCTCCTTGGTGGCCTTGTCCTTGACGAGTTCGATTCCGTAGAAGAATCCTTCACCGCGGACGTCGCCGACGATCGGCAGGTCGAGCAGCTTCTCCAACGTGGCGCGGAACGCCGGAGCGTTCTCCTTGACGTGGGCGTTGATGCCCTCGCGCTCGAAGATGTCGAGGTTGGCCAGCGCCACGGCCGCCGACACCGGATGCCCACCGAAGGTGTATCCGTGCCCGAACACCGTGGAGCCGTCGTTGAACGGTTCGAACAGTCGGTCGCTGGCGATCATCGCGCCGATCGGGGAGTAGCCCGAGGTGAGTCCCTTGGCGCAGGTGATGATGTCCGGGACGTAGCCGAAATCGTTGCAGGCGAACATCGAACCGATGCGGCCGTACGCGCAGATCACCTCGTCGGAGACCAGCAGCACGTCGTACTCGTCGCAGATCTCGCGGACCCGTTCGAAGTATCCGGGCGGCGGCGGGAAACACCCGCCGGCGTTCTGGACCGGCTCGAGGAACACCGCGGCGACCGTGTCGGGACCCTCGAACTCGATGGCCTCGGCGATCCGGTCAGCGCAGTAGCGGCCGAACGCCTTGGGGTCGGAGCTGAACTGCTCGGGCGCCCGGTAGAAGTTGGTGTTCGGAACGCGGAAGCCGCCCGGTGTCGGCGGGTCGAACGGCGCCTTGAACGTCGGGATACCGGTGATCGCCAGAGCGCCCTGAGGGGTGCCGTGGTAGGCGATGGACCGCGAAATCACTTTGTACTTACCGGGTTTGCCCGTCAGCTTGAAGAACTGCTTGGCCAGTTTCCAGGCGCTCTCGACGGCCTCGCCGCCACCGGTGGTGAAGAAGACGCGGTTCAGGTCGCCGGGTGCGTAGCCGGCGAGGCGCTCGGCCAGCTCGACTGCCGGCGGCGTCGCGAACGACCACAGCGGGAAGAACGCCAGCGATTCCGCTTGCTTGGCGGCAGTTTCGGCAAGCTCGGCGCGGCCGTGTCCGACCTGCACCACGAACAGCCCCGAGAGGCCGTCGATGTAGCGGTTGCCGTTGCTGTCCCAGATGTGGACACCCTCGCCGCGCGTGATGATCGTCGGTGTGATGCCCTCGCCGTGACGGGCGAAGTGACCCCAGAGATGGCGGTTGGCCTTGGCCCCCAGGCCGGAGGTGTCGGTCTGTTCGGTTTCGGAAATGATGGTCATCGGGTACCCCAATTGTATTGCTGTTTAACGAGTTTCAGGTAAACGAGGGTTTCTGTGGATATCACTCCCGGCAGCGCGCGGATCTGGGTGTTGAGCAGTTGCAGCAGATGGTCGTCGTCTTCGCAGACCACCTCGACGATGGCGTCGAAGGAGCCGGCAGTGAGCACCACGTAGTCGACGGAGTCCAGTGCGGCGAGCTTCTCGGCGATCTTGGTGGTGTCCCCGGTGCAGCGCACGCCGATCATCGCCTGACGGGCGAACCCGAGTTGCATCGGATCGGTGACCGCGACGATCTGCATGACCCCGGCGTCGACCATGCGCTGGACGCGCTGGCGCACTGCGGCCTCGGACAGCCCGACAGCCTTTCCGATACCGGCGTAGGACCGCCGGCCGTCTTGCTGCAGCTTCTCGATGATCGCCTTGGACAGTTCGTCGAGCTGGAAGGCGGCACCGGGGCGGGACTGATTCACTCGGAAGGAGACGGGGCCGACGTGCGGAACGCCCGGGTTGACCATGCCTGTGATTGTGCACGGAATCCGTCGTCTCAAGCAACCATAACCATGAAATCACTCGCTGTGAGTCGTTGACGGTGCCGTAATGCGTAGATTTCTCCGGCGTCGGCACGGTAGTTTTGGGCCATGACTGTGGTTTCCGAGACGGATGTCGCCAGCAGCTGGATCGACGGCGAGCCGGTCCGCACCGGCGGCGCCTCGCACACCGTGATCGACCCGGCCACCGGTACGCCCGTGGCCCATATGGCATTGGCCGCCACTGCCGACGTCGACCGGGCTGTCGCCTCGGCACGCGCGGCGCTGTCCGGCTGGGCCGGCGCGACCCCGGCCGAACGCTCGACGGTTCTGGCCACCCTGGCCAAGCTCGCCGACGCGGCGTCGGCGACGCTGGTCGCCGAGGAGGTCAGCCAGACAGGCAAGCCGGTGCGCCTCGCGCGCGAGTTCGACGTGCCGGGCAGCGTCGACAACATCGACTTCTTCGCCGGCGCCGCACGCCATCTCGAAGGCAAGGCGTCCGGCGAGTACTCCGGCGACCACACCTCCTCGATTCGCCGGGAGGCCGTCGGCGTGGTCGCGACGATCACGCCGTGGAACTACCCGCTGCAGATGGCGGTGTGGAAGGTGTTGCCGGCGTTGGCCGCTGGATGCTCCGTGGTGATCAAGCCTGCCGAGATCACCCCGCTGACCACACTGACCCTGGCCCGGTTGGCCAGTGAAGCGGGTTTGCCGCCCGGGGTGCTCAACGTGGTGACCGGTGCCGGCGCCGACGTGGGCACCGCGCTGGCCGGTCACGCCGGGGTGGACATGGTGACGTTCACCGGGTCGACGGCCGTCGGGCGAAAGGTGATGGCGGCGGCCGCGGTGCACGGTCACCGCACCCAGCTCGAGCTCGGCGGGAAGGCGCCGTTCGTCGTGTTCGACGACGCGGATCTGGACGCGGCGATTCAGGGCGCGGTCGCGGGCTCGCTGATCAACACCGGTCAGGACTGCACGGCGGCAACGCGCGCGATCGTCGCCCGCGAGGTCTACGACGACTTCGTCGCCGGCGTCGCCGAGGTGATGGGCAAGGTCGTCGTCGGCGACCCACAGGACCCCGACACCGATCTCGGACCGCTGATCACGCTGGCGCATCGCGCGAAGGTGGCCGACATCGTGGCGCGCGCGCCGGGAGAGGGCGGACGCATCGTGACCGGCGGCGTGGCCCCGGACGGCCCGGGCTCGTTCTACCGGCCGACGCTGATCGCCGACGTGTCCGAGCAGTCGGAGGTGTATCGAGACGAGATCTTCGGTCCGGTGCTCACGGTGCGGCCGTTCACCGACGACGACGACGCGATCCGGCAGGCCAACGACACCGCCTACGGGCTGGCGGCGTCGGCGTGGACGCGCGACGTCTATCGCGCGCAACGGGCGTCGCGCGAGATCCACGCGGGCTGCGTGTGGATCAACGACCACATCCCGATCATCTCGGAGATGCCGCACGGCGGGTTCGGCGCATCAGGCTTCGGCAAGGACATGAGCCAGTACTCCCTCGAGGAGTACCTGTCGATCAAGCACGTGATGAGCGACATCAACGGCGTGGTCGACAAAGAGTGGCACCGAACGATTTTCACGAAGCGGTAGCGCGGGCACCGCGAGCGCGCGTGTCTGCACGCCGACGCGCCGCCACATCTGGCATTCAGCGCACGCTCGCGAGCTGCGAGAGCGCGCCGTCAGCCGTCAGCGCCGGGGAGTCCCGTCGCACCGTTGGTACCGGTTGGTTTGCCTGTGCCGCCTGCACCACCCGCGCCGCCGGACCCGCCCGTGCCGGCGTTCTGCACCGTGGACGCGGTACCGCCGTTGCCTCCTGTGCCGCCCATTCCGCCGTCGCCTCCGGTGCCCGAGCTCGACACGATGGCATTGCCGCCGGCGCCACCTGTGCCGCCAGTGCCGCCGGCTCCGCCGTTCCCGGCGTGCGCATCGCCGAGCGCGGCGCCGCCGGCTCCGCCGGCACCGCCGGCACCGCCCGAGAGACCTTCACCTGCGAATATCCAGGCAGGCTTACCGTCTGCGCCGACACCCCCGCTTCCACCGGTGCCACCGTCGCCTGCCTGTCCGCCGGCGAGCGCCGCTCCGCCGTCGCCGCCGATGCCACCCTTTCCGCCGGGGCCACCGGTGAATGTGATCCCTTTGTCGCCGCCGTCGCCACCTTGACCACCGGCGCCTCCGCGACCGGCAGTGCCATTAGGCGCGGCGGCGCCACCGTCTCCGCCTCGGCCACCCTCGCCGCCGTGTCGGGCGTCGGGCGCGTCACCGGGGAAATTGCCGCCAGCCCCACCGTCGCCGCCCGCTCCGCCGTTGCCGGAGATGCCCGAAATGCCGCCACCCTGCGCGCTCCCGGCCACGCCACCGGCGCCACCCGCGCCACCTGCTCCGCCCGCGCCACCGTCGTCGCTGATCGCATCCCTCGATCCGCCGACACCGCCCGAGGCCCCGGCACCACCGGCACCACCGTCACCGGAGCGACCGGCGCCGAAGAGCTCGCCGCCGTTGCCGCCGCGGCCTCCGGCGCCGCCTGTGCCGGCGCGGCCACCGGGCAGAGGTGTGTGGTCCAACGGGTCTTTGAGGTACTGGTAGGAGCTGTTGCTTGCACCGGCGCCACCCGCACCGCCGTCGCCACCTCTGCCGGCGGTACCGCCCGCAAGGTTCCCGGATGTGCCGACAGCACCGCCTCGTCCGCCGTTCCCGCCATTTCCGCCGTCGGCATCGGCGACGTTGTATAGCCGAGTCGCGAGCTTGGCGCCACCCGATCCGCCTCGGCCTCCGGCACCTGCGTCGCCGCCCACACCGCCGTCGGGCGCCCCTCCGCCGTCTCCGCCGTCGCCTCCGCGCCCGCCTGTGCCGCCTTTTCCGGCGAAGTTCTTCTCGTTGGAGCCGGTGTATCCGCCCGCACCGCCATTGGCGGCGTCCCCGCCCGACCCACCCTTGCCTGCGATGCCGCCGTCGAACACCGCGCCCCCGTTGCCGCCGTTGCCACCGCTTCCGGCTGCGCCGCCACTACCTCCGCCTCCGGTGAGGGGGTACCACTGAGGTCCCAATCCGGCGTCACCTCCGGCGCCGCTCTTGCCACCGTTGCCGCCGCTTCCGGCAGTGCCGCCCCCGGACGCCAATCCGCCGTTGCCGCCCCATCCCCCGTCGCCACCGCGGCCGCCTGCACCGCCGATGCTCATGTAGTTGCTCGCAGAGAAATTGTCCTGCGCGTTACCACCTTGGCCTGCTGTGCCGCCCTTGCCCCCCGCGCCGGCGTTCCCCGCGGTGCCTCCACCGAAGGCGGCACCGCCTGCGCCTCCGTCACCTCCACGGCCACCGTTGCCGCCGTACCCGCCGTTGTAACTCTTGATTCCGCCGATCGCTTGGTCGGCGTCAGCCCCGGAGCCGCCCTTACCGCCGGCGCCGCCGGCTGCGCCGAGGCCGCCGATGCCGCCGGCTCCACCGGAACCTGCAGCGCCGCCCTTTCCGCCGGCGCCGCCAGCACCGCCCGCACCTCCGCTGCCGGAGACGAACTCGAGGCTCGTCGATATCGCGAATCGACCGGAAATGCCGTCAGCGCCATCGCCACCGCTACCCGCCGCTCCGCCTTTGCCGCCGTTGCCATTGCGTCCGCCGGAGGAACTGTTGCCGCCCGCACCACCCGCGCCACCTGCGCCACCTGCGGAGCCGGCGCCGCTGAGGGCGCTGTTGCTCCGCACGCCGTTGGCTCCAGCGCTGCCCGCGCCGCCATCGCCGCCCGTGCCGCCGCGGCCGGCGTTACCGGCCGCGCTCGCCGCGCCCGCGCCGTCACCGGCCTTGCCGCCGGTCCCGGCATTGCCGCCGACACCGCCCGCGCCGCCGGTGAAGCCTGCGCCCCCGACGTTGTTGCCGGCTTTGCTGCCGTTGCCGCCGTCGCCACCATTGGCACCGGCGCCGCCTCGACCGTTCACTCCGCCGGCCCCGGCCTTTCCGCCGTTGCCGCCGTTTCCGCCTGCGCCGCCGGCGTATCCGCTGTTCCCGGCTTGTCCGTTGCCGACGGCGGCGCCGTTTGCTCCGTCACTACCGTCGGCGCCACCGCCGCCGTTGCCACCATTGCCGGAGTTGCCGACCACTCCCGCGGCTCCTGCGCCGGCGCCGGCCTGCCCGCCGTTTCCGGCGTTGCCACCATCGCCGCCGGAGCCGCCGTTGAAACCGTTTGCGCCCAGGTGGGTGCCGGCACGAGTACCGCTGCCGCCGTACCCTCCGTTGCCGCCGCGGCCCCCGTCACCGTTGACTCCGCCCGCCCCGGCGTCACCGCCGCTCCCGCCGTTTCCGCCCCGACCGCCAGCGAACCCGTTGCTCCCCACGCGCGAAAATCCCGGTGTGCCATTGGCGCCGTAGGTGCCGTTGCCGCCGTTCCCTCCTCTGCCGCCCGTACCGGCGGCACCAGTCGAAGCCGTTGCACCGGAACCCGATCCGGCGCTGCCGCCTTCTCCTGCGGCGCCGCCCCTGCCGCCGTCTCCGCCGGCATAGCCGGTCGAGCCGGTGTGATTGCCCCCATTGCTGCCATTACCGCCGGTGCCACCGGTACCGCCACGGCCACCGTCGCCGTTGACGCCGCCCGCTCCCGCGGCTCCACCGGCTCCGCCGTTTCCGCCCGCGCCGCCCGCTTCGCCGGCGTAACCGTCCCGTCCGGCACCGATCCACGCGCCACTGTCGCCGCCGCTGCCGGCGCCGCCGTTTCCACCCGTACCGCCGGAGCCCGAATTGCCGGCGAGACCCGTTGCCCCGGAACCATTTCCAGCGATACCACCTGCACCGGCATCGCCACCTGCGCCGCCGTCACCGCCTCGGAAGCCGGTCCCGCCGGTGTTCGCGCCCGCGCGGCTGCCGTCGCCACCCTTGCCGCCGACGCCGCCCTGGCCTCCGGTGCCGTTGACACCTCCTGCGCCCGCGTCACCGCCCCGGCCTCCGCCGCCGCCTGCGCCGCCGGTGAAACCCGTGTTGCCGTCGCGGCCCGAGCCCACTTCCCGGCCGTCGGCGGCGTCGCCGCCGGCGCCCCCGGTCCCTCCGGTGCCACCGACGCCGGCGTTGCCGGCCGAGGCTCCCAGGCCGCCTGCGGCGCCGCCGGTTCCGGCGTCTCCACCGTCGCCACCGGCACCGCCGGCGGCACCGTCACCGCCGAGGTTTGCAGCGTCGGCGCTGTCGCCCCCGCGACCACCCTGGCCGCCGTTGCCGCCTACACCACCGTCACCGTGGACTCCGGTGACACCGACACCGAGCGCTGTTCCGGCGAGGCCGCCGGTCCCGCCCGTCCCGCCTACTGCACCGCGCCCGCCGCGGCCGCCGGTGCTGCCGGGACGTGTTGCGGCAGTGCCATTTCCGCCGAAGCCGCCGTTTCCGCCCCCACCTCCCGTACCGCCGCGGCCGCCGTCACCGGCGGTGGTGCCGCCCAGTCCACCTGCACCGCCCGCACCACCTGCGCCGCCGTGTTGACCACCATCCCCGTCGCCGCCGGGTTGGTCTGCGTCGTCACCGTCGAGACCGGCGCCACCGTGCCCGCCGATCCCGCCGGCGCCGCCGTCACCGAGGCTTCCGGCATCACCTCCCGCGCCGCCCGCGCCGCCGACCCCGCCGATGCCGGTCTCGGTGTCGCCTGCTGCGTCGCCGCCATCACCGCCCGCGCCGCCGACCCCGCCATTTCCGGTCAGGGTGCCGCCGGCGCCGCCTCGCCCGCCGACACCGCCGGTGCCGCCGCC
Source organism: Mycobacterium sp. IDUB_5 (assembly GCF_055419565.1). Classification (NCBI taxonomy): domain Bacteria; kingdom Bacillati; phylum Actinomycetota; class Actinomycetes; order Mycobacteriales; family Mycobacteriaceae; genus Mycobacterium; species Mycobacterium sp. IDUB_5. The sequence continues at coordinate 366,648 of NZ_JBVAXX010000003.1, forward strand.
TTGGCCGCCGTCGCCACCGCCGCCGCCTGCGCTGCCGTCGCCGTTCTCTCCAGCGTCGGCTCCGGCGCCACCAGCGCCCCCGGCGCCGCCTTCGCCGAGCTGTGAGCGTTCGCCGACGTCGCCTCCGCGGCCACCGTCGCCACCCTTGCCCCCGGCAGTGCCGGCGTCAGCGCCGTGGCCGCCGTTGCCGCCGTCGCCGGCGACGACCCCGCCGCGTCCGCCATCGCCACCGCGGCCGTCGTTAACCGTGACGATGCCATTGCCGCCGTCACCGCCGTTGCCGAACATGCCGGCGTCCCCGCCGCGACCCCCGTTGAATCCATTGCCGCCGTTACCGAACAGGCCCCCGCTCCCGCCGTTGCAGGCCAGTCCCGCATTGCACGAATCGGCTGTCCACGAGTACCCGTTGCCGAACAGCCAGCCGCCGTCGGGATCGTCTGCGGTGCCGTTGCCGATCAGTCGGCGAACGTCGTCGTCACCATCGTCGACGGCAGCTACGGCGCTGTAGCCGGTAAAGGTGATTCTCGACCGCTCGCTCACGGCCGGTGAGTTCTCACGGCGATAGAATTCCCAAAGACCTTGAAGCAGAATATGAGTCAACGTCTTGGGAGCCGGTGTCGTGGTGACGTCGAACAGGGCCACTGTAGCTACCGGCGCCGCGGTCCGGATTGGCTTGGTGCCCGCGCTGTGGATGGCAGGAGTGTGGACCGCGACGGGGCGGAGCGCTTCGGGCACCGTGTGCGCAATGGGATCAGATGCGACTTCGTCTCGCTCGGTCGGTGTCGATGAGTTGTCGGTGTTCTCGGAGGGTTCGCCTTCAACACGCGGTACGTCCCTGTGGCCCTTTGTCACGTCGACTTTGTCTGACGGTCCCTCGGTGGCTTCGTCGCTGATGTCGGGTACGTTCCGGCCATCTTCTGTCGAGTCGACTTTGTCTGACGGTTCCTCGGAGGCTTCGTCGCTGATGTCGGGTGCGTCGCCGACGTCAGACGCGTCGCCGTCGTCGGCGGCACCGCCTGCGGTGTGGTCTTCGCGGTCGGTCTTCGAGACCGTGGTAGCACCAGCTGTGCTGGCCTCCGCCGAGTCCGACGTCGAGGACGATTCTCGGGGGCTCGCCCCGTCGTCATCAGCCCAGGCGGGCGATGCGGCAACCACGGCGCCACCCAACCCCAGCACTGCTGCAGCGGTTCCGACCCGAACGACATCCATCGCACGATGCATTGACGACCCCCCGATACCCCGAGCCCGCTTCGCGCATCCTGCGATAGCTGGGCAAACTCAAGGGCACCCTATCCGGCCGAGGTGGTGTGCGCACTAAATCGCAATCAACTGCATCTCTACGCTGGCGAAAATTTGCAAGCGAAACTTGCCGGCAAATTAGCTGTGAGAGCTACGTCGAACACATTTGCCTGCGTCGGTCGTCGGAGACCCACGATCTGAGGCGTTGCGCGGTGAACGTGCAGCGGCGGCAGCATCCGACGCCGAGCGGTAGGCGCGGCCGCTACCCGTCACGGGGCACCACGATCACCGGCACGTCCACCCCGGCGAGGATCCGCGCGGCCGTCGACCCGAGGAAGATGCGGCGCGGAGCGGCGAAGCGCGACGAGCCGACCACGAGCAGGTCGCCGTCGTCCCATGTGAGCTTCTTCAACGCCGACTCCAGCGTCATGCCGTCGGCCACCAGCGATTCGATGTCCGGTGCGTCGGGCAGCGCCCGCGCGGCAACGGCCTGGTTCTCCTCGGCCGCCGCGACCTGAAGCTGGCGAACCTCGCGTGCGCTGCCCGCCTCGGCGAGGTTTTCTGCCGACACCAGGGACAGCATCCGAATCCGCAGGCCCGCCGCGCTGGCGAGCGTGATCGCGAACGGCAACGGGTTGTCGTCACCGGGTCGGGTGGGCACGGCCGCGGTGATCGCGGCGAAGTTGTCGTCGGGGTCTTCGGCATAACCGCGCGGCGCGAGCGCCACCGGCAGCGGTGAAGAGTGCAGCAGCGCGCCGGTGACCGGACCGATGGTGTGCCGGCCGAAGAACCCGTCACGTGCCCCGCCGACCACGATCAGGTCCGACGACTTCTCCTCGGCGACGTCGATCAGCGTCTGCGCGAACGACTCTCCCACGATCACCGACGAGTTCGCCTCGACACCGTCGCGGGCCAACGCGGCCACTGCCCGCCCCACCCACTCCTCGCCCCGCTCGAGCAGCAGGCGTTGGTATTCCTGCCGACCCGGGTGGCCGTCGGGCAGTTCTTCGCGCACGACGAGCACGACGTCGACGGTCGCGCCGAACGTCGTGGCGAGAGCGCTGGCCAGTGCGACGCCATCGTCGCCGGTCGGCGTGGCGAGATAGCCCACGGTCAGGTGCATGGTGAGTCCTTAGAAGACGTCGGGAACCTTGACTTCGGTGCGGGCATTGAGCGTCTCGCCGCGGAAGAACCTCTTGGTGCCGAAGGCGAAGCAGGCCAGCATCAGCGGCACGCCGAGCACCAGCATGCCGATGCCGAGCACGAACACGCCGCCGATCGGGCCGAATGCGGTGTAACCGTAGTCGGGGGAGATCATGTCCTTGGCGCTGATGACGAACGCGGCAGCCATCGCGAGGCCGCCGAGGAGTGGAAAGACGCCGCGGAAGAACAGGTTTCGCATCGAGGTGAACAGTGTGCCGCGGAAGTACCACACGCAGGCGAACGCGGTGATCCCGTAGTAGAACGCCACGGCAAGTCCCAGCGACGCGACCGAATCGGCGAGTGCGTTCTCCGACAACACCTTCAGGAGCAGATAGAAGAACAGCGCGGACACGCCCATCACGATGGTGCCGAACGCCGGCGTCATGTAGCGCGGATGCACGTTCGCGAACCGTTGCGGAATCGCTTCGTAGACAGCCATCGACAGGGTGCCGCGGGCCGTCGGCAGGATCGTGGTCTGCGTCGAGGACAGCGCCGAGACCGACACCGTCAGCAGCAGCGCAGACGCGGCGACGGCGCCGGCCACCGGTTCACCGAGCACGGTCAGCACGTCGTCGGTGTTGTTGGGATTGTTCAGCCCGATCCCGACCTCACCGAAGCCTGCGAAGGACTGCAGCGCGTAGGCCACCAGAACGTAGGTGCACACCAGGATCAGCGTGGTGATCACCGCGGCGATGCCCGGGGTCTTTCCGGGATCCTTGGTCTCCTCGCCGACGGCCAGGCAGGCGTCCCACCCCCAGTAGATGAAGATGCAGAGGATCACCGCCGCCGCGATCGACGACACGTCGAGTCCGCTGGGCCACAGCCAGGACCACTGCGGCGTGATCGCTTGGGCCCCTGCGTTGCCCGAGAACACCCGGACCAGTGCGATGACGCTGACCACGATCAGCACCCCGAATTGGATGACGATCAGGACGTTCTGCACCCGCTCGCTGACGACGATGCCCCGCGCCGAGATCAGCGTCATCGAGATGATGAAGAAGCAGCCCAGCGAGACCGTGGCGACGGGATTGTCGGCCAGCGAGTCCAGGCCGAGGAAGTTGTAGAGGTAGATCGCGGCGACCTCGGCGACGTTGGCCAGCACGATGATCGCCGACACCGCGAGGCCCCACCCGCCGATCCAGCCGATCCACGGTCCGAATGCCTTGGTGCCCCAGGTGAACGTCGTCCCGCAATCCGGGGTGTCCTGGGAGAGTTCCTTGTAGGCGAACGCGACCAGCAGCATCGGCAGGAACGCGAGCACGAACATCGACGGGGCTTTCTCGCCGACTTCGAGAACCACGTAGCCGAGCGTGGCCGCCAGGCTGTAGGCGGGCGCCACCGCGGCCAGGCCGATCACGACGTTGCCGACGAGGCCGAGGGCGCCTGCCTGTAGACCCTTCCCGCCGACAGCGGGTGTCGCCGGTTCCTCCGTGATCGCCATGGGCGGAAATATACGGTCCTGTCAGCTTGCTGGCAGGACAGTGCGTGAAACCTGTGTGAATATCAGCCTTTGGTGAATTCCTCGCCGGTGCGCGGGTCGATCGCGCGCTCACCCGGCGGCAGGTTGGACAGGTCGCGGGCGATGACGGTCGGCATGTCGCCGGCGTCGGGCAGGCCGAAGTGCGGCACGGCCGCCTCTTGATCCGGCACGGTCTCGAGCACGAGGTCGTGGCTGCGCCGGGGCAGCGTCCGGCCGGCGAAGAAGTCCGGCGACGCGATCCGCCAGACGATCATCAACACCAGGCCGAGGATCAGCGCGCCGATACCCACCACCGCGACTGCCCCGACGCCGAAGATCGTGACGTTGTTGCCGTCGTCGTCGGTGAGCCAGTCGGGTTTGGCGTACTGCAGCAGGCCGTAGACGAAGACGACGGTGAGCACGATGCCGCCCAGCAGCGGGACCACGCCGCGCATGACCAGGTCACGTGTGTTGCGGGTCAACGTCTTTCGGTAGAACCACACGCACGCGAAGCCGGTGAGCCCGTAGTAGAAGGCGATCATCAGACCCACCGAGCCGATCAGCGCGGTCAGCAGGTTGGTGCTGATGACGGTGAACAGGACGTAGAACACGGCGGAGACGACACCCATCGCGATCGTCGACGTGGTCGGGGTCAGGTAGCGCCGGTGGATCTTGGCGAACGATTCGGGCAGTGCGCGGTAGACGCCCATCGACAGCGTGGTGCGTGCCGTGGGGAGGATCGTGGTCTGGGTCGACGCCGAGGCCGAGGTCAGGATCGACGCGGACAGCAGCAGCATGCCGATGTGGCCGAGCGTGCTGTCGCCGAACAGGTCCGGCCCGATCGCGGCGAACACGTCGGCGGAGTTGTCCGGATTGCCCAGCCCGACACCCTCGGTTCCGACCCCCGCGAAGGCGACGGCCGCGACGCTGACGAGTGCGTAGGTGGCCAGCAGCAGAAAGGTGGAGATCACCGCAGCCCGGCCTGGGGTGCGACCGGGATCGTCGGACTCCTCGTTGCAGGCGACCGCGGTGTCCCAGCCCCAGTAGATGAAGATCGTGGTCAGGACCGCAGGCGCGATGACGGTGCTGAAGTCCAGCCCGCCGGGCCAGAACCAGGACAGCGACGGCATCAGCGAGTAGCTTTCCGCGGTTCGGGTGTACACCTTGACCAGCGCCACGATGGACAACCCGATCAGGACCACCACTTCGATGGCCAGCAGTGCGTATTGCAGCCTCGCCGACACCTCGATGCCGCGGTAGCAGATGTAGGTCATCACGGCGGTCCAGATGACGCCGGCCACGGTGGACCAGAACGTGCTGTCTGACAGCGTGGCCGCAGCGTCCCAGCCCAGATCTCCGGCGAAGGTGAAGGAGTAGGCCCCCGCGATCTGGGCGAGGTTGGCCATCACGATGACGTCGGCGGCGATGATGCCCCAGCCGCCGAGCCATCCGATGACCGGACCGAAGGCGCGCGAGGCCCAGGTGAAGGTCGTTCCGCAGTCGGGTTCGGCCTTGTTCAACTCCTGATACGCCACCGCGATCAGATACATCGGGATGAAGGAGATCAGCACGATGGCCGGCGCCTTGACCCCGGAGAGGATGGCTCCGCCGCTGGCGATGATGAGGCCCAGCGTGGCGGCCAGGCTGTAAGCGGGAGCCGTGGAGGCCATCCCGACCACGATGCTCGAGACAAGACCGAGCGCCCCGCCTTTGAGTCCTTTGCTTTCCACGCTGGTCATCGCGCCTCCTGCTTGGAATCAGTTGTGAACTCGATCACTATCGACTGATTCCGTCGATTCAGCTACCTCACAGCTTCGGAATCAGTTGGGCGTGCCGCCAGGTGGTGTGGGGTTCGACGTCCGATCCGAATTCCGGGTGATCTCGCCGCCTATACGTGCTTGGCTTTGGAACGGGTACGGGTGATTCAGCGTCGTCTTCAGGGTCGCTGTAGTGAGGGTCGAGTAGCTTCGGTCGGAGATGTGGCGGGCGCCACTGTCGCTCGCCGCGATGCCGACCAATCCGGAGCCGACGGCGCTACGAATGGGTGGTGACGCGGGTCGATCAGGGCGTGCACCAGGAGGGGTCAGCTTGAGAGATGGCAAGTGGACGGGCTCTCGCCTGGTGATGTCGGGCGCACGACCGGCCGATCGGCTCGACGCCTGGCGTGACAGTGTTCGTGAGTCGGTGCGCGGCCATCTTGCCGAGTTCGTGCGATCCGAGTGCGTTGGCCGCCTGGCGGCGGCGAACGTCGACATCGCCGGCGGTCTGCTCGCCGACTTCCTCGACGGCGGCAAGTACGTGCGGTCGACGTTCATGTACATCGGGTGGCTGTGCGGAGGCCACGGGGACGAGCATGAACACCCAGCCGCGATGCGCGCCTCGGCGAGCCTGGAACTGCTGCACGCGTTCGCGCTGATCCAGGACGACGTCATGGATTGCTCGCCGCTGCGCCGCGCCCGGCCTGCCGCGCATGTTTCGTTCAGCCGGTGGCACCGCGAGCGCGGGCTGGCGGGGTCGTCCGATCGGTTCGGCGAATCCGCGGCGATCCTGCTGGGCGATCTGTGCCTGGTGTGGGCCGAGCAGATGCTGCGCCGCAGCGGCGTCGGGCAGCACGCGCTGGATCGGGTGTGGCCCCACTACGACGACATGCGTACCGAGTTGGCGATCGGTCAGTTCGCCGACCTGGTGAACAGTTCACATGCTCTGCCCACCCTCGAGGAGGTCCTCGACGTGCTGCGTCGAAAGTCAGGGAACTACACCGTGCGCAGGCCGCTGGAGATCGGCGCGGTGATGGCCGGGTGTGACGACGACGTCGTCGACGCGCTGTCGGCCTACGGCGCCGCCATCGGCGAAGCGTTCCAACTGCGTGACGATCTCCTCGGAGTGTTCGGCACCCCGTCGCTGACCGGGAAGTCGGCAGGCACCGACATGGAGGAACGCAAGGCCACCAGCGTCATCATCGCCGCCTACCAGCTGGCTGAGCCGCCACTGCGCGATCAGCTGTTCGATCTGATGAACCGCTCGCACATCGATGCCGAGGCCGCCGAGCACTGGCGCAACCTGATCGCAGCCAGCGGTGCCGTGGAGTGGATCGAGGAGCTCATCGCCGATCGGCACAGCCTGGCACTGGACCACCTCGACGCGGTCGAGCTGCCCGATTTCGCCCGAGCCGCGCTGGCCGACATGGCCGTCGCCTGCACCCAGCGGGCGGCGTGATGCGCACCGTCGCCGGGCGCACCGACCGCGTCGTCATCGTCGGAGCCGGACTGTCGGGGCTCTCTGCCGCACTGCAGCTGGCCGGCCGCGGCCGGGCTGTCACCGTCGTCGAGCGCGGCGCCCACCCGGGCGGGCGGGTGGGCCGCGAGGACATCCGCGGCTACAAGATCGACACCGGTCCCACGGTGTTGACCATGCCTGACATCATCGACGACGCGTTCGCCGCTGTCGGTGACTCGCTGGCCGCGCGGTTGCCGATGGAACGGGTCGATCCGGCCTACGAGGCGCGCTTCGCCGACGGCAGCGCGGTGCACGTGCACACCGACGCCGCGGCGATGGCCGCCGAGGTGGAGCGCTTCGCCGGCCGCGAGCAGGCCGACGGCTATCTGCGACTTCGGGATTGGCTGACCCGGCTGTACCGCACCGAGTTCGACGGCTTCATCGGGGCGAACTTCGACTCGCCGCTGTCGCTGGTGACGCCGCAGCTCGCCCGCCTCGCCGCTCTCGGCGGCTTCCGCGGCTGGGAGCGCATGGTGCGCCGCCACATCACCGACGAACGGCTGTTGCGGGTGTTCACCTTCCAGGCTCTGTATGCGGGCGTGCCGCCACAGAGCGCGCTCGCCGCGTACGCGGTGATCGCCTACATGGACACGGTGGCCGGTGTGTATTTCCCGCAGGGCGGGGTCCGGGCGCTGCCCGACGCGATGGCTGCGGCAGCGTCGCACGCTGGTGTCGAATTCATCTACAACGCAACGGTTTCCGAGCTCGAGTTCAGCGGCTCCCGGGTCACCGCGGTCCGCACGGCCGAGGGGGTCCGGGTGCCGGCCGACGCCGTGGTGCTCACCACCGAGCTGCCCGACACCTACCGTCTCGTGCGTCGCACGCCGCGTCGTCCGGTGAAGCTGCGGGCCGCCCCGTCGGCCGTCGTCGCGCACGTCGGTTGCGAGGCGGTCGGAGAGGCCGCCGGGCACCACACGATCCTGTTCGGCGACGCCTGGCATCAGACGTTCCGCGACATCATCGACGACGGCCGCACCATGCGAGACCCGTCGCTGTTGGTGACTCGTCCGACGGCCAGCGACCCGTCGCTGGCCCCGGCCGGTCGCGACTTGCTGTATGTGCTTGCGCCCGCACCGAACACCGATGTGGGCGTGGTGGATTGGGACACTGTGGGGCCGGGCTACGTCGACGACATGATCGACGCGGTCCGCAAGCGCGCGCCGGGTGTCGCCGACGATGCCGAGGTGCTCCACGTCGTGACCCCGGCCGACTGGGGTCGGCAGGGCATGGCCGCCGGTAGCCCGTTCGCGTTGGCGCACACGTTCTCTCAGACCGGGCCGTTCCGGCCGGCCAACACCGTCCGCGGCGTCGACAACGTCGTGCTCGCAGGTTCCTCCACTGTCCCCGGGGTCGGCGTGCCGACCGCGATCCTGTCAGGACGGCTTGCCGCCGATCGCATCACCGGCGTGCACGCCAGCCACCCCACCTCGGAGGTCAACCGCTCATGATCCACACCGAGCTCGACGCGGCGGGTGTTCGGGACCCGTCGCTACGCGACGCCTACCGGCAGTGCCGCAGCCTGAATGCCCGCTACGGCAAGACCTTCTTCCTGGCCACCCGGCTGCTGGCGCCGCGACAGCGGCCTGCCGTGCACGCGCTCTACGGCTTCGCCCGCTTCGCTGACGACATCCTCGACGACCTCGACGATCCGCGCACCGTCGATCAGCGTGCCGAGCAATTGCAGCTGCTGTCGACGCGGCTGTTCAACGCCCTGGTCGAGAACCAGCCCTGCGGCGACGACCCGGTGCTGGCGGCGGTGGTGCACACCGCGCGCAAATACGACATCGGCTGGGATCTGTTCGATGACTTCCTCGCGTCGATGCGGATGGATCTCACGGTGACCGACTATCCGGACCGTGCCTCGCTGGAGAAGTACATGTACGGCTCGGCCGAAGTGATCGGGTTGCAGATGCTGCCGATCCTGGGCACCGTCGTCCCGCGCGACGAGGCCGCTCCGTATGCCGCCGCGTTGGGAAAGGCGTTCCAGCTGACCAACTTCCTGCGCGACGTCGACGAGGACCTGCACCGGGGTCGGGTGTACCTACCCGCCGACGAGCTGGCCGCCCACGGCGTGGATCGGGATCTGTTGCTGTGGTGCCAGGCCAACCGGCGCACCGAGCCCCGGCTGCGTGCCGCGCTGGCCGAACAGCACGCCATCACCCGTAAGACCTACGACGAGGCCCAACCGGGAATCGGCAAGCTCGCTCACGCCTCGCGACCCTGCGTGGCGGCCGCGTCGACGCTGTACTCGGAGATCCTCGACCGCATCGAGGCGTCAGACTTCGACATCTTCGGCCGGCGCGCCACCGTGGGTAAGCCGCGGCGCGCGGTCGTCGCCGCGGCCGGCCTGGGCAAGTCATGGGTGGCCCGTGCCCGGCACGGGAGCGTGTGATCGGTGACTGATCGTCGCCGGCAGACCTGGCCCGCCCGCCCCGGGCGTCCCGCGATCACCGGTGACGACGCCCGTCCCCGCGTGGTCGTGGTGGGCGGCGGGATCGCTGGCCTGGCGGCGGCGACCGGCCTGGCCGAACGCGGTGTCGCCGTCGACGTCATCGAGCGTCAGGCCTATCTCGGTGGTCGCGTGGGCGGGTGGACCGAGACGCTGGCCGACGGGTCGCAGACCGGGATGAACCGCGGCTTCCACGCGTTCTTCCGGCAGTACTACAACCTGCGTGCGCTGCTGAGGCGTGGCGATCCGGCTCTGTCGGCGCTGACACCGGTCTCCGACTACCCGCTGATCGACGGCTCCGGTCGGCAGGACACGTTCCGCGGGTTGCCGCAGACGCCGCCGCTGAATGCATTGGCGTTCGCGTTGCGCAGCCCCACCTTTCGGTTGCGCGACCTCGTGCGCATCGACGCGAAGGCGGCTGCGCCGCTCGCGGCGGTGTCCGTACCCGATACGTATAGACAGCTCGACCATCGGGATGCGCAGACATTTCTGCGCGACATCAACTTTCCCGACGCGGCGCGTCACCTCGCGTTCGAGGTCTTCGCCCGCAGTTTCTTTGCCCGGCCCGAGGCGCTGTCGGCCGGGGAACTGGTCACGATGTTCCACATCTATTTCCTGGGCTCCAGCGAAGGTCTCATCTTCGACGTCGCGAACGCCAATTTCGATGTGGCTCTGTGGAATCCGCTGCGCGACTACCTTGCGGGACGCGGCGTGGTGTTCCACACGGGGGAGACCGTCGACGCCGTGACGGCCGCGGACGCTGTGACGGTGCGGACCGCAGGCGGTGACGTCCTCGACGCCGACGGCGTGGTCCTCGCCACCGACGTCGCCGGTCTGCAGCGTATCGTCGCGGCGTCACCCGGGTTGGGGGATGTGTCGTGGCGGCAGCGGGTCGCGGCGATGGGCACCGCACCACCGTTCGTGGTGCTGCGGCTGTGGCTGGACCGTCCGGTGCGCCCGGACCGCGCCGCCTTCGTCGGGACGGGGGGACGCGAACCGTTGGACAATGTCAGCGTGGTGGAACGCTACGAGCGGGAGGCCGCGCGATGGGCGGCGCGGACCGGGGGATCGGTCGTGGAACTGCACGCCTACTCGGTCACAGAACCGGTGGCCGCCGAATCAATGAACACGGTGCGCGATGCGCTGATCGCACGCATGCAGGAGCTCTACCCTGAGACGGTGACTGCCTCGATTGTCGACGAGCGGCTCCTGCGCCGCGACGATTGTCCGCGCTTCGCTCCGGGCGACTTCGCCGACCGGCCGGGAGTCCGCACACCGGATCCGCGAATCATGCTGGCAGGAGACGGTATTCGCATCGATTTGCCGGTTGCCCTGATGGAGCGGGCCGCGACGACGGGCTGGACGGCCGCAAACGAGCTGCTGGGCGGCTTCGGGCTGGCCGGCCATCCCCTGCACACGGTGCCCAACCACGGACGCTCCGGCGTGTTGCGCCGGCTGGCCAGCGCGGGTGCGGCCCGATGAGCGAGGACAAGGGCTGGCGCCAAAGGGTCGCTGCCGCATGGCCGTTCGAGGTGCTCCCGGCGCTCGACTGGGCGGGTCAGACCCCGACCTACGCTGATGCCAACCCGGCGCTGATCTCGGCCGCGCTGCGCCGGGCTCAGCGCAAGGCGGGCGGCAATTGGTTCGCGTTCGCGGAGAGTTCGACGCTGACGTCCTCGGCGCTGGGCACCACCGTCGCCGGTCGCGAGATCGTCGCGTGGCGCGGGGCCGACGGTGCTCTGCTGGTCGCGCCCCGGGCGTGCCCGCACCTCGGCGCCGATCTGGCGACCGCGCCGGTGGAGTGCGGCACGCTGGTGTGCCCGTGGCACGGGCTGCGGCTCGGCGAACGCAGGCACGGGACGTGGAAGCCGTACGCGTCCTACGACGACGGGGTGCTGTGCTGGGTGCGCTTCGACGACGCCGTCGACCCGGCGACGTCGCCACTGTCTGACACACCGCCGCCGATGCCGCGCCCCGGCGATCCGGCGCTGGCCGCCGTGACGCGGCTCGAGGGCGTCTGCGAACCGGCCGACGTCGTGGCCAACCGGCTCGACCCCTGGCACGGCGCGTGGTTCCACCCGTATTCGTTCACCCAGCTCAAGGTGCTCAGTGCCCCGCCGGCCGAGGATGATCTGCCCGAGTCGCTCGACCGGTTCGTCGTCGACGTCACGTTCCGCATCGGACGTCTCGGCGTCCCCGTCATCGCGGAGTTCACCACGCCGGGTCCGCGCACGGTCACGATGCGCATCATCGAGGGCGAGGGGCAGGGCAGCGTCGTGGAGACCCACGCGACACCTCTCGGGCCAGGCCCCGACGGGCGGCCGAGGACCGCGGTGGTGGAGGCCGTGATCGCGCACTCGGATCGCCCCCACTTCGGCAAGGGGCTGGTGGCCGGCCCGCTGTTGCGGCCGCTGATGCGGCGCGCGGCGGCCAGGCTGTGGCGCGACGATCTGGCGTACGCCGAGCGTCTGTTCCAGACCAGGGGTTAACGGCCCCGCGGGACGCCGGCGTTGTCCAGCAGCGGGATCTGCTCGGCGGCCCACGGGCTGATCGCCCAGCCCAGGCCGGCGGCGGTGCGGGCGTGCTCCCAGGGCACCCACCGGTAGTCCATGACTTCCTCCGGGTCGGCGTGCACGGGTCCGTCGACGCGTCCGCAGTAGACCGGGCAGAGCTCGTTCTCGGCGACACCGTCGGCGGCCACGGCGTAGTAGCGGAAGTCGGGCAGCACGCAGGTCAGCTCGGCGATGCCGACGCCCAGTTCTTCACGCACGCGGCGGTGCACGGCGTCGGTCATCGACTCGTCAGGGGCGGGGTGGCCGCAGCAGGAGTTGGTCCAGATGCCGGCGAAGGTGCGCTTGTGCAGCGCCCGACGGGTCATCAGCACGTTGCCGGACTCGTCGAAGAGGTAGCAGGAGAACGCCAGGTGCAGCGGCGTTGACTCGTGGTGCACCTGCGCCTTGGGCGCGGACCCGAGGCGACGGCCGTCGTCGTCGACCAGGACAACCAGTTCATTCGGCATACGGTGAATTCGTCACCGCCCCCGGGTCGGATGGGTCCGATCGGCGAGACTCGGCTCACCCAGTGACCGACACCACCGCCAGCACGGCCACACACATCAGCACCACCGCGGTCGTCACGCCGTAGGCGATGGTCGCCGTCCGGCCGATGGCGAACTCGCCCATCAGATCCCGGTCGCGGCCCGTGCCGATCATCGCGATCAGCAGCGGTATCAGCAGCACCGCGTTGAGCACCTGCGTGCCGACCAGGATGGTCACCAGCGGCGCGCCAGGGATGAGAACCACCGTCGCGCCCAGTGCGCTCACCAGCCCGAACGAGACGTAGAACGTCCGCGCCTCGCCGACCGGATCGTCGAGGGCCGCTTCGACTCCGGCGTACTCACACACGGAGTACGCCGTCGACAGCGGGAGCACCGAGGCGGCGAGCAGTGCCGCACAGATCAGGCCGACGGCGAACAGTGTGGCCGCCGTGTCGCCTGCGAGAGGCTGCAGCGCCATGGCGGCGTCGGCGGCGTCTCTGATCGACCGGCCGTCGCGGTGCAGTGTCGCGGCGCAGGCCACCACGACGAAGAAGCCGATGACGCCGGTCAGTATCGCTCCGGTCACCACGTCGATGCGCTCGAACACCAGATCCTCGGTGCGCAACTTCTTGTCGACGGCGTAGGACTGGATGAACGACAGCCCCCAGGGCGCCAGGGTCGTTCCGACAGTCGCCGTGACGATCGCAATCGTCGCGCTGTCGGTCGGCATGCTCGGCACCACGAGCCCCCTGGCCGCCGCACCCCAGTCGGGCCGCGCCAGCACCCCCGAAGCGATGTAGGCGAGAAACACCGTCGACAACGCAAGCAGCACGTGCTCCACGCGATGAAAACTGCCGCGCAGCACCACCATCGACACGATCACCGCGGTGGCCGGCACGCTGATGTAGCGGCTGATCCCGAAGAGTTCGAAACCTGCTGCGATACCTGCGAATTCGGCACAGATGGTGCCGATGTTGGCGATCACCAGCGCGATCAGCACGGTGCCGCCGACCCGGACGCCGTAGCGCTGGCGTACCAGGCCGATCAGGCCCTGGCCGGTCACCACTCCCATGCGTGCGGCCAGACCGTGGAACATCACCAGCGCGACTGTCGACAACAACAGCACCCACAACAGTTGGTAGCCGTGCTCGGCGCCCAGCACCGAGTAGGTCGTGATGCCCGCAGGATCATCGTCGGAGAGGCCCGCCAGAAGTCCCGGGCCGGCGACCGCGAACAGACCACCGAGGGCGATCCCTTTCCGGCGCTTCACGTGCGACGCGGCCAGACGTGCGACCGCAGGAACCGCCGGGCGCGGGGGCGGGCGAGGCGGCGGCGCCACGTGCGGGCGTGCTCGGCGGGCATCGCGGCGACGATCTTGACGGCGGTCGTGTCGGGCAGTGCCCGCAGTACTCGCTCGCCCACCTCGGCAGGTCCGGCACGGACGACCTCGGCGGCCACATACGGATTCCGGGTGGCGAGAACGTCGGTCGCCGCGCCCGTGTCCAGTCGGCTGACCAGCGCGGCGAGCGCGCGCGCGTCGAGGTGGTGCACTGCCGAGCGCGGAGTGGCGAGTTGCACGGCATGGCCGCGATCGGAGGTCAGATGCAGATCGCTCCACGCGACTGCGTCTCGTCCCGCTCGGGCTGCCAGCCGACGCAGACCCAGCCGCCGCAGCACGGCGCCAAACCCGACCTCGACTCCGACGACCTCCATGTGTCCGTCGGGGGTGCGGGCCAGGACCACGTCGGCGACCCGGGCCAGCCGCTGCTCACCGATGTCCACCACCTGGGTGTCGAGAACATCGCGCCGCACAAGGATTTCGTCGTCGTCGAGCGCCGCGGACAGCGAACCGATCGCGAACTGGGCCGGCTCGTCGATGAGCGACAGCATGCCGTGGGCCGCCGACACCGCCGACCACGGCAGCAGCGCATCGCTCGCGCGAGAGCGCCGGATCAGCACGCGGTCGATCAGCGGCAGCGGATTCGGATCGGCCAGGCTGACCGTCAGGTCGGCAACGCGACCCACCGGTGTCCCGTCGGGACCGCGGACCACGGCCCCGACGACCTGGCTCAGCATCAGCACCTGAGAAGCATGCCCGACTCAGTCGGGGTGAGTGCGCCGATAGTGCCGCCGGGCCTTCATGCGATTTCCGCAGATCGCCATCGAGCACCACCGCGCGGTGTTCGGCTTGCTGCGATCCAGCAGGAACAGCTGGCATTCGTCATTGGCGCACGGCCGCAGACGCCCAGGGTTGGTGATCCGCAGCGTGTCCCACGCGATCACGGCCCGGGCTGCGGCGTCGACGCTCGTGAACTGCCAGTCGATGCCGCCGTCGGTCGCGACGGGCTGCAGCGCAACGCCGTCGAGAAGCTGCAGCAACGCCGCCGGCGATCGCTCACCACGGACCACCGCCTGCAGCACGTCCCGCGCAGCGACGAGGCCGGAGAGCTCGGACGGCTCGATGTCGTGCTCGGCAAGCCACTCCGACGTCAGGAGGTCGGTGGGCACGCCGTCGATGACCGGGGTGGTGTTCACGAGATCGAGCAGCAGTGTCTCGTCGTCGGGCCCCGCGACCGGAAGCTCCATGACTAACCTCCTAAATGCTATTGACAGGTTACACCTCCGAGGGTTCACTAGGAATAACCAGTAAAAGCAATTTTAGGAGTTATACCGTGAATGTCGTGCATCATCGCTACGCCACCGTCGCCGGTCGCCAGATCTTCTACCGCGAGGCAGGCACGCCGGGCTCGCCGGTGATCGTGCTGCTGCACGGGTTTCCCACCAGCTCGTTCATGTTCCGCGACCTGATCGGTGAACTGGCCGACCGCTATCACGTGATCGCGCCGGACTATCTCGGCTTCGGTTACTCCGACGCGCCGCCGGCCGACGAGTTCGACTACACCTTCGACGCGCTGGCCGAGCTGACCGCCGGCCTGCTCGACCAGCTCGCGATCACCACGTACGCCATGTACGTGCAGGACTACGGCGCCCCGGTCGGCTGGCGGCTGGCTCTGCGCGACCCACAGGCCATCGCCGCGATCATCACGCAGAACGGGAACGGCTACGACGCGGGCTTCGTCCCAGAGGGCTGGACGGCGGTCTGGGATTACCAGCGCGAGCAGACACCCGCGACGGCGGACAAGCTACGAGAGTTCCTGTCGTTCGAGGCGACGCGGATGCAATACGTGGCGGGCGTGCCCGACCCGAGCGTCGTCAGCCCCGACACCTGGCATCATGACCACGCGCTGCTGTCCCGGCCCGGCAACGACGCGATCCAGCTGGCTCTGTTCAAGGACTACGCGAGCAATCCCCGCCTCTACCCCAAGCTGCACGACTATCTGCGCACCAGCGCCGTGCCGGTGCTCGCGGTGTGGGGCGACAAGGATCCGTTCTTCGGACCCGACGGGGCCCGGGCCTTCGCCGAGGACGCTGTCGACGCCGAGATCCACCTGCGCGACGGCGGCCACTTCCTGCTGGAGAGCGACCTCGCCGCGGTGACAGCGCTGATCCGTGACTTCCTGGCTCGCCGATGGCGGTGAATTCCGCGCCGATGGGTAGAAAGGGCGGGTGGACCGCGGCCAGCTGTACAACAGGCATCTCCAGTCATTGGCGAGTGCGTCGCTGCGTCTCGTCGCGGTCGCAGCGGCGCTGTGGGTGCTCTCGTGGGTGATCGGCAAGACGTGGGTGATCCTGCTGCCGGTCGCGCTGGCGCTGATCCTGTGCACGGTGCTGTGGCCGCCGGTGCGCTGGTTGCGCGGCAAGGGGCTGCCGCCGGCTCCCGCGGCGCTGCTGGTTCTCGTCGCGGCCGTCGCCGTGCTGGCCGGGGTCATCGCCGCCGTCACGCCGGCGATCGTGAACCAGGCGGGCGAGCTGGCTGAACAGGCCACCGCCGGCGTCGTCGAGGTGCGCGACTGGCTCGGCGGACCGCCACTGAACATCAGTGACGCCCAACTGAACTCAGCGGTCGACGCAATCAACGACACGCTCAACTCCAGCAGCGCCAAGATCGCGGCCGGACTGTTCACCGGTGTCGGTGCCGCGACGTCGGCGCTGGTCACGGTGTTCACCGCGATCGTCGTCGCGTTCTTCTTCCTCAAGGACGGGCCGGGGTTCCTGCCGTGGCTGCGGCGCGTCGCGGGCATGCCCGCGGCCCCGCACCTGGCCGAGGTGCTCCAACGCGTCTGGGCCACCCTCGGCGGGTTCATCAGGACCCAGGCGCTGGTCAGCCTCGTCGACGCGGTGCTGATCGGCATCGGCCTGGTGATCCTCGGCGTCCCGCTGGCCTACGCGCTGGCGATCCTGACGTTCATCGGCGGCTTCGTACCGATCGTCGGCGCGTTCGTCGCGGGCGGGTTGGCAGTGCTCGTCGCGCTGGTGGCCAATGGTCCGGTCAATGCGCTGATCGTGCTGGGCATCATCGTCGCGGTGCAGCAGCTCGAGGGGAACGTGCTGCAGCCGTGGCTGCAGTCGAAGTCGATGAAGCTGCACGCGGTGATCGTGCTGCTCGCGGTGACGCTGGGCGCGTCGACATTCGGGGTGATCGGCGCGTTCCTGGCGGTGCCGGTGGCCGCGGCCGTCGCGGTGATCCTGCGCTACTACGACGAGCAGGTCGCTGAGAGTGTCAGCGCGCCAAATTAGATGGCGCGCTTCCTCGTCGGGCTCGTCCCTCGCTCGCCTTCGTCAGCGCGCGAACATCAACGCGCGCTTGACCTCCTGGATCGCCTTCGTGACCTCGATGCCACGCGGACACGCCTCGGTGCAGTTGAACGTGGTGCGGCAGCGCCACACCCCGTCCACGTCGTTGAGGATGTCCAGCCGTTCGGCGGCCCCCTCGTCACGGCTGTCGAAGATGAACCGGTGGGCGTTGACGATCGCCGCCGGGCCGAAGTAGGACCCCTCGCTCCAGTACACCGGGCAGCTGGTGGTGCAGCAGGCGCACAGGATGCACTTGGTGGTGTCGTCGTAACGCGCCCGGTCGGTCTGGCTCTGAATCCGCTCGCGGGTGGGCTGATTGCCCGAGGTGATCAGGTACGGCTTGATCGCCCGGTATGCGTCGAAGAACGGCTCCATGTCGACGACGAGGTCCTTCTCCACGGGCAACCCGCGGATCGGCTCGATCGTGATGGTCAGCGCCTTGTTCGGGTTCTTCGGCAGCATGTCGCGCATCAGCACCTTGCACGCCAACCGATTCACGCCGTTGATGCGCATGGCGTCCGACCCGCACACCCCGTGCGCGCAGGACCGGCGGAACGTCAACGTCCCGTCGAGGTACCACTTCACGTAGTGCAGCAGGTTCAGCAGCCGGTCGCTGGGCAGGCACGGTACGCGGAAGCTCTGCCAGCCTGCGTCATCGGGTGCTTCCGGGTTGAACCGGGCGATCTTCAGCGTCACCATCACCGCGCCCTCGGGCACGGGGGGAGTGTCTTGCTTGTCCAGAACTGGTGCACTCATCTCAGTACTTCCGTTCCATCGGCTCGTACCGCGTCTGCACCACCGGCTTGTAGTCCAGGCGGATGTCCGACAGCAGGTCCTTGCCGTCCTTGTAGGCCATGGTGTGACGCATGTAGTTGGTGTCGTCGCGGTTCGGGTAGTCCTCGCGGGCGTGTCCGCCGCGGGACTCCTTGCGGTTGAGCGCGCCGACCACGGTGACCTCCGCCAGCTCCAGCAGGAAGCCGAGCTCGATGGCCTCGAGCAGATCGCTGTTGTAGCGCTTGCCCTTGTCCTGCACCGTGATTCGGGCGTAGCGCTCCTTGAGCGCGTGAATGTCGGTCAGCGCCTGCTTGAGGGTCTCCTCGGTACGGAACACCGCGGCGTTGTTGTCCATCGACTGCTGCAGCGCACCCCGGATGTCGGCGACGCGCTCGTTGCCGTGCTCGGAGAGGATGTCGCCGACCCAGCCGACCACCATGTCGGCGGGCTTCTCCGGCAGGTCGACGAAGTCATGTCCCAGTGCGTAATTCGCGGCGGCGATGCCGGCACGGCGACCGAAGACGTTGATGTCGAGCAGCGAGTTGGTGCCCAGCCGGTTGGCGCCGTGCACCGAGACGCATGCGCATTCACCGGCGGCGTACAGACCCGGCACGACGGTGGTGTTGTCCGAGAGCACCTGCCCGTTGACGGTGGTGGGGATGCCGCCCATGACGTAGTGACAGGTCGGGTAGACGGGCACCAGTTCCTTCACCGGGTCGACGCCCAGGTAGGTGCGGGCGAACTCGGTGATGTCGGGCAGCTTGGCCTCGAGCACGTCCTCGCCGAGGTGGCGCACGTCGATGTAGACGTAGTCCTTGTTCGGTCCGGCGCCGCGACCCTCGAGCACCTCGAGAACCATGGAGCGGGCGACGATGTCGCGGGGCGCCAGGTCGACGATCGTGGGCGCATAGCGCTCCATGAACCGTTCGCCCTCACCGTTGAGCAGCCGGCCGCCCTCGCCGCGCACGGCCTCGGAGATCAGGATGCCCAGACCGGCCAGGCCCGTCGGGTGGAACTGGTGGAACTCCATGTCCTCCAGGGGAAGTCCCTTGCGGAAGACGATGCCCAGGCCGTCGCCGGTCAGCGTGTGCGCATTGGACGTGGTCTTGTACATCCGGCCCGACCCGCCGGTGGCGAACACGATCGCCTTGGCGTGGAAGACGTGGATGTCTCCGGTTGCGAGTTCGTAGGCGATGACGCCGGTGGCGACCGGACCCGACGGGGTCTCGGTCATCGCGATGTCGAGGGCGTAGAACTCGTTGAAGAACTCGACGTCGTGCTTGACGCAGTTTTGGTACAGCGTCTGCAGGATCATGTGGCCGGTGCGGTCGGCGGCATAGCAGGCCCGGCGCACCGGGGCTTTACCGTGATCGCGGGTGTGGCCGCCGAAGCGGCGCTGATCGATGCGGCCCTCGGGGGTGCGGTTGAACGGCATCCCCATCTTCTCGAGGTCGAGCACCGCATCGATGGCCTCCTTGGCCATGATCTCGACAGCATCCTGGTCGGCGAGGTAGTCGCCGCCCTTGACGGTGTCGAAGGTGTGCCACTCCCAGTTGTCCTCTTCGACATTCGCCAGCGCGGCGCACATTCCGCCCTGGGCCGCGCCGGTGTGCGAGCGCGTCGGATACAGCTTTGTCAGCACGGCGGTGCGCACGCGCGGGCCGGCCTCGACGGCGGCGCGCATGCCGGCGCCGCCGGCACCGACGATGACGACGTCGTAGCGGTGTTCTTGAATCATCGTGAGCTCCCGATCAAGAGATGGACGCGTCGAACGTCAGCAGCACGTAGGTGCCCAGCACCAGCACGAACACCATCGACAGGGCCAGCAGGGTGTTCAGCCAGAACTTGGTCGAATCCTTGCGGCTGTAGTCGGCGATGATCGTGCGCATGCCGTTGCCGCCGTGCAGCTGAGCGAGCCAGAGCAGCAGCAGGTCCCAGGTCTGCCAGAACGGCGAGGACCAGCGCTGCGCGACGAAGTTGAAGTCGATGCGGTACACGCCGCCGTCCCACATCAACATGATGAACAGGTGGCCGAGCGCCAGGAAGACGAGCACCAGGCCGGAGAAGCGCATGAACAGCCAGGCGTACTTCTCGAAGTTGGGCATCCCGCCCGCGCGCCGCGGCGACCGGGGATTGTCGAGGCTGGCCGGCCGGTCGTGGCTGCGCTGCATGACCGGCGCGCTGCCGCCGCGATCGCTGATGTGGTCGTACGGGTTCTCGGCCATTTAGAAGAACCTCTCCACCATGTGCATGCCGATCACACCCACGGACGCGATCAGCACCGTGAGGAAGACTCCGGCGACGACCCACAGCATCTTGCGTTGATGGCGCGGTCCCTCCGACCAGAAGTCGATCAGGATCACGCGGATGCCGTTGAGCGCGTGGTAGAGGACGGCGGCGACGAGGCCGAGCTCCATGAGGCCGATGATCGGCGTCTTGTAGGTCTCGATGATCTCGTTGTAGGCCTGCGGGCTGACCCGGACCAGCGCGGTGTCCGTCACGTGAACGAACAGAAAGAAGAAGATCGAGGCACCGGAGATTCGATGCAGAACCCACGACCACATCGCGGGATCGCCGCGATACAGGGTTCGTCGGCGCGACGGCTGCGAGCGTGGTGCCGCAATGTCGCCCGATGATGTTGCCGTACTCATCTGACCCCTCCAACGCCATCGGTGGATGCTCGGAGATGTGCCCGTCGGCTGGTTCTCCGAACCTCGCAGCGACTCTAATCTCCTTTGTACTGTCGAACGAACTAGCCTGTGGCCGTATGCCCTCGAAAACGGGCGTTTATTAGGGTCGCCTATCTGATACTGCTGGTCACGAGGCGGGGGGTTCGGAATGGATTCAGAATCTGCTGGGAAGGCCTGATGTGAGCGCCGATGTTGATTGGGAGTTGTTGCGGCGCAGTGCAATTGATGTTGCTCGGCACGCCTATGCGCCCTATTCGGGGTTCCCGGTCGGGGCCGCGGCACTGGTCGACGATTACCGAATAGTGACCGGGTGCAATGTGGAGAATGTCTCATATGGCCTGGGTCTCTGTGCGGAGTGCGCAGTGGTCTGCGCCCTGGTTTCCGGCGGTGGTGGGCGCCTGCTCGCACTGGCCTGCGTGGGCCCCGACGGCGCGACGTTGATGCCGTGCGGGCGCTGCCGGCAGGTGCTGCTCGAGCACGGCGGCCCTGACATGCTCGTCGACCATCCGTCAGGTCCGCGCCCGCTGCGCCAGCTGCTGCCCGACGCATTCGGACCCGACGATCTGGCCCGTAGGCCCGGGGAAATCGGGGAAAACTAGTGACCCAGAACACTTTCGGATCGAGTTTCGATGCGCCCACCGTCATTCGGACCAAGCGCGACGGCCACACCCTCTCCGACGCCGCGATCGACTGGGTGATCGACGCCTACACCCGCGACCGCGTCACCGACGGACAGATGGCGGCGCTGTTGATGGCGATCTTCCTGAAGGGCATGTCGACTCACGAGATCGCTCGCTGGACCGCGGCGATGGTCGCCTCCGGGGAGCGGTTCGACTTCTCCGACGTCGGCCGCCCGACCGTCGACAAGCACTCCACCGGCGGCGTCGGGGACAAGATCACCATCCCCCTGGTCCCGATGGTGATGGCGTGCGGTGGTGCGGTCCCGCAGGCGGCGGGACGGGGTCTCGGGCACACCGGCGGCACCCTGGACAAGCTCGAGTCGATCGCAGGGTTCACCGCGGAGATCACCAAACCGCAGATCCACCAACAACTTCGGGACCTCGGCGCGGCGATCTTCGCCGCCGGGGAGCTGGCGCCCGCCGACCGCAAGATCTACGCGCTGCGCGACGTCACCGGCACCACCGAATCGCTTCCGCTGATCGCGAGTTCGGTGATGAGCAAGAAGATCGCCGAAGGCGCCGCAGCGCTGGTGCTCGACACCAAGGTCGGCTCCGGGGCGTTCCTCGCCACCGAACCGGAGTCGCGCGAATTGGCGGAGACGATGGTCGCCCTGGGCCGCGAGCACGGGGTGGCCACCCGCGCGCTGCTGACTGACATGGAGGTGCCGCTGGGACGCACGGTCGGCAACGCGGTCGAGGTGGCCGAGTCGTTGGACGTCCTCGCCGGCGGCGGACCCGAGGACGTGGTCGAGTTGACCGTCGCGTTGGCGCGGGAGATGTGCGACGCGGCCGGTCTGGACGCCGTCGATCCGGCACAGACACTGCGCGACGGGTCGGCGATGGACCGGTTCCGCGCGTTGATCGCGGCGCAGGGTGGTGACCTCGCGACACCGTTGCCGATCGGTGCTCACAGCGAGACCGTGATCGCCTCGCGCAGTGGCACGATGGGGGACATCGACGCGATGGCCGTGGGACTCGCGGTGTGGCGGCTCGGCGCGGGCCGGTCGGCACCCGGCGAGCGGGTGCAGTTCGGCGCAGGAATGCGCATTCATCGTCGGCCCGGTGAACCCGTGGCCGCGGGTGAGACGCTGTTCACGCTCTACAGCGACACCCCCGAGCGGTTCGGGCCCGCCTTGTCGGAACTCGACGGGGCCTGGCGCGTGGGCGACGAGGCGCCGCCCACGCGTCCGCTGATCATCGACCGGATCACGTGAGGAGAGCCAGATGACGACACCGTTGACGCTGGAGAACATCCGGCAGGCGCCCAAGGCGCTGCTGCACGATCATCTCGACGGCGGGCTGCGGCCGCAGACGGTTCTCGAACTGGCGGAGGAAACCGGGTACGACCAGCTGCCCGAGCAGGACTCCGAGGCGCTGGCGACGTTTTTCCGCACCGCCGCGCACAGCGGCTCGCTGGTGCGCTATCTGGAACCGTTCGCCCACACCGTCGGCGTGATGCAGACCCCGCAGGCACTGCATCGGGTGGCCCTCGAATGCGTGGAGGACCTCGCCGACGACAACGTCGTCTACGCCGAGATCCGGTTCGCCCCCGAACTGCACATCGACGGCGGGTTGTCTCTCGACGAGGTCGTCGAGGCGGTGCTGGCCGGCTTCGCCGACGGAGAGAAGGCGGCTGCTGCCGGGGGCCGCCCCATCGTGGTGCGCTGCCTGGTCACGGCGATGCGCCACGCCGCGCGCTCGCGGGAGATCGCGGCACTGGCGATCCGGTTCCGGGACCAGGGCGTCGTCGGCTTCGACATCGCCGGCGCGGAAGCCGGCTACCCGCCCACCCGTCACCTCGACGCGTTCGAGTACATGCGAAGCAACAACGCGCGCTTCACGATTCACGCGGGCGAGGCTTTCGGGTTGCCGTCGATCCACGAGGCCATCGCGTTCTGCGGAGCGGACCGGCTCGGCCACGGGGTGCGCATCGTCGACGACATCACCGTCGATCCCGACGGCACCGCGCGGTTGGGCCGGCTCGCGTCTCTGCTTCGTGACAAGCGGGTGCCGTTCGAGATGTGCCCGAGCTCCAATGTGCAGACCGGCGCAGTCGACAGCATCGCCGAGCATCCGTTCGACCGGCTGGCTCGCTTGCGCTTCCGGGTGACGGTGAACACCGACAACAGGTTGATGAGCGACACCACGATGAGCCAGGAGATGCTCCGGCTGGTGGAGGCGTTCGGCTACGGGTGGAGCGATCTCGAACGGTTCACCATCAACGCGATGAAGTCGGCGTTCATCGCGTTCGACGAGCGCTTGACGATCATCGACGAAGTGATCAAACCCCGCTACGCGGTCCTCATCGGCTAGCGATTTCGGCGTGTCTGTCGTCGCTCACCGACGGCCAGCACGCCGAAATCGCGGCCGAGCGATGACTTCGGCTCGCTGAAGCAGTCGAACTTCCCATGACCACCTCTCCCGTCACCCGTCGGCTGACCGTTCCCGGCGCCGTCCTTCATTACGAAGTCCGCGGTAGCGGGCCCCTGCTGGTTCTGGTCGGGTCGCCGATGGGTGCCGGCGATTTTCAGCCGCTCGCCGATGCGATGGCGCCCGAGCGCACGGTCGTGACCCTCGACCCGCGCGGGTATGGCGCCAGCACGCTCGACGACCCGGACCAGAAGGCGACGGTGGAGACGCGTGCTGAAGACGTGGTCGCGATCCTCGACGACATGGGCGCTGACCGCGCGGAGGTCTTCGGCTCCAGCGGCGGTGCGGTCACAGTGGTGGCGCTGATGACGCGGTGGCCGGCACGCGTGCAGACGGCGATAGCCCACGAGCCGCCCTTGATCGAGTTGCTGGCCGACGCGGAGAGCCGCCGCGCCGACACCGAGCGCATCATCGACACCTTCCACGCCGACGGCGTCCACGCCGCGTGGCGCGCCTTCATGATCAATGCAGGCTTCGAGCCGCCCGAGGCTGTGGGGGAGACCCCGCCGCCGAGCGAGGAGGAGCGCCGGCACGCGGCCCGGTTCTTCGACCACGACCTGCGGGCCACCACGGGCTACCGGCCCGACGTCGACTCACTGCGCGGCAGCCGGATCGTCGTCGGCATCGGCGCCGACTCGGGCGCGTTGCTCACCCACCCGACGTCATCGGCGCTCGCCGATGCGCTCGGCATCGGTGCGCAGATCTTCCCTGGCGGACACGTCGGGTTTCTCACCGATACGGCCGTCTTCGCCGAGGCTCTGCGGGCGTCACTCCGAGCGCAGGCGTGACTCCACGAAGCGCTCCAACGACTCCCACTGCGTGACGGCCTCGGCGTACGGCGCGCTCGGCCGCGACACCGAGCCCGGCTCCAGCGAGTAGGCGATCAGCCGGCCCAGCGCGGTGTCCTTGTCGAGCTTGGCCGCGACGCTGGTGTCCTCGGCGTAGTCCGCGATGTCGCGCAGCAACTCGACGGCGAGCTCGAGCTGGTCGTGATCGAGCGCGTCGGGACCTTCGGCGAGGTCGTCGACGATCCCCGACAGCACGTAGATGTTGTCGTCGGTGACCTCCACGCGCAGCGAGCCGTCGGTCGCCGCGGTTCGGATGTCGTCGTAGGTCGCGAGGTCCGACAGGTCGTGATCGTGCTCGTCAGCCAGGTAGCGAGCCAGGGCCCGCTCCGACCCGAACACGCTGATGCGGCCGTTGCGGCCCAGGAAGATCGGCCGGTCGTCGAGGTAGCAGCGCAGCGTGAAGAAGGTGCCGCTGCTGGTCATCATCCGGACCGGGTCGATGCCGACGCGCGCCCAGAAGTCCTCGTCGCTGCCCAGCACCTTGTCCTCGGCGGCCGCGGTCAGGTCGTCGGCCTCCTCCTCGGTGTCCACGATGTCGTCGATGACGACCTCGTCTTCTTCCGGCTCAGGCGCCGGCTCGTCGAGCTCTGCCTGCGCCTTTTCGACGGCGGCACTGTCCACGTCGGGCTTGGTGATGATCTCGTCGATCGACTCGATCACTGCGTCCCAGCCGCGGTTGATGATCTTCTCGATCTCGGCCCAGCGCTTGCGCCCCGCTCGACCGGCGTACGCCTCGGCGCCGCCGCCGACGGTGCCCAGCAGCGGATTGCCGTTGAAGAACTTCGTCACCGCGGGCAGTTCGCACACCGATCCGATCGACGACACGACCGACAGTGCGCGGTGCAGCGTGCGCACGCTGTCCTCGGTCGGCTTGTTCGACAGGATCTCCTCGAAGCCGGCGAGGTCGTAGGAGTGCTCCTCGTCGGGCACGAGCCGGTGCGCGTTCGCCGTCGTCAGCTTCTCCCACGCGGGGTGGTCGGTGAGGTCGTTGTCGGCGTTGGTCCGCACGAACGCGGCCAGGTCGGCCACAGAATCGAGCACGTAGAGGTCCTCGTCCTTGCCGAGGAACGCTTCCCACTCGTCCCCGTCGGCGCGCCACCGCGGTGCCCACAGCGTGTACACGTCGCCCTTGGTCAAGCTCAGCCCGATCGGCACGATGTCTGCAGCCATGCGGCACAGCCTAACGAGGCCTCTAGGCGGTGGGCCGCCAGAACCCCTGGAAGCCTTGGCCGGCGTTCGCCGTCCTGATCGGCGAGAGCTTCACAGGATCACCCGCCTCGATCATGGTGCCGTCCCCGACGATCATCGCGACGTGGCCGTCCCACACCGCGAGGTCCCCGGGCATCAGCGCGCCCGGCGGCACCGCGCGGCCGATGTCCTGCTCCTGGGCCAACCGCGGGAGGTCCAGGCCCGCTTCGTGATACGCCCACTGGGTCAGGCCGCTACAGTCCAGGCCCTGGCCCGGCGTGGTGCCGCCCCACTGGTAGGGGACGCCGAGCTGGGTCAACGCGTGGCGGACGGCGTCGGCGGCGACGGCGTTGGGTGCCATCACCACCGTCCCATCGGGCAATCGCACCGCCACACCCTCGCCGAAGGTCGCCGCGTCGGGGGTGTCGATCGGCGCCTCTGCCGCTGTGAAAGCCGCTGGTTGGGCCATCGGCTCGCCGCCGGACAGACCTCCCCCGGGAAGCCCGGCTGTCCCACCCGCGGGGAGTCCGCCCCCGCCCGTGCCGGTGCCCGGCCACCCCGCCGCGTGGGTGGGTGCGGGCCGCGTCTCGATCGCCGCGGCATGCCGGTCGAGTTCGGCGAGCAGCTCCTCGACCACGGCGATCGCGCGGCTCAGCGCGTCGCGTGCCTCGGTGAGCAACTGCTTGGCCACGCCGGGCTCGTCCAATCTCGGCTCGAGTGCCGCGGCCTTCGCCTCGAACTCGTCGACGATGTCCTGCAGCCGCCGGTGTGCAGATGCGACGGATCCGGCGGCGTCGCGCGCCACCGAACCCAGCCGACCGGCCCGCTCCGCCGCACCGTCGATCGCCGCGGTCGTCGTCGCCGCGAATTCCGCCGCCGCGTCCGCGCCGGAACCCGACCAGTCCGCGTCGGCCTCGCGCCACGCCTGCGAGGCGGCATCGGCCACGTCGGTCAGGGTGTCTCGGACCCCGGTCAGCACCGCCGCGGGATCGCCGGCCTGATCGCCCGACCAGCCCGGACCGACCAGCGCCTGCACACGCCGCAGCGGGGCGGCGAGTGCGCTGACCAGGGCGCTGGTCACCAGACCGCGATCCGGGACGCGGCGTCCGCCTCGGTGGTGTCGTAGCTCAGCGCCGAAGAGTCCGCGGCCACCCGGGCGCCCGCCAGCGATGCGCCGAGGGAGGCGAGCGCGGCGGCGTCGTCCCCGGCGGCCCGGGCCAGTGAGGCGAGAAACCGCGCCCCGACCGGCCCGTAGGCAGCGGCGCCGTCGGACGCACCGGTGAGGTGCGCGGCAGCGGCGTGCAGTGCGTCGGCATGCGCGTCTGCTGCGCGGCCGTAGGTGCGGACGGCTTCGGTGTCGACGGACAGGGCGTCTACGGACAAACGGGCGAACACAGACAGTTAGACGCCGGGAAACGTCACCCGGTTCCCATTAAGGTCCAATTCCATGGATGTGCGCGTTGTCGACCACCCGCTGGCCGCGGCGCGGCTGACCACCCTGCGCGACGAGCGCACCGACAACGCGGCGTTTCGCGCCGCGCTGCGGGACCTGACGTTGATGCTCGTCTACGAGGCGACCCGCGAGTCGCCGGTCGAGACCATCCCGGTGCGTACTCCGATGGCCGAGACGTCCGGTGCGCGCCTGGCCAATCCGCCGCTGCTGGTGCCGGTGCTACGCGCCGGCCTGGGCATGGTGGATCAGGCGCATGCGCTGATCCCGGAGGCTCAGGTCGGCTTCGTCGGCATGGCCCGCGACGAGGAGACGCATCAGCCCACGCCGTATCTGGAATCGTTGCCCGCGGATCTGAGTGCGCGCCCTGTCATCGTGCTGGACCCGATGCTCGCGACCGGCGGCTCGATGGTGCACACCCTCGAGCTGCTGTTCGCCAGGGACGCTGTCGACATCACCGCTCTGTGCGTGGTGTGTGCGCCGGAAGGCGTTGCCGCACTTGAGAAGGCGGCGCCACAGGTGAAGCTGTTCACCGCCAGCATCGACGCGGGCCTCAACGATGTCGCCTACATCGTGCCGGGTCTGGGCGATGCCGGCGACCGTCAGTTCGGTCCGCGCTGAGTCAGTGCCCGGACGTCCTCGGTGAGGGTGTCCTGCACCTGCGCGGCCCGTGCTCGTGCCCCCTCGAGATCGCCGTCACAGCGAACTTCGAGGTAGCACTTGAGCTTCGGCTCGGTGCCAGACGGGCGGATCACCACGCGAACCGACGTCGACGCGTCACCGCCGGTCCACACCAGCGCGTCGGTGCGCGGCGCGAGGTCAGTGGTCTCGACGGGATAGGACGCCAACCGCCGTGGTGCTTTCGCGCGCAGGGCAGACATCAATTCAGCTGCCGCAGAGGGTGATTCGACGCGGCGGGTGATGGCTGTGGTGCTGTGCACGCCGTGGCGGCGCGCCAGCTCGTCGAGGGCGTCGGTCACCGTCCGCCCGCGCGCCCGCAGCACTGCCACCAGGTCGCAGGCCAGCACCGCGGCGCTGATCCCGTCCTTGTCCCGCACCGCGACCGGATCCACGCAGTGCCCGATCGCTTCCTCGTAGGCGTAGAGCAGCGTCGCGTCGAGCCCCTCGTCAGCGCGGGCCAGCCACTTGAATCCCGTCAGCGTCTCCACGTGGCGCGCGCCGTGACCGGCGGCGATGCGTGCCAGCATGCGTGACGACACTACGGTGCTGGCGACCACCACGTCTGACGCTGAGGCATGCGAGAGCAGGTAATCGCCCAGCAGCCAACCGGTTTCGTCACCTGAAAGCATCCGCCACCCGCCCGGTGTGGGCACCCCGATCGCGCACCTGTCGGCGTCGGGGTCGAGAGCAACGGCGATGTCGGCGTCGACGTCTACGGCCAGCGTCATCAGCGCGTCGGTCGCCCCCGGTTCCTCGGGGTTGGGGAAGGAGACGGTGGGGAAGTCCGGGTCGGGCGCGAACTGCGCGTCGACCACGGCGACGTCGGAAAAGCCTGCCAGCGCAAGCGCATCGAGTGCGTACTCGCCGCCGACACCGTGCATCGGTGTCAGCGCGACGCGTACCGATCCGCCCGCTCGCCGCACGCTCGCCGCGCGCTCCAGGTACCGCCGGACGTACTCGGTTCCGGACGGGGTGACCGGGTGTCGGGGGATCTCGTCAGCCGGTGGGGCGGCGGCGATGGCGTCTTCGATCTCGGCGTCGACGGGGGAGGCGATCTGAAGACCGCCGGCGAAGAAGACCTTGTAGCCGTTGTCGGAGGCCGGGTTGTGGGACGCGGTGATCTGCACCCCCGCCGCCGCACCGGTGTGGCGCACCGTGAACGCCACCGCAGGAGTCGGCACCGCAGCGAACATCAACGTCACCGAGAATCCCTGCGCAGCAAGAACTTCAGCGACGCCACGCGCGAAATCGGCGGACCGGTGCCGGGCGTCGTACCCGACTATCACCTGTCCGCCGCCGTGGCCGCGGCGCGTCAGGACGGTGCCCAGGGCCCACGTCGCGCGCAGCACGACGGCGAGGTTCATCCCGTTGGAGCCGGCGCGCATCGGCCCGCGCAGCCCCGCGGTGCCGAACGTCAGGGTGCCGGCGAAGCGCTCGGCCAACTCCTCGGAGCTGCACGCCGACAGTTCAGCGGCGGCGTTCGGATCGGGATCGTGGGCCAGCCACTGCCTGACGGCGGCGTTCAGATCGGACGTCACTCACGTCAGTGTGCCCGCCTCGGCGTCGGCGAGTTTGCGCAGGATGGGGGCGACGAGCATGAGCAGGTCGAACTCGAGGGTGGAGAGGCGTTCGCGCATCGTGGTGTGCAGCCACGCGTCGCGCTCGGCGCGGTCGGCATCGAGCAGGACGGTGCCGTCGGGGGTGATCTCGACGAGCTGGCGGCGCCGGTCGGCTGCGTCAGGCCGTCGCGCGATCAACCCCCGGGTCTCGAGCTCGTTGAGCGAATCGGTGAGCGACTGCACCTTCACCCCGAGGCGCACACCCAGCTCGGCCGGGGTGGTCACTCCGGCGCGGCTGACCTCGCCGAGCAGTTGCATCTGGCTCAGCGTCAGACCGTTGTCCGGCCGGTGCCGGCGAAGCTGCCGCGTCACAGCCATCATCGATTCCCGCAGCTCGGTCGCTGCCGACGCTTCGATACCCATTACCAAGTTATACCTTGGAAATAAATCACAGTCACGAGGTGAAACCTTGCGTTGAGATATTGGATTGGTAAGAGCATACTTGGCATCACGATGACATGGTGGAAACAGATGCTCAGGTGGACGGTGCTGTTGGCGGCGACGGTGGCGGTCACCGTTCCGCTCACGATCGTGGGGGTACCTTCGGCGGCGCTGTTCGCCGCGCTGGTCGTCGGAATCGTGCTCGCGCTGACGTCGGCCGGCCCGGCCGGCGTGCCCCGCAAGCTCGGGGTCGCCGCCCAGGGGGTGCTCGGTGTCTACATCGGCACGATGGTGCAGCAGGATTCGCTCGGCACCCTCGGCGGGCACTGGCCGATCGTCCTCGCCGTCGGCGCGGGCACGCTGGTGCTCAGCGTCATCGCCGGAGCGCTGCTGGGATTGCGCCGCGATGTGACCCCGCTGACCGGCTCGCTCGCTCTCGTCGCCGGCGGCGCATCCGGGCTCGTCGCCATCGCCCGTGAACTCGGCGGTGACGACCGCGTCGTTGCCGTCGTGCAGTATCTGCGTGTCGGGATCGTCACCGCGTCGATGCCCGTCGTCGTCACGCTGATCTACCACGCCGATAAGTCCCGCGCCGACTCCGCCGCGCTCGCCCCCGCGGGCCAGGCCCCCTGGTACCTCAGCCTCGCGATGCTCGTCGTGCTGGTGCTCGTCGGGGCGACCGTCGGGCGTCTCATCCGGTTGCCTGGTGCCGGTCTGCTCGGACCGCTGGCCCTGACGGTGGGCCTCGAGGTCAGCGGGTTCTCATTCGGCCTGTCGGTGCCCATGCTCCTGGTCCAGGCCGGCTACATGCTCATCGGCTGGCAGGCCGGGCTGGCGTTCACCCGGTCGTCGCTGCGCGCGGTCGGCCGACTGCTTCCGGCGGCGATCGCGTTGATCGTCGCGATCGGCGTGGCGACCGCCGGGTTGGGGGTGCTGCTGTCCCATCTCACCGGGTTGACCCCCCTGGAGGGCTACCTCGCGACGAGCCCGGGTGGCGTGTACGCGGTGCTGGCGACGGCGGTCGAGACCGGGTCGAACGTGACGTTCGTGATTGCTGCCCAGGTGGTGCGGATCTTGCTGATGCTGTTCGCGGCCCCGCTGATGGCCCGCGGCGTGGTGTGGGCGAGTCGGCGCCTCGGCCGGGATCAGAGCCGGGAGATCACGGCCGAGAGCAGAGAACCCATCCGCGTCGCCGACTGACGGCCGGCCTCGAGCACCTCGTCGTGACTCAGCGGTTGCCCGGTCATACCGGCGGCCAGGTTCGTCACCAACGACAGCCCGAGCACCGCGGCGCCGGCAGCGCGCGCGGCGATGGTCTCGTGCACCGTCGACATCCCCACCAGATCGGCGCCCAGCGTGCGCAGCATCCGGATCTCGGCGGGCGTCTCGTAGTGCGGCCCCGGCAGGCCTGCATAGACGCCCTCGGCCAGCGTCGGATCTATCTCGCGTGCCAACTCCCGCAGGTGGGGCGCATAGGCGTCGACCAGATCGACGAACTGGGCACCGACCAGGGGAGACCGCGCGGTCAGGTTGAGGTGGTCGCTGATCAGCACCGGTTGGCCGACGCCGTACTCCGGGCGCAGACCGCCGGCCGCGTTGGTCAGGATGACGGTCTGGGCGCCCGCGGCGCAGGCGGTGCGCACGGGATGGACGACGTGCCGCAGGTCGTGGCCCTCGTAGGCGTGGATGCGGCCGAGCAGCACCAGCACCTGTTGCGCACCAACCTGCAGGGAGAAGATCTGGCCGCCGTGGCCCTGCGCGGTGGGCGGGGTGAAGCCGGGGAGGTCGGCCATCGGAACGACGGCGGTGGGTTCGCCGAGCTGTTCAGCGGCCGGTGCCCACCCGGACCCGAGGACGACGGCGACGTCGTGGTGTTCGACCCCGGTGCGATGGGCCAGAGCACGGGCGGCTTCCTGCGCGACTGCCCCGGCGTCCTCCACGACCGGCAGCTTAGTGCGGGTGTCGTCGCAGTGAGATACTTGCCCGCATGCCCACCGCCGCCGCCACGTCCGTCGCCGACGTGATCAGCAGCCGCCGGCCGGACCTGGTGGAGCTCTCACATCAGATTCACGCCGAACCCGAGCTGGCGTTTGCCGAGCATCGCAGCTGCGCCAAGACCCAGGCCCTGGTCGTCGAGCGCGGTTTCGAGCTGACGACGGGGGTCGCGGGGCTCGACACTGCCTTTCGGGCGGTCTACGGCAGCGGCGAGCTCGTGGTGGGGATCTGCGCCGAGTACGACGCGCTGCCCGGCATCGGGCACGCCTGCGGGCACAACATCATCGCCGCGTCGGCGGTCGGGACGGCGCTGGCCCTGGCCGAGGTGGCCGACGATCTCGGGTTGACGGTCGTGTTGCTGGGCACACCCGCCGAGGAATCCGGGGGCGGCAAGGTGCTGATGCTGGATGCTGGGGCGTTCGATGACATCGCCGCGACGGTGATGCTGCACCCTGGACCGCTGGACATCGCCGCGGCGCGCTCGTTGGCGCTCTCGGAGGTCATCGTGCGCTACACCGGTCGAGAGTCGCACGCTGCGGTCGCGCCGTATCTCGGCATCAACGCCGCGGACGCAGTGACCGTCGCCCAGGTCGCGGTCGGGTTGCTGCGTCAGCAGCTGGCGCCGGGGCAGATGTGCCACGGCATCGTCACCGATGGCGGCCAGGCCTCCAACGTCATCCCGGCCCGCGCCGAGATGGCGTACACGATGCGGGCGACGAACTCGGAGTCGTTGCGCGCGTTGGAAACTCGCATGGCCGGCTGCTTCGCGGCCGGTGCGGTGGCCACCGGATGCGAGCACGAGGTGCACGAGCCGGCACCCGGCTATGCCGAACTGGCGCCGGATCGCTGGCTGTCGTCGATGATTCGCGCGGAGATGCTCCGGGTGGGGCGCGCGCCGGTTCCCGAGGAGGTCGAGGCGTCAGTGCCGTTGGGAAGTACGGATATGGGCAACGTCACGCAGGTGATGCCGGGCATCCATCCGATCGTGGGTATCGATGCCGGTGGCGCGTCGATCCACCAGCCGGAGTTCGCTGCGGCGGCGGTGGGGGAGAGTGCCGACACCGCTGTCGTCGAGGGCGCGATCATGTTGGCGCGCACGGTCGTCGCGCTCGCCTCCGACGCCGGGGAGCGCGACCGGGTGCTGGACCTACACCAACGGCGGGTCGCATGAGCGTGTTGGCGCACGCCGCGGCGCGTTTCCTGTCGGCCCGTTACGACGATCTGGTCGCCTGGCGGCGGCACCTGCACATGCATCCGGAGCTGGGTCGCCAGGAGTTCGCGACGACGCAGTTCGTCGCGTCGATCCTGGCCGATGCCGGCCTCAACCCGAAAGTGCTCCCCGGCGGCACGGGGTTGACGTGCGACTTCGGTCCCGATGACGGCCCGCGGGTGGCGTTGCGAGCAGACATGGACGCGCTGCCGATGGCAGAGCGCACCGAGGCGCCGTATGCCTCGACGGTGCCCGGTGTCGCGCACGCGTGCGGCCACGACGCGCACACGGTGGTGCTGCTGGGCGCGGCGTTGGCCATGGCATCGGCGCCGGAGCTGCCGGTCGGGGTGCGGTTGATCTTCCAGGCGGCCGAGGAGCTGATGCCCGGTGGCGCGATCGACGCGATCGCCGCGGGCGCGCTGACGGGTGTCTCGAGAATCTATGCCCTGCACTGTGATCCGCATCTGGAGGTGGGCAGGGTCGCGGTCAAGCCAGGCCCCATCACCTCGGCGGCCGATCAGCTCGAAGTCGTGTTGCACTCGCCGGGTGGGCACACGTCGCGTCCGCATCTGACCGGCGATCTGGTCTACGGCATCGGCACGCTGATCACCGGTTTGCCGGGAGTGCTGTCTCGTCGCATCGATCCGCGCAACAACACGGTGATGGTGTGGGGGGCGGTCAATGCGGGTGTGGCGGCCAACGCGATCCCGCAGACCGGCACGCTGGCCGGGACCATCCGGACCGCCAGCCGCGAGACCTGGGTCGGCATGGAAGAGATTGTCACCGAGACCATTTCGGCCCTGCTGGCGCCGCTGGGCATCGAGCATGTGGTGAACTACCGGCGTGGCGTGCCGCCGGTGGTGAACGACGAGGTGTCCACGCGCATCCTCACCCACGCCATCGAGGCGATCGGGCCCGATGTGCTTGCCGACACCCGGCAATCCGGTGGCGGGGAGGACTTCTCCTGGTATCTGGAGGAGGTGCCGGGCGCGATGGCGCGGCTCGGTGTGTGGAGCGGTCAGGGCCCGCAGCTGGATCTGCACCAACCGACGTTCGACCTCGACGAGCGCGCACTCGGTGTCGGGGTGCGACTGCTGACCAACATCATCGCCAACAGCGCCTGATTTCGGCGAGCGCGCGAGTTTGCACATCGACACGCCGCCATTGCTGGCACCGGGCGCGCGCTCGCGTCCCGCGAGCTGTGCGTAACTGTCAATCCATCCCCAGGCAGCGCGCGAGCCCTGGCCCGCCGCGTGCCCCTGCACCCAGCATGGCCGCATGGACGAGCACCTCATCGCGCTGTTCGACGCCCAGGGTGGCGTGGCCACCAGCGCACAGATCCTCCGGTACCTGACCCGCCGTCGTTTCGAGGCGCTCACCAACAGCGGTGTCTTGGAACGCATCTGGCAAGGCATCTATTGCCTCGGTGAGCCCACTGATCTACTCCGGCTGCGTGGTCTCGATCTGTCGTGCGGGCGTCCCGTGGCCGTCTGCCTCGCCACCGCGGCCGCGATGTTCGGCTTCGACACCGAGCAGCCGGCCGAACTCCACGTGCTCGACCCACAGTGCGGGCTGCGCGATGCCGACGGGTTGGTGGTGCATCGCCGCGACGGCGCACCGCTGGTCAGGGTCGGCGACCGTCGCGCGACGGCACCGGCCTGGACGGCCGTCGAGGTCGCGCGCAGCCTGCGGCGCCCGCGGGCGCTGGCCACGCTCGATGCTGCGCTCCGCAGCGGCACCTGCAGCCGTGCCGATCTGTGGCGTGCGGCCATCGAGCAGAAGGGGCGCCGCGGAATCGTGGCGGTGCGAGATCTACTGGCGCTCGCCGACCCGCGGGCTGAGTCGCCGATGGAGAGTGAGGCGCGGCTGGCGATGCTCGACGGCGGTCTGCCGGTGCCGGAGCTGCAGTACGAAATCCTCGACGGCTACGGTAATCTGCGGCGGCTGGACTTCGCGTGGCCCGATCAGCAGGTCGCAGCGGAGTATGACGGTCTGGCGTGGCACTCGGGGCCGGAGGCGATGGCCGAGGACCGAAAGCGCTTGAATGCGTTGGCGGACGTCGACTGGACTGTGGTGCCGATCGTGTTCGATGACGTCCGCTATCGGGCGTTGGAGATGGTGGCGCGGATCGATCGGCAGTTGACGCGCGCTCGTGCGGCGTGAGCGCGCACAGAGAGCCAGAAAATACGGCGCGTCGATGTACAAACGTGCGCGCTCGCCGAAGAAGAACTACACCCCGGGGCCGGGGCCGATGTTGCTCGACGGCCGCGTGCGCAGATCGTAGACGTATTCGGATGGCGCGCCGGCGATTTCGGCCGCCTCGGCCATCACGCCGAGATAGCGTGCCGACGGAATGCCGCCCTCCCAGGCGTCGACCACGTACAGCCACGCCAGCGCGGGATCGGTGTTGGTGTCCGACGACGTCCGCTCCACCCGACAGCGGATCTTCTTGTGAATGCCGAGCTCCGAACCCTCCCAGCGGTCGAGGTTCTCCTCGTCCTCCTTGGTCACGTCGTAGAGCACGACGAAGACCTTGGAGTCGGGGTCCTCGACGATCGTCGCCAAGGCGCCTTCCCACCCGATGTCCTCGCCGCCGAAGGTCAGTCGCCACCCGTGCAGCCAGCCGGTACCCGCCATCGGGGAATGAGGAGCCCGCTGCAGCATCTGCTCGGGATGCATGTTCGACCCGTAGGCGGCGTAGAGCGGCACGCGAGAAGCTTAAACGTATCTGTGTGGAATAGGTTGGTGGCGTGGTAACGCGGATCGTGATCATCGGCGGTGGACCGGCGGGCTATGAGGCGGCATTGGTCGCGGCGGGCCGGGGGCGCGACGTCGCCCAGGTGACAATCGTCGACTCCGACGGCATCGGTGGCGGGTGCGTGCTCTATGACTGCGTGCCGTCGAAGACGTTGATCGCGTCGACGGGCGTGCGCACCGAGCTGCGCCGCGCGCAGGGGCTGGGCTTCGACCTCAGCATCGACGATGCAACCATCTCGCTGCACGACATCAACAACCGGGTGAAGACGCTGGCGTCCTCGCAGTCAGCCGACATCGGTAGCCAGCTGCTCAACCAGGGTGTGACGATCATCGGTGGCCGCGGCGAGCTCGTCGACGACATCGCCGGCATGGCTCATCACCGCGTGAAGGTGACCACACCTGACGGCAAGATCGGCGTGCTCAAGGCCGACATCGTCCTGATCGCCACCGGCGCGAGCCCTCGGGTGCTGCCCAACGCGGTTCCCGACGGCGACCGAATCCTGACCTGGCGCCAGGTCTACGACCTCGAGGAGCTGCCGGAGCACCTCGTCATCGTGGGCTCGGGGGTGACCGGCGCGGAGTTCTGCAACGCCTACACCGAGCTCGGCGTCACGGTGACGGTCGTCGCGAGCCGCGACCAGATCCTGCCCCACGAGGACTCTGACGCGGCGGCGGTGCTGGAAGAGGTGTTCAACGAACGCGGAGTGACGCTGGTCAAGAACGCCCGCGCGGACTCGGTGACCCGCACCGACAAGGGGGTCCGTGTCGCGATCGCCGACGGCCGCGTCGTCGAGGGCAGCCATGCGTTGATGACGGTCGGTTCGGTGCCCAACACCGCAGGTCTGGGTCTGGAGCGCATCGGTGTCGAGCTCAAGCCGGGTGGCTACATTCCCGTCGACCGGGTCTCGCGCACGCCGGCGCCGGGGGTCTACGCGGCAGGTGACTGCACGGGGCTGCTGCCGCTGGCCTCGGTCGCGGCGATGCAGGGCCGCATCGCGATGTACCACGCACTCGGCGAAGGGGTGTCCCCGATCCGGCTGCGCACGGTCGCTTCGGCGACATTCACCCGTCCCGAGATCGCCGCGGTCGGTATCCCGCAGTCAGCGATCGACGACGGCAGTGTGCCGGCCCGCACTTTGACTCTGCCGTTGAGCACCAATGCCCGCGCGAAGATGTCGCTGCTCAGACACGGTTTCGTCAAGATCTTCTGCCGGCCCGCCACGGGTGTGGTCATCGGTGGGGTGGTGGTCGCGCCGATCGCCTCGGAGCTGATCCTGCCGATCGCGCTCGCCGTGCAGAACCGCATCTCGGTGACCGATCTGGCACAGACGCTGTCGGTGTATCCCTCGCTGTCGGGTTCGATCGTGGAGGCGGCGCGGCGATTGATGGCACACGACGATCTGGACTGATCCCACGTACCCTGGATCCCGTACTGACCGGTAACAAGGAAGGTGCACGTGAGCAACCAGGACGCGGACGACCTCGGCCCTGATCAGCGTTCCCGAGCGTGGCAACAGCTCGGCAGTGAGCAGTTCGACGTCGTGGTGATCGGCGGGGGAGTCGTCGGCGCGGGCGCTGCGCTCGACGCGGCGACCCGCGGGTTGAGAGTGGCACTGGTGGAGGCCCGCGATTTCGCCTCGGGCACGTCCAGTCGGAGCAGCAAGATGTTCCACGGCGGCCTGCGCTACCTCGAGCAACTGGAGTTCGGTCTGGTGCGCGAGGCGCTGCACGAGCGCGAGTTGTCCCTGACGACGCTCGCGCCGCATCTGGTGAAGCCGCTGCCGTTTCTGTTCCCGCTCACCAACCGGGTGTGGGAGCGGCCCTATGTCGCAGCGGGCATCTTTCTGTACGACAGCCTGGGTGGGGCGAAATCCGTTCCCGCGCAGAAGCATCTGACCCGCGCCGGGGCGCTGCGGTTGTCTCCTGGACTCAAGCGCAGCGCGCTGATCGGCGGAATCCGCTACTACGACACCGTCGTCGACGACGCCCGGCACACCATGATGGTGGCGCGCACCGCCGCGCATTACGGGGCAGTGGTGCGGACGTCGACGCAGGTGGTCGCGTTGCGCCGGGAGGGAGATCGGGTGACCGGCGTGCGGGTGCGTGATTCCGAGGACGGTTCGGTCACCGACGTCCGCGCGCACGTCGTGGTCAACGCGACCGGGGTGTGGACCGACGAGATCCAGGCATTGTCCAAGCAGCGCGGCCGATTTCGGGTGCGCGCCTCCAAGGGTGTGCACATCGTCGTCCCGCGTGATCGCGTTGTCAGTGAGGTCGCGATCATCCTGCGTACCGAGAAGTCGGTGCTGTTCGTGATCCCGTGGGGCACGCACTGGATCATCGGCACCACGGACACCGACTGGAACCTCGACCTGGCGCACCCGGCGGCCACCAAAGCCGACATCGACTACATCCTCGGCCACGTCAACACGGTGCTCGCCACGCCGCTGACTCACGACGACATCGACGGCGTGTACGCCGGATTGCGGCCGCTGCTGGCCGGGGAGAGCGAAGAGACCTCGAAACTGTCGCGTGAACACGCGGTTGCGGTGCCCTCGCCGGGTCTGGTGGCGATCGCCGGCGGCAAGTACACCACCTACCGGGTGATGGCCGAGGACGCGATCGATGCGGCGGCCGAGTTCGTGCCGACCCGGGTGGCGAAGTCCATCACCGAGAAGGTGCCGTTGATGGGCGCCGACGGCTACTTCGCTCTGGTCAACCAAACACAAAGTGTCGGAAAGCGTTACGGCCTGCATCCGTATCGGGTTCGGCATCTGCTCGACAGGTACGGTTCACTGATCGACGAGGTGTTGTCGATGGCCGAGGACAGGCCCGAGTTGCTCGAGCCGATCACCGACGCACCGGTGTACCTGAAGGTGGAGGCCGCCTACGCCGCCGCGGCGGAGGGAGCCCTGCATCTGGAGGACATTCTCGCCCGTCGTATGCGGATTTCGATCGAGTATCCGCATCGCGGGGTGGATTGCGCCCGCGAGGTGGCAGAAATCGTTGCGCCGGTTCTCAATTGGTCGCCTGGCGACGTCGATCGAGAGGTGGAGACGTACCGGGCCCGCGTGGAGGCCGAGGTGCAGTCGCAGACCCAGCCCGACGACGAGTCGGCCGACGCGCTACGGGCCGCGGCGCCAGAGGCGCGCGCGGAGATTCTCGAGCCGGTCCCACTGAATTGAGGCGGCCCGCACCGCTTCCCGTGCGCGACGGGCTCGGGCCGGCGCGGCTGCGGTTGCGGGGCGGTGTGGTGCTCGACGAGTTGACCGACCGGTTTGGTGTCGATGCTGCGGCGAAAGTGCTTGCCGGAGAGGTGGTGTGCGCCGACGGTACCGTCGTAACGGAGACGACAGCCTTGCCGCGGGGCGCCCATGTGTACTTCTATCGGGAACTGCCTGACGAAGTCCCCGTTCCGTTCGAGATCTCCGTCCTCTATCGCGATGACAACATCGTCGTCGCCGACAAGCCGCATTTCCTTGCGACGATGCCTCGGGGCGGACACGTCGCGCAGACCGCGGTGGTCCGGCTGCGCCGAGAGCTCGCCCTCCCGGAGCTGACTCCGGCACACCGACTGGATCGCCTCACTGCCGGCGTGCTGGTGTTCACCACACGCCGCGAGGTTCGTGGCGCCTATCAGACGCTGTTCGCCCGAGGTGAGGTCGACAAGACGTACCTGGCGCACGCGCCCGAGGCGGACATCGAGTGGCCGGTCACCGTGCGTAGCCGCATCGTCAAGCGGCGCGGCTTCCTGCAGGCGGTGGAAGAGCCCGGTGAGCCGAACGCCGAGACGCGCATCGAGCGGGACGGATCGCTGTATCGGCTGACTCCCCGCACGGGCCGCACCCACCAGCTGCGGGTCCACATGGCGTCGCTGGGCGTGCCCATCACCGGGGATCCGCTGTATCCGGAGATCGTCGACGTGGCGCCGGACGATTTCTCGACGCCGCTGCGCCTGCTGGCTCACAGTCTTGCGTTCGACGATCCGGTCACGGGCCGACCGCGTCGCTTCACCAGCGCGCGCACCCTGACCAAGAACTAGTGTGCGCCCAGATCGCAACTCCCCTCGAACTGCGATCCGCGGCTGCGATCTGAACGCCCACTGTGCGCC
The DNA here is from genome assembly GCF_055419565.1 of Mycobacterium sp. IDUB_5. NCBI lineage: Bacteria > Bacillati > Actinomycetota > Actinomycetes > Mycobacteriales > Mycobacteriaceae > Mycobacterium > Mycobacterium sp. IDUB_5. The sequence goes on from NZ_JBVAXX010000003.1 coordinate 406,820, forward strand.
TTCGCGTGCGCACAGAGGAAATGTACGACATCGTCAATGAGTTCGCTGAGTGAATCCTTGAAATCGATAAAATTGCCTCGACGTGGTGTTCTGGCCTGAAACGTACTCGATGTCAGATTTGCTCAGCAGTGTGGCGTGGCCGCTACGACGGGCTGTCGGGGCGCGAGCGTCGCGGCGGCACCCGTTTCCTGTACCGATGTCGCACTGCGCGACGCGCAGCGGCAATCCTGGCAAATGTGGTCGCCAGTGGCGCGCACCCTGTTGAGTACACTTCGCCCGCGGCACCCAGTGACGACTGCCACAATCGACGCTGATCCGCGTCGCGTCAGCGGACAGGAAGGAGCGCGCGTGCGTATCAGCTGGCTCGTGGCGACGGCGGTGACAGTCGGGGTGGGTCCCCTCCTTGTGTCGTCTCCGCCCGCGCAGGCGATCTGCGGTTCGGTGAGCGGCAGGATCGTCGATGTCACCGGGTGTTCGGACCCGCTGTGGGAGCTCAACGGCGTCCTGACCCCACCGCCGCCTCCACCGCCACCGCCCCCACCACCGGGTGCGCCGCCGCCTCCACCGCCCCCGCCGCCGCCCCCGGTGGCGTGGACGCCGAACGTCAGCGTCTGCGCAGATGTCGGTCGCCGGGTCACCGTCAGCGGGTGTGTGTGATGGACCGACCGACTTTCGATCGGCTCTTCGACATGTCCGAGAGGACCGTCATCGTCACCGGCGGTACCCGCGGCATCGGACTGGCGCTGGCGCAGGGTTACGTGCTCGCCGGTGCGCGCGTGGTCGTGGCCAGCCGCAAGGCCGAGGCCTGTGAGCAGGCCGCCGCGCACCTGCGGGCCCTCGGGGGTGAGGCGATCGGTGTCCCAACCCATCTCGGTGAGGTGGACGATCTGGGCGCACTCGTCGAGCGGACTGTCGCCGAATTCGGCGGCGTGGACGTCGTGGTGAACAACGCGGCCAACGCGCTGGCTCAACCGCTCGGCCAGATGACCGCCGACGGGCTGACGAAGTCCTTCGAGGTCAATCTGCGGGGGCCGGTGTTCCTCGTGCAGGCCGCGCTTCCGCATCTGAGGGCCAGCGAGCACGCCGCGGTTCTGAACATGGTGTCGGTGGGTGCGTTCATTTTCGCGCCAATGCTCGCGATCTACGCGTCGATGAAGGCCGCGCTGATGTCGTTCACGCGGTCGATGGCAGCGGAGCTGGCGCACGACGGGATCCGTGTCAACGCATTGGCGCCCGGGCCCGTCGACACCGACATGATGCGCAAGAACTCTCAGGAGGCGATCGACGGAATGATCCGCGGCACGTTGATGCGCCGTCTGGCGACTGCCGACGAAATGGTCGGCGCCGCACTGCTGTTGACCTCTGATGCGGGCAGCTACATGACGGGTCAGGTCATCATGGTCGACGGCGGCGGGACGCCTCGCTAGGACTTGCGCAGGATTTTCGCAGCTGCTTCGCGCATCTCGCCGCTGGTGGTGGAGAGTATCTGGCTGCGGTTCTCCAGATGCAGTGCGGCCTCGAGGCCGCCGGCGTCGAGATTCGCCCAGAGCACCTGCTTGGTCGACTCCACGCCGAATTTGCCGTAGCCGCAGAGTGTTTCGGCGATGGACAGGGCCTCGGCGAGGGCGTCGTCGGCCAGCCGGGAGACCAGGCCGAGGCGCAGTGCCTCATCGGCGTCGACGACGCGGGCGGTGAGGATGAGGTCGAACGCGTGTCCGGCGCCCACGATGCGGGGCAGCGTGTAGCTCACGCCGATGTCGCAGCCCCCCAGGCCCAGTTTGATGAACTGCGTGCAGAACCGTGCGGTGGGGGCGGCGACGCGCAGGTCGCACGAGGCTGCGATGCCCAGTCCGCCCCCGTACGCGACGCCGTTGACGGCGGCGATCACAGGCTGGCGCAACCGGTGGATCTTGGCGGTCAGATCGGCGATGCGCTCCTGCCACCGCATTCCTGAGCGGGGGAACTCGAGGCCGCCACCGGTCTGCGCGGGATCTGAGGTGCGCAGGTCCAGTCCGGAACAGAAGCCGCGGCCCGCGCCGGTCAGCACCACGACCCGACAGGCGTTGTCGGTGGCGATGGCGTCCAGCGCCGCGTGGAGCGCCTCGACCAACTCGTAGGACAGAGAGTTGAGGGAGTCAGGCCGATTGAGGGTCAGCAGGGTGATCTCGGGCCGGGGTCGGGTCACTTCCAGAACGGACGCCATGGCGTCACGCTAACTGCTGCGCCACTCCGACACTCCGATGGTGATCATCCGCAGCTGTTTGATCGCGATCCGGCGTATCTCGGCCACCGCTACGGGATCGGTGGTGTCTTCGAGGGCTTCGGCGATCGAGATCATCGAGTTCACGAACACGCTGGCCAGGATGTTGAGGTCCTCCACGTTCCAGGTGTTCAGCCCGGGGAAGCGGGCCAAGTCGATGGCCAGCTCGGAGGTGATCAAACGGATCTCGGAGCGGATGGCGTAACGCAGCACGGTGACCCCGCTGGAGCGTTCTCGTCCGATGAACATCCAGTGTTCGCGGCGGGCCTGTACGCCCTCGATGAGGATGTCCACCGAGGATTCGATGACCCTGTTCGGGTCGAGCTTGCCGGCGCGTCCGCCGCGCAGCATGTCGCGCAACGTGCGGAAAGACTCGTCGATCAGCACCAGGCCGAGCGCGTCCATCGACTCGAAATGCCGGTAGAAGGCCGCGGGCACGATGCCTGCCTCGCGGGTCACCTCACGCAGGCTCAGCGCACTGAAACTTCGTTCGGAGAGGAGGTGCAGAGCGGCGTCGACGATCGCCCGGCGGGTCGCTTCCTTGCGTTCCTCCCGGGATTGCGTCTCTCGGCCCGCTCCCGACCGAGACCTACTCGACCTGCCGGAACGCTCCGAGTGTGACCTGGGCGTACGACTGTTCACTGGTTGTGAAACATACCACACGCTGCACTGATCTCTTGACGTGGGGGGTGCGGTGCGCGCACGGTATACACATGTTCACTCAAACTTTGACCACGCGGACACGGCGGTCGAGGCTGCTGGACCTCCTGACCGGACCGCACGGTGTCGATCGCTACACCGAGCTGGTCGATCCGACCTGGACGCGCGGCGACGCCCGAGCGCGGGTCGTCGCGGTGCACCGCACCACCCCCCGTAGCGTGACGCTGACCCTGGCTCCCAATCGGGCCTTCACCGGATTCCGGGCGGGTCAGCACATCAACTTGTCGGTCGAGATCGACGGTCGCCGTCGCACGCGTCCGTACTCGCCGGCAGGCGCCGAGAACGACCGCCACATCGAGCTGACGGTCGGCCGCCACGACGGCGGGCTGGTGTCGAACTATCTCTACGAACACGCCCACCCCGGCATGGTCGTGCACCTCGACTCCGTCGGCGGCGAGTTCACCCTGCCGCAGACGCTGCCCGACCGGATGCTGTTCGTCTCCGGCGGCAGTGGGATCACCCCCGTGATGTCGATGCTGCGCACACTGCGCGCGCGGGGACACCGCGGACAGGTCGCGTTCGTCCACTACGCGCGGTCCGCTCAGGAGGCGTGCTACCGCGACGAGCTCGCCGAGGTCGCCGCCACGATGCCGAACGTGACGGTGCGGCACGGTTTCACCCGTGAGACCGAGGGGTCGGACCTCCCGGGGCGGTTCGGCGCCCAGCACCTGCCTTTCGCCGACCCGCAGGCGGTCTTCGTCTGCGGTCCGCCGGCTCTGGTCGACGCGGTGCGGGAGATGTTCCCCGATGCTGCCCACGAGAGCTTCATACCGCCGGTGTTCGACGGTGAAGCCTCCGGGGGGCAGGTCACGTTCAGCGAGAGCGGGCTCGAGCTGACCGACGATGGTCGCCCGCTGCTGAACCAGGCCGAGGACGCGGGCCTGACCCCGGAGAGCGGGTGCCGCATGGGCATTTGCTTCTCCTGCACACGCCGCAAGAACAGCGGCGTGGTGCGCAATGTCATCAGCGGTGCGGTGTCCTCGGCGGAAGAGGAAGACGTGCAGATCTGCGTCACCGCCCCGCTGGGCGACGTCGACATCGCTCTGTAAGACAACCGGATTCGCCAAGACCACAACACCCGACCGAGTACGTCAGTCTCCGCGAAAGGAACAGACATGACCGAGACTTTGGACACCACACAGACTTTCGATACCACGCGCACGTCCGAGACCGCCGCGCCCCAGCCCAAGACCCTGTCGAAGACCGTCGGCGGCCGCACGATCACGATGACTCCCGAGCAGGCCGAGGCCTTCGGTCGGGAACTCGACGCGCTGAAGGAAAGCGTGATCGCCGATCTCGGCGAGCGTGACGCCACCTACATCCGTCGCATGATCAAAGCGCAGCGCGGACTCGAAATCGGCGGACGCGCACTGCTTTTCGGTGGCATCATCCCACCATTCTGGCTGGCTGGCACGGCGATGCTGGGTCTGTCGAAGATCATCGACAACATGGAGATCGGCCACAACGTCATGCACGGCCAGTACGACTGGATGGGCGATCCGGCGATCTCGTCGCGCAATTTCGAGTGGGACACCGCCTGCCCGGCCGACCAGTGGCGCCACTCGCACAACTACATGCACCACACCTACACCAACATCGTGGGCATGGACCGCGACGTGGGCTACGGCATCCTGCGGATGAGCTCCGACCAGAAGTGGAAGCCGTACTTCCTGGGTAACCCGTTGTGGGCGTTCCTGCTGATGGTGCTGTTCCAGTACGGTGTCGCTCTGCACGAGCTCGAGAGCGAGAAGATTGCGTCACGTGAGATCACGTTGCGCGACAAGCGCGACATCCTCGAAGGCATCTGGCGCAAGACCAAGCAACAGACCCTGAAGGACTACGTGGCGTTCCCGCTGCTGGCCGGTCCGTTCGCGCCCTGGGTGTTCGCGGGCAACATGACGGCCAACCTGATGCGCAACGTGTGGGCCTACATGATCATCTTCTGTGGTCACTTCCCCGAGGACGTGCAGGAGTTCTCGATCGAGGAGACCAAGGCCGAGACCCGTGGCCAGTGGTACTTCCGGCAGGTGCTGGGTTCAGCGAACCTGACCGGCGGCAAGCTGTTCCACATCCTCAGCGGCAACCTGAGCTTCCAGATCGAGCACCACCTGTTCCCGGACATCCCGGCGTTCCGCCACGCGGAGATCGCGCCGAAGGTGCGTGACATCTGCGAGCGCTACGGCGTGCCCTACAACAGCGGCCCGCTGCCGCACCAGTTCGCGACCGTGGTCCGCAAGATCGTCAAGCTGGCGATGCCCTGGAACTGATGGGCAGCGTTTGAGGACCGTCACCGGCCCTCGGCGACGTCGACTCCCACACGGCACCAACGGGCCGGCCGCGTGGAGACGACTGAGCCGGGGGCCTTTGACATGGCGAAATACGTCTCCTGAGTCTGTCGGATCAGTTATTTTGGGGATCCTCGGCAGCAAAGGGGTCTACAGATGACAGCACGGGTCCTGACACTCGGGGCGACGCTTCTGACGGTGGCGGCGCTGGTCGGATCCCCGGCCGCAGCGGCGCAACCCGCCGACGACGGAACGACGTGGGAGATGCCGGACATGGCGGGCATGAAGCTCGCGGAGGCTGAAGCCACGTTCGCCGACGCCACGGCCGGGAGCGGCCTCAAGCTCGAATACTTCAACGCCCAAGGCAATTACGTGGTCTACAACCAGACCAACTGGCTCGTCTGCAATCAGTCACCCAAAGCCGGCGCCACGCTCAAGGCAACGAGTTGGGTCGGGATTGGAATCAACAGGCCCTATCCTGGCTGCAGCTGAAATAGCGCGAGCCGCCCGGAACTCAGCCGGCCCAGACGTCCTCCACGTAGTGATCCGAGGCCACCAGGCCGTCGAGCCAGGCCACCGCGGCGGCGTCGTCAGCCCCGGTGCGTGACCGGTAGATGTCGCGGAACGCGGTCCGCACCGCCGGAGCCATCCGGGCGCCGTCGCCGCAGATGAAGACGTGGGTGTTCTTCGCCGGATCGCCCAGCAGCTCCCAGACGTCGTCGGCGTCGGCGGCGATCCGGTCCTGCACGTAACGCACACCATGTTCCGGTGCTCGTGAGAACGCCGGCCGCATCCGCACGATGCCCTCGCGCTCCGCTTCCTCGAATTGCGACCGGAAGATGTAGTCGACGTCGGGGTCGCGCACCCCGAAGAAACACAGGGCCGGGGCGAACGGTTCCCCGGCCTGTTTGGCGGCGAGCCGGTCGCCCAGGAATCCGCAGAACGGCGCGACGCCGGTGCCCGCGCTGACGAGGATGACATTGCGCTGCGGGTCCGCCCCGGCTCGGAAAGCCAAGCGTGCCGGGTCGATTCGTGCCCGCACACACGATCCGGGGGCCATCGCCGCGAGGTGGTTCGACGCCACACCCTTGAAGGGTCCGTTGCCCGAGCGGGCGGGGGTGTCCAGCACGCTGACGATCAATGCCACCTCGTGCGGCGACAGTTGCGACGACGACGCGATCGAATAGTGCCGCGGGGTCATCGGCTCCAGGAGTTCGAGCAACTGCGCGCCGGTCAGCGCACACGCCGGGTAGCGATGCAGGATCTCCACCGGGCTCAGCCAGCAGGGCTCGTCGGACTCCGCGAGCTGCTCGAGCGCGGCGCGTTCGGGGTCGCAGGGGTTGGTCGCGGCCAGCCGACGCAGCTGGCTCTTCGTCGCGGGCTTGCGCAGCTCGACGAAGTGGGTCAGCAGTTCGCGGAGGCTCACCTCGCGGTCCAGCGCGATCGATCGTCGTGAGGACCGGCGCGGGTTGACCGACAGCCGCAACTCCGGATCGAGGGACAGCATGTCTAAGGCGGTGTCGACGACGTCGGGCGGATTGTCGGCCAGCACCGTGAGGTGATCGCCGGTCGAGTAGTCGATCCCCTCCGGAAGTGCCACCCGGACATAGTGTTTCTGTTGTCCTGGGACGTCGACGAGCTCGTCGTTGAGGGTGACGGTCATCGGCTGGACCGCGAACCGCTCGTCGAGTGCTGTGGTCACCGACCCGGTGATGACGCGGAGGTCGTAGAGCGGTTCGTCCGCGGCGGTCAGCGGCGTGGCGTCGGGGTCGCCGAAGCGTTCGGCCAGTGCGGCCCACAGTGCGCCCTCGAACTGCTCGACCGTCGCCGTCAGGTCGCCGGAGGTGTCGGCCGAGGCTCGCGGCACCAGGGGCTGTCCGCCGAGGGCGGTCAGCCGGTCGTCGATCAGGATCGGGATGGCCTGGTAGGTGTCGGCCCAGTTGTGGTCGCCCACGCCGAGCACGGCGAACAGCGAGTCATCCGGCAGCGCAGCGGTTTCCGACTGCAGCCAGGAGACGAACTGCCGCGCGTCGTCCGTGGGCTGCCCGTTGTAGGACGACGCGACGATCACGACGGTGTCGGTGCCGGGCAGCGCACCGGCCGCGCTGTCCAGTGGTGCCACGGTCGCGGTGCAGCCGAAGTCGGTCGCGTCGTCGGCGAGCTGCTTGGCCAGCGCCCGGCACGTGCCGAGATTGGATCCGTGCAGGATCGCGAGCGTCGTCCCGGCCTTCACCGGTAGGAGAGCCGAGGACGACGCGGCGGGCCCCGCAGTAGGCGTCGCGGCCGTGGTGCCCCGTTCGGCAGGCGACCGGCGCAGCAGGTCGACGGTGAAGCCGACCGGCCGCCGGGTCATCCCGTCCCACTTCAGTTCGTAGTGAGTGGAGTCGATCAGGCGATAGCGGTGCACCAGACGGGCGACCAGCAGGGCTGCCTCGTGCAGGGCGAATTGGCGGCCGATGCAGGATCGCTCGCCGGTGCCGAAGGGCTTGAACAGCGCGGTCGAACGACCCTCTGCGACAGTGGGATCGAACCGGGACGGATCGAACACCTCGGGGTTGTCGCCCCACTGCGGCTGCCGGTGCAGCGCACCTGTGAGGACGGTGACCGCCTCGCCGCGCGCGACGGGGTAGCGGCCGTCGAGGACGGTGTCGTGCAGGGCCATACGGTCGAACATGAGGACGGGCGGCGAGAGGCGCAGCGTCTCACTGATCACTTGCCGCAGGAAGGTCAGCTTGCCGATCTCGTCGAAGGTCGGCACGTGGTCGTCATCGCTGCCGAGCACGGCGTCCACCTCTGCGCGGACCCTGGCGAGCACTGCCGGATGGTGTAGCAGGTTGTAGACGGTGTTCGGCATCAGTTCTGATGTCGTCAACTGTCCGGCGATCAGGAACGTCATGATCTGGTTGCGGACGTTGTCGGCGTCGAGGTGCCCGTCCAGCATCACGTACAGCAGGTCGCCGGTACCACCGGCGGAGTGGTCGGCGATCAGCTCGTCGAAAGCGGCGTGCAGGTGGGCACGTCCGTCACGGAGCGTCGGGGTCTCGCCGTGGGTGACCGCTTCGTGCAATGCGTCGGTGAACGCCTGGGGGACCGGTGCCAGGCCGGGGTAATCGAATGAGTTGAATCGCGCACCGAAACCGGCCAGTGCGACGGTGTCCATCGCGAGCTTCTGCAGGTCGGCCGAGACGTCCACTGGCCGTATGCCGGTGCTGGCGTCCCAGCGCGCGATCAGCTGATCGTTGATGTCGAGCATCGCGTCGTGGTAAGCGCGCAGCCCGGCGTAGCTGAAGCCGGGCAGGAGCACGTCGTGGGCCTTCTGCCAGGTGGGTTCGCCGTGGAAGGCGGTGAAGAGTCCGTCGCCGGCCAGGGGGCGCACCCGCGCGAGCGACGCGGTGAGGTTCTTGGCGAATCTGCCCTCGTCGCAGAGTTCCTCGACCAACTCCAGCGAGCAGACGAAGAGCTTGCGCGTGCCGGTCCAGTCGCCGTAGAAGATCGGGCCGTGAATCTCGGCGAGGACGTCGACGGGCAGTGCGTAGGGTCGCCCGGCGAGGAGATCGGCACCCGGAAGCTCCGCGACCGGTACATCGTCGAGAACCGGTGGCTCGGAGGGGATGAACTCGGTCATGCCGCGCAGCTTAGGCCCGCTCGGCGGCGTGACTGACGTCTCCGGCAATTTTTCCGGACTCGAATGTCTTCACCGCTGGCAGGTGGGGCACCAGTAGGTCACCCGGTCGCCGTCCTTGTCGGTCTCGACGCGCGTCCCACAGCGCCGGCACGGTAGCCCCGCCCGGCCGTACACCCAAACATCCTGACCGGGTCGGGTGTTGCCGGTCGTCGTGCGGTTGATGCGTAACCTGTTGAGCCACAGCATCTGCTGTGCTCGCGTGACCACCCGAAGCGGATCGGTGAGTTCGCTGACGGGGCTGGTGGGCCGCAACCCGAACACGAACGACATCTCGTTGGCGTACACGTTGCCGACCCCGGCCATCACGCGCTGGTCGAGCAGCGCTTCGGCCACCGGCCGCGACGGGTCGGCCATCAGGTTGGCCGCCGCCACCTCGGGTGACCAGTCGTCCCCGAGCAGATCGGGACCCAGGTGCGCGACGACATCCATGTCGTGTTCGCGCTCCAGCACCTCGAGCACGCCGAGGTCGATCCCCGAGGCCACCGAATCGGCGGTGCCCAGGATGATCCGGATCTTGTAGGCGGGCGCCCTGACCCGGCCGATGATCCACGCGCCGTCCATTTTCAGATGCGAGTGGATGCTCGCCTGGCCCACCCGGATGAACAGGTGCTTGCCGCGGCTGAGCACCTCGTCGACGACCTGTCCGCTCAGATCCACCGCCGCATAACGCGGCACCCGCACATCGCAGCGCGTCAACGTCTTGCCTTCCAACGCTTTCCGCAACTTGTCGGCGGTGCGGAAGACGGTGTCACCCTCGGGCATCAGCGCAGCCGCAGCCCGCGCGGTGTCCGGGAGAAGCCCGCCTGAACCAGCGATTCGACGACCACGGAGTCGCGGCTCTCCAGCACCGGGACCCCGTCGATGCGTTCGACGAGCAACGCCGGGACACGCTGCCGGGTCACCAGCTCGGCGAGGGTGGCAGCCGCGGCGTTGTGCACGCCGGCGTCGTCGGTGAAGCTGAGCAGTGACCTGCCTCCGCGTTCCACGAACCACGCCAGCTCACCGTCGACGAGCACGACCAGGGCACCCGCTTTGCGGCCCGGCCGGTGGGCCCCCTCGCCCTGGCTTGGCCAGGGCAGCGCCGCGCCGAAGGGGTTGGCCGGATCGGTCGCCGCCAGCGCGACCGCGCGCAGACTCTGCTGCTTGTCGTCGATGCTGTCGGCGTGGCTGCGCAACCGATCGACGGTGCTCGCGGTCGCGAATTGGGCGCCGCCCAGCGATTCGACGAAATAGCCGCGCTGACACCGACCGGCCTCTTCCATCGTGCTGAGCACCTTGTACATCGAGGCGAATCCGCCGGCGATGTTCTCCGCCGCGACTGCACCCTTGGTCAGCACACCATGCCGCGCCAAGAGTTGATCGGCTTGATAAGAGGCCCGCAGCGTCGTGTCGACTTCGGCACTGGGCAGCGCCGACCACCGACCCGCCACCGTCGGATCGGCGTCCCGGTGCGCGCCGAGCCCGGCGGAGCTGATGCTGTAGCGGCTCAGCCGAGGGGCACGGCGGTGCCGATGCGAGGGTGCCGCGGATCGCTTTGCGCCGGAGCCGCGGGTGCCGGCCAGCAGCGCCCGCACAGGTGCGAACGTGTCACCGCCCACGTATCCAGCCCAGATCAGTTGCCACAGAGCCTCTTTGAGCGCCTCGGTGGTCACGCCGTCGACGGCGAGCTGGCGGAAGAAATACGCACCGCCGCCGCTGAGCGCCCCGAGGATGGTGTGGTGGGTGTCGGTGAAGTCCAGATCGCCCGGCGGAGCCAGAGACAGCGCAGCGGTGTCGGCGGGATGGAACGCCACCCAGCCATCGGCCGACGACAACGCACCGACGCCGGACCACAGCACCTCGCCGGACGCCAGGAGTTCGTCGAGCATGCCGGGCTGATAGTCCCGGACCCGCTGCCCGAAGATCAACGGCTCGACCGCGGATGCCGGCATCGACACACCGGCGAGCTGGTCGATCACCGACGCCAACCCGTCGACGCCCGACACGCGGTCGCTGCCCAGCTGCTGCCAGGCCGGCAGGAAGCGGCCGAGCGCCGCGGTGCTGACGGGCTCGATCTGCGCCCGCAGCGCGGCGAGCGAACGGCGGCGCAGAATGCGCAGCACCTCGGAGTCGCACCACTGGTCACCGGTGTCGCCCGGCACGTCGGTGAACTCGCCACGCACCAGCTTGCCGTCGGCGGCGAGCCGGCCCAGCACGTCGGCCGCCACCCGCACACCGAGGCCGAACCGCGTCGCCGCTTCGCTCGTCGTGAACGGCCCTCGGGTGCGGGCGAATCGCGACAGCAGTTCGCCCAGCGGGTCCATCACCGGTTCGAGGAACGCCACCGGCACGCCCACCGGCACCGCCACCCCGACGCCGTCGCGCAAGCGGCCGATGTCTTCCACCGGAGCCCACCAGGTGCGACCCGCGTAGGACACCGTGACCAGCCGCTTGGCGCTCAGCAACCCTTCCAACCACCCGCCGACGTCGTCGACGGTGCAGCGCGCCGCGATCTCCTCCACCGTCAGCGGCCCGAGCATCCGCAGCAGATCTGCCACGCCCTCGGCATCGCGTGCCAACCGCTCGTCGGTGAGGTGCTGCAGCTGGCGGGTGGTGGAGGCGATGACGTCGGCGTCGAGCAGCTCCCGCAGCTCGACCCGGCCGAGTAGCTCGGCCAGCAGCGTCGGATCGAGGGCGAGTGCGGCGGCGCGCCGTTCGGCCAGCGGGCTGTCGCCTTCGTACATGAAGGCGCCGACGTAGCCGAAGAGCAGCGAGGCCGCGAAGGGCGACGGAGTCGGCGTCTCGACCTCCAGCAGGCGCACCCGGCGCTGCGCGATGCGCGCCATCAGGTCGGTGAGCATCGGCACGTCGTAGACGTCTTGCAGACACTCGCGGACCGCTTCGAGGACGATCGGGAAGTCGGGGTAGTTGCGCGCGACGTCGAGTAGCTGGGCGGCGCGCTGACGCTGGTGCCACAGAGGTGAGCGTTTACCGGGGTGCCGGCGGGGCAGCAGCAGCGCCCGCGCCGCGCATTCGCGGAACCGCGACGCGAACAGCGCCGACGAGCTGACCTCGGTGGTGACCAGCGGCTCGATCTCATCGGGGTCGAAGACGAAGATGTCAGCGCCCGGGGCGGTGTCGTCGGTGTCGGGTAACCGGACGATGATGCCGTCGTCGGATGCGGTGGGTTTCTCGTCGATGCCGAAGCGTTCGTAGAGCCGTTTGCCCACCGCGAGGGCCAGCGGGCCGTGCACTCGCAGGCCGTAGGGGGAGTGCAGGATGATCCGCCAGTCGCCGAGCTCATCGCGGAACCGCTCCACCACCAGCGCGGTGTCCGACGGTACCGCCGTGGTGGCGTTACGCTGCTCGTCGATCAACTGCCACAGGTTGTCGGTCGCGTACGTATCGAAACCGACGTCAGCGCAACGGTTCTCGAAAGCAGGACGGTCGAGCCGCGCCAGCTCGCCGGTGAATTCCCCGATCGCCGCGCCGAGTTCGGCGGGCCGCCCTACGCCGTCACCGCGCCAGAACGGCAGACGTGCCGGTTCGCCCGGGGCGGGAATCACGAGGACCCGGTCGTGGGTGATCTCGGTGATCCGCCAGCTCGTCGCGCCGAGCGAGATCACGTCGCCAGGCCGGGATTCGTAAACCATCTCCTCGTCGAGTTCACCGACGCGCGAGGGCTTTTCGGAATCTGCGCTGGAGGCGAGGAACACCGTGAACAGTCCACGGTCGGGGATCGCGCCGCCGGAGGTGACCGCCAGACGTTGAGCGCCGGGCCGCGCGGTCAGCGTGCCGGAGTCCCGGTCGTAGACGATGCGGGGGCGCAGCTCGGCGAACTCCGTCGACGGGTACTTCCCGGACAGCAGATCGAGCGTGGCTTCGAACGCGCTTCGTGGCAGTGTCGCGAACGGGGCGCTGCGCCGCACCGTGTCGAACCAGGCCTCGACGTTGATCGGTTCCAGCGCGCACGCGGCGACGGTGTGCTGTGCGAGCACGTCGAGAGGGTTCGCCGGCACGCGCATCGTCTCGATCTGCCCGCCGAGCATGCGTTGCACGCTGACCGCGCAGCCGATGAGGTCGGTGCGGTGTTTCGGGAACAGCACGCCCTGGCTGATCTCGCCGACCTGGTGTCCCGCGCGGCCGATGCGTTGCAGGCCGCTCGCGACCGATGGGGGCGTCTCGACCTGGATCACCAGGTCCACCGCACCCATGTCGATGCCCAGTTCGAGGCTCGATGTCGCGACGACGGCCTTGAGCCGGCCGCTCTTGAGGGCGTCCTCGACGTCGGCGCGGGCTTCCTTGCTGACCGAACCGTGATGTGCCCGGGCGAGCAGCGGCTCGGCGCCGTAGGTCTGCCCGCTGCCCATCAGGTGCGCCGGGGCGCCGCCGGCCACTCCCGGGTTGGGTCCGCCCAGCTCGATGCCGGCCCGTTCGGCGTGGATCTCGTTGAGCCGCGCGGTCAATCGTTCAGCCAACCGGCGCGAGTTGGTGAAGACGATCGAGCTGTTGTGCGCCTCGATGAGATCGACGATGCGTTCCTCGACGTCGGGCCAGATCGAGTTGTTCTCGAGGTTCGCCATGTCGGGGACGGGCACCTGCACGGTGAGATCGAAGGTCTTGGCCGCGGGCGGTGCCACGATCGTCGTCGGCGCGGCCCCGGACAGGAAGCGGGCGACCTCCTCGGGTGGGCGGACCGTCGCCGAGAGGCCGATCCGTTGGGCGGGACGTTCGAGCATCGCGTCCAGCCGTTCGAGGGACACCGCCAGATGCGCGCCGCGTTTGGTGCCCGCGACGGCGTGCACCTCGTCGACGATGACCGTCTGCACCCCGGCGAGCGTCTCTCGTGCCGCGGAGGTCAGCATCAGGAACAGCGACTCGGGCGTGGTGATCAGGATGTCCGGCGGCTTGGTGATGAGCTCACGACGCTTGGCAGGTGTGGTGTCCCCGGAGCGGACACCGACGCTGATCTTCGGTGGCTCCTGACCGGCGCGTTCGGCGATGCGCGAGATCCCGGTCAGTGGGGTGCGTAGGTTGCGCTCGACGTCGACGGCCAGCGCTTTGAGGGGCGATACGTACAGCACCCGGGTGGTGGGCTCACTGGCCGGCGACCGGGCCAGGCCGTCGATGGCCCAGAGGAACGCCGCCAGGGTCTTGCCGGAGCCCGTCGGGGCGATGACCAGGGTGTTGTCCCCGTCGGCGATGGCGTTCCACGCCTGTGCCTGCGCGGGGGTGGGTTCGACGAAGGTGCCGGCGAACCACTCGCGGGTCAGCGCGCTGAAGCGCGCGAGCGGGTCGGTTGTCAAGGGCACATGGTCCATGGTGCCAAGGCCCTCCGACAACCTCGGATGGTTGACGGCAAACAGGTCCATCAGTGCTGGTGAGAGGCTTACGATGCGGGAGTGGTTGCAGGGGACTGGCGAGCTTTCGTGCCGGTAGCAACGATCGGCCGGCCGCGCATCGCCGCGAGTGTGGTGCCCCGTGCCGCCGTGGTGGACTTGTTGTCGGGCGCCCCCGACGCGCGAATGGTCACGGTGACGGCTCCGGCCGGCTATGGCAAGACGACGGTCATGGCGCTGTGGGACGCGGTCGATGCCCGCCCGTTCGCGTGGGCTCGACTCGACCATCTCGACAATGATCCCGCCCACCTTTTGCTTCACCTGGCCACCGCCGTCGCCGCGGTGTGTCGCCTCGACGGCGCCGTGCTCGACTATCTGCGTGGACCTGGTCGTGATCCGCTCGCACAGTTGCTGCCCGCCCTCGTCGGGGCGCTCGAGGTGGTGGGACCTCTCGTCGTGGTGCTCGACGACGCCCATCAGCTCGAGGACCCGCAGGCGCTCGCCGCGCTCCGGGCACTGATCGACACGGCTCCGCCCTCGACCGTCCTCGCAGCGGTCGGTCGTGGACCACGTCCCGTCGAGCTGGGGCGTCGCCGCCTGGTGGACGGTGTGGTGGAGGTGGATGCTCGAACCTTGCGGATGACCGACGAAGAAGCAGCCAACGCGATCGCCTCGGTCGGCTTGGCGTGCGATCGAGCGATGGTTTCGATGATCACTCGGCACTGCGAGGGCTGGGCGGCGGGGATCGTGTTGACCAGCATGGCCCTGCGCGACGGTGTCTCGGTCGACGTGATGGCGGGTAGGAACGGACTGGTCGGCCAGTACCTCGTCGAAGAGCTGCTGGACCGCCTCGACAGGGTGAAAGCCGACTTCGTCGTCGAATCGTCGGTGCTGGACCGCTTCTGCGCAGCGCAACTCGATGCTGTGCTCGATCGCACGGATTCGGCGATCCTGCTCGACGAGTTGGTCGCGTCCTCCAATGGGTTCCTGGTAGCTCTCGATCGCCACTGCCGGTGGTACCGCTACCACCGCATGGTCGCCGACGTGCTGCGTGATCGCCTGCGCTCACGGTCTCCGGATCGCTTCCGACTGTTGGCTTCTCGCGCGTCGGAGCTACTCGAGCGGGACGGTGACATCGACGGTGCGCTGCTGCATGCGGTGGCCGCAGAGGACAGGGACCGGGCCGCGACCCTGGTGGGTCGAGACGCCGTCCGTCTCGGTTTCGACGGTCGTGCAGGAGTTCTCGCCCGCCGGCTGGCGATGCTCGACCCCGCCACGTTCGCCGAGTATCCCGACGCTGCGCTCGCTCGGGTGTGGCTGGGGGTGACTACTGGCGATGCCGAGATGATCGGGCGCTCCCTGCTCGGCGCCCAGGCGTCCGACCGCGGCACGCCGTTGTCGGACGGTACGCCGTCGGTCAAAGTCGCTGTCGCATTGGTCGGTTCGTTGTTGGGTGTCGGCGGGGTCCGCGACGTGATTCGGCACGCGGACATCGTGCGCGATGCGGGAGACCAGCTTGTCAACCCATGGTGGGGCGCCGCGACGGTCATGATGGGGGCAGCCGAGTCGATGCTCGGCCATGTTGCGCGAGCCCGGCTGTTACTCGAAGCCGCGCTTCCTGCTACAGGAAACGTTCCGGGATTTCAGGCAGCCGCCCTGGCCCACCTTGCGCTCCTGGATCTGACCGCCGGCGATGACGACACGGCCATCGCGCGCAGTGAAGCCGCACGACTGCTGGCCGACAGATACGACCTGTGCGATGTGGTTCCGATGGTGGTCGTCTACGCGACGAGTGCAGTGATGTCCGCCCGGGTTGGTGACGAGGCGGCAGCGCGGGGCTCGGTGGCGATCACCGAGAAGTTGCTCGACCGTCTCGGGGACATGGCCGCGCGCACAGCTCTGCTCGGGCACGGTCTGCTGGCGTGGACGGCGGCGGTGGTGCAGGACACCGCGATGCTCACCCGCCACCTCAGTGCGGCCGACCATGTCGCGCGCCGTGAGCCCGAAGCCATCGCGCTCTTGCAGAGAGTCGATCGAGTGCGTGCGATGGCTGGTGGTGGACACCGCCCCCTGACGGCCGCGGAGTTGCGGTTGTTGCCCTATCTGTCAACACATCTCACGCTGCAGCAGATTGCCGACACACTGGTGGTCGGGCGAGAAACCGCCAAGTCGCAGGCGACGGCGATCTACCGCAAACTGGGTGTGTCGTCGCGTGCGGATGCCGTCACCGAATCCAAAAAGCTCGGACTGCTCGCCTATTAGCAGCCCTTTGACCAGCTCCGAGCGGTCAGTCGCCACCTGTTGTCGAACGTGCGCAGGGCGACGGTAAACGTCGCACCCTCCTGGACATGTGGCCGGCCATGCAGGATGAACGCCCTTGGGGCGTCCTGCTGACATCGCCACGCGATCAGCGTGATTCACGGCATCGATGTAGCGGCGCACTGTCGTCATCGGGTCGTTTGTCGTCGTTCAGGGCATCGTCACCAAGTTGCGCCACAGCGCCCGCAGACTGTCGGTGCCGCCGAACAGGGTGGTGAAATGAGTGGAGTCGATCAGCACGATGTCCCCGGCTCGCTCGCCCGCGGGCGGCATCCAGATCACACAGTTGAATTCGGTATTGCCGGCGGCGGTGAAGGGATGCGGCCGATACGGATCGACACGTTGGCGCGCCAGCACACGGAGCCCTGCGCTCTCGGGTTCGGTCAGTTCGTAATGCGGCAGATGCTGGTGGAAACTCAGCGAGGGTGCCCCGTTCAGCAGCCCACGCTCGTCGACATCGGGAAATGCTGTCAGAGGTGCGATCTCACGGGTGCCGTCGAGGACCGCGGGTCGCAAACCCCAGGTATTGTGCACCGGCACGTCGAGGCCTCGCATCAGCGATCTCGTGTACTGACTGAAACGTTGCTGCCGCGGGACGAGCCGATCACCGTGATGCTCGTACTCCATCTGGCGTTGTGCGAGGTCGTCAGTGAAGCCGACGTCGTGATGCGGCGCGAGCAGCAGTGTCGTCCCCTCACGGCGGAGCCACGACCGAAGGGACTGCACCTCGGCGTCGGAGGCCTCCAGACCCGAGGTCAGATGGTCGAGTCCGAACACCATGAGGGTGTCCGTGTCCGCCAGGATTCGCTCGTCGATCGGTTGTGCGTACCCGGCCTGGTCCACCCGCTGGAACACCGCAGCCGGATGGCCGGTGACCTCGAATGTGAGATCTTGGAACGTCAGCGTGGACCGATGAAACAACTCGAGGGTGCCTGCGATGCCCTGGAGGAAGTTCGCGGCCTCGAACTCCGGGCGCTCGTAGGCGGGGTAGACGACGTTGCGGACCTCGGTCATCGTGGAGAAGCGATTGGACATCGCCGCGGGATCCCGCTGCGTTTCCCACGGATAACTCCATGTCCAGTAGATGCTGACGCGCCGCCGTCCGTCGGCTGACCGGCGCACGTGGTCCTGGTTGTAGGTCCGAGCGGCCCGTGCGGGCATGGTTCACGCAGCCGTTCCGAGGTCGGCCAGGTAGCGCAGTGCGCGCAGGCCCGGCAGGAAGAAGTAGGCACCCCCGCGCAGAGTCGTGAACGCAGGGATGCCCTTGTGAACCTTCCGGATCGGACGCTTCGGCACGGTGAAGTCCAAGGTGCCGTCCTGAGTTCCGCAGATCGGGTCGTGCTCGTTGCCCAGTTCGTGGAAGGTCTTGTCGTTGATCCACACGTTCTGCGCGAACTCGAACTGGCGGACAAGGCTGGCGCAGATGATGAACGCGGCGATTCCGCGGTCGACACCGTCCTCGGGCGCACCGTCCGGCAATGCCGGACCGTAGGTGGCGCCGCGGCGGATCATCCTGCGGCGATTCATGTTCGGCGCTGTGTCGCGGGGGTTGAGCCGTCGGGCGTGGGAGCCCAGGGGGCACGCGTATCCGAACGGGTCCATGTCCTTGTACGTGAAGTCGTTGTTGCGCTTAGGGTCGGCCCCGAGCTCGGGATCATCGGCGGTCGGGGCGAGAACCAGCGGTGCACCACTGCGCCAGCGGCCCATGAATTTTGCTGCCAGCAGCTCCTGCTCCTCGGGGCTACCGGCATTGTCGGCGAGGAACGTGCGGAATGCGCCGACGTGCTCTTGGAGCTGGCGGTAGGCCATGAAACTTCCGTTGCGCGAGAGGATGTCCGGTGTCGGCAGGTTCAACGCCGGACCGAACTCGTCGGGGTATCCCAGGATGAACTCGCCGGCTTCGAGGGCGGCTCCCGATCCGGGCGTGGGTTCTTCACCGGATCCCTTGATGGCAGGTTGCGAGAGGCGGTCGCGGAAACCAAAATGGTCGTGGGCGTAGTTGAAGGGAGGGTGGGCGTTCAGGTCGAGGTGTGACAGGCTGCGCACGCCGGGACACCGTGCGAGAAACGCGTCGTGTTCACCGATGCAGCGCCTGTGTTCGTCGTCGTCGCGCGCGAAGAGAATCGCGATGGCGTGCAGATCGTCGCCGGCCAGCCCGCCGATCCAGCGTTCGGGTGCGTTGGCACCCGTATCGCCGAGTATGTCGGCTCGGGCAGCCATCCCTTCCCGGAACTCGTCGGGGAAGGTAGCCAGCGATTCGGGAGGAACTCCCAACGTGCGCAGGCCGTTCCAGGTGAAGGCCAGCGTGATCCAGCGGCGGGAACGGTCCATCGTGTCCGTGACGTCAGCCGCCGACTGTGCGCGTTGGGCCATCTCGGCGAGCCAGGTCCGGCCGCCCTGGGGAGTGTCGAACGTCAGGAACTCGTATCGTCCCGTCATCGCCGGCGTGCGGGTGAGCAGGATGTGCTGGATGTCGTCGAGTTCGAGGGTCACTGCATCTGATCGAGCATGTCGGAGAACGACGCCTTGAGCCGCAGGGCCTTCTTGATCTCATCCGCCGTCGCATAGGGGTACTCGCCGTATTCCAGGAAGCTGGGACACTGGTGGGCGCGGACGAACTCGATGAACGCCTCCGGATTGCTCTTCCAATCCTCGGGAAAACCCTCGAGATTCGTGAAGACGGTGGTGATACCCGTTTCACTGAACAGTCGAACGGCGTCCTCGGTGTACTTGTCGAAGTCGGTGTCGAAGATTCCCTGATACTGGAAATGGAGACCGGAGCC
Source organism: Mycobacterium sp. IDUB_5 (assembly GCF_055419565.1). NCBI lineage: Bacteria > Bacillati > Actinomycetota > Actinomycetes > Mycobacteriales > Mycobacteriaceae > Mycobacterium > Mycobacterium sp. IDUB_5. The sequence continues at coordinate 426,190 of NZ_JBVAXX010000003.1, forward strand.
AACGTCGAAAAGCACCCATCGCAGGTAGTGCAGCTTCAGCGGCGCCAGCACGTCCGGGCTCCCTTTGACCGCTTCTTCGATTTGCTTGCCGTAGGCGCGCACGACCGCTTCTCGGCCCTCCTTGACCTTGGCGATGATCGAGAAGCCGTAACAGGCCGGCGTCCGCGGATAGGTGGGCCCGTAGCGGCCTCGTTGGAGTTCGAAGTAGCCCTCCGGCGGAATCGCCATCGCCGCGGGGTTCTGCCAGACGTCGTCGCGAAAAGTCATCGTCTCAAGCCTTTCTCGACCAGCCAGGCCCTGCGCAGGCCCGGGGTCGGCGACTCCGACGCAAGGGTGTCGATTCCCGTCGACCCCGGGCACCTAGCAGATTACCTCGGCGGCAGGCGTTTGTTGACGAGATCGCGACGTCGGGATCGCTTTCACCCATTGTGGGGGATGCCCCGAGCTGACGACCGCTCGTAATGTAGACGCATCAGGATCCTGTCGCCACTCGATCATGCGCTCACGAGAAAGTGGGGCAGCGATGACAATCGTCAAAGTGATTGCCACGTCGGCTATCTTGACCACCTCGCTAGCTGCCGTACCACTGGGCACCGCACCCATGGCTGCCGCCGGGTGTGTGAAAAGCAGCGGTATCACCGTCTGCGATCAGAACGACGCATCGAACAAGGGGCCTGTAGTGCCCTACCCGTGTGATCTGGACTGGTATTGCTACGACGGCTCCGATTGGGATCTCGGCTTGGACGTCTCCGTTCCGCCGCCGCCTCGGCCCAGCAACGACCTTCCGCGCCCCGATCGCGGCCGGCCGGGCACGCCGGGCAACAGGCCTGGCGGCGGTGGTGGTGGCGGCGGGGGTGGCCGACGGTGAAGCGGACATTGAGCCTTTGCGCGGCTGGCGTCTTTGTTGTCGCGCTCGTGGAGGCAGCCCCACCCGCGGCAGCTGACTGTGTCAGTTCGGGCGGAACCACCATCTGTTCGCAGGGCGACGTGCGGGGTGCCAACAACGGTGCCGGTCCCGGAACGGGATCGGGTCCGTACGTCCCGTACCCGTGTGAATATGACTGGTACTGCAACGACGGTGTCACGTGGGACATCAACCTGGACCTCGACCCCGGTATCGGTATCGGGGCGCCGGGGCGGCCGGGAAACCGACCGGGCGGTGGAGGCGGCCGGGGCGGCGGTGGCGGACGCGGCGGACGACGATGACAGAACCCGAGTAATGGAGGAGAAGACAGTGGCCAATTCACTCAGCATCGCGCGGCGGGTGCTTGCGGGGGCGCTCGGTGCAGGCGCCGTCCTGGTGTGCGCGGCGACGCCGGCGCAAGCTCAACCGAATTGCACCGCAGCCGATCTCGCCGGCATCATGTCGGGCGTGACGGCCGCGACGTCTGCTTATCTCTTCACCCACCCGCCGGTCAACGACTTCTTCACCTCGCTCAAGGACGTACCGAAGGAGGATCGGCAGGCGGCCCTGGCCGATTACGCCGCGGCCAATCCACAGGTGCAGGCCGAACTCCAGGGGATCCGGCAACCGGCGGTTGATTTCCGCAACAGGTGCGGAGGGGACGCGTCGTAGGGAGGTGGATCGACAATGGCCGTCATCGGAGTGTCGAACCGGCGCGGGGTAGCCGCACTGTCGGTCGCCGCCGCATCCGGTGGGGTGTTGGCAGGCGCCAATCTGTGGGCAGCGCCGTCAGCTGAGGCGACATGCCTGTCCGCCTTCGGCATAGGCAACAGTGCGGAGAGGTAACTGTCGCCCGACGGCTTATGTTCCACGATCAATCGAATCAAAGACGCTCAGCGATTGTTCGAACGGTGCAGACGTGACGCCCAATTCGTTTCCGAACGGGTGGTCCAGCCAGAAGACGATGAAGAGCAGCAAGCCCAGCAGGATAGCGACGGCCCCCAGGAGAAATAGATGGGCACGAGTGCTCCCGACTCGCATGAAACCGCCAATTCCCAACAGCACGACACCTCCGAAGAGTAGCCCGGTCCACAGTAACCCGGGAATTCGTGGAGTGGCATCGAGAATTCGCTGATTGCGTTGCGAAGCAAGAGTTGTGAGTTGGTCGAGGAACTTCTGGGTGATGGGATTATCTGCGACACTGGACTTCTGGTTGCCGAGCACCGTGTACATCTCGTTGAGTGCATCGCGCGCAGTCTCGGTTCCGGTGCCCGCTCTGAGGGCGTTCTCCCATTCAGGACCTTCGACAGCGTGGGCATACTTGCGGAGGAGTATTCGCATCTGCCCCTGCTCCGGCATCGGCATGCCGACCGTCTGCCGGTACATGGTCACTATCGTGGACGCTTCGTTGGAAACGTTGGTTTCTGCGGATGAGAACTGCTCCCACGCAACGACGATCGTGAAGCCCAGCAGGGCGCCGTAGACCAAACTGACACACGTCAGGAAGGATGAGAGCGCCGAATTATGCCCGTTAGCAACGGTTCTGGGAAGAATGCGATGAGCCAGCAGGACGGCGCCGCCCGCGATCAGGACCGAGGCGAGCAGTGAACCCGCCAGCAGTATCCACAGGCCCGCGATGCCGAATCCACCCATGACAACCCCCTTGAAGTCACTGTCATTCAGTGCCCGTCTCGCTGTGGCGGCACCTGGTCTTTGTCGGCGCGGAACGAATACCCGTTCGCGATCAAGCATATTGAGTTGCAGGATTCTTTTTTGAGTGCATCGGTGGATCCGGTCGAAGTTGGTAGGGGTGACACGTGGACGTGGCGAGCTGGAGCCTGGGGTTGTCACTCATCGTGACGACGATTGCGATTCACACGACGGCGGTCGTCGTCATGGCACTCAAACTCGAAAGACGAGTGACCGAGGAGCTCTCGGGGGCAGTGTCGCCGGTTCGGCGACGGGTGATTCCCGTTGTGATCTTCCGGATCGGGACGATCGCTGTGCTTCTGGCTGCCCTGCACGGAGTCGAGGGTGTCATGTGGGCCGCTGCCTATCGGTGGCTCGGCATCTTCGATTCTTTTGCCGACGCGTCCGCATATTCGCTGGCAGCGATGACGACGTCGGAGACATCAGCTGTGCCGCTGGCGTCGCGTTGGCAGATGCTCAGTGCGCTCGAAGCCGTGAACGGTGGCCTGTTGTTCGGGATCAGCACCGCGTTCCTTTTCGCAGTCATCCAGGTCCATTGGCGGATGCTCATCCACCGGGAGGCATCCCCGGCTCGCTGAGCGATACTCTCGCTGGTTGCGGATGCCTGACAGCTCCTGCGCGGAACGACTTCGGATACCCGGCTACGCCTGATGATCGTTGATTGACGGCGCGAATCGCCCTCGCAGATCCCGTCGCGGAATTAGACTGTGCTCCTGCGCCAGCGCAGTTCCGGCTCCTTGGTCAAGGGGGTTCGAATGAAGACCAACAACATGATTCCCTCCCGGGCGCTGGTGGTCGGTGCCGTGAAGACATTGACAGCGGTCGGCGCAGCGGTTGCCATCGCCGGTACGTCCACGATCACCTCGCCGCCGGCCGCATCCTCGCGGTCGGTGTCCCCGCCCAGCCTCCGCGCCGCGTACGTCCCTCTGGCGGAACGGCTTCAACTCGACGAGATCATGTTCCGGCCGGCCGTCCCCGCTCCGAACTCCGGGTACGGGCTCGGCGCCCCGGCGGCGAGCCGATCGGCGCCGTCGCCCCCGTCGCCCGCACCGCCCCCACCGGTGGTGTCTGCCTTCGGGTTCGAAGACGCCATCATCAACACCTACCATGCCATCGAGCCATGGGTCCGTTACGGCTTCGAGCTGGGGACCTACGTTGTCGGCTGGGTGCCCTGGGTCGGTTGGCTCGCGCCGCAGATCATGATCTTCTACAACTTCGGCGAGCGCATCGTCGAAAGTCTCGTGGTCAATTCGGCCAACTGGCTGTGGGGGCCGCTGCCCTTCGGCGAGGGCCTCAGGAACGTGGCGCGCGACAGCTGGGACGCCCTCGTTCAACTGGGCAGGGATGAGTGGAACTTCTGGCTCCCGCCGCTTCCGCCGCTGCCGCTGGTCGACGAAACCGCTGCCGTCGGCGCAGGTGAGGAGTCGTCACCGTCGCCAGCCCGGCGGCCGCAGCCGGTGCGGAACGTTATCAAAACGCTTGTCAATTCCCTTCAGGTCGCCAGATCGGAGACCCCAACCAGGGTGCCGCGGCCACGATGGATCGACCGCACCGTCGAGCACGTCACCGACGCCGAACCAGCATCACCCGGAGACGACGTGAGTTCAGCTGACGACATCCGCTCGGTCAGCCCGGCGCCGGAATCGACTGTCGCTGAGGAGAATTCCTCCCGGCGTGATCGCGGTGTTTCGCAGGAGAGCAAGCGAGAAGGCATGACAGAGACGCGAATACCACGTCTGCACAGCCTCCGGGGGACGGACCGTCGCGGGCACCTCTCCCGACACGAAGCCCACGACTCGACGGTCTCTGCAACGAAAGACTGACGGGTCCATCGGCTGATGCTGACGGAACGTCACCGCTCAGGACGGCGACGTGGCTTCCTCGAGCGGTTGCACTCCGCTCGGCCCGAAACGGGCGCCGGTGCGTTCCAACCGCCGCGCGAACAGCCGCTGCAGTGGTGTCGCGACGAACGTCGTGATGATCGTCATCACTGCGAGGATCGTGTACAGCTTGCCCGAGATCAGCCCGGCTTCAAGGCCGATGTTGAGCAGGATGAGCTCCATCAGACCTCGGGCGTTGGCCAGTGCCCCCATCGAGCCGGCCTCGTACCAGCTCATGCCCTGCCACCGTGCGGCCAGCCCGATGGCCCCGAACTTCGCGGCGAACGAGACGACCAGTACGACGGCCGCCATCACCAGCGTGGAGCTGTCCAGGATCAGGCTGAGCTGAGTGTTCAGGCCCGAGTAGATGAAGAACGCGGGCAGCAGCAGGTAGGCGGTCAGCGGTTCGAAGCGTTCCCGGATCGTGTCGAGCAGCTCGCCGCGGGGCATCATCAGCCCGGCGACGAAAGCGCCGAACACCGAATAGATTCCGACCATATCGGTGAACCAGCTCGCGGTCAGCAGCACGAGCAGCACGATGGAGAGCTTCGCGATCGGCAGGCCGCCGGTGTGTTCGGAGTCGCGGCGCGGCGTCCACGTCTCGAGGCGTGCGAGCAAGGGACGCCCGAGGTAGATCATGAACAGCAAGTAGAACGCACCGCCGCCGACGGCGATGACGGCACCGAGCACGCTGCCTTTGGCGGTGGCCACCACCGTCGCCAGCAGAACCCATGAGCAGGCGTCGTCCACGGCGGCGCAGGACAGCGACATGGTGCCCAGCCGTGTGTTGAGCAACCCGGAGTCGTAGACGATCCACGCCAGCATCGGGAACGCGGTGATGGCGACGGCCGCGGCGACGAACAGCCCGCCCTGCCAGTGCTCGACCTTGTCGGTGAAGTAGCCGCCGGAGTCGACCATCCACCACCCCACGAGGCCGCCGAGGACCAGGGGGACACCGATCCCGGCAGCCGACGTGGCGCCCGCCTGCCGGCTGTGGGTGCCGAGAATGCCGAGGTTGAACGACGACCCGACCAGGAACATGTACAGCACAAGCCCGAGCTGGCCGACGACGTAGATCGCGATCAGATTGGGGTGCGTGATGGTTTCTGCACCGATGGTCAGTTTTGTCGGGAACAGCCAGTGCTGTGCCTGCGGCCAGATCGCGCCCAGGACCGACGGGCCGAGCACGAACCCGGCGACCATGATCGCGACCACCTGCACCTGGCCCAGACGGCGAAACAGCGGCCACAGCAGCCGATAGGTCGCCAGGATCACGACGATCTGCAGGAAGAACTGGTAGGTGATGGTCAGCAGCGGCGGCATGTCAGCGCTTCTCCGTCCAGCGGAACACCTTCAGGCAGGCCAGGAGTCCGATGACGGTCCAGGCCGCGAGCACCAAGAAAATGCGCTCGTGCTCCCAGCTACCTGCCGGTTCGAACGCTTCCATCTCCGGCGGTAGGAGGACCGATCGGAATCCCTGCGCCATCCACTTGACCGGGAAGAGCGAGCCGATCACGAGCATCCACCCGGGTAGCACCATCACCGGGACGTAGGTGCCCGAGATGAACTGCAGACTGACGGCGGGACCGTTGGTCAGCACAGCGGCCGAGACGGCGTTGTTGGCGAGGTTGCTGATCAGAATGCCCAGCAGCGAGCAGCTCGTGATCCCCAGCGCGAACACCCACGCCAGGGTGAACCATTCGCCGACCCCCGACGGCAGGCGTAGCCCGAAGGCGAACAGCCCGACCACCAGCAGGAGGACGGCTTCGGCGATGCTCGCGATCGCGACGAGCGCGATCTTGCCGACGAAGTAGGACGTCGCGGTCGCGGGGGTGCCGCGCAGGCGGCGCAGCGCCCCGGTTTCCCGGTCGGCGGCGACGCTGATACCGAGGTTGATGAACGAGGTGGACAGAATTCCGTAGGCCAACATGCTGGCGGCGATCACCGCGCTCGTCGATGTGCCAGTGCCCGCGATCTTCTCGGAGAAGATCGACCCCAGCAGCAGGCAGATGATCGCGGGCATCGAGAAGGTCAGCACCAGCTGTTCGGGGCGGCGATAGAACATCTTCAGTTCCGGGATCACCCGGGACATCCCGATGCGCAGCGGCGACGGCAGTGCCGCGGTGGATCGCGAGCTGTGTCGCGCTCTCGACGACTGGGACGACGCTGTCATCACGTCGACTCGATCAATTGCAGATAGGCGTCTTCCAAACCGGGCCGCGTGACCGTCAGCGCGGTCAGTTCACCGCCGGCGGCGGCCTGCTGCCTGATGAATTCGGTGGGCCGATCAGTGTGCACGATGCGTTCCTCACCGCGGTCGATCCATCGCACGGTTGCGGTCGCATGCGCCGCCGCGGTCAGCCGATGCGGAGTGTCCACGGCCACCAGGCGTCCGCCGGCGATGACGGCGACCCGGTCGGCGAGTGCGGCGGCCTCCTCGAGGTAGTGCGTGGTGAGCACGATCGTGGTGCCGTCGGCGGCGAGAAGTCTGATCAGATCCCAGAATTGGCGACGCGCCTCGGGATCGAAGCCCGTGGTCGGCTCGTCCATGAACAGCAACTCCGGGCTCGCGATGATGCCAAGTGCCACGTCGAGTCGGCGCCGTTGGCCTCCCGAGAGTGTCCGTACCCGCGCGTCCTGCTTACCGGTCAGGCCGACCAGCTCCAGCACGTCCCCGGGGGCACGGGCGCCGCCGTAGCACTGCCCGAACATTCGCAGGGTCTCCGCCACGGTCAGGGTGCCGAAGTCGCTGGCGTCCTGCAGCACGATGCCTATGCGCGAACGCCAGTCCCGATCGGCGGTCCCGGGGTCTTCGCCCAGCACCCGAACCTCGCCGGCGTCTCGCCTGCGGTGGCCCTCGAGGATCTCGATGGTCGTCGACTTGCCCGCACCGTTGGGTCCGAGAATAGCGACCACCTCGCCGTAGGCGACGTCGAGGTCGAGGTCGCAGACGGCCTGTAACCGACCGTAAGACTTTCGCAGTCCTCGGATGTGGACGGCGGGCGCGAGTTCCGCTGCGGTCATTACGCGTCCGCACTTCCCTCGATGCCGTCTTGAAGGTCGGCCAGCAGCGCGCGCAGCTCGTCATCGGACAGCGTGGCGATGAGGTGATCGAGATCGTCGGCGGCCGGCGCCTCAGAGGACGGGGCGCCCGGTTCGGCGTCCAGGCCCGGATCGACGCCGGGATCGACGCCGGAATCGACACTGTCGGCATGGATCTGCCGGAGTTCGTCGAGGATCCTTGCGGCGAGCGAATTCACGGTGACTCCGCGCAGGATCTCGAGCACCGGGAGGTCGATCGAGAACATCGTGTTGATGCGAACGCGGAACTCCATCGCCATCATCGAGTCCAACCCGAGATCGTCGAGCATGGTGTCGGTCTCGACATCGTCTGTCGCGCAGTCGAACACCGCGGCGACGATGCTGCGCACGTGCTCGGAGACGACGGGGAGCCGGTCAGCGTCGGGCAGTGCGGAAAGCATGTCGATCAGCGACGCCGCCCCTGCGTCGGCGGGGCCGTCGAGGCCGGACTCCAGGTCACGGTAGATGGCAGGCAGGCGTGCGCCGAATCCCTGACGGGCGCGGTTCCAGTCCGCGGTGATCGCGACGACGTGGGCCACCTTCTGCGACACGAGCCGGTCCAGAATCCGAACTCCCGCACGCGGGGTGATCAGCTCGATACCCCTGTTGGCGTAGATCTTCTCGAGCTTGAGCTCCTCGACCATCCCGACCGACCATGGCCCCCAGCCGATGGTCAGTGCGGGTAGTCCTCGGGCCCGTCGGTAGTGGGCGAAGGCGTCGAGGAACGCATTCGCGGCGGCGTAGTTGGCCTGCCCCGGCGAGGCAATCACCGAACCGGCCGATCCGAACATCACGAAGAAGTCGAGATCCTCTTTCTCGAACGCGTTGTGCAGCAATCGTGTTCCGACGACCTTCGGTGCCATGACGGTGGCGAAGTCCTCGTCGGTCATGCTGACCAGGAGGCGGTCGTCGACCGACCCGGCGGCGTGCACGATGCCGCGGATCGGTGGTCCGCCGGCACGCTCATGCTCGTCGCGCCACCGCTCCACACTCTCGGCGTCGGTGATATCGACGGCGACGCAACGTACCTGGGCGCCGAGACGTTCGACGCGTCGGATCGCCTCCACGGTCGCGTGCCGTGCGTCCCCCGGGTCGAGATGCGCCCAGCTGGCGCGCGGTGGGAGCTCGCGCCGGCTGATCAGCGTGATGTGTCGCGCCCCCCGCTCGGCGAGATACAGAGCCACACTGCGCCCGAGAGCGCCCGTGCCGCCGGTGACCACATAGGTCGCGGTGCCGTGGAGCTTCGTGGGGAAGGGCCTGGTCAGTTCGCGACACGGGAGCAGGCGCGGCGCGAGAGTGCGCTCGCCGCGCAGCGCGATCTGGTCCTCGGCGTCCTCGTCGAGCAGATGTGGGTAGAGGCGGGCGGCGACCAGATCGGGATCGTCGGCGTCGTCGATGTCGACGAGGCCGCCCCACATCTCGGGAAACTCCTGGTGTCCGACCACGCGGCCCAGACCCCACACCGTCGCCTGGTCGACGGCCAGATCTTCGGTGCCCAGCGCCGGCTGGGCATTCGCGGTGACGATGTGGACCCGTGGTGGTGCACCGTCGCATCCGGCGAGAGCGTTGACAGCGTGGAGAAGGGCGTGCACACCCAGGCGGTGGTCGGACCCGCTGTAGATGTCGACCGGCCAGAAATCGACGAGCGCACCCAGCCCGCCCTCATCCTGGTGTATCCGCTCGATGAGCTCACGAAGCTGTTCTCCCCGATGCGGATCGACGGCGTACCCCGTGCCCGTCTCGGTCACCGCGGCCACCGCTTGATGGGCTACTTCGACCACACGGTGTCCGTGTTCGGACAGCTCACGGGCCAGAGCCGATCCGAAACCGACGGTGTCGCAGAGGATCACCCAGGTTCCTGGCCGTACTCCGGCGGTCTCGCCCGCCGGTTCGCAATCATCCCACTGGACGCTGTAGAGGCACCGGTCGATCCGTTCGGTCGACATCGCCGATGAGGTGCTCAACGACTGCACCGTGAATCCCTGCAGGACCGCCAACGTCTGCCCGAGGCGATCGACGACGATGAGGTCGCTCTCGATCTCCTCGCGGGTGGCAGCGACCACCCTCACGTGCACCGTCATATCGGGTTCCGGACGCCCGTAGACGGCGCAATGCCGGATGCGGGTGGGCAGATACGTTGCCTGCGTGGCGTTGTCGGCCACCGTCGAGGTTCCGAACAGGCCCTGCAATGCACCGTCGAGCAACGCCGGATGGAACGAGAACGCGTCGATGTCTTCGGCTACGGCGGAGGGGATGCGCAACCGTGCTCGCGCCCAGCCGTCTCCGCCGGTGACGTGGCGAACGGGTCGGAATGCTTCTCCGTAGGCGAATCCGAGTGCGGTGGTGCGAGCGTAGAACTCGTCGGAGTCCAGCGCTGCGACGGAGAGGTCTTCGGCTGCGTGGTCGTGGGCGGGCAGAGGTGGAAGAGTGTTCAGTTCGGCTGTCGCGGTGACGATCCAGCCGAAGTCGCCGTCTCCGATACCGGTGAAGGCGGTGAACTCGATCTTGCCGTTGTCCTCGTTCAGCGTGGTACGCACCAGCGGATCGCAGCTGTCGTCGAGTAGAAGCGCGCGGTGCAGCATCAGATCGTCGACGCTGCAGGCAGTTCCGTAGGTCTCGGTGGCCGCCGCGAGCGCCATCTCGAGATACACGGCGCCGGGCACCACGACGGCGCCCTGGACCTGATGGTCGGCCAGGAACGGCAGCGAGACGACGCTGAGCTCGACCTCCCACGTGGGATGCGCGCCGGTCACCGGTTGGCCGAGCAGCGGGTGCACCGGTGTGTAGTGCAGGTCTTCGGCCGCCTCCTGCGTTTCGTGCCAGAAGCGCTTGGACTGCCACGGATAGGTCGGCAGGCTCACCAGAAGCCCGCCGGGATGGAATGCCTGCCAATCGATGTCGTGGCCGTGGCTGTACAGCGCCGCCACGCCGGCCAGCAGAGTGCGAGCGTCGTCGTCGCCCCGCCGTTGGGTCGCCACCACTGCGACGCTCTGCGATCCGGCGATCTCGAGGATCGACGAAGCCAGCACGGGATGCGGCCCGAGCTCGACGAAGTGCGTGTATCCGTCGTCGAGCATCCGGCGTGCGGCGGCTTCGAAAAGCACGGTGGCACGGGTGTTCTGCCACCAGTAGGCGGCGCCGGCTGCGTACTCGGTGAGCCGTTCGCCGGTGACGGTCGAGTACAGCGGGATTTGGCCCGGCGCCGAGGACAGCCCGTCGAACGCGGTGAACAGATCGTCGCGCACGAGATCCATGTAGTGCGTGTGGTACGGAACCTTGACCGCGAGGTAGCGGTTGAAGACCTCGGCCTCGTCGAGTTGCCGCACGATGTCGGCGAGCACGTCCTCGTCGCCGGCGACGGTCACGGCGAACGGGCTGTTGATCGCGGCGATGGACACCCGGCGCCCGAATTCGGCCACAGCATCGGCATCGAGTGTCGACATCAGCGCGTCAGCGCTCAGACCCACCGCGAGCATGCGCCCCATTCCCGTGGTGCGCTGCTGGAGGCGGCTGCGGTGGTAGATCACAGCGACGGCCTGTTCGAAGGTGAGCAGGCCGGCGAGGTGGTGCGCCGCCACTTCCCCGGCGCTGTGCCCGATCACCGCGTCGGGCACGATGCCGTACTGGGCGAGCTGCTCTGCCAGGGCGATCTGGACCGCGAAGTTGGCCGGCTGGGCGATCTCGGTCTCACTCATCCGCGACTCGGCTTCGTCGCGGCGCAGTTCTTCGAGAAGCGACCAGTCGGTGTAGCGGCCGAGTTCACGGTCGGTGTGCTCGATGCTGGCGGCGAACACCGGATGGGTGTCGAGCAGGCCGCGGCACATCTTCCACCACTGGGGGCCCATCCCGGTGCAGACGAAGGCCAGTTTCGGCGCCTCGGCCCCGGCGCGACCGATCGCCGATTCGCCTCCGGTCTCGGCGAGTTCGACCAGCTGGCCGCGGGCTTCGGCGGCGTCGGCGACAGTCAGCGCGCGGCGATGGCTCAGATGGCTGCGGCGTCGACTCAGGGTGTAGCCGAGGTCGGGCAGGCTGATCTCGGGGTGGTCCTCGAGGTGGTCGGCCAGCTGACGGGCCGCCGCTGCCAACGCTTCCGGGGAGCGTGCCGATACGGGGAGCAGGGTTAGGTGCTCGCCCCTGGCGTGTTGGTCGGACTGCGGTGTGGGGCTCGGGGGTTCGGCGATGACGACGTGGGCGTTGGTGCCGCCGAATCCGAACGAGTTGACGCCTGCGATGCGCCGCTGCCCCGCCGGGAACGACGTCGTGGTACGGGGTATGTCGAGGTGCAGGTCCGCGAGCGGGCTGCTCGGGGTGCTCAGGTGCAGGCTGGCGGGAATCTGGCCGTGCTGCACGGTCATCGCGGCCTTGATGAGTCCCGCGACGCCGGCGCCGGCTTCGAGGTGGCCGATGTTCGTCTTGACCGATCCGATGAGCAGGGGATTCTCGGGCGTCCGGTCGGCGGCGAGTGCGCTTGCCAGAGCGCGGGTTTCGACCGGATCACCGACCGGTGTCCCGGTGCCGTGCGCTTCGACGTAACCGATGTCGGTGGGTGCGACGCCGGCGCGCGTCAGCGCCGTGGTGATCGCGACGCGTTGGGCGTCTTCGCTGGGCACCGTGATGCCGTCGGTGTGACCGTCCTGGGTGACCGCGGTGCCGAGGATCTGGGCGTAGATCCGATCACCGTCGCGCATCGCCTGCTGCAGAGGTTTGAGGACGACGACCGCGCCACCCTCGCCGCGGGCGTAACCGTCGGCCGATGAGTCGAAGGCCTTGCAGCGGCCGTCGCTGCTGAGGAAGCCGCTCTTGGATTCGGCGATCGCCGTGTTGGGGCCCACGATGATGTTGACGCCGCCGGCGAGCGCCAACTGGCAGTCACCGTTCCAGATGCTTTGTGCAGCAAGGTGGACTGCGACCAGTGAGCTCGAGCACGCGGTGTCGACGGCCATGCTCGGACCGCGGAAATCGAACGCGTGGGAGATGCGATTGGCGAGCATCGTCATCATCATCCCGGTGGCCGAATGCGGCTTGAAGCGGAAGCGGCTGGTGCGGCCCTGGTTCTGCAGCAGCTGATAGTCCAGCGTGAAGCCGCCGATGAACACCCCGACATCGGTACCGGCCAGTGTGTCTGCGGGAATCCCGCCGTCCTCCAGTGCTTCCCAGGTGGCGTGCAGCAGCAGTCGCTGCTGTGGGTCGAGGAGGTTCGCCTCGCGAGGGGAGATGCCGAAGAACGCCGCGTCGAACTGGTCGATCTCCTCGAGATAGCCACCCCGGCGCGTCACCATCTTGCCGGCCTTACCGGGCGCAGGATCGTGGAAACGCGGTGCATGCCAGCGAGATTCGGGCACCTCGCGGGTGGCGTCGACTTCGTCGAGCAGTAGTCGCCAGAAATCGCCGGGGGAGGCGACGCCGCCGGGCAACCGGCATCCGATGCCGACGATCGCGAGTGCCTCGCGGTCGTGCTGGTCAGTTTTGGTCATCGGGCGGCCGCGGTGCACAGCACCCATCCCGTGGAGATGGGGTCGATCTCTTGCTGCTCCCGGAAGACGGTGCGCAGTTCACGCAGCAGCCCGTCGCGCTGCCACGCCTGGGCCTGGCTCATGACGTCGTCATCGGAGAATCGAGATGCCTTGTCGGCCATGACGGTGTCGATCACCTGGCCGGCGATCTGGCGGAGCAGCAGAGCGTTGGCGTCGAACTGGTCGCGGACTGCGGTCGAGGTGCCCATCATCGAGTGGTGCAGGGTGGCCATGAAGTTCAGCGGAACGTAGAGGTCGACGAAGCGGGCGGGGGAGGGATCGTGCTCGACGGCGGCCCATTCGCGGAAGAACAGCTGCATCCGGTTGCTCAGGTCGATGAGACCCTGCAGATAGGGCACGAGTTCGGGGTCGTCGGCCACCTGGGTGAAACGGTCATTGCTGTACAGGAATCCGATGAAGCCCCAGTAGAACGCGATGTCCCAGATGACCTTGACCGACATCACCGTCGGCGAGCCCATCAGCACGTACTGGTCGCGATAGATGTTGCACCACATGTCGGTCAGGGAGCGGAACAGCGAGTCACCGATCGCCGCACGGGCGATGACGTCGGTTCCATCGAGTTCCCGGGTGATCATGTCGGTGACCAGACCGTTGCCGATGGCCACGAGATCCAGACCGGAGGAGTAGAGCGGGTCGAGGAAGACGCCCGCGTCGCCGGTGAGGCACCAGCGCGACTGTCCGTCGTAGACCCGCTCCACGGTGTGGCTGTACTGCTTCATGACCCGGAAGTCCTTGATCAGCCCCGCGTGTTCGTCGAGGACCGCGGCGCACTGCGGTTCGTGCTCACGCAGCCACACCAGGGCTTTGTCGAGTGTGTTGAACCCATCGAAGGGGTGAAAGGCCGGGTCGGCCACGATGCCGACGCTGGTTGCACCCGACGCCAGCCGGATCAGCCACACCCAATAGCCTTCGCCCATCAGGTGATTCGTCGAGTACTCGCGGCGCCCTTCGGACAGGCGCGCATGCCAGTCGGGGTCGTCGCTCCACTGCCCGACGTCGATCTCCGTGGCGATGCGCAGCCAGGCGGCGTTGCAGTGGTGGCCGTTGGCTCGTTTGAGGTCGAGTTCGCGCGGCAGCAGCCGGTTGCGTCCGGAGGCGTCGACGACCCACCGGGCGGTCGACTCGGTGACGTCGTCGTCGCGCTGGATGGTGACCCGGTGTGGCGCCGACTCGGCGCCGAGCGCCACCGCACGCACCCGGCCGATCGCGAAGTCGATGCCCGCTTCCACGCAGCGGCGGTGCAACTCGTTCTCCAACCTGCCGCGGTCGATCTGATAGGTGGTCTGCGGAACGAAGGCGCTGCTGCCGACCTCGACCCGGCGGCTGATGTCGGTGTTGCCGTCCTGGCTGAAGAACATCCGCAGACCCATCTTGCGGATCTGGTGGTTCTGAAGGTGATCGGCCAGCCCGAGCCGGTCGCGCAGATAGTGCGCCGAGATCTCGACGGTCGATTCGCCCACGGTGTGGGTGATCTCGGCGACGGGATGCGGAGTGGGTTCGACGACGAGGATGCGGGTTTGGGGGCGCGTGGAATGCAGTTCGAGAGCGAGTGTGAGGGCTGCGACGCCGCCGCCGACGATCACGACGTGATGGTCGCTGGTGTCCTCGTCGCGGGCCGCGAGTCGGGTCTTGATGCGACGTGCGAGGGCTTCTCGCGCTGTCTCGTCGAGTTGTGACAATTGCGCTCGAACGTCCACACTCGATCCTTTCCTGACGGAGCCCAAACGGGTGTCCAGAGTTCGGAGATTACACGCGGCCGAGGCGCCATCGGGGGCGATGAAAGGACCCGGGGGAGCGGCATCGTGGGGCCGCGGTGCGGGTGGTGCCGCCGGTGGTTGCAGTGCGGGATGACCGATCACCACCTGGCGTGGAGCACGGCCCGCGGATTCGTTAGCGGGTGCGGCGGACAGGACTCACTAGCTCGTCTGACGACCAACCGAGGATTTGCTGTGAGTCGATCCCGGGTGGGCGTCCGAGCCGGGGACCGGGATTGCGGCGGTCGGCGCTACCGGCAGTACCGGTCGGTGATGACGGGATTCTTACGTCTGGCTCTGTGCACGCAGTGCGCGCTGGTAGCGCCGCATGCCCGAGATCCACCGGTCGTAGTCACCGCCCTTGTGCCGGTACATCTCCAGCAGTTCGGCGTGTGGGAGCACCAGGAAGCGGTCGGCGAGAATCGCTTCGATGGTCGCGGCGGCCACGTCGTCGGCGCTCAGCACCGCCGCGGACTGTTCGATCGACGATGCGCCGAGTCGGGCGTCGGGATCGTCGGTGCTCCGAACTGCCTGCAGCAGGGGCGTTTCCACGCCGAGTGGGCACACGCAGCTGACTCCGATGCCGTCGTCGCCGTAACTGATCGCGAGCCACTCGGCGAATCCGACGACGGCGTGCTTGCTCACCGCGTACCCGGCCGCCCCGAGTTGGGTCAACAGCCCGGCCGCCGAGGCGACCGAGACGAAGTAGCCCGAACCCTTCGACTGCCAGTGCGGCACAAGCAATCTCGCAGCCCGAATGTGCGCGCGCAGGTTGACGTCGAGGATCGTGTCCCAGTCGTCCTCGGTGCCGAGGCCGGGTCGGCCGATGATGCCGGCGTTCGCGATGTAGATGTCGACGGGGTCGAATTCCCGGCTCGCCAGCGTGATCATGCCCTCGATGTCGACGACGTCGGCGGCGTCGGCTCTCAATCCGATGGCCTGCCCGCCCTGTGAACGGATCGCCTCCGCGCAGGCGTGCGCGCCCGCCTCGTCGAGGTCGCCGATGACCACGCGCACGCCGCGGGCGGCGAGTCCGGTCGCGAGCGCCGCGCCGATGCCCGACGCCGCGCCGGTGACGATCGCGACCTTGCCGTCAAGTTCCATACCCCCGATTCTCGACCGCGAGCGCGCGCAGAATGTACGCCCGACGCGGCGTGTCGGCGTACAAACGCGCTCGCTCGCGGCGCAGGGTGCCGATCAGCCGAAGTGGACGCCCTGGGCAAGCGGGAGCTCCGAGGAGTAGTTCACCGTGTTGGTGGCCCGGCGCATGTACGCCTTCCACGCATCGGAGCCGGACTCGCGGCCGCCGCCGGTTTCCTTCTCGCCGCCGAACGCGCCGCCGATCTCCGCGCCCGAGGTACCGATGTTGACGTTGGCGATGCCGCAGTCCGACCCGTCGGCGGCCAGGAACCGCTCGGCCTCGCGAACGTCGAGAGTGAAGATGGCCGACGAAAGACCCTGCGGGACAGCATTGTTCAAGGCAATCGCCTCGTCGAGCGTATCGTAGGTGAGCACGTAGAGGATCGGTGCGAAGGTCTCGTGGTGCACCACCTCGCTCTGTGCGGGCATCCGCACCACGGCGGGCCGGACGTAGAACGCGCCCTCGTCCCCGACATCCACGCGATCGCCGCCGATCACCTCGCCGCCCTCGGTCCGGGCCTGCTGCAGCGCGCCGACCATGTCGCGGTAGGACCGCTCGTGGATAAGCGGGCCGACCAGCGTGCCCTCGTCTGCGGGGTCGCCCACCGGCAGCTGCTCGTAGGCCGCGACGATTCTGCCCACCAGCTCGTCGGCGATCGACGAGTGCACGATCAGCCGGCGCAGTGTCGTGCAGCGCTGACCGGCTGTCCCTGCGGCGGAGAACACGATGCCGCGCACCGCCAGATCCAGGTCGGCCGACGGCGTCACGACGGCGGCGTTGTTTCCGCCCAGCTCGAGCAGCGCCTTGCCGAAGCGCTGCGCCACCCGCGGTCCGATCTCGCGGCCCATGCGCACCGAGCCGGTCGCCGACAGCAGTGCGACACGCGGATCGTCGACCAGCTGCTCGCCGACTTCGCGGCTGCCCTGCACCAGCTGGGAGACGCCGGCGGGTGCGCCGACATCGGCGCACGCGCGGGCCAGCAGCGCGTGGCAGGCGATCGCGGTCAGCGGGGTCAGCTCGGACGGCTTCCACACCACGGTGTCACCGCACACGAGCGCCACCGCGGTGTTCCACGCCCACACTGCGACGGGGAAGTTGAACGCCGTGATCACGCCGACCACGCCGAGGGGATGCCAGGTCTCCATTAGCCGGTGCCCTGGCCGCTCGGAGGCGATGGTCTTGCCGTACAGCTGGCGGGAGAGGCCGACGGCGAACTCGCAGATGTCGATCATCTCCTGGACCTCGCCCAGCGCCTCGGAGGTGATCTTGCCCGCCTCGATCGTCACGAGCGTGGCCAGCGCGTCCTTGTGCTCGACCAGGAGCTGGCCGAGCCGGGCCACCAGGGCTCCGCGCACAGGGGCCGGCGTCGTGCGCCAGCTGCGGAACGCGTCGGCGGCCGCGGCGATGGCCGCGTCGACCTCGGCCGCGGAGGACTCAGCGACGGTGAACAGCACGTCGCCGTTGACCGGGGAACTGGCGGTGATGCCGCCGGCGTTCGGTGCGCCGAGAGACACTCGGGCGCTCACCTCGGCCAGCGCCTCCTGCACCCGGGCGCGCAGGTCATCGGAGGTCGGCAGGGACGTGGACGTCACGGTGGAGGTCATGAAGAGGCGACTTTCTCGTAGAGGTGGTAGGGGTCGTGGATGTGGTGGCCGATCGCGGCGGCCATCCAGTCGCGGCTGTAGTCGGTGTGGTCGGCGCCGCCCTCGGCGGAGGCCGAATCGTGCCCCTCGGCGGCGGTTGGATCGCCGTCGAGATTGGAGCGAAAGATGCCGGCCGCCGAGGCCGGCAGGAAGTCTTCGTAGACGACGGGACGGGTCGGATCGCCCCCGTGGTAGTACGCCAACCCGGACGCGGCGAGTTCGGCGTCCGTGGCGGGGAAGTACCGGCCCCACTGCGTCGCGGGGTCCGGTGAGGCCATGGCCGCGTCGTACCGTTCGCGGCCGAGCGGGGTCAGCGCCACGCCCCGCTGTTCGACCTCGCCGAAGCGCACCCGCAGGGTTCCGTCCACAACCGAGCCGCCCGGCTCGCGGAACCGGCGCGGCTCGGCCAGCGCCCGGAACGAGGTCTGGCGCAGCAGGACCCGCGGGCCGTCGGTGCGGGGTGGGCCCTGGATGTGATCGATCATCGTGATGCCGCGCGCGGTCATCCGCTGCTGCAGCGCGTCGATGTCGAGCACCCGGGGCGTCAGGTGATTGATGTGCGTGGACCGCACCCCGGCGATGTCGGCGGCCACCGCGGACACCGTCGACAGTTCGTCGTGCCAGCCGCGATCGATGGGGTCGCGCGACAGTGCGAACGCCGAGACGGCGGCGGCGACGAAGTCGCGTGCGTCGTCCTGCGGGCAGGCGCCGTGGGCTGCGATGCGGCAAGCGGTCGCGATCAGGGCCGGGTCGAAGAGCTGCCGAGCATCGAGGAAGCGGGCCACCCGGCGCGCGAGGTCGTCGGAGAAGAAGTGCCGGTCAGCGACCGCGAGCATCGAGGTGAACACCCGAAAGGGATTGCGGGCGAGCTCTTCCGGCTCGATCGGGCGGAACGCCGTCGACACCACGGGCACCGGGGACGCCGCTTCACGGAGGTCGTAGTAGCCGACGGGAAACATGCCGAAGGCAGCGAAGAGGTCGGCGACCTGCGCCAGTTCGACCGCGTTGCCGACGCGGATCGCGCCGTGGCGTTCGGCGGTGACGCGGTCGAGCGAGCCCAGGCGCGCCGCGTCCTCGTCGTCGGCGGCGACAGCCCTGTTCACTTCGGAGCTGACCTCCACGAGGGTGTGGTACGCGGGCACCTCGGCGCCGTACATGGCGGAGAGTCCAGCGGCGAATTGCGCGCGCAATTGCCAGGTTTGGACGTCAGGCACGGGTCCTCCGATACAGTGCGGCCATGACCGGGCCCGACGAATGCCAGCCGCTCGACGAGATCGACCGTGTGCTGGTCCGCGAACTCGTCGCCGACGGGCGCGCCACCCTGGCGCATCTCGCGGCGACCGCAGGGCTGTCGGTGTCAGCGGTGCAGTCGCGGGTGCGCCGGCTCGAATCGCGCGGAGTGGTCACCGGATACACCGCCCGGATCAATCCCGAGGCAGTCGGCAACATGTTGTCGGCGTTCGTCGCCATCACCCCTCTCGACCCGTCGCAACCCGATGACGCCCCCGCCCGACTGGAACACATCTCCGAGATCGAGGCGTGCTATTCGGTGGCCGGTGACGACAACTACGTGCTGCTGGTCCACGTGAAGTCGGCTCGGGCGCTGGAGAGCTTGCTGCAACGCATCCGCACCGCGGCCGACGTCAAAACCCGCAGCACGATCATCTTACATAAATTTTACAGCGACAGACGCTCCGTACCGGAGTAGTTCCTGTTTTACGCGGTCTTTATCGAAATATTCAAGATCGCTTGGTCGGGTTCTGCGGAAGACCTGCCGACCACGGCCACCTTCCGGTCCAGCTCGGTTCGGTAACGATCCGGGCTGCGGTGTTTGCCTCGTGCCACAGTAGCCACCTGACGGAGGGAGGGGCGACCGGATGAGCCTGCTCAGAAGGCGTACCGGACGAGTGGCGCTCGGCGTTCAATCCAAAGTGTTGATCGCGCTGCTGCTCGTCAGCGTGCTGTCGGTGTTGGTCACCGGTTCCATCGGCTACGTCTCCGGCACCGACTCGCTGCGCAATGCCGAGTTCACCAACATGACCCAGCTACGGGAGTCCCGGGCGCGCGAGATCACGCAGTACTTCCGCACCGTCAGCGATGCCGCCTCGATCGTCACGCACGGCGCGACGACGGTCAACGCCACCCGCGAGTTCGCCGCGGCCTACCGCGAGCTCGACGCGACGCCTCCCTCGCCTGAGCAGCGCGACGCCGTGCGCCGCTACTACGACACCGTGTTCGCCCCGGCCCTGACCGAGCGCAGCGGACAACCGACGGACCCGACGCTGTTCCTGCCCACGAGCAACGCGGCCGTGGCCCTGCAGAACGCGTACACCGTCGCGGCCGGTGGCGACTTCGACAAGGCGCTGACCATACGGCCCGCGGGACCGCCGAACGGCTGGTCGGCGACCAACGATCGGTATCAGAGCTTCTTCACCGACCTCACCACGCGGTTCTCGTTCGAGGATTCCCTGCTGATCGACACCTCGGGCAACGTCGTCTACACCGCCTACAAGGGTGCTGACCTCGGCACCAACCTGTTCACCGGGCCCTACAAGGCGTCCCTGCTGGCCGATAGCTACCGCAAGGCGCTGCAGGCGACCTCGGTGGACCAGACGTTCATCACCGACTTCGAGCGCTACCCGCCCGCCTACGACAAGCCGACGCTGTGGGTGCTTTCGCCCATCGGTGACGGCGGCGCCATCCAGGGCGTGCTCGCCCTGCAGCTGTCGATCGACGGCATCAACAACGTGATGACCGGCAACCGCGGCTGGGAGGCCGACGGCCTGGGCGCCACCGGCGAGACCTACCTCGCGGGGCCTGACCGGGTGATGCGGTCGGTGTCCCGGCGGCTGCTCACTGATCCCCAGGCCTTCGTCGGCGAGGTCGTCGACAACGGCACGCCCACCGATGTGGCCGAACGCGAGGTCGCCGTCCAAGGCAGCACGCTGCTGCAGCCCGTCGACACCGTCGCGGTCAATCGGGCGCTCGAAGGTGAGTCGGGAACGGTGACCGACAACGACTACATCGGTCCGCCGTCCCTGGTGTCGTACATGCCGCTGGACATCCCGGGCCTGGACTGGGTGCTGGTCGCCAAGATCGACGAGAACGAGGCATTGGCCCCGGTCAACAAGTTCGCGCGCGACATCGCCCTGTCGACCGCGACGATCGTCCTCGTCGTCTGCGTTCTCGCCCTGCTTCTGAGCCGGATGCTGACCCGTCCTGTCGCGCGCATCGCCGATGCGGTGCGCAGAGTCCGCGGCGGTGAGGTCGGGGTCAGTGTCCCGGTCACGACCAAGGACGAATTCGGCGATCTGGCAGCCGAATTCAACGACATGTCGGAGAGCTTGCGCACCAAGCAGGAGCTCATCGAGGCCCAGCGGCGCGAGATCGACGAACTCCTGGCCACGTTGATGCCCGAAACCGTCGCGCAGCGGTTCCGCCAGGGCGAGCAGGCCATCGGAGGCGACCACCGCGACGTCTCGGTGGTCTACGCCGAGTTGCTGCACTTCCAGGACTTCGCCCGCGCCCTGTCGGCAGAGGAATCCGTGCGCACCCTCAACGGCCTCATCGAGGCGTTCGACGCCGCGGCTGAACGTCATGGCATCGAACGGGTGCGCAACCTGCACAACGGGTTCCTGGCCACCTGCGGACTGGTCGTCCCACGCGTCGACCACGCCAGCCGCACAGCGGCTTTCGCCGTCGACCTCGTCGACGTGGTCAACGTCTTCAATGATCAGCACGACGCGGAGTTGGCCCTGCGCATCGGCATCGACAGCGGGCAGGTGTCGAGCGGTCTGATCGGGCAGCGCACCAGGATCTATGACCTGTGGGGTGAGGCGGTCGATCTGGCGCACCGCGTGCACGCGGCGACCGATCGTCCGGGGATCTTCGTCAGCGACCGCGTGCACGCCAATCTGACGGCGCTGTACAACTTCACCGAAGAGGGCACGGTGATCGGACCTGGCGGGGACGAGCCGGTCTGGTCGCTGCGCATCCCGGCGAGGTCGTCGTGAACGTGCTGACAGCGCAACCGTGGTTCTGGCCGACGGTGTCGGTCGTGGTGGCACTGCCGGTCGCGTTGCTGATTCTCACCGAGCTGTACCAGTGGCTGGCGCGGCGGGGCAGCAGCTACGCCCGGCCGGTGCTGCTGCTGCGCAATGCGGTCCTGCCTGCGCTGGCGCTGTACATCCTCATCGACCAGGTCAACGATTCCGATGTCGAGGCCACGTGGCCCCGCATCGCCGCGACCGTCTTCGGCTTCCTCCTCATCTTGTTCGCGCTCTCCGGCGCCAACGCCGCACTGTTCGGCGAAGCGCGGCCGGGCAGCTGGCGCGAGCGGTTGCCGACGATCTTCATCGACCTCGGTCGACTCGTCGTGATCGTGATCGGTCTGGGACTGCTGTTCTCCTGGGTCTGGGGCACCGATGTCGGGGGCCTGTTCGCCGCGGTCGGTGTCACCTCGATCGTCATCGGCTTGGCCGTGCAGTCGGCAGTGGGTCCCGTGATCGCGGGCTTGTTCCTGTTGTTCGAACAGCCTTTCCGCATCGGTGACTGGCTCGACACGTCGGCGGCCCGCGGCCGCGTCCTCGAGGTGAACTGGCGTTCGGTACACATCGACACCGGCAACGGCATCACGATCGTGCCGAATGCGTCGCTGGCGACCGGGTCCTTCACCAACCTCAGCCGCGTGACCGGCGCCGCCTTCCAGGCAACGGCGACCCTGACCTTCAGTCCGGGCGACCGACCTGCCACCGTCGTGGAGATGCTGCGCGCCGTCGCCGACGCGCTGCCGTCGAAGATGGCGGACCTGCCGTCCCGGGTGAGCGCACTCGGCGCGGGGGAGTACCGGGTGTCGGTGCCCGTCATCGGTCCTGCTGATGAGTCCGCAACCAGAAATGTTCTGCTGCATCGAGTCTGGTATGCGGCTCGGCGAGCCGGAGTGCGCCTCGACGGCGTGGAGCCGCAGGACGACGTGGCTCCGGACCTGAGTGCGCAGGCCATGCGGATCGGGTCGCGGCTGGGGCTCGACGAAGAGACGACGGCCTCACTCGTCGAGGCGGGCCGGCTGCTCTCGTACGCCGAGGGTGAGATCGTGCAAGCCCCGGGGTCGGTTCCCGACGCCATTGCCTTCGTGCTCGACGGTGAGCTGCAGTTGACGGCGACCGCCCGAGACGGCGCGCACATTCCGATCGGCCAGGTGCAACCGGGTGACTTCGTCGGGGCCACGGCGCTGACCCGCCAGCGCGTGCTGACCGGCGCGGTCGCCGTGGTCGAAACGACCGTGCTCTCGATTCCCCGCCATGTCATCGCGCCGGTGGTGCAGCGGCATCCCGCGTTGGCGCGCCAGCTCGGCGGGACGATCGATCTGCGCCGGCGAGCCGCCGAAGAAGCGCTGGACCCGGAAAAGAGTAGCGTGTAAACACCCCTGACGGGAAACTTTGTACCTTTAGGGCATTCTTAACGGAATATTTGCGCTATAGTCGGCCCATGACCGACGTTCTGGCGGCGCCTGCTGTCGCATCCCGGATCACTTCCGACATCACTCCCGAGGACGTGCGCCCGGTTCTGGCCCGCAGCATCCTGGCCGACGGGTTGGATCTCGTGCTCGACGTGGAGCGCTCGCGTGGGTCGTATCTCATCGACGCGCGATCGGGCCGGGGCTATCTCGACATGTTCACGTTCTTCGCATCGTCGGCACTGGGCATGAACCATCCGGCACTCGCCGATGACGAGCAGTTCCGCGCGGAGCTGACCGCGGCCGCGCTGAACAAGCCCAGCAATTCCGATGTGTACAGCGTGCCGATGGCACGCTTCGTGGAGACATTCGCCCGTGTCCTCGGCGACCCGGCGCTGCCGCACCTGTTCTTCGTCGACGGCGGGGCACTGGCCGTCGAGAACGCACTCAAGGTGGCCTTCGACTGGAAGAGTCGGCACAACGAGGCGCACGGTCGCGATCCGGAGTTGGGAACGAAGGTGCTGCACCTGCGCGGCGCGTTCCACGGCCGTAGCGGGTACACGATGTCGTTGACCAACACCGACCCCAACAAAGTCGCGCGCTTCCCGAAATTCGACTGGCCGCGCATCGACGCGCCGTATCTCCGGTCGGGAGCCAGTATCGAGGCGCTGGAAGCCGAGTCGCTGAGGCAGGCACGTGCCGCGTTCGAGGCCGCACCGCACGACATCGCCTGCTTCATAGCCGAGCCGATCCAGGGTGAGGGCGGCGACCGTCACATCCGGCCGCAGTTCTTCGCCGCGATGCGTGAGCTGTGCGACGAGTTCGACGCGCTGCTGATCTTCGACGAGGTGCAGACCGGCTGCGGGATCACCGGAACAGCTTGGGCCTACCAGCAATTGGGCGTGCAGCCCGACGTGGTGGCGTTCGGCAAGAAGACGCAGGTGTGCGGCGTGATGGCCGGTGGCCGGGTCGACGAGGTCGGCGACAACGTCTTCGCCGTGAGCTCGCGGATCAACTCGACGTGGGGTGGCAATCTCGTGGACATGGTGCGGTCGCGCCGCGTCCTGGAGGTCATCGAGGCCGACGGGCTCTTCGACTGCGCCGCGGACAACGGCCGCTATCTGCTCGAGCGCCTCGACGAGGTGGCCGCCGCGTTCCCCGCGTTGGTTCGGGACGTGCGCGGCCGCGGTCTGATGTGTGCATTCAGCCTTCCGAGTGCAGAGCAGCGCGACACGCTGGTGGCGCGGCTCTGGGACGCCGGGGTGATCATGCTCGGCTGCGGTCCCGACAGCGTCCGGTTCCGGCCCGCGCTGACGGTGTCGCGCGCGGAGATCGACGCCGCGGTCGACGCGGTGCGCGCGGTGCTCAGGTCGATGTCGGTTCGATCGGTCGGGTGAGTCGGCGGATCGTCGAGCGCAGCCGCGGCAGCTCGTCGCCACCGACGAGTTCACATCCGTGGCGTTCGGCGAGTTTGCGCGCCGCTGGGGTGAATTGATGGTTGGTGACGACCATGGTGCGGGTGCAGTCCTGCATGGGCGCACCGGCGACGACCTCCTGGACGGCGCTGGTGCCGACCGGGCGTGACTGCCGTTTGCACTGCACGGCCAGTCGGTCGGGCCGGTGCCCGAGGATCAGGTCGACGCCCCAGTCACCCGACAACGGCGTCATGATCACCGGCACGCCGGCCGAGCGAGCGATCCGGGCCACGTAATCCTCGAACTCGGTGCCCGACATCTCGTCTCGGGCGTCGGTCTCGCGGGCTCCCGGCGTGGCCGCGCCCACGACGATGGCTGTGAGGAACCGCGGCACGAGCGGCGTGGCGACCGCGATGGCCACACACCACCACGGCGCTACCCCGCAGAGCGCCGCTCCCATCCCGGCGGCGATGCCGAGGGCGCCCGCCAAGCGCCACCGAGTCCGCGTCACCCCCGGATCGTAAGCACCGACGGTGACAGTGTCGGCTGCCGACGTTTACCAGCGCAGATCACAGGGAAGTCACGATCCCATGACGGACCTGTCGGGCCACGAGCATCGGTCGGGCATCGGGTATGACGACGACCGGGGTGTGCGCGATGCCGTGCGCACGGGAGTCGGTTTCGCCGCCGCGGGGCTGCTGTTCCTGGTGACGGCGTCGCTGTGGATGAGCACCTGCACCGGGTCCACCATCGACGCGTTGGCATGCGGGGCCCCGCAGCGCGCGGGCGCTGCGGTCGGGGCGCCGCTGATCCTGCTGGTGGGCGGAGCGCTGTCGCTGCTGCGGGGCGCGAAAATGCAGCGCGAGACACCGGCCTGGTGGGCCTGGCAGGGTGCCGGGTGGCTACTGATCGCCCTGACGGCAATCGCCGCCCTCCCGGCTCTGCCCTGAACCGCATGCTGAAAAGTGTTCTCTGTCAGACCATCTCGACGAGAACGCCGTTGGTCTCCTCGACGCCGAGCGTCGCGTGCACCCGGATCGTCCCGTCCTGCGGGTTGACGGTCGCGCACACGATGCCGCACTGACCCCGGTCGACCCTGCGGGCCAGCGCGGGGGAGCGCTGTGTGAGCCCCAGTCCTGTTTCGACGATGTGCGCGGAGGCGACCGAGTCCACCGAATCGGCTGCTGTCATCGAAGGGCTCCTGTCGGGTGAAGGGTTCCGGCGGACAGTGCGTGTGTGTAGAGCCGCGGTGATGCCCGCAGGCTCGCCACGGCACCCAGCACCATCAGTGCGGCCGCGATCACGGCCCACACCGTCGCCGGCGATGCGGTCGCGGCCGGCAGCGCCGGGGCCAGGTATCGGTGGAGGATCCCCACCACCGCGACGTAGGCGATCGCGGCGGGCACCATCACCGAGATGGCGCCGAGGACGCCGCCCGCTGTGGGCTGCCGGCGCAGCCACCCCCACAGTGCGGTCGAGCCGGTGGCCCAGGCGAACACGAGCAGGGCGACGTCTGCGGTGTGGCCTTCCTGCCAGGCCGGCGCCAGCGCGACGCCGAGGGCGAGGGTGGCCGGTGGCAGCAGTGCCGCGGCGGCGGCGATACTCCACAGATGCACGCGGGAGAGACCGCGGGGTGGTGCGAGCACATGGTGGCGGCGGTGCCGCGCGATCGCCGATCCCGACGACAGGAACATCGTCGCCTTGTAGAAGCCAAGTCCGATCAGGTGGATCACCGCGGTAGCCCACAATCCCAGCCCGGAGGTGAGCATCATGAAGCCCATCTGCGCCATCGTCGAATAGGCCAGCGCCCCTTTGATGTCGGGGCGAACGAGCATCAGCACCGCGCCGTAGGCCATCGACGCCACTCCGGCGGCGATGACGATGCCTGACGCCAGCGGAGTGCCGAGCACACTCAGCTTCACCAAGAGCACGCCACCGCCGTTGACGACACCCGCGTGCAGTAGCGCCGACACCGGCGTGGGTGCGGCCAGAGTGGCGGGCAGCCAGCGATGGAAGGGGATCTGGGCCGAGCGGGAGAGCGCGGCGACGACGATGAGGACTGCGATCAACGGTTGCGTTGTCTCGCGGCCGAATTCGTGCAGCGTCACCGCGATCCACAGCGCGCCATCGCCGATGGCGAACGCCAATGCCGTGCGCCGTACGCCGTCGCGGGCCATGGGCAGCTCGCGATAGGTGGACAGCAGGAGGCACAACGCCATGCCGGCTGCGGTCCAGCCGATTGCGAGGCCGACGAGCGTGGTAGCGGTCGCCATGGCCGCGGCTGCCGACGTGAGAAGCAGTGCGCCACTGCTGAACCAGGCGGCTCGATCATCGCCGGCGAGATAGCGCCCGGCGAAACCCTGTGCGATGGAGGACACTCCGAAGATCAGCACGAGCAGCGCCGCCGCGAGGTGGTCGTGTGCCACCGGCGAGTTGACGACTGCGATCAGCAGTCCGGCCGTCGCAGTGGCGGTTCCGAGGCGGCCGACGAAGCGCGGGGCTCGTCGTCCGATGATCGCGGACACCAGACCGACGAGTGCGGGGGCGACGATCAGCGTCGGCAGGACCGGAGTCGCGAAAGCGCTCGACGTGCGAAGTGAATTACGCGTATTACGTCTCGTGTTTCAAAATTCGTAAAACGAGACGTGAACCAAATCCCGAACCGGACTGTGCGCATCACTTAAGCTGTCGCCGATGCCCGCCTCACGCAAAAGCCCTGGCAAAACGGCACCGCGCCCGGCGGCAGCCCCTCCGGCAGCCGATGTGTCGTCCACGTCGCGGACGTGGACGTTCCTGACCAACCACGGACATGTGCTGCTGTGCCTCGCGCAGGGGCGATCGCTGACAGCGCGCGAGTTGAGTGTGCTGATCGGGATCACCGAACGATCTGTCCAGACGATCCTTGCCGACCTCATCGCCGACGGATACGTCGACAAGTCGAAAGTCGGCCGCCGCAACAGCTACACGGTCAACCGCGACGGGCGGATGCGACATCCGGTGGAGTCCGCGCACACCGTCGGAGAGTTGATCGACGCTCTGACATGACCCACAGCAGCTGGTAGCGGTGCTTCCCGACCTGCGTCTCATAGACGACGGTGTCGGTGCTCTGGGCCACGATTCGTGACAGGCATCCTTCGCGGCAGCGAGGCGCTTCCGCCGGTGTGCTGACGCGCCGTGTTCTACAGAGCGGATACCGCGGGCTCTTCCCTACCGATCGAGATGATCCGTCGCTTCCCCCGAGGTGCAGGCGCTTGCCGACCGCTATTCGTCAGCGCGTCCGCTGGACTACGCGCGGGACACCGTGAACCTGATGGACGGCGGGGCACACACGCCGAGAGTCACGCGGGTGCGGCTGATTCTGCGCAAGCGCTGGCCCATGGTGCCCCGGACAGGTGTGCGTGTCGGATCGGCGGCCTGGGGTGACGCCGATCTCGGCTCCGAAGATCTCAAGATCGGCATCGACGTCGAAGACCGGTGAGGTACTCGGCCGTGTTGGTCTGGCCTTGGAGCGGCAAGGCTATCGGTGTTGACGCAACAGACAGGCCCGACCGGTCGTACCGGTCGGGCCCGTCGAGAGTCTGCTTATTGGTTGGCTTCCTGGCGCTTCTCGGCGGCCTTGGCGCCGGCGCGAGCGGACTCAGCCTCGGCTTCCTTCTCCGCGACCTCACGCTGCGCTTCGGCCTTGTCCTGCTGCGCTTTGCCTTCTTCCACCATGTCGTCACGTCCGGCGACGGTGCCGACAGTCTCCTTGGCCTTGCCCTTCACGTCCTCGACGACGCCTTTGATGCCCTCTGCGGGGCCGCTGTTCTTGTCAGTCATGATGACCTTTCGGCTGGGGTTGTCGTCCTCTGACTCCGACTTGTGGTCGGTCGGTCTGGGCTTCCCCGCACCTCGCGAACTAAACGGGTGACGCGCGTCTCATCGCGGATACACAGAATTGCGCGCTGACGCAAGGCTTTTCGGCCCCGAGTTTGCAGATTTGGGGGCCGGGGTATGGGTTGCGCACCATGTCATCAACAGTTAACCGGCGGCACGCACACACAGATTCGGCGCTCGTCGCGACAGGCCGGAGCACCCGTGGGTAGCGGCGACGCGCCCTGGGGTAGTCTCTCGGGGAAGTTTTCGGGAGGTCAGATGGCGCAGGGCGCGAGCCACGTCAACGGGAAGCGGCACAGCGCTCAGTCCGTGGAGTTGCGAGTCGCGGCGACGCTGGAGAATCTGGCCGTGCTGCGCACGCTGGTCGCGGCGATCGGCACCTTCGAGGA
Organism: Mycobacterium sp. IDUB_5; assembly: GCF_055419565.1. NCBI lineage: Bacteria > Bacillati > Actinomycetota > Actinomycetes > Mycobacteriales > Mycobacteriaceae > Mycobacterium > Mycobacterium sp. IDUB_5. The sequence goes on from NZ_JBVAXX010000003.1 coordinate 454,972, forward strand.
TCTCGACTTCGACGCCGTCGCTGACCTGCGGCTCGCCGTGGACGAGGCCTGCACCCGGCTGATCCGGTCCGCCGTCCCCGACTCGACGTTGCTGCTCATCGTGGACCCGCAGTCTGAAGCGCTGGTAGTCCACGCGTCGACCACCTGCGACAGCCCAGACATTCTCGCACCCGGGAGCTTCAGCTGGCACGTCCTGAGTTCCCTGACCGACGAGGTGACCACGTTCTCCGATGGTCAGTCGCCGGAAGGCCAGGTATTCGGTATCTCGATGACGACAAGGCGAGCGAGTTCGTTGCAGTGACCCGGTCGTCCTCCCAGGGTTCGTCCTCGCGATCGAGCTCTGAATATGCGGACGTGGTCGCCATGTTCCGGAAGCTGGAAGGCCTCGAGGAGGGGTCGGCGGCGTTCCAGCGTCAGCGCGACGCCATCGTCGAACGCTGCCTGCCGCTGGCCGATCACATCGCCCGCCGGTTCGACGGACGCGGGGAGCCCCGCGACGACCTGGTCCAGGTCGCCCGGGTCGGACTGGTCAACGCCGTGATCCGCTTCGACGTCAACGCAGGGTCCGACTTCGTGTCCTTTGCGGTACCCACCATCATGGGTGAGGTTCGCCGGCATTTCCGAGACAACAGCTGGTCGGTCAAGGTGCCTCGCCGGCTCAAGGAGCTGCACCTGCGGCTCGGCGCCGCTACGGCGGACCTGTCGCAGCGTCTGGGCCGGGCGCCGACGGCCACCGAGCTGGCCGCTGAACTCGAGATGGATCGTGACGAGGTCATCGAGGGCCTGGTGGCGGGCAGCTCGTACAACACGCTGTCCATCGACAGTGGCGGCAGCGGCAGCAACGAGGACGCCCCGGCGATCGCCGACACCCTCGGTGATTTCGACATGACTCTCGACCAGATCGAGAACCGCGAGGCGTTGCGTCCGCTGCTCGAGGCCCTGCCGGAGCGGGAACGCACGGTCCTGGTGCTGCGGTTCTTCGAGTCGATGACCCAGACGCAGATCGCCGAGCGGGTGGGCATCTCGCAGATGCACGTGTCCCGGCTGCTGGCGAAGTCGCTAACGCGGCTGCGAGACCAACTTCAGTAATCGCGGGGGATCGCTGTGCACGGTGGTCAGCGCGGTGGCCACGTCGACACAGATCGGCAGCGTGGAGTCCGGGTCGCACAGCCGTAGCAGCCGATCGACGGCGAGGCTCGGGATCAGTGCCCACCGGATGTTCTCGCCGGCGCATTGCACGTTGAGCGTGTGCAGCGCCGAGAAGCCGGCTGTGGCGAAGAAGCTCAATCCGCTCAGGTCGATCACCAGCCATTGGGTCTGCTTCGCGTCCCTCAGGGCGTACGTGACGAACGCGTTTCCGTTCGCTGCGTCGAGTTCGCCCTGGGCGGAAACGATGGCGGTCGCCGGCTGCGGTCGGCGGGTCTGGAAGAACGCGGAGTGACACACGTGTGTCTCCGTGCCTTCCGGCGGTGTAACGGGGGCTTCAGCCACTCTTGGCTCCATCAGTCGAAAGGATTTCGTGATGTGGTCGCGCCAAGGGGGCTGAACTAAAGAAGCCTGCGCGGGAATTACAGACCCGCGTGACGATGACGTTTCCTCAAGTGGGCTGGTTCATCAACCCGTTGATCTGACCATACGCGTACGCAGTGATCTTGGACAATGAGTTTGGTCAGTTGTTCACAAATGCCAACCATCTAGATGTCAAAATTGCCACACCTTGGGAGGGCTGTCGCGAAAGTGTCTGTCGCTCAACGGTATTCAGATGTAGGTATCGTCCTGGCGGCGGGTGCCGGCACCCGCTTCGGTATGCCCAAGGTGCTTGCTGACACCGGCCGATGGTTGGTCTCGGCGGTGACTGCTCTCCGTGACGGCGGGTGCCGTGACGTGGTCGTGGTGTTGGGTGCCGCCGTCGACGGCGTTGCGATCCCTCATCCTGCGCGGGCCGTCGTCGCGCGCGACTGGGCCGACGGACTCAGCGCATCGGTGCGCGCAGGGGTGCTCGCGCTGGGCGATGAGGCTGACCGCGCAGTCTTCCTGCCGGTCGACACTCCCGACGTGAATGCCGCAGCTGTCAGGCGGGTGCTCGACGCCGCGCGCGGCACCGGGCTGGCTCGCGCGAGCTACAACGGCAGACCGGGGCATCCGGTGGTGATCGCCCGCAGGCACTGGGCGGCGCTGCTCGACACGCTGGCCGGAGACGACGGTGCCGGGCCGTTCCTGCACACGCGGGAAGATGTCGCGGCGGTCGACTGCGCCGATCTCTGTTCGGGCGCCGACATCGACACCCGGTGATGTCCACCGATCGGGGGACATGACGATCCTCCGGCATAAGGCCTGATCACCGGACAGACTTCGGACGCGCGGCGGGCGAAAGTTGAGTCATCACTCAACGAAGGAGCTCACCATGAATCGCTTCACCCGCATCCTCGCCCTGCCCCTGCTGTCGGCTGGAATCATCGGCGGCGCCGCGCTCGGGCTGGCCGGCACGGCCAGCGCCACGATGAGCGTCAACGACGACGGCAGCATGGTCGCGACTCCCGACACCGTCGCGCAGCCGTGGGTCGGTTGGCCGCGAGTCGGCTATGGCTACTACTACTGGCCGCAGCAGAGCTTCTCGACGCCCAGCTGGTCGATCCAGCAGAGCCACTGACGTCCCCTGCGCGAGCAGACGCGAACTCGCGCGTTTCGAGCCCGATTCTCCCGAGTTCGCGTCTGCTCGCGGGAAAGCCTGATGGTAAACGGATTTGCTGTAGGGTTTACGTACTTATTGACGAGTGGGTCATTCGTCGTGTCCACTATTCCCTCTGTACTTTGCTGAGCGATCAGGGGCGCCAGGCAAATTCTGACGAATAATGCTGACTAATCGACTAATTTAGTCCGCTCTACAAAATCTGTATGCGAACTAACTGTTTGCTGTACTGTGCGGTGAACATCGGGATGAGGGGGGTTTGTCGGTGAGTGCTGTCAGTGCCAGCGTCCGGCTGGGTTTGGCGTCGGCGGGGCTGGGTGCGGGGCTGCTGGGGTTCGCGTTGCTGGGACCCGAGATCGGGTCAGCGGCAGCCGACTCGAGCGAGACGTCGGTGTCGACCTCGGCCAGTGATTCGGCGGGACCGTCGGCGAAGGCCGATCGCAGGGAGCGGATCGCCGAACGGAGGAGTGCGGCGCAGCGTGCTCGTGACGAGCAGGCCGGAGACGATGCCGAGTCGCCGCGAGACGACCGGGAAGACCGCCGCGCTCGCAGAGCACAAGCTCAGCAGGAGCGGGCGGAGCGAGCGGCGAAGAAGATCGACGAGATGACGGCCGAGGCGCAGGCCCGGATCGACGCCCGCCCCGTCAGTGACGCCAAGAAGGAGAGGCTGGAGGAGCGCCTGGCGACAGTACGCCGGACGTTCTTCAACCAGGCGCCGACGGTCGCGCCGGTGCAGGTCACCGGCGTCGTCCGCGGGCCGGTGACGGGGACGGTCGGCGGAGTCGATCCCGACGGCGACCGGATCGTCTACCGCCTGGCAGAGCGGCCGAAATCCGGAGAGGTCACGCTCAACCGAGATGGGACGTACACCTATACGCCGGGCGAAGGCTTCACCGGTGTGGACACCTTCACTGTCACCGCTGTCGACATCGGACCGAACATCAACCTGCTGAACTGGTTCCGCCCCGGCGCGACAGCAGCCGACATGCTCATCAACCACGGCGCCATCACATTCGACTTCCGCTACGAGGTGGGCGCCGAGAATTGGACGCCGGATCGTCAGGCGGCGCTCAACCGGGTCGCCGAGAACATCACTGAGTACCTGAGGGTCCTGAAGCCGGTGACGATCGCATACCGCGTCGAGGGCGCCAACGAGCCCCTCGCGACATGGCTTGCCGGCGCTGACAGTGACCTGATCAGTGAGGACCCCGGGTTCTGGCGGACGGTAATACAGAACAAGGTGATCTCCGGTGTCGACTCCAACGGCGACGCCGTCGACGGCGTCATCGAGTGGAACTTCGCATTTCCGACCGCGATCGGCGACGTCGTCACGGGCAAGGATTACGACTTCACCAGCATCGTGATGCACGAGCTGATGCATTCCTTCGGGTTCCTCTCGGTGGCGGGGCCCCCGGGAACCAATGGCGATCGCCGCAACTGGTCGGTGTGGGACAGCTTCCTGGTGTCGGCCGACGGTACGAAGCTCGTATCAGCCGACTACCGCTGGCCTGAGAGTTCCGATCGCTATCTGCTCGGCGCCGACGGCGGCCTGAATCTCGCCGGTCCGAATGCGCTGGCGGCTTACGGCAAGCCGGTGCCGGTGTATTCACCGTCGAAGTGGGCGGACGGTAGCTCGGGCTCGCACCTGGACACCGACACGTTCACCGGCGACGACTACCAGCTGATGAACCACCGCATCAAGGCTCAGGGCGCCCTCGGCGTGCGTGAGCTCAGCCCGATCGAGATCGGGATCCTGCGCGATCTCGGCTACATCGTCGTGCCACCGCTGACTGCTGTGTCGGCGTGGGCGTAAGTGAACAAGGGGGATATGTCATGGGCGTGAGGTGTGAGCAGTTCGCGGTGCGGCGCTGGCTGACGCTGGGTGCAGCGTCGGCGGGGATGGGCGCGGCGCTGTGGGGTCTGTCGTTGACCGGCCCGCAGGTCGGGGTGGCGTCGGCGGATAGCGAGACGTCGGTGTCCGCGCCGGCGGGTGAGACAGCCGGCCCGTCGGCGAAGGCCGATCGCCGCGAACGGATCGCCGAGCGCAGGAATGCTGCGCAGCACGCACGCGAGGAGCGGACTGTCCGCCGAGCCGATGCTGACGAGCCTGCCGAGAATCCGAGGAAGGCTCGGCAGGAGCGGGCTGCCGCGGTGATCAATCAGATGACCGCGAAGACGCTCGAACGCATCGCCGACCGGCCGATCAGCGACGAGCGCAAAGAGCAGCTGGAAGAACGGCTCGCCAACACGCGTCGGACGTTCTTCAATCAGGCGCCGACGGTCAACCCCGTCCAGGTCACCGGCGTGCTGGACGGGCCGATCAGTGGCACGGTCGGCGCGGAGGACCCCGACGGCGACCGGTTGCGGTACCGGCTGGTCAAAGGTCCGTCGACGGGGTCGGTGACCGTCAACAAGGACGGGTCCTACACCTACACCCCGGATGACGGATTCACCGGCGTGGACACCTTCGTCGTCGCGGCCAGGGACCTCGGTCTGCATGTCAACCTGCTGAACTGGTTCCGCCCGGCCGCCACCCGCGCCGAATCGATCATCAATCACCGGGCCATCACGTATGACTTCACCTGGGTCGGCGACGAATGGACGGCGGACCGCAAGGCAGCGTTCCAGCGGGCAGCAGACTACATCGCGGGCTTCTTCGTCGTGAGGACGCCGATCGTGCTCTCCTACGAGCTCACCGCGATCAACGATCCTGACTACCTCGTGAACGCCGATACTCTGGCGGCCTTCACCGAGCCTCCCGGTCTCCTGCAGACCTCCATCCAGCATGAGGTGCTCACCGGCGTCGACGTGGAGAACGGTGCCATCCAGGCTTTCCTGAACTGGAACTTCGCGTGGGAATGGGCGACGGGTGACGTCGTTGCGGACGACGAGTACGACTTCCAGAACACCGCGCGCCACGAGCTCCTCCACTCGTTCGGCATGTACTCGCTGGCCAGTTCCGATTTGGGCTACTGGTCCGTCTACGACAGCTTCCTGACCACCGCGGACGGGACCTCGCTGTTTGGCCCGGATGGCAAGCTCCGCCCCGACGCACAGGACTACATCGACGGACTCAACGGTGGCGCCTACTTCGGCGGTGCGCATGCCGTCGCCGCCTACGGCGGTAAGCCGATCCCGCTCTCGAAGTCGGGGTCGCCGTCTCACCTGGACCGGTTCGTGTTCTCCGGTGACGACTTCAAGTTGATGAACGACAAGAGCCCCGGGCCGGGGTGGCACGACGTGCTGTACATCAGCCCGATCGAGTACGGCATCTTGCAGGATCTCGGCTTCACGATGCGGCCTGCGCCGATCAGCTGAGCATCGCCTCGGCGAAGCGGGCCACGGCGTCGGCCCCGGTCTGAGCTGCCTGCTCGTGGCCGGGGCGGGCGCGGGTGGAGACGGCGCGGGTCTGCGGATCGAGGGTCACTTCGGCGAGCAGCTCGCCCGTCGTGGGCTCGCAGACCGCCCAGGTGAAGAGGATCTCCGACGCCCAGTGGGCGAGGGCGTGATCGACGTAGTCCGCCCGGTGTTCGCCGAGGTCGGCCAGCGCGGGGCGGTCGTCGACACGGTCGTCGGCACGTAGCGCACGGAGGTACCACGCGCCGGCATTGATCTCGACGGGCTCCATGCGCTCAGTGCGCCGAGTGCACGATTTCTGACGGAAATCGGCGCGAATCCATCAGAAACCGTACGTTCGGCGTCAGGTCACTCGCTCTTGAGCTCGCAGAGGACGGTGCCCTGGGTGATCGCGGCGCCCGCCTCGACGGACAGGCCGGTGACCACGCCGTCCTTGTGGGCGGTCACGGGGTTCTCCATCTTCATGGCCTCGAGCACGGCGATCAGCTCGCCGGCAGCCACGGTCTGGCCCTCCTCGACTGCGACCTTGACCACGGTGCCCTGCATCGGTGCGGTCACCGAGTCGCCCGACGCGGCCGCTCCGCCGCCACCGCCACGCTTGCGCGGCTTCGGCTTCTTGCGGATGGCACCCGACGGCGATCCGCCGCCGTTGCCGAGCGCCAGATCGCCGGGCAGCGACACCTCGAGGCGACGGCCGCCGACCTCGACGACGACGGTCTGCCGGGGCAGCGTGTCCTCTTCGGAGACCGGGTCGCCACCGGTGAACGGCTCGACGGTGTTGTTCCACTCGGTCTCGATCCAGCGGGTGTGCACATCGAACTTGGTGCCGTCACCGATGAACGCGGGATCGGAGACCACGGCGCGGTGGAAGGGGATGACGGTCGCGAGGCCTTCGACATGGAACTCGGCCAGGGCCCGGCGAGAGCGCTCGAGGGCCTCCTCGCGGGTGGCGCCGGTGACGATCAGCTTGGACAGCATCGAGTCGAACTGGCCGCCGATCACCGAGCCCGCCTCGACGCCCGAGTCCAGGCGCACGCCGGGGCCGGTGGGGATGTCGTAGCGGGTGACGGGGCCTGGGGCAGGCAGGAAGCCGCGGCCGGCGTCCTCGCCGTTGATCCGGAACTCGAACGAGTGCCCACGCGGCGTCGGGTCCTCGGTGATGTCGAGGGCTTCGCCGTTGGCGATCTTGAACTGCTGACGCACCAGGTCCAGACCGGAGGTCTCCTCGGTGACGGGGTGCTCCACCTGCAGGCGGGTGTTGACCTCGAGGAAGGAGATCAGGCCGTCCTGGCCGACGAGGTACTCGACCGTGCCGGCGCCGTAGTAGCCGGCTTCCTTGCAGATGCGCTTGGCCGACTCGTGGATCTCCTTGCGCTGCGCGTCGGTCAGGAACGGCGCGGGCGCCTCTTCGACGAGCTTCTGGAAGCGGCGCTGCAGCGAGCAGTCACGGGTGCCTGCGACGACGACGTTGCCGTGCTGATCGGCGATGACCTGGGCCTCGACGTGGCGGGGCTTGTCGAGGTAGCGCTCGACGAAGCACTCGCCACGGCCGAACGCCGCGACGGCCTCACGGGTGGCCGAGTCGAACAGCTCGGGGATCTCCTCGAGGGTCCGCGCCACCTTCATACCGCGGCCGCCGCCACCGAATGCCGCCTTGATGGCGATGGGCAGGCCGTGCTCGTTGGCGAAGGCCAGGATCTCGTCGGCGTCCTTGACCGGGTCCGGCGTGCCGGGCACCAGCGGCGCCTCGGCGCGGGCGGCGATGTGGCGGGCGGTGACCTTGTCGCCGAGATCGCGGATCGACTGCGGGCTGGGTCCGATCCAGATCAGCCCGGCGTCGAGGACGGCCTGGGCGAAGTCGGCGTTCTCGGAGAGGAAGCCGTAGCCGGGGTGCACGGCGTTGGCGCCGGACTTGGCGGCGGCGTCGAGCAGCTTCTCGAACACCAGGTAGGACTCCGCGGAGGTCTGGCCGCCGAGCGCGAATGCTTCGTCAGCCAACCGCACGTGCGGGGCGTCGGCGTCGGGCTCGGCGTACACCGCCACGCTCTCGAGTCCGGCGTCCTTGCATGCTCGGATCACCCGGACGGCGATCTCTCCGCGGTTGGCGACGAGCACCTTGGAGATCCTTGAGCTGGCGTGAGTGGCCACTGCGCCTCCTGATGGCATGTCATTTCTAAGAGCGTCTTAAAGAATGTATCTCGGGGGAGTTTAAGCGGCCGTGCTCGACCCACTCCACGCCGGTATCGGTTACTCCGGAGTAGGTTCTGTCAGCGCCGGGATTGGCTGTCGGTGGCGTGGTGGTAGACGCGGTTACCACCGGCACGCTTGGCCTGGTACATCGCCACGTCGGCCTGCGCGGTGAGCCGCCGCAGGGTGTCGACGATGTTGGTGCCGTCGATGCCGGTGATGAGTGTGGTGGCCGTACCGACGCTGGCCGTCAGCGAGTGCTCTCCCGTGGTGACGGCATGGCGGGCCCGCTCGGCGAGGGCGGGGATCTGCATGGCGGCGACGATGTCGGCGACGAGAAACTCTTCACCACCGACGCGGCCGATGGCCGCCGATGCCGGCATGCCGGCGGTGAGCGCGCGGCCGATCGAGACCAGCGCGTCATCGCCGGCGCTGTGCCCCTTGGCGTCGTTGAGCGCCTTGAAACGATCGAGGTCGATCATCACCAGGACGAGGTGGGTGCCGCCGTGCTGACCGTCGAGGACCGCTCTGACGACTTCGCGTTCGAACGAGCGGCGGTTGAGCAGGCCGGTCAACGGGTCGCGGTCGGATTGGATGAGGTCGATTCCGAGTGCGTGGACGGCGATTTGAAAGACCAGTGGTACCACGGCATTGAGTTGCAGAACGAGGACGATCATCGACGCGGCCAGGACCGATTGCCCGTCGCGGATCAGTTCGACGGAATGGATGCCCGCTACGGTCAGCGCGATGGCGAGGTTGACGGTGAGCAGCCGGCTGGAATGGAAGAACGCGAAGTAGATGCCCGGCAGCGCCAGCGCGGTGCATCCGACGAGGCCGATGCTCGGGTTGCCGGCGATCCAGGTCGATGCGGCGACGCTGGCCGAGAAGCTCAGGCCGTAGGCGACCGACTGGTTACGGGTGGGCCAGCGCGTCAGCCACAGCACCAGCCAGCCGAGATGCAGGGCCGCGACGACGAGGCTGACGGCGAGGAAGATGCGGCCGTGCACTTCGCCGGGGTCGTAGAGGGCGTTGAGCGGGAACAGAAGCGCCGCGGCGGAGATCATCGCCATCCCGATTCGGACCGGACGGTCGAACCGGCGCGCGTGCAGATAGCCCGACAGCCAGTCGTACTGATCGGGTAGTGCCCACCAGTGCTTGACCGCGTTCACGAAAGCCGCTCCGTCACTCAGCGTCGACGACGTGCACGCGCACCCCGGCGGCGGCGATGCGATCGAGTTGCTCGCGATCGGCGGTGGAGTCGGTGACGAGGTGGTGGATCTGCGCCGGCGCCACCATCTTGGCCAGGGTCACGTTGCCTATCTTCGATCCGTCGACGGCGACCACGACGCGCTGGGCGTTGGATGCCATCGCGATCGCCGTGCGGGCCTCGGCCTCGTCATAGGTGGTGGCGCCGATCTCAGCGGACATGCCGTCGGCGCCCAGCACCGCCGTACCGACGGTGATCACCTGGAACGCGTGCTCGGACATGGGGCCGACTGCCTCCAGCGAGTTGGAACGCACCAGGCCCCCGGTCGCGATCACCTTCATGTGTGCATCGACGGCGCAGTCGGCCGCGATGGTGAGCGAGTTCGTGACGACGGTGATGTGGGGGCGCCCTTTGAGCGCGCGGGCGACCTCGCCGCACGTGACGCCGCCGGTGAGCGCGACGGCCTGCGGGCCGGGCGGGACGAGGGCGGCGGCGTGCTGGGCGATGCGGCGCTTGATCGCGACCATGCGGTGGTCGCGCAGGCGCACCGGGATCTCACTGCCGCTGGGGTCGAGGGCCCTGGCGCCACCATGTGTGCGCACCAGCAGGCCCTGCTCCTCGAGCTCGGCCAGATCGCGGCGCAGCGTGGCGGGGGAGACGCGCAGCTCGGTGCACAGCACCGTCGATGCGACCTCGCCGCGGTCCCGCAGGACCGACAGCACCTCCCGCATCCGGTCGGTGCGCTTGATGGACATTCGGCACTCCTGGGTGTCGGACCGGGGCGAGCGATCAGTTTTCCTGATCGTTTGACCGGTTGGTATTGCGCGTTCTGAGCGAGCTTCTCATAGTCAAGTGATGCACCGCACACATCTGGTGAAGGAGGTCATCGCGTGACGCTGGCGTCCACCTCAGATCTCATCGCCGAAGCCAACGAAAACCGCTGCGCGGTCTTGGCTTTCAACGCGATCACCCTCGAGCACGCCGAAGGGATCGCCCTGGGCGTGGAGCGTGCCGGAGCCGCCGCGCTGATCCAGATCAGCGAGAACACCGTGAGATTCCACCGCGGAGCGCTCGCACCGATCACCGCGGCATGTGCGCAGATCGCCACCGCGTCGGCCGCACCGATAGCCGTGCACCTCGACCACATCCAGGATTCGGCCCTGCTCGACGAGGTCGTCACCACCGCGCCCGCCCTCGGCGTCACCTCGGTGATGATCGACGCGGCACACCTCGATGCCGACGAGAATGTCGGTCAGACAGCCGCTTTCGTCCAGCGTGCCCATGATGCCGGGCTGTACGTGGAGGCGGAGTTGGGTCAGGTGGGCGGCAAGGACGGCCGCGTCCTCGGCGCCCACGAGCCCGGTGCCCGCACCGATCCCGGCGAGGCGGCGGCGTTCGCGGCGCGCACGGGCGTGGACGCGCTGGCGGTGGCGGTGGGCAGCTCGCATGCGATGACGACCCGCGACGCCGAGCTCGACATGGCGCTGATCCGGGAGATCGCCGCCGCGGTGTCGATTCCCCTTGTGCTGCACGGCTCGTCGGGAGTGTCCGACGAGAACCTGGGCGCGGCGGTGGCTGCCGGAATCCGGAAAGTCAACGTCGGCACGGCGCTCAACATCGCTTACACGGGCGCAGTACGCACCGTCCTGGACTCCGATGCCGCACTGACGGATCCGCGCAAGTATCTGATCCCGGCGCGAGAGGCGTTGGCCGACACGGTGGCCCACCTGTGTCGCGTGGTCGCGATCGCGGGGGTGCAGGCGTGATGGCCGGGACGCAGATGCTGCGGCGGGTCGACTGGCTTGCCGACATGGTGGCCCGGCACAAGGGTGGCGAGCCAGTCGGGGTGTATTCGGTGTGCTCGGCGCATCCCACCGTGCTGGAGGCGGCGATCGTGCAGGCGGCCGCCGACGGCGGGTTCGTGCTCATCGAGGCGACCTCGAATCAGGTCGACCAATTCGGCGGGTACACCGGCATGCGGCCCAACGACTTTCGTGACCTGGTGTTCGGGATCGCCGACGCACAGGGTTTCGCCCGCGACCGTGTGGTGCTCGGCGGTGATCATCTCGGCCCCAACAGGTGGCAGCGGGAGAACGCCGACGTCGCCATGGGTCATGCGGAGACGCTTATCGCGGCCTACGTGGCGGCGGGCTACCGCAAGATTCACCTGGACTGCAGCATGCGCTGCGCCGACGATCCCGCCGTGCTGTCCGACGAGGTCGTCGCTGAGCGCAGTGCGCGGCTGCTGGCGATTGCCGAGGACACGGCGCGCCGCAGCGGTGTCGACGCGCCGGTGTACGTGATCGGGACCGAGGTGCCCGTTCCCGGCGGCGCACACGAGACGCTGGACCGGCTCACCCCCACGCCCGCCGATGCGGCACGGGCCACGCTGGCCGCGCACCGCAGCGCATTCGCCGCCGTCGGCCACGACGACGTGTGGCCGCGGGTGATGGCGCTGGTGGTCCAGCCTGGCGTCGAGTTCGACCACCTCCAGGTGATCGACTACGAGCACTCAGCCACCGCCGAGTTGCGGCGCGTGCTCGACGACGAGGCCCATCTCGTCTTCGAAGCCCACTCGACGGATTACCAACGCCCCCAACAGCTCCGCGAACTCGTCGACGACCACTGGGCTGTCCTCAAAGTCGGACCTGGACTGACCTTCGCGATGCGCGAGGCACTGTTCGCGCTGGCCATGATCGAGACCGAACTGCTGCCGCGGCCGGCACGCTCGAACCTCATCGAGGTGATCGAGCGGCGCATGCTCGCCGAGCCCGGGTACTGGCAGGACTATTACGAGGGCGATCCCGTCGCTCAGCGCACCGCCCGCCGCTACAGCTACAGCGACCGGCTGCGCTACTACTGGGCCGACGAGGAGGTCGACGCCGCGCGGCGGATGCTGCTGGCCAACCTCGATCGCATCGGTATCCCACTGCCGCTGATCAGTCAGTTCCTGCCCCTGCAATACGAGCGCATTCGCGCCGGTCTGCTCGACCACGATGCGGAGGCCCTCGTGGTCGACCGCGTCCGTGACGCGCTGCGGCCCTACGCCGCCGCGTGCCGCGCCGACAACCCCGGAGGTAGCCCACGATGACCCAGACGTCTGTGCCCGACCAGAAAGACGGCGGCGCAACCATTCTCGAGATCGGTCAGCAGCCCGACGCCTGGCGGGAGGTGGCAGGCAGGTCCGACGGGCACGCCGAGGGCTTCGTGCGGGACCTGCTGGCGCGCCCCGATCTGCGGATCATCCTCACCGGGGCGGGCAGTTCCGCGTTCGCCGGCGAGATCGCCGCGCCGCTGCTGCGCCGGCATCTGCGCCACCGCGTCGAGCCGATCGCCACCACGAGCATTGTCGCCAGTCCGCTCGATCATCTCGAGCCCAACACCCCCACGCTGCTGGTGTCGTTCGCGCGCAGCGGCAACAGCCCCGAGAGCCTGGCCACCACCGCACTGGCCGATCAGCTGGTCGACCAGGTCTGGCACCTGGTCCTCACCTGCGATCGCGAGGGCAAGCTGGGCCGCGCGCACGCCGACCGGCCGGACTCGCTGGTGGTCTACATGCCCGACCGCACCAACGACTCCGGTTTCGCGATGACATCGAGCCTCACCTCGATGCTGCTCACCTGCCTGCTGATGCTCGGTCCCGCTCAGCCGAACCAGGTCGAGGCGCTGGCCCGTGCCGCCGAACACGTGGCCGGCCGCCAAGCCGACATCCGAGCGCTGGCGCACTCCAAGAAACAGCGCTTCGTCTATTTGGGCAGCGGGCCGCTGGAGGGTTTGGCGCGCGAATCCGCGCTCAAACTCCTGGAATTGACCGCCGGGGAGGTGGTCACGTACTTCGACTCACCGCTGGGCTTCCGGCACGGCCCGAAGTCGGTGCTCGACGAGGACACCCTCGCGGTGGTCTACGTGTCCACCGATTCCTACACCCGCCGCTACGACCTCGACATCATCGCCGAGTTGCGCAGCCAGCTCGGCGCCGACGCGGTCCGCGTGATCAGCGCCGTCCCGATCCCCCAAAAGTACGGCGACGCATTGGTGCTGCCCGGGCTCGACGATCTACCCGACGCGCTGGTCGCGCTGCCGTATCTGGTGTTCGGCCAGTACCTGGCGCTGTTCACGTCGCTGGACTACGGCAAGACACCGGACAATCCGTTCCCGTCCGGAGAAGTGAGCCGGGTCGTCCGCGGTGTCACCATCTATCCGATGGCCGGAGCCCGGTGATGGCGCGCTATCTCGGTGTCGACGGTGGCGGGTCGAAGACCGCGTTCGCGTTGATCGACGACGCCGGCCACGTGCTCGCCCGCGCCACCGCACCCACGTCGTATTACTTCAACGACGGTTTCGATGTCGTCGAACGCGTTCTCCGCCAAGGCGTTACCGACATCTGCAGCCAGGCCGGTATCGACACCGCCGGCATCGACGCCGCGTTCTTCGGCCTGCCCGGTTACGGCGAGGCCAGCGGTGACATCTCGGCGCTGGACTCGGTGCCTGCTGGGGTCCTCGGCCACGACCGGTACAGCTGCGACAACGACATGGTGTGCGGCTGGGCCGGCTCGCTCGGCGGCGAAGACGGCATCAACGTGATCAGCGGCACCGGCTCGATGACCTACGGGGAGCGTCGGGGTGTCGGGCATCGCGTCGGCGGCTGGGGTGAGCTCTTCGGCGACGAGGGCTCGGCGTACTGGGTGGCGACCCGCGGCCTCAACGCGTTCAGCCGGATGAGCGACGGCCGCATGCCCCGCGGCCCGCTCTACGATCTGCTCAAGGCGCGCTTGGAGATCGGGGGCGACCTCGACGTCGTCAGCCTGGTCATCGACACCTGGAAGGGCAGCCGCGGCTCGATCGCCGCGCTGGCGACCACCGTCTGCCAGGCCGCGCAGAACGGCGACACCGCAGCCGCGCAGATCATCGACGACGCCGTCGCCGAACTCGTTGCGCTCATCGAAACCACCCGCACGCTGGTCGGTTTCACCGACGACGAGACCGTTCCGGTCTCGTACTCCGGCGGCATGTTCTCCGACGCCACGCTCCTCGCGGGGTTCACCAGCGCGCTGCGCGCCCTCCCCGTGCACTACGACCTGCGGCAGCCGCTGCTCGACCCTGCGGTCGGCGCGGCGCTGTACGCGGCCAAACACGGCGGCCACTCGTTGAGCACTGCAGCGATCGCCGAATTGTCGAACACTGCAACCACATCCGAGAAGGTGACGCTGCCATGACTGGAGCCATGACCGACAACACTGCCAAGCCGGCGCGGAGCTGGATCTTCTACGCCACCTTGCTGATCCTGTTCTGGGGGGTGTGGGGCGCGTTCTCCGCCTTGCCGGCGACCTGGTACGGCTACCCCGACGAGATGATCTACTGCATCTGGGCGCTGACCATGATCATTCCCGCCGCGTTCGCGCTCAAGGGGCAGAAGTTCGACCGCCGCCCGCAGGCCACGATCTACGGTCTGCTGATCGGGCTGACAGGCGCAGGCGGACAGCTGCTGCTGTTCCAGGCGCTCACCATCGGCCCCGCGTATCTGATCTTCCCGATCGTGTCGATCTCCCCGGCGATCACCGTGGTGATGGCGATGGTGCTGCTGCGCGAACGCATTCGCGGCCTGGCGATCGTCGGCTTGATCTGCGCCCTGGCGGCCATCGTGCTGTTCAGCATCACCAGCAGCGACTCCGACGCCTCGACGGGACCGTGGCTGCTGTTGGCCGTCGTGATCTGCGTGGCGTGGGGCGTGCAGGCGTACTTCATGCGCAAGACCGCGACGCTCGGTGTCAACGAGGCCACCACGTTCGGCTGGATGGCCATCAGCGGACTCGCGCTGATCCCCGTCGCGATCATCTCGATGGGTGGCTTGCCGCTCGACTTCGGTTGGAAAGCACCGTTGTTGACGGCCGGGACCCAGCTGCTCAACGCGGTCGGCGCGCTGTTCCTGGTGATGGCGCTGGCCCGCGGCAAGGCCTCGATCGTCGCGCCGACCACCAACGCACTCGCGCCCGCGCTGACCATCGTGGTGTCGCTGATCGCCTACCAGACGCTGCCCAGCCCGTACGGCGCCATCGGCATCGTGCTGGCACTCGTCGGCTCGACGCTGATGGTCTACGCCGACGAGAAGCGCGGCGAGGAGCCGACCGCGGCCGTGCTGGAACCGACCACGAAAGGCACCCGTCAGTGAAACCGACGATCGCGATCATCGGCGCCGGCAGCGTCGAGTTCACCCGGGAACTCCTCGGCGACATCCTGTCGTTCCCCGAACTCGGTTCGGTGCGCGTCGTGTTGCACGACATCGACGACGAACGGTTGGAGACCGCCGAGGCGATCACCCGGGCCACCGCCCGCGCGGCCGGTGCCCAACCGGAGGTGGTGTCCACGACGGATCGCCGCCGCGCACTCGACGGTGCCGACTACGTCATCAACACCATCGCGGTCGGTGGGCACGAGGCGACGGTGCGCGACTTCGAGATCCCGGCGAAGTACGGCTTGAACCAGACGATCGCCGACACCATCGGCGTCGGAGGTATCTTCCGCGGGCTTCGTACCTTCCCGGTGCTCGCCGGCATCGCCGCCGACATGGCCGAGATGTGCCCGGACGCATGGCTGCTCAACTACACCAACCCCATGGCGATGAACGTGACCTACCTGCACCGGGTCGCGCCGAACCTGAAGGTGCTGGGGCTCTGCCATTCGGTCTACTGGACGATGGTCGGCCTGTGCGAGCTCATCGACGTGCCCTACGACGAGGTGTCCTACTGGTCGGCCGGGGTGAACCACCAGGCGTGGGTGCTGCGCTGGGAGCGAGGCGGCCAGAACCTCTACCCGCTGCTCGACGAACGCATCGCCGCCGACCGGGAGCTCCAGCGCCGCGTGAGGGTCGATATGTACCGGCGACTGGGGTACTACCCGACCGAGACCAGCGAGCACAGCAGCGAATACGTGCCGTGGTATCTGCACAACCCCGATGAGGTGGCCCGGCTGCGCATCAACATCGGCGAGTACGTGTCGATCAGCGAGGCCAACATGGCCGAATACCGCCGTGTGCGTGCCGCTTTGGCTGAGGCGGACACGCTGCCGATCGACACCGGGTCCACCGAGTACGCCCCGCAGGTCATCCACTCGCTGGAAACCGGTACGCCGCGGGTGATCTCGGCCAACATCGCCAACGCCGGCCTGATCACCAACCTGCCCGACGGGCTGGCCGTCGAGGTCCCAACGCTGCTCGACTCGCTCGGCGCACACCCGATGGCGGTCGGCGATCTGCCCCCGCAGTGCGCCGCGCTCAACCGGGGCTTCCTCGGCCCCGTCGACCTGACCGTGCGCGCCGCCGTCGAAGGCGACCCTCGGCTGGTGCGCGCCGCAGCGATGGTCGACCCGAACACCGCCGCGTCGCTGAGCGTCGATCAGATCGCCGATCTGTGTGACGAACTGACCGCTGCGCATTCAGATCTGCTGCCCGAATCGTTGCGAACCCACCACTAAGGAGTGTCCACCGTGATCAGACGCCGCCTCTGCATTGCACTGCTCGCCGTCATCGCGCTCGTCCTCGCCGGGTGCGGGGGCGGGGGTTCGTCGTCGTCGGGACCCACCGAGATCGCGGTGTGGCATGGCTACCAGGACACCGAGGGGGAGGTGTTCAAAGGCCTGATCGCGCAGTACAACAAGGACCATCCCGACGTGAAGGTCAACGAGCTGTACTCCAGCAATGATCTGGTGCTGCAGAAGGTGCTGACCGCGGTCCGCGGCGGCAGTGCGCCCGACGTGGCGTACATGTTCGGCTCGTGGTCGCCCAACATCGCGCAGATCCCGCAGGTGGTCGACATGGCCGAGGAGGTGAAGAAGCCCGACTGGCAGTGGGACGACTTCTATCCTGCCGAGCGCGACGCCGCCACCGTCGGCGAGAAGGTCGTCGGGGTGCCGGCGCTGGTCGACAACCTCGCGATCGTCTACAACAAGAAGCTGTTCGCCGATGCGGGCGTCGCGCCGCCCAGCCCGGACTGGACGTGGGACGACTTCCGCGCCGCCGCAGCCAAACTCACCGATCCCAGCAAGGGGCAGTACGGCTGGTTGATCCCGGCCGACGGCAGCGAGGACACCGTATGGCACTACATCCCGATGCTGTGGGAGGCAGGCGGCGACATCCTGTCGCCGGACAACGAGAAGGCGACGTTCAACTCCGAGGCGGGCGTCAAGGCGCTGACCGTGCTGCAGCAGATGGCCGTGAACGACAAATCGCTGTATCTGGACACCACCAACGAGAACGGTCCGAAACTGATGAACAGCGGCAAGGTCGCGATGCTCGTCACCGGTCCGTGGGATCTGAGCCAGCTCAGCGACATCGACTACGGCGTGCAGGTGATGCCGACGTTCGCCGGGTCGTCGGGTGGTCACCAGACCATCGCCGGGCCGGACAACTGGGTGGTGTTCGACAACGGTGACAAGAAGAAGCAGGCGGCCGTCGACTTCGTGAAGTGGCTGTCGGCGCCCGAGCAGGTGAAGGCGTTCTCGCTGGGCACCGGCGATCTGCCGATCCGGCAGTCGGTCGGCAAAGACCAGCAGGTCCTCGACAAGCTCGATGAAAACGTGCCGGGCACAGGCGTGTTCGTGGAGAATCTCAACAACGTGAAGAAGGTCCGGCCCACCGTCGAGCAGTACCCCGACGTCTCCGACGCACTGGGGCAGGCGATCGTCGCGGTGATGCTTGGCAAACAGCAGCCTGCCGACGCACTGAACGCGGCCGCGCAGGCTGCGGACGCGAAGCTGGCCGAGAAGTAGCTGGAGATGGTGACCACTGACCCCAGGTCCGGTGCGGCGGTGGCGGCACCGCCCGCACCGCCGCCGGCCCGGCCTCGGCGCCGGTGGCGTCTGGGGGGCACCGACGGGCTGACCGGGTGGGCGCTGGTCACACCGGCGATGGTGCTGATCGGAATCTTCGGGCTGCTGCCGGTGCTGATGTCGCTGCAGCTGTCGTTCCAGAAATCCGATCTGTTGACGCCGGAGACGCCGTGGGTGGGTTTCGACAACTACGGCAAGATGGCCGACGACCCGGTGTTCCTCGACGCGATCAAGCACACGATCATCTACACGGCGCTGTTCGTGCCGGGGACCATGATCGTCGGGTTGCTGGTCGCCGCCGCGCTGAACCGCTCGGTGCGGTTCATCTCGGTGTACCGGACCGCGGCCTACATCACGATGGCGGTGTCGACGATCTCGCAGGGCATCATCTTCCTGTGGCTCACCGACCGTGACTACGGGTTGGTCAACGCCGCGCTCAACGCGGCCGGGTTGCCGTCGCAGCCGTTCCTGGCGTCGCCGTCGCAGGCGATCTACGTGATCGTCGCGATGACGATCTGGGGCTGGACCGGCTTCTCGGTGATCGTGTATCTGGCTGCGCTGCAGCGTGTTCCGCGGGAGCTGCATGAGGCGGCCGCGATCGACGGCGCCAATGCGTTCACCCGGTTCCGCACCATCACGGTGCCGCTGCTGGGTCCGGCGAATTTGTTCCTGCTGGTGTGGCTGACCATCAACGCGCTGCAGTTGTTCGACGAGGTGTACGCCACCACCCGTGGCGGGCCGCTCCGCGCGACCACGGTGATCGTCTACTACCTGTGGGACCAGGCGTTCGTGCATTTCGACGCCGGCTACGCCGCGGCGATGGCCTACGCGCTGTTCGTCGTCATCCTGATCGTCACGGCCGTGCAGTTCCGGCTGGCTCGCAGATTCGCGCACCACCCGTGACGGCCACATTGCCATCGGCGAGGACCTCCTCGAATCGCTGGCGGCTGCCGTTCAGCCCGTGGCATCTGGTGCTGATCCCGCTGAGCTTCCTGCTGATCGTCCCGTTGCTGTGGATGCTCATCACGTCGCTGGAGACCGAGGGGGAGGCCAACCACTTCCCGCCGGTGCTGTTCCCGGCCAGTCCGCGGTTCGCCAACTACACCGAGGCGTGGGCGCAGGCGCCGTTCGGGCACTTCTTCCTCAACAGCCTGACGGTGACCGCGGTGGTGTTGGTCAGCAATCTCGTGGTGTGCAGCCTCGCGGGTTATGCGTTCGCACGTATCCGGTTCCTCGGCCGCGGAGCGCTCTTCGTGACGTTGATGGCCACACTGATGGTGCCGTTCCAGGTGACGATGATCCCGGTGTTCCTGATCGTGAAGTGGTTCGGCGACAACGTGTGGGAGGGCATGGGCATCGACCACATCGGTGCGTTGATGCTGCCGAACCTCGCGACCGCGTTCGGGATCTTCTTCCTGCGTCAGTTCTTCCAGACCGTGCCGGTCGAGCTCGAGGAGGCGGCCCGCGTGGACGGCACGTCGCGGTTGGGTGTGCTGTTCAAGATCGTGCTGCCGCTGTCGATGCCGGCGATGTCGACGTTGGCCGCGTTGACGGTGCTGACGTCGTGGAACGACTTCCTGTGGCCGCTGATCGTCATCACCTCACAGGATCAGATGACGATCCCGTTGGGGCTCAGTTATTTCCAGGGAGCCCATCACGTGCAGTGGCCGTTGCTGATGGCGGCCAACGTAATGAGCCTGTTGCCGATGCTGTTGGTGTTCGTCGTGGCGCAGCGGTATTTCGTGCAGTCGGTCGCCAGTACCGGAATCAAGGGGTAGGACGTTGGCAGAGGTCGAGTTTCGCAATGTGTCCCGTCGCTACGCCGGCGGCGTCGCCGCGCTGAAGGATCTGAGTCTGACCGTCGCCGACGGGGAGTTCCTGATCCTGGTGGGCCCGTCGGGGTGCGGCAAGAGCACGGCGCTGCGGCTGCTCGCCGGTCTGGACAAGCCGAGCGACGGTGAGATCCGCATCGGCGGGCAGGTGGTCAACGGACTGGGCCCCGGGCAGCGGGACATCGCGATGGTGTTCCAGAACTATGCGCTGTACCCGCACATGACCGTGTACCGGAATCTGGCGTACGGGCTCAAGCAGCGTAAGACGCCGCGGGCGGAAATCGAGCGTCGGGTTCGGGACACGGCGGAGCTGCTGCAGATCGGGGAGTTGTTGAACCGCAAGCCCGGTCAGCTCTCGGGCGGGCAGCGGCAGCGGGTGGCGATGGGCCGGGCGCTGGTGCGCGAGCCGCAGGCCTTCCTGCTCGACGAGCCGCTGTCGAATCTGGATGCCAAGCTGCGCAACCAGGTCCGCGGCGATCTGAAACGGCTGCACCGGGAGGTGCCGGTCACGTCGGTGTACGTCACCCACGATCAGGTGGAGGCGATGACGCTGGGGGATCGGCTGTGTGTGATGGCCGGCGGTGAGGTGCAGCAGATCGGCAGCACCGACGACGTGTACCACCGGCCGGCGAACACGTTCGTCGCTGCGTTCATGGGCAGCCCGCCGATGAATCTGGTTGCCGGCCAGATACGTTCGGGCATGTTGCAGCTCGGTGGCGCCGAGCTGTCGTCGGTGCAGTGCGCCGACGGCCCGGTGACGGTCGGGGTGCGGCCCGAACATCTTCAGCTGGGCAGCGTTCACGCCGACGGCGCGGTGCCGGCGCGTGTCGATTTCGTCGAACCGCTGGGCAGCCACGCGTTGGTGACAGCGGTGGTGGACACCCCGGAGCCGACGCGGGTGATCGCGCAGGCGCCGGCGGGCGCGTCGTGGGATGCGGGTGCGCAGATCGGGCTGATCGTGCCCCGGGAGAAGACCTATCTCTTCGACGCCGAGACCGGAAAAGCGTTGCCGTAGAGCGGGTTACCAGCCGCCGATACCGGGGCCGACGCGCACGCCGCTGAAGCCGCCGGCCTTGGTGCCGGGGGTGGCGACGGGGGACTGACGGATCGCCCCGCCGGCGGGAGCCAGGATGTAGCCGTCGCGCACCTCGCCTTGGGTGGAGTCGCGGCGGACTTCACCGGCGCCGGGGCTCTTCACCCACGGGCTGGGGCGCATGTCGTCGGCCTTGGCCAACGCGGTGCCGAAGCTCATGGCGCCCGCCGTCATCGCGACGGCCAGCGCGGCAAGCGCCAACGCCGAACGCTTCGTCAAAGACATGTTCAGTGACATGGTCAAGGTGCCCCCCAGTAGGTGTTGCCATACGCGTCGCTCCCCGAGCGCCTGACGTTACAGGAGGGGGTGTTGTTGCGGTGCCTGCAGGCCAGATTGCACTGACGGGCGTGACGGCAGCCCTGCGTGCAATCTCGCCCACAACACCAGGGACCTGCACCTGGCGCGATGCGTACCTGCTGGCCGAAGCGCAGCGTCGAGTGAAGGATGGCTCTCGTGAAGGTGCTGATCGTCGAAGACGAGGAGCGGTTCGCTGCCACCCTCGCCATGGGGCTGCGCGCCGAGGGCTTCGTCGTGGTGCACGCGGACAACGGAATCGACGGCTTGTGGGAGGCGACCGAGCATTCGTTCGACGTCATCGTGCTGGACATCATGCTGCCCGGGCTCAATGGCTATGAGGTACTGCGCACGTTGCGCGCGCGGGAAGTGTGGACGCCAGTGCTGATGCTGACCGCCAAAGACGGTGATTACGACCAGGCAGACGCCTTCGACCTCGGCGCGGACGACTATCTTTCGAAGCCCGCTGCATTCGTCGTGTTGCTGGCCCGGCTGCGAGCGCTGCTGCGTCGCGGTGCCCCGCAGCGTCCCACCGTGTTGACCGCCGGCACGTTGCGTCTGGACCCTGCGCGTCGCGTCGTCGAGCGCGGTACGACGCTGATCGAGCTGACCCCCCGCGAGTACGGCGTCCTCGAATATCTGATGCGTCACAAAGACACCGTCGTCACCAAACACGACATGCTGCACAACGTGTGGGACGCCCACTACGCCGGACCTGACAACGTGGTCGAGGTCTACGTCGGGTATGTGCGCCGCAAGATAGATGCGCCTTTCGGCACCGATACCATTCGTACGATCCGGGGTGTCGGCTACCGGTTGGATTCCGGCGAGGCCGGTAGCGGGAACTGACTCATCGCTGGTGTGTTCGCCGATCCCGCCAGGGGAATGCGCACGGTGAACAACGCGCCGCCATCGGTCCGCTCGCCGACACCCACGCATCCGTCATGAGCGGCGACGACCTCCGAGACGATCGCGAGGCCGAGCCCGCTGCCGCCGCCGCGGCGAGACCGATCGGAGTCCAACCGGACGAACCTGTCGAAGACCCGCACCCGTTCGGCTTCCGGAATTCCTGGGCCGTCGTCGCCGACGGTCAGCACAGCGGTCGACCCCTCCGGGTAGACCCGCACTTCCACCCGAGATATCGCGTGGCGAGCCGCATTTTCCAACAGATTGCGCAGCATGCGGGACAAGCCTCCCGGATCGCCGATCAGCCGGGTCGGCGTCACCTCTGCGTCGACCGTCAGCGAGGTGCAGCGCAGAAGTCTGCCCACCTCGTTGGATGCGACATCGTCGAGGTCGACGTCCGTGTGCCGCAGTGCGAGTCCCCGCTCGTCGGCTCGGGCCAGCAACAACAGATCCTCCACCAGGGATTGCATGCGTTGCGCCTCCGGTCGCAAAGTCGACTCGGCGAGCTCACGATCGAGGATCTCGGGGTGCACGGAAGCGACGTCGAGCGCCGACAAGATGGCCTGAACGGGGCTCCGCAATTCGTGCGAGGCGTCACCCACGAACCTCCGCTGGGCGTCGTGCCCCGCTTCGATACGGGCAAGCATCTTGTTCATCGTGACAGCGAGGGCAGAGATTTCGTCATGATGCGACGGGACCGGTACCCGCTCGGCGAGGTGGGACGTGGTGATGTCGGCGACGCGCGCGCGAATCGCGTCGACGGATCGAAGCGACCTGGCGACCAGGAAGTAGGTCACCGCCCCGGCGACGACGCTGACGACCGGCGCAGCGCCGGCGAGCAGGACAAGAACGGTCGCGACCGTCGTCTCCACCGCTTCGCTTCCCGCGCCGACGAGGATGGTGTAGGGCCCGCTGCGGGCATCGACGGTCTGGCCGCTGATCCGCATATCGCCGTCGGGTGAGGCATCGTCGGACAACCCGATCCGGCCACCGGTGCCGATGGTCGACGGTGCGACGAGCGGAGCATCGGGTGCGGAGGCCGACCGCCTGACGACGGCTCCGAGCGAGTCGATCACCTGCACCGCAACAACACGCTGGTCGGTATCGAGCAGGGCGGAGTCCAGCTGGGCCGGCGTGTCATAGGCCAATGCCGCCACCACGTCGCCCACCCGGGTGGCCGCTGCCTCGTCGACCCCGGCGAGGAATGACCGGTACAGAATGACGGCCAATCCCGCTCCTGCGATGGCGAAGGTCACCAGCACAACCGTTGCCGATACGAACGCCGACCTCGCCGAGATACCCCAGTAGCGGGCCCGGAGCCACGTCGCGGGCTGCCTCAGTCGAGGCATGGGCTGTTCTCGGGACCGGCCCGCATCATCTCCTCCTGCATGAATGGCAGGCATGCGTCGCGACGCGACTGTGAGAATCATGCCACCCGCGTGGCCGCCGGGATCGGCGACTCGGCACGATGTCTGCCCTGATGCTCGGCCGATTGCGTGACGGTAGCCAACAGCGATGCCCCGAAAGCGACGGCGACGCCGCCGAGCAGCATGCCTGCGACGACATCGGTCAGCCAATGCACGCCGAGGTACAAGCGTGTGATCGCGATCGTGATGGTCGCCGCCGTCACCGCACCCGCCACGGCGAAGCGCATAGCTCGACTGCGGTTCTTCGCCACCACGACGGCGACGATGCCGAGCAGTGCCAACGTGCCGGTCACGTGCCCTGACGGGAATGAGTGATCGACCTCGTGCAGGAGTTGCACGGACCGAGGGGGTCGCTGAGCGCCGACGGCGAACTTCGCCAGCGTGCTCGCTGCGCTGGCCGCCGCCAACGTGGCGATGACGACGAGACCGGACTTCGGCGAGGACTGACGCCACCACATCAGGCAGGCGACGAGCAACGCCAGCAGCGTGATCGCGACAGGACTGCCGGCGTCGGTGATGGCAATCGCAGCGGTGGTGGTCCAGGGCCGCCGGTGCTCGATCATCCAGTTCAAGACGGCGTGGTCGATCGCTGTCCCGTGACCGGCGTGGTGAGCCACGACCGCCAGGCCGCCGAAAGCCAGCGCGAGCAGCGTGATGAGAACGGTGGTGGGCCTGCCCGGTCGATGGGTCGACATGGCCGTCCTGTGTCTGTCCATGACACCAGATTCCGTCGTATCGGCTGAGACGGCGCTGAGGGCGCGGACACTGCGGCGCCCGTGGATGCACCCGACAGTTCTCAGCGTGCTCTCAGCGGAGCAGCCCTACCGTGGGCCAGGCCATTCGCACAGGCTCGCCTTACCTAACTCTCCGAATTCGACAAGAAGGGATCACCTGAGGTGAATCTCGCTGACGGTGCCGGCGCACCGTCCATCGCCGTCCAGCTGGCAGGAAGCGGTCTCATCGGTGTCCGCGAGGGACTGGAGACCGGCATCGTCGTCATGATCTTGGTGGCCTTTCTCGTCAAGTCCGATCGTCGAGACTCGCTCAAGTGGGTCGCGGTGGGCGTGCTGAGCGCTGTGGCACTCGTGGCCGCCATCTTCGTCGGCATTCACTACGGCACGTCCACGCTGTCGGGACCGACTGCCGAACTGACCGCCGGCCTCGCGTCGCTGGTGGCAGTCGTGATCATCACCTGGATGGTGTTGTGGATGCGCACCGCCGCGCGCGGCATCTCCGGTGACCTTCGCGCCGGAATGACCCGGGCGCTGTCCGTTGGTCCGATCGCGGTGACAAGCCTGGCTTTCCTGTCCGTCGGACGGGAAGGTGTGGAGACTGCGCTGCTGATGGTCGGCTACGCCGAGAACACTGCAGGGAGTTCGTGGCCGCTGGTGGGTCTGCTGCTGGGCATCCTGATCGCTGCCGTGCTCACGGTTCTGCTGTACGCCGGGTCGTTGCGGATCAATTTTGCGACGTTCTTCACGTGCACGGGCGTCCTTCTGGTCATCGTGGCTGCCGGCATCCTCGCGTACGGAGTGCGAGCCCTCCAGACTGTCGGTTGGCTTCCCGGCGTGTCCCACAACGCCTTCGACGTGTCAGTCCACTTCGATTTGTCGAGTTGGTACGGCGCCGTGCTGCAGGGGATCTTCAACTTCCGTCCGGATCCCACTGTCCTTCAGGCGGTCGCTTGGTGTGTCTACACCGCTGTCGTCCTGGTCCTGTTCCTCCGTCCGCGGCCAACGCCGGCCACAGCCAACGAACCGCGAAAGGCCTCGCGAGCGGTTCTCAGCGAGACCTCAGCGGAGCTTTCGTAAGTTGCGCCTTGTGAGTGAGCGAACGAGTTCGGCGACCGTCACGGCGCGGCGGGAAACACTGAGCAAGGT
Source organism: Mycobacterium sp. IDUB_5 (assembly GCF_055419565.1). Taxonomy (NCBI): domain Bacteria; kingdom Bacillati; phylum Actinomycetota; class Actinomycetes; order Mycobacteriales; family Mycobacteriaceae; genus Mycobacterium; species Mycobacterium sp. IDUB_5. Next base: position 480,667 of record NZ_JBVAXX010000003.1, read on the forward strand.
GCCGGAGATCACCGTCTGGTTCTGGGTGATCAAAGTTCTGTGCACGACCGTCGGTGAGAGCTTTGCTGACTGGATCAACATGACTCTCGGCGTCGGCTTACACCTCACCGCGGCGCTTTTCACGGTGGTGCTGGCGGTCGTGCTGGCGTGGCAGCTCGCACTGGACCGCTACGTGCCGCTCGCGTATTGGTTCACCGTCGTCGTGGTCAGCGTGACCGGCACGCTCTACACCGACATCCTCACCGACGACCTCGGCGTCCCACTGGCCCTCAGTACCAGCGTGTTCGCGGTGCTGCTTTCGGTCGTCTTCGCGGTGTGGTGGGCCAGGGAGCGCACGCTGTCGATCCACAGCATCACGACGCTGCCCCGCGAATTGTTCTACTGGCTGGCGATTCTCGTTACGTTCGCACTCGGAACAGCGGCGGGGGATTGGACGTTGGAGCTCACCGGGTGGAGCCCTGGTGTCGCAGTCCTGCTACCGGCTGGACTGATCGCGGCCGTCGTCGTGGGCTGGAAACTTGGCGCCAACAGCGTGCTGTCGTTCTGGCTGGCGTACATCCTGACTCGGCCGCTGGGAGCCAATCTCGGCGACTGGCTTGGCTTTCCGAAGGATCAGCAGGGGCTGGGTCTTGGGGTGGCGGTCACCAGTGTTGTCTTCCTCGCTGCCATCTCGGCCACAATTGTGTTCCTGACTGTCACCCGAGCCGATGTCATCGAGCGGTCTGACACGACGGCTACACAGAACCCCCGTCGGGAGAAGGTCATGTTGGGGTACTTCGTGGTCGTCGCGGCCGCCACAGCCGCACTGATGGCGTGGGCACACGCCCAACCGCACGGGGCTGCTCCGGGAACCGAGGAGGCTCCTGCAGCCGTCACCGCCATCGCCCCGGGTCAGGCGGCCAGCTTCCCCGCGGCCGACGTCGCCAACTTCCGCAGCATCGCCGAGGACGCGCTGACCAAGGTTCGGGCCGGCGACCAGGCTGGCGCGATCTCCGCCGCGAAGCGTCTCGAAACCGCCTGGGACGATGCGCAATCCAGGCTTGAAACCATTGACGGCGGCACATGGTCGGCCATCGACGGACGCATCGACGCTGTGCTCTCGTCCGTCCGAGACGCCAACCCCGACCGGGCCACAGAGACGCAGACCCTCAACGATCTCCTCTCCGCCCTCCGCTGACCGCTACTGACGTCGAGTCCACGGTAGGAGGCGTCTGCGCGACGACGAGGTCTCCGAGGCGCAGCGACGAATGCGTCCGCGAGCGATCAACTCACCGGTGATGGCTACGGCGCAGGCTTGGGCGAGCATCAGCGAAATCAACACCATCACCTGGACCGCGCCCGCCTGCGCTGCGGAACCCGTCGCGAGCAAGACGCCCACGAACGCTCCGGGCAGGGTCACCAGACCGGCGGTGCGCGCTTGATCGAGATTCGGGAGCAGAGCATCACCGAGAGGTCGCTCGATCACTTCCATCCGTGAGTCACGTTCAGACAAACCAAGACTCAGCGCTGCTTCGACTTCCCCTGCTCGAAGGGTCAAGGCGTCGAGCGCTCGGCGGGCAGCCACCGCCGCGGCGGTCATCGTGCCGCCGAGGACGATGCCGAAAACTGGAACCAGCGCAACACCGGTCATCGGCACCACATGGCTCAGGAGCAGCAGCGGTATCACGGAGGCCATTCCCGTCGCGAGTGGCGCGGCCAGCCACAGCGAGCCGGCATCGGCCTCGCTGCGGCGCGCCGCGGTGGCGGTGGCCACTGCGTACATTACGACGAGCACCAGTATCGAGGACCACAGCCGGGCCATCGCGGCAGCCAGCACCGTGGCAACCGTGGCCAGCTGTACCGCAGCGCGGATGCCGGCGCCCGGTACGGTCCACGCAGAGCCACGGAGGGCGAACCTGGAAACCAGTGCTGCCGCCGCTGCCATGACGACACAGACGACTATGAGACCCGGGCCGAGTAGCGGTTCGTTGCTGGTCACGATCAAGTGTCGCACCGCTCGATCTCTGGTCGTCGCTCCCGATCACTATCGGCTCGGTCGTCGACCTGGCGGGACGCCAAATCAGTCCGCGGCGTAGGGCTCCGGTCCGCACCAACGGTTGCCGCCCCGTCTCTTGGCGCGATACATGGCCCGGTCGGCGCGCTCGAGGGCACTGTCGACCGTGTCGGGAGTGACCATTGCGATTCCGATGCAGACCCCGCCTGGGGAGAGGGTCTCGACCTGCTCGACCAACGTCTGGGCCAGGTGGTGAGCCTGCGCGACCGTGGTGTGGGGAAGGAGGACGGCGAACTCGTCGCCGCCGATGCGGGCGACGACGTCGGAGAGGCGTAACCGCGCTTTGATCGTGTCGGCCACAGTCTTGAGGTAGGTGTCGCCCGCAGCGTGGCCGCTGTGATCGTTGATCTGTTTGAGCCCGTCGAGGTCGATCATGAAAAGTGCTGCTTCGTCCGAGATCCCGTGACGGCTGGCGGTCGCCGCGTACTTCGCCAGCTCTTCGTCGAATCTGCTCCGGTTGTACACGCCGGTGAGAGCGTCCAGGGTGGCCTGGCGCCGGAGGCGCTCTTCGTCGCGGCGCCGCGCCGAGATGTCTTCGATGTGGGAGATGAACGACCGTGGCTGGCCGGAGTCGTCGTGTGCCATGAAGACCGAGAGCCGGACCCACAGGACGTGACCGTCTCGGGTGTAGTAGCGCTTATCCATCTGATAGCTGGCGATCTCTCCGGCCAGCAGTCGCGACGCCTCGGCGAGGTCGATGTCGAGGTCGTCGGGATGGGTGATGTCCTGGAACGTCAGGTGCATCAACTCCTCGGCGTCGTATTCGGTGATCCGGCAGAACTCCCGGTTCACGCGCTGGAAGCTCCCGTCGAGGCCGATGACCGCCATGCCGACGGGTGCGTTGGCGAACGCCGCCGCGAAGGTGGAGTCGATCCCGTCGGTCTGCTCGACCACCTGGTTCTCCAGGGCAGCGTGCAGCGCAACGCTTTCCACTGCCACCGACGTCACGTCGGCCAACGCCTGCAGGAGAGCCACTTCGCGGTCGGAGGCCTGGCGTTCCTGAGCCCAGTAGCACCCGATGGCGCCGACCGGGTCCTGCCGGCGGATGGGAACCATGACCAAACTCTTCACGAAGGTCGGCCGGTAGGCGTCGTGGGGAATGCGCGGGTCGCTGTAGATGTCGGAGATCGCCGCGGGCTGTTTGTGCAGCATGGTCCACCCGCTGATGCAGGCGTCCAGCGGGAAGCGTTTGCCCTTCCACAGCGGCGTGATCGCGTCTTCGTCGGCGTAGAAACACATGCCTCCGTCGCGAAGGACGAAGGTGGAGCCGTCGCAGCCGGTGAGTTCGCGCGCCGTCGTGGCGACGACGCTCTGCACCTGCGCCAATGACCGCGCCAGCGACAGCTCTTGGATGACGTCGGTCAACCGTGTCATCCCCCGCAGATAGTCGGCGTCCGAGAAATAGTGGGCTTCGTCAGCGGTCGGATCTTGCGGCTGGTCCCCGAGGGGCGACGCACCGGATGTCACACCACACTCCCTCAGGTCGTGGCGACAAGAATAGTGCTCACTTTCAACCAGAGTGAAGCAGCCAGTCCCTTCGGTCCGGATCGCGTTCCCGGTCGTGGGCGGCCGTCCTGAATGCAATTTCACCTGCAGCAGCTCACAGATCCTTGATGTGGATGTAGCCGTTGAAGTAGCTGCGACTCACCGTTCGGGTCTTGTACACGCCGGTGTAGCCGTAGTTGTACTCCTCGATCACCAGGCTGTCGCCGTTCACGGCGGCGACCCACGCGACGTGACCACTGCTCAGCCAGCCGACGGACCCGACGGCGGGCGTGCTGTTCACGGTGTAACCGAGCGCCCGCGCATTCGCGGCCCAGTTCGTTGCGTTGCCCCAGCGGCCCCCGCGCATGGTGTTGGTGAAGGCAGCGCCATTGACCGAATTGAGGCGCCACGCCACGAACGAGGTGCACTCGCGGTTGTAGAACCCCCACGGATCGACCTTGCTGTCCAACGCGGCGTTTTTGAGGCTGGCCGGATAGTCGTCGCCGCGGACGCCACCGGAGCCGGGATTGCCCCCGCCGCCTCCGGGGTTCAGACGGCCCGCGTGGCGATCCCATAGAGCCGTAGATCCTTGGTAGACAACAAGATTGCCGTCGTCTTGCAGTACGATCCGGGCGCCGGGGTAACCGTTGGTCTTCGTGCTCCACACCCCGGTCTGTGGTGCCGGGGTGTAGAGGACGAAGTTTCCGTCGCCCTGCATTGCCGCGCGCAATCCCGCCCGTCCGTTCGTTCCGGAGGACCAGAGTGCGGCGTTGGTTTGGTTGTCGTATTCGACGAGATTGCCGTCGCCTTGCATGACCAGCTTGTAGCGGCCGTTGTGCGACAGGATGTATTGGTTCGGTTGCAGCCACTGTCCGGCGTCGAGGTGATCCGGGATGGGCGCGACGGGCACCGAGACCGTCGCGACCGTCGACAACGTCCCATCTGAGACGACCACGGTGAAGGTGTCGGTGAGGCCGCCGGTGGTGGGGCGTTGCGAGGCGGTGGGCGTGTAGGTGAAGGAGCCGTCGGTGCCCACGGACACCACGCCTCTCGCCGGCCCCGACCCGAGCGTGAAGGTGAGCGGATCGCCTTCACCGTCGGAAGCGCCGACCGAGCCGGACAGCACGCCGCTGATGGCATCCGGCTGGCCGACGTTGACGGCGCCAAGGATGGGTGGGGTGTTGCCGGTGAGCGGCGCGATGGTGACTGTGACTGTCTTCGTCGCGACTCCGCCGTGCCCGTCACTGACGGTCAGCGTGAGCGTGTCGGTTCTGACGGCCTTGCCGGCCCCGGGCGCGCCGGCGGCCCGCCGTGCGGTGATCGTCGGTGTGTAGATGAACGTGCCTGTTGCGGCATCGAGGGTCACTGTGCCCTTGGTCGCCCCGGTCACGCTGAACGCCAGGGTGTCTTTGTCGGAGTCGGAGCCACTGGCGGTTCCGGTCACCACGCCGGTCGATTTGTCGGGGTTCTTGACGGTCACCTTGATTTTCGGCGCGCGGTTGGTCGGACTGACGGCGACCGTGATGATCTGCGTGGTCAGGCCGCCGTGTCGATCGTCGACGGTCACCATGAACATGTCGGCCCTGTCGGCTCCCGGGGCGGTGCTCGACGACGCGGCATGGCGTGCCGTGGCCAACGGTGTGTAGGTGTACGCGCCTGTCTTCGGGTTGATGCTGACGGTGCCCTTGCCTGCGAGCGACGCGCTGTAGACGACGGTGTCGCCGTCTGCATCATGGACCTCGACGGTGCCGGAGACGGCTCCTCGGGAGTTGGGCGAGCGAGGGGTGGTGTTCGTGATCACCGGTGCGGTGTTGAACGGCGCGATCGGGACGGTGACCGAGCCCTGGGTTCGTCCGCCATAGTTGTCCTGGACTTCGATGGCTATGGTCGCCGAGGTGGGCCCGCCGAGGGTGGCTGCTGCGTGGCGGGCGGCAGCATTCGGCGTGTAGATGAAGGACGCTGACGATGTCGAGCCGGACACGATCATTTCGGGGACCCACTCGATCGTTCCGGTCGGTGTGGAGCTGCTGCCGAAGAAGCCCGCCGGCTCGCCGTCTGGGTCATCAGCCGTCATGACGACGCGAACCGCGCCGGTGGTGGGGTCAGGTGCTTGGACATCCGTCGTGAAAGTCGGCGCCGTGTTGGTCGCTCCCGCCGACAGAGCCTGTGTGGCAACGGTATTGGCTGTCTTGTCGTCGACGTTTCGGCGGACTGCCGCGAGGATGGCCGACACCACGGGCTTGTCGAGGGGGCCGTCGGAGTCGGGCGGGGGAACACGCCGCGTCACACGCTCGGCGCTCTCGGGGTTGGTGACTCTGACGGTTCGGCGCGTTCCGGTGCCGGATTGTTTGTCATCGACCGAGCGCTTGCTTCTGATCTGGCGGTCGCCGCGATGCGATTCAGTGGACGTACGCGGCGAACCGACACGGGCGTTGTCGTTGTCCGACGATGACGACGAGGCATCGTCGGCGTTGGCGACACCGGCTCCCGCCAGGGCGGCGGCACCGACGCCGAACGCGACTGCTCCGGCGCCAAGCCACGCGTAAGGCTGGCAGCGCCGCCGATTCTTGCGCATCGCCGAATGTGCACCCATGGTGTGGACCCCCGTCCCAGACCTGCGCCCGACTGCAGCCAGGGAAGGACATCCGGCACGGGGCTCTATCTATTTACCACACCGTTAGTTTGTAATCCGGATTTGCTGAGAATGCGGCTAGCGGATTATCGCCCGTCAACTCGCGAGGCGGCGCTTGATGCGGGTGAGCATCGCCGACATGCCGCGCAGCCGCAGCGGACTGATGAGCGCCCCGAGCCCGAGGTCGGCGTAGAAGTCGTCGGGCACGGCGAGGATGTCGTCGGCGGACTGTCCATCCAGGCCCGCGGCCAGAATCGCGGCGAACCCTCGCGTGGTGGGCGCTTCTGCGGGAGCGCTGAAGTACAGGCGCACGTGGTCGCGGTCGTCAGCGTCGACGTGCAGGAACAGGGGGGACTGGCACTCCGGCACCGGTTCCATCGCCGCTTCTTCCAAAGTCGACGGGAGCTCGGGAAGTTCGTTCGCGAACTCCAACAGCATGGCGAGCTTGTCCTGGCCTTCGACCTCCTGGAAGTCGGAGACCACCTCGGCCAGCGCTGCCGGCATGCTCATAGCTGCATCGTCCGCTCGCGACTCACGGCGCCTCGCCGGGCTCTTCCCCGACCGCCACCGGCACCCGCACGGCATTGCCCCACTCGGTCCACGAACCGTCGTAGTTGCGCACGCCCTCGCGGCCCAGCAGGTGGGTCAGCACGAACCAGGTGTGGCTCGAGCGCTCGCCGATGCGGCAGTAGGCGATCGTGGGCCCGCCGTCCGGCAGGAACCCGTAGAGCTCGTCGAGTTCGGCTCGGCTGCGGAACTTCCCGTTGTCCTGGGCGGCCTTGCCCCACGGGACCGACACCGCGGTCGGGATGTGACCGCCGCGCAGCGCACCCTCTTCGGGGTAGTCGGGCATGTGGGTGCGCTCGCCGGTGTACTCCTGCGGGGAGCGCACGTCGATCAGCGGCTCCTTACCCAGCGCAGCCAGGACATCGTCTTTGTACGCGCGGATGGGGGCGTCGTTGCGTTCGACGACGGGGTAGCCGGTGGTCTGTTTGTCCGGCACGTCGAGCGTGGTGTCGCGGTGGTCGCCGATCCACAGCGAGCGGCCGCCGTCGAGCAGCCGCACGTCGGGGTGGCCGAACAACGTGAACACCCACAGGGCGTAGGCCGCCCACCAGTTGCTCTTGTCGCCGTAGATCACCACGGTGTCGTCGCGGGAGATGCCCTTGCGGTTCATCAGGTCGGCGAACTGCTCGCCGGTGATGTAGTCGCGCACGGTCGCATCGTTGAGGTCGGTGTGCCAGTCGATCTTCACCGCGCCGGGGATGTGGCCGGTGTCGTAGAGCAGCACGTCCTCGTCGGATTCGACGATGGCCAGGCCCGGCCGACCGAGATTGCCCGACAACCAGTCGGCGGTCACGAGCCGTTCGGGGTGGGCGTAGGACTGCAGCGCGGGGCTGGGATCAGGCGGTAGCGGCACGTCAGTCAGCCTACCGGTGGGCGCTGCAGGCATCCTCATGCAACAGGGGCGAGGACGACGGCCGCGTTGTGTCCTCCCATGCCCAGCGAGGTCTTCAGGGTCAGCCCGGACCGCATCGGGGTGAGGCCGTCGAGCAGTCGGGGATGGCCGGGTGCGACGGTCGGCGGGGCGGGTACCTGTTCCTCGGCGTAGCCCAGTGCCGCCGCGGCGACCTCGACGGCAGCCGCGGCGCCCTGGCAGTGCCCCGTCAGGGGCTTGACCGAATAGATCTGGGCGGCGCCGCCGAGGACCTCGTCGAGGACAGCCGCCTCGACCGTGTCGCACTGCTGGGTGCCGGGTCCGTGCGCGTTCAGGTAAGCGATATCGGTTGCATCGACCCTTGAGGACGCCAACGCGTCGAGCACGCAGCGGTCCACCTCGGTCCGGGACGGATCCACCGACGTGAGGTGGAAGGCGTCGTGAGTCATCGCGCCCCCGAGCACGTGTACGTAGGGCGCGGCACTTCGCCGGGACATTACGAAGGACACGGCGGCCTCGCCGGCCGGGAACCCCCGGCTGCCTTGCTGGAACGGACGGCAGGCGTCGAGCGGGTCGGTGTCGACGACACCCACGCCGAGTCGGACGAAGTGCTCGACATTTTCCGGTGTCAACGACAGGTCGGTCGAGACGAACACGACGTCGTCGACCATGCCGGTGTCCAACCACATCTTCGCAGTGATGAGCGCGGCGTTGCCCGACGCGCACATCGCCGACACGTTCATCGCAGGGCCGTGAAACCCGTACTCCTGCATCAACATCGACACCGGGGTGGACGGCATCAACGCCAGGTAGTCGCGGATCCGACGGTTGGCGTGGTCCTCCAGATAGAACGCGCGCCAGCCCTCGACCTCGGCGATCACGACCGCGTGCAACAGGCCCACCCTGGGCCCGGGTGCCCAGCCGCGGCGGCGGGCGTCGGTGATGGCTTCGCGCGCCGCGGCGCGCATCGCCTGGGCGAAGCGGCTCAGGCCGTCGCGGGGATCGCCCTCGTCGCGGACCCGGGCCAACCAGGCGTCGTCGTTCTCGCCAGGCCCGAACCCTGGGTACAGCGTGGCGGCCGGCTTCCCGCTGGCCAGCCCGTTCCACAACATGTCCCTGCCCCAGCCGTAGCCGGTGACAGCCCCGATTCCTGCGATGCCCATATGTGCACTGTTCATGTGATTCCCTTCGTGGTCGTGGTGCCCCGGGGGGGCCTTGACTCGATTAGTCCCCAATTGGCGGCGGAGCACTAGCCCAAAGGCCAGGTCGCGGCCATACTCAGGAGTAACGCGTTTCGTGACAGCTGCTGCCATAGTTGCTGAATGTGATTGCGCAGCAAACGGACTGTCGTGGGGAGAGTGAGTACAACGTCGGAATCGAGCGCGGGGAGCAACTGCGGACGCCACGTCGACACGGCGGAAGAGCGTTACCGGCGGCTGGTCGACGTCAGCCCCGATCCGATGTGCGTGCATTCCGATGGTCGCGTGGTCTACGTCAACCCGGCTGGGGTGCGAGGGTTCGGGGCGCACAGCGCCGAGCAATTGGTGGGGCGGCCGATCACTGATTTCGTCCAGCCCGACTCGATCGGCGCGATGCTGACGCGGATTCTCGCGCTGTCGGCAGAAGGCGACAGCTCACCGGCCTCAGAAGCCGTTCTTCGGCGTCTCGACGGCAGCCCGCTGGAGGTTGAGGCGGTATCGGTGTTGACGAGCTGGAATGGCGAACCCGCTTACCAGGTCATCTTCCGCGACCTGACCGCGCAGAAGGCCGCTGAGGCGACGCTGCGCTACCAGGCGGCGTTGGTGAACCATGTCAGTGACGCCATCATCGCCACGACGGCAGACGGCGTCGTCGCCAGCTGGAATGCGGCTGCAGCGACGATCTATCAACGTCCCGTCGAGCGTGCTCTCGGCCTGCCGCTCAATGAAGCTGTCGACGGCGATGTCGACCTGGCCGGCATCGTCGCCGGCGGCGGGGTCGTGCACGCCACGCACCGCTCGGCAGACGGCTCTCCGGTCAACGTCCGGCTGTCGGTCACTCCGATGGGCGAGGGTTACGTGGTGCTGTGTTCTGACTACACCGCGCAGCGCCGGGCAGAGGTTCACTTCGAGTCCGTTGTGCGGTCCCTGCATGACGGAGTCGTCGTCCTCGATCGACGTGGAAAACCCCAGTCGATCAACCCGGCCGCCCGTCGGATCTTGCGGTTGGCCAATGACGAACTGGTTGCCGACTACACCAGCGGCGCGCTCACGTTCCCGGTGTTCAATCGCCGGGGCGTCAAGATCGGCGACAACGAGCTGGGTTCCGTCAAGCTGATGTTCGCCAACGCACCGCTGGAGAACATGGTCGTCGGAATCGGACGGGCGGACGGCTCACGTGCGTGGTTGTCGGTCAACTGCTGTCTGCTCGACCCGGATGATGCGGAAACCTCGGCGCTGCTCGTGTCGTTCGCCGACATCACTGCAGAGCACAATGCCAAAGCCCACCTTGCGTACCAGGCACATCACGACCCGCTGACGGGGCTACCCAACCGGGCTCAGATCGAGTTGAGGCTCGTGCAGGCCGCGACGACGGACGCCCAGTCACCGGCGGCGGTGCTGTTCGTCGATCTCGACAACCTCAAAGCCGTCAACGATGACCTGGGCCATCAAGCCGGCGACCGGGCACTTCGGGAAACTGCGCGGCGACTGCGGAACAGTGTGCGGGACAGCGATTTCGTCGGCCGCCTCAGCGGCGACGAATTCGTGGTGTTGCTGTACGGATCTCTGGACCGTCCGGCGTTGGAAGCGCTGACCGAACGCATGCATGGCGAGTTCGCAGAACCTATTCACATCGGTGGCAGGCTTCGCAGGGTCAGCGTCAGCATCGGAGTCACCGAGCTGTCGGCGGAGGACGAGCGCACCGTCGAGGACATTCTGCGCGACGCGGACGCGGCGATGTATCGGGCCAAAATCCTCCGCGCCGGAACGTCTTTCGGGTGATGGAGCCCTAGTCGCCTCGCTCAGCGCGGGGCTGGGTTCTGTGGAACCCGGCCCACTGTCGCGCCTAGGCGGACAGCCGGCTAAGCAGGTTGCGGGCGCCCAGCGCGACGATCGACCGGTTGAACGTGATGGCCATTTCGAAGCGCCGCTCGCCGGGCCGGTTGTTCGGGCCGGTGAGCTCGCGGGCGATCAGCCCGGCGGCGATATCCGGGCCGAGCACCAGGACGGTCCACTCGTCGAGCAGCGGATCGTCGTCGGCGAGATGGACGCCGCGAATCCCGTTGCCGAGACTGGTCGGTACGTCGCGCCCGAACAGCGCCACCAGGGGCGCACGTCGGGCGATCTCGTTGTAGATCCCCATGGTCGCGGTGGTCAGGTTGCCTTTGTCCTGCACCGTCGAGAGCACCATCGGGGGGCTCTCGGCAGTGGTCGCCAGGCGTTCGATGTGGCGGGACAGTTGATGCAAGGTCTCTCGACGGACGGTGCGGAGTCTCATGCGGTCGTGCACCAACTCGACGGTCGAACGTTTGTCGGGCAGGGGCACGGTCGTGCTGGGGACCGGCCCGAAAAAAGGCTCTGGGGGATGAGACAGCGGCCCGGGCCGGCCGAAGCGGTAACCCTGACCGAGGGTCGCTCCGTAGGCCAGTGCCTGTTCGAGGTGCTCCTCGGTTTCGATGCCCTCGGCGACGATCACGGCGCCGGTGCGTTCGTGGTGGGCGATGACGCCCGCGATGGTGCGTGCCTGCGTGCGGTCGGGTTGGCCTTGCACCAGGTTGAGGTCGAGCTTGAGGAACTCCGGTTCCAGGATGTCGAGGAGCGCGAGTGAATCGGTGTGTGCACCGAGATCGTCCATTGCGATCTTGAAGCCGTGGTGGCGTAGCGCGGCCACTTTGTTGAGCAGCGCACGGGGATCGGTCAGCAACCCGCGCTCGGTGAACTCGAAGACCAGATCGAAGGAGGACGCCGCAGTGGCCAGCGCGTCAGTGGACTGCACCTCGATCGTCGCGGTCGTGGGCTCACAGTTGATCAGCAGCAGCATGCCCGGGCTCGACGTGCCGTTGAGGGCTCTGCTGGCCGCGGTGTGGATGCACTGGTGATCAAGAGTGTCGAGTTGGCCGGTCAATTCGGCGTGGGCAAAGACCTCCAGTGGGCCAAGACCATTGAGTGCGGGCCACCGCGCCAGCGCCTCGTACCCGACCACGGCTCCGTCGGGTAGCGACACCACCTGTTGGAAAGAGGGAACCAGACCGACTCCGGCGGCCGCGGCAGTGAGCTGATCGGTCATCGGTCCCCTAGTCCGGTGCTGTGGCGGCGCCCCCCGAATCTGTCGCGCCCATGAAAGCCTTGTACCAGCGTACGTCTCGGCTCAAACACCCGTCTTGGCTCGGCGACGGCGCGCCAGCAGCGCCGCGATGACGGCGACAACGAGCACGAGGACGCCCGCAGCGATGGCCAGGGGTACCCAGCCCTTCTGCTCGCCGGAGGTCACAGCCTGGGCGTCGGATCCGTTGTCGCCGACCGCGCGGACGGTGACGTTCGTCGGGACGCCTGCGGCACCCGCGGCCAGGACGTCGCCGGTCAATGCCGACCAGCCGCCCTGGAGTCCGTCGATGTAGTCGAACAGGGGATCCACCAGCCGCCAGTCGTTGGTGGTGCTGATCAGGACCACCGTGCGATCGCGGGCTTGATCGGCGAACGCCTGGATCGAACCGAGCCCGTCGGCGACGTCGGCGCGGAGCTCGGTGGGGAGGCCGATGTCCACCGTGTTGGCGTCGCCGCCGATCGGCGGGTCGAGCGTGGTGTCGGCGATGGCCGCCGATTTGGCGACGATCAGCGCGCCGGAGCGGGAGTCGGCCGCGGTCTTGACGTCGACCACCTGCGGTGTCAGCTGCTGACTGGTCAGCCGGGCGATGGCGTTGATCGTGCGTGCTGCGTACACCAGTTGCGCGGGACTGCTGCCGTCCATCGCGACCATGAAACTGGGGCTGAATTCCGAAGGCAGAGAGGTGAATCCGCCTGCGGGAACACCTCCCCGGTGCAGCGTCAGCGTCGAGCGCGGATCGACCTGGAAGGTGATGGGCGCGATGAGTGGTCCGCACGTCTGATGTGGGGTGTAGGTCAGCGCCATGTCCAGCCCGAGGTACTGCGTCAACGCTGTGCCGCCGATGTCGAATGTCGCGTCCAGGCGCCCGCTGTTGTCGAGTGCGGCCCGATACAGCACCCGGTCGTTGGACCGGATGATGACGCTGGCCGCGTCATCGGGCGGTACCGGGGTGTAGTCGGCGAGCAGGTGCACGGTGGCGCCGTCGACGCGGCCGATGCCGAGTGCGGAGCGGTCGACGCCGACGGTGACGGTGCCGGTGCGCAGCACGTCGGTCTTGCCGGTGATCTTCAGCTGCTCGAAGGTCAGCGTGTCGCCGGTGGGGATGGAGGTGGGGCCGGCCTGGTCGATGCGTGCCGTCGGCGTCTGCACCAACGATTGCAACTGATTGACGAGCAGACCGACCTGGGTGGTCAGTTCGTCCCCGTTACCGCTCACCCGGAGCCGGGCGGTGTCGGCGCCCGGGTCTTCGATGGTCAGGCCGGCCCGTCCGCCGGATTCCACGACGACGGTGCGGCCGAACTGCCCAGCGGGTGGTGGTCGCGTGCCGCGCGGCTGCGTGACGACGTCGACGACGAGCGGCTGGGAGTGATAGAGCCGGGTCAACGTCGAGACCATGGTGAGTACCGACTGTTGTTCGGCGGTGCTGGCATCTGTGGGGGTGTAGATGTTCACCCGTTCCAGCACCGGTGGAAAGAAGGTCGCGACGGTGGTGGCCGGGGCTTCGGCGCCGGTGAAGACGGTGCCGAGGCCGCTGAGGGCGAGCTGCTGCAGGGGTCCGCATAAGCCGTCGCGGTTGTCGGTCGCGCGCAGGTTGAAGGTCAGCGACATCGATGAGGTGCGGACGCGTGCGGCGGCGATGTCGATATCGAGGGGGGTCTGCGGCGGAGCCGTTGCCGCCGGCGGCAGGGGGATGTCGGCCAGCAGGAAGCCGTTGCCGTCGGTGATCTCGAGGAAGCCGGCGTCGACGTTCATCGGGGCCGCGATGGTGCCTTGCAGTCGCGTGGCCTGCAGGCCCGCGGGCACGGGCACCGTGACGGTCGTGGGGCTGTCCGGACCGAGGTACAACCCGTCACTGACGCCGAGCGTGCGCCACGCCAACGTGACCGATGCAGGGTCTGCGGTATTGCTGGGTTGAGCGCCTGCGTTAGGGACCTCGATGGCTGCCGACATTGCTGGCATCACGCACAGGGCCGTCGTCAGGAATATCCGCCACAGCGAAGAACTCCTCATTTCCGCTTCCCGTCCGGGCCGACGCTTTTCGCGCTGGCAATTGCACCGCCGCGCAACGGAAATCGTGCGGTGGTGAGGGAAGGCGATCGTCGTCGCACGCGTGTCTTCTTTCCCGCAATCGAGTGACGGAATGGCAGCAGTGGTGGACTATACCGGCGTATCAACGGGCTAGACGGAATATCGCCTGGCCGTCATGTCACCTTTTCGTGACGCGAATTCCTGGGCAACCGTCCGTCGTAACGCCGTCGGCGGCATCGGATCTGAGATAGCGTATGCGCACCGGTGCACCGGGTGATGCGCGAACGATGGACACAAGAAAGGTCGCTGCGTTGAAGGGTCACCATTGACGGTCCATGACTTCACGCGGATTCTGCGGACCCGCTGGAAAATCATTTGCGGCATCGTTCTGATAACGATGTCGTGCGCCGTCGTTTACCTGTTGCTCGCGGCTCCCCAGTACGTGGCTTACACACGATTGTTCGTGTCGACGACGTCCGACGGCACCAATACACAAACCAACGACGGCGGTCTGTTCGCTCAGCGGCGCGTGCTCTCCTACACGCAGCTGCTGCAGGGGGGTCTGCTCGCCCAGCGCACGGTCGACAAACTCGGGCTCGACATGACCGCTGCGCAGCTGCAGGAGAAGATCACCGCGGTCGCGCCGACGGACACCGTGCTGATCGATGTCACGGTGCAGGATTCTTCACCCACGCGGGCCCGCGACATCGCGAACACGCTCTCCGACGAGTTCGTGGTGATGGCGGCCGCGCTGGAAACCCCGGATCTCGGCGCCCGGCCGAACGCTCAGGTGGTGGTGCAGCAGCGCGCCGGTGTGCCGGAAATCCCCGTGTCGCCGAAGAAGTCGCGAATCCTGGCCGTGGCGGCCGCAGTCGGCCTGCTGCTCGGAATCCTGGCCGCGTTGATCCGCGACCGTCTGGACCCGGCGATTCGGCGGCCTGAGTCGGTCGAAGGCATCACCGGAGTCGGCGTGATCGGCGAGATCCCGGCGGGCGGGGGTCGTGGTGGGGGACCTGTCGTTGCGTTCGAGCAGGCCGATCCGGCGCTGGCCGACGCGTTCCGCGAGTTGCGCACCAACCTGCAGTCCCTCGAAGTGGCGCCCGGCCCGCGGGTGCTCCTGACGGCCAGCTCGGTGTCAGGGGAGGGCCGCACGTCGGTGGCCGTGAACCTCGCCCTCGCGCTGGCCGAGGCGGACCACTCGGTGGTCGTCGTCGATGCCGACCTGCGCCGGCCCAGGGTCGCGGATGCTCTCGGCATCAACGGGGCGGTGGGTCTGGGCACCGTCCTGACCGGGGCGGCGGAGCTGTCGGACGCCCTGCAGCAGACGCAGTTCGCCGGCGTGACCGCGCTGCCGGCAGGCGAGTTCTCGGCGAACCCGACAGAGGTCCTCGGAACACAGCGAGCGCGAACGGTTTTCACCGAGCTGGGGGAGCGCTTCGACTATGTCGTGGTGGACTCCCCGCCGGCGACGGTGAAAGACGCCGTGATGCTCAGTCCCTTCATGGAGGGCGTGTTGCTCGTGGTGCGGTACGGCCACAGCACCCGTAAGCAGTTGGCCGGCACTGTCGCAGCGCTCACCCGGGCGGGTGCACCGCTGACGGGTGCAGTGGTCGTGACGGCGAACGGCAGGGCCGCGCGGGGCGCAAAGCCGAGTGGCGATCGGCGACTCAGCGGCCACCAGAAGTAAACAGGCACTGTCGATGCGCCGTACCGTGTTCGCGCCCGCCCCGACCGGGGTGGGCATCGCGGGCGACGGCGTTCGTTATCCGCGGTTGGAGCGGCATGCCCTGGCCGGGTTGATCATCCTCGCCATCGCCCTCGTGGTGGTTCCCGAGGCCATCAACCACGTGTTCGTCAAGCACGCACCCGATCTGCCGCCGCTGGAAGAGTCGGGTGGTTCGGGAGAGGTTCCGCTGGCCCATCTGGCGCGGTTGGGTGGTTCGGCCGTGCTGCTGGTCTACACGTCGGCGGTGGTGCTGCTGACCCGCGGACGCTCGGACCGCACGGTCGGGGGCGTTCTCATCCTGCTGTTAGCCGTCAATGTGCCCTACCTGATCAGCCCGTCGTTGCCGCCGCCGGCCGACCTGCCGAAGATCCTGCTGGCCAATCTCTTCGTCATCGCGCTGTGGAAGACGGGTGCGTCCATCGAGGGGCTGAAGTGGTTGCCGATCCTGGTCACCGGGATCGGCGTCTACTCGTTGATCGGTGGACTGCTCGTCCCCGATTACATGATGTACAACATCGTCTCCATCAAGGCGATCATCGGCGGCTGGGAGCTGGCTGGCCCGTTCGGGCACGGCAATGTGCTCGGAATGTATTGCGCCGTCGCATTTTCGCTTGTGCCGCTGGTTCCGGGCAGGCGATGGCAGCTGTTCTGTGGTGCCGTGCTGTTGACGACGATCCTGGCGTCGGCGTCGCGTACCGCGGTGATCGCCGCGGCGATGGTGTTGCTGTGGTGGGGTGTCTGCCGCATCCGATCTGTGGTCAACGTCCGCTTCTCCGGCACGGTGTTCGTCAGTGCCGCGGCGTCCGGCATGTTGATTCTTCCGTTCCTACCGTGGGATCCGCACGCGTTCACCGATCGCGCCGCGGTGTGGGCGGCCAGTCTGGCCCAGTGGCAGAGCTCCCCGCTGGTGGGTCTCGGCGTCAACTGGTTCCTGATCGACGCCCAGCACAACGCCAACGTCGCGGCGTGGGCGTATGTCGGTACGGGGCACAACCTCGTCGTCGACACGTTGGTGAAGTCGGGAGTGATCGGCCTGGCGGTGCTGGCGCCGGTGCTGGTGATCGCGATCCTGGGCACGCGGACGCTACAGCCGAGTCGGCAGATCGCGCTGTTCGGTTACCTGGGCGCCTTTTTCGTCGCCGCGTCCACGGAGGCGGTGTGGGGGCTGCTGCCGAATCTGCAGCTGTTTCCGATCAGCGGCTTGATCTTCGCGATTCTGGTGCTGAACCGGTTCGGTAAACCGGCATGACCGGCGACGCGGTGAGTGTGGTCATTCCGACCATCGGGCGGCCGAGTCTTCGGCAGGCGGTGGATTCGGCTCTGCGGCAGACGGTTCCGCCGGCAGAGATCGTCGTCGTGCTGGACCGCGACTGTGTGCCCGATCTGCCGGACGCGGACGAGGTGCGGGTGATCGCGACCGCCGGTGCGCAAGGCCCCAGCCGGGCCAAGCATCTGGGTGTCGAGGCGGCGCGCGGCGATGTCATCGCGCTGCTCGACGACGACGACATCTGGCGGCCGGAGAAGCTCGAGCGACAGCTCGCGGCCGCCCCGGACGGCGACGAATGGATCATGTCGTGCCGCTTCCGGCGTCTGCTCGACGGTGGTGAACCGATCATCGGGCCCCGCACACTGCTCGACCAGTTCGAACCGGTGGCGCCCTATCTGTTCGAGATGCGGGAGCGGCAGGCGTTCAACATGGTGCAGACCTCGACTCTGCTGTTCCCGCGAGCGTTGACGCAGTCGGTTCCGCTCTCGGTGGCGGAGGGGTCGATTCACGACGACCCCAAGTGGCTGATGGAGGTTCGGCGCACGTTCCCGCGCTTGCCGATCATCCAGCTGCCCGATCCGCTGGTCGACATCGTGTGGACTGCCGTCTCGGTGTCGCGGGCGGGGATCGATCGCAGCGCGGAGTACATCGACTGGGGCGTACGCGAACTGGCCGAGGAGTCACCGCGGGTGCGGGGGGATTACATGCTGACCTCGGCGGTGGGGTCGGCGTTGGGGGCCGGCTCACTGCGCGGAGTGACGAGATCGATCGCGGCGGGAGTCCGGTACGGTCGTCCCGGTTCGTTGGCGTGGGCCAGCGCGGCGAAATCACTGGCGCGCCTCGGTAGGCAGCGGCTGCCCCGCGGGGAGGGTTGATGTCGCCGAGCTTCGCCAAGAACACGCTTCTCGGGTTCGCGTCGGGGGCCGCGGTGGCGTTGGCCGGTTTCGTCGGGAATGCGATCGTGGCGCGGCTGCTGGGCCCTGAGCGGCTCGGCGTCTTCGCCTACGTCGTGTGGTGTGTGACGGTCGCGGCGACGATCGCCTCGCTCGGAATCGACGTCGTGCAGCAACGTTTCATCCCGAACCTGCGTGCCGAGGGGCGCGGCGACGAGGCCGAGGGCCTGATCGGGGCCACCACCCGGGTGTCGATAGCGGCGATGACGGTGATCGGGATCGTGCTGGTCGGATACCTGCTCTGGCCGGGCAAGGGTGCGCTCGAGGGCACGTCGACGGTGGTGGTGATCGTCGTCGCGGCCGCCTGGTTCGTGACCTGGAAGCTGGGCGATCTCTATCTGTTCTACCTGCGGGGTGAGCAGCGCTTCGGCGAGGTCGCCCAGTTGTCGGCAGTGTCGGCGCTGTTGAAGGTCTCCACATTCGCGGCGGGTGCATGGCTGTTCGGAATCCCCGGAGCGTTGGCGGGCTACATCGCAGGCAGTCTCCTGCCGGCGAGTAGGGTGTATCGGCTGCTGCGCAAGAAGCCCCGGCTGGAGCCGGCCCTGCGCCGCGAGGTCGGGAAGTTCGCGCTGGGCAGTTGGGCCGTCGGGGTCATCGGCACGCTGGTGTTCGGCCGCACGCAGGTGGTGTTCCTCGAGCATTACAGCGGATTGACCGCCGTCGGATTGTTCGCCGCGGCGGTGACGATCGCCGAGATGGCGGTGCAGTTGCCACCGTTGCTGCTGTCGGCCTTGCTGCCGCGGTTCAGCGAGCAGCACGGGATGGGCGCGCAGGACCACATGATGCGGTTGTACCGCACCACCACCGCGTTGATCGCGATGGTGATCGTCCCGCTGTGCCTCGGTCTCGCCGCGGTCGCACCGGTGTTGATCCCGGCCCTGTTCGGCGCCGATTACGCCAAGGCGGTACCGGCTGCGGCGGTGCTGCTGATCGCCGCCGCCATCTCGGCGCTGGGGGTCACCACGCTCTACCTGCTGTACAGCACCGGCAAGACGGCTCTGCTGGTGATCTCCAACGGCCTCGGCCTGGTCGTCACCATCGCGCTGGGGTTCCTGCTGATCCCGCGTTACGGACTGATGGGTGCGGCGTGGTCGCGCGGGGCGGCGCAGGTACTCGTCGTCCTGCTCGAAACCTGGTATGTGACAGTCAAGTTGAAGTTCCGTCCGCCCTACCGTGTGCTCGGCGCTATCGCGGCCGCGGCGCTGGCGGCGGCGGCGATCGCCGATCTTATCAGCGCGCAGTGGGGTTCCGCCCTGTCGCTGGCCGTCTCGATTCCCGCGGCGATCATCGTGTACGTCGCGGTACTACGGACCTTGTCGGTGGCCTCGATGTTCGACCAGGGCTTGGTCAATCGGCTCGTCGAGCGGGTGCCGGAACACCGGCGGACGCTGGTTCGGAAGCTGCTGAAGCTGCCGACACCCAACACGTCGTCCTAGTTCGGCCTAGTCGGAGCCGCCGGCGGTGTCGGTCAACGCGATGGCGGCGAGTTTGCGGCTGTTGTCGGCGCGCAGCACCCCGAAGTTCTCCTCGATCTCGCTCGGATCGGTGCCGCCGTCGACCAACTCGTAGTAGATGAGAGGGCCGACCCAGTCCCAGGCGTCGACCTGTTGGCGAGCCAGCAACAGGGTCGCGGCTTGGTCCTGTTCGGACACGGCGCTCGGCCCGGTCCCGGTGGGGGCGCCGTACTCGGTGATCCACACCTTCTTGGCACCGTCACCGCGCTGGGTCATCAGTGCGTGCAGCGCCGGCAGATCGCGGAAGCCCCCCGTCGTGCGCTGGGTGCGGTCCATCGGGTACGACGGAAAAGTGTAGGGATGCACGGCGATTCCGTCGGCGAGTTGCGCCACGCCGTCGTCGTAGAGATGGGTCAGGTAGGTGGTCGGGTCGACGTCGGGGCCTGGGCTGCCATAGGTGGGGGAGAGCCCGCCGATGAGCAGGGTGGCGCGCGGGTCGACCTCGCGCACTGCCGCCGCCGCGGCGCGGAACACCCGCCCGTACTCGGCGGCATCGGGGTCGGGCGGCCAGAACTTTCCAGTGTTGGGTTCGTTCCAGATCTCCCAGTCGTGCACACCGCGGGCGGCGTAGCGCTGCGCTGCGACGCGGGCGAAGTTGGCGAACGCCGCGGGATCGTGGGGGCGGTCACGGTTGGATGCCGTCATGCCCTTCGTCCACGGCGGGGCGAAGGCGAGGACGAGCAGCACCTTCATCCCGCGGCGCAGCGCGCGGTCGACGATCGTGTCGGCCGACGTCCAATCCAGTTGACTCTGAACGGGTTCGATCACCGACCAGTCGACGTCGACGCGTACCCACCGAACGTTCATGGCGGCCATCGCGTCGAATTGCGCGTCGAGTGACTGCTTGTCGGCGCCGCGATAGTGCACCGTCATCCCGATCGGCACGTGCGTGGGTTGGGATTGGCAGGAGGTGATCAGTCCAGCGATCAGGATCAGGCTCAGCAGCAGTCGGCTAGCGCAGGACGGCACGGGTATCGGCTTCGCGGGTGAACGGCCGACCAGCCAAGCCTTCGGCACGCCCGATCAGCAGCGCCGCCGCGTCGCGCGGACTGAACTTCGCGGGGTTCCGGACGGGCATCAGCGCCGCAGCGACGAGGTGTGCCGTCTTGTACCACAGCGGATAATCCCACGTGCGCAACAGGTTTCCCGCCCCACGGCCGTAGTTGCGCAGTTTGCGCCGCCGTTCGCGGGGTGGCAGGTGCGCGAACTCCGTCTGTGCCCACACGACGACGTCGTCGGCCCAGACGATGGAGAAATCGTCGAGACGTGCCATCCGCAGCAGCAGATCGGGTCCCTCGGCGGACTGCCACGGGGTGTCGGCTCCGGAACCGCGTCCCGGATCGAACCCGCCGACCGCGTCGAAGGCGTCGCGGCGGAAGACGGTGGCCGGCTCGATGGCACCCCAGGCGCTGCGCTTCGTCAGCGGCGTTCCGGGAGCGGGCAGCGGATTGCGTGGGCCCTCGCTGTCGAGCAGGCGGCCCGCGCACACGGTGGCAGGCGCCACGCAGTGGCGAGCGAGGTGCTCGACGAAATCGGGTTCGACGTGGCTGGTGTCGTTGGGGAACCAGAGCCAGTCGACGTCGGCGGGCAGCAGCGCCACGGCAGCGTTGCGTCCGTTGGAGATTCCGCGGGCGCTGAGCGTGGTGCGGATGGTCAGGGAGTTGGCGAAGTCGGCGACCACCTCCGCGAGTGCTTGCTCGCCCGCCGGATCATGATGGGCGATCACCACCGCCGCGAGGGGCCGGCTTTGCGCGGCCAGGTCGGCGAGCAGTTCACGCAGGGGCTCCCAGCGCCCCACCGTGGTCACCGCGACTCCGATCCGCGGTGCGTCACCTCCCATGGCCGTGAGCGTAATCCAGCAGCGCCGGTATTCGGTGGGCAAACGAACATCGTGAACTGGCAGTAGCCGATACGATGGCCTCCGTCGCACGTCAAAGAATTTCACGATCCATTTTGCCGTGGTATCTCGGATTGCCGAGCCACGCATTGAGCACGGGGGGATGTCGGAGATGCGGATTGCGTTCCTGACCGAGCTCTATTTTCCGAGCGTCGGCGGCCAGGAGGTGTTCTTCCAGGAGTTGGGCGAGGCGATGGTGCGTCGGGGCCACACCGTCGACGTGTACTGCATCGGCCATGTGCCCGACCTCCCTGACGTCGAGGTCATCAACGGCGTCACCGTCCACCGGGAAGCGAATTCGGGCCGATACAAGACGCCGAGGATCAAGGCACTGCGCCGCAACTGGTGGGACATCGCGAAGTACAGCGCGGGCGTCCGGCGCGTCGCGGCCCGCGGCGATCACGACTTCTTCCTGCTCAACGAGTGGCCGCTGATGCACGTGCTGGCGCTCCCGGGCTCGGTGCGCGCACGAAGTGCGTTGCACTGGTGCGAAATTCGAGAAGATCTGTTGTTGCGCACCCTGCAGGCACAGTTCCCGAAGCTGGTCGGCTCGAACTTCGCGGTCGGCGAGGCGGTGGCAGCCGCGATCACCCAGCAGTCGGGACGGGCTTGCGATGTGCTGCCCAGCGGTATCGAGGCCCACCGGTATCGCGCGGCTCCCGGCGCCGAGCGCTCGGGCGTGCTCTACGTCGGGCGGCTCGCACCGCACAAGAACCTGCCGCTGCTCATCGACGCGTTCGGACTGGCCGCCGACCGTGGCTTCCAGGGTGACCTCGTGATCGCCGGGGCAGGGCCGTCCCTTGACGATGTGAAGGCAACCGTCAGACAGAGTCCCGTAGCCGACCGCGTACGCGTGCTGGGGTCGGTCGACGAGGCCCGCAAGCTGGACCTGCTCGCGACGTCGTCGGTGCTGGGCATGCCGAGCCGGCGCGAGGGCTTCCCCCGGGTGATCGCCGAAGCCATGGCGAGCGGGCTGCCGGTGGTGACGGCGGATTTCCCCGAGAACGGGGGCAAGGACGTCGTCAAGCAGTACGGCGCGGGCGTGGTGTGCGGCACCGCGCCGCTGGCGTTCGCCGACGCGTTGCTCGACGCGCAGGCCGGCTGGGAGGGCTATTCGCAGGCCGGGCGCGCCGGCGCGGTGGACCTGGACTGGACGCACATCGCAGAAAAGCTCGAAAAGCACGCTCAGCAGAAACAACTCGGGGGGTAGCACGCATGCGCATCATGGTCACCGGCGGCGCCGGCTTCGTCGGCAAGGAGTTGGTGCAGACTCTCAAGGACGGTAACGACGTGCTCGTCGCCGACCTGCTGCGGTACGGCACACCGGACTGGCTGGCCGGTGAGCTCGACGGTTTCGCGTTCGAGCGGGTCGACATCCGCGACGCCGCCGCGACCGCCGCGGTCGTCGAGCGCTTCGCCCCTGAGGTCGTCGTGCACCTGGCGGCCATCCACTACATCCCGGAGTGCGACGCCGATCCGGCCAACGCGGTCGCGACGAACGTCACGGGCATGGTGAACGTGCTCTCCGCCCTCGCCCCGGGAACGCGGTTCGTCTTCGCGAGCAGCGGCGCGGTGTATCGCCCGGACGAGGCGCCGCACCGCGAACTCGAGTCGGTGGTCGAGCCGGTGGACATCTACGGCTTCACCAAGGACCAGGGCGAGGACTACGTGCACATGTTCGCGGCGAACCGCGACATCGCGGGCGTGATCGTGCGGTTGTTCAACGTCATCGGGCCCGGGGAGACGAACCCCCACCTGCTGCCCGCGATCGTCGTGCAGCTGCGGGACAGCCCAGAAGCGATCAACCTCGGCAACACCTGGCCCAAGCGGGATTACATCGACGTCCAGGACGCGGCGGGTGGCTTCGCGGCGGCGGCGCTGGGGGCCGTGCCCGGTCCTGGCGGGGTCGAGATCGTCAATCTCGGCAGCGGACAGCAGTATTCGGTGGACGACATCGTGAACAGGATGCGCTCGGTGCTCGGCTTGGATTTCGAGGTGCGCCAGGATCCGAGCCGGATGCGTGCGGTGGACCGGCCCTATCTGGGCGCGGACATCTCGCGTATCGGGGAGCTGTTCGGCTGGTCACCGAAGTGGGAGCTCGACGAGACACTGAAGCGGATGTGGGCCAATCCCGACCTACTGCCGCAGTTGGAAGGCCGATTGACTTGACCGACCGCCGGGTCGACTTGCTGTTCGACGCACGGCACATCCGGCAGAGCGGGATCGGTACCTACATCGCGACGTTGTTGCCGAGCCTGGAAGAGACGTTCGCCGAACGCGGGCTCTCGCTGGCCGTCCTGGTCAACGAGCATGCGGTGCCGGAGCTGCGACACGCGCGCATCGTGACGGCCGCGCCGGCCGCGATGTACACGCTGGGGGAGCAGCGGGTGTGGGGCCGCGCGCTCGACGAGGTGCGGCCTCGCGGCTTCTGGGTGCCGCACTACCCGTTCCCCTTCGCGACGCTGTCCCCGCGCCACCGACGTACCCAGCTCTTCGTGACGGTGCACGACACCATGCATGTACGGGAACAACAGATCAGCGGACAGAGCGCGGCGCGGCGCGTGTATGCGCGTGCGATGTTCGTGTTGGACGGACGATTCGCCACGTTGGTGTTGACGCCGTCGGAGGCGACGTCGGCGACGTTCGCGGCGATCGCGCCCAGGGCGCGCACGATGGCGACCCCGATTCCCGTGCACGAGCAGTGGTTTAACCCCGTCGATTCTGGTATGTCGCCGGTGCCGCAGCCGTACCTGCTGTATGTGGGGAACGCCAAGTGGCACAAGAATTTACCGTTGCTCCTGATGGCGTTCGGCGACGTCGTCGGAGACGTCCCGCACCGGCTGGTGATCGCGGGCAGCGGGGAGGCGCTGCGCGGGGGAGACGAGCGGGTGCCCGCATTGGCAGCGGCGCTGGGGGATCGGGTCGAGGTGATGGGCCGGTTGGACTTCGAGGTGCTGAGGGCGCTGGTGGCTGGTGCGGATCTGTTGGTGATGCCCTCGCTGCACGAGGGCGCGGGGTTGCCGCCGATCGAGGCGATGGCCTCGCGCACGGCGGTGGCCGCCGCGGACATCCCTGCTCTGCGGGAGACGTGCGGGGACGGTGCGGACTACTTCGATCCGACCAACCGAGGCGAGCTGGGGGCGCTGCTCCGCAGGTTGTGTGGTGACGATGTCGCTCGTGCCGAGTTGGCGGAGCGGGGCTGGGCGCATGTGAGCGCGCGGCAGAACGGTCTTTCGCTGAAGCCGGCCGCGGAGGCGGTGGCGAACGCGCTGGCTTAGCCGACGTGGCCGCAACACGGCAGGGCATGCTGTGTGGGCTCGAAGCGGTCGGGGCGTGCGGCGTACGCGATGACGGCGAGGGTGATCAGGACCAGCGCGGCGACGGCAGCCACCTTGGTGGCGCGTTGGACATGGAAGAGACCGTGCTTCATGTCTTGTCGGGCCTGGCGCACGGCATCCCAGTTGAACTCGCGCAGTGGCTCTTCGACGAAGTGGTGGCAGGCGATGGCCAGGCCAAACGACAGGGCCAGCGCGGCGCCGTAGTAGTAGACGGTCGTTTCCATCGCGGCGGAGAGCAGCACGATGACGGGCCAGTGAACGAGGTAGAGGGCATAGGAGAGGTCGCCGAGATAGGTGGCGGCACGATTGCGGAGTAGCGGCTGGA
Source organism: Mycobacterium sp. IDUB_5 (assembly GCF_055419565.1). NCBI lineage: Bacteria > Bacillati > Actinomycetota > Actinomycetes > Mycobacteriales > Mycobacteriaceae > Mycobacterium > Mycobacterium sp. IDUB_5. The sequence goes on from NZ_JBVAXX010000003.1 coordinate 505,628, forward strand.
ACAGCGGCTCGCTACCGACGCCGGCGGCGATGACGAGAAGGGTTCCGACGACGGGCAGCAGAGCCCACGGGACGGGGAAGCCGCCAGCCGCGGGGTCGATGAGGAACAGGCTGGCGACGATCAATCCCACGCCGGCCCAGGACAGCAGCGGGCGCAACCACACGGGAAGTGTCGCCAGCGTGCCGACGGCGGTCGCGAGGAGAGCGCCGGCGCCGAGTTCCCAGACGCGGGCGAAGGTGTTGAAGAAGGCCACATGCGGCCCAGCGGCCGCCTCGACGGTGGCCCAGGCGAGGGACGCGGCAGTAACAAGCCCGGATGCGGCTGCGACGCTGCCGAGCCAGCGTTCGCGACTCCACGCGCGACGCGCGACCACAGCGGTGATCGCGAGAATGACCAGCGGCCAGACGATGTAGAACTGCTCCTCGATGGCGAGCGGCCAGTAGTGCTGCAGCGGGGAGGCGGCGTCCGCGGCCATGGATGCATCGGCGCCTCGAGAGGCGAAGTGCCAGTTGGCGAGGAACGCGAGAGAGAACAGCGCGTCGACGCCGGTCTCGTGGGCGCGGCTGGGAATCAGCATGATCGCCGCGACAAAGGTGGCGACGACGACGAGGAATGCGAGGGGCAGGATGCGTCGCGCGCGGTCGAGCCAGAAGCGGCCCAGGGATACCGAACCGGTGGGCTCGGCGCTGCGCAGAAGCATGTCGGTGACGAAGAAGCCGGAGATGACGAAGAAGACCTCAATGCCGAGGGTCCCGCCGCGGGGCCACCCGACAACATGGGTCGCTAGTACCGCGAGAACCGCCAGTGCGCGCAAACCCTGTACGTCTAGACGATAATTTGCTCGTTCTGCACGCCGGCGACGACGCAGCGACGATTCTCGGAAACGATCCAGCGCAGTAACCATGTTTGCCCCCCCGGCGCACAATTGACGGTTACGGGCAATGATCGCTGATCTAGCGACATGCCGCATAGGGCAATGCGCAGTGACGTGAGTCACCGCGCGACGTGCCCCGGAAGGGCCGCAAATCGCGCCGGCTGGAGGAACCTGTGAAATCGCCCGCGACACAGGCGATGCCCACCGCCGCAGCTGTAGATGGGCTAATGTCCTACTGGCTTCAACGAGACCAAAGGGGTGGGCGATGCGGAAGATTGTCACTGCGGCAGGAGCGACCACTGCTGCTGTTGTTGTCGCGATGACGGGGCTCGCCGGCCCCGCGGCGGCTGCTGACCAGTGGGTGATGCCCGACGTCCGGGGTGAGATTCTTGAGAGCGCGATCAAAGACGTGCGCTCTGTGACAGGTGACGCCGAACTCGACATTCGATTTCAGCCCAGCGTCAACCAGGTTGTCTACAACTACTCGAACTGGGCTGTATGCGCGACGTCGCCGAGGGCAGAGCGCGAGATCTCACAGAAGACCAAGAGAGTCATCTTCGCGATTCGTCGCCTGAACGAGAAGTGCTAAGTCACTTTCCAGAAATGTTCGATCGACAGGTCCGCCGCTCCCAAGAGTTGGCGGACCAACGGCAAGCTGATGCCGATGACGTTTGACGGGTCGCCCTCTATCCGGTCGATGAACCATCCGCCAAATCCGCCGAGCGTGAACGCTCCTGCGACGTGCACTGGCTCGTCGGTGGCCAGATACGCGTCAAGCTCGGTTGGGGTTGGCGCTCCGAAATGTACTGCCGTGCTGCCGGTTTCGCCCTGTGTGTGGGTGATGACACCGTCAGTGAGTCTCAGCAGCGTGTGTCCGGTCAAGAGGTGCCCGACCGAGCCGGCCATCTCGGACCATTGGTCGCGCGCCGCGTCCACGCTTCCGGGTTTCCCGCGCAGCGATCCATTCAGGTACAGCATTGAGTCGCAGCCGATGACAACGCAATCGGCGGCGACATCTGTTGGCAGTTGCGCGGCCACACTGAGGGCTTTGGCATTGGCAAGTTTGAGCACCACTGCTTCAGGCGGCGTCTCGTGATCCAACGAGGCGATGAGCGCGTCCTCGTCGACATCTGAGACGACCACCAAGGGATCGGTCCCTGCCTGGCGCAGGACTCGCAGCCGACCGCTCGAAGCGGAACCCAGGACGAGGCGGCTCATCAGTGCCGCATGTGCGTCCGCTCAAGCAGCGTGACTCGCTGCCAGCTGGTTACGTCGTAGCGCAGTTTGTCGACGGGATGGCCCCACGGATTGAGTTCCTGCGGGCCCGGTTCGGTGTGCCCCGCTCCCGCGGTGCCGGCCAGCACGGTCACCAGCGCGGCGAGTTCCTCGGCGCTGGGGGAGCCCTTCACGATCTGAAAGTGTGGGTCGGGCGGAGGCGGGTTATCGATGGTCATGTCCCGCGGATCGGACACCTCGACGATGTCGGCACTGTGGTCCACAGCTGAACTCCTTGTCGCGCAGGTGAATTGATCTACAGCGGGATGTTGCCGTGCTTCTTCGGCGGCGTCTGAGTGATCTTGCGCTCCAGCAGTCGCAGCGCAGTCCCGATGTAGCCCCGGGTATGCGAGGGCGGGATGACCGCATCCACGTAGCCCCGTTCGGCCGCGACGTAGGGATTGACGAGGGTGTCCTCGTACTGCTGCTGCAACTCCAGCCGCAGCGCGTCGACATCTTCGCCGTTCTTGGCCGCGTCCTTGAGTTCTTTGCGGTAGACGAAACCCACGGCGCCCGAAGCGCCCATCACAGCGATCTGCGCGGTCGGCCACGCGACGTTGACGTCGCAGCCCATGTCCTTCGACCCCATGACGCAGTACGCGCCGCCGTAGGCCTTGCGGGTGATGACGGTGACCTTGGCGACGGTGGCCTCGCCGTAGGCGTAGAGCAGCTTGGCGCCGCGGCGGATGATGCCGTTGTATTCCTGGTCGGTGCCGGGCAGGAAGCCGGGAACGTCGACCAGCATGACGATCGGAATGTTGAAGCAGTCGCAGGTTCGCACGAAGCGAGCCGCTTTCTCCGAGGCGTTGATGTCGAGGCAACCGGCGAACTGGGTGGGCTGATTGGCCACGATGCCGACGGGCCGGCCGTCGATGCGGCCGAACCCGACGATGATGTTCTGCGCGTAACCGGCCTGGACTTCGAGGAATTCGTCGTCGTCCAGGATGCGGGTGATGACCTCGTGCATGTCGTAGGGCTGGTTCGGCGAATCGGGAATCAGCGTGTCGAGCTCGAGGTCCTCGTCGGTGAGGCTCTCCTCGATCGGGCCCGGATGGGGAGCCGGGTAGCGCGGCGGCTCGGCGTAGTTGTTGGGCGGCAGATAGGAGAGCAGATCCCGAACGTAGTCCAGGGCGTCCTGCTCGCCGGTGGCGACGTAGTGCACTGTGCCCGATTTGGACATGTGAGTCTGGGCGCCACCGAGTTCCTCCATGGTGACGTCCTCGCCGGTGACCGTCTTAATGACGTCGGGCCCGGTGATGAACATCTGGCTGGTCTGGTCGACCATGATGACGAAGTCGGTGAGGGCGGGGGAGTAGACATGGCCGCCGGCCGCCGCACCCATGATCAGGGAGATCTGCGGGACGACGCCCGAGGCCTTGATGTTGTTGTGGAAGATCCGGCTGTAGAGGCCGAGGGAAACCACACCCTCTTGGATGCGCGCGCCGGCACCGTCGTTGATGCCGATGAGCGGGCGGCCGGTCTTGATGGCGAGTTCTTGGACCTTGACGATCTTCTCGCCGTAGACCTCGCCGAGGCTGCCGCCGAACACGGTGGCGTCCTGGCTGAAGATGCAGACGTCGCGGCCGTCGATGGTGCCGTAGCCCGTCACCACGCCGTCGCCGGTGGGGCGGTTCTTGTCGAGGCCGAAGTTCTTGCTGCGGTGCTTGGCCAGCGCGTCGAGCTCGACGAACGAATCGTCGTCGAGCAGGGCGAGGATGCGCTCGCGCGCGGTGAGCTTGCCCTTGGCGTGGACCCTCTCGACGGCTTCCTCGCCGACAGGGTGCAGAGCCTCTTCGGCGCGCTTGCGCAGATCGGCCAGCTTCCCGGCCGTGGTGTGGATATCGATCTCGTGCTCGGCGGAGGGCTCAGTCACGCTCGTCATAGTCGTTGATGCTAGCGGCGGGTCCATCACGAGTCGCGCGGGGGTCTTATTGCTCCCTTAATAACCGTCCAGACAGGGCCTCTCGTCATCAGGGGGTCGACTGACCGTGACATGTCAGCCACCGGCTCGATTCCAGTCAATTCGGTCATATGGTGTGCAAACAGATCGGCGCAGTGCTCCCAGCAAACGATCTTGATTGCCGAAGCGCCGTGTTTCCGCGCGCTCGGATGTGACGCCTTCGAGCGCTGCGAGGGCCTAGCCGAGAGCGGTTGATCTGCTGGTAACACGCCATTTATGACGTTGCGGCGGAACCGTGAGAACTATCGCGATTCAGATTGACAGGGGATGCCCAGTCTGCAATGCTTCCAGCAACTTGTTCCGAGATGGGGACTTGAGAAAGTGGGGGGACATGACCACCATTGCTACTAAATTCCAGGTGACGGTCGCGGCTGCCGCAGTTGCAGCTGGTGCGGCCTTCGTTCCGGTGGCCGCTAACGCAGCTCCGCAGATTCAGCTCCCGGCTGCGCCGAGCTTTGCCGACCTGCCGCTGCAGCCCAAGGGGCCCGTTTATCTCCTGACTGCAGCGTCACTCCAGCTCTACGCTGTTTTTCTTCAGCAGAGCGCTGCATCGCAGGATCGCCGGGCTGACCGCCTCGAGGCCTACGCTGCTGCGCATCCGGATACCTTCTTCGGGAACCTGGCCGCATCTCGCGCCGCCCAGTTGCGTGAGAACGAGGCCGTAACGAACGGCATCACCTTCAGCGTCTGCTTGGGTGGTAATTCGGTCGGCATCGGGCCCTACGGAACGACGACCAGCGGCAGCTGCTGATCCTTCGACTTGTCGGGCAATCGTCGCATTGAGGCCTGCGCGTCCCCGGACGTGCGGGCCTCAATCGTTCATAGGGCTTTTTGAGTGGGCTTTTTTTCTGAACAACGAGCCGGCGACGACGCGGACGCTGACGACGGCTTCGAGCAATACGAAAGCCACCCGCGCCGCCGCGTTGTTCTCTGGGGCGTCTTATTCCTCGGCCTCGTCGTCGTGGGGATCGGCTGCTGGGTAGCCGTCGGCGCGTTTCAAGCTAAATCGCACCTTGAGTCGGCTCGCGAAAGCGCAACTGCGGCTAAGGATCAGCTGTTAGAAGCAGACACAACGGCAGCAGCCGCCTCTGCTGGTGACGCTATATCCAGCGCGCAAGCAGCGCGTGACGCAACGCACTCGCTCGGGTGGAACGTCGTTTCGGCGTTGCCGTGGTTAGGCAGTCCGTTCAAAGCAGGTCAGCAGATCACCGACGTCGTGCTTGGCTTGGCTGCAGACGTACTACAGCCGGCGACCGATGTAGGCGTCACAATCTCGCCTGATCGCATGTACAAGGATGGTCGCGTCGATGTAAATTTGCTGCGCAGCCAGGAGCCGCAACTGAGCAAGTTGGCAGCCGATGCGACACGGTTGAATGCCGAAGCCGGAGCGATCACCGATCCTCGTTATGTGTCTCTCATGAGTGATGCGCGATCGCAGCTGCAGAGCCAGATCGCTGATCTCACTTCGGTCTTAGAGAACACCGCGTTGGCGGCCAAGTTGGTCCCGTCGATGATGGGGGCCGATGGCCCGAGAACTTACTTCATGGGTTTCCAGACGAACGCCGAAGCAAGAGGAACAGGCGGACTACTCGGCGGTTTCGGCATTATTCGATTCGACAAGGGGACGCCGACGGTCGATACGCTGGCGTCGAACAACGATCTCGCAGATGCAATCGCCCCCGTTGACCTCGGCCCTGAGTACGACAAGATGTATGGCTACGCCAATGCGTTCACGGACTTCCGTAATAGCAACCTCAGCCCGCACTTCCCTTACACCGCACAAATATGGCAGTCGATGTGGGCTGTGGAGACAGGCACCAATGTGGATGGCGTGATCGCCATTGATCCAGTCGCTCTAAGTTACATATTGGGCGCGGTCGGTCCAGTGACTCTCGCCGATGGTGAGACGATCTCGAGGGACAATGTGGTCGAATTGACGGAATCGACCGCCTACCAGCGGTATCCGGACGACCAGCTGGCGCGCAAAAGATATTTGCAAGATATCGCGAATGCGGTCGTGACGAAGATGACCAATCCGGTCAAGTCGCCCCGAAAATTACTCGAGGCGCTCGGAAAAGGAGTAAGCGAACGGCGTATTGCCGTCTGGAGTTCGATCCCCGACGAGCAAAAGCTGCTTGAGCAGACATCCTTAGCTCACAATCTGCCTGATGATGCCGCCCCCTTTGCTGCTGTAGTAATAAATAACCTAGGTGGCAATAAACTCGACTACTACCTGCGGTCGCAAATCGAATACGCCGCAGATGACTGCAAGGGCGATACACGATCATCCACTGTTACTGTGAAGTTGACGAATACAGTACCCAACAAACCGTTGCCGGATTATGTGGCAGACGTGGCCGGCCTCTCTCCCGATGTGCAGATTCAGGTGCCGCGGGGCACCAATCTCACCTCCGTTCGGCTATTCGCCACTAAGGACGCAAAACTCTCCGCCGTGATTCTCAATGGGCAGCGAGTGCCCGCTATCCTGGGATATGAACGCGGACATCCTGTGTTCGAAGCTCAAGTTATCATTCCTCCTGGGCAGTCGGCTGACATTAACTTTCAGCTTTCCGAGCCAACTATGGCCGGTCAGCCCCGAATGCTGGTGCAGCCCCAAGTTGAAACCGTAAAGCCGCGTATGCGGGTGCCTGAGTGTCTGAAATGATCGCGGCCACGAAAATTCGCGTTCGATATCGGGCGTCATTTCAACGTTGTATTTCTGACTATCGACGACGTCCCTCAGTCGTCCGCAACTTAGGGAACGTTCGACCTATCCGGTCTCGAGCGCGTCAGCCTGTACGTCAAATTCGAGGATTAATTTCTGCATACAATGCCCCTAATGCAGGAGGTAACGACGCGGAGACTCGAGCATTTTGTTTTCGACGCTTGATGCGCACTGATGTAACGGAGTGGCTATGACCTTGCAAGAATTTGTGAAGCTTCTTCGAGCGCGTTGGATGATCATCTGCATAACTATGTTCATAGTCGTTCTGGGCGCAGTCGGATATTCGGTATTGACGACGCCGCTCTACCAGGCCACAACCCGCTTGTTCGTATCGACGACATCTGGTTCATCGCTGTCAGATGTATATCAGGGAAACCGGTTGTCTCAGGAACGCGTTGTGTCCTACGCACAGCTCTTAACCGGTACGACCCTCGCTCAGCGAACGATCGACAAACTTGGTTTAAGTATGACGGCTGATGCTCTTTTGGAAAATGTGTCGGCGACGGCAAAACCCGACACGGTGCTGATCGACGTGAGTGTGATGGACCCATCCCCAGTCCGAGCCCGTGACATCGCCAACACGATGTCCGACGAATTCGTTACGTTGGTCCGAGAGTTGGAGACGCCAGAGACCGGCGCCGCCCCGGATGCACGAGTGGTTGTCGAGCAGCGGGCCTCTATACCCGGACAACCCGTCGTGCCGAAGACAATGAGGAATATTGCGGCTGGCGCAGCCTTAGGTTTAATCGCCGGAGTTGCATTAGCCGTGCTGCGGGACTTGCTCGACAACACAGTAAAAAATCGGGAGACCCTCGAGACCATCACCAAAGTCGGTTTGGTGGGGAGCATTCCACTCGATAAAGACCGCAGAAAGCAAGCCGCGATACCTTTTGACCATGACAACTCGCCGATAGCCGAAGCATTCCGCAAGCTTCGGACAAACCTTCAGTTCCTCGCCGTCGACAATCCCCCGCGTGTGATCGTGGTGACAAGCTCGATGCCACATGAGGGAAAGTCGACAACCGCGATCAACCTGGCTTTGGCATTGGCAGAGGCGGAGCACTCAGTCGTCCTGGTGGACGGCGACATGCGGCGTCCGACTTTGGCGAAGTATCTAGACCTGGTGGGACCAGTGGGATTTAGTACCGTCTTGAGCGGTCAAGCTTCGCTAACGGATGCGCTTCAGAAGACGCGGTTCCCTGGGTTGACAGTTCTCACTTCGGGTGCAATTCCGCCTAACCCGAGTGAACTCCTTGGTTCTCAGTCGGCTAGGAAGCTGCTGGGCGAACTGCGCGCAACTTTCGACTATGTCATCGTGGACTCGACGCCGCTCCTCGCGGTGACGGATGCTGCGATACTTGCGGCTGGGGCCGATGGCGTGCTCTTGATGGCAAGGTTTGGACAGACTAGGCGCGAACAACTCGGCCACGCGGCTGGCAGTCTTGAGGACGTTGGTGCACCCTTGCTGGGCGCCGTGTTCACGATGGTACCGACGCGAGGAACCGGCTCTTACGGGAACTACAGCTACTCCTACTACGGCAGGGATCAAGGTCAGAGATCTTCTCAGCCGGTGTCGCCTGCACACACCATGGAAGAATCGCGTCAACCAGTTGTAGGCATATCCCGGAATGAACCGAGCGACATGACGCAGGCGCCTGGCGGAGTTAATCAGCACGGCAGGGATCGGTCTGAATGAGCCGGTGCGCCGACGTCTGCGGCCGCAGGGCGCACCTCTGTCACGTGGCTACGGTGGACTTATCGGGGGATCCTGGTTGTAGGGGAGGCGGTAGCGCGGGTGAGGCCTACCTAGAGCGCACCTCGCTTCATTTGCTATCACAGATATCCAGAAGACCTCGGTGAAGGACTACGGAGCGCCGCGTCTTAACCCGAAGATTGACCGTCGGGCTCTGTTGCTAGCCCTCTGCGTTGCTGGCGGACCGCTGATCAATCTGTTTCGAGACTCCCGCGCAAATGCTCAACCGCCAGATGAGGCGTTGGACGGAAGCGTGAAAGCCTTTGGCGCGGTTGGCGATGGCCTAAAAGACGATGCAGCTGCGTTTCAGAGGGCGGCCGACGAAAATTTAAAGCTTGTGATTCCGCGTGGAGTCTTCCGCCTTGATTCATCAGTTCGGCTTCGCGCTGGGCAATCCGTCGAATTCAACCGGCATGCCGTTGTCAGAGCTGGTCGTGTAATGAACTCTCCTCTTTTTTGCGCCGATGGCACAGATGGCGTGTGTATCGTCGGAAACGGCGCGACTATCGACTTAAACAAAAACGTTGACCGTGCTTTGCGTATTAGTGGCACGCGACGACGCCCTGTATCCGACTGTGTAGTTTCTGGGTTGAGGGTAGTCGGAAGAGGTGTCACCGCAGACTCGCGCAAGGCTACTTCAGCAGTTGAGTTCCGCTACATGATCGGCCTTCAAGCTACAGACCTAGAGGTCATCGGATATGGACACCTGAATGATCGCGAGTCAGAGCAGGGGTATTCGGTCGGACTTTTTTTCTGTACGAGTTCGCGACTAAGTGGCCTGACTGTATCCAAAGGAAATGTTGGCCTTGAGGTCTACAGATGTCGAGAGCTGAAAATCTCAGACTTTCAAATTAGAGATTGCATTGATAACGGCGTATACATACTCTCCGGTTCATCGGCCATCTCGCTCTCTAATGGCAGCGTCGATCGATGCGAAGAAGGCGTCGTAATCAGGTCAAATGATGTAACGCTCAGTGGCTTGGAGGTCACAAACTGCACGAATAAGGGTGTTACGTTGCGCGTCGGGCGCCGTGGCCGAATCGAGAATTGCCGTTTCGCGACCAATCGCGTTCATATCGGTGATGACCGTGAGGGCACGCCAACTAGGGACCTAAAGATCTTCGATACCGTGTTCCGCGATGCAGGAGAATATGCCATCAGCCTTATAGCTACGACGCAGTCTGAATTCGCCAGACTAGACATCGAAGATCGGACTGCTACATCTTCAGAGGGAGTTGTAAGACTCGTCAACGCCGAGCAGTGCACGATTCGCGACAGCTCCTTTAAGGGGGCTGGCGAGAGTATGCCTATTTTAATGAGGCTCTCGCATCGAGTCACAGACTCGGTTGTGACGAACAACATATTCTCGGGTGCCAACACTGCTATTGATTTGCATGCAGTAGAAGGCTTGGCGCCTAACACCGCGACGGTGCGGAAGAATCAATTCGTAGGAATAGCGAATCCGGTCAGGCAGTCAGTTGGGTAGCGCCGCGTTGTAAAAAGTTGGTTAGGCCAGTTAGATGAGGGCAGTAATCTTTTCTAGGAAGGGGGGTTAGAGGTGAAGCAGCAGACGAAAAGTTCCGAGCTGGCCCGCAACGACACCGGCCCCAATCAGATTGACAGGTTGATCGTCCATCAATTCGATGCAGCGAGGCCGTCGCCGGGCGGGATTGATACGTGTCTCCGCGGGATAGTGCGTTACATACCTGAGGGCAGTCGTTTCGCGTTCATCGGAGTCGACGCCGGCGCCGATGTCCCCGGACGTCGCCTTGGTAGGTGGGAGCGGCACGGGACTGCCGGTAGAGAAGTTTGGTTCATGCCCGTCACACGTCTTGATCCGGGTAATCAGAACAGACGCCTTCCGCACTCATTTCGGTTGGTGCTCGGCGTACTCCGCTTCTACAGGCGCATGCCGAAAGCTGTTTGGCTTCAAGCGCATCGAATGGACACGGCATGGGCTCTTCGCCATCTTTTGGGAAAGAGACTTGCCTACTTCGTGCACACGCAGGAGAACGGTTTGACAGGTCGGTCCTCAGATTCGTTCTGGCGAGCCGCTTCGTCCTTGCATCAACGATTGGAGCGACGCGTCGTTACCAAAGCGGCGCAGGTCGTGGTGTTTAACGAAGAGTACGCTCGCACGGTCGGCCGCTGGAATTCGTTGACACACTCTTCACCGACATGGTTTGACCCGGCGCTTATCAGCTCGGATGAGTCTTGTGACCGAGAGGGACACGCAGTAATTTGGGTTGGACGCCTGGAGGTTCCTAAAGACCCACTACTCGGACTTGAGGCGTTCAGAACGCTTGTAGAGCGCCGCCCCGCCGAGCCGTGGCGTATGCACCTTGTCGGTTCCGGAACGCTCGACTCAAATGTGGCGGAGCGCGTAGGGGCATTTCCCGACGATGTACGGTCGAGGATTACGCTGCATGGACGCACTACTCCCGAGCGAGTCGCGAATTTGATGGCGCAGTCTGGAGTGTTTCTAATGACTTCTCATGCCGGCTACGAGGGTTACCCGCGTGTGCTTGTGGAAGCCCTCGCATCTGGTTTGCCTGCGGTAGTCACCGATGGCGCAGACACAGGCAGGCTCGTGCAAACCGGTGAGAACGGCTATGTCACATCGCGTGATGTTTGCGAAATCGCGGAACGCCTCGCTAGCGCGTTCCAACTGTCGCGAGGCTGCGCACGCGCTAGTGTTCAGCAATTAAGCGCCCCGGAGGTAATCGCATCAATTTACAATTGATCTTCGTATAATACATAATCGGGGGCGACGCTTGATGGGATACGGGACTACTATGACGAGCCGGAATGAAGGATTTCGATGAAGTGTTTGGTAACCGGTGCGGCTGGATTCGTCGGAAGCAACCTTTGCTCGGCACTTCTGCGAGATGGACACTCCGTCGTAGGGGTGGACAGTTTCACTGATTATTACGAGCCCTCGATCAAGCGAAAGAATATAACTCCCTTTCTAGGAAACCCTAGCTTTAAGCTGCTTGAAGGCGACCTCAATCACCTCGACATCGAAGCGCTGATCCAAGACGTAGACGTCGTATTCCATCAAGCGGGTCAGCCGGGAGTAAGAAAGTCGTGGGGCGCAGACTTCGATCTCTATATTGATGCGAATATCCGTGCCACTCAACGATTGCTCGAAGCAGCAAGGAACAGTCCATCCTTGCAACGTCTCGTCTACGCGTCATCGTCGTCCGTCTACGGGGAGGCGGAGCGTTACCCTACATCGGAAGGGGACACTCCAAAACCAGTTAGTCCTTACGGTGTAACGAAGCTGGCCGCCGAGCATCTTTGTACCCTTTACGCCCGTAACTTCTCCGTGCCGACCGTGTCGCTGAGGTACTTCACCGTGTACGGGCCACGCCAGAGAACTGACATGGCCTTTACCCGTTTCCTCAGATCGGCGGTTCTCGGCGAAACGATCACGGTTTACGGCGACGGCAACCAGCTGCGCGATTTCACGTTTATTGACGACGTGGTCCGCGCAAATATAATCAGCGCGACGTCAGACGTAGAGTCAGGTCGCGTTTACAACGTCGCTGGCGGTTCGACCGTATCCGTACGGGATGTTTTGGCGATCATTGAGGGTCTCGTCGGAGATATTAAGGTCGAGAATACAAGCCGAGTCGCAGGGGACGTCTTCCAAACTGGTGGCAGCACGGCGCTTATTCAGTCGGAGTTGGGATGGGCTGCAACAGTCCCGATCAAGGACGGTCTGGCGAAGCAGCTCGAGTGGGTACGTACTGAGATCGCTGGCGGCTGATCGATGGAACCTGCTAGACGACTTGGAACCAATCCTTCGAAGACGATGTGATGACCTCTGTTGCCCTCATTCCCCTGGGCTTGGTAACCGCATTGATGGGGATTGCGTCCGTCGCGGTACTTCCTCGGGCAGTATTTCTGGCGCTTCTCGTCATCATTCGTAGTGCGTGCGACATTGGAAATACTTCGTCGCTTGGCCCCCTGCTTCCAAACACGCTTATTTCGGGATTAGTCGGTGTTGCCGCCTTACTAGCACTTATCTTTCCGACGCAGGGTCAGGTGAGCGAACGTCTGAAAGCATGCGCCGCCCTAGTGGTAGCTGCTATTGCGCTTTGGACTCTGATCGCTTGTTTCAACTTTGGCTTCAGCGCGGAATTTCTGAACGAGTTCATTCGCGCAGCTTCCTTCGTGGCGGTGCTCGTGCTCGCGTATCGCCTCGGGGTCGACGCAGGTGTCGACTTGGCGAAGTGGATAAACTGGCTAGTAGGTCTACCGGCTGTGTTCCTCATTGCGGGCTACGTTGTTGGGCTGAAGCCGGCACTCAACACGGTCGGTCGGGCGACGGGCTCTTTCAGTCAAGCCAACCAGGCTGCAGCGTACTTCGCCGTCGGCGCTATCGCATGTCTCTGGGGATACTGGGTGTCGCGTGTTAGGACGTCGTTGATAGTCGCCCTGCTCAGTCTGATCGCGATCATGCTCACCCAAAGCCTTGGTGCGCTTGCGGCCGTCGGATGCGGTGCCTGCCTATTTTTAGCGCTGAATGCCAACATTTCTGGAGCCCGCCGTTTTCTTCTGATCATATTTGGGCTAGGCGTCGTGATGGTGCTATTCATAACAATCGGTGCATCGAGTCGAATTGCCGACCTTGAGAATGCAAATTACAGCGATCAAGAAAGCGACAATAGCCTCGACTGGCGATTCTCCAACTGGCAGGCACTTCTGTCTATATGGTGGTCACGCGCCCCGCTTCTAGGACTGGGGTTCGGCTCGACGGGCGGTGAGGTTCGGCCCTTGGGTCAATTGCCACACAGCATATTCGTGCAGCTCCTCGTAGAAATGGGCGTTATCGGTTCTTTGGTAGCCCTGTACCTCTTGACGATTCTCTTTAAATCGATCCATCGGCGCTACGCGCGGAACCCTGTGACGGCAGCGGCTGTTTTTGCCATCGTTGCTACGATCCTCATCCACGGCATGGCTGCAAACTGGTTGAACTACAGCGCGGCGCAGTACCTGGCGCTTTTCACAATTGGAGCAATGATGGGTCTCACGCGGTCTGCTGCGCAGACGGAAGAAGGAACCGCCGCCGCGGGGATGCCGAGTAGACCGATTGTCGCGGGGAAGAGGCATTGAATTCAATGACCGCCATGGACGTCGTTGTCACCTGCATCATCCCGACTCACGAACGCCCCGAACTGCTCCGCGAGTCGCTCCTATCCGTCGCGCGGCAGTCCACTGCTTTCGCGTACGAGGTGTTTGTCGTAGATGATGCCCAATCCAGTCAGACTGAAGAAGCGGTTTCGCGGATTCGCGAAGAAATGGTCGGCATTTCACTTCAATACTTTCCTCGAAGCGGGACCAGCGGAGCCTGCGCTTCACGCAACTACGCCGTGCCGAAGGCAAGGGGTAGGTTTCTTGCCTTTCTCGATGATGATGACCTATGGCGTCCTTCGTTCCTGCAGGATGCAGTGAGTGCCTTACTGGAGACTAACGCAGATATGGCGGTCACCTGGCTGAGCGTGTTGGAGTTAAATGGTGAGGTTGCGCCATTGTTGCGAATCCCCCCAGGTCTTAGCGCCACCGATGCGGTCTCGCGAAATGCTGGCTTTACGGGTTCAAATTTTGTCATCAAGCGGGATGTGTTTGAGAAGATCGACGGGTTCGATCCATCTCTCGCGGTCTCAAATGATAAGGACTTTCTAGTTCGGTTCTTATTATCGGGCTCCAGCTATGTCGTGGTCCCTGAATACCTAGCCGTACACCGACGCCATCTGGGGCCTCAGTTAACGGCGGGCAACGAACGTCGAGCTGCTGGCGTCGAGGCGTATCTGGCGAAGCATCGCGCGTTGCTCTCGCGTCGCGGTCGACGCTATCTCAAAAAGCGTGTGCACCGAATTCGGCTTCGCACGGCCAAAGGTCGGGGTGAGAGAATGCTCCACGCTCTGGGATTTCTCGCAAATCTCTCAGTCTATGATCTTGGGTCGAAGTGGCGCAGGCGCGACGGTCGCTATTCCGACATCAGATAGAGTCCCTCAACGTACCCATAGTGTACCTCGGTGTGTTATTCCGCTCGCCTAACGAAGACTGCACATGCGACCTCGTACGGTCGCCGCAAGTGCCTATAGTTTTCGCGGAGCATCCTCCGCTTGCCTGCGTTGACGGTTCCACGTCCAAGTAGATAGACGTCACGAGCTATCAAGATTGGCTTATGACGGACTTTCCTTAAGTAGCTTCCACAAGGAATGACCTCGCCCATGCGCAGATCGAATCCCCATCTATTCATAATCTCAGCCAGCTGCGTTACGTCTGGCCGGAAGTCATTATCGATCGGATCAGGATGATAGGGAAACTTGTGCGGAACCGACATGAATAATAGCCCGCCTGGTGGGCAAATCTCGCTCAACGCCGAACATACTGCTTCGACGTCCGCGACGTGCTCAAGCATATTGTTGCACATAACGGAACGTACGCCGAGTCCGCGAAGCTGCTCTTGAACGCGTGAATCGAGAATATCCCCTTCGATGTCAACGCCATTGTCTTTCTTGAGATCCGAGTGAATTACGCGTACATGTCTCGCCGCTAAGGGGGCAAAAAGTTCTCGGTCGATATGCGGTTTGGTCACCGTACGAAACTCCTCGGTGGAACTGCCGAGGTTGAGTATGGGCGATAATTCTTCAACTGCCGTCGAGCTCATTGCTCGACCCATCCAACGGGCTTCATCAGGCAACATCAGCTTATTCCAATCCGTGCGGCGACTCGAGTGGTGAGGTTGCACACGCAACGTGCGCGGGTAGCGAAGTATTGGCTCATGTCGACTAGCGCCGCCGAAACTTTGGGCGATCCCGTTCCGTCGAACTCTTAATCGACTATCGATTCATAGGATCGAATCGCGGCTTCGATATCGGCCATGGCTCTTGTTTCGACCGACCTGAAGATGCCCATCCTTCCGACGCAGTGGTCTAGCACGCCGAAAGTCTCGATAATATTATATTCGGGCCGGCCTTTGTAATCGTCAACAACCAGCGTCCAATCTGATCGGTCCGACAGCAGTTTGAGAGCTTTCAAGGCGCATGCGACCCTGAAACGCCCATCCACCAGCACGAGATCGGGTGGCAGCTGCGCGACAGCTGGTAGAGGGGGATCGGAGTAACGTGCGAATTTGTTGCTTCGCTCGCGGTCGACTTTCCCGACCGGACGTCCCCATGGTCCGGTCGATCCGATGTCGGCAAACCAGAAGGTTTGTGTTTCTGGTCTCGAATACCCGTCATTAGCGATCTTTTCCTGCACAGCCTTCAAGAAGTATCTATCGGAGTCAACAGTCACGAAGTCGACTCCGTGTTTCGCTGCCGCGTAGGTCGAGCCGCCCGCGCCGAATTCGAGGTATGCGCGCGCAGAAGTCAGCTGTTGCATGAACCACTCAGTGGTTTCCGCGGAATCAAACCATGGCTGGTCGGGAATGTCGAATCCACGAATGCGCTGGCGATATAAGAACTTGAGTTGCCTTACGTTCATATCCCCCCAAATCTGTTCCGGCTGCAGTTTGTGATAACAACTATCTCATCAGTCGGACGGCGGTTGAATCATACAGTGCTTTAGATGGTCTCGCTGTCGCCTGTTGGTCCTCCACAGCTTTCTGGAACTCACTCACTCAAAGTGTCCCGGCCACGCAGTAATCCTATTATCACCATGAGGCTGCGGCGAGCCAGTACGGCAGTGGCCGCTGTATATACACCGCCGACACCAAAGCAAATGACGGCGAGCTGTGCGGGAGCAGGTGCCGTCGACACGAAGCCTGAGCAAGCTGCGCCGGCCGCCGAGGATATGACACCGGCGAGGACCAGGGGGCCGGCTCTTATCATGAGCGGAGCCAACGCCAGGTGAAGGCGGCGTCGAGCATAGGTGAGGTACACAACCAAGTGCAGGAAGTAGGCGATGGTGAAGCCGGCGGCGACACCCGCGGCACCGTGGGTTGCATTTCCGACGAGCATGGCGGCGGCCGTGATTGCTGTTGTTCCGATGCCGATGAATAGCTGTGCTCGAGTTCTTCCCACTGCCTGGAACACATATCCCAACGGGCGAATAATGAGTTGCGGAAGTATTGATATCCCGAGAAGTTGCAGGTACGGGGTTGCCGATGCCCATTGACTGCCGAGAAGGGTGACGATTAATGGCTCGGACGCTACAGCTAATACAGACACGATCGGGATGCCTAAAAAAACAGAAACAACGGTGTAATTGGTCCACGTCCGCATCGCGCGCTTCAAATCGTTCTGCTGGCGGGCGATCGTGGGAAGCAGGACCCTTGCGATGGCACCCGCAACAAGGCTGACTGGCAGCAACATCAGCGAATAAGCCCGGCTATATAATCCGAGAATGTCTGTACCGGCCGTGCGGCCGATTATCACATTATCGAGGTTGCGCGACCAAAAGTTGATAACGTTGAAACCGAGAAGATGGCGAGCGTATCGCCATGCGTCAGCAAGCGCTTGACGGTCAAGGCTGAGGCCCGGCAGCCACCTAGTCGTCGCGAAATACAACAAAACTTGCACCGCTAAACCAAATAACCGAGCGACCACGATCGAGTAGGCGCCATATCCGCCGAGGGCTAATGGGATTGCCAACGCTTGACTTGCGAACATGGTCGAGATATCGATCATAGCGATAGCCCGAAATCGATATTCACGCTGAAGTAGACCTAGGTGCGTCGCACCTACGCTTATGACGAAGCCGACGGAACTCAGGGCAATGAGCGGTTGCAGTGTTTCGTTCCGAAATAGCGCCGATATGGGGGACGACAGCAAGGCGATGACAATACTAACTGCCGCGCCGAGGCCGGCGTTCACCCAAAAGACGGTTGACAGCTGTTTTTGATCGACAGTGTCGATATGGACAACGTATGAGCTGATGCCTGAGTTGAGCAACAGGGTGGCGAATTCGGTGATCGTTGCGACAAGTGCCACCGCTCCGAAATCCGCCGGTGTGAGAATCCGACCGAGAACGAGCAGTCCGACGAACTGTAAAAGCTGGGGTCCGAATATCGCGGCCGCTGACCAACCAAGCCGGCCGCGCGCGTCAGCCACCTTGCCTCACAGATCGAGGAAATCGCCCGCCCTGCGAGGGCCAATTTGGCCAAAGTAACGCTAACGTTGTGCTCATTGACTCGACTGCCCTAGGAACATTGTCACTGGCAGCCAATCTCGCGGGAAGGCTGGGATGTACTTGGCAACCCGAATGCGTCAAGGCAGCGAAGTGGCACGTCGATCAAATTGATCGCCGGCTACCGCCCGATACGCCGCGAGTAGTTTCGGCTCCTCGTACTGCCACGCGAGCTCGTCCTCAACCCTACGCCGTCCGGCCTCGCCCATGCGTTTCCGCAAGTCAGGATCGTCTAGAAGCTGCGCGATCTTCAAGGCCAGATCGACTGGGTCGTTTTTTGCCGCATAGAGCGACGACTCACCCGCGGAAAATCGCCCCTCGGCGAGGTCGAATTGAACGATCGGCTTACCCAGCGCCATGTATTCCATAATCTTATTCATCGTAGATTTATCATTCATTTCATTGGCGACATCCGGATTCACGCATACGTCGGCGGTATTGAGAACGTCAAGTAGTTCCGCGTCCGAAACGCGGCCCGTGAACGTAAAGTACTCCGCGACTTTCTGTTCCGCCGCATACTCTTTCAACTCGTCAAAGGATGTCCCGCCGCCGACAAGTCCGAAATGAATATCGCGGCGGTTCATTGAATAGATCAGATGATGGGCGGCCTGGATGAGGAGCTCTATTCCCTCCTGCTTGCCCATCACGCCGACGTAACCCACTAGGTATTGTCGTCCTCGCCGCAAAGCTGGCTTAGCCGGACCGATCTGCAGGCGTTCCAGCATTGGACCGCTCCGAACGACGAAAACACGCTCTGGCGACATTCCCCCCCGTTCAATCGCTATCTGGCGATAAGACTCATTGGTCGCAATAGAGATGTCTGCCGTGCGGAATGTTGCTCGTTCCAGCCAAATCATCAATTTCCAAAAGAAGTCGCGACGACCAAATTTGGCTTCGTAAAGCTCGGGATTGATATCATGGTGGTCAAATACAAATCTGCATCCCGAGGTCATCTTGAAGAACCCGGCAACCACAAACAGCAAATCCGGGGGATTGCACGCGTGCACAACATCAAACCCGCGCTCGCGGCGCACCGCAAATGCCAGCCGAAAGCTGTTCCATATTGCAGAAGAGTATTCTCGGAGGTACCCGAAGGCGCCGGCTCCCTCGGCCGCAAGATTATATCGGTAGATGTGTATGCCGTCGATTGTCTCTCGCAGACCTTCGTAGCCTTTGCCGGTCGGGCAGATGATGCTGACTTGCCAACCATCCCTAAGAAGTGATTTTGCTTCCTGCCAGACCCTTCGATCAAACGGAGCCGGAAGATTTTCGATAATAATCAGGAGTCGGCGCGAGCGGAGAGCGCGGGAGCGCTGCGACCTTTTCACCAACATATTCCCTCGTACATGCCGTCGCTGCGGGCATCGGCAATACGTACTAGGTCAATGATGATCTGATCGCTTCTCCGGCTTTCGACTACCGACTTGAATTCGGCGTCGCCGTTCCCGATGATAACAACATCGGCAAACCCCATCACCTCTTCTACCGAGTCAACCATCAGTCGGGATATATGAGGAATGTGATTCAGGATGAAGTCTCGATTGGCCCCGGTGAGCGCGGCCATTCTTACGTTGGTATCGAATAAGCGGAGTTCGTATCCCTTTCCGAGCAGCCGTTCAACGACCTCGACGATTGGTGATTCCCGCAGGTCGTCAGTTCCAGCCTTGAAGGCGAAACCTAAAATACCGACCTTGTGCCGCCCCCTATTAACGACCATGGCCAACGCTCGGTCGACTTGCCGTTGATTAGACGGGAGTATCGAGTTTAACAGCGGCACGTCGAGATCGAGATTCCGCGCCTTGTAGGTCAGCGCGCGCACATCCTTAGGTAAGCAGGACCCGCCAAAAGCGAAGCCCGGACGCATGTAACTATCCGAAAGATTAAGCTTCGTGTCTTGACAGAAAATCTCCATGACCTGGCGTCCATCGATGTTGGCGGCTTTCGATATAGTGCCGATCTCGTTGGCGAAGGCAACCTTCAACGCATGCCACGTGTTGTCGGCGTACTTGACCATTTCAGCAGTTTCGATGGATGTGCAAATCAGAGGTGCGTCCATCTCGCGGTACAGCGAAACCACGGCGGCACCAGATTTTTTGTCCATCTGTCCAACAACGGTCTTTGGCGGGTGGTAAAAATCCCAGACTGCGGAACCTTCTCGCAGGAATTCTGGGTTGATGCACACCCCAAATTCATCGCCCGCGCGCTTTGACGAGAACTCCTCCAGTGTGGGAATCACGACTTCGCGCATGCTGCCAGGCAGCATCGTCGATCGGACCACGATCACATGGTATGAGGGCTTCCCGCGAAGTGCTGAACCGATCTCCTCGCACACGCGCCGGACGTAACGCAGATCCAGATTGCCATTAATTTGGCTCGGTGTTCCCACGCAAACAAGGGACATATCGGTCGCTGCAACGGCCGCCGCTACATCTGATGTTGCAAACAAACTTCTTGTCTCGACAGCTTTGCGCAGCATTTCGCCGATCTCGGCTTCGATGATAGGGGAAATACCGTCATTAATCAGGTTGACCTTCGTCTCATTCGGATCGACGCCAATCACTTGATGTCCGTCGGCGGCGAAGCAACCGGCTGACACTGCTCCGACGTAGCCGAGGCCAAAAATACTAATACGCATGTGCTTCCTACCCTCCACAATGCAGACCGGAGACCGGTGCGGACAGTCGCTTGGCCTGATGGCAGCGGACGCTTCGATGCTTGATCAACGACATGCAGCCGTCTCGCAAAGGTCGATACCGAACTTTCGTACGTTTATGTCGAGCCTCAAGCCCAATACCACCCGCGTTGTCCTTAGCATTTTGTTGGCCAGACAGGTTTATAGAGATGGTACGTTCTTGTGTCATTTGCTGCGCTCGCGCCTTCCCTGCGGACGTCGTAAGTGCGCAGTGTCTCGAGACGCTCGAATCTCGGATATATGGACTGTAGTTCGTCCTCGGTCTCGCTTAAAAACAGAAACGTCGCTTTGCGCTCGCACACGTAAGTCCACAGCGCGTCTTCACCGCGTTCGAGGTACGGAAAAACCTCGGGGGAGACCAAGCCGAAGGTGTCGAGAACCCGACGGTCAGAAAAATAACCAAGGGCACCGATTTGATTCGCTGCTATGAGGTCATCGGTGCGAGATATGGATCGAACGTATTCCGCCGCCTCGATCATGGCTGGGTCCATGCCCAATGGCCACTTCGTGACGTACCACGAGTACTTCGCCTGCACACCAACTACTAGGACAACGGTCGCCATCGCCGCCACTGCGGCTGTTTTGCGGTATCGCTGCCAGACAATGGCAAGTGCGCCCACCCCCACAAGGAGATAACAGGGAAGCGCAAACATCATGTAGCGACCGGCGACTGGAGCGCCGCCTGCGAGGTAGAACAGTGGCAGGACAACCGCCCACGCGACTGGCAGCGCCCATGGTGTCCAAGTTGTGCGTAACGACTGGGCGGCCACCGCCCTCAGTCGTGGCACGGTCGCTATAGCCAACAATGCAATTGCTTGGAGAGCCCAAAAGCTGCCGAAGTAAAACACGATCTTCTCGACTGTCAGTAGGTAGTTCGAACTGATCTTGGCTGTGACCGTGTTCGGAATTAAGGTATGAAAGGAACTCGATGCGTAAAGAATCCACGGCAGCGAGATCGCGCCATATGCGATCGACATGACCACGAGGTTTTGGGCGCGCTTCTGCCGTTCCAGCAGCAAGTTATCAGCGGCGATTAGGATGCAAAAGAGCAGCATCTCGGGTCGGCATAACGCAGCCAATCCTGCAAAAATTGGTGTGATGAAGTTTACGGATCCTGTGTTGCGGAATTTGGCTTGAGTATACAGGGCCGCTACGAGAAGTAATAGAGTAAAAACATTCTCCAGGCCGCTCATCGCCCATCTGACAAACCATGGGTCGATAATGAGAAGGAGTGTTGCGAACCATGCGGTTGGACCCGGGTTAAGGTATCTATTCGCTAAAGCGAGGAAAGCGGGAACGAGTAGGATTACGCACACCCAGTTAAGAACATGCGCGGACGTCGGTATCTCAAGTCCTAAACGGCTGAACCCCGCAACAATAAAAACCCACAACGGAGCGGTTGAGCCGTAAGTAGGCTCATTAGGGTTAAAGGCGAAGCCGCTTCCGTCCGCAAGGTTTTTTGCGAACCGGAAAGAGATATATGCGTCGTCTCCTGCGAAATGACGGTATGGCCACAAAACTGCAATCGCCACTAATACTAAGAGTATGCCGGGCACGACGCGGCGAAATATCTGTGCACGACCTTGGTGCGCGGCGTCTATATCGAATCTAGTGGTGCCCGCCATCTTTATTACGGCTTTCCTATGCCCCGGTACGTCCACCCAGCATTGCGCCAGTCCGTCGGTTTAAGGCAGTTGCGGCCGTCGATGATCGTCTTTTGGCGAACTACTCCCTCCAGGTCGGATGGCGCTAGCGCGAGGAACTCTTTCCACTCAGTCAGTATTAGCACCATGTCAGCACCCTCGCAGGCGGCGGATGCATCGGACGCGTATACAAGAGTGGGGAAAAGTTGTCGAGCATTCTGCATTGCCTCAGGATCGAACACGCTGACGGCTGCGCCTTGCAGCTGAATTTGTCCCGCGATGTTCAGAGCAGGCGAATCGCGAACGTCGTCGGAGTCGGGTTTGAATGCAGCGCCAAGTACCGCTACGCGTGCGCCAATGAACGAACCTCCCGCCGCCTCCCGCGCCATCTCCACCATTTTGTTGCGTCGCCGCATGTTGATGCTGTCCACTTCTCGCAAGAGTGCGAAAGCCTGTCCAGCGCCGAGTTCTCCGGCCATTGCAATGAAGGCGCGGATGTCCTTCGGCAAGCACCCACCGCCGAAACCGATGCCGGCGTTGAGAAATCTGCGCCCGATTCGGGCGTCGTAACCGATTGCGTCAGCGAGGACTGAGACGTCAGCGCCGGTGGCCTCGCATACTTCGGCGATTGCGTTGATGAAGGAGATTTTGGTGGCTAAGAACGCGTTCGCAGAGGTCTTCACAAGCTCGGCAGTTGGGAGATCCGTAACTAGAAAGGGTGTACCGGCGTCGAGCAGCGGCGCGTAAACCTCACGGGCTACTGCTTCTGCATGACCAGGATTCTGGCGGTCTACGCCGAGGACGATGCGGTCGGGACTAATCGTGTCGCGGACCGCGTAACCTTCGCGTAGAAACTCAGGGTTCCAGGCCAATTCTGATCCCGCCGCGGGTGACAATGTTCGCAGCCGAGCGCCGAGTCGATGGGCAGTTCCAGCCGGCACGGTGGACTTGCCGAAGATGACCGCGGGTCGTTGCAGAAGAGGACCCAGCATCTCGATGACTCCGTCTACATAACGCAGATCCGCGGCCAATTCACCGGGCTTTTGCGGCGTTCCCACAGCGATAAAATGGATGTCCGCGAAGTCTGCAGCCTCTTGGTAGGACGAACTGAACCGAAGGCGTCCTTGGTCGATGTTCCTACGAAGTAGCTCCGGAAGCTCAGGCTCATAGAACGGAAGTTCTCCTGCCGAAAGTTTTGAGAGTTTCGCCTCGTCGATATCAACGCCGACGACCTCGTGGCCCAACTCTGCCATGCACGCTGCATGCGTGGCGCCCAGGTAGCCCGTGCCAAAAACCGCTATTCGGCAGCCCACTGAATCCCCCTCCGATTGGCTCCGTCCGGACATCGTAGCCGTCCGTTACCGATATGCGCTCTGTGTGAGAGCTAGGCGGCTGCGCGGCCCTCGGCTAGTGCCGACGGGCCACGGTTGTGAGGTTAACTCCTGTTCCGGCGCTAAAGTCCTGGTCTGCCGATCCTGTTAAACGACAACAGAATTGAGAGGCTGCGGGTGCCGCAACGCGCTGGGGTTCGCTGTCGATGATGGAGTAACGATTCGCCATTGATCCTGAAGTAAGCTCTGCGTAGCTTGCGGGTGATTGGACGGCTCCGGTACTCGCAAAATTTGATACCCGAAATCGGGACCCCGGCTCGGAGTCTCGGAGGTAAGGAGCACTTCTGCACATCCTGTTTGTATGCACCGGTAATATCTGCCGATCACCCAGCGCCGAACGCTTGCTGGCCGCTTGCGCGCAGCAGCAGGGTGGCGGAAACCTGGTCGCGTCGAGCGCAGGCACACGAGCGGTAGTTGGCCACCCAATGCACCCCAGTGCGGCTCTTGTGCTGGAAGGACTCGGCGGCGATTCGTCGGGATTTGAGGCGCGTCAACTGACGCCGCGGGTCGCGGCGGGCGCCGACCTGGTGTTGACCATGACTCAAGCGCACCGAGACGCCGTTCTTGAACAATCCCCGGGTCTTCTGCGACGCACCTTTATGCTGGCGGAAGCTTCGCATCTTGCTCGGAGGCAGGAAGTTGCGAGCATCTACGATTTTCATACTTCGCGCGCCTTCGTAGGACGAGAGCATCCGCGAGACATCGCAGATCCGATTGGGCAAGATGTCGGTGTTTTCCAAGACGTAGGCAAGACGATCGCGGACCTGCTGCTGCCATTGGTCGAGTTCTTGTTGATGCACGATCTTACATAGGGCCGGTCATGCACGACTCCCACAACACAGTGGCGCCGGCCGACCAGGGCCATTGCTACGGGGAGATTAATAAGACCTGCTGACGCAGGTCGTCGAGCTGATGTTGCCGAGCGAACCCGCACATTGTGTTGAGAAGTAGCTAAAGAGTGGGATAAAGTTCCTGCGCAAGGGGGAAAACATGCGGGGGGTAAAGTGACGGCGGTTGGTGATCGGCTTGATGTTGCAGCAAACATTGTCCCGATTCCGACGAAGATGCCGGCGTGGCAGCGTGGGTATGCCCGGCGGCTTGTTTTCGTTGATGTCGTAGGTGTTCTGGGGGCGGTCGGACTTGCGCAGTGGCTGCGCTTCGGAGCTCTCACCGGGGATGTCTCCACGTCGAGTTTTAAGAATCTCGACTACGCACTGGTGTCGATCGCTATCGCGGTGGCGTGGATCGCTGCACTCGCCATCAATCATTCGCGTTCAACCCGGGTTATAGGGTCCGGCGCCGAAGAGTACCGGCGCGTACTGCTGGCTACACTCGCCGTCTTTGGCGGCGTCGCGATCATCTCGATGCTTTTCAAACTCGAGATTGCACGCGGCTACCTGATGATCGCCTTACCGGTTGGAATTATCATCCTGACCCTTTTTCGGTGGGTTGCTCGACAGGTTGTTGTGCGAGTGCGGCAGAAGTACGGGCGCTGCATCACCCGGGTGCTAGTGGTAGGTAGCGCGTCGGCCGTACGTGACCTGACGACTTCTCTGCATCGCGAATCCCGCTCGGAGTACGAGGTCGTCGGCGCCTGCATTCCCGGCCCGTTGCCACGGAAGAAGATCGATGTTCCTGGCGTCGGCTCCATCCCGACTTTCGGCGACGAGAGCAACGTGGTCGGGGCGGTAACCGCGACTAACAGCCATGCTGTCGCCGTGACCGCTACAGAGCGTCTTGACGGTCGCGGTATTCGAGATCTGTCGTGGGAACTCGAAAAGCTCGACATCGATCTGCTCGTGGCGCCCGGCGTCGTCGACATCGCCGGCCCTCGGCTGCAGATGCGACCGGTCGCGGGTCTTCCGTTGATCCATGTCGAGAAGCCGCAGTATCACGGCGCCAAGCGGTTCCAGAAGCGACTCTTCGATGTTCTGTTCTCCGGTTCGGTGTTGTTGTTCGGCCTTCCGATCCTTCTGGCGGTCGGGTTGGCCGTGAAGCTGACTAGCAAGGGGCCGATCTTCTATCGCCAGGAGCGCATCGGCCTCGACGGTCACCCCTTCGAGATGATCAAGTTCCGCACCATGGTTGTCGATGCGGACAAGATGGTCGACAAGCTCGCCGCGATGAATGAGAGCGAAGGCGGGGTGCTGTTCAAGATTCGCGACGATCCGCGCGTGACACGCGTCGGTCGCATTCTTCGGAAGTACAGCATCGACGAGCTGCCTCAATTCATCAACGTGCTCAAGCGAGATATGAGCGTGGTCGGCCCGCGCCCGCCGCTCGCGAACGAAGTGACGACCTACGACGACTATGCCAGGCGGCGCCTGCTCGTTCGGCCGGGCATCACGGGCCTCTGGCAGGTCAGTGGCCGGTCCGACTTGTCTTGGGAAGACTCTGTTCGTCTCGACCTTTTCTACGTCGAGAACTGGTCGATGATTTCGGACCTCATCATCGCGATCAAGACCGTCAAGGCCATGCTCGGGCATTCTGGGGCGTACTGACCACACCTGGCGGACGCGGAAACGCTGCATCAGATCAGCGGTTGAGCCAGCGTCCGAGTATGCGGTCGAACCAGCCCTGAATAGTGCTGTCCGCCAACTGGTATCGAGGGCACTCGCATTTCGAGCAATCAGTCCCTGCGCGGTAGTGCTCATGGGCAAAACCGTCGTGGCCGCACCTACACATTTCCCCCGACATCGACATGAACATACGCCTCTGTGTCCTTGCGGTCAGCAAATACTGAGAACTTCCTGAGCGTGTCGCTACTCCTGCCTTTTCGACCGCGAGAAGCGCGCCATTGATCCGCCAAAACACCCTTCACTGAGTACAGTCCTCCCGTGGGCTATCCAGAGAACGTGCTGGCCAGAGACGAACAGGTCGTCCTGCATCGCCATCCGCACTGGGGGCGTCTTCTCGTGCCGGCACTTGTGCTCATCCTGGCGAGTGCCGCCGCCGCGTTCATTGCCGGCTACGTCAATTCCCTTACATGGGAGCCGAGTGCCAAGAGGATTGTCTTCCTCGTCATCGCGGCCGTCTGGCTCATCCTCATCGGCTGGCTCTCGGTGTGGCCGTTCCTCAACTGGTGGACCACCCATTTCGTCATCACCGACCGGCGCGTCATGTATCGCCATGGCCTGATCACTCGCTCCGGGATCGACATCCCGCTCGCCCGCATCAACAGCGTCGAGTTCCGGCACGGTCTCCTCGACCGGATCCTGCGCACCGGCACGCTGATCATCGAGTCCGCATCCCAGGATCCCCTGGAGTTCCAGGACATTCCGCAGGTCGAGCGCGTTCACTCGCTGCTCTACCACGAGGTGTTCGACACCCTCGGCTCGGAGGAATCCCCGAGCTGACCCGGACTGCACGTCGGGCGCCCCTGCAATACCGTGCACGGCATGGGGGAGAGGCGACGCTCCGGCGTACGAGCAGGACCTCTTCCGGCTGCCGTCTACGCCCTGATCGCGGTGCTCTTCCTCAATGGCGTGACTGGCACGCTGTTCTTCGCCCATGCCCGCCCAGACCCTCTCGCCAAAGCCGACGCCATCGTCGTCCTTGGCGGCGAACACGACGGTCGCGAAGCCTACGGACTGAAACTCGCCCAGCAGGGTTACGCGCCCACCGTGCTGATGTCCGACCCCTACGGACCCCGTGACCCGGTGATGAAGCGCTACTGCCGGCGCCAGGCCGACATCGAAGTCATCTGCCGACCCCCCGTGCCGGGCACCACCCGCGGTGAGGCACTGATGACTCGCGCCCTCGCCGAGCAGCGCGGCTGGCGTTCGGTGATCGTCATCAGCTGGCGCTACCACCTGCCCCGCGCCCGGCGGATCTTCGACACCTGCTTCGCGGCGCCCGGCCGCTCCGTGATCATGCGCGATGTGCCCCGCACCTACCCGTTCTCGGTCGCGCAGTGGCAGTACACGTTCCTCTATCAGTACGGCGGCTTCGTCAAGGCCGAGGTCCAGGGCTCCTGCAATTCGCCTACGTGAGCTTGCGGTACAGCGTTGCGCCACCACGCACCGAGAGATAACCCAGGAGAGCGAACGTCACCCCGACTGCGCAGTACATCGCCACCTTCTTGCCGGCCGACACCGTGCTGCGCACCGGTACGTCCCCACCCACCCACATCGGTGACGCCAACGCGAAGGCGACCATACTCGCCGCCGAACCCAGCGCGCCGTACCCCAGCACTGCCGTCACCTTCGACGAAACATGTAGTGCCGACATCATTCCCGCCAGGCCGCACACCACCGCCGTCGCCGTCACCAACCGCGCGGAGGACGGCTGGCGGAGTAGCAGCGCGCCGATCGTCGACCCCACCGCACCGCCGAGTGCGACCAACACCCACGTCATCGCGCCGCCACTCGCGCGGCCAGCAATCCGCACAGCAGACCGGCCAGTGCGGCCGCCGGCACGCCGATCAGAAACGCGATCGAGAGTCTCGGCGGCTGGCTGATGGTCAGCACCGACCATGCGCTGAGACTCGCTGCGCTGGCACATATTCCGAACAGCCCGGCCCGCACCGTCGACATCGTCCCGCTCGCGACGATGAATCCCGCCACCGCGAATGCGAGTGCCGCAGTCACGGTCGTCGACACCCACAGTTGCTTCGGCAGCGGCCACGCCGTCGCCGTCGCGTACCGCACCAGCGCACCGGCGGTGCCGCCCACAGCGAGGGCGACCACATGAGAGCGGTCGGAGGCATGGCGGCCGGGCATGCGTCCCAGGCTATGCGGCGGGAAGAACATCGTTGCGGTGAGCGAATGTGACGTTGCCATGGCGTGCTGGCAGCTTTCAGGTGCTTCGGCATCCGCTGACGCCGATGTCAGATACCGTTGTATGGTGACCGGCTCCCTGAAGCGTTTTGACGAGTGGCTGAACCGAGAGCTCGAGCAGTGTGCGCGCGATGCCGGTGAAGACGTCAACACCTACGTTGCCCGCGCGGTGGCGTCGAAAATGGTGGCCGATCGGCGTCTGGCCGACGGCCAGGCCGTCGAGCAGATCATGGAGCACCTCTCGGAATCGGGTGTGTTCGCCGGTACCGATATGCCGAGTGTGTCCACGGTGATCGCCGACCCCGACCGCTTGCGGGCGCTCTACGCCACCGGGCTGCTGGATTCGCCGCCCGAGGAGCTCTACGACCGGATCACCCGGGCGGCGGCCGATGCGCTGGATGCTCCGCACGCGTTGGTGTCGTTGGTGGACGTCGACCGGCAATTTTTCAAAAGCGCCGCCGGGATGGATCTCTCCACGCCGGAGGAACGACAGACGCCACTGGAGCGCTCAATGTGCCAGTACGCCGTGGCAAATGGCCAAGCGCTCGTACTCGAGGATGCCCGGCTCGACCCGGTGTTCAAGAACCATCCCGCCGTGCAAGACGGCACCGTCGTCGCCTACCTCGGCATCCCACTGATGGATCACGATGGCAATTCCATCGGCACGCTGTGTGTTTATGACGACAAGCCGCGCCTGTGGGGCACCGGCCACGTGCAGGTGCTCAGCGACCTGGCCGGCATCGCTTCAGAACGTATCTTCGGGCCGGGCAACGGCCACACGTACTGAGCCCAGTTATCCCAGACGCCACTGTGAGCTGTTACACGGCGGCAAATGCCATTACGTGATGGCAAATAGACTGCGCGCGGCTCTCAGCACACATACAGTGAGACTCTCAGGAGGCGTTTCGGGGGTCCCTCATGCAGTTCGGCACGAAACAGGCGATACAGACGCCGAGCGCTCGTCCGACGACCCCTCTGCTGCGCGCCCTCCCCCCGCCTTTGGTTGTCGCCAAACCCACTGTGCGGCAGCGCGTCCTCGAGTATGTGCGTAACGAGGGCGGCCATGTAGCACTCACCGTGTCCCTAGACGTGTGGGCCGCGTTTTGGGCGGTCCAGCTGGCGCATTGGGCGCTTGACCGCAACGATGCGCTGGGCGTCTTGCCGTATACGTGGCTGTTCATTCCGTTCATGGTCGTGCTCATGGCCGGCAGGTCGCTTTACAAACGCAAGCTCGGTGATCGGTTCCTCGACGAGTTCGAACCGGTCGAAACGTCGGTCGCCGTGGCGGCGCTTCTGGCACTCGCGATCATCATGTACGCCGTGCCAGCCTTCACGCCCGGCACAGTGGTTCCCGAGTACATCCGCCCTAGCGACGTGATGGTGCACATCTGGATGTACGCCGCCGTACTGGTTCCGGCAGTCCGCTTCTGTCGATCCCTGGCGCAGCGCTATCTCAGGCGCAAGTACCGCTTTGGCAAGAAGACGATCATCATCGGCGCGGGGCCCATCGCCCACCAACTGATCACGCGGATGCGGCAGGTGCCCGACTACGGCCTGCGTCCCGTGGGCATCATCGACGATTCACGCCCGGCGAACATCGAGGCCGAGGGCATGCCGTATCTGGGCACCACCGACAATCTCGAGCGCGCCGTCGTCCAGACCGGTGCGGAGAAGCTGATCATCGCTCACTCGGCGGTGCCCGACGAGAGACTCGCGGCGCTGGCCCAGCGCGCGCACCACCTAGGGATGAAGGTCCGGGTGGTGCCTCGCATGATGGACGTCGTCGGCGTCGGAGCCAGCATCGAGCACATGGGCGGCATCCCGTTGATGACGCTCTCGCACGCCGACCCGACCGGGTGGCAGTTCGCCGTCAAGCATGCGCTGGACCGCTCGCTCGCCGCGATCGGCTTGGTCATGATCTCGCCGGTGTTCCTGACGCTCATCCTCCTCGTCCGGCTCAGCTCACCCGGGCCGATCTTCTTCGGGCAGGATCGAATTGGCCGTGACGGCAAGGTGTTCCAGTGCCTGAAGTTCCGCAGCATGCGACCTGCGGATCCCACCGCCGCAGCGTTCACCGTCAAGGACGGGGCGGCGCCCGGTGGTGTCGAGGGCGAGGACAGGCGCACCTGGATCGGCAAGATCATGCGCAAGACCTCCATGGACGAACTCCCGCAACTGCTCAACGTGGTCAAGGGCGAGATGAGCCTGGTGGGTCCGCGTCCCGAACGCCCCGAATTCGTCGAGCTGTTCGAGATGCAAATCCGCCGCTACGGCGACCGGCACCGCGTCAAGGCCGGCATGACCGGCTGGGCGCAGGTGCACGGTCTGCGTGGACAGACCTCCATCGCCGACCGCGCCGAATTCGACAACTTCTACATCGAGAACTGGTCGATCCTGCTCGACATGAAGATCCTGGTGCTGACTGTGCTCGCCGTGCTCAAGAGCGCCGAATAGTGTTTCCGCCATTCGAATTCGCAACGGCACGTTCTGTAATAGTCTTTGCTGGGGGAGAGAAGCAAAGGTTGGGGGAGGTGTGGAACACGGGCCGAACCACGTCGGACTGATACCCGATGGG
This sequence comes from Mycobacterium sp. IDUB_5, assembly GCF_055419565.1. Lineage (NCBI taxonomy): Bacteria > Bacillati > Actinomycetota > Actinomycetes > Mycobacteriales > Mycobacteriaceae > Mycobacterium > Mycobacterium sp. IDUB_5. The sequence goes on from NZ_JBVAXX010000003.1 coordinate 536,438, forward strand.
TTGCGACGTTGGGCCAAGGCTCACGGAACCACGCTGGCCGATGCTTACCTACGCGGGGCGCATCAGGTCGTCGACATCCTGCTGAGCCTGCAGAGTCACGGCGTTCAGACCGTCACCGTCTACAACCTCAGCCGAGCGAACCTCGGGCGCACCGACGAGGAACTGGACGCGGTGTATCAGGCGTCGCTGCAGTTCCTCACCACGCTGATCCCGGCGGCATTCGATGCGAACGCCTGCAGCCTGCGCCTGCACGGGGACCGAAAAGCGTTGCCCGACAACTATGTCGCTGCCGCCCACGATCTCGAGGTCGCGATGATCGGCACCGAGTTCCGCATCAACCTGCTCGCCGCCTACGACGCGTACGACGAACTGCGTGACGCGCAGCAGCGCGCCCAGCAGACCGGTAGCGACATCGCCTCGTGCTTCGAGATCGGCGACGTCGACCTCGTCATCCGCACCACCGCCGAACCGTTACTGAGCGGATTCCTGCCGCTGCAAAGCCAATACGCGCAGCTCTACTTCCTCACCACACCGCTCAACGATCTGACGATGGACCACGTCAGCGAGCTCATCGCGCGCTATCGCGGCGTCCCGCAACTGCGGGGGCGCTGACCATGACGCGACACCCCCTGATCATCGGCGCGGGACCGGCCGGTCTGTCCGCCGGACTGGAACTCCTGCGGCGGGGCGTCACGCCGACGATCCTGGAATCCTCCGGCGGGGTCGGCGGATTGGCCCGCACCCACACCGACGGGGACTGGCGCATCGACCCCGGTGGGCACCGCTTCTTCACCCGCAGCGAGGAAGTGTCGGAGATCTGGCGCTCCCTGCTCCCGGAAGACCAGTGGTTGGTGGTGCCCCGCAGCTCGGCCATGCTGGTGCACGACCGCTTCGTGCGCTACCCGCTGATGGGGCGCGACCTCCTCCGGCAACTCAGCCTCCGCGACGGCGTGTACGGGGCCGGCAGTTACGCCTGGGCCCGGCTCCGCCGGCAGGCGCAGATCGAGCCGCGGCAGACAAGTTTCAAAGAGTGGGGCCGGATGGAGTTCGGCCGCCGCTGGTACGAGCTGTTCTTCGACGGTTACGTTCGCAAGACCTGGCTCGCCGACCCCGAGAACATCGCCAGCGACTGGGCCAACCAGCGCATCAAGCCGATCGGGTGGCGGCTCTCGTCCCACGAGAAGACCGCCGATCAGGACGTCTTCCGCTACCCCCGCCACGGACCCGGACAGGTGTGGGACGCCGCCGCGGATCAACTACGTGCCGGCGGAGCCGACCTGCGCCTCAACGCGATGGTCACGCGCGCCACGTACCGCCGCGGTACGTGGACCTTGACGACGGACCGCGGCGACGTCGTCACCGGGGACGCGCTGTTCTCCAGCATGCCGCTGCGCACCCTCGTGAACGCGCTCCGGCCGGCTCCACCGGAATACATCCAGACCGTGGCGTCGAACCTGCGGCACCGGTCCCTGATCACCGTGGCGGTCGCGCTGTCACGGAACTACGACATTCCCTACAACTGGGTGTACACCCCCGGCCCCAACTTTCACGCCGGCCGCATCCAGAACTACCGACGCTGGTCGCAGGATCTGGTCCCGAAAGGCTGGAACGGCACGTTCCTCGGGTTCGAGTACTTCCTGCTGCCCGACCAGGATCTGTGGCTCGCTGACGCCCACAGCCTCAGCACCATCGTGGAGCACGACCTGGCACAGCTGGGCTTCGCCAAACCGGAGATCGAGAAGGTGATGATCACCCGGTCCAAGTTCGCCTACCCCATCCACGACCCGGTCCGCGACCGCAGCGTGGTGCGCATTCGCGACTATCTGCGCGAGTACTACCCGACGCTGCACCCCGTCGGGCGCAACGGCATGCATCACTACGACAACCAGGACCACGCGATGCTCAGCGCGATCCGCAGCGTGGGCAAGAGCTTCGGGGAGAACGTCGACCCCTGGCAGGTCAACACGGACCTGAGCTACCACGAGCAGGGGCTGCGCCGCTGAGAAGCTAGCGGCGGAACGACCGAGTAGGCCTGACCGTCGCCTTTGTGGCGTGCCGCAGCTCGTACTCGTCTTCCAGTGCCTCGGCGATACCGCCGCCGGTCAGCGTCGACTCCAGTGCCTTCTCCGGATTGCGCGCGAACTCGTCGGGGAAGACGAAGCGGCGGAACGCCCAGAAACGGAACGCCATCTGCAGCAGGTTCCCGATGACGTAGGCGGACACGAAGTCGGCGATGTTCTCGGTGAACAGCGACACCATCGGCACCCGCAGCATCAACACGTAGCTCGAGAACCACAACGGGGCCATGCTCAGCACCACGCCCACGGCGCTGACCCCGAAGAACAGCAGCGCCTCATGGTGCTTCTCGCGACCACCGCGGTCGCGGAAGCTCCACTCCCGATTGAGGATGTAGGAGGCGATCACCGCGACGATGCCGGCGATGATCTTCGCCGTCACCGGCTTGGGCTCGAGAATGGTCAGCTTGAGCGTGAAGAAGATCGCGGAGTCGATGACGAACGTCGTCGCACCGACGATGGCGAACTTGATCAGCTCGTGGTGCCGCTCGGCGTAGGGACGGAGCGGCCCGGGGAGACGCTTGATCGTCGCATCGGCAAAGGACACAAGGAGCGAGTCTACGTAACCATCCCGCCAAACACCCAAGCGCAAGGTAACCGCAGGTCAACGATGTGGTCTACGTCATGACACGATAGATGCCGTGCCACGAACCGCTACGTCACGTCCCGTCGTCGCCATGGTCGGCGGCGGACAACTCGCCCGGATGACCCATCAGGCGGCTATCGCGCTCGGTCAGACCCTGAGGGTGCTCGCGATCCGCGACGACGAGTCCGCCGCCCAGGTGACACCCGACGTCCTCCTCGGTCACCACACCGACTACGACGCGCTCCGCCGGGTCGCCGAGGGCGCGACCGCCCTCACGTTCGACCACGAGCACGTGCCCACCGAACTGCTCGAGAAGCTCGTCGCCGACGGTGTCGCCGTCTACCCGCCGCCCGAGGCGCTGGTGCACGCCCAGGACAAGCTGGTGATGCGCCGGCGGCTGTCGGAGCTCGGCGCGCCCGTGCCGCGCTTCTCCGAGGTGACCTCCGCTGACGATGCCGAGGCCTTCGCGATGGAGGTGGGCGGGCCGGTGGTCATCAAGACCGTGCGCGGCGGCTACGACGGCCGCGGCGTGATCATGGCCGACTCACCCGACGATGCCCGCGAGATCGTCGGCCGCTACCTGGCCGACGGAGTGCCCGTCATGGTCGAGGAGAAGGTGGCCATGCGCCGCGAACTGGCCGCCCTGGTGGCCCGCTCACCGTTCGGGCAGGGGGCGGCATGGCCGGTGGTCGAGACCGTGCAGGAGGACGGCATCTGCGTGACCGTGATCGCACCGGCCCCGTCTCTCGGGGAGTTGGGTTCTGCAGCAACCGAATTGGCGCTGGGGCTGGCTTCCTCGCTCGGGGTGGTGGGGGTGTTGGCCGTCGAGCTGTTCGAGACCGTGGACGGCTCCCTGCTGGTCAACGAGTTGGCGATGCGTCCGCACAACTCTGGGCACTGGACCATGGACGGCTCCCGCACCTCACAGTTCGAACAGCACATCCGGGCGGTGCTGGACTATCCGCTCGGTGACACCTCGCCGCTGACGCCCTACACGGTGATGGGCAACGTGATCGGAGCGCCGGTGCTGCCGGAGATGTCGATGGACGAACGCGTGCACCACCTGTTCGCCCGGATGCCCGAGGCCAAGGTGCACCTCTACGGCAAGGAGGAGCGGCCTGGTCGCAAGATCGGGCACGTCAACATCGTCGGCGAGGACTGGGAGTCGTTGCGCGAGCGCGCCGAGCGGGCGGCACACTGGCTCTCGCACGCCGAATGGACCGACGGATGGGACCCTCACGCATGACGCCTCGGGTGGGCTTGATCATGGGCAGCGACAGCGACTGGCCGGTGATGTCAGACGCCGCCGACGCGCTCGCCGAGTTCGAGGTGCCGTTCGAGGTCGGCGTCGTCTCCGCGCACCGCACGCCCGCTCGGATGCTGACCTACGCCCAGGAGGCCGCCGGGCGCGGCATAGAGGTGATCATCGCCGGTGCCGGCGGCGCGGCACACCTGCCGGGCATGGTCGCCTCGGCCACGCCGCTGCCGGTGATCGGGGTGCCGGTGCCGCTGGCGCGGCTCGACGGCATGGACTCCCTGCTGTCGATCGTGCAGATGCCGGCCGGTGTCCCGGTGGCGACGGTGTCGATCGGCGGGGCACGCAATGCCGGGCTGTTGGCCGTGCGCATCCTCGGCGCCTCCGATCCCGGACTGCGCGAACGCATGTCGGCGTTCCAGGCCGGGCTCGAGAAGATGGTGCTGGAGAAGGACGAGGCGCTGCGGCGAAAGCTATTGGGGGAGTAGGCGGGCCTGCACGCCCTCGATGACGCGGTCGACCGGCCGGCCCGCCAGACGGCAGGCCAGCGTCACCGCCGTCGCGGAATCCGCCGCGAACACGCCATAGAGAACCTCCTCGGCCGCGGCAGCGATCACAGCGAGGAGGTCGACGGCGCGTCCGTCGGCCCGCATCTGCGCGCACACCGCCACAAGCGCCGCCACGATCCCGTCGACATCCGACGGGACCGGCTGATACCACTCGGTGAGAAAGCACGGTCGCGATGCGCCCAGACTGGCCACACAGACGACGCTATCGACCGTCCGCCGTCTGTGAATCAGGGTTTTCCCTGCCGTCTTGCAGTCGCCTGTGTAGTTGGGCGCGGGACCGGATGCCGAGCTTCCGGTAGACCTTGCTCAGGTTCATCTCCACGGTCTTCGGCGACAGGAACAACTCCGTCGCGATCTCCTTGTTCGACAGGCCCGCGGCGGCATGCTGTGCGACACGCATCTCGGCCGGCGTGAGCACCGACGTGCTCTCCCTGGCCCCGGTGAGCCGCCTCAGCTCGGCTTCGGCCCGGCGCTGCCACAGCCGCGCACCGAGGTCCTCGAAGGTGCGCAGCGCCTCTTCCACCGTCGTGGCGGCCGCCTGTCGGCGGCGCTGCCGCCGCTGCAGCTGGCCCAGAACCAATTGCGTGCGAGCCTTCTCCAGCGGCATCGGCAACCGCTCATGGAACGTCAGCGCGGTGATCGCCTCCTCCTCGGCGCGCTCGAGATCGCCCCGAACCGCGTGGATCAGCGCACGACCGCGGGCCGCTGACGCGAGCATCCACGCTCGATCGGTCCGGGGTCCGTTGTCCCAGAGAATGTCTACGAGCTTCTCGGCCTCGTCGACGCGCTGCACCGCGGTCAATGCCTCGATAGCTTCCGGCATCCAACTGGCAAGCAGGATCTCGGTCCCGCACGTGGGATCGAAGTCGTTCAGCAGAGGTTCGCACGCGGCGAGCGCGGCGCCGTAGTCACCGAGCGAGACCTCCAGGTGCGCGAGGCAGGCGCGCGGGGTGACCGTCAGCCCGATTCCTCCAGTGCGCTCAGCCAACTCGGTTGCCGCGCGCGCCAACGTCCTGGTCACCTCGACATCGCCGGTATGTGCGGCAACGACGGCCCGGGCGGTCAACGAGAAGTGCTGCGCGTGATGGCCGCCGATCTGCTCTGCCCGCACGGCGATCTCGGCAGCTGCCTGCCCAGCGGCGCGATAGTCCCCGGCCCACACATTCGCCATCGTGGTGTGCTGGTTCACCCAGATCGCATCCAGCTCGCTCCCGCGCTCGAGACAGATAGCGCGCAGTTCGGCGAACTGCGATGTCGCCGCGTCGAGCTTGCCGGTCCACGAGTTGATCACGGCAGCAACAGCATCGGCGCGCATGTTCACGAACGGTGCTCCGTTGTCGCCCTGCAAGGCAATGGCCTCGTCGAGTGCTGTGGCGTCGAGGCCACTGCCGTACATGAACGACAGCATCACCCACACCGAGCGTGCCTGACTCTTGGCGGCAGCCTCGCCGATCCCGTCGGCGCACTCCACCGCCTGGCGCGCACACTCGACACCCTCGTGGGGCCGGCCGGCGACTGCGAACGCGGAGCTGAGCAGCATCAGGCCCTGCAGCCGCAGGCTCGGCACATCCGCGGCTTCGGCGACACCCGCCGACAGACCCTCGACCGCAGCGGTGAACGTCCCGTCGTATCCGTCGATCGCTCCTCGGAGCATCCTCACCGAACCCCGGATCACGCCCGGGGCCAGATCGGCGTCCGCCTTCTCGGCGTGCTGACGTGCCGCGTCGATCGCACCCGCCTCGAAGTGATACCGCGCGGCGAGCAGACGACGAACCGGGGTATCACCACCGAGAGTGATTGCCAGTTCCAGCAATTCGGCCGCCGTGGCCGGCGCGCCCTGGCCGCGGGCCACTGACGACGCCACGTCGAGTGCCGTCAGCGTGGTCTCGTCACCGCTCGTGGCCGCCGAGGCCAGATGCCGGGCCTTCAGTTCGGGGGGATCGACCACCTCGGCGAGGCGGCGGTGTATTTCCCGTCGTCGGCCGGGTTCCGCCGCGGCGTACACCCCACTGGACAGCAGAGGATGGGCGAAGCGGATCGACTGTCCGGTGAGCACCACGATGCGAGCCGCGCCGTCACGTTCGATCAGATCGATCACCTGATCCGGGCGCCGTCTGACGGCTCGTGCGACCACATCCACCGTCGGCAAAGGCGTACTCGCCACCGCCAGCAGCACCTCCGCGGCGTCGGGACCGATGTGCTTGATCCGTTGCTCGACCAGTGCCGCAAGAGATTCGGGCAAGCGGCGATCGATCGGCACGCCGTCATCGACCGCGCGCGCCAATTCCAATGCGTAGAAGGGGTTTCCACCGGAGATGTCGTGAATCCTGCGCATGACGGGGCGAGGTGGCACCCGACCGAAATGAGATGCCAGAAGCATATGCAACCCGCCGAGTGTCAACGGAGACATCGTCATCCGGCGCACCGCGCCCGGAATCCCGAGCTCCAGCCACGGCAGCATGTCGAGTACGTCGCGCTCGCCGGTGCGCGCGGTGACGAGCACTCCGAACGGCTGAGTCACCCGTCGCAACGCGTAACGAACGGCGGTGGCGCTGGACGCGTCGAGCCACTGGAGGTCGTCGATGATCACCAGCAGGGGGGTGCGGGCCGCGAGGTGCTGCAACACCGAGTGCAATGCGGCGCCGGCTGCGCGTTCGTCGGCCGCGGGAAGCTCGTGACCGCGCAGGAGGACCCGGTTCAATGCGTCCCGTTGCACACCGGCAAGCCGGTCGATCACCGCCTCGTCGACGTCGGTCAGGAGGTCTGCCAACCCGGCGAAACCCAGCGTGACCTCGCTCGGACTGCCTCGGGTGAGCAGGACCCGGAACCCCCGCGCCGTTGCGGTGTCGCTCGCCTCCAGCGTGAACGTCGTCTTCCCGATGCCGGCTTCGCCGTCGACGACCAGCCCGACCGGACCAGATGCGGCGGCGGTCAACAGGGCATCGAGCGCCTGGGCTTCGGCCTCACGAAAGACCGCGCGCGGGCTTTCGATGTCGTGGCCCGGCATTGTTCTCCCCTGAATGGTCACCGTGGTGAACCAACAATAGGCCGCGTGCGCAAGCCTTCCGGGACAGCAATCGGAGGCATATTCGCCGTGTGCGGGAGCTGCTGGGGAAGTGCTTGGTCAGAGCCTCTAATGCTGCATGTCAGGGTTTGCTGACGGGGGCGTCAGTGGGAGAAGCATCGTTTTGCTTAGCAAACTCGCCGAGGCGCGCTCGGCGGCGCTGATTTTGAGCGACGGATACTGTGGTGTGATGTTGGTCACACACTGCGCTGGAGGGTCTGGATCAGGATGCGCGGAGCACGACGATCGGTTCGGCGCTCTGCACAGGAGCAGCGACCTGGATGTGACCCGTCTGCGCCGCGTGCATACCAGCGTCAACGACAGCAGAAGCGCGCAGAACATGGGGAGTGCCGTTCCACCCGCACTCGCAGTGAGCGGTACGTCGGAAAGCGGGACCGTCGATGAAGACCTGCATGTTTCGGAGAGTAGCCAGGCAAGTTGTGAATTAACCACGTCTAGTGCTGAGGTTCGGCTGAGAGCGCGGGCATGCGGACTTCGCGCCGACGCGCGAGCACGGTAAAGTTACCGGCGAGTAGCAAGGAGATGATGATGGCTGGTTGGGGCGGAAATCCCTCGTTCGATCTTTTCCAGTTGCCCGAGGAGCACCAAGAGCTCCGCGAGGCGATCCGCGCGCTGGCGGAAAAGGAGATCGCTCCGTACGCGGCGGACGTCGACGAGAACTCGCGGTTCCCGCAGGAGGCACTCGACGCGCTGGTGTCCAACGGCTTCAACGCCGTGCACGTGCCCGAGGAGTACGACGGGCAGGGCGCCGACTCGGTGGCGGCGTGCATCGTCATCGAAGAAGTGGCCCGGGTCGACGCCTCGGCGTCGCTGATCCCGGCCGTCAACAAGCTCGGCACCATGGGGCTGATCCTTCGCGGCTCCGACGAGCTGAAGAAGAAGGTGCTGCCGTCGATCGCCTCCGGTGAGGCGATGGCGTCCTATGCGCTGTCCGAGCGCGAGGCCGGCAGCGACGCCGCCGCGATGCGCACCCGCGCCAAGGCCGACGGCGACGACTGGATTCTCAACGGCACCAAATGCTGGATCACCAACGGCGGCAAGTCCTCCTGGTACACCGTCATGGCCGTCACCGATCCCGACAAGGGCGCCAACGGCATCTCGGCGTTCATGGTCCACATCGACGACGAGGGCTTCACGATCGGACCCAAGGAGCGCAAGCTCGGCATCAAGGGCTCACCGACCACCGAGCTGTACTTCGAGAACTGCCGCATCCCGGGCGACCGCATCATCGGCGACCCCGGCACCGGCTTCAAGACCGCCCTGGCCACGCTGGACCACACCCGCCCGACCATCGGTGCGCAGGCCGTCGGCATCGCGCAGGGGGCGCTCGACGCGGCGATCGAATACACCAAGGATCGCAAGCAGTTCGGCAAGAGCATCTCGGACTTCCAGGCGGTGCAGTTCATGCTCGCCGACATGGCGATGAAGGTCGAGGCCGCACGGCTGATGGTCTACAGCGCCGCCGCTCGGGCCGAGCGTGGCGAGGGCAACCTCGGCTTCATCTCCGCGGCCTCGAAGTGCCTGGCCTCCGATGTCGCGATGGAGGTCACCACCGACGCCGTGCAGCTGTTCGGCGGGGCTGGCTACACCATCGACTTCCCCGTCGAGCGCATGATGCGTGACGCCAAGATCACGCAGATCTACGAGGGCACCAACCAGATCCAGCGCGTCGTGATGAGTCGCGCGCTGCTGAAGTGAGCTTCGCCGCGGAATAGCATTCCTGGTCGCTGCCGGGCGGGCGATTTTCACAACCTGGAGTGCTATTCCGCGGGTGGTTCGGCCGGCCGCAGGTGAGTGATGTCGGCTGCTGAGACCGTGACGAGCGAGCCGTCGCGATCGATGATCAAGCGTCCGCCGTCGTCGACAGCCGTTGCGACACCTATGATTTCGTCGTCTCCCGGCAGCAGAGCGCGCACCCGGGTGCCGATCGTCGAGCTGATCCCGCGATAGTCCGCGGCAAGACTGGCATCAGCGGCGCGCCACTGCTGGATCCGCTCGCTGAGAGTGTGCAGCAGCGCGGCCGCGAGCTCGGTGCGGTCGACATCGTGACCGAGCATCGTCATCGACACGGCATTGGGGTCGGGCACATCGCTCGCGTCGAAGCTCACGTTGAGCCCGACACCCACCACGACGACGGGAGCCGCCACCTCGGCGAGGATGCCAGCCAACTTTCCGCTGCCGACCAGAACGTCGTTGGGCCACTTCACCGTCGCGTCCACGCCATACGATTGCACCGTCGTCGCGACGGCGAGGCCGGTCAACAGCGGCAGCCAGCCCCAGCTCTCCGGCGCGACGCCCGTGGTGTCGACGCCGACGGACATCGAGATCTGCGTGCGCGGGGGAGCCGACCATCGGCGCCCGTGCCGGCCGCGCCCGGCCGACTGATGCTCGGCCAGCAGCACCGCCCCGCCGATGTCCTCACCGTCGGCAGCACGAGCGACCAGGTCGGCGTTCGTCGATCCCGTGTCCTCGACGACGTCGACGCGACGCCACCCCGTTCCGTCGAGCGCGGCGTGCAGGACTTCGCGATTCAGGGCAACGCGTTCAGGTGACGGCATTGATCGAGGCTATAGGCACCCTGACCTCGCTGGCCCGGGGTGCCGGCTATGCACCAACTGCTTTGCTGGCCGTGAGTGGCGGAACTCGCCCCCAGGAACGCGAAAACGACCCGCGAATGACGGGTGGTTTCGCTCGACGTACTGAACTACTTCGCTGCGGCGTCCGAGTGTTCGATGGTCTCGACCTGCTGCGCCGCCCACGCATGCTCGGTGGTCGCCCGGTTGAGATGCCCGAAGCCGATCACGAAGGCGACCATCGCGGCGAGCGCCCACAGGTTCCCGAACACCCATTCCCAGGTGGTTGCGGTGGGTGCCGACTCGAGCCAGTACGCGGCGATCGCGACCAGCGCATACCCGCAGAACACGAAGAACCGGCCGTCAGCGCTGGCCAACCAGCCGGCGTGCCGGCGGTTGCGGAGGTGCCACAGCGTGAGCGCCACCAGGACTGCCAGTGCGGTGATGGTTGTGTCCATCGGCGCCGTCCTTTGCCAGATCTGCCGCTGTCGGTCGTTGATCAGTGTGCGCGATCAACCTGTGAACAGCATGTGGTTACGGGAACATTAAGGTCACAGTAACGATTCTGTCAATTATGTCGGGTTCGAAGCCGCTTTCGGTAACAGTGGCTTCCGACTTCGCCAGAACGGCACGTCCGTGTCACAAAAGGATCTCGACGTGGTTTCCGCGCTCAGCCGCGCGTGATCTTCTCCGTAGCTCGCCGACGCTCCAGCGCGGAGGCGTCCGGATGCGCGACATAGACGAGGGACGCACCCACCGCATAGGGCGCGACCAGATGAGCAACCACATCGTCGGCGGTGTCCCAGGGTGCGCTGGACAGCACCCGATCATCGGCGCTCAAGCCCTGCGCGTCGGCAGCGGCACGAGCCGCGGCGAGAACGTCATCGCCTGAGCGGCCATTCAACGCCGGACCCGGGTTCCGCTCCGCGACGATCTGGTCACCGTGCACCCGCACAGCCGTCGCGTAATCGGTAACTCCCACAGGGAGATTCGCCACCGGGCGGCCGAACGGGTCCAACGACAGCACCGCGACCTCACCACCGCTGACCGCGGCGTCCGCGTCATCGAGCCGGCCCTCGGCGCACAGCGCGAGGTCGGCGTCACCGTCGCCGAGGACGGCCTCCGCTCCAATCCACCAGATGCCGAGCAGCACCGCCGCCGTCTGCCAGTGAGCCGGCAGCAACACCGCCACCCGGCTGCCCGGGCCGGCCCCCATCTCATCGCGCAGCAGGTTGGCGGTCTTGGCCGCCCAGTTCGCCAACGTCACCGTCGAACATTCGATGCGCTCACCGGTCGCGTCGTCGTAATAGGTGATACGCGGCCCAGCCGGATTGCGTGCCAGCAGCGGATCGAGAATCGCCGAGGAGAGGTTGATCGCCATCAGTTGACGCACTGCGGGTCGTTCGACCCCGCCGTGATGATCGGCGACGCGGTCGGCAGTGCCTCGCCGCCGCCAGACGCGTTGGCCACCGGGGCCGACAGCGTGACGTCCGTGCCGTCCAGACCCGAACCGGGACCGGTGTAGTCAGCCGCCAGCACCACCCGCACCGCACCCTGGGGCACCGACGCGTCCTCGATGACCGGCAGGCCACCCAGCTGCGTGGCCACCTCCTGGGCGCCCCTGTCGTCGCTCGAGGCCGCCTGGACCTGGCTGTTCGTGACCTTGGTTCCCTCGTTGTTGCCGACGTTGCCGGCGACGAAGCCCTTAACCGTCAACACCTGCGACACCGCCGCGGCCAAGCCGTTCACATCGCTGTCGTTGATCACGTCGACCGTGGTCTTGTCAGGGCTGTAGGCGAGCTCGTCGGTCTTTCCCTCCTCCTGGTCGTGCAGGAGGCTGCTCACCCACTCCTTCACCTCAGGGGGGTTCACCCGCACCACCGACTGCATACCGTCGTCGCTCCAGCCCGCCTCTTCGACGATCGGGATCGTGGCGAACGCGATGTTGCCGCCCGAGAGCTTGCTCAGCTGGTCGGCGAAATCCATGATGCTCCAGCCGTCGGAGAGGACGACGGAGCGCTGCACCGCGTCCTCGAGCCGGTTCAGCGTGGCGGGGCTCGACAGCGTCTTGCTCGAGATCACCTCATGCGCCAACGACGCCATGAACGCCTGCTGGCGGGTCACCCGGTCCAGATCCCCGCGCGGCAGGTCATGGCGCTGCCGCACGAAACTCAGCGCCTGCGGGCCGCTCAGCTTCTGCCACCCGGCGGGGAAGTCGGCGCCCGAAAGAGGTTCGTAAACAGCATTTTTGAGGCAGACGTTGACCCCGCCCAAGGCATCGGTGATCAATGCGAAGCCCAGCAGGCCGACCTCGGCGTAGTGATCGACCGTCACGCCGGTGAGATTGGCGACCGTCTTGATCAGCTCCTCGCGGCCCGCCTCGGTCGCCTCTTTCTCCGCGACCTTCGGGTCCTCGCCCTCCTGCTCGACGAGCTGCTTCATCTTCTCCAGATGCACCGAGCCGTAGACGCCGTTGATCTTCATCTTCCCGATGCCCGGCGCCTCGACGTAGGAGTCGCGGGGAATCGAGATCGCCGTCGCCGAGCGCCCGTTGTTCGGGATGCGGATCAAGATGATCGTGTCGGTGTTGGTGGACACGTCGTCACCGGCGCGCAGCGTGGCCAGCTCCTCGGCGCTCAGCGGATTGCCGTGCGCATCGGTGCGGCTGTCCATGCCGACCAGCAGGATGTCGATCGCGCCGTCCTCGCCGCCCTCGCCGAGCGCGACCGGGCTGACGTGGTTGATGCCCGACTCGAAGGACCGGATCTTGCCCCACGCGACGCCGGTGCCGACGACGATCGCCAACGTCACGATGACGGAGATGACACGGGTCATCTGAGCTGCAGGCATCCGCCCAGGCTACTGGCGGGCGGGCGCGAGACGGGGGAGCCGTCCTCGGCGTGCCACACTCGCTACCTATGGCTGACCGAATCGTGATCACTGGAGCCGGCGGCATGGTCGGACGCTTTCTCGCAGGTCAGGCCGCCGCCCGAGGCCGCGAGGTCCTCGGGTTCACCTCGGCCGAGTGGGACATCACCGGAGATGACCCCGGTGAACTGCGCGCCGGCGACGTCGTCGTCAACTGCGCCGCCTTCACCCAGGTCGATCAGGCCGAGGCCGACCCCGACCGCGCACACGCCGTCAACGCCACCGGCGCCGGCAACGTCGCCGCGGCCTGCGCCCGGGCCGGGGCCTCACTCATCCACATCTCCACCGACTACGTCTTCGGCGCGTCCGGGGCGCGCGCGCCCTACGACATCGACGACGACACCGGGCCACTGTCGGTGTACGGGCGGACCAAGCTCGCCGGCGAGCACGCGGTGCTGGCGGCACTGCCAGCGGCGTACGTCGTACGCACCTCCTGGGTCTACGAAGGTGCCGACGGCACCGACTTCGTCGCCGCGATGCGCCGCACAGCCGCCGGATCGGACACCGTCGACGTCGTCGCCGACCAGATCGGCTCACCGACCTACGTGGGCGACCTGTGCGCTGCGCTGCTGCAGATCGCCGACGGGGGAGTGCGCGGGCCGATCCTGCACGCCTCCAACGCCGGCGAAGCCAGCCGGTTCGACCAGGCGCAGGCCGTGTTCTCGGAGCTCGGCGCCGACCCGTCGCGGGTCCGACCCGTCGACAGCGACCGCCACCCGCGCCCGGCGCCGCGGCCGTCCTATTCGGCGCTGTCGGCGGCCGGATCCGTGCGGGCAGGCCTCACACCCCTGCGCGGGTGGCGGGAAGCGCTCGCGGACGCGCTTTCCGCCGACCGGCCAATGTGAAGACTCGGCGATAACGTCCCTCGATTGGTGGGAAGCTGCGGTGATGAGGGCGCAGCACAGGTGAAAGTCGGAGGTACCCGGGTGCCATCGGCGATGGCACCCGGGCGCCGACAGGGTCTCGCGCGGTACGTGGTCGCGGGAGTGCTCGTGCTGGGCGGCGCCGGCCTCCTCGCCTCCCTGTCCAGCTCCCGCGGGCCCGACCCGGGGGCCGCCACCGTCCTCGCCGTCGCGGCGTCGGCCGGCTGCTTGCTCCTCGGGACGATGTGGGTCGCGCGTCCACACTCCGACATGGTCGGCGTCCTCAGCGCCGCGGTGCTGGCCGTCGGGAGCCTCAGCCAGTCCCACGCGCTGCTCGGCCTCGCCGGATGCGTTCTGATCGCGGTGCTCAACAGCTTCGGCGCTCTGATGCACTCGACGCGCGGCGTCGTCGGCGTCATCGCGATCGCGATGGGAGCGACCGCAGTCCTCAGCGTCCAACTGGCCCACCACGCCGACGATCCGGTGCTCGCGATCGGTGCCGTGGCGGTGGTGAGCGCGCTCAACATCGGACTGCCTCTGGCCGTCACCGCCATCGCCCGCACCGTGCGAATGGACCTGCAGGAAGCCGAGTGCGACGCGCTGACCGGGCTCTACCACCGCCGCGCGTTCCTGCGGAAAGTCGCTCAGCTCACCGGCACGCCGGCCGGCCCGGACGCACGTCTGATCATCGCGATGATCGACATCGACGACTTCAAACGTCTCAACGACACCGCCGGGCACGCCGCCGGAGATCAGGCGCTGATCGCGATCGCCGACACTCTTCGCGATCAGGCGCCGCCGAGCGCGGTCATCGCACGTTGGGGCGGTGAGGAATTCGCCGTCGCCGGCATTCTCGGCGACGAGCAGGCCGCCGAACTCGCCGAGCAGCTGTGCCGTCGACTGGCCGCGATCCCGTCGCGGGTGCCCTTCACCGCCAGCATCGGATGGTCCAGCATCGGGCTGCGCGCCATCGGTCTCGGCGCGGAGGCCAAGGGCGTCGACACGCTGATGATTCGCGCCGACAGTGCGATGTATGCGGCGAAACGCCGGGGCGGCAACCAGGTTCAACACTGCCCGACCGGACCGCTGGGCCCCGATGACTACTCCTTCGACGTGTGGCTGCAGCGGTCCACGCAGTTGATGGCCGACACGCCCGTCGACGCGGCGGCGCGACGACTCGATGCCGCCGTCGACGGCATCGGGCTGACGTCGGTCTTCCAGCCCATCGTGTCGCTCAGCGACGAAACCGTGATCGGCTACGAAGTGCTCACCCGCTGGCCGGAACTCGACGATCCGCTCCCCACTGACGTCTTCGCGCGGGCCGACGAGACCGGGCGCACCGAGGAACTGGAGGGTCACTGCACGGAGTCGGCGCTGCGCAGCGCGCTCGACGCCGGGGTGGGCCGCGACAACTGGTTGTTCATCAACACCGAACCGTCCGCGAGCGCGATCGCAGCGATCGACGGCCAGAAGCTGATCGTGGAACTCACCGAGCGGCGACTGCTCGAACACCCCGGTGCGCTGCTGCGCAAAGTGGATGTGCTGCGCGCGCAGGGCTACGCCATCGCCCTCGACGACGTTGGCGTGCAACCGGATTCGTTGGCTCTGCTGGACATCGTGTGTCCGGAGGTGATCAAGCTGGAGCCCGGTGTGATCCAGCAGGGCGCCGACAACGAGGCGGTGCGCACCCTTGCCGCGGTGCTCGCCCACCGCCGACGAACCGGGGCGACCATTCTGGTGGAAGGCATCGAGACCACCGCTCAACTCGAGCGCGCCCGCGCGATCGGCGCGGAGCTGGGCCAGGGCTACCGGTTCGGCCGGCCGGCGCCCCTGGACCCCCTGCGCTCCACCACCACCACCGCGTGGGCGCCCGAGCCGATGGACCAACTACCCCCGCTGGGATCGGCGACCCCGTTCGAGATCGTCGCCGACGCCGCCGCCGTGCGCGTGGAACGCAGAGACACCCTCGTCGCCCTGTCCCGTTACATCGAGACCCTTGCACTCGCGGCGGCCAACCCGCCCATCGTGCTCGCCGCCCTGCAGCGCGCCGAGCACTTCACACCCGGCACCCGACGGATCTACCAGCGCATCGGCGCGGTGTCGCCGCTGGTCGTCGTCTTCGGTGAGAAACTGCCCGCCGATCTCGGGACCCTGCGCGGCGTGCCTCTCGACCCGCAGGACCCCCTGACCGCCGAATGGGTGGTCCTCGTCCTCGGGCCGGACACGGCCACCGCGATGGTCGCCCGCGAGGACCACGGGCGGCGGCGGGGAACCGACGGCGAACGCTGGTTCGCCGCCGCTGCCACGCACGATCGTCTGCTCGTGACGCTGGTGGCCCGCAGTCTCCTCAGCCGGGTGGGGTGACGCCGCCCGCGCCCGATACCCTCGACGCCGTGAGATGGATGGTCCCCGCGTGAGCGACGAACTCTTTGTCGTCACGGTGACCTACTCACCGGGGCCGCATCTGGATCGGTTCCTCGCGTCGCTGGCCCACGCCACCGAACGGCCCGTGACCGTGATCATGGCCGACAACGGCTCCGACGACGGCACACCCGAGGAAGCGATCGCGCGGTACCCCAACGCCCGCCTGCTCCGCACCGGGGCGAACCTCGGCTACGGCTCGGCGATCAACCGGGCCGTCACCGAATACGGACTGTCCACGACCACCGACATGTTCGTCGTCGCCAACCCCGACGTGCAATGGGGACCCGGCAGCATCGACCTGCTGTTGGAAGCCGCCGGCCGGTGGCCCCGGGCCGGCGCTCTGGGCCCGCTGATCCGCGACCCCGATGGGTCGGTGTACCCCTCGGCGCGGCACCTGCCGTCGATCATCCGGGGCGGCATGCACGCCGTCGTCGGACCGATCTGGCCGTCGAACCCGTGGACCGCCGTCTACCGCCAGGAGAGAGAGGACCCCAGCGAACGCGCCGTCGGCTGGCTCTCCGGATCCTGCCTGCTGATGCGCAGCGCCGCCTACGCCGAGATCGCCGGCTTCGACGAGCGCTACTTCATGTACATGGAGGACGTCGACCTCGGCGATCGGCTCGGCCGCACCGGGTGGCAGAACGTCTACGTCCCCTCAGCGGAGGTGCTGCACGCCAAAGGTCACTCGACTGGCCGCGATCCCGCCCGCAACCTCGCCGCCCACCACGCGAGCACTTACACTTTTCTCGCGGATCGTTACCCGAAGCGACGGCACGCTCCGCTACGGTGGGCGTTCCGGGCGGCACTGGGGGCGCGATCACGCCTGGTGGTGCGAAGTTCTCTGAAAGCCCGAGGGGGCAGCTGAAAGGGCAGGGGTGACGGTGAATCCAGCCGATGTCGATGCGGTCGTCCTTGTCGGCGGCATGGGCACACGCCTGCGCCCACTGACCTTGTCGGCCCCCAAGCCGATGTTGCCCACCGCCGGGTTGCCGTTCCTGACCCACCTGCTGTCACGGATCGCCGACGCCGGCATCGAACACGTGGTGCTCGGAACCTCCTACAAGGCGGGCGTGTTCGAAGCCGAATTCGGCGACGGCTCGAAACTCGGCCTGCAGATCGACTACGTCGTCGAGGACGAGCCGTTGGGCACCGGCGGCGGAATCGCCAACGTCGCATCCAAACTGCGCCACGACACTGCCGTCGTCTTCAACGGCGACGTGCTGAGCGGATGCGACCTGCGCGCACTGCTGAATTCGCACTCCGAGAACCAGGCCGACGTCACGCTGCACCTGGTGCGCGTCGGTGATCCCCGCGCATTCGGTTGCGTGCCAACCGAATCCGACGGCACCGTGACGGCCTTCCTGGAGAAGACGCAAGACCCGCCGACCGACCAGATCAACGCCGGCTGCTACGTGTTCAAGCGGTCGATCATCGAGCAGATCCCGACCGGCCGCGCGCTGTCCGTGGAGCGCGAGGTCTTTCCCGGACTGCTCGCCGACGGCCGAAAGGTCTGCGGCTACGTGGATTCGACCTACTGGCGTGACATGGGCACGCCGGAGGACTTCGTGCGCGGCTCGGCGGATCTGGTGCGTGGCATCGCGCCGTCGCCGGCTCTGGGCGGGCATCGCGGCGAATCGCTGGTGCACGACGGGGCGTCGGTCGCGCCGGGCGCGCTGTTGATCGGCGGCACCGTGATCGGTCGCGGCGCCGAGATCGCCGGCGGGGCGCGGTTGGACGGCGCGGTGATCTTCGACGGCGCGAAAGTGGGTGCGGGCGCGGTGATCGAGCGGTCGATCATCGGCTTCGGCGCGCACATCGGGCCGCGGGCGTTGATCCGCGACGGCGTGATCGGCGACGGCGCCGACGTCGGGGCGCGCTGTGAGCTGCTGCGTGGGGCACGGGTGTGGCCGGGGATCACGATTCCCGACGGCGGCATCCGCTTCTCGACGGACATCTAAGGCTTGTCTGCCGCGAGAGTGCTCTCACGGTAGCGCCGAGCGTCTCCGAGCTACCGTCAGCGCACTTTCGCGGAAGACGGGCTGTGGATAACCCCTCTCCGAGGTGTGTGTCCTGTCGGACGGCGCAGGAACGCTCGGCACATGCAGACGGTGTTTCTCGGTAGCGAGGCGATTGCCGCTGGAGTGCTGACTCCCGGTGAATTGCGCTACGGCTTTCGACGCCTGTACCCCAACGTCTACATCGCTCGCGATGCCGAAGCCTCTCTCGCCGACCGCACCGTCGGTGCGTGGCTGTGGTCTCAGCGGCGTGCGGTGATCGCGGGCAGAGCGGCGGCCGCACTGCACGGCGCCCGCTGGGTCGACGACCGCGTCCCGATCGAGCTGATCTATGACTGCAAACGTCCTCCGCCAGGGATCGTCTCGCGAAGCGAGCGCATCACCGCCGAAGAAGTGGTTCGCATCGGAGGCATGTCGGTGAGCTCGCGTGCCCGTACGGCGCTCGACCTCGGGCGTCACTTACCACTCGCTCGCGCCGTCGAGCATCTCGATGCGCTTGCCAACGCGGCGCACGTCACTGCTGGGCAGATCCTCGCTCTCGCCGACGTGTATCCCGGCGCTCGGGGGGTGAAGAAGCTGCGCACCGCGGTGGGGCACATGGATGGGGGAGCGCAATCGCCGAAGGAGACCTGGCTGCGGATGCTTCTGGTGCGGCGTGGCTTTCCGCGGCCCGCGACGCAGATCCCACTACTGAACAGCCGCGGCAAGCCGTTCGCGTTTCTCGACATGGGGTGGAAGGACGCCAAGATCGCGGTGGAATACGACGGCGACCACCACCGCAAGGACCGGAATCAGTACGTCTGGGACGAGCAGCGGCTGCGGCTGATCCGCGCTCGGGAGTGGCTGCACATCAAGGTGATCAGCGAAGACACCGAGGACGACATTGTCGAGAGGGTCGCCGCGGCGTGGCGCATTCGCGAAAGTGCGCTCACGGTAGCTGCGAGCGCGCGGTGACTACCGTGGCTGCACTTTCGCGAGGGCCGCTAGGTGGCGCAGGCCGAAGTCGCTGCCGCCCGGCAGGTCGTCCAGCGGCCACCACCGAAGATCGAGGGACTCATCGCTGATCTCGGCGTGCGCTCCGCGTGGCGTACGCACCACGAACTGCACGTCGAGATGCCGCGTCGGCACACCCAGCGAACACGTCACCGGGTGCACGTGGATCGCCGTCGGCAACTCGTCGATGGTCAACCCCTCGATACCCGACTCCTCGGTGGCTTCCCGCAACGCCGCCGCGACCAGCGTGGGATCCTCGGGCTCGCAGTGCCCGCCGAGCTGCAACCAGCGGCCGAACCGCGGATGCAACGTCAGAAGCGCATGCGTGCCCTCGTGATTGAGCACCAGCGCCGACCCCGTGATGTGCCCGGACACCGACTCCCGCAGGCATGCCTTCGGATTGGCGTCGAGGAACGCCAGCACGGCATGCCGCATCGACTCCTGGCCCTGATCGGCCGGCTGCCACCGCGTGAGCGTGTCGATGGCCGACTGGTGCAGGCTCACCGGATGACCAGCACGCCGTCGGTGGGCACCGGCTCCCGCGGCGCGGCCGGCCCGTCGGCCGCGTAGCCGATCGCGACGGCCCCCAACGGCTCCCAGTCCGCGGGCAGATCCAGCTCGGCGCGCACCAGATCGGGCGCGAAGATCGTCGACCCGATCCAGCAGCTGCCCACTCCGCGCACCGCGAGCCCCACCAGCAGACCCTGCACCGCCGCACCGACGGCCACGGTGAACATCGTGTGCTCGGCCGCGGTGCGGTGCTCGTCGGGATAGCTGTGCGCACCGTCGGGCACCATGAACGGGATCACCAATTCAGGTGCGTCATAGAGGATCTGGCCGCGCGACACCCGGCGCTCCACCGCGGCGGGGTCACGCCCGTCGCCCAGCAGATCCGCCCGCCACGACTCCTTCATCGCGTCGAGCAGCCGGATCCGCACCGACATGTCGCGCACCCACACGAAGCGCACCGGCCGAGTGTGGTGCGGCGCAGGCGCGGTGAGCGCCTCCGCGACGGCGGACTCGACCAGCTCGGACGGCACCGGGTCGGCACTGAAGCTGCGCACCGACCGCCGCAGCAGCTGCGCCTGCGAGCGCCCCAGCGCGATGGCTTCTTCGGTGCCGAGCCAGAACAGGTCTTCCTCGCCGGCGCGCACCAGGTTGCGCGCCGTCGACCCGTCGTCACGCAGCGTCAGCCCGCGCACCACCGCGACCGGGACCGCGGTCAGCTTGCCCTTCACGAGGTCGGCGGCGGCGGCGATCTCGTCGGCGACCGCGATCTCGGTGACGATCAACTCGTTGCCGTGCTGGTCGTGTTCCCCGGCATAGGCGTGCAGCACCTCCAGGCCGGCGGCGCCGATCGCGACGTCGGTCTGTCCCGTACGCCACGCCCGGCCCATCGTGTCGGTGACGACGACGCCGACGCGCACGCCGAGCCGCTCCCGCAACGCCTGCACCAACGCGGCCGCGCTGCCGTCGGGATCGACGGGGAGCAGTGCGAGTTCGTGGGAATCGACGTTCGACCCGTCCACACCCGCGGCCGCCTGCACCAACCCGAGCGCGTTCTCGGTGATCAGCGTGCGCCCCTTGCGGGCCAACACTCGCACCGCCTCACCGTCGATCAACTTGCGGCGCAGAGTGTCTCGCAGCTCGGGGTCGGCGGGCGCGTCGACCATGCGGCCCTCGCATTTCGAGAGCACCTTGCTGGTGACGACCACCACGTCGTCGTCGCGCAGCCAGGGGGCGGCCTCGGCGATCGCAGCCCCGAGGTCGTCGCCCGGCCGGAACTCCGGAAGTCCCGGTACCGGCAGCAGTTCCAGGGGAGCCGACGTTCCGTGGTCTCTCACAGATTCACCCCTGCCAGATCCAGACCGGCGCGCACCATCTCCGCGGTGACCGCCGGCTCGCTCATCAGCAGAGGCGCCGACCGCACCGTCACACCGTCGATCACCGCGTCGTCGCCTGTGTGCACCAGCCAGCCGTCCAGGATGCCGGTGCCCGAACGGGCGCCGTAGAGCGCGCCGACCGCCTCGGAGGTGCTGTCCACACCGATCACCGACAGGCACGCATCAGCCATGCCGCGCAACGGCTTTCCCGCCACGATGGGGCTGTACCCGATCACCGGCGCCGACGTGGCGCGCAGCGCGGCGCGGATACCGCCGACCCGCAGGATCGAGCCGATGCTGACGACCGGGTTCGACGGTGCGATCAGCACGATGTCGGCACCCTCGATCGCCTCGGTGACACCCGGTGCGGCAGTGGCCTTGTCGGCGCCGACGAACGCGAAGCTCTCGGTGGGCACCTGGGCGCGATACCTGACCCACCACTCCTGGAAGTGGACGGCCTTCTTCTCGTGGTCCTCGGGATCGGTGATGACGACGTGGGTTTCACTGCGGTCATCGCTGGCCGGCAGCAGCCGGGCGCCGGGGTTCCAGCGCGCGCACAGCGCCTCGGTGACCTGGGAGAGCGGGTAGCCCGCGCGCAACATCTGGCTGCGCACCAGGTGCGTGGCCAGATCGCGGTCGCCCAGACCGAACCAATCGGGCTGCACGCCATAGGCCGCGAGTTCCTCCTTGGCGTGCCAGGTTTCGTTTCGGTGCCCCCAGCCGCGCTCGGGGTCGATACCGCCGCCCAATGTGTACATGCAGGTGTCGAGGTCGGGGCAGATGCGCACGCCGAACATCCAGGCGTCATCGCCAACATTGACCACAGCAGTCACTTCGTGCTCATCGGTATCGTGAGTACTGAACTGCCCCAACCCCAATAGATGTTGAACACCCAGGAGGAAGCGAGCGCCACCCACGCCGCCGACCAGAACAGTGACCTTCACACCGACCGAGACTAGGCGCACACCGCCGCGGACCGTGCCCCGGAGGTGGCCCGGATCGGCAACGTGACAGACACGCCACAACGCGACGCGCCGAAATCGAGTCACGGAATGGTATGAATTCCTGTTCCAGCGCTTGACCGAGACAGCTAACGCGTGTGTAATCACAGCAGTGTCATTCGCGGTTCTCCGGCCGGTTCCGGTGTCGCAGACCGAGATTCGATCACTTGTTCGAATTGGGTGGCCACACAGAGCAAATAGTGGGGCTGGCTACAACGGATCTACGAGACCTGTGGAGGAGGGGAACATGGCTTTTGAACAGGCCGATTTCGGCAACTCGGTTCATTTCGACAGCAGGCTCCTCGGCTCGGTGGGAAGTGCACCGCACATCCAGACCGATCCGATGGCTGCAAGCATCGGGGGACGCCCGCAATTGAGTGTGGTGCCCGACCCGATCGACGACGAGCTGGCAACCGACGAGGACCAGTGGCAGGAGCGCGCGCTGTGCGCGCAGACCGACCCCGAGGCCTTCTTCCCGGAGAAGGGTGGCTCGACTCGGGAAGCCAAGCGCATCTGCCAGGGCTGCGAAGTGAAGGACGCCTGCCTGGAGTACGCGCTGGCCAATGACGAGCGCTTCGGCATCTGGGGTGGACTGTCTGAGCGCGAACGCCGTCGCATCAAGCGCGGCATCATCTAGGCGCAGCTAGTCCTCGTCGATCGTCGGATCGATGACGGACGGCTCGACGCCCAGATAAGTGGCCACCTGCGCCACCAGAAGCTCATGCAGAAGGTCGGTCAGCTCGACGGTGTCTTTGGCTCGTCGCTCGATCGGCTTGCGGAACAACACAATTCGCGCTCTCGTCGAGTTGCCGCGAACATCGACCCCGGCGGGGATCAGGCGCGCAAGCGCGATCGGCCCGTCGGCGACGACCTCGGGCGGCCACTGCACACTGTCCGGGTCCTTGGGGGCCAGCCGCGGGATCTCGTCGACCGCGACATCCAACGACGCGACCCGCTCCTGCCACCGCCGCTCGATCGGCTCATAGGCCTCGAGCACCGCCATGTCGAAGCGCTCAGCGCGGGTGCGCCAGCCCGGAACGGTGGGGGGCAGCAGCGGCCCTCGCATCCCACGGCCACGCCGGGACCCTCGGTGGTTCTGCCCGGTCACGAAAAAGATCGTAACGGTTGGGCTTCGGGCCCCTCGCGGCTCGCGTGTCCGCGCGGCGCGGACGAACACAGACGATAACCTTCCGTTCGTGAATGTTCCCCGTCGCTGCTGCCGTCCAGGCTGCCCGCACTACGCGGTCGCGACGCTCACGTTCGTCTACTCGGACTCGACCGCCGTCGTCGGCCCTCTGGCCACTGTCTCCGAGCCGCACTCCTGGGATCTGTGCGTCATGCACGCCGGACGCATCACCGCCCCACGCGGTTGGGAACTGGTCCGCCACGCCGGACCGCTGCCGTCCCACCCCGACGACGACGACCTCGTGGCGCTCGCCGACGCGGTGCGCGAAGGCCGGGACGCGCCGGCTGGGCCGGTTGCTGCCTTCACCGGCTTCACCGACCCCGTCACCGGCACCCAGAGCGGCGCACTGATGGCCCCACCCGTGCGCCGGCCCGAGGCCAACGGTCGCCGACGCGGGCATCTGCGGGTTCTTCCCGACCCGCCGGACTGACGTCGCAGAGACGCCGTGCAGGCCCTGCACGCGGCTCCCGGCAGCTAGGCTGGCACCACCGGTCAGCACGTCAGCGTGAGGAGCCCCATGTCCCGGCCCGCCGAGGCAGTACAGCGCGTCATCAAGGCCTACGACGTGCGCGGACTCGTGGGTGAACAGATCGACGAGCAGTTCGTCGCCGAGGTCGGCGCGGCATTCGCCCGCCTGGTCCGCGACACTGCGACGCAGGTCGTCATCGGCTACGACATGCGGGAGAGTTCGCCGGTACTGTCGGGCGCGTTCGCCGAGGGCGTCATGGCGCAGGGACTCGACGTCGTGCGCATCGGTTTGGCCTCCACCGATCAGCTCTACTTCGCGTCCGGACTGATGGACTGCCCCGGGGCGATGTTCACCGCGAGCCACAATCCGGCCGCCTACAACGGCATCAAACTCTGCCGCGCCGGAGCCAAACCCGTCGGGCGCGAAACAGGGTTGGCCACCGTCGCTCAAGAGGTGATCGACGGCGTCCCCGACCACGACGGGCCGCGCGGCACGATCTCCGACCGCGACGTGCTCGCCGACTACGGCGATTTCCTGCGCTCGCTGGTCGACGTCAGCGCGCTGCGTCCGCTCAAGGTCGCCGTCGATGCCGGTAACGGGATGGCCGGCCACACCACCCCCGGGGTGCTGGGCCCGATCTCGTCGATCTCGCTGTCGCCGCTGTACTTCGAACTCGACGGCACGTTCCCCAATCACGAGGCGAACCCGCTGGACCCGGCCAACCTCGTCGACCTGCAGAGCTTCGTCCTCGAGACAGGTGCGGACATCGGGCTGGCCTTCGACGGCGACGCCGACCGCTGCTTCGTCGTCGACGAACGCGGCCAGGCGGTCTCCCCGTCGGCGGTCACGGCGCTGGTCGCCGCGCGCGAACTGACCCGCGAGATCGGCGCGACGGTGATCCACAATCTGATCACCTCCCGCGCCGTGCCCGAGCTGGTCACCGAGCGCGGCGGCACACCCGTGCGTTCGCGGGTCGGGCACTCCTACATCAAGGCGCTGATGGCCGAGACCGGCGCGATCTTCGGCGGCGAACACTCCGCGCACTACTACTTCCGCGACTTCTGGGGTGCCGACTCCGGCATGCTCGCCGCGCTGCACGTGCTGGCCGCGCTCGGCGAACAGGACCGCCCGCTGTCGGAGATCATGGCCGACTACGAACGCTACGAAGCCTCCGGCGAGATCAACTACACCGTCACCGACGCCCCCGCCGTCGTCGACGCCGTACTCGCCGCGTTCGGGTCCCGGGTGCACGCCATGGATCACCTCGACGGCGTCACCGTCGACCTCGGTGACGGCAGCTGGTTCAACCTGCGCATGTCGAACACCGAGCCGCTGCTGCGGCTCAACGCCGAGGCCCGCACCCCCGAGGAGGTGGCCGCGCTGATCGACGAGATCGGTGCGCTGATCACCGCGGGAGCAGGGGAATTCACGTGACAGCGACCGTCGTGGTGGACCTCGACGACACCGAAGGCCTGCTGGCCGCGGATCGGCACGGGCTGCTGCGCGCCGCATCGATGGCCGGTGCGCAGGTGCGGGCCACCGCGGCGGCGCTGTCCGAAGGGGAACTCGATTCGGTGCGCTCCGATGCGCCGCCCCGCACCGTGATCTGGATATCCGGCCGCGGCACCGCGTCGACCGCGGGCTCGATGCTCGCCGCCGTGCTCGGCGGTTCCCTGCCCGCCCCGATCGTGGTCGCCACCGAGGCGCCACCGTGGATCGGCGCGCTCGACGTCCTGATCATCGCCGGTGACGACCCCGGCGATCCCGCGCTGGTGACCGCGGCCGCGATGGGAGTGCGCCGCGGGGCCCGCGTCATCGTCGTCGCCCCGTACGAGGGACCCCTGCGCGACGCGACCGCCGGACGCTCGGTGGCGCTGCCGCCGCGGCTACCCGTGCCCGACGACTTCACGCTGGCCCGCTACCTTGCCGCCGGCCTCGCCGCGCTCGAGGCGGTCACACCGGGTGTCCGGGTGAACCTCGCCACCCTCGCCGACGACCTCGACGCCGAAGCATTCCGAAACAGCGCTGCGCGTGAGGTTTTCACCAACCCCGCCAAAGAGCTGAGCCAGCGCATGCTCGACCGCGACGTCGTGATCGCCGGCGACACCCCGGCCACGCTGACACTGGCCCGGCATGCCTGCACCGTGATGTTACGGGTGGCCCAGCAGACCGTGGCCGCCGCGGAACTGGCCGACGTGCTGGTGGCGCTGGGCTCAGGATGGGGGCGCACCTCGTCCGGTTTCGAGGAGCTGTCGATCTTCCATGACGAGGAACTCGACGGCCCGCTGCCGCAACGTGCGCGCACCATCGTGCTGACCTCGGACGAGGACAGGGCGGGAGTGTCGACGCGGCTACGCGGTTTCGACGACGTGTCCGTGCTCAATGCGAACGACGTACCGGAACTCGGGGGAGTCGGGGAGGAGGTGCTGGGCTCAACAAAGACGCCCGGCATCAGCCGACCCGAGCAACAACTGGCGCTGATGGCGGTCCGCTTGGAGATGGCGGCCGTCTATCAGCGTCTGATTCGAGGTTGAGGCGAGTGCATCTGCTCAGGGGCGCGGTGCGGACCTATGCGTGGGGTTCGCGGACTGCGATAGCTGAATTCACCGGGGCGCCCAGCCCCACCCCCCACCCGGAGGCCGAACTGTGGTTCGGCGCCCATCCCGGCGACCCGGCTCACCTGCAGACCGACGACGGCGACCGCTCGCTCCTCGACGCGCTGCGCGCCGATCCCGAAGGTGAACTGGGACAGGTGGTTCGGGGCCGGTTCGGCGACTCGCTACCGTTCCTGGTCAAGGTGCTCGCCGCCGACGAACCGCTCTCGCTGCAGGCGCACCCCAGCACCGAGCAGGCGATCGAGGGTTTCGCGCGCGAGGATCGGATGGGACTTCCGGTCAATGCACCCACCCGCAACTATCGAGATCGCAGCCACAAACCCGAGATCATCGTCGCGCTCAGCCCGTTCGAGGCGCTGGCCGGCTTCGCTCCGGCGGCGCGATCGGTCAGGTTGATGCGCGCACTCGGTGTCGCCGAACTCGACCCGTTCATCAACCTGCTGTCCGGGCAGTCCGACGCCGACGGCCTGCGGGCGCTGTTCACCACCTGGATCACGTTCCCTCAGCCTGACCTCGACGTCCTGGTGCCCGCCGTGCTCGACGGTGCCATCGGCTATCTGCGTTCGGGTGAACAGGAATTCGCGCGCGAAGCCAAGACGGTGCTCGAACTCGGTGAGCGCTATCCCGGTGATGCCGGGGTGCTGGCCTCGATGCTGCTGAACCGACTCACGCTGCAGCCCGGCGAGGCGATCTACCTGCCTGCCGGCAACCTGCACGCCTACCTGCAGGGAGTCGGCGTGGAAGTGATGGCCAACTCCGACAACGTTCTTCGCGGCGGTCTGACGCCCAAGCACGTCGACGTCCCCGAGCTGTTGCGGGTCCTCGACTTCGCCCCGGCCGTCGACGTCATCGTCTCACCCGAACCCGTCCGCGACGGCGCGGAGCTCGTCTACCCCACGCCCGCACCAGAATTCGCGGTGTCGGTGCTCGCCGTCGACGGTGAGCACCTCGGTCACGAGATCGACGCGCCCACCCTTCACGATGGGCCTCAGATCCTGCTGTGCACGCAGGGCTGCGCAACGGTGCATGCCAAGGCGTCGGCAGTGACATTGCAGCGAGGGGCGGCGGCGTGGGTGGCCGCCGACGACGGGCCGATCAGGCTGATGGCGCAGGAGCCGACGCGGCTGTTTCGCGTGACCGTCGGCCTCTAGTCTTCCTCTCGGCCGCCCACAACCGCATGTTGTGACGCACCGTGCGGCCCACCAGCTTCGCCGACGGCACCATGTAGAGGTTGTCGAGCAGACTGAACCTGCGCAGGAACCATTCGGCCAGAACAGGATCCGTTTCGGCCGCGCCGAGAAACTGGTCGAACAACGATCCGACCGGCCGGTACCACCACGGCATCGGCCCCTCCGCCCGGTGCAACACCAGGTCACCCACCGCGTTCATCGTCCACACCGGCCACGTCGTCTTCTGGGTGGCCTTGGCGAACGTCAGACCCAGATTCTCACCCGGTTCGGCCAGGGCGCGTTGCAGATGACCCGCTTGCAGCGACGTCATCGTCATGCCCTGCCCGAACGTCGGGTTGAAGCTCGCCACCGCATCGCCGAACGGCATGATGCCGTCGGGGAAGCGGTCGAGTTTGTCATAGCGCCGCCAGCGGCTGGTCGGATACTTGTGGAAGGCCACCTCGCCGATCGGCTCGCCCTGGCGCAGCGCGGCGCTCACGTGCGCCGGGAGGATCTCATCGGCGAGCGCGCACATCCCTTCGAAGTCCTTGGGCGGCGGCACTTTTGCGATGCCGAACGTGGTCAGCCCCCAGTTGCCGTCCTCGTAGTAGAGCATGCCCAGACCCAGTGGCTGCTCCCGGGAAGCGCCGGCCACCACGACCTTCTCGGCGATGAGACCGTCGGGAATTCGCACCTGGTGGGTGGCGTACCCGATGCCCACCTCGACGGTGTCCTCGGGGGGACGTTCGAACCCCCACTGCGCCAACCAGACCGGCAGCCGGGTGCCGCGCCCGGTGGCGTCGACCACCAGATCGGCGTCGAACGTGTCGCCCCCCACCGTCACCCCGGTGACCCGGTGCCCGTCGTAGACGGGTTCGTCGACGCTGTCGTTGACCAACGTGACGTTCGGCAGCTCGAGCACGCGGCGGCGGATCTGCCACTCCAGGTGCGGCCGGCTCGGGACGTAGGCGGTGAATTCGTTCTGCAGCGTGTGCTGGGTGCCGAGGACGTGCCCGGCCGCGCCGAAGTGGATGCAGTCCGGTCGGTTCTCGAGGATCGGCACGCCGGCCGCGACCATGTCGTCGAGCAACCCGGGAAACAGCGCCTCGAACTCGTTGGCGCCGCGCGCCATGAGCAGATGCACGTGGCGGCCCTGCGGAACGGCCGGTCGGTTCGCGGGGCCGTCAGGCAGGACGTCGCGCTCGAAAAGGGTGACTCGCTCGAATTCTTCGGAGAGCACCTTTGCCGCGCACAGCCCGCCGAGGCTGGCGCCGATGACGATCGCACGGGTTCGTGTCATGAGAGGTGCCATTGAGGGTCATTTTATGAGGGGTTATGGGTACATTCCCGCAGAAGCGATGACGAAACGAGGACGTTGATGACGCAGGAGTCGGCGGCGCGGACGACGAACAGGCGCCGGATCAAGTCGGTGGAACAGTCGATTGCCGACACCGACGAGCCCGACACCCGGCTTCGCAAGGACCTGACCTGGTGGGATCTCACCGTCTTCGGCGTCTCGGTCGTCATCGGCGCCGGCATCTTCACGATCACCGCGTCCACCGCGGCCAACCTGACCGGCCCGGCGATCTCGGTGTCGTTCATCATCGCCGCCGTCGCGTGCGGGCTCGCGGCGCTCTGCTACGCCGAATTCGCCTCGACGGTGCCCGTGGCGGGCAGCGCCTACACGTTCTCCTACGCGACGTTCGGCGAGTTCGTCGCGTGGATCATCGGCTGGGACCTGATCCTCGAGTTCGCGGTGGCGGCCGCCGTCGTCGCCAAGGGCTGGTCGAGCTACCTGGGCACCGTGTTCGGCTTCGGAGGCGGCGTCGCCGATATCGGCGGGTTCGACGTGGACTGGGGCGCGCTGCTGATCATCGCGTTCGTCACCGCGATCCTCGCCTACGGCACGAAACTCTCGGCCGGCGTCAGTCTCGCGATCACCGCCATCAAAGTCGCGGTCGTCCTGCTCGTCGTCATGGTCGGCGCGTTCTACATCAAGACCCAGAACTACACACCGTTCATCCCGCCGACCGAAGCCGGCGAGGGCGGGTCCGGCACCGAGCAGTCGCTGTTCTCGTTGCTGACCGGCGCCGAAGGCAGCCACTACGGCCTGTACGGCGTGCTCGCGGGCGCCTCGATCGTGTTCTTCGCGTTCATCGGGTTCGACATCGTCGCCACCACGGCCGAAGAGACCAAGAACCCGCAGCGCGACGTGCCGCGCGGCATCCTCGCCTCCCTCGGCATCGTCACCGTCCTCTACGTCGCCGTCACCGTCGTCGTGTCCGGCATGGTCAGCTACAAGGAGCTACGCGACGCCGAGACGCAGAACCTGGCGACCGCGTTCTCGTTGAACGGCGTGGACTGGGCGGCCAAGGTGATTTCGATCGGAGCGCTGGCCGGGCTCACGACCGTGGTGATCGTGCTGGTGCTGGGGCAGACCCGCGTGCTCTTCGCGATGTCGCGCGACGGCCTGCTGCCCCGGGGAATGGCCAAGACCGGCAAGCACGGCACGCCGGTGCGGATCACGCTGCTGGTCGGTGTCGTCGTCGCGATCACCGCGACCGTGTTCCCCATCGGCAAGCTCGAGGAGATGGTGAACATCGGCACGCTGTTCGCCTTCGTCCTGGTATCGGCCGGGGTGCTGGTGCTGCGGCGGACGCGGCCCGATCTGAAGCGTGGATTCACGACGCCGTGGGTGCCGGTGCTGCCGGTGCTGTCGATCATCGCGTGCGTGTGGCTGATGCTGAACCTGACCGGGCTGACCTGGATCCGCTTCCTGATCTGGATGGGCGCGGGCGTGGTCGTCTACTTCCTCTACGGCCGACGCCACTCGCTGGTCGCCCGCCGGGGCTAGCTCCGTCCTTCCGCGAGCGCGCGGGTCTGTACGTCGGCGCGCGGCTCTTTCTGTCATTTCGCGCGCGCTCGCCGGGCTCGAAGGCACGCTCCTGCACACGACACACCGGGCAGCGGTGTGCAGACACGCGCGCTCGCACCACGAGGCGGTCTTTACAAAGTAGGTGTCTATGTCTAGACGGGCGACAAAAACGCATCTATAGTCAAACTCGACTGGTGATCGCACTCACAGCGAGGAGGCACTCGGATGACCACACAGGAACTCAACGGAATGCCCCAGGGGCCAGACCTGGGGGAGTGGCGCGACAAGAAGCGCTACCTCTGGCTGATGGGATTGATCGCACCGACGGCGATCTTCGTCATGCTGCCGCTCGTCTGGGCGCTCAACCACTGGGGTTGGCACGGCGCGGCGCAGGTGCCGCTGTGGATCGGCCCGATCCTGCTCTACGTCCTACTGCCGGCCCTCGACCTGAAGTTCGGGCCCGACGGGCAGAACCCGCCCGACGAGGTGATGGAGCGGCTGGAGAACGACAAGTACTACCGCTACTGCACCTACATCTACATTCCGTTCCAGTACGCCAGCGTGATCCTGGGCGCCTACCTGTTCACCGCGTCGGACCTGAGTTGGCTCGGCTTCGACGGCGGGCTGCCCTGGCCGGCGAAGATCGGGCTGGCGCTGTCGGTGGGCGTGCTAGGCGGCGTGGGCATCAACACCGCTCACGAGATGGGGCACAAGAAGGACTCGCTCGAGCGGTGGCTGTCGAAGATCACCCTGGCGCAGACCTGCTACGGCCACTTCTACATCGAGCACAACCGCGGCCACCACGTCCGCGTCGCGACACCCGAGGATCCGGCATCGGCCCGCCTCGGGGAGACGTTCTGGGAGTTCCTGCCGCGCAGCATCTTCGGCAGCCTGCGCTCATCCTGGGAGCTGGAGGCCAAGCGCCTGGAGCGCGCCGGCAAGCCCACGTGGCACTGGTCTAACGACGTGCTCAACGCGTGGGCGATGTCGGTGGTGCTCTACGGCATCCTGATCGCCGTGTTCGGCATCGAGCTGATCCCGTTCGTCGTGATCTCGGCAGTCTTCGGCTTCACGCTGCTGGAGACCGTCAACTACCTCGAGCACTACGGGTTGCTGCGGCAGAAGAACTCGAATGGCCGCTACGAGCGGTGCGCGCCGGTGCACAGCTGGAACTCCGATCACATCGTGACCAACCTGTTCCTCTACCACCTGCAACGCCACAGCGACCATCACGCGAACCCGACGCGGCGCTACCAGACCCTGCGCAGCATGGCCGACGCGCCGAACCTGCCCAGTGGTTACGCCTCGATGATCGGGCTCACCTACTTCCCGCCGCTGTGGCGCAAGGTGATGGATCATCGCGTCATCGATCACTACGACGGCGACGTCAGCCGTGCCAACATCCACCCGCGGATGCGTGCCCGCTACGGGGTGACCTCGTGACCGCCTACCGCTGCCCCGGGTGTGACTACGTCTACGACGAAGCCAAAGGTGCTCCGCGCGAAGGATTTCCGGCCGGTACTGAATGGGGTGACATTCCCGACGAGTGGGCCTGCCCCGATTGTGCGGTGCGCGAGAAGATCGATTTCGAACCGATAGGAGTGACCCAGTGAGTAGCGATGAGCGCTCGCGCGAAGAGCAGACAGACGCATTCAAGCTCTACGTGTGCGTGCAGTGCGGCTTCGAGTACGACGAAGCCAAGGGTTGGCCCGAGGACGGCATCGCCCCGGGCACCCGCTGGGACGACATTCCCGACGACTGGAGCTGCCCGGACTGCGGTGCAGCGAAGTCCGACTTCGACATGGTGGAGGTGTCACGGCCGTGAACGCGCCCTCGTGGCCGGTGAGCGTGCGCTCCAGCGCGCGACACACCGGCCACGGGCGTGCAGACACGCGCGCTCGCGGGACCGCGGCGACCGATACAGTCGCGCGTGTGAGCGGTCCCCACGACAAGCGCATCAGCTACGCCGAGGCGTCGCGCGTACTGCTGCGTGACTCCATCCTCGACGGGATGCGCGACCTGCTGCTCACCCGTGACTGGTCGTCGATCACCCTCTCCGACGTGGCCAAGTCCGCGGGCATCAGCCGGCAGACCATCTACAACGAATTCGGCTCGCGCCAAGGCCTCGCCCAGGGCTACGCGCTGCGACTGGCCGACCGGCTCGTCGGCCAGATCCAGAACGCGATCGCCGCCAACGTGGGCGACGTGTATGCCGCGTTCCTGCAGGGGTTCCGTGACTTCTTCCTCGAGTCGGCCGCCGATCCGCTGGTCATCTCGCTGCTCACCGGAACCTCCAAACCCGATCTGCTACAGATCATCACGACCGACAGCGCGCCGATCATCACGCACTGCTCGACACGGCTGACCGAGCTGTTCATGACCAGCTGGGTGCGCTGCAGCCAAGAGGATGCGGGCGTGCTGGCCCGCGCGATCGTCCGGCTCGCGATGAGCTACATCTCGATGCCCCCCGAAGCCGACCACGACGTGGCCCGCGACCTGGCCCGGTTGATGACGCCGTTCGCCGAGCGCTACGGCGTCATCGAGACGAAGTAGCCGACGCGACGTCCGTCGGATCCGTCCGCTCCGGTGCGATCGCGCGCCGGAACCGCAGGAAGATCCCGACCGCGACGACCGCGACTGCGGCACTGAGCAGATGCGACGCCTGGTAGCCGCGCGCACTCACCACCGATCCGGCCACGACATTGCTCAGCGACGCGCCGACGCCCTGCATCGTCATCACCGCGGCGAATCCGACGTTGAACCGGCCGGATCCGGCAAGCAGCCGCTCGACCGCGACCGGCGTCGCGATGCCGACGAGACCGGCGCCCACCCCGTCGAGCGCCTGCACCGGAAAGATCGTCCAGAAACCCGAATTGGTGCCCGCGATGAGCCCGCGCACCGGCAGAGCGCACAGCGCCACCAGCAACACGGTCGACAGCCCGAACCGCCGGATCATCAGCGGAGCGAGCACCGCGACCGCGATCATCGCGAGCTGTGCCACGCCGGTGATGATCGCGGTGGTGCGAAACGGCGTGCCCAGCTCGATCGCGAACTCCTGCGCCACCAGCCTGCTCATCGGCGCATTGCCGAAGTGGAACATCAGCAGCACGACCGCGAGCAGCAGCAGGCCGGGAGTTTTCAGCAACACCCGAAATCCTGACGGTGCTGCGTGGCCGTCGGTGTCGTCGAGGCCGCGTGCCGCATCGTGGTCGATGCGCGCCGGATCGATGGCCACCGCAGCCACCACGGCGCCCACCGCGGTCACCAGCATCAGCGTGATGACCGCGTGCTCGCCGTAGAGGGAGACGAAGACGAACACCGCGGCCAGGGAGACGACGTTGCCCGCGTGGTTCCAGAACTCGTTGCGGGCGACCTGCTGACCGAACAACCGCGGGCCGATCAACCCGAGGGTCAGCCCCATCAGCGCCGGCCCGATCACCGCGGCGACGACCGCGGTGCCCACCTGTCCGACCCACACGATCGCCGGGGTCGGCGCCACCAGCGTGGCCAGACCCACGGCCGTCACGACGATCACCGGGACCGCGACAAGCGCCCTCTTGTACCGCGTCGCGTCGACCAGCGCCCCGAACGCCGGCGTCACCGCCAGCCCGATCAGGCCGCCGACCGTCGCGATCGCGCCGAGTGCGAACGGCGACCACCCCCGCGTGGCGAGGAACGCGTCCAGAAACGGACCGAGACCGTCGCGGGCGTCGGCGAGGAAGAAATTCAGCACGGCAAGCGAGATCAGCGACCGCCGACCCACCGCCGACGCGCGTTCGTCCACCCGTCCACATCCCCTCGCTGCGACCGATACCGGCGCGGCGGTGTACCCCGCGCCGAATCGCGACCAAACATGACGTCATACAGGGCGAATTGGAGACGGCCTTCGCCGGCAGCTAGGGTGTTGTGGATACCACTCGGCTGGCAGTGCGCTTCCGCTTGCTCGGAAAATGTGCGCCTGTCCCGCGAGCCCGCAGGCTGAGTGTGTCGCCAGCGCACCGTTGTGCGCTCTAGAGGCAAAGTGACGAATCAAAAAGGGGCTCTACATGACTGCACCAGAACTGACTGCCGACGTTCGTAACGGCATCGACTACAAGGTCGCCGACCTCTCGCTCGCCGAGTTCGGCCGCAAGGAGATCCGGCTCGCCGAGCACGAGATGCCCGGCCTGATGGCGCTGCGCCGTGAATACGCCGACGTGGCCCCGCTCAAGGGCGCCCGGGTGTCCGGCTCGCTGCACATGACCGTCCAGACCGCCGTGCTGATCGAGACGCTGGTCTCCCTCGGCGCCGAGGTGCGCTGGGCCAGCTGCAACATCTTCTCCACCCAGGACCACGCCGCCGCGGCCGTCGTCGTCGGACCGCACGGCACCGTCGAGGAGCCCAAGGGCGTCCCCGTCTTCGCCTGGAAGGGTGAGACGCTCGAGGAGTACTGGTGGGCCGCCGAGCAGATGCTGACGTGGCCGGGCGAGCCCGCCAACATGATCCTCGACGACGGTGGCGACGCCACCATGCTGGTGCTGCGCGGCGCGCAGTTCGAGAAGGCCGGCGTCGTGCCGCCCGAGGACGACGAGCACTCCGACGAGTACAAGGTCTTCCTGAACCTGCTGCGTCGTTCGCTCGAGGCTGATGACACCAAGTGGACCAAGGTCGCCGAGTCCGTCAAGGGCGTCACCGAGGAGACCACCACCGGCGTGCTGCGCCTGTACCAGTTCGCCGCTGCCGGTGAGCTGTCGTTCCCGGCCATCAACGTCAACGACTCGGTCACCAAGAGCAAGTTCGACAACAAGTACGGCACCCGGCACTCGCTGATCGACGGCATCAACCGCGGCACCGACGTCCTCATCGGCGGCAAGGCCGCGCTGGTGTGCGGCTACGGTGACGTCGGCAAGGGCTGCGCCGAGGCGCTCAAGGCCCAGGGTGCCCGCGTGGCAGTCACCGAGATCGACCCGATCAACGCGCTGCAGGCGCTGATGGACGGCTTCGAGGTCAAGACCGTCGAAGAGGCCATCGGCTGGGCCGACATCGTCATCACCGCCACCGGCAACCAGGGCATCATCACCCTCGACCACATGCGCAAGATGAAGCACCAGGCGATCCTGGGCAACATCGGCCACTTCGACGACGAGATCGAGATGGCCCGCCTGGAGCGGGACAAGGACATCCGCCGCATCAACATCAAGCCGCAGGTCGACGAGTTCATCTTCCCCGACGGCCACTCGATCATCGTGCTGAGCGAGGGACGCCTGCTGAACCTCGGCAACGCGACCGGCCACCCGTCGTTCGTGATGAGCAACAGCTTCTCCAACCAGGTCATCGCGCAGATCGAGCTGTGGACCAAGAACGACGAGTACGACAACGAGGTCTACCGCCTCGCCAAGCACCTCGACGAGAAGGTCGCCAAGATCCACGTCGAGGCGCTCGGCGGCTCGCTGACCAGGCTCACCAAGGAGCAGGCCGAGTACATCGGCGTCGACGTCGACGGCCCGTACAAGCCGGAGCACTACCGCTACTGACATGACGAATCGGGCGCGCGCGGCGACACTCAGTGCCGTCGGGCGCGCCCTTTTCGTTGCGTCGCTTCTGCTGACCGGGTGTCAGAGCCCCGCGCAGGAGGCGCCTGAGACCACCGCGTCCCGGCCCGCGATCGACGTCCGGCACGACACCGGCGAGCTGGCACGCACCTTTCCCGCGCTCGGCGTCCCGGTCGCGGCGTCGTGGATCCGCTGGGACAACTCCGGTACGGCCTCACAGGCCACTGCGGTGTGGATCGACGCCGTCGTCGCGGTGACCCCGGCGACCATGGCTACGCTTCTGCGCCAGCATGTTTCAGAGCCGACCGAGCATCGGCCCGCCGTCCAGAAGGTGCTCGAGGCCGACGTCCCGCCCGGGCCGTTCCGCACCGGGGTGGAGCTGAACATGGCGTTCTCGCCGGGGCGCATGAGCACCCGGGTGTTCCTCGACCCGCCGCGCGACTCCGTCGTGCTGCAGTCCTACGACCTCCGCTAGACCAGGCCCAGCTGGTCGTAGATCGTCGGACGCCACTGGCGTGCTTGAGAATTGACGAAGATGCCGCCCAGCGCCCAGTCGTGCATCTGCCCGTCACCGATCACCACGGTGAAATTCGCGTCAGGGTCCTGGGCGAGCAGCTTGTCGCGGAACATCAGGTCGCCGGGGTAGGGCCGTTCGACGGTTCCGACGTAGATCGCCGTCGGCGGCAACCCGGTCAGATCGTCGACCATGATCGGATTGATGTGCGGGTCATCGGGATTCACGCTGCCGCCGGGTGTCGGCGCGGGACGCGGCGGAATGATCGGATCGTCGATGTCGTCGACGATGGGCCCGGACAGCGTCAGATGCAGCACCGGGGAGATCAGCACCATCCGCGACGGCTGATCCTCCTCGGGATCGCAGGCCGCGTCGGCCCGGCACCGGCGCACCAACTCCTGCGCCACCAACATCGCGTACGTGCCACCCGCGGAATCGCCATACAGAGCCACGTTGTCGGTGCCGTGCTCGGCGATCATCAGCGACAGGTAGTCCGCCATCGGCGGCACCAGCCCCTCGAGCGTCGCGGTGCCCTTGGGTGGCGCCAACGGGTAGATCGGCACCACCACCGTCGCGCCCGTCTGACGGGCCATCGCCGTGTAGTCGGCCCAGTTGATGATGTTCGCCTCGGCGACGAAACCGCCGCCGTGCAGCGCCAGCACGTACTCGTCCGTCGGCTTGCGCTTCGGGGTGATCGTCACGACTTTCATTCCGCTGTACGTGCTTTCGGTGACCGTGACCCGGCCGCTCACCCACTTGGGCGGGCTTGTGTAGGTCACACTGCCGCCGTCTCCGTCGAGGAAGGGGGGGTCCTCCTCACGCAGCTTCTGCAGCGTCCGCAGGATCAAGCGATCCCGCAGCGACGGGGGACCGGTGACCACGGTCTGCGGCCCCTCGGTGATGTCGCGGATCCGGTCACGTCGAGTGACGCTGCTCAAGGGAAGCAACGGCGCGGTGAGATCCGGGGCTGTGGGCTCGTCGGTGTCAGACTCCGCCGCGGCGCGTTTCTTCGGCGCAAAAAGGCGCTTGCGCTCGGTGGGTTCGTCACGCTCGCGGGTGCGCTCCGCCACGCGGGTGCGCAGCCGCGGCGCGGCGTCCCTGTCCGCCGACGCTGACACCGACCGCACCTGACTGTGCGTAGCGGTGTCCCCACCGTCGTCGGCC
Organism: Mycobacterium sp. IDUB_5; assembly: GCF_055419565.1. NCBI lineage: Bacteria > Bacillati > Actinomycetota > Actinomycetes > Mycobacteriales > Mycobacteriaceae > Mycobacterium > Mycobacterium sp. IDUB_5. The sequence goes on from NZ_JBVAXX010000003.1 coordinate 574,211, forward strand.
GCGGAAACACCGCAGCCCAACCCCAGCAGCGCCGCCGCGCCGACCCCCGCTGCGACGGCGCATCCAGCTACCGTTGCGACATTGCTCTGACCCCTCATCGTGCATACCTATCACCTCCGGTGTCCGCACCGCACTGGATTAGGCTCACCTCGTGCTCATCGTCATAGAAGGTGTCGACGGCGCGGGGAAGCGAACCCTGACCAATGGGTTGCGGTCAGCGTTCGAAGCAAACGGCCACTCGGTGGCGAATCTGGCCTTCCCGCGGTACGGAGTGTCGGTGCCCGCTGACCTGGCCGCCGAGGCGCTGCACGGCCGACACGGCGACCTCGCCGACTCCGTCTATGCGATGGCCGTGCTCTTCGCGATGGACCGGGCCGGTGCGCGCGCCGAGATCGACCACCTCACCGGGGCGTACTCCGTGGTGATCCTGGACCGCTACGTCGCCTCCAACGCCGCCTACAGCGCCGCGCGTCTGCACCAGGGGGTCGACGGGGACATGGTCGCCTGGGTTCACGACCTGGAGTACGGACGGCTGCAACTCCCCGCGCCGCACGTGCAGGTCCTGCTCGACGTGCCGACCGAACTGGCCGCGGCACGCGCGGCGAGCAGGGAAGCGCACGACGCCGACCGCACACGCGACGCCTACGAACGCGACGACGGGCTGCAGCGCCGCACCGGCGCCGTCTACGCCGAGCTCGCCGCGGCCTCCTGGGGCGGGCCCTGGGCCGTGGTGCCGCCCGATGTCGACGCCGCGGCACTCGCGGAGCGGTTGCTCGGCGAACCCGGTTAGCAAGACGAAACCGCGCCTGAGACGTACGCTCCGATCGGGGAGTCGCACAGCGGCACACGACAAGGGGGATCGATGGTCGTTCGCACTCGAATTCAGGCCGACATGGTGGCGCGGATCGACGAAGTGGTCGCCGATCTCAAGGCAGCCGGACAGCGATTCGACCAGGGCCGGATGCTCGAGGGCCGCGAGGTGGCCCGCCACATCGGCCGCCTGGTCCACGGGACCGCGTCGTCGCGCGCACTGATCGACGAGCTGGGTGTGGGGCAACTGCTCACGTGGGTCGACACCGCCGGTGTGGTCAACCCCAAGACCGCGGCGTCCGCGGCGTGCCTGACGCTGATGAAGATCCGCACCGGTTCGCAGCGCTGCGGAGAGTTCGTGCCGAAGCTCGGGATGTATCCGCCCGCGCCGATCCGCACCCGCGACGGTCAGCACATCGACCGCGGATCACGCATCCCGTTCGAGCACTGGTGGACCAATCCCGTCGTCAAAGACGCTGACGGAGCGGAGTTCTCCCGCAAGCAGTTGGTGCTGGCCCTGGCCGCAGGCTCCGATGCCGCGGCCGCCGACGGCGAGGCCGCCGCCGCCCTGGCCGCACTGGCCGCCAGCCCGTCCCTGGGGCAGGCGCTCGACGACGATCCGGCGGCGACCGGGCTGGAGCGCAACCCCGTGATGGCCAGCGCACGCCAGATCGGTTACGAAGTTCTGCAGTCGATCAGCCAGCAGCGCGACATCATCGACGCCTGCGCCTGAATTCGGCCCGGTTGGGACGCGAAACGCCCGTGTGGTAACCGGGGTTTATAGCGCATCGGTGACACCATGGACACCATGAGGCAAAGGATCCTGGTCGTCGACGACGACCCTTCGCTGGCTGAGATGCTCACCATCGTGCTGCGCGGCGAAGGTTTCGACACCGCCGTCATCGGAGACGGCACCCAGGCGCTCACCGCTGTGCGGGAACTTCGGCCCGACCTGGTGCTGCTCGACCTGATGCTGCCCGGCATGAACGGTATCGACGTGTGCCGCGTGCTGCGGGCCGATTCCGGCGTGCCGATCGTGATGCTGACCGCCAAGACCGACACCGTCGACGTGGTGCTCGGGCTGGAATCCGGCGCCGACGACTACGTGATGAAGCCGTTCAAGCCCAAGGAGCTGGTGGCCCGCGTGCGCGCGCGGCTGCGGCGCAACGAGGACGAGCCGGCCGAGATGCTCTCGATCGCCGACGTCGACATCGACGTTCCCGCGCACAAGGTCACCCGGCTGGGCGAGCAGATCTCGCTGACCCCGCTCGAGTTCGACCTGCTGGTGGCGCTGGCACGGAAACCGCGCCAGGTGTTTACTCGTGATGTGCTGCTCGAACAGGTGTGGGGTTACCGCCACCCCGCCGACACCCGTTTGGTGAACGTGCATGTGCAGCGGCTGCGGGCCAAGGTCGAGAAGGACCCAGAGAACCCGCAGGTGGTGCTGACCGTTCGAGGAGTGGGATACAAGGCCGGACCTCCGTGATCGGACGGCCCGCCCGGGTGAAGCTCCCGTCGTGATGCACCGCCCATGATCTTCGGTTCGCGGCGGCGCATCCACCGGCGATCGGCCCCCCTGGTCCGCGGCCTGGGTGTGGTGGGCCGCGCCGTGAGCCTGGCGTGGCGCCGGTCCCTGCAGCTGCGTGTCGTCACGCTGACCCTGGGGCTCTCACTCACCGTCATCATGGTGCTCGGCTTCGTGCTCACCAGCCAGATCACCGACCGCATCCTCGAAGTCAAGGTCGGTGCGGCAACCGAGGAGATCGAACGCGCGCGCACCACGGTCAGCGGCATCGTCGGCGGTGAGGAAACCCGCTCCCTCGACAGCAGCCTGCAGCTGGCCCGCAACACCCTGATCGACCGCAAGGCCGATGCCGGAGCCGGACTGGCCGGCGCCTTCGACGCCGTGCTGATCGTCCCCGGCGACGGTCCGCGCGCGGCAACCGCCGCCGGTCCCATCGACCAGATCCCGAACTCGTTGCGCGACTTCGTCAAAGCCGGTCAGGTCAGCTACCAGTACGCCACCGTGCGCACCGACGGCTTCTCCGGTCCGGCCCTGGTGATCGGCAGTCCGACGTCGTCGTCGACGTCCGCGGTCACCAATCTCGAGCTGTACCTGATCTTTCCGCTGAACAACGAGCAGTCCACCATCGCGCTGGTGCGCGGCACGATGGCCACCGGTGGCGTGGTGCTGCTGGGCCTGCTCGCCGCGATCGCACTGCTGGTGGCCCGCCAGATCGTGCTGCCGGTGCGCTCGGCGTCACGCATCGCCGAACGCTTCGCCGAGGGCCACTTGAGTGAACGCATGCCGGTACGCGGTGAGGACGACATGGCGCGACTCGCCGTGTCGTTCAACGACATGGCCGAGAGTCTGCAGCGGCAGATCACCCAGCTCGAAGAGTTCGGAAACCTGCAGCGGCGCTTCACCTCTGACGTCAGCCACGAGCTGCGCACCCCGCTGACCACCGTGCGGATGGCCGCCGATCTCATCCATGACCACGCCGAGGAACTCGACCCCGCGCTGCGCCGCTCCACCGAACTGATGGTCAACGAACTGGACCGGTTCGAATCGCTGCTCAACGATCTGCTCGAGATCTCCCGCCACGACGCCGGTGTCGCCGAACTCGCCGTCGAGGCGGTCGACCTCCGCTCGATCGTGCGCAGCGCCCTCGACAACGTCGGGCACCTCGCCGAGGAAGCGTCGGTCGACATGATGGTCGACCTGCCCGCCGACGGGATCATCGCCGAAGTGGACCCGCGCCGCGTCGAGCGGATTCTGCGCAACCTGATCGCCAACGCCATCGACCATGCCGAACGCAAACCGGTGCGCATCCGGATGGCGGCCGACGCCGACACCGTCGCGGTCACCGTCCGCGATTACGGCGTCGGCCTGCGGCCCGGCGAGGAGAAGCTGGTGTTCAGCCGGTTCTGGCGGGCCGACCCGTCGCGGGTGCGCCGCTCCGGCGGCACCGGCCTCGGCCTGGCGATCAGCATCGAAGACGCGCGGCTGCACCAGGGCCGGTTGGAAGCCTGGGGGGAGCCGGGCAAGGGCGCCTGCTTCCGGCTGACGCTGCCGCTGGTGCGGGGGCACAAGGTGACCAGCAGCCCGCTGCCCGTCAAACCGATCGGGGAACCGTCAGGGGTGCCGACGCGCCGCCGCGAACCCGCCGGGGAGAGCGTGTGACACGCGCACTGGCGGCGCTGCTGACCGTGCTCGCCCTGGTGCTCGCCGGCTGTGCCGGCGTGCCGAGTTCGTCGTCACCGCAGGCGATCGGCACCGTGGACCGGCCCGCCCCGCCGAGCCTGCCCAAGCCGACGCCGGGCATGGACCCCGACGTGCTGCTGCGCGAATTCCTCAAAGCCACCGCTGACCCGGCCAGCCGGCACCTCGCCGCCCGGCAGTTCCTCACAGAATCGGCGTCCAGCGGGTGGGACGACGCCGGTAGCGCGTTGTTGATCGACAACGTCGTCTTCGTCGAAACCCGTACACCGGAACGGGTTTCGGTCACCATGAAGGCCGACATCCTGGGCTCGCTGTCCGACATGGGCGTGTTCGAGACCGGCGAGGGTGCCCTGCCCGACCCCGGCCCGATCGAACTGGTCAAAACCCCCGGCGGCTGGCGCATCGACCGACTGCCCAACGGCGTGTTCCTCGACTGGCAGCAGTTCCAGGCCACCTACAAGCGCAGCACCCTGTACTTCGCCGATCCCACCGGCAAGACCGTCGTACCGGATCCGCGCTACGTCGCCGTCTCCGAAACCGACCAGCTGGCAACGGAACTGGTCAGCAAGCTGATCGCGGGGCCGCGACCGGAGATGGAGAAGACGGTCCGCAACCTTCTCGGTTCGCCGCTGCGGCTCCGCGGACCGGTCACCCGTGCCGACGGTGGCAAGACAGGCGTCGGACGCGGTTACGGTGGGGCGCGCATCGACCTCGAGAACCTGTCCACCACCGACCCGCACAGCAGGCAACTGCTTGCCGCACAGATCATCTGGACGCTGTCGCGGGCCGGGATCAACGGGCCGTACGTGATCAACGCCGACGGCGCCGCGCTCGACGACCGGTTCGCCGACGGGTGGGACACCGGCGACGTCGCCGCCACCGACCCCGGCGCCGCCGACGGTGCCGCGGCAGGCCTGCACGCCCTCGTCGGCGGCTCCCTGGTGTCGCTGGACGGACAGCTCGCCCCGCGCGTGCCCGGCTCCTTCGGCGCCATGCCCGGCCAGACCGCCGCGTCGCTGTCACGCACCGGCCAGGAAGTCGCATCCATCGTCACGCTGCGCCCCGGCGCCCCCGACATGGCGTCGTCGCTGTGGGTGGGACCGTTGGGCGGCAACGCAACCCAGGCGATGGACGGACGCAACCTGACCCGGCCCAGCTGGGCGCTCGACGACGCGATCTGGGTCGTCGTCGATGGCATCAACGTCGTGCGCGTCATCCAGGACGCCTCCGGCCAACCCGCCCGCATCCCCGTCGACGCGACCGCGGTGGCCGGCCGGTTCCCCGGCGTCATCACCGAACTGCAGCTCTCGCGGGACGGCACGCGCGCCGCGATGGTCATCGAGCGCCACGTGATCCTCGCCGGCGTCGAGCAGACCCCCGGCGGCGGATACGCGCTGACCTATCCGCGCCGGCTCGGATACGGGCTCGGCGACACCGTGGTGTCGCTCGGCTGGCGCACCGGCGACGACATCGTGGTCAGCCGCACCGACCCGCAACATCCCGTGTCCTACGTCAATCTCGACGGGGTGAACTCCGACGGGCCCAGCCGCAACCTGCTGATGCCCGTCACCACAGTGGCCGCCAACCCCTCGGTGGTCTACGTCGCCGACGCACGCGGCGTGCTCCAGCTGTCCGGTTCGGGCGCCGAAGGCGATCCCACCTGGACCGAAGTCCGTCCGCTCATGGGAGCGGGGGCACTGCCGGTGCTGCCGGGCTGACAGACCAGCGACGAAAGGGGTTGGGAATGGACATCAATACCGAGGTGACGCGCAAGACCGTGCTCACCGGCGCGGGCATCGGCGTGGCTGCGGTCGCGCTGGCGGCGTGCTCGGGAGGGTCCTCGTCGGAGTCGGGCGCGTCGTCATCGGCGGAGTCGTCGGCGCCGTCCGGGTCGTCTGGTTCGGCCGAGGCGCTGGCGAAGACCGCGGACGTGCCGGTCGGCTCCGGCGTGATCGTCGGCAAGACCGTTGTCACGCAGCCGAGCGCCGGTGATTTCAAAGCCTTCTCGGCGGTGTGCACGCATTCGGGGTGCCTGGTCAACAAGATCGCCGACGGCACCATCGACTGTCCCTGCCACGGCAGCAAGTTCAGCCTCGACGGGGCGGTGGTCAACGGTCCGGCGAAGAAGCCGCTGGAGCCAGTCACCGTTCGGGTGCAGGGGGATTCGATCGTCGCGGGGTAGACCGGTGGGGCCTGCCTCTCCCGCAGGCCCACCGGTCTCGCAGCCGAAGTTACCGGCTGGCGCGAAGGGGTCTGCGCGGCAATTTCCCGGCTGCCGATGAGAAGCCATGGCTGTGATCGGCACGCGATCACGACCAGGAACGTCCCCCGCAAGCGGAAGGTGCCCCCAATTCCGCGGAGCAGGGGCGACGGGCTGTCGGTGGCCGCGGCCATAGTGACGGCGTGCTCGATCTCGTCTTACCCCTGCACTGCGGCGGCTGCGGTGCCCCGCCGACCGCATGGTGTGCAGCATGCGCACAGGAACTGGCGGTGCGCCCCGACGAGCCCCACCTCGTCACCCCTCGGGTGGACCCCGGCGTGCCCGTGTTCTCCCTCGGCCGCTACGCCGGCGCCCGTCGCCAGGCGATCGTCGCCGCCAAGGAGCGCGGCCGCACCGACCTCCTCGATCCGCTCGGTGACGCCCTGCACGCGGCACTGCATCACCTGCTGACCTGGGGTCTGCTCGACACCCCGCTGACGCTGGTGCCCGCCCCGACCCGGCGCACCTCTGCGCGCCGCCGCGGCGGCGATCCCGTCACCCGCCTCACGCGCCACGCCGCACGCAGCCTGCCCCAGGTCACCGTCGCACCGTCGTTGCGCCTGGCGCCGTTCACGCGGGACTCGGTCGGGCTGTCCAGCGCCGCCCGCCAGCGCAACATCGCCGGGCGCATACGCCTCACCCGGGGGATGTCCGGCGGTATCTCCGGTGACGTCGTCGTGGTCGACGACATCGTCACCACCGGCGCCACCGCCACCGAGTCGACACGCGTCCTGCAAACTCACGGCGCCGCCGTCGTCGCGGTCCTCGTTGTCGCGCACGCCTGAGCTACTGCGTTACCCGCTCATCAAGCTGCCGTGAAGAACTGAAAACAGGTCGGTCGAATCAGTGGCACGAACACATGAACTGCGACTACCTTCGACACCAACCATCCGTGAACAGCTCACGGCGGCGCTCAGAACACGAGACGCCGATATCGCGCCAGCGGTAGGAGGTGAGTAGTCGACACCTTGCACCGGCGAGCGGCGCCAACCAGATATGCCCCGTCGGCGCGATTTCTTCATCAGCAGGCACGCATGACGTGCATCCGCGAGAGAGAATCGAGTTGCCAAGCATGTCAGTAAATTCCGTGGACTCCGACAACACGATGGTGATGGACCCCGACGCGACAGGAGCGTCCGACCCGGCGGCTCACGCCGAGGTGGTGGTGACCGGTCGCAATGTCGAGGTTCCCGACCACTTCCGCGTCTTCGTGGCCGAGAAGTTGTCACGCCTGGAACGATTCGACCGCACCATCTACCTCTTCGACGTCGAACTCGATCACGAGAAGAACCGACGTCAACGCAAGAACTGCCAGCACGTGGAGATCACCGCGAAGGGTCGCGGTCCCGTGGTCCGCGGCGAGGCCTGCGCCGACAGCTTCTACGCGGCATTCGAATCCGCGGTGAGCAAACTCGAAGCCCGGCTGCGCAAGAGCAAGGACCGCCGCAAGATCCACTACGGCGACAAGCGACCCGAGTCGCTGCACGAGGCCACCGCGCTCGAACGTCTCGACGCCGCCTTCGCCGTGCCGACCGAAACGTCGGCGCCGCCCGCCGACACCCTCGACGACCACGAACCCGGCCGGATCGTGCGCACCAAGGAACACTCGGCCACCCCGATGACTGTCGACGACGCGCTCTACGAGATGGAGCTGGTCGGCCACGATTTCTTCCTGTTCCACGACAAGGAGAGCGACCGGCCCTGCGTCGTGTACCGCCGCCATGCCTACGACTACGGCTTGATTCGCCTGGCCTGAGCTGATCCGGCGCGCTCGAGGACCGTCAGGGTTGCCGGGCGCGCCGGGTTCGCCCCGTACGATGGGGACGTCCAACGCGTGACGCATCCATCGACGCAAGAGGTTATACAGCGTGCTCTCGAAGTTGCTCCGTCTCGGCGAAGGCCGCATGGTCAAACGCCTCAAGGGGGTGGCTGACTACGTCAACACCCTGTCCGACGATGTCGAGAAGCTCTCCGACGCCGAGCTCCGAGCCAAGACCGCAGCCTTCAAGGCTCGCCTGGCCGACGGCGAGGACCTCGATGACCTGCTGCCCGAGGCGTTCGCCGTGGCGCGGGAAGCCGCATGGCGCGTGCTCAACCAGCGCCACTTCGACGTCCAGGTGATGGGCGGCGCCGCCCTGCACTTCGGCAACGTCGCCGAGATGAAGACCGGTGAGGGCAAGACCCTGACCGCCGTGCTGCCGGCCTACCTCAACGCGCTGACGGGCAAGGGCGTCCACATCGTCACCGTCAACGATTACCTGGCCAAGCGCGACGCCGAGCAGATGGGCCGCGTGCACCGCTTTCTCGGCCTCGACGTCGGCGTCATCCTGTCGCAGCTGACCCCCGACGAGCGTCGCACCGCCTACGCCGCCGACATCACCTACGGCACCAACGTCGAGTTCGGGTTCGACTACCTGCGCGACAACATGGCGCTGCGCCTCGAGGACTGCGTCCAGCGCGGCTTCAACTACGCCATCGTCGACGAGGTGGACTCGATCCTCATCGACGAGGCCCGCACCCCGCTGATCATCTCCGGTCCCGTCGACGGTCAGTCGAACTGGTACAGCGAGTTCGCCCGGCTGGCCCCGCTGATGGAGAAGGACACCCACTACGAGGTCGACATCAAGAAGCGCACCGTCGGCGTGCACGAGGCCGGCGTCGCATTCGTCGAAGACCAGCTCGGCATCGAGAACCTGTACGAAGCAGCGAATTCGCCGCTGGTCAGCTATCTGAACAACGCGCTGAAGGCCAAGGAGCTCTTCGAGCGCGACAAGCACTACATCGTCCGCAACGGCGAGGTCCTCATCGTCGACGAGTTCACCGGCCGCATGCTGGTCGGCCGCCGCTACAACGAGGGTCTGCACCAGGCCATCGAGGCCAAGGAGCACGTCGAGATCAAGGCGGAGAACCAGACCGTCGCGACCGTGACGCTGCAGAACTACTTCCGCATGTACGACAAGCTCGCGGGCATGACCGGTACCGCCGAGACCGAGGCCGCCGAGCTGCACGAGATCTACAAGCTCGGCGTGGTGCCGATCCCCACCAACAAGCCGATGATCCGGACCGACCAGTCCGACCTGATCTACAAGACCGAGGAAGCCAAGTTCATCGCGGTCGTCGACGACGTCACCGAGCGCTACGAAAAGGGCCAGCCGGTGCTGATCGGTACGACGAGCGTGGAGCGTTCGGAGTTCCTCGCCCGGCAGTTCGAGAAGCGCCGCATTCCGCACAACGTGCTGAACGCGAAGTACCACGAGCAGGAAGCCGGCATCATCGCCGAGGCGGGACGCGTCGGCGCGGTCACGGTGGCCACGAACATGGCCGGCCGCGGTACCGACATCGTGCTCGGCGGCAACGTCGACTACCTGCTGGACCGGCAGCTGCGTCAGCGCGGCCTCGATCCCATCGAGACCGCCGACGAGTACGAGGCGGCCTGGCACGAGGAGCTGCCTGCGGTCAAGGCGCAGGTCGCCTCGGAGGCCAAGGACGTCGTCGCCGCCGGCGGTCTGTACGTGCTCGGCACCGAACGGCACGAGTCCCGCCGCATCGACAATCAGCTGCGCGGCCGCTCCGGCCGTCAGGGCGACCCCGGCGAGTCCCGCTTCTACCTGTCGCTGGCCGATGAGCTGATGCGCCGCTTCAACGGTGCCACGCTGGAGACGTTGCTGACCCGGCTCAACCTGCCCGACGACGTCCCGATCGAGGCCAAGATGGTCTCCCGCGCCATCAAGAGCGCGCAGACGCAGGTCGAGCAGCAGAACTTCGACATCCGCAAGGAAGTTCTCAAGTACGACGAGGTGATGAACCAGCAGCGCAAGGTCATCTACGCCGAGCGCCGCCGCATCCTGGAAGGCGAGAACCTCGCCGAGCAGGCCCACACCATGCTCGTCGACGTCATCACCGCCTACGTCGACGGCGCCACCGCCGAGGGCTACTCCGAGGACTGGGACCTCGAGAAGCTGTGGGAGAGCCTGCGTCAGCTCTACCCGGTCGGCATCGACCACAACGACCTGATCGACTCCGACGCCGTCGGCGAGCCCGGTGAGCTCACCCGCAAGGAACTGCTCGATGCCCTGATCGCCGACGCCGAGCGGGCCTACGCCGAGCGGGAAGCCGAGATCGAGTCGCTCGCCGGTGAGGGAGCGATGCGTCAGCTGGAACGCAACGTGCTGCTCAACGTGCTCGACCGCAAGTGGCGCGAACACCTCTACGAGATGGACTACCTGCGCGAGGGCATCGGCCTGCGTGGCCTGGCCCAGCAGCGGCCCGAGGTCGAGTACGCGCGCGAGGGCTACGACATGTTCATCGGCATGCTCGAGGGCATGAAGGAGGAGTCGGTCGGCTTCCTGTTCAACGTGCAGGTCGAGGCCGCCCCGCAACCGGCGGTCGCGCCGGTCGCGGCGCCGCCCGGGCTGGCCGACTTCGCCGCCGCGGCCGCCGCTGCCCAGGAGCAGGGTGCTGTGGCCACGAAGGAGCGGCCGAACCCGCTGCGCGCCAAGGGAATCGACGGCGACGGGCAGCCGAAGCTGACCTACACCGGACCGTCGGAGGACGGCTCGGCGGAGGTCAAGCGGTCCGGTGACGCCGGCGGCACCACCAAGCCGGGCGGCGGTGGGACGCGCCGCGAACGCCGTGAGGCGGCTCGCGCGCAGAAGTCCGGCCGGCACGCGCGCCGCCGGTAACCCGTCACCCGATCTGCAGCGCCACCATTCGCCATGCGTCTCGGTGGCGCTCGATGCGCGCCGCGATGGCATGGACGCGACCGGAGCGGCTGAACGAGGCGAACACCTCGGCGGCTGTGGGCTCGTCCGGGCCGGCGTGTACGGCGCGCACCCGAACACGGTGCAGCGTCGCGCTGCCTGTTCGCGGGGCGCGGGCGCGGACCAGTACGCGATCGATGAGCGGCGGCGTCATCAACGGCCGGAGCGCGGCGACGGGCCGACGCCGGTCGATCACCTCGATCGTCTGCAGGAGCGCGGCTTCGGCGAACGTGACGGCCGACTTCGGGGGAGGGGCCTCCCGCGGGGCAGGCCGGTGCGGACGGATGCGGTGCAGCGACGACCCCGACGGGATGGGGCACTGCTGACCCAGCGGCGCGGGGGCGGGTTCGCAGTCGATCACCGGTGAGGTGACCCAGGTGGGGGATGGTAGGAAAATTGAGGTCATGACGGTTCTCCAGCGGTCGGCGGGGATGGCGCGCCTGCTGGAGAGTGGCAGACCTGTCGATGATGACACGGCTCACCGACCCCTCGAAGCACCCGTTATGCGCACCCCGCGCCGGTGCCGATACCGTGAGGCGTCTCGAAGGCACAGGGAGGGGGCGGCGCGGCAGTGGTGACCAGGTTGTCGTCGTCGGATGCGTCCTTCTTCCGGCTGGAGAACTCCGCCACCCCCATGTACGTCGGGTCGCTGGAGATCGTGCGCAAACCGCGCAACGGCCTGAGCTACGAGACGCTGCTCGAGACCATCGAGCGGCGGCTCCCGCAGATTCCCCGCTACCGGCAGAAGGTCCGCGAGGTCGGCTTCGGGCTGGCGCGGCCCGTCTGGGTCGACGACCGCGACTTCGACATCACCTATCACGTCCGGCGCTCGGCGCTGCCGTCCCCGGGCAGCGATGCGCAGCTGCACGAGTTGATCGCGCGCCTGGCGTCCCGGCCCCTCGACAAGTCCCGGCCGCTGTGGGAGATGTATCTGGTCGAGGGCCTGGCCAAGAACCGCATCGCGATCTACACGAAATCGCACCAGGCTCTGGTCAACGGCATGAGGGCGCAGGAAATCGGGCACGTGATCGCAGACCGCACCCAGAAGCAGCCCGAGTTCGACGAGGACATCTGGATTCCGGGGCGCGAGCCGTCCGACCGGCAGCTGTTGATCGGCGCCCTCGGCGAATGGATCGCCCGGCCCACCCAGCAGGCAGCTGCGGTGCGCTCCGCGCTGACCGAGGCGGTGACCAACACCGGTCAGCTCGTTGAGCTGGGCCGGCGGGCGGCCGACGTCGCCCGGATCGTCGCCCGCGGCACGGCGCCCAGCAGCCCGCTGAACACCACGGTGTCCCGCAACCGGCGGTTCTCCGTCGCCTCGGCCAACCTCGACGAGTTCCGGATGGTGCGGGCGCGCTACGACTGCGACATCAACGACGTGGTGCTCGCCGTCGTCGCCGGCGCGCTGCGCAACTGGCTGCTCTCGCGTGGGGAACCCGTCACCGCGACGACGACGGTGCGGGCGATGGCCCCGATGTCGGTCTACCCCGACACCGAAGGCGACTCGTCCGGTCCCGGTCAGGCCGTCGGTGAGGTGGCGCCCTTCCTGATCGACCTGCCCGTCGGGGAGGGCAACGCCGTCGTGCGGCTCTCCCAGATTGCCCACGCCACCGAATCGCACCCCACCGCGGGAGCGCTGGTCGACGCCCGCAGCATCATCACGCTGTCGGGCTTCGCGCCGCCGACGCTGCACGCGATGGGCATCCGGGTGGCGACCAGCTTCTCGGCGCGTCAGTTCAACCTGCTGATCACCAACGCGCCCGGCGCGCAGAAGCAGATGTACATCGCCGGGGCCAAGCTCATCGAGACATATGCGGTGCCGCCGCTGCTGCACAACCAGGCGCTCGCGATCGGCGTCACGTCCTACAACGGCACGCTGTACTTCGGCATCAACGCCGATCGCGACGCCATGAGCGACGTCGACATGCTGCCCGATCTGATGCGCGAGGCGCTCGACGAACTGGTGGAGGCCGCGAAGTAGCCCTCCGGTGGCCGGGGGCTGAAGTTGACGACTGCCCCGAGTCAGAGTCGAATGTTGCAGATGTCGACCTCTGAAGACGAACTGACGACAGGCGTGGCGGGCGGCAGCGGTTCCACCGGCACCGAATCCACCGGTACGGAATCCACCGGCGCCGGTCCCATCCCCGTCGCTCATCCGGTGCTCGACGTGCACGTCGAGGACTCGCACCTCACCCACTCCCGGGGCCTCGACTGGGTGGTGTTCGGCGTCACCGCCGTCATCGCGCTGGCGTTCCTGGCCTGGGGCTTCATCAGCGTCGATACGCTGGCCAGCGCCTCCCAGACCGCGCTGACCTGGGTGATGGACAAGACCGGATGGCTGTTCGTGCTCACCAGCACGGGCTTCGTCGTCTTCGTGCTCTACCTCGCGCTCGGGCGCTACGGCACGATCCCGCTGGGCCGCGACGACGAGCCGCCGGAGTTCAACGGCATCTCCTGGGTCGCGATGATGTTCAGCGCCGGCATGGGCATCGGCCTGATGTTCTTCGGCGTCGCAGAACCTCTCACGCACTTCGTCACACCGCCTCCCGGCACCGGTGCCGAAGGCAATCCCGAAGCCGTGCAGCACGCGATGGCGACCACGCTGTTCCACTGGACGCTCCACCCGTGGGCGATCTACGCCGTCGTCGGGCTGGCCATCGCCTACGGCGTCTACCGCAAGGGCCGCCTGCAGCTGATCAGTTCGGCGTTCGAGCCGCTGCTCGGGAGCCGGGCGAACGGCTCGTGGGGCAGGGTCATCGACATGCTGGCGATCTTCGCCACGCTGTTCGGCTCGGCCGCGTCACTTGGCCTGGGCGCGTTGCAGATTCGCAGTGGCCTGCAGATCGTCGCCGGGATCGGTGAGACCGGCAACGCGATCCTCGTCGTCATCATCACCGTGCTCACGGTGTGCTTCGTGCTGTCGGCGGTATCAGGGGTGTCCCGGGGCATCCAGTGGCTGTCGAACATCAACATGGTGCTGGCCGTGCTGCTGGCGGCCTTCGTCTTCGTCGTCGGCCCAACGGTTTTCATCCTGAACCTGCTGCCGACCTCGCTGGGGAGCTACTTCGCCGACCTGAACATGATGTCGGCGCGCACCGGTGCCGAGGGCAGCGCGGTGAACACCTGGCTGCAGTCGTGGACGATCTTCTACTGGGCCTGGTGGGTCTCGTGGACGCCGTTCGTCGGCATGTTCATCGCGCGAATCTCCCGCGGCCGCACCATCCGTCAGTTCGTGGCGGGTGTGCTGGTGGTGCCGAGCGTGGTGTCTCTGGTCTGGTTCGCGATCTTCGGTGGCGCGGCAATCAACGTGCAGCAGAACGGAACCGACCTCGCCGGCGAGGGCGGCGTGGAAGAGCAGCTGTTCACGCTGCTCGACCAGTATCCGATCGCGATCATCGCGAGCATCATCGTGATGATCCTGGTCGCGATCTTCTTCGTCTCGGGCGCCGACGCCGCGTCCATCGTGATGGGTTCGCTGTCGGAGAAGGGCACCATCCATCCCAGCCGGGGCACCGTCATCTTCTGGGGCGTGGCCACCGGCGCGGTGGCTGCGGTGATGCTCCTGGTCGGCGGCGAGGATGCCCTCAACGGCTTGCAGACGATCACGATCATCGCGGCGCTGCCGTTCCTGCTGGTGATGGTCGCGATGGCGGTGGCCCTGCTGAAGGACTTGCGCCGGGACCCGAAGATCCTCCGGCGGGCGTATGCCGCCGAGGTGGTCGACAGCGCGGTGGTCGCCGGCGTCACCCAGCACGGCGACGACTTCATCATCCCCGTCGAGAAGGACCCGAACTGCACCTCTGACGGAGACGCACCCAAGGGCTCGCCGAGCACCTGAGCCGGGCGCGCCCACTACGCTCAGGCGAGTGCGCGTCTTCGTCCCCGCGACCCTGGCCATGCTGCAGCGGCTGGTCGCCGATGGAACTCTTCGTCCCGTCAACGGCACCGCGTTCGCGGTGACGCCCACGTTGCGGGAGGCCTACGCCGAGGGGGACGAGGAGGAGCTGGCCGACGTCGCGCTGCGTGACGCCGCGCTGGCGTCGCTGCGACTGCTCGGCGACGAGGGGGAGACCGGGCTGCCGAGCCGGCGCGCGGTACTCGAAGTCGACGCCGACGACGTCACTCTGCGGCCCGACCTCGACGATGCCGTGGTGCGGGTGGCTGGTGAGATCGTCCTGGGGAAGGTTATCGCGGCGTACGTCGACAACGCGGCGGCGGAGGCGGCAGTGTCGGCGGCCGTCGCCGCTGTCGACGAGGCGGATCTGGGAGACGAGGACGCCGAGCTGACGGTCGGAGATGCACAGGACCACGATTTGGCCTGGTATGCGACGCAGGAGCTGCCTTTCCTGCTGGAGCTGCTGTGATGCACTGGCTACGGATGCGTAAGTTACGGTACCGTAGGTTGAGCAACAGCGATTCGGCAGGAGCTCCCATGGCCAAGACAACGATCAAATCGACTGCCAAGGTCGCCGACACCGTGCGGCCGACCATCGCCGGGGCGAAAGAGCGGCCCGGTCTGCACTTCTTGCGGACGGTCGCCGAACGCATCACCACGCCGCTGTTGCCCGACGACTACCTGAAACTGGCCAACCCGCTGTGGTCGGCACGGGAACTGCGCGGCCGCGTGCTGGAGGTGCGGCGCGAGACCGTCGACTCAGCGACCATCGTCATCAAGCCCGGGTGGGGGTTCTCGTTCGACTACCAGGCCGGCCAGTACATCGGCATCGGCCTGCTGGTCGACGGTCGCTGGCGGTGGCGGTCCTACTCGCTGACCAGCAGCCCCGTCACCAGCAGGGGTTCGCGCACCATCACGATCACCGTCAAGGCGATGCCCGAGGGGTTCCTGTCCAGCCACCTCGTCGGCGGCGTCGAGCCCGGCACCATCGTGAGATTGGCTGCGCCGCAAGGCAACTTCGTCATGCCTGATCCCGCTCCGGCGTCAGTGCTGTTCCTGACTGCCGGCTCGGGCATCACCCCGGTGATCTCGATGCTGCGCACGCTGAGCCGGCGCGGCCAACTCGGTAACGTGGTGCACGTGCACTCCGCACCGACCGAGGCCGACGTGATGTTCGCCGAGGAATTGTCCGCGATGGCCTACCGCCACTCCGACTACAGGCTGGTGCTGCGGACCACCCGCAGCCAAGGCCGGCTGGATCTCGCCCGCCTCGACGACGTCGTTCCCGACTGGCGGGAGCGCCAGACGTGGGCGTGCGGGCCCGAGGCGATGCTGGAAGCGGCCGAGCGCACCTGGGCCGCCGCCGGGATCGACGATCGGCTGCACCTCGAGCGGTTCGCCGTCACCCGCGGCGGCCACGGCAGCGGCGGCACGGTCACGTTCGCCCGTGCCGACAAAGAGGTCGTCGTCGATGGCGCGACCTCACTGATGGATGCCGGCGAGGCGGCGGGCATCCAGATGCCGTTCGGGTGCCGGATGGGCATCTGCCAGTCATGTGTCGTCGGACTGCTCGACGGGCACGTCAAGGATCTGAGGACGGGCGTCGAGCACGAACCCGGCAGCCGAGTGCAGACCTGCGTCTCGGCCGCATCCGGAGACTGCACACTCGACGTGTGACCTTTACCCGCTAGTAACCTACGGATTCGTAGGTTACGCTAGCGTAGGTATGCGAGAGGAGGGGTGGAACCCATGGCAATCACCGACGTACCGGAGTTCGCTCATCTATCAGAAGCGGACGTCGAAGGCCTGGCGCGTGAACTCGACGCGATAAGGCAGGACATCGAAGACTCCCGCGGGGCGCGCGACGCGCGCTACATCCGCCGCACCATCGCCGTCCAGCGTGCGCTCGAGGTCGCAGGTCGGCTGATGCTCGCCGGCAGTTCCAAGCGGGCCTACTGGTGGGCTGGCGCGTCGACGCTGGGCGTGGCCAAGATCATCGAGAACATGGAGATCGGTCACAACGTCATGCACGGCCAGTGGGATTGGATGAACGATCCCGAGATCCACTCGTCGTCCTGGGAGTGGGACATGAGCGGTGCCTCCAAGCACTGGCGCTTCACTCACAACTTCATGCACCACAAGTACACGAACATCCTCGGGATGGACGACGACGTGGGCTACGGCGTCATCCGGGTCACCCGTGACCAGCGTTGGACGCCGATGAACCTCGGCAACCTGTTCTTCAACACGCTGCTCTGTGTGGCTTTCGAGTGGGGCGTGGGACTGCAGCATCTCGAGCTCGGCAAGATCTTCACGGGCCGTGACGACCGCAAGGCGACGATGGGCCGGATCAAGGAGTTCGGCGTGAAGGCCGGCCACCAGGTCGCCAAGGATTACGTGGCCTACCCGGCGCTGACATCACTGTCTCCGGCGGCATCCTTCACGTCCACACTGAAGGCCAACGCCATGGCCAACGTCATCCGCAACGTGTGGGCCAACGCCGTGATCTTCTGCGGCCACTTCCCCGACGGCGCAGAGAAATTCACCAAGACCGACATGATCGGCGAGACGCGCGGCGAGTGGTACCTGCGTCAGATGCTCGGCAGCGCGAACTTCAAGAACGGCCCCCTGCTGCGGTTCATGAGCGGCAACCTGTGCCACCAGATCGAGCATCACCTGTTCCCGGATCTCCCGAGCAACCGCTACTACGAGATCTCGGTGCGGGTGCGTGAGATCTGCGACAAGTACGACCTGCCGTACACGACGGGTTCGTTCCTGGTGCAGTACGGCAAATCGTGGCGCACCATCGCGAAACTGTCTCTGCCGGACCGGTTCCTGAGCGACACCGCCGACGATGCACCCGAGACCCGCAGCGAGCGGATGTTCGTGGAGCTGGACCCCTCCGAGCGGCGTGGTCTGAAATCCGCGATCGCAGCGGTGCGTGCGCGCCGGCGTGCCCGCAAGGCCGCCGTGCTCGAGAACCGGGAAATGGCCGCCTGATTTCCTGCTGATTTCTCTGCTGAACAGACACAAACTCGGGCCACGCCACGGCGTGTCGCCCGAGTTTGTGTCTGTTCGCGGGGTTGGGGACCCGGGATTTACGGGACGTAGTCGAACGTGTCCGGGTTCGGGCCGGTGCGGCCGTCCTCACCCTTGTCCAGCGCCGAGATCGCGTCCACGTCCTCACTGCCGAGCTCGAAGTCGAACAGTGCGAAGTTGTCCTTGATGCGCTGCTCGGTCACCGACTTGGGGAACACGATGTCGCCACGCTGGATGTGCCAACGCAGCACCACCTGAGCCGGAGTCTTGCCGGCCTGCTCGGCGATGCGGGTGATCACCGGATCGTCGAGCACCTTGCCCTGCGCGATCGGCGACCAGGCCTCGGTCGCGATGCCGTGCTGCGCACCGTAGGAGCGCACTTCCTCGTTGGTGAAGTACGGATGCACCTCGATCTGGTTGACGGCCGGGACGGTGCCCGTCTCCGCGGCCAGCCGCTCGAGATGGTCGACCTGGAAATTGGAGACGCCGACGCTGCGGGCGCGGCCGTCTTTGGCGAACTCCTCCAACGTCTTCCACGTCGAGACGTAGTCGCCGTCGTAGAGCGTGGGCAGCGGCCAGTGGATCAGGAACAGGTCGACGTAGTCGAAGCCGAGTTCCGAGAGCGTCTTGTCGAAGGCCCGGCGTGCGTCGTCGGGCTTGTGGAAGCCGTTGTTCAGCTTGCTGGTGATGAACACCTCGCCCCGGTCGATGCCGGAATTGCGGATGCCTTCGCCGACACCCTTCTCGTTCTGGTACATCTCCGCGGTGTCGATGTGGCGGTAACCGATGTCCAGAGCCGTCTTCACCGCGTCCGCGGTCTCGTCGGGCTTGATCTGGTAGACGCCGAATCCCAGCTGAGGGATCGTCGCGCCGTTGTTGAGCGTGATGGTGGGTACGTGTGTCACAGTCCATTCCTCCTTCGCGGGGCAGCGTGCCCGGTCGACGTGGGCGGCAAACACGGTCGCGAGATCGTCGGCAGGCGGTCAGATTCTGCCCCCGATCGGGCGCGAGCGCGCGCTCGCCAGAGGACGTTCACCCCAGCACGGCGAGGAGGCGGCGGGCTGCCGCCACCCGGTCGGCCGCCGGGCCCGACAGCTCGTCCAGCGCGCACTCGGGATCGGCCGGAGGCCCCAGGTGCCCGCAGCCGCGGGGGCAGTCCTCGATGGCATCGGCCAGATCCGAGAACGCCATCACCACGTCGTCGGGTGCGATGTGGGCCAGCCCGAACGACCGGATCCCCGGCGTGTCGATCACCCATCCGCCTGCGGCCAGCGGCAACGCCACGGACTGCGTGGACGTGTGCCTGCCGCGACCGATGTCGGTGACCGCCCCGGTGGCCCGATCCGCCTCGGGCACAAGGCGATTCACCAGCGTCGACTTGCCCACCCCGGAATGGCCCAGCAGCACCGTGACCTTGTCGGCCAACAACGTCTGCACCGCCTCCAGCGGGTCGGTCCGGCCTGCCGTCGCGATCGTCAGGTCCAGCCCGGCGAACTGCGCGGCGAACGGTTCCGGTGGGGCGAGGTCCGACTTGGTCAGGCACAGGATCGGGGTCAGGCCCCCGACGAATGCCGCGATCAGCGCGCGCTCGACGAGCCCTGTGCGTGGCGGCGGATCCGCGAGCGCCACCACGATCAACAACTGGTCGGCGTTGGCGACCACCACCCGCTCCGTCGGGTCCGTGTCGTCGGCCGTGCGGCGCAGCACCGTCCGGCGCTCCGCCCGCCGCACGATGCGCGCCAGCGTGTCCGTGCGCCCCGACAGGTCGCCGACGATGTCGACGTCATCGCCGACGACGATCGACGTTCGGCCGAGCTCGCGTGCCCGCATCGCGGTCACGCGCCGCTCGGGGTCACCGTCGAGCACACAGCCCCACCGGCCTCGGTCGACGGTGACGACCATGCCCGACCGGGCGTCGGCGTGTTCTGGACGGGTCTTGGTCCGCGGCCGCGAGCCGCGCCCGGGCCGCACCCGGACGTCGGACTCGTCGTACTCGCGTCGACTCAAAGGCCGGCCGTGGAGTCGGTCTGCCCGGCCAGCATGTCGGCCCACAGTTGCGGAAAGTCCGGCAGCGTCTTGGCGGTGGTGCCGATGTTCTCGACCTCGATGCCGGGCACCCGCAGGCCGACGATCGCGCCTGCGGTCGCCATCCGGTGGTCGGCGTAGGAGTGCCAGACACCGCCGTGCATCACCTGTGCGGTGATCGTCAGCCCGTCCTCGGTCTCCTCGCACTGCCCGCCGATGCGGTTGATCTCGGTGCTCAGTGCCGCGAGCCGGTCCGTCTCGTGGCCGCGCAGATGCGCGATACCGCGCAGACGGCTCACCGATCCGGGGGTGGCCAGTGCTGCCATCGCCGCCACGGAGGGCGCCAGCTCACCGACGGCTCGCAGGTCGACGTCGACGCCGTCGTAGGTGGCGGTGCCCTGCACCTCCAGGTAGGAGTCGCCGCGGCGGACCACCGCGCCGAACCCCTTCAGCAGCGACAGGATCGTCTGAGCCGGTTGGACGCTGACGTCTGGCCAGCCGGTGACCCGGACGCTGCCGCCGCTGACGATCGCGGCCGCCAGGAACGGCACGGAGTTCGACAGGTCCGGCTCGATCGCCCAGTCGCGGGCCGCGATGGGTCCCGGCGACACCTGCCAGCGATTAGGGGTCGTGTCGTTCACGGTGACGCCGGCCTCGCGCAGCATCGCGACGGTCATCGCGATGTGTGGAGCGGACGGCACTTCCGCGCCGGTGTGCACGATCTCCAGACCCTCGTCGAACGCGGCACCCGAGAGCAGAAGCCCGGAGACGAACTGCGACGAGGCCGATGCGTCGATCTCGACGGTGCCCCCGCGCACTGATCCGTTGCCACTCACCTCGAACGGCAGGCCGTCACCGTCGACGCCGACGCCGAGCCCGCGCAACCCGTCGAGCAGCGGTGCGATCGGCCGGGCGCGCGCCTGCTCGTCACCGTCGAACGTCACTGATTCCGAGCTCAGTGCCGCGACGGGCGGCAGGAACCGCAGCACCGTTCCCGCCAACCCGCAGTCGATACGGGTGCCGGGCCGCGGAGTCAGCCCGCCGCTGATCGTCAACGCGGTGTCGTCGCTGGCCGACGTGTCGACCTGCAGGCCGAGGGCTTGCAGCGCGGCGATCATCAGGTCGGTGTCGCGGCTGCGCAGAGTCCCCGAGACACCCGAGGTGCCGCCGCCGGCCGCGGCGAGTGCAGCGAGTACCAGCGCACGGTTGGTCTGCGACTTCGAGCCGGGCACCGTCACGGTGGCATGGACAGGGGTCGACGTCGACGGGGCCGGCCAGGTGCTCACGGAGTTCATTGTGGTCCATCCTGGCCTGTCGCTGGTTTCTGCCACCATGGGGTCATGTGCGGGCGATTCGCGGTGACCACCGATCCGGCGCTGCTGGCCGAGAAGATCAAGGCGATCGACGAGGCCACCTCCCAGTTGAAGGACCCGCCGTCTCCGAATTACAACGTGGCGCCGACGACCAATGTCGCCGCCGTCGTGAAGCGGCACACCGATCCCGACGACGAGTCGACGCGCCGCGTGCGGCTGATGCGTTGGGGTCTGGTCCCGCCGTGGGTCAAGGCCACCGACACCGGTGCACCCGAGACCAAGGGTCCGCTGCTGATCAACGCGCGCTCTGACAAGGTCACGTCGTCCCCGGCGTTTCGCAGCTCCGCCAAGGCCAAACGCTGCCTGGTGCCGATGGCCGGCTGGTACGAATGGAAGGGCGAAAAAGGTTCCAAAACACCGTTTTTCATGTACTCGACCGACGGTGAGCCGTTGTTCATGGCAGGCCTGTGGTCGACATGGCGGCCCAAGGACGCCCCGAAAGACGCTCCTCCGCTGCTGAGCTGCACGATCATCACCACCGATGCGGCGGGCCCGCTGGCCGAGATCCACGACCGCATGCCGCTGACGATCAGCGCCGATGACTGGGACCACTGGCTCGACCCCGACGCCCCGATCGACGAGGGGCTGCTGCGTGGCCACGGCGATCTGGATCGCATCGAGATCCGGGAGGTGTCACGCCTGGTCAACAGCGTGCGCAACAACGGGCCGGAGCTGATCGAGCCCGTCGAGCCGCAGCCCGAGCAGGGCACCTTGCTGTGAGCCTGCCGCTGCCCGACCCGGCGGTCGTCGACG
Source organism: Mycobacterium sp. IDUB_5 (assembly GCF_055419565.1). Taxonomy (NCBI): domain Bacteria; kingdom Bacillati; phylum Actinomycetota; class Actinomycetes; order Mycobacteriales; family Mycobacteriaceae; genus Mycobacterium; species Mycobacterium sp. IDUB_5. The sequence continues at coordinate 596,349 of NZ_JBVAXX010000003.1, forward strand.
CACTGGCTTCCGACTTGGTGGCCGCGCAGTACACCACCGACGGGGTGGGGGAGCTGCTCGGCGCCGACGCCGGTGGTGCATTCAGCAGGGGGCTGTGGTGGTCGGCGCTGCGCGCCACCGAAAAGGCGTCCGCCGCCGGCCAACCGTTGGCGACGCTGGTGCGACTGTTCCTGCTCGGCGCCGCCGAGCCCCGCGAGCGCGTCGCGCAGGCGTTCCCTCGCACGGGTGTCGACGCGTTGGCCGCCGCCGGAGTCGTCGAGCCTGCCGGGGCGGACGCCGTCGTGGCCGTCCTCGACATCCGGCCCCACGGCGACGGGGCGCGCGACTTCCTCGTCGTATCGGACCAGGACGCGGCGCTGCGCCCCGGCCCCGTGCATCACGACCACGTTCTCGGCATCGGGGGTGCGTCGATCTCGTTGGCGCACGCGGTGATTCGGTCGCGCGCCGGCCGGGCCCTGGACGTCGGCACCGGCTGCGGCATCCAGGCGTTGCACCTGGCAGGGCATTGCGACGAGGTCGTCGCCACCGACACCAACGACCGTGCGTTGGCGTTGGCGGCAGCGACGGCCCGGCTCAACGACATGTCGTGGGATCTGCGGTCCGGCAGTCTGTTCGAACCCGTTGCAGGGGAGCGGTTCGACCTGATCGTGTCCAACCCGCCGTTCGTCGTCGGCGTCGGGGACCTCGATTACATCTACCGTGACTCCGGCATGGCTGGAGATGCCCTGTGCGAGGCCATGATTCGCGAGGTCGGTGAGCATCTGGAACCGGGTGGCACCGCGCAGATCATGGCGAACTGGATCGTGCGAGACGGGCAGGACTGGCGCGATCGGGTGCGGGGTTGGCTCGACGGCAGCGGGCTGCACGCGTGGGTGGTGCAACGGGAATTCGCCGATCCGATCAGCTACGTCTCGCTGTGGACCTCCGACGCGGGGGAACTGCCCGAGGAGGCGGCAAGGCGTGGCGGGCGGTGGCTGGACTGGTTCGACGCCGAGGGGATCGCCGGGGTCGGCATGGGCATGGTCGTGGTGCGCGCGCGACGCCGCGGCGAGGAACGGACGCCCGAGCAGATCTTCGAGGAGATCACCGGCGCCGACGAGCAGCTGACCGGTCCCGAGGTGGAGGCGTTCTTCGCCCGGCGCGAGTACCTGCACGGCACCAGCGACGACCAGCTGCTCGCCAGCCGCCTGAGCACCGCGCCGGTGTTCCTCGAGGAGCAGTCACTGCCGGGTCCTGACGGCTGGCAGACGGTCGGCGCCGCCGTTCGTCGCCCCGGCGGACCCGGTGCGGTCATCGGCGTCGACGAGGTGTCGCGGGCGTTGTTGGCCGGGTGCCGGGGCGAGGTACCACTCGGCATGCTGATCGACCTGCTCGCCGCCCATCACGGCGTCGATGCCGGCGCGCTGGCCGGTGCCGCGATGCCTGTCGTGCGGGAAGCCATCGGCCGCGGCATCCTCTACGAGGCGCGGTAGATGGCGGTGACCACGACGTAGGGGGACGTCACCGTGACAGCGCCCGAGGGATCGGTGTGCTGCTGGAGAGTCGCGGTGAACGCGTCGGCGAGATCCTGGCGCGCGGTGCCGGCGCGCTCGAACGTCGCGACGTGCATGGGTGAGCCGGTCTGCAGCCACTGCAGGGCGCGGGCGACGGACTCGAACTCCCAGCGATGTTCGCCGTGGTGGAAATCGAGGTCGTCGAAGTGCGCCAGCCGCTGCGCGGCGATCTGCTCGTCACCCCACTGATCGGGGGTGTAGGGCGCAGCCGGGGGCGGACCGAGCACCTCGACGATCGGGTCGAACAACGGGTTGCCCCCGCGCCGCACCCACGCCGAGAAAGCCAGCACGCCACCGGGCGTGAGCAGCCGTTCGACTTCGGCGGTCTGCCGGTCCGGGTCGACGAAGATGATGCCCATGTTCGACACCGCGGCGTCGAACGACGACGGCGCCAGCCCGGTGTCGGCGGCATCGCCGACGGCCCACGTGATGTGGGGCGCACGCTGCGCGGCCAGGTCGATCAGCTCCGGGGTCAGGTCCACGCCGGTGACCTGCGCTCCCTGGGCGGCCGCGGCACGAGCAGCACTGCCGGTACCGCAGGCGAGGTCGACCACCGTGGCATGTTGCAGCGGGCGCCTCCGTGCGGCGGCGTCGACAACGCGAGAAGCGATGTGCGCAATACGGTCACCGACGGTGTCGTAACTTCCGCCGGCCCAGATCGACGAGGTCATACCGATCAGCGTGCCACGATGGGGCCCATGAGTGGGTTCGCCGTCGATGCGCCTGCGCTGTCGCGACCGGTGACCTTCGACCAGTTCTGGGCCGACCTGACGTTCGTGCACTGGCCCGTCGACCCGCACACCGTCGCGCCGTTCTTCCCGCCCGGCGCCCGGCCAGACGTCATCGACGGCGTGACCTATGTGGGCCTGGTCCCATTCAGCATGCGGAATCTGCGGCTGGGCAGCGTGGTGCGGCTGCCGTACTTCGGGACGTTCGCCGAGACCAACGTCCGGCTCTACTCCGTCGACGACGCCGGTCGGCACGGGGTGCTGTTCCGCTCCCTGGAGACCGAGCGACTCGCAGCGGTCGCGGCCAGCCGTGCAGCGCTCGGCATCCCCTACACGTGGGCGAAGATGCGGGTGACCCGCGACGACGAGAGCATCCGCTACCGCAGTGTCAGGCGCTGGCCGCAGCGGGGACTGCGCACCGAGGTGGCGGTGCGCGTCGGGGCGCCGATCGAGCCGACACCGCTGGAGGTGTGGCTGACCGCGCGGTGGGGCGCACACACCCGCAAGGCGGGCCGCACGTGGTGGCTGCCCAACGAGCACGCGACGTGGCCGCTGCACAGCGCCGAGATCGAGGTCCTGTCCGACGACTTGGTGGCGGCCGCGGGCGTGGTCAGCGCTGGGCCGCAGCTGAGGCCGCTCTACTCGCCGGGTGTACACGCGCGATTCGGCCGCCCCACGCGCGTCGCCGAACCTCAGGGCTGGGTGTAGCCGGGCGGGTTCGCCGCGTCGACCCAGAAGTCCACGCCCAGATCGGAACCGGGCACGCAGTCGTACACCGACAGATCCGTGACACCCGATTCCAGCAGCACGTCCTCACACAGCAGCGTGTTGCCGGTGTAGCTCGACGGCTTGGTCAGCACCGCGTAGGCCGCGTCGGAGTACACCTCGGGCTTGCGTGAGCGCTTCATGGATTCCTCGCCGCCGAGGAGGTTCTGCACCGCGGCGGTGGCCACCATCGTGCGCGGCCACAACGTGTTCGACGCGATGCCCGCCTCCCGCATCTCTTCGGCAATACCCAACGCGCACAACGTCATTCCAAACTTCGCCATCATGTACGGCGTCGGCTTGAGCCACGTGGACTCCAGCAGCACCGGCGGGGACAGCGTCAAGATGTGCGGGTTCTCCCGGCCCTTCATGTGCGGGATGCACGCCTGGGACACCGCGTAGGTGCCGCGCACCTGGATGCCGTTCATCAGATCGAACCGCTTGAGCGGAACTTCCTCGATCGAGCCGAGATTGATCGCCGAGGCGTTGTTGACGCAGATGTCGATCCCGCCGAACTGCTCGACCGCGGCTGCCACGGCCGCCGCCACCGAGTCCCCGTCGCGGACGTCGCCGACGATCGGCAACGCCTGGCCGCCGACCTCTTCGATCTCCTTGGCCGCGGTGTAGATGGTCCCAGGCAGCTTCGGATGCGGTTCCGCGGTCTTGGCGACCAGCGCGATGTTGGCGCCGTCGGAGGCGACACGTTTGGCGATCGCCAGCCCGATACCGCGGCTCGCTCCAGAGATGAACATCGTTTTTCCCGCAAGTGACATGGGCTTCACCCTAGAGCGCGGTGATCTCGGCGGTGACCGCGTTGGTCAGTCGGACCAGATCCTGCGGGGCGAGCGCGACGTCGAGGCCCCTCTTGCCCGCGCTGCACAGCACCCGGTCCCAGCCCAGCGCCGAGGAGTCCACCACCGTGGGCAGCGGCTTGCGCTGCCCCAGCGGGGAGATCCCGCCGAGCACGTACCCGGTGGAACGTTGCGCCGCGGCCGGATCCGCCATCGTCGCCTTCGCCGCTCCCAGCGCCGCCGCGGCGGCCTTCAGCGACAGCTTCGACGGCACCGGCAGGACCGCGACGCCCAACCCTTTCGGCAGCGCCACGACCAGCGTCTTGAAGATCTGCCCGGCGACCAGGCCGTCACCCGCAAGCGCTTCGACGGCCTCGTCACCGAAAGCCTCGCTGCGGGGATCGTGGTGGTAGGCCAGCACGGTGTGCGGCACACCGGCCGCCACCAGGGCTGCGATCGCCGGGGTCGCTGCGCGGGCCACCGGGACAGGGTACGACGAGGCTCGCGGGAACAGCTGTGCCGTTGCCGCTGTTGTCTCGATCAGCTGAGCAGGTGGCAGCTACAGAGAAAGTCGTCAGTCATGACCTCTAGGATCGAGAGAAGGGGATAGATGGTGCCAACGTTGGCCGTAGAGGCCCCGTTGCGTCTGGTGCGTCTGCCGGATCGCCTCGATGGTGCCGCAACAGAAGGGACGGTGTTCCTGAGAATGACTGACACCGATGGGTCGGCTGCCGAAGCCACCCTCGATCCAAAAGCAAGCCTCGATCCAGAGACCACACCGGCCGCCGAGGAATCGGACGCCGAGCTGACCGCTCGTTTCGAGCGGGATGCCATTCCGCTGCTCGATCAGCTCTACGGCGGTGCGCTGCGCATGACGCGCAACCCCGCCGACGCGGAGGATCTGCTGCAGGAAACGATGGTCAAGGCGTACGCCGGGTTCCGCTCCTTCCGGGCGGGCACCAACCTCAAGGCGTGGCTCTACCGGATCCTGACCAACACCTACATCAACAGCTACCGCAAGAAGCAGCGCCAGCCGGCGGAGTATCCGACCGAGGAGATCACCGACTGGCAGCTCGCGGCCAATGCCGAACACACGTCGACGGGGCTGCGGTCCGCCGAGGTGGAGGCGTTGGAGATGCTGCCCGACAGTGAGATCAAGGAAGCCCTGCAGGCGCTGCCCGAAGATTTTCGGATGGCCGTCTACTACGCCGACGTAGAGGGCTTCCCCTACAAGGAGATCGCCGAGATCATGGATACGCCGATAGGGACGGTGATGTCGCGGCTGCATCGCGGCAGGCGCCAATTGCGCGAGTTGCTGGCCGATGTGGCCCGCGAACGCGGCTTCATCCGGGGCCAGCAGGCCGAGGCGACCCAGGAGGTCACGTCATGAGCAGCACGCAGGGCGGGTCCGACGAGGAACGCTGGACCCCGCCGATCGGTCCGATCGACCCCGAGCATCCCGAATGCGCCGCAGTCATCGCCGAGGTGTGGACGCTGCTCGACGGCGAGTGCACCGTCGAGACCCGCGACCGGCTGCGCCACCATCTGGCAGAGTGCCCCACCTGCCTGCGCCACTACGGCGTCGAAGAACGCGTCAAGAACCTGATCGCCACCAAGTGCAGCGGTGAGCGCGCTCCGGAGAGCCTGCGGGAGCGGCTGCGCATCCAGATCAGCCAGACAACGATCATCCGCGGGGGCTGACCCCACAACCCGCGCCAACGACGACGAACCGCCCGGCTTCTGTGAAGAAGTCCGGGCGGTTCGTCGTTGATCAGGGGCGTCAGCGCACTGACTTCGACCCGCAGTTGGGTCGCTTGCCGTGGTTGGCCTTGCTGTGCTTCCGATCGCGCTTCTTGCGGCCCCGCTTGGCCATCGTCCACCTCCGAATTGCTCGACTGATTGCAGCCATTGTCGCACGGGCCAGTTGGTGCTCTGTCCACAGCAGGGTGTGGTTCGATAGACCGGACAAAGACGCCGGTGGATGAGTGGGGTTGAAGATGGCCGAGGACGTTCGCGCGGAAATCGTGGCCAGTGTGCTCGAGGTCGTGGTCAGCGAGGGCGATCAGATCGGCGAAGGCGACACACTCGTGCTGCTCGAGTCGATGAAGATGGAGATCCCGGTGCTCGCCGAGGTCGCCGGCACCGTCAGCAAGGTCAGCGTCTCGGTCGGTGACGTGATCCAGGCCGGCGATCTTATCGCCGTCATCAGCTAGCCCGCTGCAGGTCCATGTCCACCCTCGGTGACCTGCTCGCCGAGCACACTGTCCTGCCCGGCAACGCCGTCGATCACCTGCACGCCGTCGTCGGCGAATGGCAGTTGTTGGCCGATCTGTCGTTCGCCGACTTCCTGATGTGGGTGCGCCGCGACGACGACCGCGTTGTATGCGTCGCGCAGGTTCGCCCCAACACGGCGCCGACCGTGCTGCTCGCCGACGCCGTCGGTACGGTCGCCAAGACCGCGACGGTACCGATCATCGCGACGGCCTTCGATTCCGGCGCCATCGGGCGGGCCACGGTCGACGGCACCGACGGTGGGCCCGGCCTGAACGTCGAAGCCGTTCCGGTCCGCCACGGTTCCCACGTCGTCGCCGTCCTGACCCATCAGACGTCGCTGGCGCCCCGGCAGGCGAGCCCGCTCGAGGTCGCCTACGTCGACTGTGCCGCCGATCTGCTGCTGATGCTCTCGGAGGGCACCTTCCCCAACGTGGGAGACCTGGCGATGTCACGGTCGAGTCCGCGTGTCGGCGACGGCTTCATCCGTCTCGACAAGGCCGGAGCCGTCGTCTACGCCAGTCCGAACGCGATCTCGGCCTACCACCGCATGGGGCTGACGGCCGAACTCGAGGGGCACAACCTCGTCAGCGTCACCCGACCCCTCATCTCCGATCCGTTCGAGGCGCAGGAGCTGGCGAACCACGTGCGGGACTCGCTGGCGGGCGGGTCCAGCATGCGGATGGAGGTCGACGCCGGCGGGGCCGCCGTCCTGCTACGCACGCTCCCGCTGCTGGCCCACGGCGCCGCCGTGGGGGCGGCGGTGCTGATCCGCGACGTCACCGAGGTCAAACGGCGTGACCGGGCGCTGCTGTCGAAGGACGCCACGATCCGGGAGATCCATCACCGGGTGAAGAACAACCTGCAGACCGTGGCCGCGCTGCTGCGGTTGCAGGCGCGCCGCACCACCAATCCGGAAGGTCGAGAGGCGCTCATCGAATCGGTGCGCCGCGTGTCGTCCATTGCCCTGGTGCACGACGCGCTGTCGATGTCGCTCGACGAAGAGGTGAACCTCGACCAGGTCATCGACCGGATCCTGCCGATCATGAACGACGTCGCCACCGTGGATTCGCCGATCCGCATCAATCGGCAGGGCGACCTGGGTGTCCTCGACGCCGACCGGGCGACTGCGCTGATCATGGTGATCACCGAGCTGGTGCAGAACGCCATCGAGCACGCGTTCGACAGCACCACGGCGACCGGGTGCGTGACGATTCGTTCGGAGCGGTCGGCGCGCTGGCTCGACGTGGTCGTGCACGACGACGGCCGCGGATTGCCCGCGGGCTTCAGCCTGGAGAAGTCCGACCGCCTGGGGTTGCAGATCGTGCGGACCCTGGTGTCGGCCGAACTCGACGGATCGCTGGGGATGCACGACGTCCCGGGCGGTGGAACCGATGTGGTGCTGCGGGTGCCGATAGGCCGCCGAGCCCGCACGACTCAATTCTGAGAATTGTGGCGGGCGCTGCCATTCTGTGCGTTCGCATTACGGATAGCTGGCGTGTAATTCAGTTCACACAGCGACGGCCCCGACTTTCGTCGGGGCCGTCGCGGTGAAGTTTGCGTCGGAAGATCAGACGCCGGAGCGAGCCTTCGTGCGAGCGTTGCGGCGCTTGAGGGCGCGGCGCTCGTCTTCGCTCATGCCACCCCAGACGCCGGCGTCCTGACCGGAGTCCAAAGCCCAGCTCAGGCACTCCGCGGTGACGGGGCACCGGTTGCACACGAGCTTTGCGTCAGCAATCTGGGCGAGGGCCGGGCCGCTGTTTCCCACCGGGAAGAACAGTTCCGGATCCTCGTCGCGACAGACCGCCTTGTGGCGCCAATCCATGAGTTCTACTCCTTATCGTGTGCGCAGCGAAGCGCACGAGCTTTTTCCTTCGGCTGTTAACGCAAGCGCACCAAATGTTTCTGCGCTGTTGCATCCGATGCTTTCACAGGCTGAACAGATGTCAATAGCAGTTCGTTAACACGTGGGCTATCTCACTACAGCGGACCGTTTTCCGACCCTCAACTCCGTTGTACTACTCTTAACTCATCTGCGCCCTCGTTGAGGCCTGTGAAGTCACTCCCAGATTGCTCCGGCGCAGCTCAGGACCGGTCAGGACGGATATTTTGCGGGCGGCGCCACCACCGCGAGCGCGTCCGGAACCGCAGTGAACGTCATTTTTTCGCGCGCACCGATGAAATCTCCGTCGATCTGACAGGCGACCGGCCCGTCACCGGTCACCGTCAGGCCGGCGAGGTCGTCGTCGCGCACGAGGTGCTTGGCCGTCAGCCGGGGCTTCCGGGAGAGCATCTGGCGGACCAGCCCCAGGTTGGCCCACACATTCATGCTGGTCGTGGCGAACACACCGAGGCCCGTGTCGAAGGTGGTGTCCGGATTCGTCCACACCGGGCGGGCATTGGCGTACGTCCACGGGCTGGAGTTGGACACGAACGCGAAGTGCACGCCACTGATCGGTTCGCGGTCGGGCAGGTGCAGCGTCAGCGTGGGTTCCTCCCGCGCGCTCGCCAGCACCTCCCGGATCGCCACCCGGATGTAGCGGGCCGCGGTGACCTTGCGGCCCTTGGCGCGCTGTTCCTCGACCGCTGCCACGACGGCGCCGTCGACGCCCATGCCGGCGGTGAACACGCCCCAGCGCTCCCCGCAGTCCATCAGTCCGATGCGTCGCCACCTGCGGGTGCGCCGATACTCCGAGAGCAGGTCGACGAGTTGATTGGTGGCCTCGAGGGGATCGGGGCTGATGCCCAGGGCGCGGGCGAACACGTTCGCCGACCCGCCGGGCACGACGCCGACAGCGGGGCCGCGGTTGCCCGGCCCCAACTCGCCGAGGATCCCGTTGACGACCTCGTTCACCGTGCCGTCGCCACCGTGCACGATCACCACGTCGACGCCGCCGCGGGCTGCTTCCGCGGCGATCTCGATCGCATGTCCGCGATGGTCGGTGTGCGCGACGGACAGCGTGGTGCGGCTCTCCAGCGCGTGGGCCAGTAGGTCGCGGCCCGCGGGCGTCGTCGACGTCGCATTCGGGTTCACGATCAGCACGGCACGCACGAGGGCTGAGCCTATCTGGGCCTATCCGGACGCCAGGTAACCGCCGCGCAACTGGTCCGGGGCTAGTCCTCGAGGGCGCCGGCGGCGATGCGGAAAGCGGTGTTCGCGTCGGGCACCCCGCAGTAGATCGCGCACTGCAGCAGCACCTCTTTGATCTCCTCGACGGACAAACCGTTGCGCCGGGCGGCCCGCACATGCATCGCGAGTTCCTCGTGATGTCCCCGAGCGACGAGGGCGGTGAGCGTGATCATCGAGCGCGATCTGCGGTCGAGGCCGGGACGGGTCCAGATCTCACCCCACGCGTAGCGGGTGATCAGGTCCTGGAAATCGGCGGTGAAGGCAGTGGTTCCTGCCACGGCGCGGTCGACGTGCGCATCGCCGAGAACCTTACGGCGGACCGCCATTCCGTCGTCGTATGTGCTCATCGTGTCTCCTCTGAATAGGCGGTGGCGCGGCGCAATGCGGCGTCGATCAGCTGATCGGCAACGCCGGTGTAGGTGGGGGCGGGCGGATGATCCACCAACGCGGCCATGGTCTGCTGCTCGGCGTCGATCCCTTCGGCGGCGGCGAGATCAGCTCGGGCCCGGTCGGCGTCGAACTGCAGTCCGGCCACCAGGTCGGCGGCTTGGTCGGCGGCGGCGACGGTGTGCCGGACCAACGTCCGCAGCGCAGCCCACTCGGCATGCCAGGCGCCGTCGGCGCGCTCGTCGACCGACGCCGCCGACGCGGCGTGCAGTGTTGCGGCCAACAGGGGTGCGGTCAGTGCTGCGCGGCGCAGCAGCACGGTCAGCACCGGGTTGCTCTTGTGCGGCATCGTCGAGGACCCGCCGCCCGTGCGCTCGACGAGCACGCCGGTGCGCGCGGCGGCCGATATGTCATTGGCGATGTGCCCCCACGCATCGCAGAGGGTGACCATCGCATCGCCGAGGCGGGTCAGCCGCGCTCGCGACGTGTGCCACGGAAGTGCCTGTCGGAGGCCGAGTTTCGAGGCGAGCGACGCTGACATCGCCATCGCGGCCTCGGTCGAGCCGGCCAATTCGGTCGCCGCGGCCATCGTCCCAGCCGCACCACCGGCCTGCACTGCGGGCTCCGGTACGCACCGCAGGGTGTCGACGGCGTCGAGCACTGCGCCCAGCCACACCGCGAACTTCAGGCCCGCGGTGCCCGGGAGTGCGGGCTGGGTCAACGTGCGGGTGAGCAGCGGGTCATGCCGATGAGTCCGGGCCAGCTCGGTCAGCGTTCGGAGTTGCCTGTCCACGTGTGCACGCAGCGCGGTGAGTGCGTCGCGCGTGCACAGCATCAGCGCGGTGTCGAGGACGTCCTGACTTGTCATTCCGCGGTGCAGCCATCGTGCGGTCTCGCCGTCGGCGCGTGACCGCAGCAGAGCGACGAGGCCGGTGACGGGGTTGCCGTCCTTCTCGGCGCCCACGGCGATCGCTGTCGCATCGGTGCGATCGACGAGCGCCGTTACATCGGCCGCGGCAGAGGCGGGAGCCACGCCATGCTCGACAAGCACTGCCAGCCAGGCGTTCTCGACCTCGGCGAGCGCGGTGAGAAACGCCTCATCGCTCGTGACCGTGCCTGCGCGGTGATCCCCGGGCCAGAACATGTCGGTCATGGTCAGTGGCCCGGGTAGCGGAGGAACACCGTTTCGTCGGGGCCCTGCAGTGACACGTCGAATCGCAGTCCCGTTGCGTCGCGCTCGGCGATCAGCGTGCGGCGCCGATCGGCAGGCAGGGATGCCAGCAGTGGATCGCTGTCGAGCGCCGGTCCGGGCACGTATGCACGGGTGAACAAGCGGTTGAGCAGGCCCCGGCCGAACACGGTCACCATGATGAACGCGGCCCGATCCGGTGCAGCCGCACCGGGTTCGACGGTGGAGAAGGAGAAGGCGCCGGCATCGTCGGTCGCGGCGCGTCCCCAGCCCGTGAACGTCCATCCGTCGCGGCGCAGCGAGCCCGCCTCCCGCGGCACGACACCGTCGGCGCCGGCCTGCCAGATCTCGAGCAGCGCATCGGGTACGGGGTGGCCGTCGCCGTCGGTCACGGTGCCGTGAAATCGGATCGCCCCGGGCGATGACGGCGGCACGAGTTCGTTACCCCGGTCGAACGGCAGCGCGTAGCCGTAGAAGGGTCCGATGGTCTGCCCCGGTGTCGGGGCGTGCAGGGCGGTCATAGTCTGCTGGCTCTTCGCGCGAGCGCTCATCACTGCTGGTCCTCCTCGAAGACGGTGCGCTGTGCTCCGGTCAGCACGATGTCCCAGCGATACCCCGTGCACCACTCGTGCACCGCGACGTCGTGATCGTAGGTGGCGATGAGACGGTCACGGGCCTTCTGATCGGTGATCGACTGGTAGATGGGGTCCAGCGCGAACAGGGGATCGCCCGGGAAGTACATCTGAGTGATCATGCGCTGCGTGAAATCCGTTCCGAACAGCGAGAAGTGGATGTGGGCGGGGCGCCACGCGTTGTGGTGGTTCTTCCACGGGTACGGACCGGGTTTGATGGTCGTGAACGAGTAATTGCCGTGGTCGTCGGTGAGGCATCGGCCCACGCCGGTGAAGTTGGGATCCAGCGGCGCGGCGTGCTGATCGCGCTTGTGCGCATAGCGCCCGGCCGCGTTGGCCTGCCAGATCTCGACGAGCTGACGACGCACCGGGCGACCGGCGCCGTCGAGGATGCGTCCGGTGACGACGATCCGCTCACCGATCGGAGCGCCGCTGTGCGCAATGGTGAGGTCGGCTTCCGATGTGTGCACGTCGCTCTGCCCGAACGCTGGGGACCACAGTTCGACGCCCTCGGGATCTGCGTGGTGCAGGTCCTTGGTGGGGTGGCGCAACAGGCTGCTGCGGTACGGCGCGTAGTCCAGCCGGGGCTGCGTCTCCTCGTGACCCGAGCGGAGGTAGTCCGACTCGATCGCCGCTATCTCGGCGCTGATCTGCGCCTGGCTCGCCGACGCGCTGTCGGGATCGGTGTCGATGATTGCTGTCATGACGCTGACGCTAGGCGGTGCCGATAGCGGGGCGGAAGACTAGACTTCCGCTGAGCGGAAGGATTCTCCTGATGGCCGGAAATGCTTCGACGGCAGGTGTCACGGTGACTCAACGTTTGCTGGCCATCGTCAGTGCGTTCGATGAGAGGCATCGCGCACTGGCGCTCACCGACCTCGCGCACCGGGCGGATCTCGCCCTTCCCACCGCGCACCGTCTGGTCGGGGAACTGGTGGGGGGTGGCGCATTGGAGCGTCGCCCGGACGGCCGTTACGTGGTCGGTCGGTTGCTGTGGCAGGCCGGCCTCCTCGCCCCCGTAACAGGACGGTTGACCCAGGTGGCAGAACCTTTCGTCAGTGACGTGTATGCCGCGACGCTGGCCACGGTCCACCTCGCGGTGCGCGACGGCGATCAGGTGCTCTACCTGTATCGGCTGGCGGGCCGGGCGTCGGTGCCGATCGTGTCCACAGTCGGCAGCAGGTTGCCGATGCACTGCACGGGGGTCGGGAAGGTGCTGCTCGCGCATGCACCCGCTGACGTTCGCGACGGCGTCATGGCGAATTTGCGACGAGTCACTGCCAAGACGATCACCTCGCGTCACGTGCTCGACGGTCAATTGGAGCGGATCCGACGGGATGGTGTCGCCATGACGGCCGAGGAGATGTCGCGCGGTGCGTGTTCGCTGGCGGTGCCGGTGATCCAAGCCTCGGACAACGCAGTAGCGGCCGCGCTCGGGGTGGTGGTACCCACCCTCAAGCGCGACCGCCAGCGGTTGATCGGTGCACTTCAGGTCGCCGCCCGGGGTATCGGGCGGCTCCTGTAACTCAATGTGCGACGAGCGTCCTCGGGGTCTCCACGGCGGAGCGGCCGAGCTCGGCCGTCGGAACATCCTTCGTCTCACGCGCGGTGAGGGCGGCGCCGGCCGATATCAGGCAGACCACCGCGGTGAAGAGGCTGATGACGACCCAGCCGCCTTCGCGGACACCGCCGAGCGCGGTGACGATGGACGGGGCGAAGCCGGCGAGCAGGAAGCCCAGCTGCGTACCGATCGCCATGCCCGAGAACCGAACCTGGGTGGAGAACATCTCGCCGTAGAACGACGGCCAGACCGCGTTGGCCGCTGCGTAGCCGAACGAGAACGTCGCGATGGCCAGCGCGAATGTGAGCAGGTGATTGCCCTGGCTCATCGAGAGCATGTAGAAGGGCATCAGCGCGGCCGAGGCGAGAGCGCCGTAGATGAAGACCGGTTTGCGACCGATCTGGTCGGCGAGCTTGCCGAAGAGCGGCTGGGTGAACAGCGCGCCGACGTTGGCGGCCACGACGAGCCACAGGGTCAGATCTGCGTCCAGCCCGACCTTCTTGCCGTAGGCCAATGCGAGATTGGCGAACACCGTTGACACGGCGGCGATGAAAGCGCAGAGGACGACGCGCACGACGTCACGCCAGTGGTGGCGCATCAGTGGCACCAGCGGCATGCGGGCGATGGTGCCGGCGTTCTTGGCTTCGGTGAACTGCGGGGTCTCGTGCAGTTGGCGGCGGATGAAGTAGGCGACCACGACCACGGCGGCGGAGAGCCAGAACGGAACTCGCCAACCCCAGCTGTACTTGGCTTCATCGGGCAGGGCCATGAAGGGGATCATCACCAGCGAGGCGAGGATCAGACCGCCCTGGGTGCCGGTCAACGTCCACGAGGTGAAGAAGGCCCGTCGGTCGTCGGGGGAGTGTTCCAGGGTCAGCGAGCTTGCGCCTGCCTGCTCGCCGGCGGCCGAAAGGCCTTGCAGCAGGCGGCAAATCACGAGAAGCGCCGGCGCGGCCCAGCCGATGGTGGCGAAGGTGGGCAGGCAGCCGATCAGGAACGTCGACAGGCCCATCAGCACGAGGGTGAACATCAGGACCCGTTGCCGGCCGATGCGATCGCCGAAATGGCCCAGGATGACTGCGCCGACGGGGCGTGCGATGTAGGCGAAGCCGAAGGTGGCGAAGGACATCACCAGCGCCGCCTCGTCGCCGGAGGGGAAGAACACCTGCGGGAAGATCAATGCGGCGGCCGAGCCGAACAGGAAGAAGTCGTAGTACTCGACTGCGCTGCCCATGAAGCTGGCGAGCGCAGCCCGCCTGGGCGTCTTCTCGGGGAGGGCCCCGGGTTCTCGGGTGGTGGTCATCGGTGACTCCTTTGGCGAATTGTGCCGGATGGCGGGTTTTTTGAGGGCTGAACTGGTCACTCGACGACCAGGGAGCGGAAGTGCTTGGACATCCGTTCCGCGTCGGGGGTGATTCCGGTGATGAGGGCGAAGGCATCGGTCGCCTGGTACACCGCCATGTGACCGCCGTCGAGCGTGCGGCACCCCGCGGCACGCGCTGCCTGCAGCAATGCGGTGTTCAGCGGGCGGTACACGATGTCGGCCACCCAGAGCCGCGGGTGCAGCAGCGCGGGCGCGAAGGCCATGCCCGGGTGGGCGGCCATGCCGGTCGGGGTGGCGTGCACGACGCCGTCGCTGACGGGCAGCAGGTCGGGGAGGTCGTCGAACGCCGCCGCGGCCACCCGGGCATCGCGGTGTCGGCTGCCGAGCTCAGCGGCGAGCCGCCCCGCGCGGGCGACGTCGAGATCGACGATGTGGAGGTCTCGGCAGCCGAGGCGCACCAGCGCGTCGGCGACCGCGGTGCCCGCCCCACCTGCGCCGACGAGGACCACCGTGTCGGTGGCGGCGTCGGGAAGTCCCTCGGTGAAACCGTGGGCGAAGCCGGTGACGTCGGTGTTGTAGCCCCGGGTGCGTCCGTCGGCATCGAAAACCACCGTGTTGACCGCACCGAGTGCTGCGGCGGCGGGGTCGATGTCGTCGAGGTGCTCGACCACCAGCTGCTTGCAGGGGTGGGTGATGTTCAGCGCGTCGAATCCGAGCGCTCGCGCCCACGACAGCACCTCGCCGATGCGGGTGGGGGAGACGCCCAGTTCGTCCAGGTCGATCGTGCGGTACACGTAGTCGAGTCCCTGGGCGCGTGCCTCGGTCATATGCAGTGCGGGGGTGAGCGAGGGGCCGACGCCGGTGCCGACCAGGCCGACGAGGTGGGGACGGGGATTCATTCGGGCCTCTCGTTAATGTACTAACTGGTTAGTACGCAAAGTAGAGCACTGTGGTGCGGGTCGCGTCAAGAGTGGATTGTGATCCGTCCCATACCCCGGTCAGGGCGCGAGCAGACGCGAACTCGCGCGAAAGGACCCGCAGAGCGCGAGTTCGCGTCTGTCCCCTACTTCGTGGGCCCCACGCGGGAGAGAAGTCAGCCGACGGGCGCGGTCAGCCAGCCCACGACGACGTCGCCGATCATCCTGCGCAGGTGGGCGCGCTGGGAGATGTCGGTCAGGTCGATGTCGAAGAGGTAGCCGAAGGTGTAGCGGTTGGCCACCTGGAACACGCAATAGGCGCTGATCACCAGGTGTACGTCCAGCGCGGTGACGTCCGACCGAAAGGCGCCGGCGTCCCGCCCGTCGCGCAGGATCTCGTCGAGCAGGGACGTTGCCGGCTGGGACAGCTCCGGGAGTTCCCGCAGCTGTCGGATGAATTCGCCGCGGTGGATGTTCTCGATCGACACCAGGCGGACGAAGGCGTCGTGGGCGATGTGATGGTCGAACGTGACTTCCGCCAGACGGCGGATGGCCTCGACGGGGTTGGCATGGTCGACGGTGAGCTTCTGTTCCGCCTGCCGGATGCCGCGGTAGGCGTCTTCCAGAACTGCCAGGTAGAGCTGCTCTTTGCCGCCGAAGTAGTAGTAGATCATCCGTTTGGTGGTGCGGGTGCGTTCGGCGATCTCGTCGACGCGGGCACCGGAGTAGCCCGATTCGGCGAACACCTCGGTGGCCACGGCCAGCAGCTCCGCTCGGGTGCGCTCGGCATCCCGCTGCAGTTCGGCTTTCGGCTTGGCGGCCATGGTGGCTGAGCTTACTGTTCGCCCGCCGGGAGGATCAGCGGTCTTTCGCGTTAATGAACTAATTGGTACATTGCTGTGATGAAGACCTCGATCGCCACTGTCTCGCTCTCTGGATCACTGGTGGAGAAGCTGCACGCCTGTGCGGCCGCGGGGTTCGACGGTGTCGAGATCTTCGAACCCGACCTGATCGCCGGCGCCCACTCACCGGAGGAGATCCGGGCGCTGGCCCGTCGTCTCGGCCTCACCCTCGACCTGTACCAGCCGCTCCGCGACCTCGAGGGGGTCGACGAGACCGCGTTCGCCGACAATCTTCGGCGCGCGGCGGCCACCTTCGCCACCGCCCAGCGGCTCGGAATCGAGACGGTCCTGGTGTGCAGCAACGTCGCGACCGCTACCGTCGACTCCGACGAGGTCTCCGCCGCGCAGCTACGCCGCATCGGCGACGTCGCACAGACCTACGGTGTACGGATCGCGTTCGAGGCGTTGGCCTGGGGCCGCTTCATCGACGACTACCGGCGCGCGTGGCGCGTCGTCGAGCTCGCCGATCATCCTGCGGTCGGGGTGTGCCTGGACAGCTTCCACGTGCTCTCCCTGGGACACGATCCGGCGCAGATTTCCGAGATCCCCGCCGACAAGATCTTCTACCTGCAGCTCGCCGATGCGCCCGCGCTGACGATGGACGTGTTGTCGTGGAGCCGCCACCACCGACTGTTCCCGGGCGAGGGGGCGTTCGATCTGACCCGCTTCGTCAGCTGCGTGCTCGCCGCGGGTTACACCGGGCCGCTGTCGCTCGAGGTCTTCAACGACACCTTCCGCCAGACCGACCCGGGGCACACCGCGATCCACGCGCTGCGTTCGCTGAAGTGGTTGCAGGACAAAGTCGCTGTCGCCAACCCGGAAGGGTGGCGGCCCGATCTCGCGACGCTGACCGCAGCCAAGCCGCCCACTGCGTTCGACTTCGTCGAGCTCAAGGCCGAAGACACCAGCGAGGTGGAGGTGTTGCTGGGACAGCTGGGGTTCACGATGCGGGGTAGGCACCGCACCAAGCCGGTGGCGTTGTGGTCGGCGGGGGACGCGCGCATCGTGCTCAACGAACAGCAGGCCCGCGACCGCGCTCCGCATGTCGCCGCCCTCGGCCTGCAGGTGCCCGACGCCGCCGCCACTTCGGCCAGGGCTTCTCAGCTGATGGCGCCGCTGGCCTACCGCCGCACCTACGCCTCCGAACAGCCTTTCGGCGCCGCCGTCGCACCCGACGGCACCGAATTCTTCTGGATCCCCGAAGCGCACGGCGCCCCCGAGTGGGTCGCCGAGTTCGACGGCGGCGTGGCCGACGACGAGCCCAGCCCCATCCGCGCAATCGACCACGCCAACCTCACCCAGCCCTGGCAGACGGCCGAAGACACCGTGCTGTTCCTGCGCAGCGTGTTCGGCCTGACCCCGGACGCGCCCGCCGAGGTGCCGGGGCCGACGGGCCTGATCCGCAGCCAGGTGATGCGTACCGACGACGGCGCCGTCCGGATCCCTCTCAACGTCGCGCCGCATGTGCTCGACCACTCCGGCCTGGCCCAGCATGTCGCGTTCTCCTGCTCCGATGTCGTCGGGGTGGCGCAGCGCGCAGCCGACCGCGGCCTGGCTTTTCTTCCGGTGTCGGACAACTACTACGACTACCTGCAGGGCCGATTCGGCCTCAGCGCCGACGAGGTGGCGCAGCTGCGGGCGCTCAACCTGCTCTACGACCGGGTGCCGGGCTCCCCGGGCGACTACTTCGTGCACTTCTACACCCGCACGGTGGGGTCGGTCTTCTTCGAGTTCGTGCAGCGGTTCGGGCACTACGACGGCTATGGAACCGACAATGCCCCGGTCCGACTCGCCGCCCAGCGGCACTGACACCAGCTCGCCTCGACACTCGCTCCAGCCGCGCCGGTACCGTACGACCGTGACCACACGCCGCCTCCTTCTCGTCAACGGGCCGAACCTCAACTTGCTCGGCACCCGGCAGCCCGAGGTGTACGGATCGACCACGCTCGCCCAGATCGAGGCGATGGTCGGTGACGTGGCCGCGGAACACGATCTGGCTGTGCGCGCGGTGCAGAGCAACCACGAGGGCGAACTCATCGACGCCATCCAGGCGGCCCGTAAGGATTGCGTGGCGATCGTGATCAACCCGGCGGCCTACAGCCACACCTCGGTCGCCATCGCCGACGCGCTCCGCTCGGTCGACCTTCCGGTCGCCGAAGTGCATCTGAGCAACATCCATGCGCGCGAACAGTTTCGGCACCACTCCTACGTGTCTGCGGTCGCCGACATGGTGATCGCCGGCGCCGGGCCGCTCGGCTACGAGATGGCGGTCCGCTACCTGGCGGACAGGCTCGCGCCGTGACGCCCGGGCCGGTGCGGGTGGCCGGTGGGATCGCCGCGCTGCAGGGCGCGCTCGCGCTGGTCATGGCCGTCGTGCTCGTTGTGCGGGAAGCCGCAGGACACCACGAGGACGCGATCAGCGGCTACGGCACCGCGGTGTGGTTCGTGATCATGGGGTCGGCGGTCGCGGCCGCCGGCTGGGCCCTGCTGACCGGGCGGCGCTGGGGCCGCGGCATCGCGGTGTTCGCCAATCTCGTCCTGCTGGGTGTGGCCTGGTACGTGTACAGCTCCGGACGGCTCGGCTATGCGGTCGTGGTGGCCGCCGTGTCGACCGCCGTGCTGGGTCTGCTGTTCAGCCCCGCGGGGTTGGCGTGGTTCACTCAGGCGGATTCCGATGCGAGCGCGGACAATTCGGGTCCCGACACCCGGTAGGTGAGCCACTCGGTCTGCGGACGCCCGCCCACCCCGTCGTAGAGGGCGATCGCGTTCGTGTTCCAGTCGAGCACCGCCCAGGTGAGCCGGGTGTACCCGTGGTCCACGCACTCGCGGGCCAGCCTGGCCAACAGTCGGCGGGCCAGTCCTCGTCGCCGGAATTCGGGCCGCACGAACAGGTCTTCGAGGTAGACCCCTGCCACGCCGTCCCAGGTGGAGAAGTTGCGGAACCACAGCGCGCCGCCTGCGGCCCGGCCGTCGACCTCGGCCAGTAGGCCGTAGACCACGGGGTTGTCGCCGAAAAGCGCGTCTCGTAACTGGGTTTCGGTGACCGTGCACTCCGCCGAGGCTTTCTCGAAGGCGGCCAGTTCATGGATCATCGCGGTCAGCTCGGCTTCGTCACCGGGGCGCACCACCCGAATCGACTCACTCATCGCGCACTCCCAACGCTGCCAGGATCGTCTTGAATT
Organism: Mycobacterium sp. IDUB_5; assembly: GCF_055419565.1. Classification (NCBI taxonomy): domain Bacteria; kingdom Bacillati; phylum Actinomycetota; class Actinomycetes; order Mycobacteriales; family Mycobacteriaceae; genus Mycobacterium; species Mycobacterium sp. IDUB_5. Next base: position 615,681 of record NZ_JBVAXX010000003.1, read on the forward strand.
TCGTTGTGGTCTCTGCCAACTCGTCGTCAGGATCGGATTCTGCGACGATTCCGCCACCGGAATGCGCGACGGCGGAGCGACGGTCGGCCGACAGCTGCGCGCAGCGGATGGACACGACCCAGCGGCCGTCGCCGCGTTGATCACACCAGCCCACCGTGCCGGCGTAGAAACCGCGGTCACCTTCGAGTTCGGTGATCAGTTCGGTCGCCGCAGCAGTCGGGGAGCCGCCGACGGCCGGGGTCGGGTGCAGGGCGACCGCGAGATCCAGCGCCGTCGTCGACGTCTCCCGCAGACGGCCGGTGATCGGGGTGTAGAGGTGCCACACCGCCGCGGTCTTCGTCAGGAGCGGCTGCTCGGCGATCTGAAGATCGGTGCACAGCGGGTCCAGGGCATCGCGCAGCGCGTCGACCACGAGCTGGTGCTCATGCCGGTTCTTGGCCGAATCGGCCAACACTGCACCGCTTTTCGCGTCGGCGTCGGGATCGGCGAGTCGCGGCGCCGACCCCGCGAACGGTCGGCAGGTCACCTGCTGGCCGCGGCGCGCCACCAGCAACTCCGGGCTGGCTCCGATCAGTGCCGCGCCGGAATGGCCCTCGCCGGCCGCCGACAGGTCGACGAGATACTTGACGGCCTGTCCGTCCTTGCCGGCGAGTCGGTGCAGCAGCGTGCGCGCATCGAGCGGCCCGTCAGCACCGACCGTCAAGGCCCGGGCGAGCACCACCTTGCGCAGCGCCGTCGCAGGATCGGCGAGGCGTTCCAGAGCGACCGCGACGCGTCGGCGGTGTTCACCCGCATCCGGCGTCGTCGCGGTGATGCGCGCGGGGGGCAGCTCACGCAACGGCCACGCGGGCAGCTCAGGGGTGAAGCGAATGGTCTGAGGCCGGATCAGCGCGGCCGGTTGGCTCAGGTCGAACGGCAACGCACCGACGATGATCGGCGCACTGTGCGACGCGAGCGCGGCCCGCGCATCGGCGATCCGGGGGAACGCGGTGTGCACGCCGTCGGCGACCACCACCTCGTCCGGTCCGGCCAGGACGAACGTCGGCTCCCTCGTCACGTGGACACGGCCGGGTCGGGACGACCGGTCAAGCCCAGCGCGCTGAGCTGACGGACCCCGTGCTCGAAGCCGCACACCGCGATCGACACGGCAGGCATCGCGAAGCGGATGCCCTCGTAGACGGGCTGTTCGATCCAGCGGGTGATCACCGCGCGGGAGAAGTGGCCGTGGCCGACGAACATCACGTCGCGGGTCTCCATGTGCTCGAGCGCCACCGCGATCGCGCGGTCGGCGCGCTCGCAGACCTGCGCCGTGGTCTCCCCGCCGGGACAACCATGCGTCCACACCAGCCAGTTCGGCACCGCCTTGCGGATCTCTTCGGTCGTGGTGCCCTCGTAGTCGCCGTAGTCCCATTCACTGATCAGCGGGTTGACCTCGTCGATGTGCAGCCCCGCGAGCTCGGCGGTGGTCCGGGCGCGCACCCGCGGGCTGCTGATCACGAAAGGGTTCTGCAGTCGCAGCTGGGCCACGGTCTCGGCGGCGGCCGAGGCCTGAGCGCGCCCGTGCTCGGTGAGCTCGAGTTCCGTGCGTCCGGTGTGCTTCCCGGATTTCGACCATTCGGTCTCGCCGTGGCGAAGCAGGATCAGCCGGTGTTGCAGAAGTGCCACAGTGTCCGATTCTGCCGCAACGTCAGGTTCTGCCGCGCGAGCGGGACCTCCGAACGACGCGGTGGGGGCAGAGCGTGCCAAGATGGGAGCTGTGACGCGGGTACTGGCGGTCGCCAATCAAAAGGGTGGGGTCGCCAAAACGACGACGGTGGCGTCGCTGGGTGCGGCGATGGTGGAGATGGGCAAGCGAGTGCTGCTCGTCGACCTCGATCCGCAGGGCTGTCTGACGTTCTCGCTGGGGCAGGACCCCGACAAGCTCGCGGTCTCGGTGCACGAGGTGCTTCTCGGCGACGTCGAGCCCGACACCGCGCTGGTCGACACGGCCGAGGGGATGACGCTGCTGCCGGCCAACATCGACCTCGCCGGCGCGGAGGCCATGCTGCTGATGCGGGCCGGCCGCGAATACGCCCTCAAGCGGGCGCTGGCGAAGCTGACCGACCGCTTCGACGTCGTGATCATCGACTGCCCGCCCTCTCTGGGGGTGCTCACCCTCAACGGCCTCACCGCGGCCGACGAGGTGGTGGTCCCGCTGCAGTGCGAGACGCTGGCGCACCGCGGCGTGGGTCAGTTCCTGCGCACCATCAAAGACGTGCAGCAGATCACCAACGCCGACCTGAAGCTGCTCGGCGCGCTGCCCACGCTGTACGACTCGCGCACCACCCACAGCCGTGACGTGCTGTTCGATGTCGCCGACCGCTACGGGCTGCCGGTGCTGGCGCCGCCGATTCCGCGTACCGTGCGCTTCGCCGAGGCCAGCGCGTCGGGGTCCTCGGTGCTGACGGGCCGCAAGAACAAGGGCGCGGTCGCGTACCGGGAGTTCGCGGAGTCGCTGCTCAAGCACTGGAAGAACGGCAAGGCGCTGGCGACCTTCACGCCGGAGCTCTAACTCCCTGACAACCCGACGATCTCGTCGCCCCGCTGTTCCACCACCGTCGATCCCGCGACCGCCGGTACGACCGGCCCGTCGACGGGCGGTCGCTGCACCGCGATGTGGCGCTCACCGGCGCCGCTGACCGGATCGAACACGTCGTAGCCCGTCGTGACCGGCACGAGCAGGCGGCCCGCCATGATCGTCGCCGGGCCGACGGGCTTGTCGGGCCCTTTCGCCGCGACAGTGTAGCGATAGCGAAAACCGTTGGCGGAGAACACCATCACGGCGTCACCGGTCCACCACGTGATCACGTCCCCGACCCGCGACATCGTCGCGTCGGATGCCGGCGCGCCGGGCACCACGGTGCTGTCGACGGTCGCGCCGGTTTCGTCGACGATGTCCAGCCGGGGCTTCGGGGTGGGGACGTAGAGCGCCGTCGTGGTGTCCGACACCGCCACCACGCGCGCACCGGTGCCGTCGGCAACCCCCTTCTGCGGCACGTACTTGAGCTCCGGGGTGTCCTCTTCGTCCGACGGTCGCAGCAGCGTCAGCCGCACATCGGCCTGATCGGGGCACGCTTCGAGCACCGAGACCGCCGTGGAACTCGCCGCGGCCGAGGTGAAGCGGCACTGCGACGAGGCCGGCTTGCCCGGGTTCAGTGGCGCGTCGAGCGCCCCGTAACTGAGCATCCGCACCATGTCCGAACGCCACATCTCCAGCCGGGTGTCCCCGGCGGACAGCGCGGTGGTGCCGTCACCGGACAGCGTGACCTGCTTGTCGGCGTAGCTGGTTCGTGTGGGTCCACGCATCCCGGTGCGGGCGTCAACGGCGCTGACCTGCCCGCATCCCCGCACGTCGGGATAGACGGCGACGGCGTAGTTGTAGACCCACGTGACCCCGCACAGGTCGAGGTCGCGGGTGTAGCTCCACAGGCTGTCCCCGGTGGTCGGGTCGCGGCCTTCCATGGTGCGGCCGTCGCCGGTGACCACCGCGCCGGCGACGACGAGCGGCTGGCTGGTCCGGGCGCTGGGCGCGGTCCACGCCTGGCGCAACGTCGCGGGTACGGCGGTGGCGGGGGCCAGGGTGGGCACCGGTGCCGCCGCAGGCGTGCTGATCGTGGCCCTGGCGTCACTGGTCCACCAGATGATCGCTGCGACGAGCGCGACGACAGCGACGATCGCCACCGCCGCCACCACATCTGAGCGGGTGCGGCGCTCGGGTCTGACCATGCGGCGCTAGTTGGCGGCCGCGGCCTTGTTCGGCCGGCGCCGACGACGCCGTCGCGGGGCCCGGGTGGCCTCACCGGAATCAGCCGGCTGCGCCTCGCCGTCGGCGGGCTGCTCACCCGTCTCCGGGTGCGAACCGACCGGCTCGCCGCCACGGGTGCGGCGGCGGCTGCGGTTCCTGGCCGGACGTTCGGTGCGCTCACGGGGCTCACGGGTGGGCTTGTCGGTGCTGCGGCTGGGCCCGCCGATCGAGCCGCCGACATCCGTCGGGATGTTCAGCTCTTCGTAGAGGTGCGGCGAGCTCGAGTACGTCTCGGCGGGGTCGGGTGTCTCCAACCCGAGCGCCTTGTCGATCATCGACCAACGGGGCAACTCGTCCCAGTCGACCAGCGTCACGGCGATGCCGGTCTTGCCTGCACGGCCGGTCCGACCGATGCGGTGCACGTACGCCTGCTCGTCTTCGGGGATCTGGAAGTTGATGACGTGGGTGATGTCGTCGATGTCGATGCCGCGCGCCGCGACGTCGGTGGCGACGAGCACGTCGACCTCGCCGGTGCGGAACGACTTGAGCGCCTTCTCGCGGGCGCCCTGCCCGAGGTCACCGTGGACGGCGCCGACCTTGAAGCCGCGCTCGGCGAGTTCGTCGGCGACTTTCTGGGCGGTGCGCTTGGTGCGTGTGAAGATCATCGTCGCGCCGCGGCCGTCGGCCTGCAGAATGCGGCTGACCATCTCGACCTTGTCCAGCGCGTGCGCCCGGTAGGCGAACTGCTCGGTGGTGTCGTGGGTGGCCGAGCCCTGAACGCCCTCGGCGCGGATGTGCGTCGGCTGGTTCATGAACGTGCGGGCCAGCGTGATGATCGGGTCCGGCATGGTCGCCGAGAACAACATGGCCTGCCGCTCGGCGGGGATCTGCTTGAGGATGCGCTCGATGTCGGGCAGGAAGCCCAGGTCGAGCATCTCGTCGGCCTCGTCGAGGACCAGCGTGGAGAGGCCGCCGAGCTGCAGGTGACCCTGCTGAGCGAGGTCGAGCAGCCGGCCCGGGGTGCCGACGACGACGTCGACGCCCTTCTGCAACGCTTCGATCTGCGGCTCGTACGGGCGGCCGCCGTAGATCGCGGTCACGGTCAACTTGCGGGTGTCGTCGGCCATCAGGTACTTCGATGCGCCGACCAGGTCTTCGTAGACCTGGATGCACAGCTCGCGGGTGGGAACGACGATCAGCGCGCGGGGGATGCCGGTGAGCGGCCGCTGCGTGTCGGTGGTGATCCGGTGCAGCAGCGGCACGCCGAAGGCGAACGTCTTGCCCATACCGGTGCGGGCCTGGCCGATCAGGTCGTCGCCGGCCAGCGCCAGCGGCAGCGTCAGCTCCTGGATCGCGAAGGCGTGTTCGATGCCGTTCTCGGCGAGGGCGCGCACGATCTCGTCGCGCACCCCCAGCTCGGCGAACGTCGGAGTGGGATGCGGGGTCACGGGTGTCATAGAGGGGAGAGACCTTTCACTTGTCATCTCATGCGTTTCCACGCGCGCACGAGTTGAGAAGTGAACTTCGCTGCGGCCCAGCTCTGTTGGGGCGGGCCGTGCGGTAACTCGAGACTGTGCACGCACATTGTCACGGTGCCTGCGGCGTGTCACACGCCAGCCCTGACCTGGATCGATCGGTCGGCCGATCCGCCGACACCGGGCTCCATGCTAGCTGGTCGGCCGGTGCTCAGTCACATGCACCGCTGCCGTCTACAGTTGCAGCCATGACTTCCACGCCGCCGGCGGCCTCTGCATCTGCCCCCGCAGCGCAGCCGGGTGCCGCGTCCGCGGCGCTGCCGGCTGACCATCCCGGCGTCGTCGAACTGTTCGCTCTACTGGCATACGGCGAGGTCGCAGCGTTTTATCGGCTGACCGAGGAGGCTCGGATGGCGCCGAACCTGCGGGGTCGGATCAACATGGCCAGCATGGCGGCGGCGGAGATGAGCCACTACGAGGTGCTCCGCGACGAGCTGGAGCAGCGCGGTGTCGACGTCGTGCCGGCGATGACGCGGTACGCGTCCGCCCTGGAGAACTATCACCGCCTGACCACCCCCAGCACCTGGCTCGAAGCGTTGGTCAAGACCTACGTCGGTGACGCGCTGGCGGCCGACTTCTACCTCGAGATCGCCGACGCGATGCCCGGCGCGGTAGCCGACGTCGTCAGGTCCGTGCTGTCAGAGACCGGGCACTCGCAGTTCGTGGTCGCCGAGGTGCGCGCCGCGGTGACGGCCAGCGACCGGCAGCGGCACCGGCTGGCGCTGTGGTCGCGCCGGCTTCTCGGGGAGGCGATCACTCAGGCCCAGTACGTGCTGGCCGATCACGACGAACTCGTCGACCTGGTGATGTCGGCCGGCGGACTGTCGCAGATCACCGAGTTCTTCGACCGGCTGCAGCAGACCCACAGCACCCGCATGCAGGAGCTGGGGCTGGCCTGACTCAGCGGGTGCAGTTGGTGATGATCGAGTTGCCGTTCTGCGCCGCGATCACTGCGCCGTTGGCGTCCAGCACCTCGCAGTTCAGCTGACCGGTGACGCTGGTCCCGGTCACCGAGCTGAGCGTCACACCGGGGTCCAGCGTGATCGTCTTCGACCAGGGCAATGCGACGTTCACGTCGGTCTGCAGGGCGCCCTGGGCATCGGTGTAGATGACGGTGACCAGGTCGAGAAGCCCCTTGGTTCCGGTGATGCGATAGGTGACCGTGCCCGGCACTGCGGACTGCGACGGGGGAGCGGCCTGCGGCGCGGGCAGCAGCGGCGCGGCGGGCGCCGGGACCGGCATCTGCGCGGTGGGTGTCGGGGAGATCGTGGTGACCGTCTCGGCAGGCAGCGACGGCTGCGAGGGCAGCGCAGGTGCGGGTGCGCGCGGTGTGGCCGACGGCTCGGGTGCCGAGGTGGTGGTGGCGTCCTGGGAGGCGTCCGAGGCGATGGTCGCCGACACCGAACCGCTGTCCCCGCCGCCGAGGATCATGCTCGCCATGATCACGGCGATGAACAGGACGGCCCCGGCCACGCCGGCGATCCACATCCAGCGCCGGTCGACGCGGGCCTCGTCGAGGTAGTCCTCGTAATCGGCGTCGTAGTCCTCGTCGTAGTCCCCGTCGATATCACCCGAGTAGTGATCGTCGTCGCGGGGATAGACGTCGGTGTCCAGGTCGGCGCGGTACTCGGCGCTGCCGGAGTCGCCGTACCGGCCGTGGTCCCGGTCGTAGCGGCTGCGCCGACGCGGAGTGCTGACGCGTTCGGTCGGCGTCAGGGCGTACGGCGATTGTGCGGTGTATGGCCTGTTCATCCAGCTGTCCCAGTCGTCGCTTGAGGCGGTGCGGGGCCGATGCTACGAACACTGGCGTGACGGGTGGGGCTGACGCGCCTGCTGTGGCGGTCACGGTCGGGACTCAGTTCGGTCGCTGCGCCGTTGCACAGCGCGAGGTTGCTGGCGGGCCGCTGGCAGGCGCGTTCGCTGACCGCGTAGGTCCCGGGCACGCACTCCGCGGGCGCTGTCCACTAGCCTCCTGGGGAGAGATTCGACGACAGAAGGGTTCCACTGTGGAGGTCAAGATCGGTGTCACCGACAGCCCGCGCGAGCTGATCATCAACAGCGCGCAGACACCGGCCGAGGTGGAGAAACTGGTCACCGACGCGCTGGAGGCGGGCTCGGGCGTGCTGGCCCTCACCGACGAGAAGGGGCGACGCTACCTCGTGCAGGCAGCGCGCATCGCGTACGTCGAGATCGGTGCTGCCGATGCGCGCCGCGTCGGGTTCGGCGTGGGCGCCGTGGGTGCAGAGGTGACGCGGACCGCCGGCTGACGCCGGCAGGTGCTCAGGAGCGCGTCAGCGGGACGTGCGACAGGCCGCCCCAGATGAAGGCGACGGTTCCTTCGACCGCATCGTCTTTGTCGATCGGGCGGTCGTTGTTGAGCCAGTAGCGCGCCGAGTCGACGCTGATGCTCACCAGGCCGACGGCGATCATTCGTGCGCGGTGCGGCTCGAGTCCGGAATCGTGGCTGATGAGGTCGAACACCGCATCGGTGCACGCCTCGGTGGCCACCTTCACCTGGGCCGCCACCTGCGGCTCGGTGACGTAGTCGTTCTCGAAGATCAGCCGGTAGCCCTGGCCGTCGTGCTCGATGAAGTCGAAGAACGCCGCCACCGCGGCGCGCACCCGCTGCCGGTTGTCGGTCGTGGTGCGCAGCGCCTGGCGGACGCCCGAGACGAGATTGTCGACGTGGCGCTGCAGGACCGCCAGGTACAGCTCCACCTTCGACGTGAAGTGTTGATACAGAACGGGTTTGCTGACGCCGGCCCGCTCCGCGATCTCGTCCATGCCGGCCGCGTGGTATCCGCGGTCGACGAAGACTTCGCTGGCCGCGATCAGAAGCTGCCCCCGGCGCTCGTCGCGAGGTAGGCGGTTGCCACGCCTGGCTGTGCCGGAGCTGGACGGCCCCGTACCGCTGGCCGGCTGCCCACTGCGCCGTTGCGCCGTTCGGGCCACTTCGCTCATCAGATCCTCGAGTTCTACTGCCGACGGATGACCGTCGTGAGTTCGGTCTCCTGACATTACTACCGTTAGCTGCTCTAAGACGGGAGGACTCCGGCCCGGCGGCAGGCGCGCCGAGGGCGTCCATCAAGCAACCTGTGTCATCCTGTGTCGGTGACCTACGACCCGGGGCATCGCGGGAACGGTCGCGTTCCGGTGCTCCGCGACGAATGGCGCGAACCGTTGCGCGCGCAGCGTGATCCGCTGGCCGAAGAGACCGGGCGGGCCCGGTCCAATCGCGACGGGCACCAGCGCTGGCGCAAGCAGACATGGCTCGGACGGTTCGTGTCGACCTACGGCTGGCGCGCGTATGCGCTGCCTCTGCTTATCGCTCTGACGGCCGTCGTCATCTACCAGACCATCACCGGGACCAGCGTCGCCCCGCCCGTGGCCGACGACGACGGGCCGGTGCAGGGGCCGCCGACGATCGGTGTCGCCAGTACCGCGATCGTGGGTGCCCCGCCCAAAGGGCTGACGCAGTTCGACGCCAACCTGCCGACCGGCATCCTGCCCGAAGGTGGCCCCTTCACCGAGGCCGGCGCACGCACCTGGCACGTCGTCCCCGGCACCACCCCGCAGGTCGGTGAGGGCACCAGCAAGGTGTTCACCTACACCGTCGAGGTCGAAGACGGCCTCGACACCACGACCTTCGGCGGCGACGACGGCTTCGCCCGCATGGTCAGCGAAACGCTGGCCAATCCGAAGAGCTGGACCCACAACCCACAGTTCGGATTCGTCCGCGTCGACGACACCGCAGGCGTGCAGCCGGATTTCCGGGTATCGCTGACGTCTCCGATGACGGTGCGGGAAGGCTGCGGGTACGACATCCAGCTCGAGGCATCCTGCTACAACCCGGCGTATGACGGTCAGCCACGCGTCTTCATCAACGAGGCGCGCTGGGTGCGCGGCGCCGTGCCGTTCCAGGGAGACATCGGCTCCTACCGGCAGTACGTCATCAACCACGAGGTCGGTCACGCGATCGGCTATCCCCGACACGAGCAGTGCGCGGTCAGCGGCGAGCTGGCCCCGGTGATGATGCAGCAGACGTTCTCGACCAGCAACAACGATGCCGCGCGGTTCGACCCCGGTACGGTCACCCCCGACGGGAAGACGTGCCGATTCAACCCGTGGCCCTATCCGATCGCCTGATCTGTCCTCCGGGCCGTCCGGGAAGCGTCGGGGCCTCGTTGCTGTTGCACCCTGATACCTGTTGAGATGGGTGTCGAAAGTCAACCAAGGAGAGTCCGGTGTCCTCACCGCTGCCACCGCTGGTCGAGCCAGCCGCTGAACTGACCCGCGACGAGGTCGCCCGCTACAGCCGTCACCTGATCATCCCCGACCTGGGCCTCGACGGTCAGAAGCGGCTGAAGAACGCCCGCGTGCTGGTGATCGGCGCCGGTGGCCTCGGCTCGCCGACCCTGCTCTACCTCGCCGCTGCCGGTGCCGGCACGATCGGCATCGTCGAGTTCGACGTCGTCGATGAGTCCAATCTGCAGCGCCAGATCATCCACGGCCAGTCCGACATCGGACGCTCCAAAGCCGAGAGCGCGAAGGACTCGATCCTCGAGGTGAACCCGCTCGTCGAGGTGATCCTGCACGAGGTCCGCCTCGAGCCGGAGAACGCCGTCGAGATCTTCAGCGACTACGACCTGATCCTCGACGGCACCGACAACTTCGCGACCCGTTACCTGGTCAACGATGCCGCCGTGCTCGCCGGGAAACCGTATGTCTGGGGATCGATCTACCGCTTCGAGGGCCAGGTGTCGGTCTTCTGGGAGGACGCTCCCGACGGCCTGGGCCTGAACTACCGCGACCTGTATCCCGAGCCGCCGCCGCCGGGGATGGTGCCGTCCTGCGCCGAGGGTGGTGTGCTGGGCATTCTGTGCGCATCGATCGCTTCGGTGATGGGCACCGAAGCGATCAAGCTGATCACCGGCATCGGCGAGCCACTGCTCGGCCGGCTGATGGTCTACGACGCGCTGGACATGACCTACCGGACGATCAAGATCCGCAAGGATCCGGCCACGCCGAAGATCACCGAGCTGATCGACTACGAGGAGTTCTGCGGTGTGGTCTCCGAAGCCGCCGCCGAGGCTGCCGCGGAGTCGACGATCACCCCGCGCGAACTGGCCGAGCTGCTCGACTCGGGGAAGCCGTTGGCGCTGATCGACGTTCGCGAACCCGTCGAGTGGGACATCAACCATATCGACGGTGCGCAGTTGATCCCCAAGGGCGCCTTCGAATCCGGCGAGGCGCTGTCGAAGCTGACCGTCGATCGCACGCCGGTCTTCTACTGCAAGACCGGGGTGCGCTCCGCGGAGGTGCTGGCCATCGTCAAGAAGGCCGGATTCTCCGATGCGATGCACGTCCAGGGCGGAATCGTGGCGTGGGGTAAGCAACTCGAACCCGACATGGTGATGTACTAACGCGGGGTTGGCGGTCGCGGCAATTACGCTGATGCGGTGACCTTCGAGCGACCACCCGAGCATGTCCTCACGGCCTTCGGGCTGTCCGGAGTGCAGCCGGTGCCGCTCGGGTCCAGCTGGGAGGGCGGCTGGCGCTGCGGTGAGGTCGTGCTCTCGATGGTGGCCGATCATGCCCGCGCCGCCTGGTCGGCGAAGGTACGGGAGACGTTGTTCGTCGACGGCATCCGGCTCGCGCGGCCGGTGCGGTCCACCGACGGACGCTACGTCGTCGCCGGCTGGCGCGCCGACACCTATGTCGCGGGCACACCGGAACCCCGCCACGACGAGGTGGTCTCGGCCGCGGTCCGGCTACACGAAGCCACCGCGACGTTGGAGCGGCCGCGGTTCCTGACGCAGCCGCCGGTGGCGCCGTGGGCGGACGTGGACGTCTTCATCGCCGCCGATCGTGCCGCGTGGGAAGAGCGTCCCCTGCATTCGCTGCCGCCGGGTGCGCGGGTGGCTCCGGGGACGGCGGACGGGCAGAAGTCGATCGACCTCATCAATCAACTCGCCACGCTGCGCAGGCCGACGAAGAGCCCGAGCCAGCTGGTGCACGGGGATCTCTACGGCACAGTGCTTTTCGCAGGCACCGCAGCCCCCGGCATCACCGACATCACGCCGTACTGGCGGCCGCCCGCCTGGGCCGCGGGCGTCGTGGTGGTCGACGCGCTGTCGTGGGGAGAGGCCGACGACGCCCTGATCGAACGCTGGGAAGCCCTGCCGGAGTGGCCGCAGATGTTGTTGCGGGCCTTGCTGTTCCGCCTCGCCGTCCATGCGTTGCATCCGCGGTCGACGGCGGCTGCGTTCCCGGGTCTGGCGCGGACGGCGTCCCTGGTCCGCCTGGCGGTGTGATCGGCTCTTCTGCCGCGGAATAGAATTCCTGGTCGTGAATTCGCGTCGGGCACAGCCGTGCTTTCTCAACGGCTGAGTCAGAAGGTGTGGCGATGCTGCGCCAGGGGGATGCGGCCGTCGACGGCCAGCACCCCTTCGGCACGCAATCGGGCGAGCTGGCGAGTCGTCAGATGGGGCGCGGGGCGCCCGGACGCCCGAATCACACGGTGCCACGGCAGATCTGACGAATCCGTGCGCATGATCCAGGCCACGATACGCGGACTGGACAGCTCGGCGGCTGCGGCGATGTCACCGTAGGTGGTCACCGATCCGGCGGGCACCGAGGCCACGAGTGCGCGGACGGCCTCGACCTGCGCGTCGGTGATCGCCGCCATCTCAGCGCAGCAGGTCTTCGATCAGCGCGGCCGTCTCCGCGGGTTTGGCCAGCGGCACCATGTGGTCGCAATCCCATTCCAGTACAGTAAGATTCGGCCCCAATCCGGCGTCGAGCGCGGCGACCAGCTCGTCGCTGGCGTACGGCGGGTCGGTACGCAGGGCACGCACCAGCGTCGTGGGTGTTCCGTCGCGCGGGATCGGCACCGGCCGGGTGAGCTCGCTCCAGTAGGCGAGCATCGCGGGAATGCTGATCCGCCAGCCCACCCGGCCGTTCGGCAGATCCACAAGGTGCTCGTCGAGTTCGCGGTCGAGTTCGGCCTGCTCGACCTCACCCCACGAGCCGCCCGTCTTCTCGTTGCGGGCCTCGGCGCGGTCGGTGTAGTCGGGCGAGGCGTACATGTCGTCGGCGACCTCGCGCATCCACCGGCCGTCGAGCGCCACCGCCGGATCGAGCAGTACCAGGGCAGACACCAGGTCCGGCCGTGCCGCAGCGAGATTCAGTGCCACCGCACCGCCGAACGAATGGCCCGCGACCACCACCGGTTCACCGCCCTCGCGGTCCAGAAGTGCCGCCAGCGCACTCACGTTGGCCTCGATCGACCACGGTGCATCCCACGACGAGCGGCCGTGGCCGAGGAGGTCGGGCGCCAGTGCCGGTACGTCGGGAAGGTGCCGGTCGAACAGCGTCTCCCACCGCTTGCCGTGGCCGGTGAGGCCGTGGATCGCCAGAACCCGGGCGCGTGAGGCCGGTCCGAATCGGTAGGTGCACAACAGGTCGGTCACCCCACGATGCTGCCATCGATGCCGGTCGGCGCACCAGTTCGGGTCGTTTGTCGGACCCTCGTGATGTAGTGCGTCCATGTCTGCGCCGCACACCGAGTTGACCCCTGAGGCACTGAAGCGTCCCGGGTTGCGCGGCACGGTCCTGTTGCTCGGAGGCCCCGGAACCGGGAAGTCGACGGCGCTCGTCGAGACCGCGGCGGCACACCTCGCCGCCGGCCGGGACGCGGAATCGGTTCTGCTGCTCACGGGCTCGTCACGGTTGAGTGCCCAGGCGCGCGCGACGATCACCGCGAAGGTCCTGGCCGCGGGGGACCAGACCGTCGTTCGTGAGCCGCTGGTGCGCACCGTGCATTCCTACGCGTTCGCTGTGCTCCGGCTGGCTGCGCAGCGCTCCGGAGGTGCGCCACCGCGGCTGATCACCGGCGCCGAGCAGGACGGCATCATCCGCGAGTTGCTCGCCGGCGACCTCGAAGACGGCGACGCCTCGCCGGTGCGCTGGCCTGAGCGGCTGCGGCCCGCACTGGCGACGGTCGGTTTCGCCACCGAACTGCGGGATCTGATGGCCCGGTGCAACGAGCGCGGCGTCGATCCGGTTGCGCTGCAACGTCTCGGACGGCGCGCACAGCGCCCGGAATGGCAGGCGGCCGGCCGGTTCGCGCAGGCCTACGAGCAGATCATGCTGCTGCGCGCCGCGGTCGGCATGGCTGCTCCGCAGGCCACGGTGCCTGCGCTGGGGGCTGCCGAGCTCGTGGGTGCCGCCCTCGAAGCGCTGGCAGCCGACGCCGACCTGCTGGCCGCCGAACGAGCGCGCGTGCAACTGCTGCTCGTCGACGATGCGCAACACCTCGACCCGCAGGCCGCGCGGCTGGTGCAGGTCTTGGCCGCCGGCGCGGAACTCTGCGTGATCGCCGGCGACCCGAATCAGACGGTGTTCGGTTATCGGGGCGCCGATCCCGAGCTGCTGCGTGGGGACGGTCCGGCGATCACGCTGACGCAGTCGCACCGGTGTTCAGCGTCGGTGGCTCGCGCGGTCGATGCGCTTACTCGCCGGCTGCCCGGCGGCGACAGCACTCGGGCGCTGACGGGCACGGATGAGGCAGGGGCGGTGACGGTGCGTATCGCTGCGACCCCACACGCCGAATGCGCCGTGATCGCCGACGCGTTGCGCCGTGCCCATCTGGTCGACGGGGTGCCGTGGTCCGACATGGCGGTGATCGTGCGCTCCGTGCCCAGAATGGGACCCGCGCTGTCCCGCGCGCTCACTGCGGCCGGCGTCCCGGTGGTCGGCCTGCAGAGCGACGCACCGTTGATCGCGGTGCCCGCGGTCAGGGCGCTGATGACGGTCCTGGAGGCAACGGTCGAGGGACTGACAGCCGAGCGCGCACTGGCTGTGATCACCGGACCCATCGGCCGGGTCGACCCGGTGTCGCTGCGTCAATTGCGGCGCGCATTGCGGCGACGCGCCGCCGACCCCGCAGCTGACTTCGGTGAGCTGCTGATCGCCGCCGTGGACGGCTCCAGCAGTACTGGCCGGTCCGAAGGTACTGTGCCCGGCGAGCTCGACCGCGCGCTGCGACGGGTGGCGACCGTGCTCAAGGCCGCACGCGACAGCACGCGGCGCAGCGACGATCCGCGACATACGTTGTGGCAGGCGTGGAATCGCAGCGGCCTGCAGCGGCGCTGGTTGGCCGCGACCGAACGGGGCGGTCCCGGGGGTGAACAGGCTGAGCGCGATCTGGATGCGATGACCGCCCTGTTCGACGTCGCCGAGCAGTACGTCGAGCGCACCGCCGGCGCGTCCCTGCGCGGGCTCGTGGATCACGTCGCCGGGTTGACGTTGCCGCCGGCCCGCTCCGACAATCGCCCGGCGACCGACGCGGTGGCGCTGGTCAGTGCGCACTCGGCGCTGGGTCGCGAGTGGGATGTCGTCGTCATCGCCGGGCTCCAGGAAGGCCTGTGGCCGAATGTGTCTGCGCGCGGCGGGATTCTCGCGACGCAACAGCTCGTCGATGTCCTCGACGGTGTCGCCGATCCGGCCGATCGCACGCTGTCGGGGCGGGCACCTCTGCTCGCCGAGGAACGCCGGCTGCTCATCGCCGCGGTGGGCCGCGCACGCCGCCGGCTTCTCGTCACCGCCGTCGACAGCGACACCGGCGATGCGGCACTGCTGCCGTCGCCGTTCTGTGGTGAGCTCGCTGCGGTGGCCACCGAGGAGCACACCGAGTCGGAGGGCCCGGTTCGTGCCCCGCGGGTACTCGCCGCCAACGCCGTGGTGGGGCGCCTGCGATCGGTGGTGTGCGCATCGCCGCAGGACGTCGCTGACGATCATCGGGTCTGTGCGGCAACCCAATTGGCGCGTCTCGCCGAGGCAGGTGTGCACGGGGCGGCCCCGGAGTCCTGGTACGGGCTTCGCCAGGTGTCGACCGAGGCGGCGCTCTGGAATGGCGCTGGGGAGGCTGTCACGCTGTCGCCGTCGACGGTGCAGATGCTGTTGGACTGTCCGCTGCGGTGGTTGTTGGAACGCCACGGCGGCAGCTCGGCGCGGGACGTGCGCTCGGCGTTGGGTTCACTGGTGCATGCCCTGGTGGCCGATCCCGCCGTCTCCGAGACCCATCTGCACAGCGAGCTCCGCCGGATCTGGGCCGCGCTGCCGTTCGACGCGCAGTGGCACGCGGACAACGAGTTCGAGCGCCACCAGGAGATGTTGAGCACGTTCACCCGCTGGCGCGCCGATACGCGCAACCGCTTCACCGAGGTGGGCACCGAGATCGGCGTCGATGGTGAGGTGGTGGCCGCCGCCGACGATCAGCCCGCGGTCCGCATCCGCGGCCGCCTGGACCGCCTCGAACGCGACAGCGAGGGCCGGCTCGTCGTGGTCGACATCAAGACCGGTAAGAGCCCGGCCACCAAGGACGATGCCCAGGCTCACGCGCAGCTGGCCATGTACCAGTTGGCGGTCGCCGAAGGCCTGCTGGCCGACACCGCCGAACCCGGCGGCGGAAAGCTGGTCTATCTCGGTAAGACCAGCGGCGGCAGCGCCACCGAGCGGGAACAGGACGCGCTGACACCAGAAGGTCACGCGCAGTGGCGCGCTCAGGTGAGCGAGGCCGCTGCGGCGACACAGGGACCGCAGTTCGTGGCCCGAGTCAACGACGGCTGTGCGCACTGCCCGGTGGCAGCGATGTGTCCGGCCCGCCAGAGCACGAGTGAGGATCGATGAACCCGCGCTACAGTCCCGCCGAATTGGCCGACGCCTTGGGCATTTTCGCGCCCACCGACGAGCAGGCCGCCGTCATCTGCGCTCCGCCCGGCCCGCTGGTCGTGATCGCCGGCGCCGGGGCGGGGAAGACCGAGACGATGGCCGCACGGGTGGTGTGGTTGGTGGCCAACGGGTTCGCCACTCCCGGCGAAGTCCTGGGCCTCACCTTCACCCGTAAGGCTGCCGGGCAGCTGCTCCGCCGCGTGCGGACGCGGCTCGCACGCCTCGCCGGTGCCGGGCTGGCGTTGCCGGACGCGGCTGGCCTCGTCGACGATCCCGTCACGGTGAGCACCTACCATGCCTTCGCCGGCACGCTGCTCCGCGAACACGGGCTGCTGCTCCCCGTCGAACCCGACGTTCGACTGCTCGGAGAAACGGAGTTGTGGCAGCTGGCTTTCCGTGTCGTCTGCGAGTATCCAGGGCCGCTGGACACCGAGAAGTCGCCGGCGTCGATCACCGCGATGGTGCTGCGCCTGGCAGGTCAACTCTCCGAACACCTGGTGGACACGGCATCGCTGCGCGACACCCACGTCGAGCTCGAGCAGTTGGTGCACACCTTGCCTGCGGGCCCCTATCAACGCGATCGCGGGCCGAGCCAGTGGTTGCTGCGGATGCTCGCCACCCAGACCGAGCGCAGCGCGCTGGTGCCGCTGATCGACGCGCTGCATCAGCGGATGCGCGAGGAGCGTGTGGTCGATTTCGGCACCCAGATGAGCGCGGCCGCCCGGTTGGCCTCGCAGTTCCCTCAGGTCGGTGAACAGTTGCGGCAGCGCTATCGCGTCGTGCTGCTCGACGAATACCAGGACACCGGACACGCGCAGCGCGTGGCGTTGACGTCGTTGTTCGGCAACGGTGTCGACGACGGTCTGGCGCTGACCGCCGTCGGCGATCCCATCCAGTCGATCTACGGCTGGCGCGGCGCATCGGCGACCAACCTGCCGCGGTTCACCACCGACTTTCCTTTCAGGGACGGCACGCCGGCTCCCACGCTGGAGTTGCGCACGAGTTGGCGCAACCCTCCCGAGGTGCTGCACCTGGCCAACGAGGTGTCCACCGAAGCGCGGCAGCGCTCGGTGTCGGTGCGCCCGCTGCTGTCTCGCCCCGACGCCGTGGCGGGAGACGTGCGGTGCGCGCTGCTCTCCGACGTCGAAGCCGAGCGGGAGTGGGTCGCCGGGCAGGTCGCCGACGCCTACCGCGCCGCGACCGGCGCGACGGGTGTGGCACCGACGGCGGCAGTGTTGGTGCGGCGTAACGCGGACGCGGCGCCGATGGCCGATGCCCTGGCACGCCACGGCATCGCCGCGGAGGTGGTCGGGGTGGCGGGGCTGCTGGCGGTGCCCGAGGTTGCCGACGTCGTGGCGATGCTGCGGTTGGCTGCCGATCCGATGGCGGGAGCCGCCGCGGTGCGGGTGCTCACCGGCCCGCGGTGGCGCCTCGGTGCCGCCGATCTGGTGGCTCTCTGGCGTCGCGCGGTCACGCTCGACGATGCGCCTGCGGCCGAGCGCGGCAGCGCCGAGCAGGTCCTGGCCCAGCTCGGCCCCGAGGCGGATGCGGCGTGCCTGGCTGACGCTGTCTGCGACCCGGGGCCTGCGACGGCCTATTCGGCCGATGGCTTCGCCCGCATCGTCGAACTGGGCCGTGAACTCGCGGCGCTGCGCGCCCACCTCGACGGGGCGCTGACCGATCTCGTCGCCGAGGTCCGTCGGATGCTCGGCGTGGATGCCGAAGCACGGGCTGCGCGGCCGGTATCGGCGGGATGGTCGGGTACCGAGCATCTCGACGCGTTCGCCGACGTCGTCGCCGACTTCGCCACCCGTTCCGGCGCAACGGTTTCGGGGTTGCTCGCCTATCTCGACGCGGCCGAACAGGTCGAGAACGGTCTGGCGCCTGCCGAGGTCGCGGTCGCTGCTGACCGCGTGCAGATCCTGACGGTGCATGCAGCCAAGGGTCTCGAATGGCAGATCGTGGCCGTGCCGCATCTGTCCGGTCGGGTCTTCCCGTCGACGGCGTCACCGCGGACATGGCTCACCGATGCCGCCGACCTGCCCCCGCTGTTGCGAGGGGATTGCGCCGCGGTGTCCGCGCTCGGCGTCCCCGTCCTCGACACATCGCGGGTCAACGATCGAAAGTCGCTGTCCGACACGATCTCCGATCACAAGCGGAGCCTGGATCAACGGCGTGCTGACGAAGAGCGGCGGCTGCTGTACGTGGCGCTCACCCGCTCCGAACACACCCTTCTGGTGTCGGGCCATCACTGGGGTGCCACCGAGTCCAAGCCCCGCGGGCCGTCGACGTTCCTCACCGAACTCAAAGACGCGATCGACGCGGCGGAGGCGGCGGGAACACCGTGCGGTGAGGTCGCCGTCTGGGCCGATGCGCCCGCCGATGGGGATCCCAATCCGCTGCGCGGCCGCGTGATCGAGGCGTTGTGGCCTCACGACCCTCTGTCGAGCCGGCGTCCCGGCGTGCATCAGGGTGCCGCGCTGGTGAACGCAGCCATGGCGGGGCAGGTGGAGCCGGTGATCGTCGACGACGCGCACGGCTGGATCGCAGATGTCGACGCGCTGCTGGCCGAGCGGGAACGAGCCGAGCAGTCCGTGATTCCTCCGCTGCCCGCACAGGTGTCAGTCAGTGCGATGGTCGACTTGGGTCGTGACCCCGAGGCCGCGGCGCGGCGCCTCCACCGCCGCCTGCCCCGCCCGCCAGCGGCGCATGCGTTGCTGGGCACTGTGTTTCACGAATGGGTGCAACGCTATTACCAGGCCGAGAAGCTGTTCGATCTCGACGATCTGCCCGGTGCGGTGGATGCCGGCCGGCACGATCGCGGCGAACTCGAGGATCTGCAGTCCGCATTCGCGGTGTCGGAATGGGCCGCGCGCACGCCGATCGACGTCGAGGTCCCGTTCGACATGATGCTCGGCGGTCGGGTCGTGCGTGGCCGCATCGACGCGGTGTTCGCTGACGACGACGGCGGGGTCACCGTGCTCGATTGGAAAACAGGTGAGCCGCCCTCGACGCAGGAAGAACTGCAGCACAACGCTGTTCAGCTTGCCGTGTATCGGCTGGCGTGGGCTCGGCTGCACGGCCGCCCGCTGTCCTCGGTGCGCGCGGCGTTCCACTACGTCCGGTCAGGACAGACGGTCACGCCGCAGACGTGGCCGGATACCGACGAACTCGCGGCGCTGCTCGCCGATCCTGGTGACCCGGCCGGCACCGACGCGGCCTGACGTCAGCTCTCTCGGTACACCTTGAGTGCCTGGCTGATCATCGGCCACTGCAGCGGCAGCCGGGCGATCGAGATCAGCCGCATCGGCAGCGACTTGCTGGGGTCCTTGAACCACAACCGACACATGTTCACATTCCCGGGCAGGACGCCGATGAACAACGCGATGGCGCTGAGCGCGCCGAAACGGCGGGTCGCGGGTGTCACCAGAAGGGTGCCCACACCGACCTCGGCCACGCCGGAGGCCAACGTGTAGAACCGCTGCGTGCCGGGCAGTTCCTCGGGAACGATCGAGTCGAACGGCTTGGGAACCACGAAGTGCAGAATTCCCATTCCGATCAGCCAGATGCCCATTTTGGTACCGCGTGAAGACGACGCGAGCTGCTGCACTGCAGCGGGGGAGGAGGTCATGATTACATTGTGCTGGTGCGACAGCCTCACACCGTGACTGGCCCCCGTGGCTGAGGGTTCGCTGCGTCGACGCCTCCGTCGGTTCGATCAATCGCTTGCCGATCAGCCGGTGCATGCGCTGACCGACCGGGTGCAGATCCCCACCACGCTGGTCAGCCCGGCTCGGCGCATCACTGTCCGGGTCATCTACGCGCTCACCGCGCTCTTCGCCGCGGTCTTCATCGTCTACCTGGACCGCCACGGCTATCGCGATGTCGAGAGCGCGCCCAACCCCGATGACCCGCTGTCCTTCCTGGACTGCGTCTACTACGCCACGGTGTCGCTGTCGACCACCGGCTACGGCGACATCACCCCTGTGACGCCCTCGGCGCGTCTGATCAACGTCCTGGTGATCACCCCGCTGCGCGTCGCCTTCCTGATCGTGCTGATCGGCACAACCGTCGAGACGCTCACCACGCAGTCGCGCCAGGTCTACCAAATCCAGCGCTGGAGGAGCAGAGTGCGCAACCACATCATCATCGTCGGCTACGGCACCAAGGGCCGCACCGCCGCCGCGGCGATGGTCGGC
This sequence comes from Mycobacterium sp. IDUB_5, assembly GCF_055419565.1. NCBI lineage: Bacteria > Bacillati > Actinomycetota > Actinomycetes > Mycobacteriales > Mycobacteriaceae > Mycobacterium > Mycobacterium sp. IDUB_5. The sequence continues at coordinate 635,933 of NZ_JBVAXX010000003.1, forward strand.
GACGAGGTCGCGCCCGCCGACATCGTCGTCGTGGACGAAGACCCCGCCGCGCTGGAACGGGCCAAAAGCGCGGGGCTGGTCACGGTTCGCGGTTCCGCCACCGATTCCGAGGTGCTGCGGCTGGCCAGCGCGCAGCACGCCAAGTCGATCATCGTGGCCACCAACCGCGACGACACCGCGGTCCTCGTCACCCTCACTGCGCGCGAGTTGGCGCCCAACGCCAAGATCATCGCCGCGGTCCGCGAAGCGGAGAACCAGCATCTGCTCAAGCAGTCCGGGGCCGACTCCACGGTCGTCACCTCCGAGACGGCGGGCCGGTTGCTCGGCATCGCGGTGCAGACGCCGAGTGTCGTCGAGGTGATGGAGGACCTGCTGACCCCCGACGAGGGGTTCGCGATCGCCGAGCGGGAGGTGACGCCCAAGGAGGCGGGCGGTTCGCCGCGGCACCAGTCCGACATCGTGCTCGGTGTGGTGCGGGGTGGCACGCTGATCCGCGTGGACGACCCGAAGGTCGACGCGCTCGAACTCGGCGATCGACTGCTCTACATCCGTTCCGCGGACGCCGAACGATGACCCGCACCCCACATACGCCCAAACCGACGTTTGGGCGAGAAAGTGCGAGACGTTTCCGCCATTACGTCGAGTTGGGGACCCGGTGACGAGCTTCCGTCTGCGCAACATCCCGCTGCTGTCCCGGGTGGGCGCCGACCGCGCCGACACGCTGCGCACCGACGTCGACGCAGCCGTCGCCGGCTGGGCCGACGCACTGCTACTGCGCGTGGATCGACGCAACCAGGTGTTGATCGCCGACGGCAAGGCAGTCCTGAACCGCGCCACCGACGCCGCAGGCGCGCCGCCCGAGGACGCCGTGTTCCTCGGTCGGCTCGACGACGGCCGCCACGTGTGGGCGGTGCGCTCCGAACTGCAACCCCCCGACGACCCGGACGCCGACGTCCATGTGCTCGACCTGCGCCGCACCGGAGACGTGTTCGACGACGTGAGCGCTCAGCTGACCGCGACCGCAACAGCGCTGCTCAACTGGCACGACAGCGCCCGATTCAGTCCGGTCGACGGCTCACCCACCAAAGCCACGAAGGCGGGCTGGTCGAGGGTCAACACCATCACCGGTCAGGAGGAGTTCCCGCGCATCGACCCGGCGGTGATCTGCCTCGTGCACGACGGACACGACCGCGCGGTGCTGGCGCGCCAGACCGTGTGGCCGCCGCGGCTGTTCTCGATCCTCGCGGGCTTCGTCGAGGCCGGTGAATCGTTCGAATCGTGTGTGGTCCGCGAGATCGCCGAGGAGGTCGGTCTCTCGGTCATCAACGTCGAGTATCTGGGCTCTCAGCCGTGGCCCTTTCCGCGCTCGCTGATGGTGGGCTTCCACGCACAGGCGGATCCCGAGCAGCCGTTCGCGTTCAACGACGGCGAGATCGCCGAAGCGGACTGGTTCACCCGCGCCGAGATTCGCGAGGCGCTGGATCAGGGGGACTGGAGTTCGCAGAGCAGTTCGCGGCTCCTGCTGCCGGGCTCCATCTCGATCGCCCGGGAGATCATCGAATCCTGGGCTGCCCTGGACTGACCCCGGCCCGAGGGCTCAGCCGGCGAGCTTCGCCTTGACCTGCGCGCCACTGGGGTTGGTCAGCGTCGAGCCGTCGGCGAACTTCAGCGTCGGCACCACGTGGTTACCGTTGTTGACCGATCCGACGAACTCCGCGGCGGCCGGGTCCTCTTCGATGTTGACCTCGGTGAACGAGATGCCTTCGTTCTTCAGCACCTTCTTCAGGCGCACGCAGTACCCACACCACGACGTCGTGTACATGGTCACCGCAGCAGTGTCGTCAGCGCTCATAAGCACTTCAACGTAGCCGACCCGGCGAACATGCCCCGCCGCAGCCCGCGTTTGTCGGGCCGCGCTGACATGATGGTCGCCATGTCCCCGACGGCTTCGCGCGACCAGCTGCTCGAGGATCTCGACGAGGAGCAGCGCGAGGCGGTGCTCGCCCCACGGGGCCCGGTGTGCGTGCTCGCCGGCGCAGGCACCGGCAAGACCCGCACGATCACCCGGCGCATCGCGCATCTGGTGACGGCCGGGCATGTCGCCCCCGGGCAGGTGCTTGCGGTGACGTTCACCCAACGCGCGGCGGGGGAGATGCGCGCCCGGTTGCGCACACTCGACGACGGGACCGGGACCGGGGGCGTGCAGGCGCAGACCTTCCACGCCGCCGCGCGCCGCCAGCTCGCCTATTTCTGGCCCCGCGTCGTCGGCAGCACCGACTGGCAGTTGCTCGACTCGAAGTTCGCCGTCGTCGCCCAGGCCGCCAATCGCACCGGGCTGCCCACCGGCACCGACAATGTGCGCGACCTGGCGGGCGAGATCGAGTGGGCGAAGGCGTCGTTGATCAGCCCCGAGGACTACGCGGCGACGGTCGCCAGGTCCGGGCGCGACATTCCGTTCGACGCAGCGAAAGTCGCCGCCGCCTATGCCGGCTACGAATCGCTCAAGGCCCGCGGCAACGACCTGATGCTTCTCGACTTCGACGACCTGCTGCTACACACGGCCGCCGCCATCGAGAACGACGCTGCGGTGGCCCAAGAGTTCCGCGATCGCTACCGCTGCTTCGTCGTCGACGAGTACCAGGACGTGACGCCGTTGCAGCAGCGGGTGCTCGACGCGTGGCTCGGCAATCGCGACGATCTGACCGTCGTCGGCGATGCCAACCAGACCATCTACTCGTTCACCGGCGCTTCGCCCCGCTATCTGCTGGATTTCTCGCGGCGCTTCCCGGAGGCCACCGTGGTCCGGCTGGAGCGCGACTACAGGTCCACGCCGCAGGTGGTGTCGTTGGCCAACCGGGTCATCGCCGCGGCCCGTGGCCGGATGGCGGGCAGCCGGCTGCATCTGGTCGGACAGCGCCCCCCTGGCCCGAACCCGACCTTCGCCGAGCATCCCGACGAGGTCGCCGAGGCCACCGCGGTCGCGCGCAGCGTGAAGCGGCTCGTCGAATCCGGTACCGCGCCAGCCGAGATCGCGGTCCTGTACCGCATCAACGCGCAGTCGGAGGTCTACGAGGAGGCGCTCACCGAGGCCGGTGTGCCGTTCCAGGTGCGCGGTGGCGAGGGCTTCTTCAGTCGCCAGGAGGTCCGCCAGGCGCTCGTGGCGTTGCAGCGTGCCGGCGAGCGGGACGTCGACGGTCCACTGCCCGACCTCGTCCGCGCCGCCCTCGAGCCGCTCGGCCTGACAGCTGAACCGCCGGCCGGCACCCGCGCGCGTGATCGCTGGGAAGCGTTGTCCGCCTTGGCCGATCTCGTCGACGACGAGGTGGCGCAGCGTCCGCAGCTCGACCTGCGCACGCTGCTGACCGAGCTGCGGCAGCGCGCCGACTCGCGCCATCCACCGGTGGTGCAGGGCGTCACGCTCGCCTCGCTGCACGCCGCCAAAGGCTTGGAGTGGGATGCGGTGTTCCTCGTCGGCCTGGCCGACGGCACCCTGCCGATCTCCCACGCGCTGTCCCACGGTCCCGACAGTGAACAGGTCGAGGAGGAGCGTCGTCTCTTCTACGTCGGAATCACCAGGGCCCGTGTGCATTTGGCGCTGAGTTGGGCGTTGGCGCGCACGCCCGGCGGGCGGCAGGGGCGTAAACCGTCACGCTTCCTCAACGGCATCGCCCCGCAGTCGCAGCGTGAGGACGGCCCCAGCAGGCCGCGCAAACCTCGTGGCCCCGCGCCGCGCTGCCGGGTGTGCAACACCCCGCTGACCGCCTCGGCCGCGATCATGCTCCGCCGCTGCGAATCCTGCCCGTCCGACATCGACGAGCAGTTGCTCGCGCAGCTCAAGGACTGGCGCCTACGTATCTCGAAAGAGATGAGCGTGCCGGCGTTCGTGGTGTTCACCGACAACACGCTGATCGCGATCGCCGAGACGCTCCCCACCGACGACGCCGCGCTCGTCGCGATCCCCGGAATCGGCGCCCGCAAGCTGGAGCAGTACGGCGCTGACGTGCTCGCGTTGGTCAAAGAGCGCCAGAAAACGTAAAGATCGCGCCAAAAGCGCTGGTCAAAAATGTGTTGAAAGTATTTCCTGCTACCGTCTAGCCTCAGAGCAACACACGAACGTTCCGCGTGCGAAAGGAGGGTGCCGTCATCATGATCAGCAATCACATGTTCTATGCCGTAGCCGGCACCCCGTGGTTCCCGCGCGCCATTGCCGAGGTGCATTCCGCACCCGCTGCTGTCGCCGCCACCGCTGCCGCCGCGCGCAAGCGCCGCGCCGCCGCCGGCACGGCTGCCGCGTCCGTGAGGGGCTCCTCCTAGACAGAGCCTCGACCGCCTCCCCAAGGCCACGGACCCGACACCGGATCCGTGGCCTTCGTCTTTTGACAGACCTGGTCACCGATCCCCGACAGAGCACAAGACAAGACGAAAACGACCAGGAAGCGAAAGGACCGGACATGTCTTCCCTGACATGTGAGAGATCGAAGCTGGCGGTGCCGTGTCATGTCGAGGACCCCGACCTGTGGTTCGCCGAGGACCCGCGCGATCTCGAACGCGCCAAGGCGCTGTGCGGAGACTGCCCATTCCGGCGGGAGTGCCTGACTGCGGCGCTGGAACGGCAAGAGCCGTGGGGCGTGTGGGGCGGCGAGATCTTCGACCGCGGCACGGTCATCGCCCGCAAACGGCCGCGGGGCCGTCCGCGCAAGGACGCCAAGGATCCCGTGGCGGCGTGATCGCCTGACCCCGGCGCTACACCGCGTCGGGGTCGGCGAAGCCGGGCACCGTACGTTCGGCGATGGCGCGGGTCGGCACGTGGGCGTCGAGCTGGCAGGAGATCGCCACGATGGAGGCGATGACGCGCATCGGGATGGCCAGCTTCGGTGGGATGTCCATCTGGCGGGCGGCCCTGATCTGGCCCGCTGCCTTGTCGAGTTCCAGAGTTGTCATGCGCTGCAACCACTTTCGGGTGTAGTGGAACTCGGGAACCTCCAGCGGTTCGACGTACTGCTTGAGCATGTCGTCGATCTCGCGGGTGGACACCTGCTGTCCCTTTTGGATGAAGCCGGCCTTCTCCATCGTGGGCAGCAGTTTCTCGTAGTTCTTGTCCAGCGCGTAGCGCATGATCTGGCCCAGCTCCACCGGCCAGCCGCCCGGCATCGGGGCGACCGCGCCGAAGTCGATGACGCCCATCTTCTCGTCGGGCATGAGCATGAAGTTGCCGGGGTGGGCGTCGCCGTGCACCATCTCGAGCCGCGTCGGTGCGTCGTTGGAGAACTCGAAGAGCCTGGTGGCCATCAGATCCCGCTGCTCTTGGGTGCCCTCGCGGATGATCTGTGACAGCGGGATGCCCTCGATCCATTCCTGGATCACGACTTTGGGGGCGCTGGCCACCACGTTGGGCACGACGAAGTGCGGATCGCCGGCGTAGGCCTTGGCGAAGGCACGCTGGTTATCGGCTTCGAGCCGGTAGTCCAACTCCATCTCGGTGCGTTCGATCAGCTCGTCGACGACGCCCTGGACATCGGCGCCGGGGCTGAGCTGTTTGAGGACGCCCACCATCCGCTGCATGGTTTTCAGGTCGGCGCGCAGCGCCTCGTCGGCGCCCGGGTACTGGATCTTGACCGCGACGTCGCGCCCGTCACCCCAGACAGCCTTGTGTACCTGGCCGATGCTGGCCGAGGCCACCGACTTGTCGTCGAACGACTGGAAGCGGTCCCGCCACTTGGTGCCCAGCTGCTGGTCGAGGACCCGGTGCACCTTTGCTGCGGGCAGCGGCGGAGCCTCGCGCTGCAGCTTGGTCAGCGCCTCGCGGTAGGGCTTGCCGTACTGCTCGGGGATGGCGGCTTCCATCACCGACAGGGCCTGGCCGACTTTCATCGCGCCGCCCTTGAGTTCGCCCAGCACCGTGAACAATTGCTGGGCGGCCTTGTCCATCAGCTCGGCGTTCACTTCGTCCCTGGACTTGCCGGTCAGCCGTTTGCCGAAGCCCAGCGCTGCACGCCCGGCCATGCCCACCGGCAACGAGGCCAGCTTGGCGTTGCGCGCGGCGCGGCCCCGCTTGATGTCGCTCACCAGTCCATCATCCACGACCCAGCTGAACTTCCAACCGGATAATGCCGCTCAGCACGGGCAGTCGGGGTGCTGGGACCATCGGCGCGCGGTGACGGTGCCGGTGTTCAGGTCGAATTCGAGCGTGGTGTCGACGGTCGCCGGGGGCGGAGCGGCGGGTCCGCCGTCGGTGTGGACGAGGCGCAGGATGTGGGCGATCTCGCGCAACGCCAGCCCCGCGGTAGCCAGCACGGTGGCGCGGTCGGCGGTGCCGACGGTGCGGGTCAGCTGGGTGGCGACGGCCGCCCAGGCGGGATCTTTGTCGCTGCGGTGCAGGTCAGCGCATCGCAGGCAGCTGGTTGCGCCGGGGATGACGAGAGGGCCGATGAGGCCGGTGCCGTCGCGGACGCGCACCGCGAGGTGGGGGACACCGGCGTCGTGCAGCTCGCGCGCTACCCGGGGGTCGGCGACCAGGTAGTCGGTGAGCACGGCGAGGTCGGCGCCGGCGGCCGACGCGTGGGCCCTGCTGCTGGAGCTGACGCGGACGCCGGAGCCGGCGAGCGTGGAGGCGATCAGGTCCGTCAGCGGTCCGTCACCGTGGACGCGGACCGACGCCGAGCGGCTGGGTGGCGGTGGTGCGGCGGTCAGGACGCCGGAGTCGACGAGGTGGGTGATCAGGTCGGTGACCACGGCGGCGTCGGCGCCGCGGCCAGCGGCCAGTACCTGCAGTTCGGGCAGGGTCGCGGCGGCTTGCAGTGCTCGCAGCAGCTCAGCGAGGACACCGGTGGCCAGGCCGGGCGGTGGGTGTACGACGACGGCGCGCCGGGGGTCCCAGCCGACCTGCACGGTGCCGTCGGGGCGGGACAGCACTGGGGTGGCGGAGTCCAGGGCGTAGCGCGTCATGCGACGACACTGACACGCCCGTCATGCGCCGAGCCGAGTTATCCACAGCCCTCAGGCGTCGCGCGGCGGGTCCTGAGCTCCGTCGCCACGGTCCTCGTTGGCGGCGTCGCCCTCGGTGAGTGCGGCTTCGATCGCGCTGTCGAGGTCGCTGGTGTCCCCGCCGATCACGCGGTCGATGAAGGCCGCCGGCTCGTCGAGATCGGCGGAGTCGGGGAGCAGATCGGGGTGGGCCCACACGCCGTCGCGGGCGTCGGCCCCGACGGCGTCGGTCAGCTTCTCCCACAGCGCGGCCGCCTCCCGCATCTTGCGGGGCCGCAGCTCGAGGCCGACGAGCGTCGCGAACGTCTGCTCGGCCGGCCCGCCGCTGGCCCGGCGCCGTCGCAACATCTCCGACAGCGCGACCGTGCCAGGGATGCGATCACCCAGGGCGTTGGACACCACGGTCTGCACCCACCCCTCGATCAGGGCGAGCAATGTCTCGAGCCGTTCCAGCGCGGCGGTCTGCTCCGGTGTGGCCTTGGGTTCGAAGATGCCTTGGTTGAGCAGTTGTTCCATCTGCGACGGGTCGGTCAGCGATGCCGGGTTGAAGTCGCGGGCGAACTCTTCGATGCCGCTCATGTCGATCTTGGTGCCCTTGGCGAACGCCTCGACGGCGTTGAGCAGCTGCGTCGAGAGCCAGGGGACATGGCTGAACAGCCGGTGGTGGGCGGCTTCCCGCGCGGCCAGGAACGTGACGACCTCGCTCCGCGGTTGCTCGAGTCCGGCGGCCAGTGCCTCGATGGCCTCGGGCATCAGCGCCGCGACACCGGAGGGGCCGAGCGGGAGGCCGATGTCGGTGGAGGTCAGCACCTCTTTCGACAGCGTGCCCAGCGCCTGGCCCAGCTGGGAGCCGAAGGCCATGCCGCTCATCTGCGACATCATCGCCATCAGTGGGCCGGCCATCGCCTGGGCTTCTTCGGGCAGAGCCTGCGCCCACACCGTCGAGAGCTGCTGGGCGACGGGATCGCACAGCCGTTTCCACGTCGGCATCGTGTTGTCGATCCAGTCGGTCGGTGTCCAGGCCACCGTCCGGGTGGTGCCGGCCGGCAGCGGCGTGACGCCGTCGAGCCACGTCTCGGCGAGCCGCACCGCGTCGCTCAGCGCCGAGGTGGTCTGTTCGGAGACGGGGGCGACGAAGCCGATCGAGTTCGACGCGAGCTGCCGCGCGAGGTCGTAGTTCACCGGGCCGCCGCCGGACTTCGCGGTGCCGCTGAACATCTCGCCGAGCTGGGAGAAAATCTGCCCGAGCTGAGACATGTCGAACTGGCCGCCGGGGAACGCGCCGCCGAACGGATCGCCGGGGCCGCCGTTGGAACCCGAGCCCGAGCCGGGGTCCTTCTTGCTCTTGTCGCGCTCAGGATCGTCCCCGGGGGAGAAGCCGAAAGGCAGTTCAGCCATGCCCCCAACGGTACTCATCGCGGCGCGTCGATGCGGGCACGCGGGTCACGCTGAGAGTGAACCTGCCGGTGGCCTCTACTGTGAACGGCGTGAACAGGCGGATTGCCACCTTGATCGTGGCGCTCGTGCCGATCATCGCGTTCGGTGTGCTCGCGACGACGGTGACGGTGCCCTACGTCGCGCTCGGGCCCGGGCCGACGTTCAACACGCTCGGCGAGGTGGACGGCAAGGAAGTCGTCGACATCGAGGGAACCGACGTCAAGCCCACCAGCGGGCACCTCAACATGACCACGGTCTCGCAGATGGACGGGCTGACACTGGGGCAGGCGTTGATCTTCTGGGCCTCGGGTCGCGATCAGTTGATCCCGCGCGAACTCGTCTATCCGCCCGACAAGTCGCGCGAGGAGATCGACGAGGCGAACACCACCGATTTCCGGAACTCCGAGGACAGCGCCGAGTACGCCGCGCTGTCCTACCTGAAGTACCCGATGGCGATCACCGTGCAGAGCATCGACGAGAAGGGTCCGTCGAAGGGCAAGCTGCAGGCCGGCGACGCGATCGACGCGGTGAACAACACTCCGGTGGCCAACCTCGAGGAGTTCAGCAAGATCGTGCAGGCGACCAAACCGGGGCAGAAGGTCGTCGTGGACTACCGGCGCAAGAACGAGCCTGCCGGCATCGCCGAGATCACGCTGGGCTCGCGGCCGGACCGTCCGCACGGTGTCCTCGGGGTCAATGTGCTCGACGCGCCGTGGGCCCCGTTTTCCATCGACTTCAACCTGGCCAACATCGGCGGACCGTCTGCGGGCTTGATGTTCAGCCTTGCGGTGGTCGACAAACTGACGACCGGTGACCTCAACGACGGGAAGTTCGTGGCGGGCACCGGCACCATCACCGGCGACGGCGAGGTCGGCCCCATCGGCGGCATCACGCACAAGATCACCGCGGCCAAGGATGCCGGCGCGTCGGTCTTCCTGGTGCCCGCCGACAACTGCGACGAGGCGACGTCTGCTGACGAGAAGGGCATCGAGCTGATCAAGGTGGACACCCTGACCCATGCCATCGACGGGCTGCGGACGCTTTCCGCTGGTGGCGAACCTCCTCGTTGCTGAGACGGGTCGATGATCTCGATCAGTAGAGTGACTGGACAAACGCTGGGAACATCCGAGAGTGGAGTAGTCGAGTGAGTATGCGGCCGGCCGCGCGAATGCCGAAGCTGACGCGGCGAAGCAGGATTCTGATCGCCATCTCTCTGGTGGTTGTCCTGCTGTTGCTGATCGGGCCCCGGCTGGTCGACGCCTACGTCGACTGGCTCTGGTTCGGCGAACTCGGCTACCGGTCGGTGTTCACCACGCAGATCGTCACTCGTCTGCTCATCTTCCTGGTGGTCGGGTTGGTGATCGGCGCGGTCGTGTTCGCCGCGCTGGCGCTGGCCTACCGCACCCGCCCGGTGTTCGTGCCGACGGCGGGCCCCAACGATCCGATCGCGCGGTATCGCACCGCGGTGATGTCGCGCCTGCGTCTCATCGGTTTCGGGGTGCCCGCGTTCATCGGTCTGCTGTCGGGCTTCGTCGCGCAGAGCTACTGGGAGCAGGTTCAGCTGTTCCTGCACGGCGGCGCGTTCGGGGTCGCCGATCCGCAGTTCGGCATCGACCTCGGTTTCTATGCGTTCGACCTGCCGTTCTACCGGCTGGTGCTGTCCTACCTGTTCGTCGCGACCTTCCTGGCTTTCATCGCGAACCTGTTGGGGCACTACCTGTTCGGCGGGATTCGACTGTCGGGCCGCACCGGCGCACTGTCCCGCGCGGCGCGCATCCAGCTGATCACGCTGATCGGCGTCCTGATGCTCCTCAAGGCGGTGGCCTACTGGTTCGACCGCTACGAGCTGCTCAGCCACACCCGCGGCGGTAAACCCTTCACCGGGGCCGGCTACACCGACATCAACGCGGTGCTGCCCGCCAAGCTGATCCTGATGGCGATCGCGGTGATCTGTGCCGCCGCGGTGTTCTCCGCGATCGTGCTGAGAGATCTGCGTATCCCGGCGATCGGCGTGGTGCTGCTGCTGCTGTCGTCTCTGATCGTGGGCGCGGGCTGGCCGCTGGTGGTCGAGCAGATCAGCGTGCGGCCCAATGCCGCACAGAAGGAAAGCGAATACATCAGTCGCAGTATCGCGGCCACCCGGCAGGCGTACGGCCTGCAGGAGGACACGGTCACCTACCGCGACTACCCGGGTAACGCACCGGCCACCGCGCAGCAGGTCGCGGCCGACCGCGCCACGACGTCCAACATCCGCGTGCTGGACCCGAACATCGTCGCCCCGGCGTTCACGCAGTTCCAGCAGGGCAAGAACTTCTACTTCTTCTCCGATCAGCTCAACATGGACCGCTATCCCGATGCCGACGGCAACCTGCGGGACTACGTGGTGGCCGCCCGCGAGCTCAATCCGGACCGGTTGATCGACAACCAGCGCGACTGGATCAACCGGCACACCGTGTTCACCCACGGCAACGGCTTCATCGCGTCACCGGCCAACACGGTGCGCGGCGTGGCCAATGACCCCAACCAGAACGGCGGCTACCCGGAGTTCCTCGCCAGCGTGGTCGGCGCCAACGGTGAGGTGGTCTCGCCCGGACCGGCACCGCTGGATCAGCCGCGGATCTACTTCGGCCCGGTGATCGCCAGCACCGCGGACGACTACGCGATCGTCGGCAAGAACGGCGCCGACCGCGAGTACGACTACGAGACCAACACCGACACGCGCAACTACACCTACACCGGTGCCGGCGGCGTGCCGCTGGGGAACTGGTTCAACCGCAGCGTGTTCGCCGCGAAGTTCGCCGAACGGAACTTCCTGTTCTCCAACGTCATCAACAACAACAGCAAGATCCTGTTCAAGCGCGATCCGTCCGAGCGCGTCAAGGCTGTCGCGCCGTGGCTGACCACCGACACCGCGACCTACCCGGCGATCGTCAACAAGCGGATGGTGTGGATCGTCGACGGCTACACCACGTTGGACAACTACCCGTATTCGGAGTTGACGTCGCTGTCCTCGCTGACCACCGACTCCAACGAGGTGGCGCTGAACCGGCTGCAGCCGGACAAGCAGGTGTCCTACATCCGCAACTCGGTCAAGGCCACCGTCGACGCCTACGACGGCACGGTCACGCTGTACGCGCAGGACGAGTCCGATCCGGTGCTGCAGGCGTGGGAGAAGGTCTTCCCGGGCACGATCAAGCCGAAGAGTGAGATCAGTCCGGAACTGCAGGAGCACCTGCGCTACCCCGAGGACCTGTTCAAGGTGCAGCGGGCGCTGCTCGCCAAGTACCACGTCGACGATCCGGTGACGTTCTTCTCGACGTCGGACTTCTGGGACGTGCCTCTCGATCCGAACCCGACCGCGAGCAGTTACCAGCCGCCGTATTACATCGTCGCGAAAAACCTTGCTGAGAACAATAATTCGACATCGTTCCAGTTGACGAGTGCGATGAACCGGTTCCGACGTGACTTCCTGGCGGCTTACATCAGCGCCAGTTCCGATCCCGACACGTACGGCAAGATCACGGTGCTGACGATTCCGGGTCAGGTGAACGGCCCGAAGCTGGCGTTCAACGCGATCAGTACCGACACCGCGGTCAGCCAGGACCTGGGTGTCATCGGCCGCGACAACCAGAACCGCATCAGGTGGGGCAATCTGTTGACGCTGCCTCTGGGGCAGGGCGGATTGCTCTATGTGGCACCGGTGTACGCCTCGCCGGGTGCCAGCGATGCAGCGTCGTCCTACCCGCGTCTGATTCGTGTGGCGATGATGTACAACGACAAGATCGGCTACGGCCCGACGGTGCGTGACGCCCTGACCGATCTGTTCGGTCCGGGTGCCGACGCCACCGCCACAGGTCCGGCACCGACGGGGGACAGCCCCGCGGCACAACCACAGACGCGCCCGCAGACGGGTCAGCCACCGGCCGCCGCGCCGCCCAATCAGCCGGGTCAGGCTCCGCAGAACCGGCCGGAGGTCCCGGTGGCCGTGCCGCCCACCGGCCCGACGCAGCTCTCCGCGGCGAAATCGGCTGCGCTGGAACAGGTCAACACCGCCCTGGACGCACTCCAGGAGGCGCAGCGCAGTGGTGATTTCGCGAGGTACGGCGAGGCGCTGCAACGCCTCGACGACGCGGTGAGCGAATACAAGTCGGCCCCGTAACCACTGGGCCGGTGCAGTATCGGTTGCTCGGCCCCCTCGAGGTGGCCGACGGGAACACCCCGGTGGACATCGGTCCACCCAAGCAACGGGTGGTCCTGGCGATGCTGGCGCTGGCCGCAGGCCGGGTGGTCTCGGTGGACCGGCTCGTCGACGCGGTGTGGGGAGATGATGTCCCGGCCAGTGCGACGGCGAGCCTGCAGGCCTATGTCTCGAACCTCCGGCGGGCTCTGCGTGGCGGGTCGGCCGAGACGCAGATGGCCGCCTCAGTGTCGCAGCCGATCGTGCGTCGTCCCCCCGGGTACGTCCTCGACGTCGATCCGAACAGCATCGACCTCGCGGTCTTCACGGGTGCCTGCCACCGGGCCGGTGCCGCGATCGAGGCAGAGGACTGGGAGACGGCGGCCGCGGCCGCTGATTCCGCACTGGGGCTGATCCGCGGCAACCTGCTCGACGACATGGCCGACGCACCGTGGCTGCGCGATGAGGCCGCACGGTTCGCCGAAACGCGGATCGAGTGCATCGCCAACAGGGTGGTCGCGCTGCTCGCGCTCGGCAGGGTGGGGGCTGCGGTGACCGAGTCGGCGGCTCTGCGGACTCTGGACCCGTTCGCCGATCGTGGATGCCGGCTGCAGATGCTCGCGCTGTACAGGGCCGGACGTACCGCCGACGCGCTGGACACGTATGCGCGCCACGCCCAGCGCCTCGACGACGAGCTGGGGTTGGAGCCGGGACGCGAGCTGCGGGAGCTGCAGACCGCGGTGTTGCGTCAGGCGCCGGAGCTGGCGGGCTGGCCGCGCCCCGCGGAATGGACCGGCGCAGCGACGATTCCGGTACCCGCACCGGCCACCCATGACGCTGCGCCGCCCACCGAGGTGCCCGCCCGGTCACCGCTGGTGGGTCGGCGTCGGGAACTGTCCCGCGCGGGTGAGATGCTGTCCCGGGTGGCGGCGGGCGCGACGCGGTGGCTGGTGCTCTCGGGCCCGCCGGGGATCGGCAAGACGCGGTTGGCCGAAGAGGTCGGCGCGATGGCTGCGGCCGGCGGTGGTGAGGTGGTGTGGGTCAACTGCCCCGACGAGCGTGCCACTCCGCCGTGGTGGCCGATGCGTCAGCTGGTGCGCGCGCTGGGCGCCGACCCGGACGACGCGCTGCGGGTCCCTCCGCACGCCGACCCGGACACCGCGAGATTCCTTGTCTACGAGCGGGTTCAGTCGCTCCTGGAAGATGCGCCGCGACAGTTGACCGTCGTGGTCGACGACGTGCAGTGGGCCGACACCGCGTCGGCGAGCTGCCTGGCCTACATCGCCAGCGCGCTGCGGGATCGTCGCGTGCTGGTGGTGCTGACCGTGCGTGACGGTGAGCACGCCGCGGAAGTGGCGCGGCTGCTGAGCACGGTGGCGCGCGGCGATGACAACCGACACATCGCGGTTCCCGCGTTGTCGTCGGAAGACGTTGCGGCGCTGGCCAATGTGGTGGCCGAGGATCCCGTCACGGCCGACGAGGCCGCCGAGCTCGCCGCCCGCACGGGCGGCAATCCCTTTTTCGTCTCCGAGTATGCACGGTTGCCGCGGGATGAGCGGGCGGCCAACGAGATCCCCCGGGCCGTGCGGTCGGTGCTCGACCGCAGGCTCGCGGCTCTCGACCCGGCCGTGATAGCTGTACTGCGTACCGCCGCGGTGATCGGCGACGTGATCGACGCCTCCGCGGTCCCGGTGCTCGCCGCGGCAACAGGGCTGGACCTCGACACGCTCGCCGACCACCTCGACGAGGCGGCCGACGAGCGCATCGTCATCGCGGCGCACACCACCGATGGTTACGAGTTCGCCCACGGCCTGCTGCGCGATCAATTGCTTGCCGGAATCCCTGCCTTGCGTCGACAACGGTTGCACGCCAAGGTCGCCGACGTCCTGGCCGACAGTTCCGAACCCGACGCACCCACCCGGCGGGCGCAGCATCTGATCGCCGCGCAGCCACTGGTGGAGCCGGCGGTCGTCGTGCGGGCCTGCCGATTGGCGGCCGAACAGGCGACGGCACAATGGAGTTCGGACATCGCCGCGCGGTGGTGGCAGGCAGCGCTGGACGCCTACGACCGGCTGCCTGCGTCGGCGCGTGACGACACCGAGCGTGACGCGCTGACCGTCGAACTGCTGGAAGCACATTCGCGTGCCGGGCGAGGGCAATTGGTGCTCGACAGCGTGCAGCGGTCTCTCGGCGAGGCCGTGCGGGCGGGGCGTGCGGCGACGGCGGGCCGGGTGGCGAGCGCGCTGTTGCGGGCCAGCGGCGGGTGGCCGTGGCTGGCGCCGGGGCGTGATCCCGGTGAGCTGTTGGGTCTGCTGTCGCAGGCGGCTTCGCTGGCGGGTGACGACCCGGCTGCGGCGGCGCGGGTGCTGCCGGCGCTGGCCGTCGGACACTGCTACCACCCGGACCCGGGGGTGGCCACCGATCTGCTGCAGCGCGCCGAGGAGGTGGCCGAACAGACCGGTGACATTGACGTTCTGGCCGACGTGCTCATCGGCCGGCTGATCACCTACTCCGGTGTGAGTTCGCTCAGCGAGCAGATCCTGACGTGGGTGCAGCAGCTGAAAGGGTTGCGGCACAGTCGCTCTCGCGAGGATGCGGTGATAGCCCACTCGGTGGCGACGATGGCGGCGATGTACCTGGGGGACATCGCGGGCACCCGGGCGCATCTGCGCGCGGGCATCGCGGGCAGCGAGGAGTTGCGGCTGCCGGTGCTGCGCGCCCAGCTGCGCTGGATGGAGGCGGTGCTGGCGATGTGGACCGGTGACTTCGCCGAGGCGCAGCGCCACCACGCCACCGCAGCGCACGTGCACGAGCAGACCGAGCTGTACGAGGCCGGCAGCGGACTGCTGGCCTCGGCGTCGCTACTCCGTGAGACCGGCGAAGCGCTGGACCCGAGTTGGGCTGATCTGCGGGCCGACACCAAGACCGGCGGGCAGGGCATGGTCGGTGTGGTCCGCGCGGCGCTTCTGACCATGACGCCGACCCCGGGCGTGCGCATGGAGGCGACGGCCATGCTCGGCGAATGGTCTGACACCGCCGACCGGGGCCATATCTGGACCACGCTGGGGCATCAAACCCTTCTCGCGCATCTGGCGGCCGACCATGGTCTCGACGAATTCGCCGAACGCCTCCTCGAGCAGCTGACGCCGCACCGGGAGCGCATCGCGGTGATCGGACAGGTCGGCCTGGCCGGTCCGGTGGCGCTGGCGACGGCCCGGCTCCATGTCGCCCTCGGTGACGCTGACAAGGCGCGGGCTGATCTGGCCACGGCGCGTGAGCTGGCCGAGCAGACCGGGGGAGTGCCCACGCTGCTGCGGTGCCGCCTGCTCGAGTGTGAGCTGATGGAAGAGTCGGCGCAGCGGTCGGAGGCAGCGTCTGCCCTGGCCGTCGACGCCGAGCGCGCCGGCATGCACGGCGTCGCCAGATCCGCGAGACTCCTGTCCGGCGAGCGCGCGCGTCTGCACACTGACACGCCCTGACACCCGTGCACTCAGCGCGCGCTCAAGGCCAGCGAGCGCGCTGACAGTGACACTTGGATTTCGCTTGGTGCCGTGGTCCAAGCCGTCGCCAAGCACCGTCGGTGATGCTCATCGTGCCACCAGGGCTTGACGAGAGGACTCCGATGACGATGACCACCGACGTGACGCGCGACGACGTGCTGCGCACGCTGCGCGACCATGTCGCCACCCATGTCGCGCTGCCGGGCGAGCCCGGCTACGAGCGCTGTGTGCCGTGGAATGTGGCAGCGCCGGTGACCCCAGCCGCGGTGGTGCTGGCGACGTCGCCCGCCGATGTGGCCGCGACCGTGCGATTCGCCGCGGCGCACGGATTCACCGTCACAGTGCAGGCGACCGGACACGGTGCCGTCGGCGTCGGGTCGACGACGATCCTGGTGCAGACCGCGGCGATGAAACACTGCACGGTCGACGTGCTGAATCGCACCGCCCGTGTCGAGGCGGGTGCGCGGTGGCAGGACGTGCTGGACGCCGCGACGCCCCACGGGCTGGCGCCGCTGTGCGGGTCGGCGCCCGGCGTGGGTGTCGTGGGATTCCTCACCGGCGGCGGGATCGGGCCGCTGGTGCGCACGGTGGGGTTGTCGTCGGACCATGTGCGCTCGTTCGACGTGGTGACGGGCGAGGGCCGGCTGCTGCGCGCAACGCCGGAGGAGAACGCGGACCTGTTCTGGGGTCTGCGCGGCGGCAAGGCGACGTTGGGCATCGCGACGGCCGTCGAGATCGATCTGCTGCCGATCGCCGAATTCTACGGCGGAGCAGTCTTTTTCGATGGTGCAGACGCGGGTGCGGTGCTGCATGCGTGGTCGGCCTGGAGTGCCGACCTGCCGGAGTCGGTGAACACGTCGCTGGCGATTCAGCAGTTGCCGCCGCTGCCGGGTGTGCCGGAAGCCTTGGCGGGCACGATGACGGTGGCGGTGCGGTACACCGCGGTCGGCGACATGGCTGAGGGGGAGCGGCTGTTGGCGCCGATGCGCGCGGTTGCCCCTGTGCTTCTGGACACCGTCGGGGTCATGCCGTATGCGGCCATCGGTGCGGTGCATGCAGATCCGGTGGACCCGATGCCGGTCACCGAGAACCATGCACTGCTGTCCGAGCTGACGCCGGAAGCCGTCGACGCGCTGATCGCGGTCGCGGGCCCCGGGTCGGGTTCGCCGCAGGCGATCGTGGAACTGCGGATGCTGGGCGGCGCGTTGGCGCGTGAACCGCGGCACCGCAGCGCGTTCTGTCATCGGGACGCGGCGTTCTGCTTGGCGACGATCGGCGTGGCCGCACCCGAGATCGTCGCGATGGTCGCTGAGCACGCCGCAGCGGTGGTTGCGGCCGTCGCGCCGTGGTCGACGGGCGGGCAGATGCCGAACTTCGCGCCGTCGTACGACCAGGCCCGCGCGGCGCGGGTCTACAGCGAGGACACGCTGCACTGGCTCGCGGCGCTGGCAGACCGCTACGACCCGGCGGGCGTGCTGGCGACCGGCCAGGTCATCCGGGCGTAGCCGTGTCCCACCGTCCGTTCGGGCCGATGAGCAGGCGATTTGGAGCCTTACCGACCACCCCGGTAACCTAGCGTTCACCCGTCGCGGGGTGGAGCAGCTCGGTAGCTCGCTGGGCTCATAACCCAGAGGTCGCAGGTTCGAATCCTGTCCCCGCTACTATGTGATGTCGCAGGACATCGGAATAGCCGCGGACCTACTTTAGGTCCGCGGTTTTTTCCGTTTGGGGCCTTTGCGGGCGCCGGTGGGTTGGTAGTCCCTGGTGGGGTCGAGTGTGAAGTCGCGCAGGACTTCTCCGGTGGCGGCGTTGATGACGGTGATGTGGTGGTCCTGGGCGAGGATGAGGACGCGGGTTCGGTAGTGGTGGCGGCCGATGCCGATGTGGTGCAGCCGCCCGTTGACGCGCAGAGTCACGGCTCCTGCTTGGTCGACGCGGTCGGTGCGGACGCGGTTGTGGGTGTCGATGCGGGTTGCTGGGTCGGCTTTGGGGCGGCTGGTGTAGACCACAGCTGGAGTGGCTCGGTGGGGCAGGGATCGGTGCGGGCGGCGGTGGTTGTATTCGTCGACGAAGGCATCGAGTTGGGTTTGCAGTTCGGCGATGGTGGTGGCGCGGGGTCGGCCGGTGAGCCACTTTTTGAGGGTTTGGTGGAAGCGTTCCACTTTCCCGCAGGTGGTGGGGTGGTGCGGGGTGGAGTTGATTTGGTGGACCCCGAGGCGGTGGAGTTCGGCTTCAAAGCCGTTGCGTCCGGCTTTGCCGCCGGCGAGGCGGGTGGTGAACACCATGCCGTTATCAGTCAGTGTGGAGTAGGGGATGCCATGGTGGGCAACGGCTTTGGCGAATTCATCGACGACGATAGCGCCGGTGACGCGGCGGTGGGCGGTCACAGAGATCGCTAGGCGGGAGCAGTCGTCGAGCCAGCACAGGATTTCAGTGTCGACACCGTGTGTGAGGCGCCAGTGGGTGAAGTCGGCTTGCCAGCGTTGGTTGGGTTGGGTGGCGGCGAAGCGGATGTAGGAGCTTTTCGGGCGTTTCTGTGGGGTGGGTTCGACCAGGCCCGCGCGGGTGAGATGGCGGCTGATTGTCGCGGTTGATACGCGTAGATGGTGGTGGTGTTCGAGGTGCCAGGCGATGGTGTGGGGGCCGGCGTCGAGTCCTTTGCCGGTGAGGGTGCGACGTAGATCGAGGATGAGGTCGATGGTCGATTGTGGGAGCCGTCCTGGGCTGGTGTGGGGGCGCCGGGATCGGGGTTCGAACGCGGCGTCGCCGTCGAGGGTATAGCGCTTGATCAGCCTCGAGATCCAGCTCTGGGAGACGCCGTAATCGCGGGCGACCTGCGATTGTGAGCGGCCCTCCACGAGGACAGCGGTGATGACCAGACGAGCCTTCGACACCAGCCGAAACTGGCCCACACGCCTATGCCGATGTCGCGAGACACCCTATTCCGATGTCCTGAAACACCACACTGTCCCCGCTACTAAAGCAGTGGTCTTTGACCACTGGGAATGGCCGCCAGTGCAAACTGGCGGCCATTTTGTTTGTGAACGTTGTGAACGGATTTGGGAACGAACCAGCGTCGTCGCGCGAGCCGCATGGCCGTCGCGGATCGAAGCAGTTGACCTGTGCGGCGCAAATTGGCTCTCCCGGGACGGGATCGCTAGGTCAATTGGCCCGGCGGTGAACATCGCCAGGTGTTGGATTGCATCCCGGGGGGTGCCGCCGTGCAGACAGTGTTCTCGACGTGGAAGTCGAACTGCACACGACGAGAACCCCTACGACCTGGCGGGTCCGGCCGTTCGCAGCCGCACCGCCGACGTGGCGACCGGAGCTAGCGACATGGGGCCAGGCACCTACACGTCGATGACGCAGGTGGCCGCCGACGCGCTGGGGTTACCGATGCAGCGGGTCCGGTTCACCCTCGGCGACTGACGGATGCCGCAGGCGCCTATCCACGGCGGATCGCAGACCATGGCCAGCGTCGGTTCTGGAGTTATGAACGCTGCTGCGATGCTGCGCGACCGATTCATCCGCACGGCGGTCGTCGACCCGGGTTCACCGCTCTCTGGGCTGCGTCCCGATCGAGTCACCGTCACCGACGGACGCATGTTCGCCGCTGGCGAAACGCGGAGTTCCTTCCCGGCGAGGACCTCATCACTGACCCATTGGGCGTGAAGGGTCTCGCTGAACTCGTCTCCGTCGGCGTCCCCGCAGCCATTGCCAACGCCGTGTTCAACGCCACGGGTCGCTGCGTCACCGACCTGCCCATCCGTCGACAAGTTACTGTGATGCCACCGCAGCAGGCGCCAGGCGCAAAGTCAGACGCCGAGTTTGGTGTATGCGCGTCCCACGCGGCGGTGCTCCTGGTCTTAGTCGCTGGTGCTACCTACGATGCAGAACCGACGAATACGGCGGCGGCCCGTGAGACGCCGCGGCCTCCTCGGCCCCCGACATGGTGGTCTGCATCGACTAATCGGCGACGTGTCGGGGCGACAACTCCGCTGCGGGCAGCGGGCGACCTTCTTGAGTTGGTGATCGGCGCCAACACGGCTTCCGCGATAGCGATTCGTAGGTGCTTTACAGATACGGGTACTGACAGGGCACCTCATTTGGGGATCAAGCTTGCATATGGCGCCGTTGAAATGAATTTAAGGCAAGTAAGAGGAACAACCCGGGGTATGTGCGTTACACCGCAATGCATTCCGTGACTAGTGGCGTCGCGGTCGCCGCCAATCAGTCAGACGAACAAGACCCACCACCAAGTCGGAGCCGCGCGATTCGCTGCACGGATCGGACCTGAAAAGAGAAGAGTACGCAATGAAGAATTTCACCCTCGCTACCGCAGCTGCCGCCGCACTGTCCGCCGCAGTCTTGGGACTGGCTGCTCCCGCTGCTCCCGCTGCGGCCGCGCCCGCCGGAGCGGGCAGCGCCCATGACGCCATTGGCCAGCTGGAGGAGCAGGGCAACCGCGTCGTCGTCAACCGCCTCAGCAGCACACCGCTGTCCGAAGCGTCAGTGGTGGCCGTGCAACCCGGACCTCCTGTCCGCGAATACGTCTGGGACGCCCAGGGCGACCGCCGCGTCCTGGAAACCGTCGGCCGGGTGCTGTTCGTCGACGTGAGGTAATCATCCGGCCCCAGGGCACCTCTTTCGGAAGGTGCCCTGGGGGACTGCCAGGACTCCGCCGTTGGCTTTACGACTTGATCTAATAGGTCTCGGCCCAACGGTTCCAGCTCGCGGTCGCAGCCGGCGGGCTGAAACAGTGAGCGCGACAGCTAGAGACAACGGCCAGCAACGCTTGGCATGGTCCCGCGTGTTACAGCATCTTCTCGATCGTGACTGGTAGATCGCGCATGCGTTTGCCGGTGGCGTTGTACACCGCGTTGGCGATGGCGCCGGGGACACCGACCATGACGACTTCACCGAGTCCCTTGACGCCGATGGGATCGGCGATGTCGTCGCGGGTGTCGACGAACGCGGCTTCTAAGGCCGGAACGTCGGCGTTGACGGGGACCAGGTAGTCCGACAGGTTCGCATTGACGATGCGGCCATCGCGGTAGTCGGTCTCACCGTTCTCCAGCAGTGCCATGCCGATGCCCTGCGTCATCCCGCTGATGGCCTGACTGTGGGCCAGGCGTGGGTTGATAATGCGACCGGCGTCATAGACTGCGTAGATCCGTCGAATGCGTACGAGCCCGAGGAGTTCGTCGACGGCGACCTCGGCGAACACCGCGCCATAAGAGTGCATCGAGAATCGCTCGTTGGCAGTATCCGGGTTATATGTACTCTGCGAATCCAAGGTGCGTAAACCTCTGCGGCTCAGCAGGTCACGATACGTCTCGCCGCGCGAGGGGTCGGCGCGCAGGTGCATCCGACCGTCGGTGACGGTGACGTCGGTGAGACGTGCTCCGTTCAGCGGCGAGCCTGGGTCGACCACGGCGAGGCGGACGGCCTGGTCGCGCAGCATCCCGGTGGTCAGCGCGATGCTGGAGCCCACGCTGAGCATGGTCTGTGAGCCGTATTGCACTGCGGCACGGGGGAATCGTGTGTCGCCGAGGTGGAACCGCACCCGTTGGATCGGCACTCCGAGAGAGTCGGCGGCCACCTGACTCATCGACGTATACGTGCCAGGGCCGATGTCGCTGGCCGCGGCGAAGACGTCGACGGTGCCATCGGCATTGATTCGTGCCGATGCCGATGACTCATTGCGCACGACGTGATACAGCGCAGCCGCCATTCCCATGCCGATGAGAAAGTCGCCTTCTCGCAGGGTCCGAGGCTGCGGATTGCGGCGCGACCACCCGAACGCCTGCGCACCCTGGCGGAAACAGTCGGCGAGCCGACGGGTGGAGAACGGCAGATCCTTGCTGTCGTCCTGTGCCGGCTCATTGCGAAGCCTCAGCTCGATCGGATCAATCGAAAGCTGTTCGGCGAGTTCGTCGATCGCGCACTCCAGCGCGAAGGCACCTGTCACTGCACCGGGTCCGCGCATGTAGGTCGGCTCGCTGACGTCGAGCGGCACGACGCGGGCCGTCGCGCGGAATGCCGGCGAGCGATACAGGAATCGGGTTCCCTCGGTGGGTGAGTCCTCGTAGTCGCCGTACCGGGATACCTCCACCTCGCTTTCGTGGATGGTGGCCGTGAACCGACCGTCTCGGTCGGCGCCAATGGCCACCCGCTGCCGGCTGGCGGGCCGATAGCCGATCGCGGCATACATCTGCGGACGGGTGAGCGACAACTTGACCGGGCGCCGCATCAGTCGGGCCGCGTGGGCGGCGAGAAACTGATGCGGCCAGGTCTCTCCCGCGCTTCCGAACGCACCGCCGACGAATGGCGAGATCACGCGAATTCGGTCGGCGGGCATAGCGAACGCTTCGGCGTAGGCGTCGGCCGAATAGTGCACCCCTTGAACTTTGTCCCACACCGTGAGTCGGTCACCGTCCCAGGCGGCGATCGTCGCCGGGATCTCCATGGGGTTGTGGTAGTTACGGGCGATCGAATACGTGGCGTCGACGGCGACGGGCGCGCTATTTAGCGCAGCCTGGGGGTTTCCGCGTGTGTACTCCGGGCTCTTCGGGCTCGGTCGGCGTTCCGCGGAATCGAAGTCGGTGCTCTGCGACTCGTCGCGGTATCGCACGGAGACAAGGGTGGCGCTGTACATTGCGGCCTCGAGCGAGGTTGCGATCACGATCGCCAGCGGCTGGCCGTAGAACGACACACGTTTTATGTCGTAAGGCAATGTCAGACTGTCGAATTCGGTGATCACGCTAAGTACGTTGGGGTGACCGGTAGCCGCGTCGGTGTCGATGCCGTCGACAGCGGCGCGAGAGACGGTACTGCACACCAGGACGCCATGCACGTGGTCCGGTACCGGGTTGTCCGCGGCGTAGCGGGCTTGGCCGGTAACTTTGAGACGTCCGTCAACGCGGGTCAGGGGCTGACCGGCGAACGGTGCGGCGGCGGGTAGCGGGCGGGTCACGCGAGCCGCGCCACGGTCGAGAGTTGGCGCTGTACGGTGCGTTTGAGGAGTTCTACCTTGAATCCATTCTCGGACAGAGGCTTAGCGCCATCGGCGGCAACTGCAGCGGCGCTTCGCCAAGTGTGGTCGTTGGCCGGGCGGCCGGCCAACCGCTGCTCCACGGCGGGCAGCCGCCACGGGACGGTGCCGACGCCGCCGACGGCGACGCGGGCAGTTCGAACGACACCACCGACGACCTCCATCGCGACGGCGGCGGAGCACAGCGCGAACTCGTAGGATGCCCGGTCACGCACCTTCAGATAGCCGGACCGTCGCGTGTCGGGCCGGGCCGGGACTTCGACGGCGGTGATGAGCTGTCCTGGTTCGAGGTGGTGCTCGCGGTCAGGTGTGTCGCCGGGCTGGCGGAAGAAGTCGGCGATGTCGATGCGCCGTTCCCCCTTGGGTGTGGTGGTGACGACGACCGCATCGAGAGCCGTCAGGGCGACGGCCAGGTCAGAGGGATGCGTCGCGACGCACTGGTCGCTGGTGCCGAGGATGGCGAGCGCACGGTTGCGCCCTCCGATCGCGGCACATCCCGCGCCGGGGGAACGGCGGTTGCAGGCCGCCGACACGTCGCGGAAGTAAAGGCAGCGGGGCCGTTGCATCAGATTTCCTCCGATGGTCGCCATATTCCGGAGCTGCCCGGAGGCACTCAGTTGCAGTGACTCTGCGATGACGGGAAAGCCCTCGCGCACGCCGGGGTGGTCGGCCAGTGCGGACATTCGCACCAGCGATCCGACTCGGAGTCGATCACGATTGAGGTCGATGTCGCCGTAGGGCAGACCGGTGATATCGACGAGCCGGTCGGGCCGCTCGACGGTCTGGCGCATCAGGTCGACCAGGGTGGTGCCGCCGGCGATGTACCGAGCCCCAGAGACGCCCGCGTCGAGTGCAGAGGATTCGTCGGCTGCGGTGCTGAACGTGAACGGATGCACGTCTACACCCCTCTCTGCGAAGCGGTGCGCTCAATGGCAGTCACGATGTTTGTGTAGGCCCCGCAGCGGCAGATGTTGCCGCTCATAGCTTCTCGTATCTGTTCCGATGAGGTGGCGCGTCCTTCGCGGATGCAGCCGATGCCGGACATGATCTGTCCGGACGTGCAGAAGCCGCACTGGAAGCCGTCATCGTCGATGAATGCCTGCTGCAACGGATGCAAGCGCCCGTTGCGCTCCAGGCCTTCGATTGTCGTGACTTCGGCCCCGTCGGTCATCACCGCCAAAGTCAGACAGCCCAACACCCGCTGTCCGTCGACCAAGACGGTGCACGCCCCGCAAGCGCCCTGATCGCAGCCCTTCTTCGTGCCCGTGAGACCGACGCGCTCGCGCAGCATGTCCAGCAGCGAGGTGCGGTTGTCGACGTCTACATCGCGCGACTCGCCGTTGATGCTCAACGTCACGGTCGTCGATTCGGAGGCGGGTGTCTCCCCGTCTTCGGAGCAACCCTGCACCACACTCAACGCCGCAACGGTTCCGCCTACCGCGGCCGATGCGGCGACGAAGGTGCGGCGGTTCATCCTCGGCGAGCTGGTGCCGGAAGGGGGCGTGCCGTTGCTGTCTTCGCTCACCTTCTCAAGACAACCACCACATCGACGAGCCAGACAGGACTTGCCAACCCATGTACTGGCAGTACGCCCCTCGGGGAGGCTACGGCTCGGCGGCGTCGCTGCGGGAGCGGGAGTTTTTCTGGGCCAACGTCGTTGCCGCCCAACTGGCCAGCAGGTGCATGCCGTCAGCCGACGGTGACACGGGTTCGGGGGTGTATGCGGTCAGCGACAGACTTCCACCGTCCGGCAGGTCCATCACGTCGTAGGCGAGAGTCAGCTCGCCGACCGCCGGATGCCGAAATACCTTCTTGCCGCTGTAGTGCGTGCGGACGTTGTGAGCCGCCCACCGGGTGCGGAACTCCGTCGAGCAGGTGGAGAGTTCCCCGACGAGTGCCATCAGATCCGGATCGTGAGGATTGCGGCCGGCTTCAGTGCGCAGCAGGGCCACGGCGACGTTCGCCGCGCCGTCCCAATCGGGGTAGAAGTCCCTTGCGGCCGGGCACAGGAACGCGAATCGTGCCAGGTTCGTGCCGCGGGGCTCGAATTCGTAGGCCGGCCAATACAGGGCACGACCCAAGGTGTTGGCAGCGAGCAGATCCATGCGGCCGTTACGGACGATCGCCGCCACGTCGGACATGCCGTCCAAAACCCTGTGCAGGCTTGCGCTCAGATGCGGGCGCTTGCCGGGGCGCCGCGCGAGAGGGCTGGCATTTGCCGCGCGGGCCAGGTGGAACAGGTGCAGGCGTTCGGCCTCGTCGAGCCGCAGCGCGCTCGCGATCGATTCCAGGATCGAATCCGATACCCCGGACAGGTTCCCGCGCTCCAGGCGGTTGTAGTAGTCGACGCTGACACCGGCAAGTGCCGCCACCTCCTCGCGCCGCAGGCCTGGCACGCGCCGCTTGCCGTGCGTGGGCAGGTTCGCCTGCTCAGGGGTGATGTTGGCGCGCCGCGTTACCAGGAAATCGCGGATGTCACTTTTGCTGTCCACATTCCCAGGCTAGGACCGGATGGGGCCTCGTGGGGTGCCCTGCCAGTACATGGGTAGCCAGTCACTGCCACGCGCGAAGTCACCGCGCCATGGTGGAGGGGACTACCTATCTGAGAGGAGTGGACATCGTGAAACGCGTGATGTCGATGGCCATGCTGATAGCCGCTGCCGTGCCCATCGTCCTGCTGAAGGCGACCCCGGCCGGGGCTGACGACGGTGTGGAGGTCTCGACCGCGGAATCGCGGCCGGCGACGCCCGGCCTTGCAGAAACGTTCACGGGTGAGGTCACCGTCAAGCCGTTGTTCAACCCCAACGACGACCGGACCTTCGGGTCCGCCGAGGTGACCTTTACTCCATGCGCACGTACTGCCTGGCACACGCATCCCGGCGGGCAGACGCTCATCGTCACCGCAGGAACCGGCTGGGTTCAGGAGTGGGGCGGGCCGAAGCAGCCGATCAATCCCGGCGACGTCATCTGGACCAAGCCGGGAGTGAAGCACTGGCACGGCGCCGAGGAGAACGTGGCAATGACCCACATCGCCATTCAAGCGACAGTCGACGGCCGTCCCGTCGACTGGATGGAGCACGTCACCGACGACCAGTACTTCGGGTGAGCTGAACACCGAAGTCACATCAACAGTGAAGGAGCTACGCCATGCGCGGAGTCATCATGCAAGCCGCAGGCGACGTACGGGTCGAGGAGCGGGAGGACCCGATTCTGGAAGAGCCCACTGACGCCATTATCCGGCTCACCGCATCCTGCATCTGTGGATCGGACCTCTGGCCCTACCGCGGTATCGAGGCCGCCGAGCATCAGGTGATGGGCCACGAGTACGTAGGGGTCGTCGAGCAGATCGGCGCCGAGGTCGAGACAATCAAGGTCGGCGACTTCGTCGTCGGCTCGTTCTTCGCCTCCGACAACACCTGTGAGATCTGCCAGGCGGGCTACCAGAGCCGATGTGTGCATGCTGTCCTGATGGGTGCCGCGATCGGTACCCAGTCTGAACTCGCGCGCGTGCCCCTTGCCGACGGCACCCTCGTGGCCACCCCCGGCCAACCTGACCCGGAGCTCGTTCCGTCGCTGCTGGCTGCATCGGATGTGCTGGGCACCGGATGGTTCGGTGCGGTGGCCGCGGAAGCCGGCCCGGGCAAAACGGCCGTCGTCGTCGGTGACGGTGCGGTCGGATTGATGGCCGTGCTTGCAGCGAAACAGCTTGGTGCCGAACGCATTATCGCGATGTCGCGGCACGCCGACCGGCAAGAGCTCGCGCGCTTCTATGGCGCGACCGACATCGTCGAGGAGCGCGGCGACGACGGCGTGGCGAACATCAAGGAACTCACCGGTGGTCTCGGCGCACACAGCGTCGTCGAGGCGGTCGGTACCCAGGAATCGATGATGCAGGCAATCCGGTCAGCCCGCCCCGGCGGGCACGTCGGCTACGTCGGCGTCACCCACGATGTCACGCTTCCCGCTGACGAACTGTTCTTCTCCGGTGTCCATCTGCACGGCGGACCCGCCCCGGTGCGCCGGTTCCTGCCCGAGCTGATCCAACTCATCTGGGAACGCAAAATCGATCCCGGCAAGGTCTTCGACCTCACCCTGCCGCTGGACCGGGCCGCTGAGGGTTATAAGGCAATGGATGAACGCCGCGCCGTGAAAGTGCTGCTGACGGTATAGCGGCAACCGCCCAACGCGATTCCGAGCCGCCGCGAGGCTGCCGTTGCTGGTCTACGTGCTGGCCGCGGGCACGGTCCTGATGGGCGCGACGGAGTTCACCGTCGCCGCACTGTATCTCGTCCCGCTTGGCTCCTATGGATCCAAGAACGCACTGTTCGGAAAGGAACGCAATGAACACCATTGCCATCGTCGGTGCCGGCCGCGGGCTCGGCTCCGCCGTGGCTCGCCGGTTCGGACGCGAGGCATTCGCTGTCGCACTGATATCGCGTAGCCAGGAAAACGTCGACCGGCTCGCCGCCGAAATCAAGGCAGACGGTGTTGAAGCCCGCGGCTACGCGGCCGACGTTCAGGACGGGCAAGGTCTGGCCGAGGCACTTCAGCGCGCCAAGGCCGATTCAGGCCCGATAACCGTGCTGCAGTACAGCCCGGTACCAAGTCCCGAGTTTCTGCGACCGGTACTGGACACCACGGCGGACAATCTTGCTGCGGCGGCGCGGTTCTCAATTCTCGGCCCGGCATTCGCCCTACGAGAGGTGCTCCCTGATATGTCGGCGCAAGGCGCGGGAACCATCCTGTTCGTCAACGGGTCCAGCGCCGCGACGCCGAACGGCAACGTCGCAGGCACCTCGGTCGCATTCGCAGGCGAATCCGCCTACGGACAGATGCTGCACGAAGCCCTTGCGCCGCAGGGTATCCACGTCGGCCAACTCATCATCCCCGGCGCGATCGGCGGGGGTGACCCGCTGTACGCGCCCGCCGCGCTGGCCGACCGACTGTGGCACATGCACGTTCAGCGCGGAGACTTCCGCGTGCAGGTCGCGGAGTAAGCCGGACGGCGCAGACCCGCGTTGGGAAGTTCGAGGGTCAAGTCGCTTCCGGGTACGCATTCATTGCGACGCGTTCCGAGACCTGAATAGTGGACATCAATGTGAGACAACTGCCGGCGGACAGTACGTAAGAGGCCCGCGCGTCAACGCGGCCAACGAGCCGCCCTACTTCATGGTCAGTCTTCATCTAGATCAGACGCGGATCGACCGATAGATCGGCCCGCCCCTCTGTTCCCCAACCCTGCACCCCTAGGTTCGACGCCATCCGGAGGACTTGGATGACACAGCCTAGGACTTTGGCAGATCGCGCTTACGAGCCCAGAGGTGGCCGCGTCGACGACATTTGAATCCCGCGATCGCCTAATTCTGGTGACGAGCCCCAACCCGGGGGGAGGTCATGGATAAGATCGTCGTCGATCTGCCCCGGCCGAGACCCATCGCGCTGGCCGAGTCACCCGACTTCGCCGCGCACGCCGACCGCATCTACGGGCACTTCGAGCGGATGGGCGTGCTGCACGGCATCCCGATCCCCAAGACGTCTTAAGCGTAGCGACTTGACGTTCGCCTTCTCGCTATCGAGTTCCGCCGTCGGCCAACCGCCCTCGCGCATCAGGGAGGCTAATAGCCAGCCGTGATGAGGTCGGCCGAACTGGGAATCCTCCCACGTCGTCGCTCACCTGGATTAGAGAGCCCGCTTTGCTCCTACTTCCGCGGCAAGGGCTTGTCCCGTACGGGGCCGGCGCGGAAAGCCGGAGCGGCGAGCGGCGAGCGCGATGCAGAAGGCGCCAGCGGCACACGCGATCATCACGGTCGGCAATGCCAGTCCGTCATTGACGGTGATCAGCACTGCACCGGCGACGCCGCCGCCGAAGATGGCGATGTTGAATGCCACCCCCACAAGTGAATTCGCGACGTCGGCGTTCTCACCGCTGGTCTCGGCCATCGCTGTCTGAAGCTGCGTGGCTGCACCACCGAAGGCCACGCCCCAGAGCACTATCGCAGCCAGGACGGCCGCCAACGATTGATGGGCCACTGCGAAGACGACCCCGGCCACGACGAAGGACGCGATACTGGTCAGCACCAACAGCCGCAGGGCGCGGTCGATCAGCAGACCTGTGATCCACACGCCGACGATTGCGGCCACACCGAAGGTGACCAGGGCCACTTGAGTGGAGAGTCCGACATCGGCGAACCTCAGGTAGGACGCGATGTAGGTGTAGAAAGTGTTGTGCGCCAACATCCATGCAAAGATCACTGCCAAAATGCTGGCGACACCGGGCAGAGTGAACACCTTGATCACGGATATACGTGAGGTTGCGCGCTGACCCGGTGCATCGGGCACATAGACCACCGCCAGGACGACTGTGACGAACGCGAGAACCGATAGCGTCACGAACGAGTACCGCCAACCCAACGTCGACCCGATCCACGACCCCAACGGTGTACCGAATGCCAGGCCTGCGGGGACACCGATCGAGGCGATGGCCAACGCGCGTCCGGCGAGCTCTGGCGGGCTGATGCGCCGGGCGTAGCCCGCCAGGATCCCCCACAGCAGACCCGAGCACGCGCCGGCGAACAATCGCGCCCCGAGTGACAGCATGATTACCGGGGATACCGCGGTGATCACGTTGACGGCCAGGATGCCGAGCATGCCGAACACTGCAAGGGGTTTGCGCGATAGCCCACGAGTCGCGGCGGTGAGCGGAATGGCCGCGATCACAGTGCCCAACGCGTAGGCGCTGACCAGCTGCCCAGCGGTGGCTTCGGCGATGTTCATGCCCGCGGCGATTTGTGGAAGGAGCCCGGCCGGCATGGTCTCCGACGCGATGAGGACGAATCCCATCAACGCCAGGATCAGCAGAGCTGCTAACGGCAGGCGGCCGTTGTCCTGTTCGGGCGCAATAACATCAGTGGTGGCAGAGCTTTTCATAGGACCTCGGGATTGGGATGCGGCAGCGCCGTATCGGTTAGCGTCGCGCGGCGACGCCCTTTCGGATTCATATTCAACTCGCCGAGCTTCTCGGCAGGGAGTGCTTAGTTGTGCGTGTACCGGCAGGGCACCCTTCGACTAGAACACGGGGCAACGCAGCACCGGTTCACGGCGTTGCGGCACGTGAAGGCTCTGCGGTGGCTCTACTGAACGAGCTCGATGGTCGCGTCGAAATCGGCGGACTGATCGGCGACGGCCTGCATGTCACCGTCGAGGTGGCCGATGCGCATGATGCCGGTCCAGTAGCCGACGTCGCCGTAGTACAGCACCAGGTTGCCGCTGGGTGCCCAGTAGCCCAGATCGCCGATCTGTGGGTCATCGCCCGACGGCATTCCGTCCACCGTCAGTTTGCGGGGCAGTGGTGCGCCCTTCTCCAGACCGTGCAGATCGGCGAAAGTCAGAGTCATCGGCAGCTGCGATGCGAAGTCTCGAGCAGTGGCGTTGTCGAAGAGGCGTCCGGTCAGCGTGGTGTCACCAATCACGACGCGAAACTGCGGCGCAGTGTCGGGTGACGCACTTGTCGGAGCGGCCGATCCTTCTGCTGAGCCGGTGTCAGCCGCTGTGGCAGAGGTGGTCTCGTCGCGTTCCGCTTGCCCACCGCACGATGCCAAAACCATTGCGCTACATGCGAGGTGAACGATTGCGGCGGTGCGCAGGACGGTCGGCCATCGGCTTTGATGTCGAGCCGGCAGTCTCATGTCAACCTCCGAATTTCTTCGACGACGGCAGCGTCGGGCAGCTGCTCGGCGGTCCACGACGCGAGTAGGTCCAGTGCGTGCGCGGTCGGCGAGGCGGGTTCGGCCACGTAGAGCGTCAGCGTCAACCCGGGATCGGAGATCATGTCGACGCTCTCGTAGAACAGCTCCAGGTCTCCGACGACGTCGTGATGGAAGGACTTCGCCCCTGCGCCGTGGGTTCGGACGTCATGGGCACCCCAGCGTCGGCGGAAATCCTGGCTGCGGGTGGACAATTCACCGACGAGATCTTGGAGCAGACCGTCGTGGGGATCGCGGCCCGCCTCGGTGCGCAGGATCGCCACGCAGATGTCAGCGGCCTCGTCCCAGTGCGGGTAGAAGCGGCGCGAATCCTCGTGCAGGAAGGTGAAGCGCGCGAAGTTCGGGGGCCGGGTGGGATCGCTGTCGTACAACGACGAATGCATGCCGCGGCCGAGATGATTGACAGCCAGCAGGTCCATCCGGCCGTTGCGGACGATGGCGGGGGCAGTGAACTTGTCGAGGGCCCATTGCAGGCTGGGCCTCGGGGTCCAGCGGTTGGCGGGCCGTCGTCGTGGGCGCATGCCTGCACTGGTGCCGTCAGCGGCGTGCGCCAGGTGAAACAGATGGGCCCGTTCGGCGTCGTCGAGTTGTAGCGCGCGGGCGATGGCATCGAGGATCGACGCCGAAACACCGGCGAGCCCGCCGCGTTCGAGCTTGCTGTAGTACTCGATGCTGACGCCGGCCAGTGAGGCCACCTCCCCGCGGCGCAGTCCTGGGACTCGGCGGTTGCCGTACTCGGGTAAGCCCGCCTGCTGCGGCGTGATTTTCGCCCGACGCGACATCAGGAATTCGCGGACCTCGGCACGGTTATCCATGTCACCCACGGTACGAGGATGGCTGTCGATGTGGGATGCACTATCGATACACCCTTCATCAGAGACTCCCAGGCCAACGCGCGGCCGTGTTCCCTGAATAGCGATGGGGACGGCATGGCAGCTGTCCTCCCGCACCAACCACCTTGGAGAACTGAGATGAATACGGCACCGGAGACGACGAGGACGACGACCCGAGGGGACGGCAGCCGCCGTCGCGGACTGATGAAGTTCGCCGGCGGCGCGGTCGCACTCGGCATCTTGGCCACCGCGGCATGCACCCCCGCGGAACGAAGCACCGCAACGTCGTCGCCGTCGCCGACTCAACCAGCGACCAGTCTCGCCGCCGGGGACACATCCAACGGTGCGGACAACTTCTACACCAGTGACCGGGTCACCGTGGAGAAGGTGACGTTCAAGAACCAGTACCAAATGAACGTGACCGGAAATCTGTTCGTGCCCAACGACATGGACCGCAACACGACGAATCCCGCGATGGTCGTCGGACACCCCATGGGAGCGGTCAAGGAGCAGAGCGCCAATCTCTACGCCACCAAGCTGGCCGAGCGGGGCTTCGTCACGCTGTCCCTGGATCTGTCGTACTGGGGTGAGAGTGAAGGTGAACCCCGCAACCTGGTGGCCCCCGACGTCTACACCGAAGACTTCAGTGCCGCCGTCGATTACCTGCGCACCCAGTCCTTCGTCGATCCCGAACGTATCGGCGCCCTCGGCGTCTGCGGCAGTGGAAGTTTCGTCGTCAGCGCCGCCAAGATCGACCCCCGCATCAAGGCCGTGGCGACGGTGAGCATGTACGACATGGGCGGCGTCAACCGCAATGGCCTGCGCGGCTCGATGACCCCCGAGCAGCGACAGCAGGCCCTCGCCCAGGCAGCCGAGCAGCGTGATGTCGAATTCGCCGGCGGAGAAACCGAATACATCGGCGGCACACCGTTTGAACTCACCGACCAGTCGACGCCGATCGACCGCGAATTCTACGACTTCTACCGCACCGCCCGGGGCAACAGCCCGGCCACCAGCACCCAACCCACGCTGAGCAGCAACGTCCGGTTCATGAACTTCTACCCGTTCGAAGAGATCGAGACGATCTCCCCACGTCCCATGCTGTTCATCACCGGCGATCAGGCTCACTCCCGCGAGTTCAGCGAGCAGGCCTACCAACTCGCCGCCGAACCCAAGCAACTGGTGATGATCCCCGGAGCCGGCCACGTTGACCTCTACGACCGCGTCGACCTGATTCCGTTCGACACCTTGGCCACGTTCTTCCAGAACAGCTTGAACCCGCAGGGGTGACCGTCGTGTCGGAACCGAGGTCTGGGAAGTAAATGGCCACAGGTTCAAGGGGACGGGAGGGGGCTTTGATGCGCATGGATCTGTGAACGGATTTGTGAACGAAACCGTGCGCAACAGAGCCGACCGCATCGACACCGCGTTACACACAGGACGCACCAACGCAGCCGAACTGCACGTCAGCGACGTATTTGGAAGTGCGAGACCGCAACCGGCCGGCTCATAACCCAGAGGTCGCAGGTTCGAATCCTGTCCCCGCTACTAAGCGAAACGGCCCCCGGAGGAAACTCCGGGGGCCGTTTGCATGACCCCACTGAACACGCGGTGATCACTTGCTTGATGTCGACGGCCTTCACCGAAGAGGCCTTTCTGCCCTTGTCGGCACCGCGGTTGGCGCCAATAGTCGAGATCGTGTTGACCGCGCAGGCCCGATCGAGCGCTGAACCTTTCGAGCGCCAGATGGCTGGTCGACGGGCGCACGTACTTCGGCTCCCGGCACGAGGCCCCTGACGATATTGGGCATTGTGGCGCGGTTAGACCGACGGTTGTCCATGATCGATCACGGGCCAGCGAGCAACTGCGGTGGACATCGCCGCATAGGGGGTCATGTGAAAGCCAATCGCGATTCCCGTCCGCGCAGGGTGTGGCGCTTCACGGTGCGCTGGTGGCGGCAACCTGACCAGTTCGACTGGCTGACCGGTTATCTGCGCGCTCGCGGGCTAGGGGTCGCGATGCGCGTCCTGATGACGATGATCTCGGGCGCATTGGTCTTGATATCGGTCGCGCTGGTCAGCACGCCGACCCGCTCCGCGGCGGTGGCGATGATCGCCGGCGTCGTCGCCGCGGTCACCGGTGTGGCGTATGCCGCATTGTGGGTGCGGCGGTGGCCCAGCCGCTTCGAGTCGCTGTCACTGGCGGCGATCGCCGGCGCGGTCGTCGCGATCGACGCGCCCCTTCAACCGGATCCAGCGATCGGGCTGTTGGCATGCACGTCGCTGGCCATCGTCGGCGGCTATGTCGCGTTCTTTCACAGCACCAAAGCAGTCGTCTACACCGTGATTCTGGCGGCCGTCGCCGGTGCGTTCTGTGCGACGCGGATGATCGACACCCACGGCGCCGCCGTCGCGGCAGTGGTCTACTGGCTCGTTCTCGAACTCAATCTGGCAGTCCCGCTGGGCATTCAGGGGGTCGTCCGCACATTGGGTGCCGATGTCGTGCGCTCCGATCACGATCCCTTGACCGGGTTGTTGAACCGGCGCGCCTTCTACGAGCGCGCCACCACATTGCTGACCGCGCCGTTCTCCGATATGCACCTACTGGTGGTGATGATCGACCTCGACAAATTCAAAGCGCTCAACGACACCTACGGGCATGTCGCCGGCGATCAAGCACTCGCCGCAGTGGGATGGGCTCTGCGCGAGGCCAGCACCGCCGCTGCCATCGTCGGCCGCTTCGGCGGCGAGGAATTCATCGTGATCGACGCTCTGCCCCACAAGACCGCCATCGTCTTGCCCGACCAGCTCTGCGCAGCCATCGCTGAGTTGCCCCAGCCCGTCACAGCCAGCGTCGGTGCTGCCGTCGTGCGCTGGGACGGTGTCGCCGACCCTGCGGCAGCGATCGAGGCTCTGATCCACGCTGCCGACACCGCCATGTACACCGCCAAACAGAACGGCGGCAATCAAACTCGTGTGTGCACGCCAGCACTGACGTGACACCTTGTCGAGGGCGCATCCTCACCTCGTGTGAGTCATGTCCTCAGTCCGCCGACGGTTCAGCAGCCTGCAGCGCGATGCCAGCATCGTCGAATCGGGCCGCCTGCTCTTGTATCCGGGCGATCTCACTGGGCCGCTTGAGCAGACCGCGCACCGCGATGATGGCGACCTGCTCGCCGACGCGCACCGCTTCCTCCGCGCGGTCGCCGTGGTCGGCGTGAAGCCGCGTGCGCTTCTGTGCGCCCTCGTCGAAGTTGAGCAGCAGCCCGGCGGTCTCTTCGCGGTCGCACTCGATGAACTTGCCCTCGTTGATCGCGGCGCCGATGAGGTCGACGACCCAGTTCTTCAGCCGTTCGTAGTCGGCCCAGAACTGGTGGAAGTCAGCCCGCTGCGCGTGGGCGATGCGCTGGATCTCGTTGAAGTCGATCGGTGAGAGCGCCAACTGCATGGTGTC
The DNA here is from genome assembly GCF_055419565.1 of Mycobacterium sp. IDUB_5. Classification (NCBI taxonomy): domain Bacteria; kingdom Bacillati; phylum Actinomycetota; class Actinomycetes; order Mycobacteriales; family Mycobacteriaceae; genus Mycobacterium; species Mycobacterium sp. IDUB_5. The sequence continues at coordinate 671,134 of NZ_JBVAXX010000003.1, forward strand.
GAATCGCAACAGCCGGTAGAGCTTCAGTGCCGGCGACCCGGATCCGGCGCCGACCTCGGCGATGAATTCCAGCGGTGCGCGGTTGACCAACAGCGTCTCGCCCAGCAGCTGCTCTTTGCTGCGGAACCAGTAGTACAGCGACGACTGTTGCAGACCCGCCGCGCGGGCGATATCGCTCATCGTCGTTTGCGCGTAGCCTTTTTCGCTGAACAGCCGAGTCGCGGCGCTGACGATGCCCGCGCGGGGCGATCCCGCGGGTGCTGATTCGGCGTCACGGCGGGGCCGTCCGATTGTGCGGACGTGCGCGCGCCGCTCGGGTGGTGGCACGGGGGTCACTCTACGGCGGTCAGCTCACCGGCGGCTGTTCGATGTGGGCACGGCTGACGACGTCGCGCGCTGCGGTCACGACATCTCGCCACAGCTCGAGCCCGAAGCTTTCGGACGCGCGCGACGGATGGCCGGTCACCCCGTTCGTCGACACCGACTCCACGGCGTAGCGGAAGACCAGTCCCTCGGTGCGATCCGGGTCGTCCGCCTGCGCCATCGCCTCGACGTCCACCAGTTCCGGCCGTACGGCCAGCATCAACGAGGTCTCGGCCGCGTTGGCGTGCCAGTCGAGCGCGTCGGCGGTGGCCCGCTGCGCGATGTCGGCCGTGAGGTCCCACCACTGCATGACCCCGATACGCGCCTGCGGCAGGTCGCGCCGGAAGTGATCGCAGGCGATCCACAGTGCCGCGGCGTTACCGACGTGGCCGTTGACGAACAGCACACGCCGCACACCGGATTCGACGCAGCCTCGGGCGACTCGGTAGGCGGTCGCGGCGGTCTCCTCGCCACTGAACGCCACCGTTCCGGCCAATGCTGAACCGTGAAACATACTGGCGCCATAAGCAATCGGCGGCAGTACGAGCGCGATGTCCCCGGCAGCGGCATCAGCGACCGCGGTAGCGAGGATGGTGTCGGTGCCGACCGGTAGATGTGGGCCGTGTTGCTCGGTCGCGCCCACCGGGATGAGCGCGACGCAATCCGGGTCGGCCGCCAGGCGGTGCGCCAGTTGCGTCGAGGTGTGTTCCTCCCAGCGGTGGCTCACGACCGGGCTCACCAGAACCTCAGGTAGCGGTCGGTCTCCCACGCTGATACGTGGGCGGTGAAGGAATTCCACTCCGCCTTCTTCTCGGCGATGTAGGAGTCGAACATCGCCGAGCCGAACACGGTGCGAACCAACGGATCCGCCTCGAGCGCATCGATCGCCTCGCCCAGCGAGCGAGGGAGCCAGCCGATCTGCCGGGCGGCCAACTCCTCCTCGGACAGGCTGTAGAGGTTGTCGCGGTTGGGTTCTCCGGGGTCCAGGCCCTCGCGAATCCCCTCCAGACCAGCCGCCAACATCAGCGCGGCACCGAGGTAGGGATTGCTCGCGCTGTCGGCGGCACGGCACTCGACGCGTCCACCGCCCCTGGGGATTCGCAGCATGTTGGTGCGGTTGTTGTCGCCGTAGCAGGCGAAAATCGGCGCCCAGGTCAACCCGGACATGCTGCCCTGCTTGACCAACCGCTTGTAACTGTTGACCGTCGGGGCGACCACCGCGCAGATCGCCGACGCGTGGCGCAGGACCCCGGCGGTGAACTGATAGCCCAGCTCGGACAGGCCACACCCGCGCGCGTCGTCGTTGTCGGCGAACAGGTTTCGACCGTCGCTGTCGGCCAGCGACATGTTGTAGTGCGCTCCGCTGCCCGTGCGGTCGGCGAAGGGCTTCGGCATCCATGACGCGAACAGCCCGTGCTTGCGGGCTATCTCGCCGACCATCATGCGGAAGAACACCAGCCGGTCGGACATCGTGACCGCGTCGGTGTAGGTGAAGTCGGTCTCGAACTGACCGTTGCCGTCCTCGTGATCGAATGAGTAGACGTCCCAGCCCAGGTCGTTCATCGCCGACACGATCTCGTCGACCACCGCGTAGTTGTGCAGCAGCCCACGCAGGTCGTAGCACGGCTTGTCCAGGTTGTCGTCGGCACTGGCCGGTGCCGGTGTACCCGTGGCATCGCTCAGGAGGAAGAACTCGGTTTCGATACCCAGGTTGAACGTGTAGCCCAGCGCGGCCGCCTCGGCGGTGACTCGCTTGAGAATGCCTCTGCTGCAGGCTTCGAAGGGGGTGTCACCGATGTGGAGGTCGCCGGGAAACCACGCCACCTCCCGGTTGAACGGCGCGATGATCGCCCCACCGAGGTCGGGGTGCGGGGCGACTTCGTCGTCGTTGACGTCCTGCGGCACCCCGTCCAGGGCGGCGCCGGTGAACATCTCCGATCCACGCGCCGCCTGCCCGAGGTGCCCGAGCGGCACCATCTTGGCCTTCGGCTTGCCATGCATGTCGACGAAGCTGATCGCGGCGTACTTCACGCCCGCGGCGGTCAGCCGTTCGGCAACCTCGGCGACGTCGGATGGGGTCTCGACATGCGGCGACCCTCCGTTCAGAGTCGCGGTCATGTCGTGCTCCTATCCTGTCGATGCGAGATCGACTGTGCTGCGTTGAGACCTGGAAGACGTTAAGCGCGCTGTATTGCTGCTCTGTTTCGCGCCAGTAAATGAGCCATTGAAACTCGACGGACAGTCCGGGTCGGTAACGGCGCCTGTGAACTGAATAGATACACATTTTGTCGATAAGATATCGAAACTCGCTGCGCCGGCGGACTGAATCAGTCGTCATCGGCTTTGGGTGAGCGGAAGGGTTGCGGTCGGCTCCGGCCGCGGTAAGAGTGGTGACATGTCCGATGCACAGCCCCACGCGACAGACACCACCGAGGGGCTCGCTCCCTTGGCCGGCCACCTCGAGAAGGTCGCAGAGCTTCTTGGCGTGAAGTCGGTTCTGGTGATGCGTTCCGAGGCCGACTCGATGGTGGTTGCCGCCACCGCGGGCGAAGCCACCCAGCACTACACCGTCGGCGCGGCCGGAAAAAAGGCGCTGGACGACGCCTCGCGGGTGCCGCTGTATTGCGAGCGGGTCGTCGACGGCGACCACGCCGTGTTCGTTCGCGATTCCCGCGACGACGCCACCTTCGCGGGTAACGAAGACGAAGTGGAGTTCGGGCTGCACAACTATCTCGGCGTGCCGGTGCACGATAGTGCGGGCCGTGTCGTCGGAACGGTCTGCGTGCTCGACGACAACTCGCGTGACTACACCGACGAGGAACGCGAGCAGCTCTCGGAGTTAGCAGGAGCGGTCGAGCAGGTCGTCCAGAAGGACGACAGCGCCCTCACCTGAGGGGCCGAACAACTCGCGTGGCGACGAGCGCCCCACAAGTTTCAGCTTCTGGGGCTGGTCACGAAGCCCAGCCACCCGGCTACGGTGAGTACCGCATCCGCGAAGTCAGCGGGACGCTCTTGGGGCAGATTGTGGCCGCTGTCGACAATTCGATGTTCGTGGCGGCCCGAGAACATCGGTGCATGATCCGCTGTCCCTCCCGGTTTGAGAGGGTCGTGTATTCCGTCCAGCGTGACAGTGGGTACTGGGATGATCGGTCGGCGCGCCAGCGCCTCACGGACGGACGTGTAGCGGGGATCTCCCTCTGCCGTGCCGAAGTTGTGGCGATAGGCGTGCACCACCACGTCGACGAAGTCCGGATTCTCGAGTGATGTCGCGGTGGCCTCGTACACCGCCTCGTCGAAGCGCCACGTCGGCGACCATTGCCGCCACAGCATCTTGCACATCTCGTGACGATGCGCGGACAGGCTCTCGCGACCTCGGGATGTCTGGAACACGTGCTGGTACCACGCCACATGTTCCACCGATGGGGGAAACCCGTGCTGTTGTCGCTCGTCGATCACGTCGTAACCCGCCATCGACACAAGCCCCGAGACCAGGTCGGGCCACACCGCGGCGATGCCGCAGCACGCAAGTCCGCCCCAGTCGTATCCGGCCACGATCGGGCGGACCATTCCGAGCGTGCCGATCAGTTGGCGGAGATCATCGGCCAGCGCCGCCTGTTCGCCGGACCGGACGGCGTCGGAGGTCATGAAGCGGGTCGGCCCGAAGCCACGCGCGAAGGGCCGTATCACCCGGGCGCCCTCACGAACCAGCCGAGGCGTCACATCGTCGAAAGCGCGGACGTCATAAGGAAATCCGTGACACAGCACCACTGGCCAACCGTCGACGTCGCCGTCTTCCAGATAGCCGATCCGGAGGGTCTCGGTCTGTGCGTACCCCACCGGGGAACCCTACATTGGTTCCGGCAAGCGAGGGGCTTCGCCGCCGCTGACGACATACCGCTCGTTGGGCCGACCCAGCGCTGGCCCGGCCTACCAGCGGATGGTGCAGCTTCTTGGTTCCGGGAGAGCGCGCCCAGCGATTCCCGACCGCGCCCCACCCGGCCGGTGTCCTCGACGGGTGACGATCCAGCTGCGTGTTCGACTGGCGCACGGGCGGGGGAGTAGTCAGGAAGTCGAGCCTGAAGGCACGGGTGCGTCGTGTCGTATCAAACCTTGTCGTTGAAGGTCGCTCCAGACGGCAATCGGGACCTGGGAGTTGGCGGCCCGGAAGTCGTTGTCCTGCACATCTTCGATCTGTGAACTCGCTGTGCCACATCGGGACGAGCCTGTCCGCAGTTATGGTGCGCGGTGCCAGTCGCTCCAGCCGCGAGGATTCACCGATGACGCCTTGTTCACGCAGCTCGATCAGTGTGCGGGCGGAGCCGCTGATGGCTTGTTCGAAGACGGCGGGGTTGATTGTCGCCTGTGCCTTGTTCGATGAGGCAGCCGGACCGCTTCGGCACGGGCAGCGGCCGTAGCGATGTCTTCAGCCCGTCTGCGCCAGCTGCTCTTCGTTGCCGAACCAGTCGATGAATCGGCCCCCGGAGAAAACTCCGGGGGCCACTGTCGGCTCCTTCTTTCTCAGTAGTCCCAGACGGTTGGCACGAAGCGGAACGCATTGCCTGCGAACGCCACTCGGCAGAGCGAAGGAAACGACAGGTGGGTGGCCACCAGCGACTCGCCGCTCGCCGCCAGTTCGCGAAGGAGCCGGAGCCGCACGCGAGCTGCTTCTTCCGGGTCGTGCTCGAAGCCGTTTTGCCAGTCCGGGTTTTCGAATCCAGGTTGGAATACCGCGTCGCCGGCGAACGTCAGTCGGTCGGCACCCGACTGCAGACGTACGATGCTGTGTCCCGGTGTGTGACCGCCGGTGCGGCAGACGACTACCCCGGGTGCCACCTCGTACTCGGTTTCGAAAGGCTGCAACTGATTTCGGTAGACGTCCAGGAAGCGGGACGCAGTCGATCGCAGTACCTCGGGGATGGGCGCCGGCATCACGGTGCGCGAGAAGTCGGGCGACTCCCAGAACTCTGCTTCCGCGGCCGCGAGGTGAATTCGGAGCTCCGGGTTGAGGCGGCCCCTGAGTCCGTCGGCGAGCAGGCCACCGATGTGGTCCATGTGGAGGTGGGTGAGCACCACGTCGGTCACCGAGGCGGGCGGGATGCCGGCAGCCTCCAGGCGGATGGCTAGCTGCCCGGCCCGAGGGAAGTCCGGAAACTCCAGTCCGATACCGGAATCGATGAGAATGGTGCGGTCCCCGCTACGCACTACCGCCACGTTCAAAGGCCAGTCGACGATGTCGGGTGGTAGAAACATGTCCCGCAGCCACGCCTCGAACTCGGCGGTGTCAGCATTGGTCGCCAGCGTTGAAGCGGTGATCGGCAGCACCCCGTCGCTGATCACCACCACGTCGAGATCCCCGACGCGCAGCGCGTAGCGCGACGGGACCAACTCATCGCGCGCTGATTGGCCCGGACGTGCAATGTCTTGCAAGCTCATAACATTCTCCTCTTGGTGAAATGACTCTCCGGCCGGTGGAACGCATCGCAACGGCCGGAGTCATCCAGCGACAGCGAGACGGACGACGTCACGGAGATGCAGCTCGCCGGTACTACATCTCCCAGCAGGTCTCGCTGTCACCGATCTCGACGCCTGGCATCCAGCATCACCGGCGATGAGAAGCCGAGTGTCACGGGATGATTCGGCGCGTTGTCATCCGTTCTGGCGGTCGAGAGATCGTGACCGCAGAAAGGACCATCATCATGAGGATCATCGTCATCGGGGGCACCGGCCGTATCGGCGCGAAGGTCGTGCGTCAATTGGGCGATCGCGGCCACGACGCCGTGCCGGTCGCACCGAGCACCGGGGTCGACGTATTCACCGGCGCAGGTCTGACCGACGCACTCGTCGGGGCAGACGTGGTGGTCGATGTCTCGAATTCACCTCGCCTGGACGACTCGGCCATCGACTTCTTCTCCAAGACGACCGCCAACGTGATGGCCGCCGAGGCCGGCGCAGGAGTCGCTCACCATGTCGCGTTGTCGGTCGTCGGCACGGACCGGCTTGCCCCGCACAGCGCTTACTTCCATGCAAAGCTGATCCAAGAGCAACTCATCGCCGACAGCGGTATCCCCTACACGATCGTGCATGCCACTCAGTTCTTCGAGTTCGTCGGCACCATCGCTGACTCGGCGACCGAGGGCGACACTGTCCGGCTGCCTCCCGCGCTGTTCCAGCCGATGGCTGCGGTCGACGTCGCCGAAGCGGTCACCGTCGCCGCGGCCGGCAGCCCGCACAACGGCATTGTCGAGGTCGGCGGGCCCGAGCGGTTCGGCCTCGACGAGCTGATCCGCATCGCGCTGACCGCGCGCGGCGATGCCCGTCGCGTTGTCACCGATCCGTCGGCGCCGTACTGGGGTATCGCGGTGGGTGAGCGCACCCTCGTGCCTGCTGACGACGCCACCCGCTCTGGCACCCGGTTCGCCGACTGGATCCTCGAAAACGCCGCGACGGCCTAGGCGGGGTCGAGAGGCCGATTGCGTTGTAGCCCATCAGGTATCAACGCGCGACATCGAGGCCAGGCGGCCGTGGTGTTCGGCGACAGGGACTGACCGTGTCGGGCACCCCGCCTCGCAGTTCTGCCAGGTCGAATTGCGCGAAAGGTGGGACCGCTCCCGCCCGGCGCCGCTCCGACAGACGGTCACCGTCATCTCGGCGTGACGCCCGGCACACCGGTGCCGGCGGTAAGGTTCCACCGGAGAATCACCCGGTGGAGCCTATGTCGAGCCATGGTCTGGAACAGCTGCGCGGGCGCGTCGACGAGAGCGAGGCGCTCCGCGGTCTGCTGGCGAACGCACGGTCGGGCCACGGGCAGGCGCTGGTTCTGCGGGGCGAGCCCGGTGTCGGCAAGACCGCGCTCCTGAAGTACCTCACCGAACAGGCCGCCGGCTTCCGCTGCGTGCAGGTCGCCGGCGTCGAATCCGACATGGAACTCGCCTTCGCCGGTCTGCACCAGCTCTGTGCCCCACTGCTCGACCACCTCGACCATCTGCCCGAGCCCCAACGTCAGGCCCTGACCGTCGCCTTCGGTAGAGGCGTCGGACCCGCCCCCGACCGCTTCCTCGTCGGGCTCGCTGTACTCAGCCTGCTGGCAGCGGCTGTCGGCACCCAGCCGCTGCTCTGCGTCGTCGACGACGCGCACTGGCTGGACCTCGTGTCGGTGCAGACCCTTTCGTTCGTCGCGCGACGGCTGGTCGCCGAGCCCGTCGCCCTGGTCTTCGCCGCCCGCGACACCGGCGCCGAGGTGTTGCGCGGCTTGCCCGAGCTGACGGTTGGCGGGCTGTCCGACGGCGACGCCCGCGAACTGCTCGACTCGGTCATGGTGGGCAGAATCGACCCGCGCATCCGCGACCGCATCGTCGCCGAAACCCGCGGCAACCCCCTGGCCCTCCTAGAGGTGCCCCGCACCATCTCCGCTGCCGACATCGCCGGCGGCTTCTGGGCCATGGGTTCCGGACCGTCCGTCGGACAGCTGCAGGACAGCTTCGTTCGCCGCATCAAGGCATTGCCCGCCGACACCCGGATGCTGGTGTTGACGGCGGCCGCCGAACCGGTCGGCGACGCCGCGCTGTTCCTGCGGGCGGCGGCGGGACTCGGCATCCCGATCGACGCGCTGGGCCCCGCCGAGGCCGCGGGCGTCATCACCTTCGGCCCCCGGATGCGGTTCCACCACCCGTTGATGAGGACGGCGGCTTACCGGGCGGCCGATCTCGACGACCGCCGCATTGCGCACCGGGCGCTCGCCGAGGCCACCGACCCGGGCACCGATCCAGACCGCCGCGCCTGGCACGCCGCCAACGCCTCCGCCGGCCCCGACGATGCCGTCGCCGCAGACTTGGAAGCCTCAGCCGACCGTGCCCAGGGTCGAGGCGGAATCGCGGCTGCGGCAGCGCTTTTCGAGCGGGCAGCCACATTGACGGCGGACCCTGCGCGCCGGGGCGCACGCGCGCTGGCCGCCGCCCAGGCCAAACGGGACGCGGCCGCACCCGCGGCGGCCTATGAGCTCCTCACGATCGCCGAACTCTCGCCGCTGTCCGGCCTCGAACGGGCATATGTCGCCCGATTGCGCGCCCAGATGGAATTCGTCCGCAGCCGGACCGGTGAGGCGGGCGCGCCCAAGGTGGGGGAGACGGCGCCCGCGCTGCTCGACGCGGCCCGCCGGCTCGCGGACCACGACGATGTCGCCGCTCGCGAGTCCTACCTCGAGGCGATCGCCGCGGCGATGTACGCCGGTCGGCTCGGCTCGCACGAGATGCTGGCCAACGCGGCTCAGGCTGCTCAGCACGCGGTGGCCGGCGCCACCGAACCGCCCCGGCCGGTGGACCTCCTGTTGCGCGGCTGGGCCGCCCGCATCACCGGTGAGTTGACCGCCGGCGGGGAAGCCTTGCGCGCCGGCCTCGACGCGATGCTGGAACTCGTTCGGTCTGACGAGACCCAGGTGCGGCGCTGGCTGGTCCCGGCCTTCCCGATCCTGCAGGAGACCGCCGCACACGAAGTGTGGGACGAGACGATAAAAGACGAGTTGTCGGCCGCGGTCGTCCGGGAATCGCGCCGGGTCGGCGCGTTGGCGAGTCTGCCGCGCGCGCTCTTCTACCGGGCCGGGGTCCACCTGCTCGCCGGCGAGTTCACCACGGCCACCACGTTGATCGCCGAGGCAGAATCGATCACCGCGGCGACCGACAACCGCAGACCGGTGCGCTACTACTCTCTGCTGCTCGACGCCTGGCGCGGCGATCCCGGGGAGGCGCTACCGATGTTCGCGTCGGCCACCGGATACGCCGAGGCGCGCGGAGAAGGTCGGTTGGTGGGCATGACCGGGCTGGCGGAGGCTGTGCTCTACAACGGCCTGGGCCGCTACGAAGAAGCGCTCGCCGTTGCGCGCGATGTGTGTGCGCACGAGGATTTCGGCATCTTCGGCTGGTGCCTGCTCGAACTCGTCGAGGCGGCGGCTCACACCGGCGCGAACGACGTTGGCACGTGGGCGGTCCAGCGACTGGAAGAGCGCGCAGGCGCCGCCGGCACAGATTGGGGCCGGGGTGCCTTGGCGTGGGCGCGCGCTCTGCTGGCCGAGAACTCCGACGCCGAGGCACATTTCACCGAGGCCATCGAACGGCTGTCCCGGACAAGAGTCGTGGTGCTGCTTGCCCGCGCCCACCTCGCGTTCGGCGAACGGCTGCGTCGGCTCAACCGGCGTGCCGACGCCCGCCGCGAGCTCAACGCGGCGTACGAGATGTTCACGAAGATGGGTGCCCAGGCTTTCGCGGACCGGGCACGCCGCGAACTGGTCGCCATCGGAGAGAAGGTGCGCAAGCAACCCCTCGGCACCGGTGACGAGCTGACCGCGCAGGAAGCACAGATCGCCCGCCTGGCCGCCGAAGGCATGACGAACACGGAAATCGGCGCCCAGCTGTTCATCAGCACCCACACCGTCGAATGGCACCTACGCAAGGTGTTCGTCAAGCTCGGGATCACCTCGCGGCGTCAGCTGCGGACGATGTCCTGGGCGTCATAGCACCGTCAGCTGCGCGGCGTTCCGATGCGCTCGGCCACGGAGTGGCGCCACCCACTACGGAGTTTGCGACCACGGACCACGGACTTCCAGGGGTCCCCTGACGGCTGACGGCGGCCAGTCTGAGTGCAGCGGCCCGCCCGGGCCCTCCGCACCAGGACCACCGGAGGCAACCATGACCGACGAAGAACGCGCCGTCCGCTATGCCCGCGACGTCGCGCCCCTGTTCGATGTACTGCTTCGGGGCGCGCGCCGGCTGACCCGTTGCGACGCCGACGCCGAAGACCTGCTTCAGGACGCCCTGCTGCACGGCTACGTCGGCTTCCACAATTTCACGCCCGGCACCAACCTCAGGGCATGGTTGTTCCGCATTCTCTACAACCGCTGGGTCAGCACGTACCGCAGCAAGCAATCCCGCGTCGCGGAGTCACCATTCGACACGATCACCGACGGGGACCTGACCGCCGCCGCCTCCCACGAGCCCGACGGGCTGCGCTCGGCCGAGGACGCGGTGCTCGACGTGATGCCTGACAGCGACGTCGACGTCGCCTGGCAGAGCCTGCCCGACGGCTTTCGGGCCGCGTTGTACTACGCAGACATCGAGGGTTACACCTACGCCGAGACGGCTGCCTTGATGAATGTGCCCATCGGCACCGTCATGTCTCGAGTAGCCCGCGGCCGCACGCGGTTACGCGTGGCACTGGCCCACCGCAACCAACCCGCCGTCGACCGGCAGTACGCCGCCTGAGAGAAGGAGAGACCATGTCACCGAACACCCACTACGACGCCGGCTGGGAGAACGCCCTGACCGTGCTGCAGGAAGTCCGCCCGCCGTTCATCCCGGACGGCGCCGAAGCGACGACCGTCCAGATCGCGTACCAGCCGGGCAGCAAGGGGGCGCCGCCGCACCGTCATCCCAGCGGCCCGGCCTTCGGCTACGTGCTGGAGGGCGAAATGCTCTTCGAACTCGAAGGCGAAGCGCCGCGGGTGATCGGGGCAGGCGAGGCGTTCTGGGAGCCCGGCGGTGACGTCATCCATTATTCCGACGGCAACAACCGCGACGACATGATCGTTCGCTTCGTCGTCACCATGCTGTGCGTGCCGGGCGAGCCGATGCTCGAGCTCGTCAGCGAAGAAGAGCTGCATGCGCGGCGTCATCTCCGCGTCGCTGCGACGACGGCGTAGGCAACGCCATGTCGAAAATCCTGTTGCAGACCACGATCACCGACCACCCCGACGATTGGGCCGTCTCCCGGTTCTCGCTGCTCGCCGCCGAGTTGCGTGCGGCCGGGCACGAGGTGGTGGCCCGGGACCGAGCCACGCCGGCCGGGGACGACCCGGTGCTCAGCCACCTCGACGAGTTGGGTTACCACCAGCTGTGGCTGATGGCCGTCGACACCGGCGACGGCCTCACCCCCGCGGAATGTGCGGCGATCGGGCGCTTCCGTGCAAACGGTGGCGGTGTGCTGACCGCGCGCGACCACCAAGACCTCGGCAGCTGTCTGCTCGGCCTCGGGTCGCTCGGCCTGGTCAACCGCTTCCACGACGCGAGTATCGACGAAGGCACGATGCGCGACGATGTGGACACCCCAGCGATTTCTTGGCCGAACTTCCACTCCGGCGCCAACGGCGACTACCAACCGGTGTTCGCCGGCGAGCCGGTACACGAGCTGCTGCGCACCACGCGCACCGCCAGTGGGCGCATCGAGTGGTTCCCGGCCCATCCGCACGAGGGCCTCGTGTCGGCGGACGCGCCGTTCGCCAGTGTGGTTGCGCAGGGCCGCAGTGAGACAACGAGGCGCCGGTTCAACTTGGCCGTCGTGCTGGACGGGGAGATCGCGCCCGACGGCAGGCCGCTGGCGCGCGCGGTCGCCGAGTCGACGTTTCACCACTTCGCCGACTACAACTGGGATCTCGATCGAGGGTGCCCGTCATTTGTGACCGAGCCGCCCGGCACGCAGATCGCAAGGGATCCAGCGCGGCTGGCGGTGTTCAAGGACTACGTGCGCAACGTGGCGGACTGGCTGGCGTCGGGCGAACACGTGAGCGCTGGGATTCATCGTCAGCCACATCGCTACCCGGCATGGGGACCCACCCGGGTGGCAGCCCGACGCGTCACCACGAACTAGCTGCACCACCGAATGTGAGGAACCACCAATGGAACTCGAGGGTCAGCGCGCAATGATCACCGGCGGCACCGCCGGCATCGGTCTGGCGTGCGCACAGTTGTTTGCGCGCGAGGGTGCAACGGTGACGATCTGCGGTCGCGACGCCGACCGTGGACGTCGAGCAGCGCACGGGATTGCGAACTTCATTCAGGCTGACCTGGGTGACCTACGATCGATCCACAACTTGGCGCGGCAGGCCGGCGATCAAGACATTCTGGTCAACAATGCCGCCCTCTTCCCCGGCGCCATGACCGTTGAGCAAGACGTCGAAGAACTCCGACAGACTCTCGCCGTCAATGTGCTCGGAACGTACGCTCTCACCCAGGCGGTGGTGGTCGGCATGCTGGACCGCGGTCGCGGAAGCATCGTCAACGTGACGAGTCTGGTTGCCTCTAAGGGGATTCCGGGTGCGTCGGCATACAGTGCGTCCAAAGCGGCGGTGGAATCGCTGACCCGCACCTGGGCCACCGAGTTCGCCGCACGAGGCGTCCGCGTCAACAGCGTGGCTCCCGGCCCGACCCGCACCGAAGGCGTCGCCGCGGTATGGGGCGACACGAACGAGGAATTGGGCCGCCGTCTTCCCATGGGGCGTACCGGCGCCGCCGTAGAAATCGCCGAGGCCGTGCTGTATCTCGCCTCACCGCGGTCCAGCTTCACCACTGGCGCCTTGCTGCCCGCAGATGGTGGTGGCGCGGCCGCGTGAACAGGTCCTCGCGGACCGGTTGTGCCCGGAGACCGGTCCGACCGATGACCACCAACCACGGCGAGAGCTCGTGCCGGCGCTGGGTACGTGTAAATCGGAATTCGGGTCGGGGGACAGGCTGATGACCAGGTCGGCCGCTCAGTCCGACGAACCCGGCGTCGGCGCATCGTGGCGAATCAGATTGCGCGCCTGCTGACCGGCATTGCGGGAGCCCAACCCGTAGTGGGCACGTCGAACGCCTCGAGCCGGGGCAGCTAGTCGTCGACGAGCATCTTCGCTACATCGGTCATCTCAGGCACCCCAGAGCGGCCCGTGCGCACGCATCGTCCTGCGCCGCGCTCGCGCCGCTGACCCCGACGCCGCCGACGACGACCCCGTCGACAGTCACCGGCACCCCGCCGCCGAAGATCACGAACCGCCCACCCGCGTTGGCGTGCAGACCGAACAGTTCCCCTCCGGGCGCTGCCAGACGAGCCAGCTCGGACGTGGCGATCCGGTTCGCGACGGCGGTGAACGCCTTGTCGACCGCCAGCGTCGGCCCGGCGATCTCGGCGCCGTCCATCCGGCCGAACGCGATGAGATGTCCGCCCGCATCCACCACCGCGGCCGAGACCAGGACGGCGTGCCGCTCGGCTTCGGCGTGGGCGGCAGCAACCATGCGCAGGGCCGTCGCCAGTTCGATCGTCATGGGAGAGAACATACTGCGCACCAGATCACTAGCGTCGCTACGTCAGCTAGTGGTGGTACCGTGCGCCATGGGCATCGAAGATCGCCGGTCACGCGAACGCGAGGCCCGGCGGCAGCTGATCGTCAGCACCGCCCGTGCGCTCGCCGAGGCCGAGGGCTGGGATGCCGTCACCACACGTCGGCTGTCTCACGAGATCGAATACAGCCAGCCGGTCCTCTACAAGCACTTCCACGGAATGGACCAGATCGCCGAGGCCGTCGCCATCGAAGGCTTCGGTGAACTCACCCACACACTCACAGCCGCCAGAGAAACAGCCACCGGTGCACGCGACGCGCTGACCGGAATCGCGCAGGGCTACCTCGCCTTCGCCCGCGCCCATCCGGCGCTCTACGACGCGATGTTCACCCGTGCCACGACCTTGCGTTTCGCCGCGCAGGGCACTCCGCCACCACTGACGGCCGCCTTCGACGAATTACGCGGCGCCGTCGCGGATGTGGCCGACGGGCGCGATCCCGACGACCTCACCGAGGTGTTCTGGGCGGCGCTGCACGGGCTGGCCGTGCTCGACCGCGCGGGCAGGATCCGCCCCGGCCGGGAGAAGGAACGCATCACCCTCCTCGTCGACCGGACGTGCACCTGATGCTGGCAAACCCGTGTCCTGGTGTTTCCTGGCCCCTCGTGTGGGTACGGTTTGTCGCGATGACGTCGCAGTTCAGGGGCACTGACCGATGAGCACCAGGAGGGAGCTCGTCGCCGCACGTGACGAGGCGACCCAGCTGGTGCGTGTCATCGTCGGTATCGGGTCTGACCTCGACCTCGGCGTCACGCTGCGGCGGATCGTCAGCGCTGCGGTCGAACTCAGCGGGGCGCGCTACGGGGTGCTCGAAATTCGCGAAAGCGACGGCAGGACGCCTGCGTTCGTCTGCGAGGGATTCGACGGAAACGCTCACCCGGATGTGCTCCGGCGGCTCACGCTGGTGACGGTCGGAGACGGACTGCGGCTCGACGACCTGTCCCGACAGAATCGCTACCTGGATCTCCGTATCTCCACCCAGCCACCCAGCGCATTGCTCGCTGTGCCGATCACTGTGCGGGACAAGCACTTCGGCACGCTGTACCTGCTGCACGACGAGCCGGGGCGAACCTTCTCCGACCTGCAGGACATTGCGGTGCGGGCGATGGCCACCGCCGCGGCATCGGCCATCGACAACGCGCGGCTCTTCGAGCGGGAACGCGAAGCGGCGAAGTGGACCAAGGCCAGCCGAGAGATCACCACCGCGCTGCTGTCCGGCGATCCACAGACCGGCCCGCTGCAGTTGATCGTCGATCTCGCCCTGGAGCTCGCCGACGCCGAACAGGCCATCCTGCTGGTGCCCAGCGAACCGGATCTGCCGGCCGATCACGTGGCCACGCTCGTCGTCGCCGCCACCGCGGGCCGGTACGCGGACGAGGTGATCGGCCGTCAGGTGCCGATGGACGGCTCCACCACCGGCGGTGTCGCGCGGCGCGGCCTGCCGATGATCACCGACTCCTTCCAGTATCCGATCGAGGGATTCACCGACGCGGGGGAGCGGTCGGCCATCGTGATGCCGTTGATCGCCGATGACACGGTGCTCGGCGTGATCGCAGTCGCCCGCCGACCGCTGCAACCTCCTTTCGGCAACGACTATCTCGAGCTGGTCAGCGATTTCGCGCGCCACGCCGCCCTCGCCCTCGCTCTCGCCGCGGGCCGGGAGCACGCTCTCAATCGCGAACTCGCACAGGCGGAAACGGTCGACGACGCGCTCCGGGCGGCCGTCGACGAGCTGCGCAGGCTGTGGCGGGCGCGGCAGGTCATGGCGGTGACGTTCGCCGACAGCGGTGCCGAACCCCGGGTGGTCACCTGTACCGATCCGACGCGGTGGTCAGACCTGACGACCGAGGTGCAGGACCAGGTCCGCGTCATCCGTGGCGGTGAGCTTCTCACCCCCGTGATGCCGGCACCCGGCGTGGCAGCAGTGGCCATCCAGCATCCCGACGGGGTGCTCGCGGTGCGGATCGAGCTGTCCGGGACACGGGCTTTCACGCTGGAGGACCAGACCCTGTTGACGGTGCTGGCCGGCCGGTTGAGTCAGGGTTTGCATCGCGTGCACCAGGTGGACCAGCAGCGCGAAACCGCGCTTGCACTCCAGCACGCGATCCTCGGTCCGGCCCATCTGCCCCAGGGTTTCGCGGTCCGTTATCAGGCAGCGAGCCGACCTCTGCAGGTCGGCGGGGACTGGTACGACGTCGTCGACCTCGACGACGGGCGCGTCGCACTGATCGTCGGTGACTGCGTGGGCCACGGGCTGATCGCAGCCACCATCATGGGTCAGGTTCGAAGTGCCTGCCGCGCGCTGCTTTTCGACAATCCGAGCCCGGCCGCGGCGCTGTCGAGGCTGGACCTGTTCGCGGCGCGTCTTCCCGGCGCGCAGTGCACCACCGCCGTGTGCGCGATCCTCGACACCGTCACCGGTGAACTGGTGTACTCCAGCGCCGGTCACCCTCCGCCGGCTCTGGTGCACGCCGACGGCTCCGTCGAATTGCTCGACGATGGACACACGATCGCGCTCGGGCTCCGCGTCGGCCGTCCGCGTCCAGAAGCGCGGATTGCCGTGCCCGCCGGTGCGACACTGATGCTCTACACCGACGGCCTCGTCGAGCGACGAGGAAAACTGTTGGAAGACGGTATTTTTCGGGCCCTCGACGTGGTCAGCGAGCACCGCGACACACCGCTCGACGAGGTGGTCGACGCCGTCATGACAGGGCTGGCCCCGGCCGGGGGTTATCAGGACGATGTCGTCCTGCTTCTCTACCGTCCTACCGCCCCGTTGGAGCTGACCTTCCCTGCCCAGGTCGACCAGTTGGCACCCGCCCGTACAGCGTTGCGGGACTGGCTGAATCGCGTGGGTGTCGATCCCAATCAGGTCATCGACATCCTCGTCGCCACCGGTGAAGCGGTGGCCAACGCCATCGAACACGGCCACCGGGATCGCCAAACCGGGACGGTCGACCTGCAGGCGACGGCCGTCGCCGGCCGGATCCGGGTCACGATCACCGACACCGGTGACTGGAAGATCCCCGACGCCGAGCCGGACCCGGTGCGCGGTCGCGGGGTGGCACTGATGCGCCTGCTGATGGACGACATCACGGTCGACCACAGCGAAGACGGGACCACCGTTCAACTCTCCGCGAGGATTCTCTGATGCCCACCCAGCTCTCGTTCGACCTCACGGCCCGCGAGGGCCGCCTCCGCCTGGTCGCGACGGGGGAGATCGACCTCAGCAACATCGCCGCCTTCCGACAGGCGCTGACCGATGCCGCCGCGGAGGCGACGCGCTCCGGTGCGCCGCTGACCGTCGATCTCTCCGGCGTGCAGTACCTCGACAGCGCCGCGATCAACGCGTTGTACGGCGCGGCCGAAGACATCGCCGTCCTCGTCGCCCCACCGCTGCTGATGACGACGTTGCGGGTCAGCGGCCTCGCGGAGGTCATCGACGTCACCGCCGATCCGGTGACCTGACCACGCGCCTTGCTTGGGCGCACGGGCATTGGCACTCTCGGTAGGTGCCCTCCCGCGTCCCGACCGCCGCTGCGCGCATCGCAGCCGTCGCAGCCGTCGTGGTCGGCACGCTGGCGGTCGACGTCGACGGTCCCTACGCACACGCCGCGCCCGCCTACGGGTACACGGCCCCGTCGACGCCCGATGTGCCCGCCGTCTCGGCGCTGATGGCCTCGGCGATCGCCGCCCGTCACCTGCCCGGCGCTGTCGTGATGGTCGGCCATCGCGGCCAGACCGCGCTGCTGCGCGCGTACGGGGTGCGCAAACCGGCGGGCGAACCGAACCTCGACGGCGTCGCGACCCCCGCCGAGCCGATGACCGTGGACACCGTGTTCGACGTGGCGTCGCTGACGAAGGTTCTCGCCACGGCCACGGCGGTCATGCAGTTGTACGAGCAGGGGAGGGTGCGCCTCGACGATCCCGTGCAGACGTATCTGCCGGCTTTCAACCCCGCGCACGAGCCCGGTCGAACGGCGGTCACCGTGCGGACCCTGCTCACGCACACCTCGGGTCTGCCCGGCGATGTGAACCTCGACGACCCGTGGGGACTGGTCCACACGGACCGGGCCGAAGGTATGCGGCGGGCGCTCACCGCGCCGCTGGAGATGCCTCCCGGGGCGATGTTTCGGTACTCCGACATCAACTTCGAGCTGCTCGGCGCGCTCATCGAGGCGGTGAGCGGTGAGCCGGAGAACGTCTATGTGCGGCGCAACATCTTCGCCCCGCTGGGGATGACCGACACGCGCTATCTGCCCTCGACCGGACCCGTGGCGCGCAACCGGGCCCTGCTCAGCAGGGTCGCCCCGACGCGGCTCGACACCGAAGGCCGTCCGTGGACCAATCCCCACTTCGGTTCGGTGATGCGCGGCGTCGTCGACGACCCGACATCGCGTCGGATGGGTGGGGTGGCCGGCCATGCCGGCGTGTTCTCCACAGCGGCTGACATCGGGCTCTTCGCCCAGGCGTTGCTGGACCGACTTGCCGGGCGTCCCAGTGCTTTTCCGCTCCGGCAGGCAACGCTGCAGACCATGACTGCGCCGAATCGGCCCAGTGGACCGGGACCTGTCCACGCGGTGCGTGGACTCGGGTGGGACATCGACACCGGATATTCCGGATCGCGCGGAACCCTTTTTCCTGTCGGCAGTTTCGGGCACACCGGCTTCACCGGGACCTCACTGTGGATCGACCCCGCGTCGGACACCTACGTGGTGGTCCTGTCCAACGCCGTGCACACGCCCGGCAGCCCGCCGATCGCCCGGCTGGCCGGTGCAGTGGCCACTGCGGCCGCCCGTGCGTTGGGCATCGGACCCCCGCCTGCGGGTCTTTAGACCCTCTCGCTCCGTGGTCGCGGCCGTCATCCTGAATGCAGATGGCGGTCAAGACCTGTTGGAGCGGACGACGATGACCTCGCAATTCCCCAGTACCGGCACCGTGCGGTGGGCGCTTGCGCAGGCCGTGCAGGCTCCGTCGGTCCACAATTCGCAGCCGTGGCTCTGGCAGGTAGGCGACCGCAGTGTCGAGCTGTACGCAAATCCCGAACTGGCCCTCACACATACCGATCCCGACTCCCGTGACCTGATCCTCAGTTGCGGCGCCGCGCTGAACCACGTGCAGGTCGCCTTCGCCGCGGTGGGCTGGCAGACCCAGATCCGCAGGATTCCCGACGATTCGAAGCCCGATCACCTCGCCACTGTCGAGCTGCACCGGTATCGGCCCGTCGATGCGGACATCGCGCTGGCAGCCGCCATTCCCCGGCGCCGCACCGACCGACGCAACTACAGCAGCCAGGTGGTGCCCGGCGCCGTGATCGCGATGATGGGTGCGCGGGCCGCCCGAGCCGGTGTCATGCTCCGTCAGTTCGACGAGCTGACCACTCTCAAACGTCGCGTCATGGACGCTGAGGGGCGACACCACAGCGATCCTGACTATGTGGTCGAAATGACCACCTGGAGTGGTCGATACGGTTCCATCGCCGGCGTGCCCGCCCGCAGCACACCTCGCTCCGACCCGCGTGCCGCGATTCCCTCTCGTACATTCGCCGGGGCAGCACTGCAGCAACCGGCTGCTGCCGAACCCGAACAGGACAATTCCGCAGTGATCGCGCTGGGCACCGTCGCCGATGACCGGTTGTCCCAACTGCGCGCCGGCGAGGCGACCAGTCTGGTGCTCCTCACCGCGACCGCGGCAGGACTCGCGAGCTGTCTGATCACCGGCCCGCTGGAGTTCCCCGACATCCGGGCCGCAGTGGCTGTAGACGTCTTCGGATCGAGCGGCTACGCACAGATGTTGATGCGCGTCGGGTGGGCACCGGTCAACGCCGATGCGCTTCCCAGGACGCCGCGCCGGCCGCTGAACCAGGTCGTGACGTGGCTCGGTCGCGAGCGCGCCGGATAAGCGGGATACGCGGAGTCAACATGCACACCGTCGCGACCGGTTTCGGCGTCTGGATGAGGCGTCTGGCGGGTCAGCACCCGCTGGTGCGGTTCAGCGACCGCATCGAGGCGGTGGGCCTTGCCCTCGTCATCGTCGTTGCATTGCTGGCGCTTGCGCCCGCGGATTCTGTGAAAGTTTCTGTACAAGATATGTTTTCGCAGTCGTTTGCCGTGCAGCGCGCTGAGCGGCGGCCCGTCGAGGCGACGGTCACGGGCGACAGCCGGGTGACGGCGCAGGTGTACGACAACTCCTACCTCTCACCGATCCGATGGCAGTTCGACGGCGTCACGCACACCGATGAGGTGCGCACGACGAGGATGGCCGCCGGCGATCACCTCACGATCTGGGTCGACTCTGCGGGAGATCGTCGGGCGGCACCGCTGACCGACCGGGACGCAGCCGTGCAGGCAGTGATCGCAGCAGTCGCGGTGTGGTTCACGATTGTCGGTGCCGCGGTCGGTGGATGGGCGGTCCTGCGGATGCGACTCGACCGACGCCGCCATGCCGACTGGGACCGTGATCTGCGCCGTCTGACCGACAACGGCGGCCGCACCAACAACACCGCATGACCGCGACGATGCCGCGGCACGGCCGCCACATCCATGCCGGTCATGGTGGACCGCGTCGCGGCCGTGGACGAGGGCTCGCGGTCACACGTTTGGGTGACTTTGGACCGCATAGGGCGGGGCCGCTGCGGAGCTAGGGTCAGCTATGTCTCACACGACCGCGCCGGTGTCGGTGCTCGCAGCGTCGGAATGCTGGGATCGTCTGGCGAGCGTCTCGCTCGGACGGCTGGTCACCAGTGTCGACGGCGAACCATCGATCTTCCCGGTCAATTTCGCGGTGCAGAACCGGACGATCCTGTTCCGCACCGCCGACGGCACCAAGTTGGTGAGCGCCGCGATCAACAGCACGGTGCTGTTCGAGGCCGACGATCACACCGCCACTGATGGGTGGAGCGTGATC
Organism: Mycobacterium sp. IDUB_5; assembly: GCF_055419565.1. Lineage (NCBI taxonomy): Bacteria > Bacillati > Actinomycetota > Actinomycetes > Mycobacteriales > Mycobacteriaceae > Mycobacterium > Mycobacterium sp. IDUB_5. Next base: position 691,537 of record NZ_JBVAXX010000003.1, read on the forward strand.
GTCAAGGGGAGCGCCCGGTCCCTGCACACCGACGAGCAGATCGCCGAAGCCGAGGTCGCGAACCTACGTCCTTGGACGGAACCAGAGAAATCTCACTACATGCGGATCAGGCCGCTCAGCGTGACGGGCAGGCAGTTCGTCTTCGAACAGTCTGGTCTTCATGGCAATCAGTGACACTATGGTGACGTGAGTTCTGCGGGCGGCGCGAAGGACGACCCGGGCACGCGGCCGCTCCGCGACACCCTCTCGCAACTTCGCCTGCGGGAACTCCTGACCGAAGTTCAGGACCGTGTCGAGCAGATCGTCGAGGGTCGCGACCGGCTCGACGGCCTGGTCGAGGCGATGCTCGTGGTCACCTCCGGACTGGAACTCGACGAGACGCTGAGGACGATCGTGCACACGGCGATCGACCTCGTCGACGCCCGTTTCGGGGCGATCGGGGTGCGCGGTGACGACCATGAGTTGCTCGAATTCATCTACGAGGGCATCGACGAAGAGGCCCGCGAGCTGATCGGCCACCTCCCGGAGGGGCGGGGGGTGCTCGGAGTGCTGCTCGACGATCCCAAACCCATCCGGTTGGACAACATTTCGCACCATGCAGCGTCGGTGGGATTCCCTGCGAACCATCCGCCGATGCGCACGTTTCTCGGTGTCCCGGTGCGCATCCGAGATGAGGTGTTCGGCAACCTCTACCTCACGGAGAAGGCGGACGGGCAACCGTTCAGCGAGGACGACGAGGTGCTGGTTCAGGCGCTCGCAGCGGCGGCAGGCATCGCGATCGACAACGCCCGCCTCTACGAGCAGTCCAAGATCCGCCAGTCATGGATCGAAGCCACCCGCGACATCGGCACCGAGCTGTTGTCCGGCACCGATCCGGCAGCGGTCTTCCGGCTCATGGCCGAGGAATCCCGTTCGCTCAGCGGTGCCGTGGCGTCGATCGTCGCAGTGCGGGCCGACCTCGACGAGCCGGTCGGCGACGTCGACGAGCTCATCGTCGCCGCCACCTCCGGGTCCGGACCGGGGACCGACATGCAGTCGATCCCCGTGTCGGGCACCGACGTCGGCGCGGTGTTCGTCGAGCAGCGTCCCGGTAGGTTCGACGTGCTGGAATTGGCTCCCGGCTGTGTCGCCGACGGGCCTGCGCTGGTCGTGCCGCTGCGTGCCACCGACACGGTCGCCGGCGTTCTGATTGCGTTGCGGCCGAACGGTTGTCGCGCGTTCAACGCCGGTGAGCTCGACATGTTGGCCGCGTTCGTGGACCAGGCGGCGTTGGCGTGGCAGCTGGCTACCACGCAGCGCAGGCTGCGCGAACTCGACGTCCTCTCCGACCGTGACCGCATCGCCCGCGATCTGCACGATCATGTGATCCAGCGCCTGTTCGCAGTCGGGTTGGCGCTGCAGGGCACGATTCCGCGGGCTCGCACCGCCGAGGTGCAGCAGCGTCTCACCGAATCCGTCGACGATCTGCAGCAGGTGATCCAGGAGATCCGCACCGCGATCTTCGACCTGCACGGCGGCCAGTCGGGTGTCACCCGCCTGCGGCAGCGTCTCGACGAGGCGATCGCCCAGTTCGCGACATCGAAAATCCGGACCACCGTGCAGTATTCGGGACCGTTGTCGGTGGTCGACGCGGGCCTCGCCGACCACGCCGAGGCCGTGGTCCGGGAAGCGGTCAGCAATTCCGTCCGGCATGCCGATGCCACCTCGCTGGCGATCACCGTCCACGTCAACGACGAATTGATCATCGAGGTCGTCGACAACGGCCGCGGCATCAGCGGTTCGGTCACCGGGTCCGGGTTGACCAACCTCGAACAGCGGGCGGTGGATGCAGGCGGATCGTTGACGATCGAGCCCGCCGACGGTGGCGGTACGCGGCTCAGATGGGCTGTGCCGCTTCGCTAGTCAGGGTGTCATCTGAATCTTGATGTGCCCCGCTGACCTCGACATCGCGGCCGCGTAGCCGTCGACGGCGTCGGCCAGCGGCAGGGTGGCGGTGAAGATGCCGCTGACGTCGAGACGGCCGGCACGAAGCAGCGGGATCAGCTCAGGCCACGTCTGCTGCACCGGCGCCGTGGTCCATCGGACCGTCAGACTGCGCAGCAGGCCCATCAGAGCCGGAAACGGGTACGGCTGTAGATCGTGCACACCCACCACCGACACCGTGCCGCCGACCCGGACGGAGGCGATCGCGTCGTCGAGTGTGGTGTCGGTGCCGACCGCGTCGATCACCGCGTCCGCGCCGAGACCGTTCGTCGCCTCCATGACGGTGGCCGCGGCAGGCGGCGGTGCCGGGGTGGCGCCGGCCAGCGCCGCCTTCTCCCGCCGATCCTGGACCGGATCGACGACGAAAACTGTTGCTGCACCCAGGAACAACGCGCTACGCGCGGCGCACTGGCCGACGGAGCCCGCGCCGATGACCGCGACCGTGCCGCCGACGGGGATGTCCGCGCGTTTGGCCGCTGCCCACCCGGTGGCGAGATTGTCGGTGAGAAGCAGCGCCGCCTCGGTGTCGATGCCGTCGGGGATGCTCAGCAGCTGGAAATCGGCGGCGGGGACGGCCATCAGCTCGGCCTGCGCGCCACCGAGCACGCCGGAACCGAAAATCTGCGGGCCGGAAACGCAGCGCACCGGATCGGAGGTCGCGCATCCCGCGCAGCGGCCGCAGCCCGCCACCGACGACACCAGCACCCGGTCTCCGACTGCGACACCTCGGACCTCTGCACCGATCTCGCGCACGACGCCGACCGCCTCGTGGCCGACGGACACCGGCTCGGCCATCGGGTAATGACCCTCCAGGAAATGCAGATCCGAGCCGCAGATCGCCGTCGCCGTGACCTCGACGACGGCCCCGTCGGGTCCGGGTAGCACCGGATCGGGACGCTCCTCGACGCGCACCGTGCCACCGGGGTCGACGACCACCGCGCGCACCTCAGGCCGCCCCGTCGTCGTGGCTGGAGCCGTCGAAGCGGAAGTGCGTGAAGTCGGGTTCTGCCACCGCATCGTGGTATTCGCAGAGGCGCCAAGGACTCACGGTGTGGATCTCCCCGCTGCTGGTCTTGAAGTACGAGTGCTCGACCGCAGGGTGCGCCCACACCGTCGCGGTGATTCGCTCCTGGGTACGTCGGTGCCACTCCCGAGTGGGGCCGGGCAGCGGCTCCATGGCGCGCACACCCTGATCGATGAGACGGGCGAGGCAGGCGTTGATGTAACGCATCTGCAGTTCCGAGTGCATGATCAGGCTGCCACCGTGCGCCAGATGTGTTCCCGGCCCGTAGGTCATGAAGAAGTTCGGGAAGCCGGGCACCGTGATGCCGAGGTAGGCGTGCGGTCGCTGGCCCCACACGTCGTGCAGATCAGCTCCGCCGCGGCCGGTCACCGTCATCGGCGCCAGGAGATCGGTGGCGCGAAAACCCGTGGCGTACACGATCACATCGGCGTCGTAGACCGTGCCGTCCGTCGCCACGACACCGTCGGGGGTGACCTCCTGCAGCGGCGTGCGGACCAGTGTGACGTTCGGCCGTTTCAGCGTGGCGAGCCAGCTTCCGTTGTCCTGCAGGGTCCGTTTCGCGGTCGCCGGATAGTCGGGCAGGACCCGGGCCAGCAGATCCCCGTCGTCGCCGACCTGTGAGGTGATCCACTCGGTGAACATCAGGCGCGCCAACGCGTTGATCTCACTGACCGCGTGCTGCTGGTCGGGATAGGAGGGGTCGACGCGAGCAGCATCGAGGCCCTTGTCGGCGCCGGGCCAGAACAGGAGAAAGCGGTACCAGCGAGCGTAGCCGGGCAGGTTTTCCAGCGCCCACCGCGCGCCGTCGGGTACTGGTTCGTGGTACATGGGGTTGGGGAACATCCACTGCGCGGTGCGCTGGAAGACGGTCAGCTGGGCCACCGTGTCGGCGATCGCGGGTGCGATCTGGAAACCGCTGGCGCCGGCGCCCACGAGGGCGACCCGACGTCCCGTCAGGTCGACGTCGTGGTCCCAGTGCGCCGAGTGAAAAGATGGTCCTGCGAACGTGTCTCGGCCGGGCAGGTCCGGCAGGGCCGGGCGGTTGAGCTGACCGACCGCGGTGATCACGGCATCGGCGGTCAGGGTCCGGGTGTCCTCGCCGGTGCGTACCTCGACATGCCACGTCGCCGTCTCGTCGTCCCAGCGCGCCGAGAGCACCTCGGTGTTCCAGCGCACGTGCTCGCGCAGGCCGTGGCGGTCCATCACGTCGGTGAAGTAGGCGGCCAGTTCGGGTTGCTCGGCGAAGAAGTGCTGCCAGTGATTGCTCGGTTCGAAGCTGTAGCAGTACAGATGATTGGCGACGTCCACCCGCGCACCGGGATAGCTGTTCTCCCACCACGTTCCACCAGGGCCGGCGTTCTTCTCGATGATCTCGAACGCAATTCCCGCCTGCTGCAGTCGAATCCCGGCCAGGATGCCGGATTCACCGCACCCGATCACGAGCACCCGCCGGCCCGCCGCACGATCGGGGTCCACGGGTGGGGGGCGGCGCGGATCGGTGCCCTCGAGATCGAGCTCTTCGAGGACCAGCGGAATGTTGGCGTCGTCGACCGGTTCGCAGGCGGCCCAGTCGAGCATCTCCCTGACCAGGTCCGCAGGCAGCGGCGGCAGGGGCGGACAGCCTTGGTCGCGGTAGTCGACGATGACGGGTAGCGCCGCGGCCCGGGCGCGGGCCTTGTCCTCCTCGCTCATGAAGCCCTGGATCTCGTTGAGGAACAGACCCGCCTGGGCGAAGTCACGGATGAAGGCCGGATCCCCGCTCAGATGCACCATCGACAGCAGGAGCGCCGGGATGCTGACGTCTGCAAGGGCCGCGGCGATGTCGTCGGTCGAGGTGTCGAACCGCCGGGCTGCGTGCACCGTCCGTGTCACTGGACCTCCCGATCGCCATATCGCAACGTTGCGTAGCGTATCTGTCCGCACAGCGGGTGCGCAATGACGCCGTGGCGGACGTGGTCAGGCAGGGGACAGCGGTTTGCTCTTCTTGTCGTCGTACATCAGCTGGTCGGCCTGAGCGAGCAGTTCGTCCAGCCCGCTGACATTCGTCGGGGGGACCTCCAGGATGCCGATGCTCGCCGCCAGCCGGTAGGGCCGCTCGGCAGCCTGGAAATTGTCCAGGGCCTCGCTCAACCGTTGCTTCAGCATTGCGCCGTCGCCGCCGTAATCGACGAGGAGCGCGCAGAATTCATCGCCGCCGAGGCGCGCCACGATGTCCGACGGCCGGACCGCTGCACGCAGAACCGCGGCCACGTCGGCGATCAGCTGGTCCCCGACGTCGTGGCCTGCCTCGTCGTTGACCCGTTTCAGGCCGTCCACGTCGAGAAAGGCCAGTAGGCATCGACGTCCGCGACTGCGCGCGATCCGCAGGGCCTCCTCGGCCAACAGGTGGAAACCGCGCCTGTTCGCCAGGCCGGTCAGATCGTCGGTGCGGGAGAGGCGGTGGATCTCCTCGTTGGCCAGTTCCAGCGCGGCGGTGCGTTCGCGGACCCGCTCTTCCAGTCCCTCGCTGACGGCCACGTTCTCCATCGCGATCGATGTCGAGTCGGCCAGCGCCTGTAGCAGCGACACCTCCCGGGCCGTGGGTTCGTGCTCGTCGGCCCAGTAGTTGCCGATCGCCCCCACAGGATCGAGGGTGCGGATCGGCACCATCACCAGGCTCTTGACGAACGTGGGTCGGTAGGCCGCATGGGGAACCCGGGGGTCGTCGTAGATGTCGGGTATCACCGCCGGGGCCCGATTCAGCATCGCCCATCCGCTGATGCAGATCTCCATCGGGAAACGGCTGCCCTTCCACAGGGGGGCGATCGCATCCTCGTCGGCGTAATAGCACTTGCCGTTGTCCCGCAGCACGAAGGTGGCTCCGTCGCAGCCGGTGAGCTCACGGGCTGCGGTACGCACGATCACCTGGATCTCTGCGAGGCTGCGCGCGAGCGAGAGCTCCTGAACGGCCTGCAGGAGGCGGGAGAGACCTCGGGTGTGATCGGAATCGGGCGCCACGGACACGTTCGGAATCTCCATGCGAACCTCCGCTTGGTGTCGCCGTTTCCATTCCCCGGTGGGCAGACGATACACCGGGCCGAGTTAGCTGGACGTCAGAATCGCGGGACGAGGCGAAAGATCACGTGACGTAAATCGCCTGCGCAGAGGTGGGTAACGGGCGCACAATCGGTGTCGTCATGTGCCGGAGGTCGGGCGCATGGGTCTCTTCCTCCGGCAGGTCCGCGTCGACGCGCGGAACTGGAGAAGGGGGAACGACATGACGAAGAAGTGGATGATCGCGGGGGCGGCGCTGGCACTGGCGGGGGCCGGTCTGGCAACCTCGGGCACCGCGACGGCGCAACCGTGCAGCAATGCGGTGGTGTTCGGAAACGGCGGTGGCCGTTGCGATTCCCTGCCCGGCCCGGACGGTACCTTCCAGCGCTGCGACACGGTCTACGTGATGGGTATCGGCGGCACCAACTGCTATCAGGTGCCTGTCGGCCCGCCGCCCGCCTGATCGCCGCAGGTCTGCACGCCTGCTGTTGTAGCCTCACCGCATGGAAGTACTACGCTCCGTAGTGGTTTTGCTGCACATCGTGGGCTTTGCGGTCACCTTCGGGGCCTGGGTCGCCGAGGCGGCGGCCCGCCGCTTCACCACCACGCGGCTGATGGATTACGGCCTGCTGGTCTCGCTGCTGAGCGGACTCGCGCTGGCCGCGCCGTGGCCGGCCGGCGTCGAACTGAACTATCCGAAGATCGGCGTGAAGCTCGTCATCCTCGTCGTCCTGGGCGGAGTGCTCGGGATGGGTAACGCCCGTCAGCGGCGCACCGGCACGCCGGTGCCGCGCCCGCTGTTCCTGTCGGTGGGTGTGCTGGCGCTGACCGCTGCGGCGGTCGCCGTGGTGTGGTGACCGACGGTCCTCACTGCTCGCCGAGACCCATCAGCTCGGTCACCTGGTGGTCGCGCCCGGCCGTGTAGCCACCGTCCACCGCGATCGCCTGGCCGCTGACGAAACTGGCATCGGCCGACACCAGGAACGCCGCGACGGCGGCGATCTCCTCGGGCCGACCGAACCTGCGCAGCTTGTGCTCGTGGCGGACTCCCTCGCGCGGCACGGCCATCCCGTCGAGGCCCATCACCGATTCGAACAGCGGCGTCTCGATGAAGCCGGGACAAATCACGTTGGCACGAATACCGCTGGGCCCGTAGTCGATTGCCGCGTTCTTGGTGAGAAGGACGACCCCGCCCTTTGATGCGTTGTAGGCGCTGCCGCCCGCCGTGCCCTCGATGCCCTCGACGCTCGACAGCGTCACCACCGCGCCGCGCTCGCCGTCGACCCGCTCCTGCGTGATCATCTGAGCCAGTGCCGCACGCAAGACCACGAAGGTGCCTTTGAGGTTGACGTCGACCACGCGGTCCCACTCCTGGTCGGGCAGCAGGTGGATCGGACCGCCCCCGCCCACTCCCGCGGAGTGCACCACCCCGTCGAGGCGCCCGGCCAGCTCGACGACGCGGCGCACCGCGCCCGCCACCGCGGCGCCGTCCAGTACATCGGCACGCACGTAGTCGCCGAAAGGCGGAGCGTCCGCAGCCAGATCCAGCCCCACGACCGTCGCGCCCTCGGCCGTCAACCGCCGCACGGTGGCCTCGCCGATACCCGACGCCGCGCCGGTGACCAGAATCCCTTTTCCTGCAAGCCCGTTCATCGGCACAGTATGGCAGCGCCGCGATTCCAGACCATCCATCTCCTGTGATCGCCTATGGTGACGATGCCCATCGCGATACCGCCGAGGCAGGAGATGTCATGACAGCTCGATTGGCCGGCAAGGTCGCCCTCATCAGCGGAGCCGCCCGGGGGATGGGCGCCTCACACGCGCGGGAGATGGTGGCCCACGGCGCCTCGGTGGTGTGCGGCGACATTCTCGACGCCGAGGGGGAACAGGTCGCCGCGGAGCTCGGTGACGCCGCACGCTACGTGCATCTCGACGTCACCGATCCCGACGACTGGCGCTCGGCGGTGGCCACCGCGCAGCAAGCGTTCGGCTCCCTCGACGTCCTGGTCAACAACGCGGGAATTCTCAACATCGGCACGATCGAGGACTTCGACATGGCCGAGTGGCAGCGCATCCTCGACATCAACCTGACCGGCGTCTTCCTCGGTATCCGCGCAGCCGCGGGCCCGATGAAGGCGGCGGGCCGCGGGTCCATCATCAACATCTCGTCGATCGAGGGGATGGCAGGCACCATCGCCAGCCACGGCTACACCGCCACCAAGTTCGCCGTGCGTGGCCTGACCAAATCCACCGCACTGGAGTTGGGGCCATTCGGCATTCGGGTGAACTCCGTGCATCCCGGGCTGGTGAAGACGCCGATGGCGGACTGGGTGCCCGAGGACATCTTCACCACCGCGCTCGGGCGCATCGCCCAACCCGTCGAGGTGAGCCACCTCGTGGTGTACCTGGCCAGCGACGAGTCGAGCTACTCGACCGGCGCGGAGTTCGTGGTCGACGGCGGCACGATCGCCGGTCTCGCGCACAAGGACTTCTCCGCCGTCGACGCCGACGCTCAGCCCGACTGGATCACCTAATCCGCCGGCGGACGGTCCATCCGTCGGCCCAACTCCGCCCGTGACGTGATGCCCAATTTGCGATAGACGCGGGTGAGGTTGTGCTCGACGGTCTTGGCGCTGATGAACATCGCTGCCGCGATGTTCTTGTTCGTCGCTCCGGACGCGGCCATCTCCGCCACCCGGCGCTCGGACGGTGTCAGCGCCGTGAGGTCGTCCGACGGCGCCACCACGGCGCGGGACAGTTCGGCGCGCGCCCGCCGAGCCCACAGCGATGTTCCGAGTTGCTCGAACGTCGTCAGCGCCTCGGTCAACGTCGTTGCCGCGAGCTGCTTTTGCCGCAACCTGCGCTGTAGCTGGCCGAGGACCAGTTGGGAGCGGGCCCGTTCGAAGGGCATCGGCAGGCGGTCGTGCTCCGCCAGCGCCCGGTGCGCGGCCTGCTCGGCCTCGGACACCTGCCCCTCGGCGGCGAGCACCACGGCGCGACACCGGGTACCGACCGCCTTCATCCACCCGCGATCATGCTCTGCTCCATCGCGTTCCAGCGTCGCAGTCAGCTTGTCTGCCTCGTCTAGGCGGCCCACCGCCACCATCGCCTCGATGACATCGGGAAGGTGCCAGCCGTAGGCGATCTCGGTCGACAGGCCGGGTTCGCTCAGAAACGACGTGTCCAGGGCCGCCAGCGCTTCCCGGTGCCGGCCCAACGATTCCTCGAGGAAACAGAGCGCCATGCCCGGCCAGTCGGCGATGTGCGATGCCGTGCGACCGCGCGTGGCTGCGACGACGCGGCTGGCATCGGTGCGGGCGTCGTCCTCGTGGCCCAGGAATGACGACACCACCGCCCGCACGGTCAGCGGGATGATCAGGACGTCCTCACCACCGAGCTGCTCGGCCCGTTCCACGGCGTCGGCGGCCTCGGCCGCGGCCTCGGCAAAGCGGCCACGCCAGATGTGGTTCATCGCAAGGAAACCCGCGATCGCCATCATGTCGCTTTCGGCGCCGCGCTCCGCGCACACCACCCGCAGCGCGGTGAACTGTTCGTGCGCCTGGGCGAGCTTGCCCGTCCAGGACAGTGTGAGTGCCTGCACCAGCGGTGCCCGGAAGATGATCGGGACGTCGAACGCGCTGTCATAGCACTCCAGCGCGCGGCGCAGCGCCCGCTGGTCTAGACCCCGTCCGTTCTGGAAGTCGATGTACACCGACCAGGCCAACGCCGGGCTGATGATCGCGGGCACGCCCAGCTCCTCGGCGAGCTTCACTGCGTCGCGGCCGTGTCGTCGCGCATCGTCGGGCTCGCCGATGTTGTTGAGCGCGAACGACAATCGCAGAAGCACCTGGATCAGCACGGCGATGTTACCCGCAGCGTCGTCGACCGCGCCACGCAGCAGCTCCACCGCCTCGCTGTGCTCGTTCTGGTACATCAGCACGGTGGCGAGCAGGCTCGCCACCAACGCGCGCACGATCTCGGGTTCGCCAGGTCCGACGCCGGCGAGAAGCTCTCCCGCACGGGTGACGTTGCCTGCCAGGAAATGGTTTTCGGCAGACCTCAGTCGTCGCACCGAGGTGTCGCCGCCCAGTCCGATCGCCAGATCGACCAACTCCGCGGCCGCGGCGGGCGCGCCGCGGGACCGCGCCGAATCCGCTGCGGCGTCGAGTGCGGAGAAGATCTCCTCGGTGCCGGTCGCCGAGGCCAGCGCCAGGTGACGGGCACGCACCTCCGGCAGTGTCACCGCGGCCGCCAGCTTGCGGTGTATCGCCCGGCGAGCCGGCGATCCCGCGTCGGCGTTGACTCCGCTGGCCAACAGGGGATGGGTGAACCGCACCTGGTTGCCCTGCAGCGTGAGAATGCCTGCCGCCTCGGCGTGCTCGACGAGACCGATCACCTCGTCCCGGCTCATGTCATTGGCGAGTGCCAGCACGTCCACGCGGGCATCGGCCAGGCAGGCCACGCTGAGCAGGAACTCCCGCATCCGGTCGTCGAGCGAGCCGATGTGGGCGCGCACTACCTCGGTCAGGGTGGGGGGCAGCGCCTGATCGGTGACCGCGTGTCCCTCGCCGATGGCGCGAGCCAGTTCCACGGCGAAAAACGGGTTGCCGCCGGAGATCTCGGCGATGCGCAAGACCGTCGGCCGAGAGAACGTACGGCCTGTGCGCTCGGAGATCACCGTGTGCAGTGCCGCGCTGTCGAGCGGATGCACCGCACTGCGGTGCATTCCGTCGGGTCGATTCAGCGCCAGCCACATCGTCGTCGTGCCGTCGCCGGGCCGGCAGCGTTCGGTGACCAGCACTCCGAATCGCCCCTGCATGCGGCGCGCTGCGAACGCGACCGCGGTGCGGCTCGAGGTGTCCATCCACTGGACATCGTCGATCGCGATCAGGACGGGGCCGCGTTCGGCCAGGGCCTGCAGAACCGCGACCAGAGCAGCCGCCACCACCCTGTGGTCGGTCGCCGGGCCGTCGTCGCCCGCGCGCAGAAGCACTCGGTCGAGCGCGAGCTGCTGCAAGGCCGGCAGCCCGGCGAGGACACCGGCGTCCACATCGGCCAGCAGGTCGGCCAGCGCGGCGAAAGCCATCACTGTTTCTGCCTGCCCCACCCGCGCGGTCAACACGCAGAAACCGTCCGCGCGGGCCTGGTCGACCAGGGACAGCCACACCGTGGTCTTACCGATCCCCGCTTCACCCTCGATGACGAGCCCGGCCGGTCGCTGTGATGCCGCATGCAGAAAGCCAGCAACCTGCGGATCGGCCGTCGATCCTCGGAGAGCGGGCGCCATGGATTCCACTATCGCAGCGGGCAAAGAAGTGCGCAAAGACCGCACGTTCGCGGTGCGTCGCACGACTCAGCGCAGCGTGACGACGACCTTCCCGCGCGCAGTCCGGTCCTCCAGCGAGGCGATGGCCTCGCCGGCGCGCTCCAGGGGGAAGACGTCGGGCTCCGGAGGGCGCACCGCGCCGGAGGCCAGCAACGGCGCCAGCTCTGCCCACTGCTCGGTGAGGTAACCCGGATGCGTCATCGTCCACGCACCCCAGCCCACGCCCACGGCGTCGACATTGTTGAGCAGCAACCGATTGACCTTGACCGTCGGGATCTCGCCACCGGTGAAACCGACGACCAGAAGCCGCCCGCCGGGAGCCAGTGACCGCAGGGAGTCGGTGAAGCGATCCCCGCCCACCGGATCCATGACGATGTCCACCCCGCGTCCACCGGTCAGGTCCTTCACCGCGTCCTTGAATCCGTCGGCGAGGACCACGTCCGTCGCGCCCGCGGCGCGGGCCACCTCGGCCTTCGCGTCCGTGCTGACGACCGCGATCGTGCGCGCCGCGCCGTAGGCGGGGGCCAACCGCAGCGTCGAGGTGCCGATGCCCCCGGCGGCGCCGTGCACCAGCACGGTCTCACCGTCGCGCAACCGGCCGCGGGTGCGGAGTGCGAAATGCACGGTCAGGTCGTTGAAGAGCAACCCGGCGCCGGCTTCGAACGACACCGCGTCGGGCAGTGCGAACACTCGCTCCGGTTGCAGCGCAACCACTTCGGCCATCGCACCGGACAGCATCGTCAACCCGGCCACTCGATCACCGGGGCGCACGTGCGCGCCGTCGGGCGCGCTTCGCACCACCCCCGCGATCTCGGCGCCCGGAACGTAGGGGAGTTCGGGCTTGTACTGGTAGAGCCCACGGGATTGCAGCGCATCGGGAAAGGCGACACCCGCGGCGTGCACCTCCACGACCACGGAACCCTCGGCGGCGGCCGGCTCGTCGATCTCGACCAGCTCGGCCGCGCTGGGCCCGTCCAGACTGCGGATGTGGATTGCGCGCATGCCGACCATTGAACCCCACCGGTTTGCACCGGGGAGTCGCGCCCGCGGCGGTACAGTCTCCAGGGCAGTATTGCGCGGATGCAACGACGCAACCGGGGGACAGGTATGGCAGCACGCAGTGGTGGCCGGATGCAGGGCACATGTTTTGCGCCCGCCCGGGATCTGGCCCCCGGCCGCATCGTCGACGTGCGATCCCGCGACGGCGTGCGCCTGCACACCGAGGTGTTCGGGCCCGACGACGCACCTGCGGTGGTGTTGGCTCACGGCATCACGTGCTCTCTGCGGGTGTGGGCCTACCAGATCGCCGACCTGTCCCGCGACCATCGCGTGATCGCGTTCGACCACCGCGGGCACGGCCGCAGCGGAGTACCGCCGCGGCGCGGCGGCTACAGCCTCGACCACCTCGCCGGCGACCTCGACTCCGTGCTGCAGGCGACGCTGACCCCCGGTGAGCGGGCCGTGATCGCCGGGCATTCCATGGGCGGTATCGCGATCAGCTCCTGGGCGGAGCGCTATCCGCACCGCGTGGCCGAATGCGCCGCCGCGGCAGCGTTGATCAACACCACGACCGGCGACCTGCTGCGGCACGTGAACCTGCTGCCGGTGCCGCCGTCGCTGGCCCAGGCGCGGGTGCGCGCGGGCGGCACGCTGCTGCGGACGTTCGGGGGAGCACCGCTGATGCGCGTGACCAACGGGCCCAGCCGCCGGTTCGTGAAGATGATCGCTGTGGGCCGAGACGCCGAATCAGCCGTCGGCGACTTCGTTTTCGAGCTGTTCCACAAAACGCCGCCCGCCGGACGCGGTGGCTGGGCGCGTGTCCTGGTCGATCACATGGGGCCTCAACACATCAATCTGAAGAGCCTCACCGTGCCGACGGTGGTGATCGGCAGCACGAAAGATCGCCTGCTGCCCATGGTCTCGTCGCGGCGCATCGCGGCGACAGCGCCGAACCTGGCCCGCTTCGTCGAGGTGCCGGGCGGGCACTGCGCGATCCTCGAGCAACCCGCCGAGGTCAACGAGCAACTCCGGTGGCTGACCGGCCAGACTCAGGAGCGCCGCGTCAGCTCCTGATGCGCCTCGGCGGCCGCACGCTGCCCCGAACGCACCGCGCCGTCGAGGAACCCCGGCCACGTGTCCGCGGTTTCGGTGCCCGCCCAGAAGATCCCGTCGACCGGGGTCCGCAGCAACGGGCCGTGTGCCGTCCACGATCCCGGCGGCACCGCCGCCGTCGGCCCGCCCGGTGCGAACGCCTCTGCACCCCAACAGTGGTCGAGATAATCGACCGGATCGGCCGCGGCATCGCCGAACAACGTGACGAAGTTCGACAGCGCGACCTCGCGGCGCTGCTCGGGCGGTAACGGGTCGAACAGTCGCGCGTCGGTGAAGCCGAGCAGCACCCCCGGTCCGTCGCCGCCGGGGCTGACGTCGAACGTGATGAAGACCGGGCCCTCGTCGGACAACGCTTCCCCCGAATAACCGTTCTCGCGCCAGAACGGCTGCTCGTAGGCCGCGTAGGCCTTGCTCAGATGACCTTGAGGCCAGTGCCGGGCCAGCGCCTCGTAGCCGTCGGGAAGGGCCGGATCGAACGTGATGGCGCCGCGGTGCTCGGGCGGTACCGCGACGATCACGGCGGCGCCGGTGAACTCGCCACGGTCGGACATCACGGTCAGGCCGCCCTCGCGGCGTTCGATGCGCCGCACCGGGGCGCCGAGCACCACGCGCTCGCCGAGGTCTGCGGCCATCCGGACCGCGATCTGCTGCGTGCCTGCGAGGAAGCGGTCCTGCTGCGCGCCGCCCTTGACGTCGAGCATGCGGTCGAGGCCACCGGCGGCTTTGACGTAGCGCACGGCGTGCAGCATCGACACCGCGTCCGGCTCACACCCCCAGGTGACACGCGCCATGATCGCCATCAGGTCGCGCGTCGAGGCGCCTGCGTGCACCGACCGCAACCAGCTGTCGAGGGTGAGCGCGTCGAGGTGCTCGGCGATCGGAGACGACCAGGGATCGGCGACCGGGACCTGCTTGCTGATCCGGCCGAACCGCCACTGGATGCGGGATACGTCGAGGAGTTCGAGTATCGACAGGCGCGGAATGGTGCTGCGGTACGTGCGCACGCGGCCGCGCCACCGGATCAGGTTCCTGCCGTGGCTGTAGGTGGGCACGGTCTCGCAGCCCAGCTCCCGGGCCAGCCCCAGCACGGCGTCCTGCGTCGGGCCCACGAACGTCGCGCCGAGGTCGACGGGCACCCCGCCCACCTCGCCGGTGTACGAGCGGCCCCCCACGCGGTCGCGGCCCTCGACCACCACGACATCGCGCCCGAGGCGCGTCAACTCCCGCGCCGCCGACAGCCCGGCGAAGCCGGCTCCCACGATCACCACGTCTGCCATGAAGCGATTCTGGCGTGCTCGTCGTCGCATGGCGACGATTTGCACGCCGAAATCGCGCTAGGGTCGGCCGTTGTGCAGGTGATGACGGCGCTCATGAGTCCGATCGGTGCGGCGCAGCGGGCCGCGGCCCTGCGTGAGGCGGGTGCGAGCGGGGTGTTCACCTTCGAGGGCCCGCACGACGCGTTCACCCCGCTGACCCTGGCCGCCTCCGTCGGCGGCCTGGACCTGATGACCAACGTCGCAATCGCGTTCCCACGCAACCCGATTCACCTGGCACACCAGGCGGTCGACCACCAGCTGCTCACCGACGGACGGTTCACGCTCGGGCTGGGCACCCAGATCCGCACACAGATCGAGAAGCGCTTCGGCGCCGAATTCGACAAACCCGTCGAACGGATGCGGGACCTGATCGGCGCGCTGCGGGCCATCTTCGACGCATGGCGCACCGGCGAACGGCTGGCCTACCGCGGCGAGTTCTACCGGCACACGCTGATGACCCCGACGTTCAGCCCGCCAGCCGACTTCGCGCCGATCCCCATCTACGTCGGCGCCCTCGGGCCGCGGCTGACGCGCATGGTCGCCGAGACCGCCGACGGGCTGCTGGTGATGCCGTTCGGCTCGCGACGCTTCCTGACCGAGGTCACGCTGCCCAACGTCGACGCCGGGCTCGCCGCGGCAGGGCGGCGCCGCGAGGACCTGGCGATCGTGCCCGAGGTCATCGTGTCCGACGCCGAATCCGATCCTGATCATGCGTCCGCGCGGCGGCTGCTCGCGTTCTACGGGTCCACGCCTGCGTATCGGCCCGTGCTCGACGTGCACGGCTGGGGCGATCTGCAGCCCGAGCTCAATGCCCTGTCCAAGCAGGGCCGCTGGGCCGAGATGGGGGCCCTCATCGACGACGACGTGCTGCACACCATCGCCGCCTGCGGCACACCCGCCGACATCGCCGCGCACATCCGCGACCGCACCGCCGGTGTGGCCGATCGGGTCTGCCTGTATCAGCCCGGCCCGATCCCGGTGGACACCCTGAGCCAGATCGTCGACGCGCTGTCGGTCGATGCGACGAGCTAGCCGGCTCCGTCTCGGATAAGACTGCTTCGATGGCGATCACCGCGCGGCAGCTGGCCGACATCGGCCGTCTCGGGGTGCGCCTGGTCGCGGGTGAAGCCGCAGCCGACCGGCCGATCGCATGGGCGCACGCCATCGAACTGGCCGACCCGACGCCGTATCTCACCGGCGGTGAACTCGTGATGACCACCGGGATCAACATCGGCGCCGACGCCGCGGCGCAGTCCGCGTACGTGGCACGGCTGGCCGCAGCGGGCAGCGCCGCGCTGGCTGTCGACACCGGCACGACGTTGAGCGAGATCCCCGCCGGCGTGCTCGAAGCCGGTAACCGGGCGGGCCTGCCGGTGCTCGAGGTCCCGCCGTCGACGCCCTTCATCGCGATCACCAAGACCGTGATCGACGCGCTGCAGGCTGACCAGCTGCGGGACGTCCAGCGAGTGGTGGACGGTCAGGAGATCCTCGTCCGCGCGACGCTGAGCGGGGGTATACCCGGAGTGGTCGATGCGCTGGCCGCGTGGCTGGGCGGCGCCGTCCTGGCCGTCGGCGCCGATCGCAACGTGCTGGCGGTCGCGGGACCCGAGCAGGATCGGCTCATCGCGGCGCTGACCGCCGACACGTCGGCCTCCACGCCACGTCGGGGCGCGTACGTCAGTGCTGATGCCGATGCCTATGTCGCCGTGCAGAATCTGCGAGCAGCCCAACAGATCCGGGGTCGATTGGCGGTACGTACCCTCGCGCCGCTGTCGAACTCCGATCGACTCCTGGTCGCGCATGCGGTGTCCCTGATCTCGCTTTCGCTGGAGAAGCCGGCCGGTGTCATCGACGCCGAACAGCGCCTGCGCACGGTGGTGACGCGAGAACTGTTGCGCGGCGGGATCGTCGATGACGGGGTGCTGCGCTATTTCGGGTTCGAGCCGCACGACGAGGTGATCCTGGCGCTGCTCGCCGATGTCGGGCCGTTGCTGGTCGCGCAGCAGGACTGGGCGCGGCGGCTCGCTGCGAGGGGGCCGTATCTGATGGCTCCGATGGATCGGGGACTGGTGATCGTGGTGCTCAGTTCCGACCGGGCTCGCCTGACCGAGGGCGGGCGCCGCCCGCCCGCCGGTGGTGTGAGCGCCCCGGTGCTCCTGCCCGACATCGCCGTGGGCCTCGAGCAGGCGCGCGTCGCCGGGCTCGCGGGCCGCACACCGCTGGGCGACTTCGCCGATCTCGGACCGCTCGGAGTGCTCCTCGCGGGTCGCACCGACCCCGAAATGGCTTTACTGGCAGAGCCTTTGGCGCCGCTGACCGCGGATCTGGTGGCGACATTGGAGGCGTTCCTGCAACACAATGGTCACCTCGAGGCGGCCGCGACCGCCACAGGTGTACATCGCCACACGACTCGTCACCGGATGCGGCGCATCGCCGAGCTACTGGGAGACGATCTCGACAACGCGGATACGAGGGTGAGGTTGTGGTTGGCGATCAGGGCCAGGAAGCTCCTGTCCGAGAGGCCTCAGCCGCCCAGTGGGGGAGGGCTCGATCGATAACTGACCGGGGTGGCCGACAACGTGAGCGGGTTGGCGACCTGGAGCGCGCCCCCGTCGGGCATCGCCACCGTCGCGTGCAGGCCCAGCCGCTCAGCGAACGCGAACGCCTCGGCCACGTCGTTGATCGGGCCCGCAGGCACACCGGCTGCAGTCAGCTCGGCGTACCAGTGGTCGGCTCCGGACCGGCGCAACTGATCTTCGATCAAGGCGCACAACAACTCCCGGTTCTGCACACGCGCGGGATTGGTGGCAAACCGCGGGTCCTCACCCCAGTCCGCCTGGCCGAGCACCGCGGCGAAGGCGCGGAACTGTTTGTCGTTGCCGACGGCCACGGCGATCGGCCGGTCGGCGGTGTCGAACGTCTGATAGGGCGCGACGCTGGGATGGCGATTGCCCATCATCCCCGGGACCACCCCGGCACCGACATACCCCGACGCTTGATTCACCAACGAGGACAACAGAACCGACAGCAAATTGGTGTCCACCCGCTGGCCCTCGCCGGTGCGCTCCCGGTAGGTCAACGCGGCCAGGATTCCGCTGAGTGCGTGCACGCCGGCGAGCACATCCACCAGCGCCACCCCGACTTTGGTCGGATCGCCGGGTTCGGTGCCGGTGACGCTCATCAGTCCGCCGACGGCCTGCAGCAGCAGGTCGTATCCCGGGAGGTCGGCTCCCTTTTCGCGCCCGAATCCGGTGATCGAGCAGTAGATGACGTCGGGGCGCAGCGCCCGCACGTCGTCGTAGCCCAACCCCAGTTTCTCCATGGTCCCGGCGCGGAAGTTCTCGACGACGATGTCGGCCCTGCTGACCAGGTCACGGGCGCGCTGCAGGTCGGCGGGATCGGTCAGGTCGAGTGCGACGGATCGCTTGTTGCGGTTGACGGAGCTGTAATACGTTGCAACACCGTTGGAGTCATACGGCGGACCCCAGTGACGGGTGTCGTCACCGGTCTGCGGGCGCTCGATCTTGATCACTTCGGCGCCGAAATCGCCGAGCATCATGGTCGCGTACGGGCCGGCCAGCACGCGGCTGAAGTCGACGACGACGACGCCGTCCAGTGCGCCCGGCGTCACGCGCGCGGCCTGCCGCCACGCAGGTACACGGTGGTGGTGTGGGTGAAGAAGTCCCGGGCGGCGACGCCCTGCTCCTTGGGTCCGAGCCCACTCTTCTTCGCCCCGCCGAACGGCACATGCGGATCGGCGCCGGCCGACTCCGAATTGATGTGCAGGACACCGACGTCGATGTGCTCGACCGCGTGCAGCGCCCGGGTGAGATCCTGGGTGAACACCGCAGCCGAGAGCCCGAACTCGCTGTCGTTGGCCAGCGCGAACGCCTCGTCGGCGTCGGTGGCCCGCTTGACGCTCAGCACGGGTCCGAACAACTCCTCGGTCCACACGTCGGCATCTCCGTCACCCAGCTCGAGAACCGTGGGGGCGACGAAGTAGCCGTCGGCGCGCGTGTCGGAGTACGGCGTGCCGCCGGTCAGCACCATGGCGCCCTGCCCGGCGGCCGTCGCGATGCCCGCTGAAATTCTCTGCTGCGCAGAGGCACTGACGACCGGTCCCATCTCGGTGGCGTCCTCGGTGGGGTCGCCCACCCGCAGGGCCGCCGCCCGCTCGCACACCGCGTCGACGAATCGGTCGGCGACGCCGGCGGTCACGATCAATCGTGAGGTGGCGGTGCACTTCTGGCCGGTGGACCGGAAGGCGCCGAGCAGCACCTGCTCCACTGCGAGATCCACGTCGGCGTCATCGAGCACGACCGCGGCATTCTTGCCGCCCATCTCGGCCTGCGCCGGGACACCGCGCCCGGCTGCCGCCGCGGCGATCCGCCGCCCGACCGCGGTGGAGCCGGTGAACGTGATGGCGTCGATCCCGGCGTGGCGGACCAGTGCGTCGCCGATGTCGGACTCGCCGACCAGGAGGTTGAGCACGCCGTCGGGCAATCCCGCAGAGGTCAGCGCGTCGGCCAGTCGCAGCGCCAGCAGCGGCACGGTGCTGGCGGGCTTCCACACCACCGTGTTGCCGAACGCCAACGCGGGAGCGATCTTCCACGCCGGGATCGCGATGGGGAAGTTGAACGGCGTGATGCAGGCGACGACGCCGAGCGGCTTGCGGCTCACCAGAATCTGCTCGCCGGCGCGCGGGGAGGCGTAGATCTCGCCGGCCTGCCGGTCACCCTCTGCGCCGTAGTAGCGCAAGATCTGTGCCGCGCGGCGCACCTCGCCGATGCCCTCGGCCTTCGTCTTGCCTTCCTCGGCGGCGAGCTCGAGGCCCCACGCGGCCGCGTTGCCATCGACGATGTCGGCCGCGGCCACCAGAACCCCACCGCGCTGATGGATCGGTGTCGCCGCCCACGCCTTCGCAGCGTCGGCGGCGGCGGCCACCGCGGCGTCGACATCGGCGACCAGGGCTGCGCGTCCTTCGGCCACCACCACGTCAGGCCGGGCCGGGTTCACGCTGCGGACGTTCTCACCGCGGCCGGGAACCCACTGTCCCGCGATCAGATGCTCGATCGCGGCGGTCATGACCTGAACGCGGCGTGCCCGGTGAGCGCCTTGCCGATCGAGAGCATGTGCATCTCCGAGGTGCCCTCGTAGGTGAGCACGGATTCGAGGTTGTTGGCATGGCGAAGGGGCGAGTACTCCAGCGTGATCCCGCTGCCGCCCAACAGGGTTCGGCATTCCCGCGCGATGGCCAGCGCCTCGCGCACGTTGTTGAGCTTGCCCAGGCTGATCTGCTCGGGCGCCACACCGTCGCTGTCCTTGATCCGGCCCAGGTGCAGCGCCAGCAGCATGCCCTTGCCGAGCTCCACCGTCATGTTGGCGAGCTTCTCCTGGGTGAGCTGGTAGCTCGACAGCGGCCTGTCGAACACGTCGCGCGACTGGGTGTAGGCGATGGCGGTCTCCAGGCAGTCGCGAGCCGCGCCGAGCGAACCGAACACGATGCCGAAGCGGGCTTCGTTGAGACACGACAGCGGCGCGCCCAGACCGTTGGCATGCGGCAGCTGCGCCGAGGCAGGCAGGCGGACCTCGTCGAGCACCAGCTCGGAGGTCACCGACGCACGCAGCGAGAGTTTGCGGTGGATCGCGTTCGCGGTGAACCCGGGGGTGTCGGTGGGCACCAGGAATCCGCGGATGCCGTCGTCGGTCTGCGCCCAGACGGTCGCGACGTCGGCGAGGTTGCCGTTGGTGATCCACATCTTCGTGCCGGTGAGCACCCAATCCGAACCGTCGCGGCGCGCCCGGGTCCGCATGCCGGCCGGGTTGGAGCCGAAGTCCGGTTCCGTCAGACCGAAGCAGCCGACGGCGTCCCCAGTCGCGAGCCGGGGCAGCCACTCGTCCTTCTGCTCGTCGGAGCCGTACCGGTGGATCGAGAACATCGACAACGATCCCTGGACCGAGACGAAGCTGCGGAACCCGCTGTCGCCGGCCTCGAGCTCCATGCACGCCAGGCCGTAGCTGACCGCGTTGGTGCCTGCGCAGCCGTAACCGTCGAGGTGCATGCCCAGGAGCCCCAGGCTACCGAATTCCTTGGCCAGCTCCTTGGGCAGCGTCGCCGACTCGAACCAGTTCTCGACCTCGGGCCGCAGCGTCTTGTCGACGAATGAGCGGACCGTCGCCGCGATCTCGCGCTCCTCGTCATCGAGCAGGCGCGCGATGTCGAACAACTCCAGCGGTGCGTAGGTGCTCTTCTTCGCGGCGGGTGCGGTGGTGGTCATGAGGACTCCGTTCGGGGCTTCAGGGTCGCGCTCGACTCCACGGTAGACACCGCGGCCGCCGTGGTACATGTCCAGGATGTACATCCACCGCGACTTACGTGTACAGGATGGCTCGACGGTATTGCGGGAGATCGCCGCCGCGGTGTGGTCTGGATCTCCTAGAGTGGGTGGTACGCCTGCGGACCACAGGAGGTACGGGTGGAGGATTTCTCGGATGTCGTGATCATCGGTGCCGGCATCTCCGGCATCGGCGCGGCCTATCGGATCGCGGAACGCAACCCCGGGGTGCGATACACGATCCTCGAGCGACGCTCCCGCATCGGGGGCACGTGGGACCTGTTCCGCTATCCCGGAATCCGTTCCGACAGCGACATCTTCACGCTGTCGTTCCCGTGGGAGCCGTGGACCCGCCGGGAGAACGTCGCCGACGGCGGTCACATCCGGGAGTACCTCGCCGAGACCGCCCGAAAGCACGGCATCGACCGGCACATCCAGTTCGACACCCACGTCACCTCGGTCGAGTGGGACTCCGGCAGCGACACCTGGACGGTGCGGGCACAGCAGCACGGGCAGGAGCGCGTGTTCCGCGGGCGGTTCCTGTTCTGTGGCACCGGTTACTACAGCTACGACGATCCCTATCGGCCCGACATCGCCGGTCTGGACTCGTTCGGCGGGCCGGTGATCCACCCGCAGTTCTGGCCCGAGGACCTCGACCTGACCGGCAAGCGGATGGTGGTGATCGGCAGCGGGGCCACCGCGATCAGCCTGATCCCCGCGCTCAGCGACAGGTGCGCGCACGTCACGATGCTGCAGCGCTCACCCACCTACATGATGTCGATGGCGCGGATCGACCCGATGGTCGACGCGATCCGCAAGCTCCTCCCGCGCCGGCTGTCGCACTCGGTGGTGCGATTCCGCAACGCGCTGTTCCACGTCCTG
Organism: Mycobacterium sp. IDUB_5; assembly: GCF_055419565.1. NCBI lineage: Bacteria > Bacillati > Actinomycetota > Actinomycetes > Mycobacteriales > Mycobacteriaceae > Mycobacterium > Mycobacterium sp. IDUB_5. Next base: position 713,548 of record NZ_JBVAXX010000003.1, read on the forward strand.
ACGTACTTCATGTTCCGCAAGGCGCCCCGGTTCGGGCGCTGGCTGATCCGCAATCGCACGGTGGCGGCACTTCCGCCCGGCTACGACGTCGATGTGCATTTCAAGCCGCGCTACAACCCGTGGGATCAGCGGATGTGCCTGGTGCTCGACCACGACCTGTTCGAGCGCATCAGCGCGGGGCGGGCCGAGGTGGTCACCGACACCATCGACCACGTCGACGAGACCGGCATCGTGTTGCGTTCCGGCAGGCGGCTGGACGCCGACATCATCGTGACCGCGACGGGCCTGCAGTTGCAGGCGCTCGGCGGCATCAGGGTGCTGGTCGACGGTGCGGAGATCGAGCCGACCGATCGGTTCGTCTACAAGGAGTACCTGCTCGAGGACCTGCCCAACATGGCGTGGTGCATCGGCTACACGAACGCGTCGTGGACGTTGCGTGCCGACATGACGGCCAAGGCTGTGGCAAAGCTGATCGCGCACATGCGAACTCACGGCTACACGCACGCCTATCCGCACCGCGGGAACGCCCCGATCACCGAGAAGCCGACGTTCGATCTGGACGCCGGCTACATCAAGCGCGCACCGCACGCGCTGCCTCGTTCCGGCACGCGCCGACCGTGGAACGTGCGGCACAACTACGTGCTCGACGTCATCGATCACCGGTTCGACCGCATCGAGGAGTCGATGGTGTTCGGCCGCGCGCCCGTGCGCGAACCCCACCCCGCCTGAGCCGCGTCAGGGTGCGACGGAGAGCCAGTCGGCGAAGCCGGACGGGTCGTGGCGGCCGAGCGCGCCGTGTTCGAACAGGCCCCACCCCTCGCGCTCGGTGCCGTCTGTCGCATTGGGGTACCGGCACACCGCACGGCCGACATGGTCGATCACCCCGAAGCCGGCCCGGCCGATGATCGCCGGATCGGTCATGTCGTAGGTGAGCCGCTCGGTGAAGCGTTCGCCCTTCCACATGCCGTGCAGCCAGTCGGAGTCACCGCCGTAGCCGCCGCCGACGTGGATCGGCACCGGCAGTTTCGACTCGACGTCGAGATGTAGAGCGCTGCCGTCGCTTTCGGTCGCCTCGATGGTCGCACCCGTGGGAATGCGGGTGCCGGAACGGTAGTGGATCTTCACCCGCGGCCAACCGAGCTGCTCGACACGGCCGTCCTTCCAGATGCGCGTGCAGTCGTTGACCGAGCGGAAGCCCTGCGGGTCCTCCTGGATGATGATCACGATCCCGAAGTCGTCGAATGCCATCGGCACGTAGAGCCACCACATGCCTTCGAACGGCGGGTCGTCGGGGCGGCCCGGGGGCTCCGCCTCGCCGACGGGGCGGATGCCCCAGGAGCGGTCGCGGGTGCCGATCCAGCGCGCGGGATCGACGGCGATGTCCTCACCGTCGATCGACAGCTGCCCGCTCCAGGTGCCCACCTGGGCGAAGCGCTGCGCGTCCAGCGTGACCCGGGTGCCGCGGCGCATGATGTGCGGCTGCTCCTGGACGACGTCGAACAGTCCCTCCCACGTGAGATCGGCTGCGATGCCCTCGGTCTCGTCGCAGACGATGCGCAGCTTCCGCAACGGCTCGATCACCTCGACGCGGTAGGCGCCGACGTTCTGGTTGAGTCGGTCCTGGTCGATGGCGTCGGAGAGATGGACGGCGGTCTGGGTGTCCCCGCGCCTCACCAAGAGGAAAGCGTCCTTCACCCCGAGGTTGGGGTAGTAGCCGATACCGCTGATGAGGAAGATGTCGCCGGTGCGGTCGTGGGCGTTGAAGTAGGACCGGTCGTAGAAGTTGCGGTCCGAAGACCCGGGCCACGCGATCGGCTGCGGAACCTGGTGTACCGGATATTCGTCCATGGGTCCGAGCATCAGACCGTGTCTCCTAACAGTTTCTTGAGCAGCGACGCGTGGTAGAACAGCGATTCGATGTCGGCGGGTTTCTCGATCTCGCCGAAGTGCACGCGCCGCGCTCCGGTACGCATGAACACACAGCACCAGACCACTGCGGAGTAGACGTGGAACCAGCGCAGATCGCCGATCTCGACGCCGGTGAGCTCGCAATAGGTGGCACGGATGTCGTCGTCTGCCAGGAAATCCGGCATCCCGGGCAGGCCGGCGAGTTTGGTGAGCTCTTGGAACACCATGTGCGCGAACGACAGCCATGCGACGTCGAACTCGCGGGGACCGACGGTGGCCATCTCCCAGTCGAGGACGGCGACGGGGGAGAAGTCGCGGTACATCACGTTGCCGATGCGCGAATCGCCCCACACCAGAACGGATTCGGTGGCTGCGACGTCCTCGGGGAAGTTGTCGTCTAGCCACGCCAGCGCACGTTCGACCAGCGGTGCGCGGCCGATGTCGGGCACGCTGAACTCATACCAGTTCTTCAACCACCCGAAGTGCCGGTGCAGCGCCGTCTCGCCGGGCGGGTCGCTGTCCTGCAGGAAGCCGAATGTGGCCTGCGCGTTCGGAATCGCATGCAGCTTCGCCAGCACCGCGATGGTCTCGTCCTGGAGGCGGCGCTGCTGCGCGGGTTCGGCATCGAACAGCCAATTGCCGCCGAACGTGTACGGCATGACATCGGGAGGCACGATCCCGTCGACGCGGTCCATCAGGAAGAAGGGCCGTCCGAGGACGTCTCCGCTCGGTTCGAGCCAGCGCACCTGCGGCACCGGCACGTCGGTCAGTTCGCCGACCAGCCGGATGACCTCGTGCTGGTGGTCGAGCCGATAGTGCTCGAACACGGGAACGTCGGCGTCTGAGGGTGCGACGCGGGCGACCCAGCGCTGCTCGACCTGAGTGCCGCCCTGCATCCAGCGGCCCGACAGCAGGATGGTCTCCGACGACATCCCGTTGGCGTCGATGCCGCTGTCGACGGTGATCTCTGGCGTGGTGTCGGGCATCAGTGACGACAACCATCGCGACAGCGTGGCAGGCACGTCGGCCAGGTCGCGGCTGGACCGCTGGAGCCGGTCGACGTCTTCGACTGCGGGGTCACCGCCAGTGGCGGGGGTGGTGTGGCTGGGCACGAGAATGTCCTTCCCGCCACGGATCCGACGCCGCGGCACCCCGAATACGTTACGGTGGGTAGCGTTATGAAAGCAGACCTGCCCCCGGCTGACAAGCCCCCGGGCGCCGGACGTCCGCGCGACCCCCGCATCGACGCTGCCATTCTGCGTGCCACTGCCGATCTGCTGGTCGAAATCGGCTATCCCAACGTGACGATGGCGGCCGTCGCGGAACGCGCGGGGACCACCAAGACCGCGCTCTACCGCCGGTGGTCCAGCAAGGCGGAGCTCATCCATGAGGCGGTCTTCCCGGTGACGCCCACGGCGATCGACACACCGCCAGGCGACATCGCCGCCGATCTGCGGGCCATGGTGACGGCTGCGCGTGACGTGTTCACCAGCCCGGTCGTCGCAGCCGCGCTGCCCGGGCTGATCTCCGACGTGTCGGCCGACCCCGCGCTGCTGGGCCGCGTCAGCGCGCGGTTCACGGGCCTGTTCGACGCGGTGCGGTCACGGCTGCAGGACGCCGTGGAGCGCGGCGAGGTCCGCAAGGACATCGACCCCGACGGGTTGGTCCATCTGATCGGCGGCGCAACGATGTTGGCGATGCTGCAGGCGCCCGACTACCTGGCGAGCCCGGCGTGGGTGGAGAGCACCACCTCGATCCTCCTGCATGGAGTGGTCGCCTAGCTTCGGCGATCGCGGCCGTCAGGGCAGGAATCGGCCCGCCGCGTCGACGATGTCGAGCAGCGGTTGCGGCAGCGCGCCGAGCAGCAACGTCACGACCGCGGTCACCGCGACCACACCCGTCGTCAGCACGCTCGGCACCACGACGATCGGGGCGTCGTCCGGGCGGTCGGTGAAGAACATCAACACGATCACCCGCACGTAGAAGTACGCCGCGATGGCACTCGCGATCACACCGACCACCACCAGTGGGATGGCCCCGCCCTCGCCGGCCGCCTTGAACACCGCGAACTTGCTGACGAACCCACTCGTGAGCGGAATCCCGGCGAACGCCAACAGGAACAGCGAGAACACGATGCCCACCAATGGGTACCGCTTGCCCAGCCCGGCCCACCGGGCCAGCGCGGTGTCCTCCTCACCGTCGGCATCACGCACCAGACTGACCACCGCGAACGCGCCGACCGTGGAGAACCCGTAGGCGAACAGATAGAACAGCGTCGCCGACAGGCCCGTCTCCGTACCGGCGACCACACCGGTCAGGATGAACCCACTGTGCGCGACGGCCGAGTAGGCCAGGATGCGCTTCACGTCGTTCTGCGTGACTGCCGTGATGGTGCCCACCGCCATCGTGGCGATAGCGACCGCCCACAGCACCGGCCGCCAATCATCATGCAGCCCGGGCAGAGCCACCGAGAACACCCGTAGCATGGCGCCGAACGCGGCGATCTTGGTGGCCGCCGCCATGAACGCCGTGATCGGTGTCGGCGCGCCCTGGTAGACGTCGGGAATCCAAGAATGGAACGGCACCGCGCCGACTTTGAACAGCACCCCGACCAGTAGCAGGGCGATGCCGACCAGTGCGAGCGAGCGGCTGCCCTGGTCCGCGGACACCGCGTCGGCGATCCCGGGGAGCGACAGAGTGCCCGCGTAGCCGTAGAGCATGGCCGCGCCGTAGAGGAAGAACGCCGACGAGAACGCGCCCAGCAGAAAGTACTTCAGCGACGATTCCTGCGACAGCAGCCGCCGCCGGCGTGCCAGCCCGCACAGCAGGTACAGCGGCAGCGACAGAACCTCGAGCGCGATGAACATCGTCAGCAGGTCGTCGGCCACGGGGAACAGCAGCATCCCGCCGACGGCGAACATCGTCAACGGGAACACCTCGGTCTGGACGACACCCGCTGCGGTCGCCTGCTTCTCGACCACGCTGCCGGCGATCGCCGAGGCCTGCGCGGTGAACGCGTCCAGCCCGTCACCCGGATCGGCCCGATCGGGCACCGCGATCCGGCGCTCACCGATCAGCAGGACCCCGAGCACCGCGACCAGCAGGATGGTGCCCTGCAGGAACACCGCAGGTTTGTCGATCGACACCGCGCCCATGACAGCGGGAAAGCCGTTGCCGCCACCGATGTCTCGCGCCACCAAGACGACTGCGACGAATGCGCCGACGAGTGCCACGAGGCTCAGCGCGATCTGCGCGCGATAACGATGCTGGCGCGGCAGAAGTGCTTCCAGCAGGACGCCGAGCACCGCCGCGCCGAAGACGATCAGCATCGGTGCGATCAGGCTGTACTCGACCGACGGGGTGGGCATGCTCATCGCACCGGTCCTTCCGCCGTCCGAGGTACCGGATCCGGCCGGTCGATCGTGGTGAGCGTGTGCGTCACCGCGGGGTCGATCACGTCGAGCGCGGGCTTGGGATACACCCCGAGAACCAGCAGCAGCGCGAGCAAAGGTGCAACGACCGCGAGTTCACGGGGCCGCAGATCGGTGACCCGAGACTCGCCCTGCGCCAACGCCTCCGGCGTGGGCCCGGTCATCATCCGCTGATAGGTCCACAAGATGTAGATCGCGGAGAGCACGAGCGCGCTCGCCGCCAGCACGCCGAACACCGGATAGCGGGTGAATGTGCCGATCAGCACGAGGAATTCGCTGATGAACGGTGCCAGGCCCGGCAGCGAGAGCGTGGCAAGGCCCGCCACCAGGAAGGTGCCGGCAAGCACCGGAGCGACCTTCTGCACCCCTCCGTAGGCGTTGATGAGGCGGGAACCCCGGCGCGACACCAAGAACCCGGCGATCAGGAACAGTGCGGCCGTCGAGATGCCGTGGTTGACCATGTACAGCGTCGACCCGGCCTGACCCTGGCTGGTCATCACAAAGATGCCGAGGATGATGAAGCCGAAGTGCGAGATCGACGTGTAGGCGATCAGCCTCATCACATCGGTCTGCCCGATCGCGACGACCGCGCCGTAGATGATGCCTATCACCGCCAACGTGATGATCAGCGGGCTGAAATAGGTTGCAGAGTCCGGGAACAGAGTGAGGCAGTACCGGATCATGCCGAAGGTGCCGACCTTGTCCATGATCGCCATCATCAGCACCGCGCTCGCCGGAGTGGCCTCGACGGCGGCGTCGGGCAGCCAGCGGTGCAGCGGCCACAGCGGCGCCTTGATCGCGAATGCGAACATGAAACCGCCGAACAGCAGGTGCATGATCACCGGGTTCATCACGAAGTCACCACTGGCGACCGCGGCGACGATCGCTCGCAGGTCGAAGGTGCCGGCGTCGAACGCATCGCTCGACGCCGTCGCGACGTAGAGGCCCACGACGGCGGCGAGCATGATCAGGCCGCCGAAGAGGTTGTACAGCAGGAACTTGACCGCCGCCTTACTACGCTCGCGGCCGCCGAACCCGCCGATGAGGAAGTACATCGGGATCAGCATCGCCTCGAAGAACACGTAGAACAGCAGGATGTCCAGCGAGACCAGCGAGATCAGCACCATGCCCTCGACGGCCAGCGTGAGCGCGAAGTAGACGTGCACGGAACGACCACCCCAGCTGATCCGATCGCCGGCGTCGTTCCAGCCGGCGACGATCAGCAGGGGAACCAGCACCGCGGTGAGCACGACCAGGGCCAGCGCGATGCCGTCGACACCGAGGATGTATCCGGTCCCGAAAGACGGTATCCAGCGGTAGTTCTCGACGAACTGGTACTGCTCGCCGGCGGGATCGAAGCCGACCGCGACGACTGCGGTGACCGCGAGGACCACCAGCGCCACCGCCAGGGCGACCCACTTCGCCAGCGAACGCGCCGCCGCGGGCAGCAGCATGACCACCACCGCGCCCACCATCGGGACCGCCCACAGGACCGTCAGCCACGGCACGGATGTCACCACAGGTTCACCGCCAGGATCAGGGCGACGACGAACGTCGCGCCGGCGAGCATGGACAACGCGTAGGAGCGGGCGAAGCCCGTCTGCACACCGCGCAGGCCGTCCGAGACCCGGCTGATCGCGGCGGCCAACCCGCCCGCGGCGCCGTCGACCACCTCGTCGTCCAGTTCGGTGAGCCCCCTGGTCAATTGCGCGCCCGGCACCATCAGCGCGCGTTCGTTGAACGCGTCGCCGTACAGGTCGCGCCGCGCCGCGACCGTCAGTGCCGAGCCCGCCGGTGCGACGTCGGGCACCGCGCGGGTCCCGTACATCCGGTAAGCGATCGCGATGCCGACCGCCACGACGGCCAGCACGGTCACGGTGACCACCCACACTGGCAGCACGTGGTGCACCTCGTGCGCGCCGACCACGGGTTCCAGCCAGTGCTCCAACGTGCCGCCGATCGCCAGCGCGGCACCGGCGCCCACCGATCCGATCGCGAGCAGGATCATCGGCCACGTCATCACCGCGGGCGACTCATGCGGATGCCTCTGTTCCCCCGTCGTTCCGTGCTCGGCCCAGCGCTTCTCCCCGAAGAACGTCATCAACATCACGCGCGTCATGTAGAACGCGGTGATCCCGGCGCCCAGGATCGTTGCCCCGCCGAGGATCACGCCCTTCGCGCCGCCGGCGCCGAGGGCGGCCTCGATGATGCCGTCCTTGGAGAAGAAACCGGCCAGCGGGGGAATGCCGATGATCGCGAGATAGCCGAGACCGAAGGTGGCGAACGTGATCGGCAGCGCGGTGCGTAGACCGCCGTAGCGGCGCATGTTCACCTCGTCGTCCATCGCGTGCATGACCGAGCCGGCGCCGAGGAACAGGCCGGCCTTGAAGAAGCCGTGGGTGAGCAGATGCATGATCGCGAACGCGTAGCCGGCCGGGCCGAGGCCGGCAGCCAGCACCATGTAACCGATCTGGCTCATCGTCGACGCCGCGAGCGCCTTCTTGATGTCGTCCTTGGCGCAGCCGATGATCGCGCCGAACAGCAGGGTGACGGCGCCGACGACCACCACCGCCGTCTGTGCGTGCGGCGCGAGGTCGTACACCGGTGCCGACCGAACGATCAGATACACGCCGGCGGTGACCATGGTGGCCGCGTGGATGAGCGCCGACACCGGGGTCGGACCCTCCATCGCATCGCCGAGCCACGACTGCAGCGGCACCTGCGCCGACTTACCGCATGCGGCGAGCAGCAGCATCAGGCCGATCGCGGTCAGCGTGCCTTGCGTGAGTTGCGGTGCGGCGTCGAACACTTCGGCGAACGAGACGGCGCCGATCGACGCGAACATCACCATCAGCGCCACCGCGAGGCCGATGTCACCGACCCGGTTGACGACGAACGCCTTCTTGGCCGCGGTGGCAGCCGACGGCTTGTGCGACCAGAAACCGATCAGCAGATAGGACGCCAGACCGACGCCCTCCCAACCCATGTACAGGCCGAGGTAGTTGTCGGCGAGAACCAGAAGCAACATGGCCGACAGGAACAGGTTGAGGTAGGCGAAGAACCGTCTGCGACCGACGTCCTCTTTCATGTAGCCGATCGAATAGATGTGGATCAGCGAGCCGACACCGGTGATCAGCAGCACGAAGCACATCGACAGCTGATCGAGCTGCAACCCGAAGTCCACCTTCAGCGCACCGACGGGTACCCAGCTGAACAGAGCCTCGTGGACGAGGCGGTCCTCGGGGTGACTGTTGACCATGTCGGTGAACAGCACCGCGCCGCAGACGAACGACGCGAGCGCCGCGGCCGTGCCCAAGAGATGCCCCCACCGGTCGGTGCGACGACCGCCGAGCAACAGGACCGCCGCGCCGCCCAGCGGCAGGGCGATGAGCAGCCACACGGGAAGTGTCATCGCTAATTCCTCAGCAGGCTCGCGTCGTCCACATTCGCCGACCGTCGCGTCCGGAAGATCGTCATGATGATCGCCAACCCGATCACGACCTCACAGGCAGCGACCACCATCGTGAAGAACGCCACCACCTGTCCGTCGAGAGTGCCGTGGATGCGGGAGAACGTGACGAATGCCAGGTTGCCGGCGTTGAGCATCAGCTCCACGCACATGAACATCACGATGGCGTTGCGGCGCAACAGAACTCCGGCCGCGCCGATGGTGAACAGCAGGGCCGACAGATAGAGATAGTGGTCCGGGCTCATCGCAGCTCCCGACGGCCGTCGGTCGGTTCGGTCGACCCGTTGTCGGTGGGGACGGGACGCAGCTGCAGGATCGCGCTGACCGACAGCTCCGACCCGCGCCCGTCGGGCAGGCGCGCGGGAACGTCGACCGCGTTGTGCCGGGCGTAGACGCCGGGATTGGGCAGCGTTGTGGGATGTCCGCCCGGTGCGAACCGCTCGATCGCAAGCTCTCGCTGCGTCTTCCGCCGCTCGAACCGCTCCCGATGCGCCAACACCATTGCCCCGAGCGCAGCCGTGATGAGGAGTGCGCCTGTCAGTTCGAACGCCCACAGATACGTGGTGAACAGCAGGACAGCGAGGCCTTCGACGTTCCCGTTCGCATTCGCTTGCGCCAGGCCGGTGAAACCGTTCGTCGACACCGTGCCGATCCCGGCGATCAGCAGCACGCCGAAGCCGACGCCGACCGCGATCGCCGCGATGCGCTGCCCGCGCAGCGTCTCCACCAGCGACTCCGAGGAGTCCACGCCGATCAGCATCAGCACGAACAGGAACAGCATCATCACCGCGCCCGTGTACACGACCACCTGCACGACGCCGAGGAACGGGGCGTCCTGCGCGATGTAGAGCACCGCCAGCGCGATCATCGTGACGGCGAGGGAGATCGCAGAGTAGACGGCCTTCGGTGCCGACACGACCCCGAGTGCACCGATCACCGCGACCGCGCCGAAAATCCAGAACAGCACCGCCTCACCCATGCCGGCCCCTCACCGCGTCTCCAGTGACGTTGCCTTGGATGATGTTGCCTTCGATATGGCCCAGGTAGTAGTCCTCGTCGGTGCTGCCCGGAGCCATCGGATGCGGCGGTGCCTCCATGCCGGCGCTCAGCGGCGCGAGCAGCTTGTCCTTGCCGTAGATCAGATCCGACCGGTTGTCGTCGGCCAGCTCGTAGTCGTTGGTCATCGTCAGCGCGCGGGTCGGGCACGCCTCGATGCACAGCCCGCAGCCGATGCACCGCAGATAGTTGATCTGATAGACGCGGCCGTACCGCTCGCCGGGGGAGAACCTCTCCTCCTCGGTGTTGTCCGCACCCTCGACGAAGATCGCGTCGGCCGGACAGGCCCACGCGCACAGCTCACAGCCGATGCACTTCTCGAGACCGTCGGCGTAGCGGTTCAGCTGATGGCGGCCGTGGTAGCGCTTCGCAACTGGTCCCGGCTTCTCCGGATACTGCTCGGTGACAGGCTTTTTGAACATCGACCCGAAGGTGACGCCGAATCCTGCGATCGCGTCGAGGAACTTAGGCATCGGCTCGCTCCTTCTGGGAGATCGAAGGCATCGGAGGCACCGGGAAGGCGCCGGACACCGGCGGGGGGACAGGGGTGGGGAAGGATGCCTCCCGGCGCGCACGCCGGGATTGCCACGCGAACCTCGCCAGCGCAGCGAGTACGACCGCGGCGAGCCCGATCAATGCCGTCACCCACGTCGGCAGACCCTCGTCGCCGAGGGACCGGGTGACGGCGACGACCATGATCCACGCCAGCGACACCGGAATCAGGATCTTCCAACCCAGGGCCATGAACTGGTCGTACCGCAGCCGGGGCAGCGTCGCGCGCAGCCACATGAACACGAACAGGAACACCCAGACCTTGGCGGTGAACCACAGCAGCGGCCACCACCCGGAATTGGCGCCGTCGGCGAGGCTCAGCGGCCACGGCGCATGCCAGCCGCCGAGGAACAGGGTGGTGGCCAACGCCGACACCGTGGTCATGTTCACGTACTCGGCAAGCATGAACATCGCGAATTTCAGCGACGAGTACTCGGTGTGGAAGCCGCCGACGAGTTCGCCCTCGGCCTCCGGCAGATCGAAAGGCGCGCGGTTGGTTTCGCCCACCATCGAGGTCAGATAGACCAGGAACGACGGCAGCAGCAGGAACACGAACCAGGTGTTCTCCTGCGCGGCGACGATGCCCGACGTCGACATGGTGCCCGAGTAGATGAACACCGCGGCGAACGACAGCGCCATCGCGATCTCGTACGAGACCACCTGCGCCGACGAGCGCAGTCCGCCCAGCAGGGGGTACACCGAGCCGGATGCCCAACCCGCCAACACGATGCCGTACACGCCGATCGAGGTGACGGCGAGGATGTAGAGCACCGCCACCGGCAGGTCCGTCAACTGCAGCGCAGAGCGGTGCCCGAACACCGACACCTCGCCGCCCATCGGGATCACCGCGAACGCCATGAACGCGGGGATCACCGAGATGACCGGCGCGGCCAGATAGATCCACTTGTCCACCCCGGTCGGGATGAGACCTTCCTTCAGCGCGAGTTTCACCCCGTCGGCCAGCGACTGCAGCAGCCCGCCCGGCCCCACCCGGTTGGGGCCCAACCGCATCTGCATGCGGCCCAGGATCTTTCGCTCCAACAGGATGGCGGTGAGCACCGTCAGCAGCAGGAACACGAAGATGCCGAGCGACTTCGCCAGGATCAGCCACCACGGATCGTGGCCGAACAGTGTGGGATCGGGGTACGTCACGACAGCTCCCGTCCGATCGGCATCCGCGAGATCGACGCCCGCGAGATAGACACAAGAGCCCCCGACGTCACGCCCAACGTCGCGTGCACGGCGCAGCCGGGCGAGTTCGTCGGCAACCACACCGCCCGGTCGGCCATCTCGGTCACCACCAATGGGAGCGTGATCGCACCGCGTTGGGTCGATACGGTCACGAGATCGTCTGTCTGCGCGCCGATCTCGGCGGCCGTCGCCGCGGACATCCGTGCCACGGACGCGTGCGCGGTGCCCGCGAGATGGGGTTCGCCGTCCTGTAACCGCCCCTGGTCGAGCAGCAGCCGCCACGTCGCGAGGACCGCCTGCCCGGCGGCCGGTTCCGACGGCTGCTCCGCACTCGGTCCTTCGGCACCGGCGCGGGCGCCCGACCACAGCCCGACGCGGGCCCGATCCGCTGCGACGGCTGCCGCCGACGGGGTGCCCAGGTCGATACCGAGCTCGTCGGCGAGGAAACCGAGCACCCGGAAATCGGACAGCGCGTTGGTCTGCAGCGCGGGTCCGAAGGGGCGAATCCGGCCCTCCCAGTTGACGAACGAACCGGCCTTCTCCACAACCGGCGCGACGGGGAACACCACGTCGGCTCGGTCGGTGACGGCGCTGTGACGCATCTCCAGGCTGACGACGAACGGTGCCGCGTCGAGCGCGGCGCGCGCGGCCGCGGGATCAGGAAGGTCGTCGAGGTCGACACCACCGATCAGCAGCGCATCGAGGTCACCGGCTGCGGCGGCCGCCAGTATCCCGGTGGTGTCGCGTCCCGGCTGTGCGGGCAGCGCGTCGACGTTCCACGCCGTCGCCATCAGAGTCCGTGCGGCGTCGTCGCGCACCGGGTGGCCACCGGGCAGAAGGGTGGGTAGCGCTCCGGCGTCCACGGCGCCGCGGTCACCGGCCCGGCGCGGCACCCACGCCAGCCGTGCCCCGGTGCTCGCCGCCAGCCGTGCGGCCGCCGAGAGCGCGCCGGGTGCGGCCGCGAGCCGTTCACCGACCAGGATCAGCGCGCCGGGCAGCGACACCAGCTCGTTGCCGGCCAGCCCGCCGAGCGCGGCGGCTTCACCGCCCGGCACGGCGGGCACCAGCTCGCCGGACAGTTTGTGCAGACCGCGCGAGGCGAACGGTGCCACCGACAGCACCCGCAGGCCACGCTTGCGGACCGCCTTGCGCAGCCGCAGGAACACGATCGGCGACTCGTCTTCGGGCTCGAAGCCGGCGAGCAGGACGACCGGCGCCTTCTCCAGGTCGGAGTAGGTGACGTCCATCGGAAGGCCGGCGACATGGGCGCCCAGGAAGACCGTCTCCTCGTCGCTGTGCGGGCGGACGCGGAAGTCGATGTCGTTGCTGCCCAGCACGATCCGGGTGAACTTCGCGTAGGTGTAGGCGTCCTCAGCCGTGCAGCGGCCACCGACGAGTACCCCGGCGCGGCCCTGCGCCGCGGCGAGCCTGCCTGCCGTCACGCTGAGGGCCTCGGACCACGACGCAGGGCGCAGGACACCGTCCTCGCGCATCAACGGCGTGGTGATGCGATCAGCGACCGTGGCGTAGGTGAACGCCCAGCGGCCCTTGTCGCAGTTCCACTCCTCGTTGACCTCGGGATCGTCGCCGGCGAGGCGTCGCAACACTTTTCCGCGCCGATGGTCGGTGCGCTGCGCACACCCCGAGGCGCAGTGTTCGCAGACACTCGGGCTGGACACCAGGTCGAACGGCCGGGCCCGGAACCGGTAGGCGGTGCCCGTCAGCGCGCCGACCGGGCAGATCTGCACCGTGTTACCTGAGAAGTACGACTGGAACGGTTCGCCGGTGGCGATGCCGACCTGTTGGCTCGCCCCACGCTCGAGCAGGTCGATGAAGCGGTCGCCGGCGATCTGATCGGAGAACCGGGTGCAGCGGGCACACAGGACGCAGCGCTCGCGGTCGAGCAGCACTTCCGACGAGATCGCGATCGGCTTCGGGAACGTGCGCTTGACGTCGGAGAAGCGAGTTTCGCTGCGGCCGTGCGACATCGCCTGGTTCTGGAGTGGGCACTCGCCGCCCTTGTCGCAGATCGGACAGTCCAGCGGGTGGTTGATCAGCAGCAGTTCCATCACCCCGTGCTGCGCCTTGTCGGCCGCCTCCGAGGTGAACTGGGTGCGCACCACCATGTCGGGGGAGACCGTCGTGGTGCACGAGGCCAACGGCTTTCGCTGACCCTCGACCTCGACCAGGCACTGCCGGCATGCGCCGACGGGGTCGAGCAGGGGATGGTCGCAGAAGCGGGGGATCTGCACGCCCATCAGCTCGGCCGCACGGATCACCAACGTGCCCTTCGGCACGCTGATTTCGGCGTCGTCGATGGTGAGTGTGACCATCTCGACCGCGGGGGCATCGTGACTGTGCTCAGCCAGCGTCATATGAGCCCACCTTCCCCCGGCGAGCAGACGCGAACTCGCGTGATGTGCGGCGTGTCGGCGCGAGTTCGCGTCTGCTCGCGGAGAGTAATCAGGGTCACGCGCCTACTCCTTCCGGTGCGGCCAGCATCGACGCGTACGGATCGAACGGGCACCCCGCGCCGCCCAGATGGGCCTCGTACTCGCCGCGGAAGTACTTGAGCGAGGACAGAATCGGGCTCGCCGCACCGTCACCGAGCGCGCAGAACGACTTGCCGAAGATGTTGTCGGAGATGTCGAGCAGTTTGTCGAGGTCCTCCTCGGTGCCGCGGCCCGTCTCCAGTCGCTCGTAGATCTGCGCCAGCCAGTAGGTGCCCTCCCGGCACGGCGTGCACTTGCCGCACGATTCGTGGGCGTAGAACTGCGTCCAGCGCCGGACCGCCCGCACCACACAGGTGGTGTCGTCGAAGACTTGCAACGCCTTGGTGCCGAGCATCGACCCGACACCGGCCATCCCTTCGTAATCGAGGGGCACGTCGAGGTGCTCGTCGGTCAGCAGCGGTGTCGAGGACCCGCCCGGGGTCCAGAACTTCAGCTCGTGCCCGGCCCGCACCCCACCGGCGTAGGACAGCAGCTCCCGCAGCGTGATGCCCAGCGGCGCCTCGTACTGGCCCGGCGTCGTGACGTGGCCCGACAGCGAATACAGCGTGAAACCGGGCGACTTCTCCGAACCCATCGACCGGAACCAGTCCACACCGTTGCGCAGGATCGGCGGCACACTCGCGATGGACTCGACGTTGTTGACCACCGTCGGGCATGCGTACAGGCCGGCAACCGCGGGGAACGGTGGCCGCAGCCGCGGTTGCCCCCGCCGCCCCTCCAGCGAATCCAGCAGCGCGGTCTCCTCGCCGCAGATGTAGGCGCCCGCCCCGGCGTGCACCACGAGCTCCAGATCGAATCCCGACCCCGCGATGTCCGTGCCCAGATAGCCGGCCGCATACGCCTCCGCGACGGCGGCCTGCAGCCGGCGCAGCACCGGAACGACCTCGCCCCGTAGGTAGATGAACGCGTGGTGGGCGCGGATCGCATACGCCGCGATGATCGCGCCCTCGACCAGGAAGTGCGGCGTCGTCAGCATCAGCGGCATGTCTTTGCAGGTGCCGGGTTCGGACTCGTCGGCGTTGATCACCAGATAGTGCGGCTTGGCCGCCGCGCCCTCGTCGCCTTGGGGGATGAACGACCACTTCGTCCCCGTCGGGAAGCCCGCGCCTCCGCGCCCGCGCAGACCCGAGTCCTTGATCGTCGTGATGACCGCGTCCGGACCCATCGCCAGGGCTTTCCCGAGCGCTTCGTAACCGCCGTGGCGGCGATAGGTGTCCATGCTCCACGCCTGGGGTTCGTCCCAGAAGCTGCTGAGTACCGGTGTCAGTGGGGTCATGGGGTGTCCGTCGCAGTCGGATCGGTGTCGGCCGTCTGCCCGCGCGCAGGCACCTCGGCCGACGGTGCGGGTGCCGGCTGGTCTTTGACGGCCTCGCTCGCCTCGGCCTGCTCGTGGCCCGGAGTTTCGGAGACGCTGTCGCTGGCGGGCCCGTCGGCATCCGGCGCGCTCATGCCGCGCTCCCGGGCGATCCGCAGACCGGCCAACGTCGCGGCACCCGCCGGTGCCGTGTCATCGACGCTAGGCGAATCACCCACGCCGGCAAGCACTCTCGCAGTCTCACGGAACGTGCAGAGCGGCCCGCTCCGTGACGGCGAAGGTGGTTGCCCCGCCTGCAACGCGTCCACCAGATCACGCGCCGACGACGGGGTCTGATTGTCGAAGAACTCCCAATTCACCATCACCACAGGGGCGTAGTCGCACGCCGCGTTGCACTCGACGTGCTCCAGCGTGATCCGACCGTCCGAGGTGCTCTCTCCGGCGTGGATCCCGAGATGTTCCTGCAGTGAGTCGAGAATCGCGTCCCCACCCATCACCGCGCACAGCGTGTTGGTGCAGACCCCCACCAGGTAGTCGCCGGTGGGGGTACGGCGGTACATCGAGTAGAACGTCGCGACGGCCGTCACCTCGGCCGGGGTCAAGCCCAAGAGCCCTGCACAGAAGACGATTCCGGCGGGAGTGAGGTACCCGTCCTCGGCCTGCACCAGGTGCAGCAGCGGCAGCAGAGCCGACCGTGCATCGGGGTAGCGGCTCACGATCTCGCGGACGTCCTGCGTCAGCCGCGCCGTGACGTCGGACGGATAGCTCGCCGGGCCGTGGATCGGTGGGCCCGGTTCGTCGGGACGTTGGCCGAGTTCGAGGAAAACACTCATGATCGTCTGTTCTTCGCACGAGCGCTCATTACCTGTCCACCCCGCCCATCACCGGATCGATCGACGCCACCGCCGCGATCGCGTCGGCCACCATGCCGCCCTCACACATCGCCGCGACGGCCTGCAGATTCGTGAACGACGGGTCGCGGTAATGCACCCGATACGGCCGGGTTCCCCCGTCGGAGACCATGTGCACGCCGAGCTCACCGCGCGGGGATTCGACGGCGGTGTAGACCTGCCCGGCCGGCACTCGGAACCCTTCGGTGACGATCTTGAAGTGGTGGATCAGGCCCTCCATCGACCGCCCCATGATCTTCGCGATGTGCTCACCGGAGTTGCCCAGACCGTCCGGACCCACCTTCAGGTCGGCCGGCCACGCCAGCTTCTTGTCGTCGATCATCACCGGCGCACCGGCCAGTCCCTCGAGACGGGCCACGCACTGCTCGACGATCTTGAGCGACTCACGCATCTCCTTGACCCGAATCAGGTAGCGGCCGTAGGAATCACAACGGTCATCGGTGATGACGTCGAAGTCGTATGTCTCGTACCCGCAGTAGGGCTGCGACTTGCGCAGATCGTGCGGAAGTCCTGTCGAGCGCAGCACCGGTCCCGTGATGCCCAGCGCCATGCACCCGGTGAGATCGAGATAGCCGACGCCGAGGGTGCGCGCCTTCCAGATGTAGTTCTCGTTGAGCAGTTTTTCCATGTCGCTCAGCCGTTCGGGCAGCAGCGTCAACAGCTCGCGCAGCTGTGACATCGCCTCGTCGGGCAGATCGACGGCGACGCCGCCCGGCCGGATGTACGCATGGTTCATCCGCAGGCCCGTGATCGTCTCGAACACCGACAGGATGAGTTCGCGCTCCCGGAAGCCGAGGAACATCGCCGTCATCGCGCCCAGCTCCATGCCGCCGGTGGCCAATGCGACCAGATGGCTGGAGATCCGGTTGAGTTCCATCATCATCACCCGGATCACCGACGCTCGTTCGGGGATCGCGTCGGTGATGTCGAGGAGCTTCTCCACGCCGAGGCAGTACACGGTCTCGTTGAAGAACGGGGACAGGTAGTCCATCCGGGTCACGAAGGTGACACCCTGTGTCCACGTGCGGAACTCGAGGTTCTTCTCGATGCCGGTGTGCAGATAGCCGATCCCGCACCGGGCCTCGACGATGGTCTCGCCCTCGATTTCGAGGATCAGGCGCAGCACCCCGTGCGTCGATGGGTGCTGCGGCCCCATGTTGACCACGATCCGTTCACCAGCGTGTTCGGCGGCGTTCTCGCGGGCTGCCGTGACGACCTGCTCCCAGTCCTGGCCGCCGACGACGACCACCCTTTCCGGGCGGTGCTGCGATGTGGTCATCAGCTGTAGGACCTCCGCTGATCAGGCGGCGGAATCTGGGCGCCGTGGTACTCCACCGGCACACCGCCCAGCGGATAGTCCTTGCGCTGCGGGTGGCCCACCCAGTCGTCGGGCATCTCGATCCTGGTCAGCGACGGGTGCCCATCGAAGACGATGCCGAAGAAGTCGTAGGTCTCCCGTTCGTGCCAGTCGGTGGTCGGGTAGACCGAAAACAGTGACGGTATGTGCGGATCATTGTCGGGCGCAGCGACTTCCACGCGGACACGGCGATTGTGGGTGATCGACATCAGCGGATACACCGCATGCAGTTCCCGCCCGGTCTCGGCGGGGTAGTGCACGCCGTTGACCCCGAGGCAGAGCTCGAAGCGCAGGGCCGCATCATCACGCAGTGCCTGTGCGACGTCGACGAGTCGCTCGCGGTGCACCTCGAGGGTGAGCTCACCGCGGTACACGATGACCCTCTCGATCGCCTCGGTCATCGCGTCCTCACCCAGCGCGGCGCTGAGCGCGTCGACGACGTCGTCGAAGTAATCGCCGTACGGTCGAGGTGTGCTGCCCGGCAGTGCGACCGGTCGAATCAGCCGGCCGTATCCGGAGGTGTCGCCGCTGCCCGTCGCGCCGAACATGCCGCGCCGTACACCGATCACCTCGGGGGCCGGTCCGACCGGTCCGTCCGCGCTCGTCACCTCAACAAGCCCTTCAGTTCGATGGTCGGCCGCACCGCGAGCGCCGCCTCCTCGGCCTCCTTGATGGCCTCTTCACGATTGACGCCGAGAGGCATCTGCTGAATCTTGTCGTGCAGCTTGAGGATCGCGTGCAACAGCATCTCGGGCCGGGGCGGGCACCCGGGTAGGTAGATGTCGACGGGCACGACGTGGTCGACGCCCTGCACCACGGCGTAGTTGTTGAACATTCCGCCGGACGACGCGCACACACCCATGGCCAGCACCCATTTCGGCTCGGCCATCTGGTCGTAGATCTGGCGCAGCACCGGGGCCATCTTCTGGCTGACCCGGCCCGCGACGATCATCAGATCGGCCTGCCGCGGTGTCGCCGAGAAACGCTCCATGCCGAAGCGTGAGATGTCGAAACGGGGACCCGCCGTCGCCATCATCTCGATGGCGCAGCAGGCCAACCCGAACGTCGCCGGCCACAGCGAACCCTTGCGTACATAACCCGCGACCGCCTCCACCGTGGAGAGCAGGATGCCGCCGGGCAGCCGTTCCTCTAGTCCCATTGCAGGCCTCCTCTGCGCCACACGTAGGCGTAGGCGACGAAGACGATCACCATGAACAGCAGCATCTCGACCAGGGCGAACACACCGAGACTGTCGAAGGCGACGGCCCACGGGTACAGGAACACGATCTCGATGTCGAAGACGATGAACAGCATCGCCGTCAGGTAGTAGCGGATCGGGAAGCGCTGACCGGTGGCCGCCGCCGCCGGATCGGAGGCATCCATCGGCTCGATGCCGCATTCGTAGGCTTCGAGCTTGGCGCGGTTGTAGCGGCGCGGACCGATGAGGACCGCGATGCCCACCGAACCGACGGCGAACACGGCAGCTATCGCACCAAGCACCAGGATCGGCGTGTAGAGGCTCATGCTGCGTAGGAGCTCCTCGCGGGCTGTCGATGTGAGCTTTCCCACACCCTAACCCCGATAGCGACCCACGCCACACATTTTGATGAGTATCTCTAAAGGAGTGTCAGGACGCCCGCGTAACGTCCCGAAAAAGCAAGCGTGACAGCGCGTTAACGTGCGTGTCGCGTCAGTGACGCTGCCGTAAGAGCGACGCGACGGCGTCACCGAGCCGGATCGGGTCGATGGGGTGGGGGACCGCGGCCTCGGCACGGGACCAGTTGGCGAGCCAGGCGTCGTCCGGACGTCCGGTCAGCACGAGCACCGGCGGGCAGTCCGAGACCTCGTCCTTGAGTTGCTTTGCGATCCCCATCCCGCCGACCGGGCTGGCCTCGCCGTCGAGGATCGCCAGGTCGAATCCGCCGGCGTCCATCTGCCTGATCACCATCGGGCCGGTGGCCACCTCGAGGTAGCTGAGTTCCGGGAGTTCGGGATGAACCCGCTTGCCCAGCGCCAGACGCACCTGCTCCCGGGTCCGCGGGTTGTCGCTGTAGACGAGCACTCGCAGGGTGACCGGGTCGGGCGGTGACGAGGGCAGCACCATGGCGCGATCGTAGCCGCGGCGCGCGGGTCTGCGAGACGGTTCGGCGCCGGTGTCTTGACCTCAACCGCGGTTGCGCTTCCACACTGGCCTGATGGATCAGACGCCAGCTCTGCGCTCGTTCGAAGCCTTCTACCGACACACGACCCCGCCGTGGGTCATCAGCGAACCTCAACCGGCGGTCGTCGCGCTCGCCGACGCCGGATACATCCGCGGCAGGGTGCTCGACGTCGGCTGCGGAACCGGCGAGCACACGATCTACCTGACGCGGTTGGGTCACGACGTGCTCGGCGTCGACGGCGCCCCGACGGCGGTGGACATCGCCCGGCGTCACGCCGCCGAGCGCGGCGTCGCGGCACGGTTCGCCGTCGCCGACGCGTTCGACCTCACCGCGATCGATGGGGAGCAGCCCCCCTACGACACGGTGCTCGACAGTGCGCTGTTCCACGTGTTCGACGCCTCCGACCGGGTGCGCTACGTGAGCAGTCTCGGTCGCGTCACCCGGCCGGGGGCGCTCGCGCACGTGCTCGCCCTGTCCGACGCCGGGCGCGGCTTCGGTCCGTCGGTCACCGCGCACGACCTCCTCGACTCATTCGGCCCGGGCTGGACGGTGGAGGACCTGGCCGAGACGACCTACCGCGGCGTGGTCACCGAGGTCCACGCCGAGGCGCTGGGCCTGCCCATCGGAAGCCGCGTCGACGAGCCCGCCCACCTCCTGCGGGTGCGCCGCGACTGACCGAAGCCGCTCAGCTGTCGGCGTAGCCCGGGTGATCGATCGACAACCGGTGCGCCACCAGGAGTCGCAGGCACGACATGACGTCGTCGACTCGGCCGTCGAGATCGCCGGCGCGGATCGCGCCGACCAGCTCGGCCTCGTCGGCGACTCCCAGCGCAGTCAACGCGTCGTTCACCGACGGTGTTGTTTCGGAAAGCAATTCGCGCTCCACGGTGCGTAGTACGTTGGCCGCCACCCGCGCGTGGAAGCCGACCTGGCCGTCGCACTCGGCACGGATGTCGGTCTCCAGGAACATCGCGACGGCGGCGACCAGTTCAGCGGCGGTGGGGCGCGCGGTCATGCCGGGCCTCCACCCGAGAGCAGATCCAGCAGATCCCATTCCGTTTCGCTGACCCGTCGGCCGATCGCGGCGAGCTCGACCGACGGCGTCTCCCCGGAGAGATGCCGTTCGGCCTGGTGTCGGCAGATCACGCCCCATCGCAGCGTCGCCACGGTCAGCCACCAGCGCAGCGCGGACCGGTCGATGTGGATGCCGGCGGCCTCCTCGTAGGCCCGCACGAACGTCTCGACGCTGCCGAGACCGCCGGCACCGAGTGCGGCCGGCGCACCGAAACGCCATGCGCGAATGCAGAACCAGGCCAGGTCTTCGTACACCTCACCGATGTGCGTCAACTCCCAGTCGAGCACCGCCGCCAGGCCGGCGTCGTCGACGATCAGATTGCCCATCCGGAAATCGCCGTGTACCAACCGCATCGGCGAAGGAGCCGGTCGCTGATCGGCGAGCCGGCGGAAGGTCCATTCGAACGTGGCTGTGGTGTCGCCGATCTCGTCGAGGCGGGCCCGCCAGCCGGCCAGCTCGTCGGGTGCGCTCAAGCCCGCGCCGTCGATATCGGCGCGATGGATCGCCGCCAGTGCTTCGGCGCACTGACGCAGCAGACGAGCCCGCCCCGCCTCGTCGAGTCCGCGAAAGATGCGGCGCACGATGGTCTCTCCGGGCACCGCGTCGCAGATCAGGTACGGGCTGCCCACGTCGGCCGCCGAATCGCTGGCCCTCAGGATGTGCGGCACCGGGGCGCCGGCGGCCGCGGCGCGCTGCTGCACCGTCGCCTCGAGCTCCATGCCTGCATGGATGTCGTCGGGGGGACCGGTGCGCAGGATCAGGGCGCGTCGGGTCTGACCGACGGCGTCGAAGGCCCAGGTCGTACGGCTCGCACCCCCGGTCAGCCGCGTGAGGTTGTCGATTGTGACGTCGCCGAGCAGTGGGGTCAGCACCTCGCACAGCTGGTCGGCCAGGCTCATTTCCGACCGAATCCGAAGAGCCGCTGCGCGACGCGGCGGATCTGGATCTCCTCGGCGCCCTCGGTGATGCGATACCGGCGATGGTGGCGGTAGATGTGCTCGAACGGTTCGTGCCTGCTGTACCCGACACCGCCGTGCACCTGCATCGCACGGTCGGCGGCCTCGCAGACCAGGCGGTTGGCGCGATAGTTGGCCATCGACACCTTGTCGGAGACCTCCATGTGGTGGTTGGCGTCGAGCTGGCTGGCGGCGTAATACACCAGCAGTCGCACCATCTGTGCTTCGGTCTGCAATTCCACCAGCGGCCACTGCACCGCCTGGTTGACCGCCAGGGGCTTGCCGAACACCGATCGAGCATTGGCGTAGCCGACCGCGCGGTCGATGCAGAACTGTGCGGCCCCCAGGCTGCTGGCGGCCTGCCGAATCCTGTTCTCGTGCAGGAACGTCTGCCCGACATCGAGGCCTCGACCGATTTCACCGAGCACCGCGTCGGCGGGAACCCGGACGTTGTCGAGCACGACCTCGCCGTGGTCGGTGGGCATGTTGAACGTCCACCAGTAGTAGGGCACCGTGAAGCCGGGAGAGTCTGTGGGGACCAAGAACGCGGTGATGCCGCGGGCCTGGCCGGGTTCACCTGAGGTGCGCGCGAAGATCAGGTCGTGGGTGGCTCGATGCACACCGGTGTTCCAGCGCTTGGCGCCGTTGATGACCCAGTCGTCGCCGTCGCGTACTGCCGTCGTCTCCAGCCAGGTCGCGTCGGAGCCGTGGTTCGGTTCGGTCAACCCGAACGCCATCGAGCGCTCGCCGGTGATCAACGCCTCGGTCCATGCGGCCTTCTGCTCGTCGGTGCCGAAGCGGTCCATCATGATGACCTGGGGGAAGTTCCCGACGATCGACGACTCGTCCTGCAGGTCGTTGTGCAGCCCGAGACCTTTGTGCGCCAGGTGTTCCCGGATGACGGCCATGTCGATGTTGCTGCCGTCGCGCCCACCGAACTGGGCGGGCAACCCGTAACGCAGCCATCCCGCCGCATCGGCGCGCCGCCGCATCTCGTCGAGCAGATCCTCCCATTCGCGGCGTGGCACGCCGCCGTTGTCCCAGTCGGTGCGAGCGTGTTCGCGACGGTGGTCGAAGTACTGGATGTGCTCGCGCTCCAGGGGCTTGATCTCGGTCTCGATGAACGCGTCCATCTCGGCGAGCAGCCCCGGAAGGTGTTCGGGGAGGTTGAAATCCACGATGATCTCCTTGGTGGTCGACGTTACTGTCCGTACAGCGTTTTCTTCCAGATCCGCGACAGAGTGGTGATGGCCTCGTCGTCGCTCATCGTGATCCCGACGTTTGCCCCGGTGTCGCCGACGAACACGGTGGTGAAGTTCTCGAACAGCAGCGCGATGGCCGCTGCGGTGTGCTCGGGGTTCAGCTCGGTGGCGTAGCCCTGGTCCTGGGCGCGGCGCACCGATGCGGCGACGATGTCGATACCGAAGCGGCGGAACTCGTCCTGCAGGGCGGCGAACCGTGGCTGGGTGGCGGCGAGCTGCGCGACGGCGATCATGATGCCGATGTTCTGGGTGAACATCGTCCAGTAACCGGTGACGACGGTGGTGAAGAACGCGTCGTCATCGGGGGACTGGGGCAGCGGCACACTCAGGCCTGAGGGTGCCACCACGTCATGCAGGAACGATTCGGCGAGATCGGCCAGCAGATCTTCCTTGTCGGCGAAGTACCGGTAGAACGCCGCGGTGGACCTGCCGGCCGCCGAGGTGATGTCACCCAGTGTGGTGCCGTGAAAACCGCGTTCGGCGAACAGTTTTCGCGCGGCCTGTTCGATCGACAGGCGAGTCTGGCGTCCTTTCGCGCTCAACTCCGACGGGCTGGGCGGCACGCGGTCAGCCCAGGATCCGGTCGCCGGCACTCAGCAGCGCGCTGGGAAGTTCGTGGCCGACGGCGTCTTGGGCGACCCGGGCGGCGTCGATCGCCCGCTCGAGGTCGACGTCGTTCCCGATGCCGCAGTCGCGCAACAGATACACCAGGTCCTCGGTGGCGATGTTGCCGCTGGCACCGGGGGCAAATGGGCAACCGCCCAACCCGCCGACCGAGGCGTCCAGCCGCGTCACCCCGGCCTGGATCGCGGCATAGGCACTGGCCAGCCCGGCGCCGCGGGTGTTGTGAAAATGCGCGCCCAGCGGCAGGTCGCCGATGAGCGGGCTCACCAGTGCGACGAGTTCGGTGACCCGGCGCGGCGTCGCGGTCCCGATCGTGTCGGCGATCGCGAGCCGGTCTGCGCCGGCGTTCGTCGCCGCAGTGACGACATCGAGCACCCGAGCTGTCGGCGTCGGTCCGTCGAACGGGCAATCCCAGGCGGTGGCGATGATGACTTCCACTCGGGCGCCGGCGTCGTGGGCGATCGCCACGATGTCGGGGATCGCCGCGGCGGCCTCGGCTGATGTCCGACCGACGTTGGCGCGGCTGTGTCCGTCGGCAGCCGACACCACGTACTCGATGGACCGCAGCCCCGCCGCGACCGCGCGCTTTGCGCCGGTGGGACTGGCCACCAGAGCCGAGAATTCGATGCCGGGGAACTCGCCGAGGTGCTCGGCGAGCTCGGCGGCGTCGGCCAGCGCGGGCACTTTCGACGGCGAGACGAACGCGGTGGCCTCCATCTCGCGCACTCCGGTTGCGGCGACGGCCGCGAGTAGTTCCCGCTTGGCCGACAACGGGATCGGCGCCTCGATCTGGAGCCCGTCGCGCAACGAGACGTCCCGGATCGTCACGTGAGAAGGAAGATTCACAGCACCCCCTCGGCACGCAGGTCGGCCAGTTCGGCGTCGGTGTGGCCGAGCAGGTCGCGGTAGATCTCCTCGTTGTGCTGGCCGGGTCGTGCCGATCCGGCGCGGCGGATCGTCCCCGGCGTCTCCGACAGCACCGGCACGACGCCGGGTCCTTTGACGGCGCGGCCGATCCGCTCGTCGAAGTGGTCGGTGATCATGCCGCGCGCCTGCAACTGGGGATCGGCGACGACCTCGGCCACCGTGTTGATCGGACCGCTGATCACCCCGGCCGCCGACAGCGTGGAGATGATGTCCGCGGGTTCACGGGCGGCCGCCCAGGCGCCGATGATGGCGTCGAGTTCGTCCTGGTTGCGCCCGCGGGCAACGTGGGTGGCGAAACGCTCGTCGGTGGCCAGGTCGGGCTGCCCCATCGCCTGGCACAGCCGCCGGAACACGGTGTCCTGATTGGCCGCGATCACCACCCAGCTGCCGTCGGCGGTCGGATAGATGTTGGACGGCGCGATTCCCTCCAGTCGCGTCCCCGACGGTCCGCGAACCACGCCGCCCACGTCGTAGTCGGGAATCGTCGACTCCTGCACCGCCAGGCACGATTCGGTCAGCGCGGCGTCGACGACCTGGCCCTCGCCGGTCACGGAGCGGCGGTAGAGCGCGGCGAGTGCGCCCTGCGCGGCGAACATCCCGGCGAGGCTGTCACCGAGCGAGAGGGCCAGCCGCGGGGGAGGACCGCCGGGAAAGCCGTTCATGTACCGCAATCCGCTGGCCGCCTCGGCGACTGAGGCGTAGCCCGCCTTGTGTGCCTCAGGACCCGTCTGCCCGTAACCCGACACCCGGACCAGGATGATTCCCCGATTACGTTCGCGCAGAACGTCATAGCCGAGATCCCACTTCTCCAGCGTGCCGGGGCGGAAGTTCTCCACCACGATGTCACTGCGCTCGATCAAATCCAGGAACAGCTCGCGGCCCGCCGGCACCCTGAGATTCAGCGTCACTGCCTTCTTGTTGCGGGCGTGCACGGTCCAGAAAAAGTGGTGTCCGTCGAGTTCGGCCTGCCCCCACGTGCGCAGCGGATCCGGGGCGCCCGGCGGTTCGATCTTGATCACGTCGGCGCCCATGTCGCCCAGCAGCCGCCCGGCGAACGGCCCGGAGATCAGCGTGCCGACCTCGATGACCCGGATGCCGTCGAGCGGTCCTGCGCAGTCGATTCCCCGGTCGCTTCGCTCCTGCCCGCCGGAGCTCTTTCCCGGGTCGCTTCGCTCCTGCCCGCCGGGCGTCATGCGGAAAACCCGTGCCGCTGCAGCCAGTCGGTGCAGATGTCCACGGCCGCGCGCAGCTTGTCCCGCTGGTCAGGGCCCGCGTAATAGTGGTTGGCACCGGGGATTTCGTGCATCTCTTTGTCCGGGTGTCCGATCGCCTCGAAGATCCTGCGGGTGTGGCTGGGCGTGCACGCATCGTCCGCGAGGTTGCCGATCACCAGCGCGGGCACGGCGATGTCCGGGCCGGCCTTCACCGCGTCGCCGTGGGCGTCGTCGTAGCTCCACTGGGAGAGCCAGCTGCGCAGCGTGCAGAATCGCGCGAGTCCGACGGGGCTCATGTTCACCACAGCAGGATCGCCCAGATAGCAGATGCCCGGGGTGCGTTCGTTCGGATCCACCGTCGGATCGAGCCATCGCGGATCGGCCATCGTGCCGTGGACGACGAAGCCGAACTCGTCGTCCGGCCTGCCCGCCGCCTTGAGTTCGGCGAGTTTGTCCTTGACCCACGCGGTGATCCGGCGGTTCCGGTCGATCTGGGCCTGGTGGTAGCGCTCGAGGAACTCCGGGGTGTATGGAGGCTGATTCGGGTTGTCCGGGTTGTAGAGGTCGAGCTCGGGATCGCGCTGGCTGGGGTCGGACTCGTCGAGAATGGACGCGTCCATCCATTCGGTCATCGTGCCGTGCCGGCTGATGTGCGCAGCGAGCAGCATGATGCCGTCGGCGGGGATCAGGCCCAGCGTCGTGAGGTCGGGTCCGTCGCCCGACGGGCTCGCTGTCACCGTCGGGTGTTGTGCCTGCTGTTGGTAGAACACCGACAGCGAACCCCCGCCGCTCCACCCGGCGAGCACCACCTTGCGGTAGCCCAGCCGATTCTTGGCGTCTTTGATGCACTCGCCGAGGTCCTCGACAACCTTTTCCATCAGCAGGGCCGAGTCGGTGCCGCGGAACCGGCTGTTGCAGTAGATGACATGGTGGCCGGCGCGCGCCAACGCGTTGATCATCGGCAGGTAGGCGCCACCGCCGATCGGGTGCATGAACACCAGCACGGTGTCTGATGTCGCCGCCGGAGCGGCTCCGGCCGCCGACGGCGCTACCGGCTTGAGCAGATAACTCTCCAGCACCACCAGCTCAGCCACTCCGCCGTACACATCGCGAACAGCCGAATTGTTCTGATAGGCAACCAGATACGGAATCCGCTGGTAATCGTGGCGCGTGCTCATCAGTGCTGCCCCAGGTCGTGGGCGAGCACCTCGGCGGACGGGGTCAGGCGTCGGCGGGTGTCGATCGAGATGACCTGCCAGTCCACCGACTGAAAGTCGTCGAACTTGCGGCGCGCCCGCTCTCGCGCTTTCTCCGGCGCACCGTGGTGCACGCCCTGCGGTGCATGGGAGATCAACCCGGGCGGCATGGGGATGCCGTAGAGGGACCCGCCGTGGAAGAACGCGATCTCGTCGAAGTCGACGTTGCGGTGATACCACGGTGTGCGCTCGGTGCCGGGTACGCCCTCGGCGGGCTTGGGCAGGAAATTCATCACGTAGACGCCGGTCGCCTGCATGAACAGGTGCACCGTCGGGGGCAGGTGCACGCTGTCGGAGGTCACCACGTGGTAGTCGTCGATGTTGAAGGTGAACGGGAAGTTGTCGCCCCGCCAGCCTTCGACGTCGAGCGGGTGGTGGCCGTAGTGCAGCGTCGTCGTGGTCTGCCCGTCGATGGGGGAGTGCACGAGTCGGACCTCGTAGGTCTCCCGTCCGTCGTCGTCGCAGGGTGCGGGGTCGGGGATCACGACTTGCGAGGGGTCGAACGGGAAGTGGCGGCCCAGTGGGCCGGGAGGCGGTACCCGCAGTTCGTCGGTGGCCTGGATCATCAACCACGTGCCCGCTTCGTCGGGCAGCTGCCGCCAGGTGCACGACTTGGGCAGGTAGACCCAGTCGCCCGCGCGGTAGCGCAGCGGACCGAACTCGGTCTCCAGAGTGCCGGAGCCTTCGTGCACGAAGCTCAGCAGGTCGCCGTCGACGTAGCGGACCCAGAACGGCATCTCGTCGCTACGCCGGGACAAGAAGAACTGCGCATCCTCGTTGGAGAACAGCAGCAGTGGCGTACCGAGGGCGTCGCCGGCATCGGAGGGTTTCAGGTCGCCGGCGAGGACGTCGAGGGGGCGCAAGGGGCCGGTCGACCGGTAGGCCGTCGGATCATTGCGCCGGTAGAGGTGGGCGAAGCGACCGGTGAACCCACCGCGGCCGAGTTCGTCGTCTTTGAGTCCGTCCAGGTCGGCGTGAATCCTCTTCGGAACGGTGCCTTTGCTCAGGTGAACGAACGATTCCATGCGAGCTCCTCCTATCAAAGTGAAACTGACGTTACTTTTAGTTCTGACCGCGAGTCAACACCCGCACACCCCACCCGGTCGACCTAGTCGTCCAGCTCAACCCGGATCGTGAGCAGGTCGGTGCCGAAGGTGCGCACCCCGACGTTGTTGAACCGCGGCACCTCCCGCATGCGCGCGTGCGGGTCGTCGTCGGGCATGAGGTGAGCGGTGCCCCGGTGCCAGTGGCCGTTCAGCCGAACGCGGACGCGTGGATCGGCCGCGATGTTGCGGACGTATTGCGACTTCTCGCCGAACTCGGAGACAAACCAGAACTGATCGCCGATGCGACGGCCGCCGATCGGTGTGTGCCTGGGCTCGCCCGACCGGCGTCCCGTCGTCTCCAGCAGCGTCTGGAACGGCAGGTGCCGCATCACAGGGTTGGCGATGTTCTTCTGGAAGAACACGGTCAGCATGTCGCGCACTGTGGGACCCATAGCTTGCGATGGTCCCTCTCACACCATCGCCGTGCGAGGGATCTTCGCGCCCAGGGACAACGCGCCGGACAGCTCGCGGCTGGTGTCGTAGTCGAAGATGACGTGCCCGGCCATCACGTCGACGTCGCGCTTGATCCGTTGTAGGGGGTTGTCCAGGAAGTGCGCAGTGGCACCCGAGGCGCCCAGGAGATCGCCGATGACGGACCTGGACTCGTGCACGATGCGCGCCGCGGCCAGGCGGGCCCGCCCGCGAACCGGACGGCTCACCGGCTCGCCGGCCGTCACCGTCTGCTCGATCTCCTCGACGGTGTCCGCGAGCAGCCCTCGCAACGCCCGCAGGCGTACCTGCGCATCCCCCAGTCGCAGCGCGGCCACGGGCTTCTCTTTCTGAAGGACGCCCTCGTAGGCGAGGAAACGTTCGGAAAGGCGGGCGGCGTAGATCTCGGTGGCGCGCTCGGCGCTGCCGAGTGCCGGCATCGCCGCGAGGAGCGCGAGTGCGGGCACCATCGGCCACCGATAGGTGGGGCTGTCGTGCAGTGCGGCGCCGGGCGCGGTGCCGGCATAGATGTCGGCGACAGAGACCAGACGATGGTCGGGAACGAACACGTCGTCGACCACGACGTCGTGCGAGCCGGTGGCGCGCATCCCGTCGGTGTGCCAGACGTCCTCCACCCGTGCGTCGCCGATCGGTAGCAGCGCCAGCACCGGCCGGATCGTCTGGGCGCCGCCGGAGACGGTGTCGTGCAACGCCCCGACCATGAGCCAGTTGCCGTCCATCACCCCGGTGGCCCAGGACCAGCGGCCGGTGAGCCGGATCCCGCCGGGGCAGTCGACGCCGCGGCCGGTCGGCGCCAGCGGCGCCGGGGCCAGGAACGGTCGTGTGTCGAACGCCTCCCGCTGCGCCTGCTCGTCGAACAGCGCGAGCATCCAGTTGTGCAGAACGTAGAAACCGAGGGTCCACGCGCTGGACGCACAGCCGTGGGCCATCTGCCGCACCGGGTCGAGGATCGCCGGGAACGGCGCCTGCCGACCCCCGTACCGGGCAGGCACGAGCAGATCGAACAGTCCCGATGCGGCGGCTTCGGCCACGGTCTCCGAAGGGAGACGACGGGCCCGTTCGGCGTCGCCGGCGCGTTCGGCGAGGCGAGTCACGAACTCGGGAGTGACAGCGGTGTCGAGCGCGATCGGTGAGGCCACGACGCGACCGTAACATACTTTTTGGTATGGAACTCAGGGGCGGAGCATCACGTCCAGGAATCGCTCCAGCTGGCCGGCCATCCGGGGCTCTGCCGGGAGCTCGGACAGGTGCAGGAAGCCGATCCCCGCCGCGAACGTGGCGTTGGCACGCATGTCGGCCTCGGCCGCGTCGAAGCCCGCGTCCTGATAGGCACGCCGAACTGCCGACAGGACCCTCTGGTCCGACGTCCGCACGCTCTTGGCGACCTCGCCGTCGGTGCGGGCCCACTCCCGCATCGCCCGCTCGAGGCTGCGCTGACGCTCGCCGCGCAGGGATGCCATCATGTGGCTCAGCCGTTCCCTCGGCGGTGCGGTCGGCGGCTCGGCGAACCCACTGCGGTCGCGGTCGCGCAACTCGGCCCATGCCCGGATCAGGGCGGCCCGGTAGGCGGCCATGTCGGCGAAGTGCCAGTAGAAGCTGCCCTTCGTGACGCCCAGGCGGGCACACAGCCGATCCAGTTTGAGTGCCTCCACACCGGCGTCCGCGACGAGCGCGTAGCCGGCTTCTATCCAGTCGTCGGCCGACAGCCGTCGAGCGTCTGACGCGCCTTTCGCCATCGGTCGAGCCTATGACGACACACACTGTGACGGCGGTCACTGCACCGGATCGCTGACAGCCATTCGCAAGGAAAATGGCCCTGTTTGCCGTGGCTGCGCTTTGTCGGTTAGGGGTCACATGTTTTACTGCAACCGCGACAACTGAATTCTTCTCGGCCCATCCTTCGCCGTCAGGGCACCTTGGGGGATGGCGCCACAACGCGGTGAAGACATCGCTGTGGTGTCGGCGACCGCACGGGAAACCGCAGGACGAACCGCCTCGCGCGGTACACCGACGATGGATGGAAAGACCGAATGAGACTTCTTGACAGGGTTCGTGGCCCGTGGGCGCGCCGTCTCGGCATCGCCGCATTCGCCGCGATTTTGCTGCCGGGCATCATCGGCTTCGCCGGGGGCTCGGCGACCGCCGGAGCCTTCTCGCGGCCAGGCCTGCCGGTGGAGTACCTGATGGTGCCGTCGCCGTCGATGGGGCGCGACATCAAGGTGCAGTTCCAGAGCGGCGGCCCGAACTCGCCCGCGCTCTACCTGCTCGACGGCCTGCGCGCGCAGGACGACTTCAACGGCTGGGACATCAACACCCAGGCGTTCGAGTGGTACCTCGACTCGGGCATCTCGGTGGTGATGCCGGTCGGCGGCCAGTCCAGCTTCTACTCGAACTGGTACAAGCCCGCCTGCGGCAAGGCCGGCTGCCTGACCTACAACTGGGAGACGTTCCTGACCCAGGAGCTGCCCAACTACCTCGCCTCGGAGCGCCAGGTGAAGCCGACCGGCAGCGCCGCTGTGGGTCTGTCGATGGCCGGTAGCGCCTCGCTGGTGCTGGCTGCGCACCACCCTTCCCAGTTCACCTACGCCGGTTCGATGTCGGGCTTCCTGAATCCGTCCGAGGGCTGGTGGCCCGGTCTGATCAACATCTCGATGGGTGATGCCGGCGGCTACAAGGCCAACGACATGTGGGGCCCGGCAGAGACCGATCCGGCGTGGAAGTACAACGACCCGATGGTGCAGATCCCGAATCTGGTCGCGAACAACACCCGCGTCTGGGTGTACTGCGGCAACGGCCAGCCCAACGAGCTCGGCGGCGGCGACCTGCCCGCCACGTTCCTCGAGGGCCTGACCATCCGCACCAACCGTACGTTCCAGGACAACTATGTCGCCGCCGGCGGGAAGAACGGTGTGTTCAACTTCCCGGACAACGGCACCCACAACTGGGCGTACTGGGGTCGTGAGCTGCAGACCATGAAGCCCGACCTGATCTCGCACCTCGTCGGATAGTCACCGACGTAAGAGGTCCGACACCGAACGACGAAGCTCCCGGCCGATGCGGCCGGGGGCTTCCTCGTCTTCGAGGCATGGTTGTCGGCGCAGGCTGGCTACTGTGGCGCCATGAGCGAGATCAACGCGATGGTGGCGCACGAGGACGGCGAGGGCGGCGTGGTGCTGCGCCACGAGGTGGTCGACGAGTCGTTCCTGCCCGAGGGCGAGGTCGAGATCCGCGTCGAGTACTCCGGTGTCAACTACAAGGACGCACTCGCCGTCACGCCAAAAGGAGGCGTGGCACGGGCCTATCCGCTGATCCCCGGCATCGACGTCGCCGGGACGGTGACCGCGAGTACGTCACCGGACTTCGCGGTGGGCGACGCGGTGTTCGCCCACGGCCAGGACATCGGTACCGGACGGCACGGCGGCTACGCCCAGGTCGCCCGGTACCCGGCCGACTACCTGGTCAAGCTGAGCGCGTTGAGCACGGCTGAGGCTGCTGCCATCGGCACAGCCGGCTTCACGGCGGCGATGAGCGTCGACGCGCTGCGGGCGCACGGGGTGCAACCCGGTGACGGACCCGTGCTGGTCACCGGTGCCACCGGCGGAGTGGGCAGCGTCAGCGTCGACCTGCTGGCCGGCCTGGGATACGAGGTGGTGGCGTCGACGGGCAAGACCCAGGCGCGCGACCTGCTGCGTGACCTGGGCGCCGCCGAGGTCATCGATCGGGTGCCCGGACCCGAAGAGAAGGTGCGGGCACTGGGAAAGGCCCACTGGGCCGCTGTAGTGGACTGCGTCGGCGGCGCCACGCTCGCCTACGCACTGAGCACCCTGAAATACGGTGGCGTGGCTGCGATCTCCGGCCTGGCGGGATCGCCGGACCTGCCCGCCACCGTGATGCCGTTCATCCTGCGTGGCGTGACGCTGGCGGGGATCGACTCGGTGCTATTGCCGATCGACCGCCGCAGAGACGTCTGGGCGCAGATCGAATCCGGCCTGGCCCCACGTCATCTCGACCGTGTGACGACTGACGTGTCAGTGCTGCGCGTCGGCGAGGTCCTCACGACCATCATCGGCGGTGGCGTCACCGGCAGAACCCGCGTGGTCGTGCACGACGGGTTCTGACTCCGCCCGATTTTTGCCGTTGCGGCCAATTAAGCCGCGTCACGCGCGATCATCGTGAGCGGGGGCGTGGGGAAGACGGGAGATGACGCGACCGGAGGTCGGGGCAGGTTCGTCTTGCGGGTCGTGCGACAACGACCTGCGGGCCCGCTCGCGGTTTCGCGACGTCTGCGGAGCGCCGGTGATCCCCATCCCGGCAAAGGGAGAGCACAAGCACGAGGTCGACGAGATGATCGCTCTGTGGCAAGGTCGCGGACCTGGCACGGCGTCCATGGACCAATGGATGCACAAGCTCAGTGCCCAGTGTGTCCGCACTCGACAGCCGGGCCACGACCTGGGTCAGCGTCGGTGATGGCAACCATCCTCGCTTACACGTCGCCCGCGCTGGGCCACATGCTGCCCATGTCCGCTCTGCTGAGTGAGATGGCTGCCCGCGGCCACCGAGTTCACGTGAGGACGCTGGCCTCAGGTGTCGAGGCGGCGGGCGCGCAGAACCTTTCGGCAGCACCGATCGATCCGCGCATCGAGGCTGTGGAAATGGACGACTGGAAGGCCTCGCATCCTGTTGCAGCACTGCGAAGTTCGATATCCGTATTCGCCCGTCGTGCGCCGCTCGAGGTGGCCGATTTCCGCTCCGCCATCGATACCGTCGCGCCTCACGGCCTGCTCGTCGATGTGAACTGTTGGGGAGCGCAGATGGTAGCCGAGACATCGGGTCTGCCGTGGGCGACCTTCTCGCCGTACTCTCCGGCGCTCGACGTCGAGCGCGTACCGCCGTTCGGATTGGGGTTGCCTCCGATGTCCGGTGCCCTCGGCCGATGGCGCGACTCCGTAGTCCGCACCGTCATCAACGGCCCTCTGCAACGACCGGCGGTGACGGCGATCAACGCGATGCGCGCGCAGGCCGGAGTCGAACCGGTCGCCACCCTTGACGATTTCTTGCGGCGGGCGCCACTGTTGTTCCTCGCCACGGCGCCGCCG
The DNA here is from genome assembly GCF_055419565.1 of Mycobacterium sp. IDUB_5. NCBI lineage: Bacteria > Bacillati > Actinomycetota > Actinomycetes > Mycobacteriales > Mycobacteriaceae > Mycobacterium > Mycobacterium sp. IDUB_5. The sequence goes on from NZ_JBVAXX010000003.1 coordinate 747,379, forward strand.
TTCCAGTACCCGGGGGACTGGGGAACGAACGTGCACATGATCGGTCCCTGCATACCGAAGCAGGTGGCGGTCGAGCCGCCGAGTTGGCTCGAGGCGATCGAGCGCCCCATCGTCCTGGTGACCACGTCGTCGGAGCGGCAGAACGACGCCACGTTGGTGACCACTGCCATCGAAGCGCTGGGCGCCGACGACGTCCACGTCGTGGCCACGCTGCCCGCGGGGCCTGTCGACGAGTTCGCCGATCAACCCGGCGTGACGGTCCGCCGCTTCGTCGACCACGACCTCGTGCTGGCACGCTCGGTGTGTGCTGTCACCCACGGAGGCATGGGAGTCACACAGCGCGCGCTGGCCCGCGGCGTTCCGGTCTGTGTGGTTCCTTACGGCCGAGACCAATTCGAGGTCGCGCGACGCGCCCAGGTCGCCGGGTGCGGCACGCGTCTGCACGCCTTGCGCTTGTCGACGCCCAGGCTGCGGCGCAAGATCCACGAGGCGATGACGATGCGCGCCGGGGCCACCCGAGTCGCCGAGGGTTTCGTCGCGACAGGAGGGGCCGTCCGAGGAGCCGAATTGTTCGAGCAGCTGCTGAGCGACTGACTACTTCAGTTCAGCTGAGGACAACCCGAGCAGGCGACGGGCCACCACGAGCTGCTGGATCTGCTGTGTGCCCTCGAAGATGTCCAGGATCTTCGAGTCGCGGGCCCACTTCTCCAGCAGGGTTTGCTCGGAATAGCCTGTCGTGCCGGCCATTTCGACAGCCTTGAGGGTGATGTCCGTACCCACGCGAGCGGCCTTGGCCTTGCCCATCGACGCCTCTTTGGAGTTGGGGATCTTGTTGTCGGCCTGCCACGCCGAGCGCACGGTCAACAGGTAGCCCGCCTCCCAATCCGCTTCCATCCGCAGGAACTCGGCGGCCGCAGCGCTCTGCGCATGCGCCGGCTTGTCGTAGGAGATCTCGATGCCCGCGTCGGTGAGGATCTTGCGCAGCTCCTCCAGTGCCGCTCGGGCCACGCCGACAGCCATCGCCGCCACGATCGGGCGGGTGTTGTCGAAGGTCTCCATGACCCCGGCAAAGCCCTTGTCCACCTTGATCTCCGGGCTGCCGAGCAGATTTTCCTTCGGAACGCGGGCGTTCTCGAACCGGATGGCCGCAGTGTCGGAGGCCTTGATGCCGAGCTTGTTCTCGAGCCGCTCGACCGTCACGCCGGGGTGGTCGCGCGGCACGATGAACGACTTGATCGCCGCGCGCCCCACGGACTTGTCCAGCGTCGCCCACACCACGATGTGGGTCGCCCGCGATCCGGCCGTCACATAGATCTTCTCGCCGTTGATGACGTACTCGTCCCCGTCCAGGACGGCCGTCGTCGACACCGCCGCGGAGTCCGAACCGAAGCCCGGCTCGGTGATGGCCATCGCGGCCCACACCTTGCCCAGCCGCTCCAGCTGTTCCCGGGTAGCCACGCTCGAGATCGCCGCGTTGCCGAGGCCCTGGTAGGGCACCGACAGCAGCAGCGCCACGTCGCCCCAACTCACCTCCAGCGCGTTGAGAAGCGCAGACATGTTGGCGCCGTTGACGTTTCCCTTCGGGCCGTCGCCGTCCTTGCTAAGCCCCTGCGCCCCGGCGAACGAGATCGTGTTCGCTTCCGAGATGCCCTCGAAAAGCGTTGCCAGCGTGTCGAGTTCGACGGGGTAGTCGTGCTCGCGCAGGTCGTACTTGCGCGAGATCGGTCGAAGCATTTCCGCCGCACCCTGGTGGCCCTTCTCGATGACCGCCTGCAGCTTCTTCGGCATTTCCAGATTGATCGCCATGTTGGTCTCGCCTTTCTAAGAGAATGCAGCTGGTCAGAGGACGCTGCTGGTCAGGGGACGCGGCTGGTCAAAGAACGACGACACCCTCGGCGACGCCGAGAGCCCGCAGGTCGCGGTACCACCTCTCGACCGGATGTTCTTTCGTGTAGCCGTGGCCGCCCAGCAGCTGTACACCGTCCAGGCCGATCTGCATGCCCTTGTCGGTGCCGAGCTTCTTGGCCAGTGCTGCCTCGCGGGCGAAGGAGAGCCCCTGCTCGGCACGCGCGGCGCCGCGCCAGGTGATCAGGCGCAGGCCGTCGAGTTCGATCGCGATGTTGGCGCACATGAACGCCACTGACTGGCGGTGGGCAATCGGTTCGCCGAACGCTTCGCGCTCCTTGACGTAAGGCACGACGTAGTCGAGTACGGCGTGTGAGGTGCCGACGGCCAGGGCCGCCCAGCCCAGCCGCGACAACGCGATGGCCTCGGAGTAGTTGCGGTCGTGGTCGGCTTCGCTGGCGTCCTCGCCCAAGCGGGCGCTCAGCGGCACGGTGACCTTGTCGAGTTCGACGCGACCCAGTGCGGCCGCGCGGATTCCCATGCTCGGATCGGGGGTGACCGCCAGTCCGTTGGCCGACGATTCGACCAGGAACAACGTCGGCTTGCCGTTCAGCTGTGCGGCGATGACGAACAGCTCGGCGTCGGCGGCGGCCGGCACCAGCGACTTGACGCCGTCGAGCCGGTAGCCGCTCGGGGTGCGCACCGCTGTGGTCTTCAGTGCGGTCGGGTCGAACAGCGGATGCGGTTCGGCGATCGCGACGCACGCCTGCGGCACGTTCTCGCCCGCGAACTCCGGAAGGTAGGTCGCCTGCTGCTCGGCGCTGCCCCAATGGGTCAGGGCCGATGCGACGCCGCCGGGCGCCAGGATCGGCAGCGCCAGACCCATGTCGCCGTAGGCGAGGGCCTCGGCCACCAGCGCGTTGGTGACGGTGCTGCGCTGCTCGGCGATCCCGTCGAAGTCCTCGGGGATGTTGATCGCGGTGATGCCCAGTTCGGCGGCCTTGGCGATCAGGTCCGGGGGATAGGTGGCCGCGGCGTCGGCGTCGTGCGCGGCGGGACGCAGGATCTCCTCGGCGAACTCTTCGACCGTCTGGACGATCATCTTCTGGTCGTCGTCGGGAGTGAGGTCGAAGTAGTCCGCACCGCTGGGCTTCAGCCGCGTCGCGGGCTTGCCGAGACCCTGCACGCGCTTGAACTGGCGGGTGGTGGCGCCCGCGGCGGAGAAGGCGTGCTTCACGCCGTATTTCAGCCCCCGGTTCAGCGGGTCGCGCAGGTTGTACTTGTCCAGGAATTCCTGGCCCAGCAACGGCGTGATCAGCGCAATCCCGACATCGGTGGCCGATCTCTTGTGCTTCTGCAGGCCCACGCCGCTCTCGCGGCCGGATTGCTTGGACGGCAGGGTGTTCGTCATCGGTCAGCTGCCTCCGTCAGTTGTCGAAGAAGCGCGAGCGCGCTAACTGACTCCAGAGTAAGGTATCGAAACTGACTTATGAGTAAGGTATTGCGATTGTTGCCTAATTCACACCGGAGACGGCGCTGATCACGGCGTCGTGCAGCAGACCGTTGGTCGCCACCGCGCTGCCGCCGTGCGGCCCCGGCTGAGAAGAGAGGTCTGTGAAGCGACCGCCCGCCTCCCGGACCAGGATGTCGAGCGGGGCGAGATCCCACAGCTTCACCTCCGGCTCCACCACGATGTCGACTGCACCCTCGGCGACCAGGCAATACGACCAGAAATCGCCGTAGCCGCGGGTGCGCCACACCGCGTCGGTGAGGTCGACGAACGCCGAGCGCATGGACTCCCACCCGGTGGTCAGATCGGAGTAGGACAGGCTGGCCGATCCGAGGTCGGCTACACGGGACACCGAGATGGGCCGCGTCGTCCCGGCCGGACCCGAGAACGAATTGAAGGCGCCCTGGCCGGTGGCGGCCCACCAGCGTCGCGCCAGCGCGGGTGCGCTCACCACGCCGACCTCCGGCACTCCGTCGACGAGCAGCGCGATCAACGTCGCCCAGACCGGAACCCCGCGGACGAAGTTCTTGGTGCCGTCGATCGGATCCAGCACCCACTGTCTGCCCGTGAAGTCCTTGGTACCGCCGAACTCCTCGCCGAACACCGAGTCGGCGGGGCGCGCCGCGGCCAGCCGTTCCCGAAGCAGGGTCTCGGTGTCCAGATCGGCGTCGGTCGCCGGAGTCATGTCCGGCTTCGTCTCGACGCGAAGATCCACCGCGCCGAAACGCTGCATCGTCAGTGCATCGGCCTCCCCGGCGAGCGTGAGGGCCAGGGCCAGGTCGTCGGCGATGTCGGGGGTGCTCATATGTGGAGTCCTACCATGGCGGTGTGGCCGAACTCGCGATCATGCTCCTCATCATCGGTGCCATCGTGCTCGTCGCGGCACCCCGGATCATGCGCAAGCGCGGTGCGGGCAATGACTGGGTGCCGGGCACCCTGCTGGTCACCGGGGTGAGTCCGCGTCCCACCGACATGACCGGCGAGCAGTTCGTCACCATCACCGGCGTCATCAACGGTCCGACGGTCAACGAGTACACCGTCTACACCAGGATGGTCGTGGACGTGAACGCCTGGCCGACGATGGGTCAGCTCATCGACGTCGTGTACTCGCCGCGCAACCCGGAGAAGTGGGCGTTCTCCTCACCCGTGCCCAATCCGGAGTAGCTCCTCGACGCTGGTCAGCTTGACCCGCGGGCGTCCCGACCCCTGGCCGGTGCTGCGCTCGTGCTCGTCGATCAGCCGCCAGTGATCGTTGGTCACCAGCTTGGGTTGACGTTCCAGAAGCCACTGCTTGACGTTCGCGGCGTGATCGACACCCCGATCGGTCGGCTCGGCCGCCGCCAAATCGGTGAGCAGCGTGTGGACGGTGTCGGCGGAGTCGCTCTTGTTGCTGCCGATCACCCCGGTGGGGCCGCGCTTGATCCAGCCGACGACGTACTCGTTGCGGCTGCCCTCGATGCGCCCGTCGGTGTGGGGGATCGTGCCCGACCGGTCGTCGAACGGCAGGCCGGGCATCGGCACGCCGCGGTACCCGACGGCGCGCACGACGAGTTGCGCGGGGACTTCCTCCCGCTCGCCGGTGTCGCGCGCCGACACCCTGCCGTCCTCACCGCGCACCAACTCGTTGCGGCCCAGCACGATCGACTCGACCTTGCCGTCGCCCTTGATCTCGATCGGTGACGTGCGGAAGCGGAAGACGATGCGGCGCTTGGCCCCTGTGGGCTCCAGTTCCCCGTAGGTTCGCAGCACCTTGATGTTGTTGCGCACGGTCTTGCCCGCGGCATCGAGGTCCTCGTCGGTGATGTCGGCGAAGTCGGCCGGGTCGATGACCACGTCGACGTCGCCGAGCGCCTCCAGATCGCCGAGCTCACGCAACTCGAGCGTGGTGAACGGCGCCTGCAGCGGACCGCGTCTCCCGATCACCAGCACCTCCTCCACGCCGCGCTCGTGCAAGGAGTCCAGTGCGTGGTCGGCGATGTCGGTCTCGCCCAGAAGATCCGGATCGCTGACCAGGATTCGGGCCACGTCGATCGCCACGTTGCCGTTGCCCACCACGACGGCGCGGCCCGAGGAGATGTCCGGGGTCATGTCCTTGAAGTGCGGATGAGCGTTGTACCAGCCGACGAAGTCGACCGCGGCCACACTGCCCGGCAGGTCTTCACCCGGGATGCCGAGCGGTCGGTCGGATTGTGCGCCGTTGGCGTAAACGACCGCGTCGTAGCGTTGCGCGAGTTCGGCGGGCTGGACGTGCTCGCCGACGACGACGTTGCCGAAGAACCGGAATCGCGGATCGGCGGCGATCTTGTCGAATTGGGCCGAGATCGACTTGATCTTCGGATGATCCGGCGCCACACCGGAGCGCACCAGCCCCCACGGGGTGGGCAGCATCTCGATCATGTCGACACAGACATCGCGATGGAGGTCGTCGGAGTCGGCGGCCTTCAACAGGGCGGCCGCGGCGAAGAACCCGGATGGTCCCGAGCCGACGATCGCCACGTGATAGGGACGCAAAGGGGGCATGTGGGCTGCCTTCTGTCGCGGCCCGGCCACGCGCAGAGGGCTGTCGCGCCGCAGCCGGACGAGGTTGCCTCCCGATGCTAGAACGCAGTCGGCGTCGGTCGAGGAGAACGCGCGGACCGGTACCCTGAACTCCCGTGGATCCTGACCGTCAAGCCGATATCGCCGCCCTCGACTCCACGCTCACCACAGTGGAGCGTGTTCTCGACGTCGAGGCCCTTCGCGGGCGCATCGCAACGCTCGAGGAGGAGGCGTCCGATCCGAAGCTCTGGGATGACCAGACGCGGGCGCAGAAGGTGACCAGCGATCTGTCGCACGCCCAGAACGAGTTGCGGCGGATCGAGGAGTTACGCCAGCGCGTCGAGGATCTTCCGGTGCTGTACGAACTCGCCGCCGAGGAGGATGGCGACGCGGCCACCCAGGCCGCCTCGGAGGCCGATGCGGAACTGCGGCAACTGAGGGAGGATATCGAGGCGCTCGAGGTCCGCACGCTGCTGTCCGGGGAGTACGACGAGCGCGAGGCTGTGGTCAACATCCGCTCCGGCGCCGGCGGCGTGGACGCCGCCGACTGGGCGGAGATGCTGATGCGGATGTACGTCCGCTGGGCCGAACAGCACAAGTACCCCGTCGAGGTCTACGACACGTCCTACGCCGAAGAGGCCGGCATCAAGAGCGCGACCTTCGCGGTGCACGCCCCGTTCGCTTACGGCACGCTCTCGGTCGAGCAGGGCACGCATCGGCTGGTGCGCATCAGTCCGTTCGACAACCAGGGTCGCCGGCAGACGTCGTTCGCCGAGGTCGAGGTCCTGCCCGTCACGGAGACCACCGATCACATCGACATCCCCGAAACCGACATCCGCGTCGACGTCTACCGCTCGAGCGGTCCCGGCGGTCAGTCGGTCAACACCACGGACTCGGCGGTCCGGCTGACCCACATCCCGACGGGTATCGTGGTGACCTGCCAGAACGAGAAATCGCAGCTGCAGAACAAGGTGTCGGCGATGCGCGTGCTGCAGGCCAAACTGCTCGAACGCAAACGCCAGGAGGAACGCGCCGAACTCGACGCCCTCAAGAGTGACAGCGGCAGTTCCTGGGGTAACCAGATGCGGTCCTACGTTCTGCACCCCTATCAGATGGTCAAAGACCTCCGCACCGAATACGAGGTCGGCAACCCGGGCGCCGTCCTCGACGGTGACATCGACGGGTTTCTCGAAGCCGGCATCCGGTGGCGCAACAGGAAAGACGACGACGAGTAACCCGTGAACAGCACGCTCCTGGCATTCGACTTCGCCTCGCGGTGGCACGGCTTCTGGCGCGGCGACATCGGCGTGTGGATTCTCGACCGTGGCGTGCGGATCGCGCTGCTGCTGGTCGGTGCGCTGCTGGCGGCCCGGTTCATCAACTGGACCGCGCAGCGCGTCACCCGCCGTATCGACGCGGAGTACCAGGAAAGCGACCAGCTGGTGCGCTCGGAGAGCGCCAAGCACCGGCAGGCCGTCGCCTCGGTGATCTCCTACGTGTCGGTGGGCCTGCTGCTGGTGATGGTTCTGGTGCAGATCACCGACATCCTGGCCATCCCGGTCGGGTCTCTGGTCGCCCCCGCGGCGGTCATCGGCGCCGCGTTGGGTTTCGGCGCCCAGCGAGTGGTGCAGGACCTGCTGTCGGGTTTCTTCATCATCACCGAGAAGCAGTACGGATTCGGTGATCTCGTCGCGTTGACCGTCGCCGGCATCGCCGCCCCCGCCGAGGGCACTGTCGAGGACGTCACGCTGCGCGTCACCAAGCTGCGCTCCTCGGAGGGGGAGATGTTCACGATCCCGAACGGGCAGATCGTGAAAACGGTCAACCTGTCGAAGGACTGGGCCAGGGCGGTTATCGACATCCCCGTGCCGGTGTCGGCGGACCTCAACGAGGTCAACGACGTGCTGCACGACGTCGCCGACAGGGCGCTGCACGACACACAACTCAAGGACCTGCTGTTGGATGCGCCCCAGCTGATGGGCGTGGAGAGCATCGAACTGGAGACGGTGAATCTGCGCATGGTGGCCCGCACGCTGCCCGGTAAACAGTTCGAGGTCGGCCGACGCCTGCGGGTGCTGGTGATCCGCGCCCTGCGGCGCGCTGGGATCGTCGCGCCCGGAGAGCCGGCCCCTGTCGTCGCGGCGATCCCGCACCCGGCTCGCGCTGACGGTGCCCCTCTTGCGGACGCCGATCCGGAGACGCAGCGGTGAGGTGGCTCGAATGGCTGGCCCCGAAGCGGGCCGGCAGCACGAAGACGTGGCCGAACTACATCTTCGGCGGCAGGATGCGTACCTCGACCGCGACGCTGATCCTCGCGTTCATCGCGCTGTTCTGGGTGAACCAGACCTTCCAACCTGCGCCGAGCGGAACGCAGACCGATCCGACTCAGGTGGTGCCCCCGGGTTTCGTGCCGGACCCCGCCTACACCTGGGTGCCGCGCACCAACGTCGCACCGCCCACCACCACCACGACGACGACGACCACCACGACGACCACCACGACGACTCCGTCGCCGACGCCCACACCGTCGGAGTCGGAGACCTCGGCCCCGCCCAGCACGACCGGCACGGCGCCCGGCGGTGCCACCACGACGGTGATCGATCCCGACGGGCCAGGCCCGCTGGGGCCGATCACGTTCACTCAGGCGCCGCCGTTTCTGGCGCCGACGTCGGTCGCGCCGCCCGGCGCGCCTGCGATCACGACCGCGTTACCGCCTCAGTGAGCCACGCGGCACCCGTCCGGCGATGCGGTGTCCGCATCCCTCCCCGCTACACTGGCGTGCCGTGATGATCACCCTCGACCATGTCTCCAAGCAGTACAAGTCGTCTGCGCGTCCAGCGCTCGACAACGTCTCGCTGAAGATCGACAAGGGTGAGTTCGTCTTTCTCATCGGTCCGTCCGGGTCAGGCAAGTCCACGTTCATGCGTCTGCTGCTGGGCGAGGATCATCCGTCCGCAGGTGACATCCGGGTGTCGAAGTTCCACGTGAACAAGCTGTCCGGGCGTCACATCCCCGGCTTGCGCCAGGTGATCGGGTGCGTGTTCCAAGACTTCCGGCTGCTGCAGCAGAAGACCGTCTTCGAGAACGTCGCGTTCGCGCTCGAGGTGATCGGCAAGCGGTCCGACACCATCAACCGTGTGGTGCCCGACGTGCTCGAGATGGTCGGGTTGTCGGGCAAGGCCAACCGGCTCCCGGCCGAGCTGTCCGGTGGTGAGCAGCAGCGGGTGGCCATTGCCCGCGCGTTCGTCAACCGGCCGCTGGTTCTGCTGGCCGACGAGCCCACCGGCAACCTCGACCCGGACACCAGCAAGGACATCATGGATCTGCTCGAGCGGATCAACCGCACCGGTACGACGGTGCTGATGGCCACCCACGACCACCACATCGTCGACTCGATGCGCCAGCGGGTCGTCGAACTCGAACTCGGCCGGCTGGTTCGCGACGAACAGCGCGGCGTCTACGGAATGGATCGCTAGTGCGCTTCGGCTTTCTCGTCAACGAAGTCCTGACCGGGCTTCGCCGCAACGTCACCATGACGATCGCGATGGTGCTCACCACCGCGATCTCCATCGGTCTGTTCGGTGGCGGTCTCCTCGTCGTCCGGCTCGCCGACCAGTCGCGCGCCATCTACCTCGACCGGGTCGAGAGCCAGGTGTTCCTCACCAACGACGTGTCGGCCAACGACCCGACCTGTGACGCCGACCCCTGCAAGGCGTTGCGCAAGACGATCGAGGATCGCGACGACGTCCGTTCGGTGCGCTTCCTCAACCGCGACGAGGCGTACGACGACGCGATCCGGAAGTTCCCGCAGTACAGGGACGTCGCGGGCAAGGATGCGTTCCCGGCGTCGTTCGTGGTCAAGCTCGACGATCCCGAACAGCACAAGGACTTCGACGACGCGATGATCGGCCAACCCGGCGTGCTCAACGTGTTGAACCAGAAGGACCTGATCGACCGGCTGTTCGCGGTTCTCGACGGCATCAGCAATGTCGCGTTCGCGGTGGCGTTGGTGCAGGCCGTCGGCGCGGTGCTGTTGATCGCCAACATGGTCCAAGTCGCGGCTTACACCCGTCGCACCGAGATCGGCATCATGCGACTGGTCGGCGCCACACGCTGGTACACCCAGCTGCCGTTCCTGCTCGAGGCGATGCTCGCGGCGTTCGTCGGGGTGGTGATCGCGATCGCGGGGTTGATCGCGGTGCGGGCGCTATTCCTGGAGAGCGCGCTCGACCAGTTCTATCAAGCCAATCTGATCGCCAGGGTGGACTACGCCGACGTCCTGTACTACAGCGCACCGTGGATGCTTCTGCTCGGCCTCGCGATGTCCGGGATCACCTCGTATGTCACGTTGCGCCTCTACGTGCGGCGGTAGCGGTGGCCAAGAAGACCAAGGGCGTCAGGGACACCAACAACCAAGTGGTGGCCACGAACCGCAAAGCGCGCCACAACTTCACGATCCTCGAGACCTTCGAGGCCGGCGTCGCGCTGATGGGCACCGAGGTCAAGAGCCTGCGGGAGGGGCAGGCATCGCTGGCCGATGCCTTCGCCACCGTCGACGACGGCGAGATCTGGCTGCGCAACCTGCACATCCCCGAGTATCACCACGGCACCTGGACCAACCATGCCCCGCGACGCAACCGCAAGCTGCTGTTGCACCGCAGCCAGATCGACAACCTGGTGGGACGCACCCGCGACGGCAATCTGACGCTGGTGCCGCTGTCGCTGTACTTCACCGGCGGCAAGGTCAAGGTCGAGCTGGCGTTGGCCCGCGGTAAACAAGCTCACGACAAGCGTCAGGATCTGGCGCGCCGGGATGCCGAGCGCGAGGTGACCCGTGAGCTGGGACGCCGCGTCAAGGGCATGACCTCCTGACCGGGATTCTCAGCGCGCTGGTGGCGGCGCTGGGTTACGGCGTCAGCGACTTCGTCGGCGGCTACGCCTCGCGGCGGGTCGCGGCACTGCGAGTGGTGATCGTGTCCTACCCGCTGGCGCTGGTTCTGTTGACGATCCTCGCGGTGCCGGTCGGCGGTGAGATCAGCCGGGCCGCGGTCTTGTGGGGTCTGTTCGCCGGTGTCGGCCAGGCGTTCGGGGTGTGGTGGTTCTACGCCGCACTCGGATCCGGACCCATCTCCGTGGTGTCGCCTCTGACGTCGGTTCTCGTCGCGGCTGTGCCAGTCGGATTCGGGGTGGCGCTGGGGGAGCGGCCCAGCGCGCTCGCCGGTGTCGGCGTGGTGGTGGCGCTGGTGGCGGTCGTGATGGTGAGCCGGCAGGCGGATCCGGACCTCGACGGCGACGTGCGTCCGCACCGGTTCACCGTGAAGGTGGCCTGGTTGACGGTCGGTTCCGGGATCGCGTTCGGCATGAACTTCGTGATCCTCGACCAGGTGCCGGTGGAGGCGGGGCTCTGGCCGCTGGTGTTCGGGCGTATGGCGGCGACCGTGATCGTGGTGGTCGCCGCCGCGCTCACGGCAAACCTCGCCCTGGTGCGTGGGTTCCCGCTGCGCCTGGCGCTGCTCGCCGGGGTGCTCGACACCGTGGCCAACGCAGCCACCCTGCTCGCCTTGCACTCCTCGCTGCTGTCGTTGACCGGGGTGCTGGTCGCGTTGTATCCGGCGGCGACGGTCGCGCTCGCGGTGGTGGTGCTGCGTGAGTCGGTGACTCGCTCCCAGGTGGTCGGAATGATCCTGGCTTTCGCGTCCGTCGCCCTGATCGCCATCGGTTAGTTACCGTCATCCGGGGTAACTCGACGGTGACGTCGAGGGCGTAGAGGAGGTGGCCGCACGGGCTTCGGGGTGCGTGTCGTGCTGGTCGTCGCCGCCACTGTGGTGTTGGCGATCAATTCGCTCGCGCCCTGGGGTGATGAGGCCGCCCACCGGATCGCCGCGGTCGCGATGTGCTTCACCAGCCTGGTCGCCGTCGTCTACGGGCTCGTCGTCGTGTGCCGGGTGCACGGAACCGCCCGGTGGTGGCGTCTGCTCGCCGTCGGCGCCGTCGCCAGTCTGTTGGCCGGTCAGACCTGCTGGTGGCTGCTCGGCGCCGACGCGTTTCCCGTCTGGGTGGTGCTGTACTGGCTGTTCCCGGTGTTCGCGCTGGCCTCGGTGCTGGTGTTGGCGCTGCGCGGAGGTCGCGTCGGCGTGCCGGAGGACGGTTCGCTCGGACATGCCGCGCTCTTGACCCTGTTGGACGGGTTGGTGGCCGCGACGTCGTTCGCGATCCTGGTGATCTTCGGCCTGGGCAATCTATCGAACTCGTCGTTCCCACGGTCCGAGAATGCCGCGGTAGAAGTACCGTTCGCGATGGCCGAGCTCGTCATCGTGGTGGTCGCCGCGGTGACCGGCATGGTGTACCGCGCCGAACATGCCTACCGCGTCAACTATCTCCAGTTGGGCAGCGGGGTCGTGCTGATTGCGGCTTCGGATCGGATGATCGCCTACTTCGACACGCTGGACATGCACGGCGCAGCGATGTGGGGCGAAACGGGCCTGGCGCTCGGTCCGCTGTTCGTCGCCTTGTCGATGCGGCCAAGAGACCCTGCGCCGTCGCCGGTCGCGGGGCGCGCTCGACTGCTCGACTGGGCACAGCTGGTGCTGCCGTACACGGGGTTTCTCGGCATCACGGTTCTGTTGGCCTTCCACGTGCTCACGGGCCACGGGCTGGGGCCGGTGGTCGTCGGCACGACGGTGGCCATGGTGGTCCTCGTCGCGGCTCGACAGGTCGCGGCGATGGGACAGCAGCGCCTGCTGACCCGCCGGCTCTACGAGGTGCAGAGACGCCTCGCCCACCAGGTGATGCACGACGCGCTGACCGGACTGCCCAATCGACTGCTCTTCGCCCAGCGGCTCGACAGGGCGATGCGCGACGGCGAGTTCGGTCTCATCTTCGTCGACCTCGACGACTTCAAGGACGTCAACGACCGGTATGGGCACGCTGCCGGTGACGAACTGCTGAGAGCGGTCGGAGAGCGACTGACGACGTGTCTCTCCGATGCCGACACCCTCGCGCGGATCGGAGGCGACGAGTTCGCCGTCCTGATCGATGCCAGCCAGTCTGACGATGTGGAGAGCCCGGACATCGTCGCCGATCGGCTGCGGGTGGCGCTGCGCGAGCCGTTCTCGATGCACGGCTGGTCCGTGCGGGTGCGGGCGAGCATGGGGCTGGTGCACTCCGGAGACGGGCCGAGCCCGCTGAGCTCCGACGACCTGCTTCGCCAAGCCGACATCTCGATGTATGCCGGAAAGCGGCTCGGCAAGGACACGGTGGTGGTCTACCAGGCCCCGGCAGGGCTGCACGCCGACTTCCCGTCCACCTTGCGTGCCGCCGCCGGCGGCGTCCCGGCCGGCTTCAGCCTCGTGTACCAACCCATCGTCGCCTTGCCCGACGAGAGGTTGGTTGCCCTGGAGGCGTTGGCCCGGTGGACGACGCCGCACGGCGTGCAGATCCCGCCCGAGACGTTCGTCGCGGCGGCCGAGTCGGCCGACCTGGGTGCTGTGCTCGACGGAATGGTGCTGCAGCTGGCGTGCCAACAGGTTGCTGAGACCGGCCTGGACGTCGACATCCACGTCAACATCGGCGCAACGCGACTGGGTCATCCCGGATTCGAGGACGAGGTACGGCGGACGCTGTCGCACTGTGCGATCGACCCAGGGTGCCTGGTGTTGGAGATCACCGAGACGCTGCCCATCGTGGACCTGTCGGATGCGGCAGCGCAGATCGAGCGCCTGAAAGAGCTGGGTGCACGTGTCGCCCTGGACGATTTCGGCGCCGGCTACAACTCGATGGCGTATCTGCATGCGTTGCCGGTCGGCATCGTCAAGCTGGACCGCAGCCTCGCGGTGGGGTTGGAAGCCGTCCGGGAGCTGACGCTGTATCGCTCGGTGGTGGGGCTGTGCGCCGATCTGGGTCTCGACGTGATCGCCGAGGGCATCGAGTCGGCCGACCAGGCGACCACGGTGTTGGCGGCCGGGTGCCGATTCGCTCAGGGCTACCTGTTCGGCCGGCCTGCCCCGCTCGCCGACATCGTCGCCGAGTACGGCGCGATCCGTGACGGTCGTGAGGACGTGGCGTTGCCCGCGGACTAAATACCGGCTGGATTGTGTTGGATGGGCCGGTAGTATGAACGTTCCTGCTGAAAGTCAGTGGGGGTGCGAGGGGCTGAACGGTTTCGACTTCGCGCATCGAATCAAGGGAAGCGTGCCGGTGCAGGCAATTGACCACCGTAAGCGTCGTTGCAACCAATTAAGCGCCGATTCCAATCAGCGCGACTTCGCCCTCGCTGCTTAAGCGACGGTGAGTCTGTCAGACCGGGAGCGCCCTCGGCCCGGACCCTGGCATCAGCTAGAGGGACCCACCCATACATCCGGTCGCGGGATGTACGGGGACATCAAACAGCGACTGGGATCGTCATCCTGACTTGTTCGCGTGATCAGGAGATCCGAGTAGAGACATAGCGAACTGCGCACGGAGAAGCCTTGAGGGAATGCCGTAGGACCCGGGTTCGATTCCCGGCAGCTCCACCGGTTGAGAACAGGCCAGAGCTCAGAGCTCTGGCCTGTTTCTTGTTGCGCCGCATGCGTTTATCGTCAGCTCATGGGGGATGTGAGGTGGGGCGACAGCTTTGGGTCCTGGTTCTCCAGCCTGCCCTACGGCAAAAAGTTCGCCGCCTCGCTCGGGCTGGTGGCGATCACCGTCGTCGGCCCGACGCTTGTCGTGTCGCGGGTCATTCCATCACTGGTCGGGTCGACGGATAAGGTCGAAGTGTGGTGCACCCCCGACGGCTCATGGAGGGTGTGGGTCGGTGCTGACGATCCACGACTGAAGGTCATGGATCTCTACCCCAATCTCGGCGGAATCTGCACTTTCGCCTTCTGAACCGCTCGATGTGGAAGTCCTCGCCTGGTGCTGTCGAGACCGGAGGCGCTGCGGCGGGCGGTGAATCACCGCCGATGGCAGCATCACCCCTTGTGAGGGGTATCCCGGAGACCAGGACGGCCACGCCCGCTGACGCCGCCGACGTGAGGCGGATCATCACCGAGGCGTATGAGCCCTACATCGCCCGCATCGGCAGACCGCCGGCCCCCATGACCGTGGACTACGACGAGCTGATCGGCACCACCGATCACGTGCACGTGGTGATCGACGACGACCGCATCGCCGGTGTTCTCGTACTCGTCGAGTACTCCGATCATGTCTTCGTCGACAGCGTCGCAGTCGCCCCGCAGCATCAGGGCCGCGGCCTTGGACGCGTGATGCTGGACGTCGCCGAGCAGCGGGCCCGTGATCGCGGCCTCTCCGAGGTCCGTCTGTACACGAATGCCGCGATGACGGAGAACCTGGCGCTCTACCCCCACCTCGGTTACGTCGAGGTGGATCGCCGCGTCGACGACGGCTACTCGAGGGTGTATTTCGTCAAAGAGGTCACATGACTCATATGCGTTGAATCCCGCCAATTCCGTTGCGGCGCGACTGCTGTGCCGAGCGGCACGAGGTGACTGATCAGGCCGGGACGGACGTCTTCGGCGGTCAGCACCGACTCTCACGGAAGAACACACCCTGCGCACGGACGGTGATGCCAGCGTCGGTGGCGAGGTGCCCGACGGCGAAGACCTTGCGACCCTCGACGTTGTCGATGTGCGCCTCGGCGTGCAGCGGGCCGAGTGGGGTGCCCCTCTCGTAACGGACGGTCAGTGTTCCGGTGACCGCCGGGCGACCAGGCTCGTGGGCCGTAGCCCCCAACATGTGGTCGAGTAGCAGCGCACAGATGCCGCCGTGCACGTGTCCGGGCGGACCCTCGTAGGCTGCGCCGAGCGTGACATCGGCCCACACGCGGCCGTCGGCATCGTGGTGGACGACGAGCGGCGGGGCGAACGGGTTTCGCAGTCCGATGACGACATTGCCCCACGCTCGGTGCGATCCGTCGGGTGCCGGCTGGACACCGAGGGACTCCACGAGCGGCTCACGGCTCAGGTCGTCGGAAGCGGCATCGATCGCGGCTTTCGCCGCCACCAGGGTGGCTGGGTCTGCCTTGCTGCGAATCGTCGCGTCGACCAGACGGCGCACCGAGTCCGTCAACCCGCGGTAGAGCGCTTCTGGAACGTGGCGGTCGGCGCCAGTCACGACACCGACATCGCTTCGCCTATCCGATCGGCGAAATCGCCGAATCCGCCGCGGTAGAACAGCAGTGGTCGGCCGCTGTGCGCCTGAAGCGCCGTGACATGGGCGACGACGATGGTGTGGTCCCCAGCATGGTGCTCGAACTCCACATCAGCCTCGATAGTGGCCAACGCACCGTTGATGCGCGGCGCTCCGTTGCCCGCGGGTCTCCACTCGACGCCGGCGAACTTGTCGTCGGAGCGGCACGCGAACTGCGCGCAGACGGCTTCCTGGTCATCGGCCAGGACGTTGATGCACAGTCGCCCGGTCGCGCGGATCGCCGGCCAGCTCGTCGAGGACAGAGCAGGGCAGAACGACACATAGGGCGGGTCGAGCGACACCGACGTCACCGACTGGCACGTGAAACCCAGCGGACTGCGGCCGTCGTGGCCGGTGATCACGGCGATCCCGGTGCAGAAATGGCCGAGCACAGCCCGCATGTCCTTCGGCGCCGGCCGCGCCGGCGCCGCGTCTGAAGCATCGGATTGCATCGCGATTGCGTCCCTTCGGTGGTGGCCACTCAACGATCGTCGGGCGAGACGCCGGCCCGCAACGGCCCGTCCCATCCAGCGGTTCGTCGCCAGCAGTGGGATGACCTCGGTTGTTACGCTCGACAAGTGACAGATTCCGAACCCTCGGGCAAGCCCCAGCTGGCAGCCACCAGCTGGGCTCTGCTGGGCTTGCTGTCGTACGAGCAGGAACTGTCCGGGTACGACATCCGCAAGTGGATCGACTGGAGCATGCGGTTCTTCTACGGAAGTCCCGCGTACAGCCAGATCTATTCCGAGTTGAAGAAACTCGAGAAGCTCGGATACTTGACCTCGCGGGTGGAGAACAACGGCACACGCTCCCGTAGGCTCTACAAGATCACGCGATCGGGACTGGACGCGGCCACCCAGTGGGCCCGCGAGGCCCCTGTGGAGCCTCCGTCGTTGAAACATCCAGCGATCCTTCGGATCACGCTGGGTCACCTCAGCGACCCCGCGGCGCTCAAGGTCATGCTCCAGGAACACATCGCCTACGTCGACCAGATGCAGAGCGACGCCGCCAAGGAAGCCCGGTGGGCCGGAGCGGACCCATCGTGGGCATACGCCAAGATCGCTCTGGATTGGGCCGATCGGTACTACACCTCCGAACGGGAACTGACGCTGAAGCTGATCAAGGATCTCGACGAGGCCGAAGCCAATTTCCCGAAAGTCGGAGAGGATGCCAAGATTCCGTGGCCGGACCCGACGTTCTGGTACGAGATCGAGAAGCAGGTCGAAGCCGAGGACGCCGACTAGCCGGACGCCTCAGACCTGGACGGGCTTGCGTTGCGCGGCGTCGAGTGCGGCGATGTAGCCATAGACCAATCCCTGCGCGATGGTCGCCCCGGCGCCGGGATAGGTGTGTCCGAAAGCGTTGGCCGCGGTGTTGCCGATAGCGTAGAGGCCGTCGATGACGGTGCCATCCTCGCGCAGTACTCGCGCGCGCTCGTCTGCACGCAAGCCGCCGCAGGTACCGAGGTCACTGAGCACCATTTTGACCGCGTAGAACGGACCCTTGACGAGCGGGCGAAGATTCGGGTTCGGGACGACGGTGGGATCGCCGTAGTAGCGGTCGTAGGCGCTGCGACCGCGCCCGAAGTCGAGATCCTGCCCGGCGGCGGCATTTTCGTTGAATCGGGTGACGGTGGTCTGGAGATCCATGACCGGAACCTCCATCTTGGCGGCCAGTTCGGCGAAGTCCTCGGAACGGACCGCGATGCCGGCGTCATACCAATGCTGTGGAACGGGCATGCGTGGGAACAGCTCTGCGGCAAAGACATAACTGTTGCGGTACTGCTGATCGAACACGATCCACATCGTTTCGACGGGATTGCCGGCGTTCTCCCGGGCCAGGATGCGTTGGCCGAAACTCATGTAGTCCGCCGATTCGTTGGCGAATCGCTGACCCTGCTGATCGACGATGAACGACCCTGGCAGGGAGCGCTCGGCGAGCAGGACCGCCGGCGCGGCGTCGGGCAGTGGTGCCACCGCAGGGAACCACCATGACTGGTCCATCAACGCGATGTCCGCGCCGATGTCCTGGCCGATGCGAATGGCGTCGCCGGTGTTGGTGTCTGCCCCCAAACTCATATGGGCACCAAGGCTTTCCGACTGGAACTTGTGACGCATGTCCATGTCGTGGTCGAATCCGCCTGCGGCGAGAACCACGCCGCGGCGGGCCGCGATCGTGTAGCTGGTGCCGCGGTGTTCGATGATCGCACCGGTGACTCGGGGGCCTTCGGTGGTCAGAGACGTCAGCGTGGTGTCGAGCCAGATCGGGATGCCCGCCGAGATCACGCCGGCGAACAGTCCCGCCGCCAACGCTTGGCCACCCGCGGCGTAGCGACGACCCAGGAGCAGGCCGCCGACGCCTTGAGCCAGCCGCTTCGCGATGGTCGGGATGCCCTTCCGCGGCACGCGGCTCATCAGGTTCAGCCATCGGTAGTCGGCGCCGGTGGTCGGCATGGGGATGCTGACCTCCATGACCCCCGGCCGCAGCGCGGACCGGTACTGCCCCAACATCGCAGTGTCCAAAGGCCGGCATTCGCAGGTGCGCCCGGCCGCTGATCCGCCGGCTGCCTCGGGGTGGTAGTCGGAGTAGTCCTTGGCCCAGAACAGCTTCATCGGCGTCGTACGCCGCAGCATGTCGATGGTGGCGGGCAGTTGCTTCAGATAAGCCGATGATCGAGCTTCCGGCGCGGAATCGCCCACCACCGCACGTAGATAGGTCTCAGCGCGGCTCGACGGATCGTTGCCGCCGCCTTCTGCGATGACGGAGCTGGACGGCAGCCACAGCGCTCCCCCCGAGCGTGCGGTGGAGCCGCCGACCACCCCGGATTTCTCGATGACGAGTACTGAGAGGCCTCGCTCGTGGGCCGCGAGTGCGGCGGCGAGGCCGGTGCCCGAACCGACGACCAACAGGTCGACCTCGGTGTCGGAGACGGTCAAACCGGCAGGGATGGTCTGATGGCGAGGGGCGGTCACGGGGGTGACGATAAGCGTGGTTCTGCGTGGCGGATTTCCCGTGTCCTGGTGAGCGGAACGCGTGCCTGACGACAGCGTGGGCGAGCAGTTGGATGGGACCGAGAAGCCCACACCGCACCGACTAAGGACGGCACCTGATGACGACGACGCACGCTGACGCCGAAAGCATCCGGCTCATCGAGGCAGGTTCAGTCCCGGCCAGATTCGCACGGGGATGGCACTGCCTGGGGTTGATCCGCGACTTCACCGACGGTCGACCGCACCAGATCAACGCCTTCGGGCAGAAGCTCGTGGTCTTCGCCGGTGAGGACGGCGTCATCAACGTCCTGGACGGTTACTGCCGTCACATGGGCGGAGACCTGTCGCAGGGCACGATCAAGGGCAACGAGATCGCGTGTCCCTTCCATGATTGGCGCTGGGGCGGGGACGGTCGCTGCAAGCTGGTGCCCTACAGCAAGCGCACTCCGCGGCTGGCGCGCACGGCGTCGTGGCCCACACTCCAACAAGACGGCATGTTGTTCATCTGGAACGACCCCGAGCGCAAGGCGCCGCCGGCAGACGTCGCGATCCCGCGCATCGAGGGCGCCACGAGCGATGCGTGGACTGACTGGCATTGGTACAGCACGGTCGTGCACACCAATTGCCGGGAGATCATCGACAACGTCGTCGACATGGCGCACTTCTTCTACATCCACGGCTCGCTGCCCACCCACTTCAAGAACATCTTCGAAGGCCACGTCGCGACGCAGTACATGAAGAGTGCCGGCCGCCCCGATCTCGGCGATCCCGAAGGATCCAAGCTCACGGGCACGACGTCGCTGGCGTCCTACCACGGCCCTTCGTTCATGATCGACGATCTGACCTACCATTACGGCGATTTCGACCAACGCACCGTGCTGATCAACTGCCATTATCCGATCGATGCGAATTCTTTTGTGCTGCAGTACGGCATCGTGGTCGAGAAGAACGCGTTCATGCCGGACGAACTCGCGGTGCAAACTGCAGTCGCGCTGGGCGACTTCGTGAAGATGGGCTTCGAGCAGGACGTCGAGATCTGGCGCAACAAGGCCCGGATCGACAATCCGCTGCTGGTCGAGGAGGACGGTCCGGTCTATCAGCTGCGCCGGTGGTACGAACAGTTCTACGTCGACGTCGCCGACGTCACCCCGGAAATGGTGGATCGCTTCGAATTCGAACTCGACACCACGCGGCCCACCGAGGCGTGGATGAAGGAAGTGGAAGCCAACATCGCCGCGCGCTCGGCCGCGGTCACGGCCGGATGACAGTCCGCCCTGACAACCGGCTGGCCGACCTTCCGATGATGTCGGTGACCTGTCGGCGGTGCGATGCGGGTGTGCAGGTGCGCAAGAGCAGCTGGAATCAGACCAGCGTGCAGTGGACGGCCGCCGCGTCGCAGCGATGCCAGGAGCGTTGCCAGGCAGCCGAATTGGAGCCTCACGGCGGCCGGTTGTTTCTGACGTGCAGTGCACTGGCGGACTCGATCACCGACGCGGTGCGCGGCGGTTCCGTCCTGATCATGGACACTGATCCGCCGGCGATTCCGCACCCGACGGACCCCTGTTGAGCCCGGTATCCCCGGCGCCCCGTCCTGCGTCAGGTGATTCCGGTAGGGCGTCGGCCCGCCTGCGGACTACGCCTAGCTGCCGAAGATCTCGAGCGGTCCGACATGAGCGCGGTTGACCTTGATCCGCTCGGTGAGGCGCCATCGCCCGGTTGCATCGCGGCGCCACCTGTCGCGGTAATCGCCGAGCGTGTAAAAGCGCTCCGACGGATCAGCCCCGGTATTCAGGTGTACGTCTCTGACGTAGGCGCGACTCACCGCGACATCTCCGCTCACGTCAACGACGATGTTGCCCAGGAGATGTTGAGTTGGGCCGCAGGCATCGAGGAACCCACGGATCAGATCGATGATCGCAGCAGATCCGGTCAGGGGGCCTGTACCGAAATCGCCCTGAGCGTGTTCGTCGAGGAGTCCGGCCATGACCGACCAGTCGCGGTCGTCCATGGCTCGGGCGAAGGAGATCAGTGCCCGCTCGACGGCGCGCTCGTCGAGCAACATCTGTACATCAGCGGTCATGCGTGCGCGCCGCCGTCGACACGGATCTCCGTTCCGGTGATGAAGGCGCCGTCGTCGGACGCCGCCATGGCGATCACCGACGCGACCGCGCTGGCATCACCTAGGATGCCGTTCTCGGTTCCGTGCAGCAGCGGGGTCTGTTTGGCCCACAATCCGAGGTCGTAGCCCTCGGGCATCTTGTCCAAGGTGCTGTTGGCCAAGGCGGTCGACACTCCGCCGGGCTGGATGTTGACCGCGCGCAGTCCCTGCTTGGAGTACTCCAGTGCCAGCGCGTGCGTGAAGCTGAGGATGCCGCCCTTGCTGGCCGCGTAGGCTGCCATGTACGGATGCGCGAATGTGGCTGCAGTAGAGGTGAAATTGACCACCACGCCGCGCCCGCAGGCCAGCAACGCCGGCAGCGACTGACGGGTCATCAGGAAGGTGCCGGTCAGGTTGACCGCCAACGTTCGGTTCCACTCGGCCAGGCTGGTCTCGTGCGTGTGTGAACACATTTGTATCGCTGCGACGTTGACCAGGACGTCGAGCCCGCCGAGGTCGGTGACTGCCGTGTCGACGGCGGCGATGACGTCGTCTTCGACGGAGATGTCGAGCACCGCGGTGGTCAACTGCTTGTCGGTGCCGGCCTGGGTCGCCGCCGCGGCCGTGGCGGCCAAGCCATCGGCCGAGATGTCGAAAGCGACCACGGTGGCGCCCTCGTCGAGCATCCGAGCGGTGGTGGCCGCACCGATGCCTGAGCCGGCGCCGGTCACGATGACTCGCCGGTCAACGAAACGTTCCATGCCAGTGTGCCTTTCGCTATTGGTGGCGCTATGCCATCTGGAATGCGCTCAGCGGGGCGTCTTCGGGATAACTGGTCGGGCCGCCCAGGTCGTAGGCGGCGTTGAGCGCTCCGATGAATGCGGGATCGTGCAACGGGTTGCTGGGGATGTCGAGCTTGACGCCCTTGGCGCTCAGGTCGTCGACCATCATGTCGATGGCCTTGTCGATGGTCAGGTCGTCGGACCCGTCCATGTTCTTCTTCAGCTCGTCGTAGTCGGAGAACACTTCGGCTGACCAATGCACCAAGAAGCGCAATTCGTCGGTGCGGTGGCGCGCGATGACGCCCTCACCGTTCTTCAGCAGCCACCCATCGCGGTCAGCCGGATCGCCGGTGAACACCGTGTCGAAGGCGAGGCCAGGCGGAACCTGTTGGTCCAAGGGGCCATTCGCCTCTCCACGGTGCACCATCATCTCGTTCTGAACCACGACGCCGCGGTTGTTGATCGGCGGGAGCACCCGCGCGGGCGGCTTCAGCGGACCGTCGGGCCAATACGTGAAACCGGAGCTTTCGTCGAGGGAGAACCACGTGATGACCTGTGCCATCTTGATAAGGTAGTCGGCGAACAGCCCTGACTTACCCATCACGCTGCAGAGCCAAGTGGGGGCGTTCTCGTGGCGGACACCGCGGAAGCTGGGGGAGTCCAAGTGACCGGGATCGCGGTTCGCGCACGGACCGTTGATGTTGAACAGCATCATCTCAGGCTTTGCGTACTCGGCACCCCAGTACCGCTTGGCGTGCTCGACGAACGTGGCGTTGTAGAAGCAGTCGTGCAGCTCGGGGTAGAGGACGGTGCCGTAGTTGGCGAGATAGCCGCGGAACGTGGGGGTGAGGAACAGATCCAGCGTCGGTTCGAAGCCCTCGGGAAAGGCTCCGCTCATGGTCGCCATCAACTCGTCGGCCGACGCGAAGTGCTGGGCGATGATGAGCTTCCACGGTCCCTGCGTGCGCACGACGTCGAGGAGGCGTTCGCGCTGATCGGCGGTGTAGACGTCGGTGAGCTCGCGCGGCGGCGCAACCGGCCGCAGCACATCGGACAATTCCTGGCGGCGCTCGTCAGTCAGCATCGTGTTCTCCTTTGATGAGTTGCTCGTTGATTGTGGGCACCGCCGCAGCCGGCGGTGGGGTGAACGTCCGGTCATCGGGACGCGCGGAAAAGGTGATGGGATGGGCGAACTTCGCGCGCAGCAGCGCGCCGATCTCCGCAACGGCCAGTCGCCCGCGTGCAGTCGCGTCTGAACGCATCAGGAAGCCGTGATAGGTGCCTGGATATCGGGTGAGAGTGGTCTGCACGCCGGCGTCGCGTAGCCGGCCCGCATACCGTTCCCCCCAGTCGCGAATCGGGTCGCACTCGGCGGTGACGACGATCGCCGAGGGCAGCTCGCTCAGATCAGGGGCGTGCGCCGGGACCTGATACGGGGAGTGCGCCGCGGTGCCTGCGTCGACCATCTCGTGCATGAACACGATGTCGTCGTGGGCCAGCATGGGTGCATCGGTCATGGCGGTGATAGAGGCGGCGCCCATGTCGCGATCCAGGCCGGGATAGAGCAGGACCTGTACCGCGATGGCAGGCCCACGGTGGTCACGGGCGGCCAGAGCCACTGCGGCGGCCAGCGATCCACCGGCGCTGTCGCCGACGACGGCCAGCCGCTGCGCGTCGAGGGACAGCCTGTCGGCGTTGGCGGCAATCCATTCGGTGGCCGCGTACGCGTCGTCTAACTGTGCCGGTGGCGGAGATTCGGGAGCCAATCGGTAGTCGACGGCAGCGACCGCGGCACCGCTGGCCCAGGCCAATTCCCGTGCCAACGGTTCGAACGAATGGTTGGAACCCATCACCAGTCCACCGCCGTGGAAGTACACGAGGACGGGGGACCGTGCGCAGGTCGTCGGGCGGTACAACCGCACCGGTAGGGGACGCCCACCCGGACCGGGTGCGGTGTAGTTGTCGATGTGCGCCATGGGCGGCATCGGCGGATGTGGCGCCGATTCGACGCCGGCCCGCACGGCGGCGAGCCCGCGCGTGCGCATCGGCGTCGGCACGCCGAAGGAGGCGACTCGCGCGGCGGCATCGGGATCCAAGGTGGGAGAACGCATGTCAGTTCTGTGCGGGATCGAAGCGTCGCTCGGTGCGCAGGCGGGGGGTCTCCTGGTTGGTCAGCACGCGGGCGCGTTCGGCCATCGCCGAGCCGACATAGTCGGGCTGGGTGAGCAGATAGAACCGCCCCTCGGCGGCCTGGTCGAACACCACCTCGGCGGCGGCCAGGGGATCCATCGCCGCGGCCTTGATGTCGAGCATGGCCGCTCGCTGAGATTCAGCGGCGCCTGTGTCGCCGCCGTCGACGCCACCCGCGGACTCGAAGATGTTGGACACCACCGCACCCGGGAGCACCGCCTGCACGTGAATGTGTTCGTCGTGTCCGGCGGCCTGGACCTCCAGGTGCAGGCACTCGGTGAGCGCGAGGACCGCGTGCTTGCTCATGATGTAGGGCGCTTGCAGCGGGACGACGGCGACGCCACCGATCGAGGAGAGGTTCCATACCCAGGCCGGCGCGTCGCAGGCCATCATGTGCGGAAGGAACGCCCGGATACCGTTGAAGACGCCGCTGATGTTCACGTCGACGACGCGTCGCCAGTTCTCGACGGGGGTGTCCCACAGGTAGCCGAATTGCTCGACGCCTGCGTTGTTGACCAGCAGGCGGATCGGCCCCAGATCGTTGCGCACCTCGTCGGCGAGCGCCTGCACGGCGTCGGCATCGCGGACGTCGCAGACCTTGTCGATCGCCGAGCCGCCGGCAGCGACGAGTTCGCCACGCAGCGCCGCGACGGCGCCGGCGTCGATGTCGACGAGGACCACGGTCATTCCGAGACGGGCGGCGTGGCGGGCCAGTCCCGCCCCGATGCCCGCGCCGGCGCCCGTGATGACGGCGATGCCACCGCCGAACGATTCGCGGGCGGTCACGCCGGCTGCGTGCTCACCGAAGCGGACTTGGCGGCGTGCTCGGCGAAGGGGATCGAGTCGTCGGCGTCGAGCATCACCGTCATCGAGGTGAACACCAGACGGTCCCCTGCCCGGCGGATACCCACATCTGCGACGCCGCTGGAAACAGCGAAGGGGACGTTGTTGGTGATCTGATTGACGAACATGGTGAAGCGGACGCGGGTGACCTCGCCCTCGGGACCGGTGCCGGTGTCGGTCCGAAAGATGTTGGTGGCGTGATGCCGACACGGGTAGGGGTTGACGTTGCGGTGCTCGATGAGCCAGGCGAGGGTTTCTTCGCCGCCGTGCAGCTCGGCGGCCAGCAGGTCTTCGAACGGGCAGTTCCCGGACAGCGACCGGCTCAAGTACTGCATTTCCTCGCCGATGCGGGAGGCCAGCTCGTCGAAGTGTCCCTCGTCGTAGTGGTACCAGAACCCGGCGATGAACTCCTGTACCTCAGCCAGCGTGATCTCGTTGCTCATGGCGAGTCAGTCAAACCGAGTGAGGTGTGCCACTGAGCTGACGTGACCGGTGAGCGGGACGTTGATCGCGGGACCGTCAGGACAGTCACGCGGCGGGCCGGTGACCCCCCGTCGAGTGTCCGGTGATCGGGACGGAGTGTGGCGCAGGCCACACTCACTCGGCACGCTCTGGGCTGTCGAACGACCCCTCCCACAAAGGACACACACATGCAGGTAACTCCCTCGCACACACGGGATTCCGCGCGGCGACCGGCCGTCGCAGATCCGCCCTCGCGCAGTGACCACGCGCGCACAGTGGCCAAAGGGGTGGGCTTCGCGGCCGGATTCGCCGCGTCGGCATGGTTGATGACGTCTCTCGCCACCGGAGTCGCCTCCGCCGACGACGGTGACTCGTCCCCCTCGACGGGTCGATCGGCAACTTCACAGAGCGCGGCGCGTTCGGGTGGGGACACGACCGGCGCCCGGGCGGCGAAGGTCCGGGAAACGCGTCAGCAGAGCAGGAGTGAAACCGTCCGCGCGCGCGGGACACGAGAGGACCGGCGAGCGGAGCGATCCGCCAGTGATGCAGCAGCGTCCGAGTCCGGCGCCACCACGTCTCGGCCCACCCCGGTGCGGCGGAGCATCGGTCTCGCCCCGAAGCGGGAGACCAAGGCGGTCGTCCGGGACGCCGCGGAGTCGGTCGCGATCGAATCGTCCTTCACGAATCCATCTGCGGGACAACGTCGCAAGCCGTTGGCCGCCGTGGTGACCTTCCTGAAGGGCACCGTCTTCAACGCCGCACCGGTGGTGACTGACGTCCAGATCAACCGTCAGGGCGTCAACGGAACCATCACCGGCGACATCGACGCCCGCGATCCCGACGAACTGGGAACGCGGGTGCAGATCCGGTCGACGGTACGGGCCGGCGCGCCGTCGCCGGCGATCTGCGGATGTGAGGAGGTGGCAGGGCTGATCGCCCTCGCCTACACCAACCCGGCGGTCATCGGCGGTGGTGCAGGAGACAATTGGAACGCCCCCGCCGCGGTGGACAGCACGACGGTCTACCTGAACCCGGACTACTCGGTCGCGTACTACGCAGGCAAGGAAACCGGGACCGTCACCATCGACGGCCTCGGCACCGGTGACGTCGTGCTCGCCTTCGTGGGCAACCTCCTCGCAGGCGGAACCGCCGAGAAGTCGGTGGCGACACTCAATGCCGACCTCGGGACCGGTGACCTGAAAGGCGTGGAGGGGACGGTGATCAGCCAGAGCGCACTCAACGCAGACGGCACGGCACTCGGCGTGCTCACCGGTGAGGTCGTGCGCCCGGAGGTCCGGTACGTCGTCGTGCGGAAGCCGGTCAACGGCACAGTCACCATCGATGACATCACCGGCACCTTCGCCTATCAGGCCGACCCCGCATTCCTCGCCGCGGGCGGCGGCACCGACACCTTCGAGGTGCTCGTTACCGACAACCGCTTCAACCTCACCAAGCTGTTCCAGCGCTACAACGGCGACCAGGTGCAGACCATCGCGCTCACCGCCGTCTGAGTCTCGAGCCGACATGGGCGCTGGGTCATCGCGACCCAGCGCCCATGTCGGTGAATCACGTCTCAGCGGTGATCAATTCCCACAGGCCTGCACCTCCAGCTGCACTGGCCTTCGCCGCGACTTGCAGGTCCCAGAATCGCGCGGAACCGAACTCGGAACGCCACGCCAGGGCCCCGCGGGTGTACTCGTGCAGTCGGTGCTCGAAAGTGGTTCCCATGGCACCGTGCACCTGGTGAGCGTTGCGTGTCACCACCAGTGTTGCCTGACCTGCGCATGACCTCGCGACCGCAATCTGGAAGTCGAGACACATTGCGTCCCAGTTGCTGTCGATCGCCGTCTGCAGAGCCGCCTGGGTGGCGATGCGGGCCAGTGCGGCCTCGGCCGCGGCATCGGCGATGAGATTCTGGATGGCCTGGAACTTCGCGAGTGGTCGGCCGAACTGTACGCGCGAGGCCGCGTGATCGATGGACAGTGCCACCGCCTGATCAAGCGCCGCGCACACTTGCAAAGCCCGCACCATGGCAGATTTCCGGGCTACGACGGCGACCACCTCCGGGGGCACCGGTACTCCCGTCAGCGTCGACGTGTCCACCGTCGCGCGATCGCGCGGCTCCCCGATCGCGTTGGTGCACCGTGTGATTTGCGCACTCGCGGTGTCGATCTGAGCCAGTCGATGCCCGTCGCCGCTGTCCCATAGCACGGTCAGCCGGTCCACCTCCCCGGCCCACGGCGCCACGCCGGTGGATGCCCCGGGGGCGAGCTGACAGAGGGTGTGCACCCTATCGTCGGCGGGCCCGGACACCTCGTCGATCAACCAGCAGGCCAGGAGGTCGTGCTCGGCCAACGGAAGGTGAACGCCGTGGCGGACGGCCGCGGCGGTCAGTACTGCGGCCTCGGCCCAGCCCGCGCCACTTCCGCCGTGGCGCTCGGCACCCGTCAGGCGGACCAAGCCCAACGAGTCGAGCTGCTGCCAGAGGTCGCGGTCGCAGTGCCTGCGTTCGGTGGGCCCGGTGGGCGCGGCGGTGTTGCGGTAGTCAGCCAGGACGCCGTCGATCATGGCGGCGAGCTCTGGATCGACCACCGGCGAAACCTGTTGTGGTGCAGTAGCGGTCATCGCAATCCCAATCCGCGCGCGATGACGCCGCGCATCACTTCGTTGGTCCCGCCGCGCAGGGTGAAGCCAGGGCGTTGGTCGGCGGCGTTGACCACCAGCTCTTCCCAGGTGCGATCGGGTGCGGCGTCGTCCCCGAATCCGTGGGCGGCGAAGTCGGCGATGCCGCCCTCGGTGGTGGTGCCGAGGACCTTGACGACCGCAGCCGGGACGTCGGCGTTCTCACCCCTCTGCAACGCGTCGGCGACGGCGGTGGACATGTGATGGAGCGCGCTGACGCGGGCCACGAGTCGTCCCCATGCTGCGTCGGTACCCATTGGCGGCGCGGCGGGGGAGTCGATGGCCGCGGCGAGTAGGGGAAAGGTGGACAGGAATCGTTCCGGCCCGCTGCGCTCGAAGCTGAGCTCTGAGGTCACCTGTTCCCAGCCGCTGCCGATCTGGCCGAACACCCGGGTCTCGGGCACGAAGACCTCGTCGAGAATGACCTCGTTGAAGTGGTGGTTTCCGTTCATCGACACGATGGGCCGCACCTCGACCCCGGGACTGCGGAGATCGACGATGAACTGGCTGAGTCCGGTGTGGCGATGCGCCGCGTCCGTGGGCGCGGTACGGGCGAGCACGATGAACGCGTGGGCGCGGTGGGCCCCGGAGGTCCACACCTTGGTGCCGGTGAGCGACCAACCACCGTCGGTCGGCACGGCGCGAGTGCGGACACTGGCGAGATCCGACCCGGAGTCGGGTTCACTCATCCCGATGGCGAAGAAACACTCGCCGGCGACGATCTGCGGCAGAAAGTGTGACTTCTGTTCCTCGGTGCCGTATTTGAGCAACGATGGCACGATCTGACGATCGGCGATCCAGTGCGCGGCCACCGGTGCGCCGGCCGCCAGTAGCTCCTCGGTGACGACGAAGCGCTCACCGAAGGTCCGCCCGTGCCCGCCGTAGCGCTGAGGCACCGTCATCCCCAACCATCCGCGTCGTGCCAGCGCCGCGGTGAACGCTTCATCCCACCCGCACAACCACGAATCCACCGACGGGGTGAACGCACCGGCGCCGAGTTGTTCGGCCAGGAAGGCGCGGACCTCGGCGCGTAGCCCCTCGGTGTCAGCGCCGGGGGGAGGGGTCAGGCGCAGCCCTGGAACAGTCATGAGGTCCTCCACTTGGCAATGCGCTGTTCGTGTTCGGCGTCGTGGTGGGCCAGCGGCTGCATCGCCGCGGCCATGGCGAGGGTGGACTCCAGCGATCCGCTCACCGATTCCTGAAGCAGCCGTTTGGCCATTCGCAGGGCATGAGGCGGGTTGACGGCGATGCGATCCGCCAACGACCTTGCTGCCGTGAGCAGTTCGTCGTGCGCGACGACGCGGCTGACCAAGCCCCACGCCAAAGCGGTGTCTGCGTCGATGCGTTCACCGGTGAAGGTCAGTTCGGCAGCCCGGGCGTACCCGATGGCGCGGGGCAGGAACCAGGTTCCGCCGTCGCCGGGAATCAGGCCGAGGGTAACGAAGCTCTCCGCGAACGACGCACGCTGCGAGGCGATGCGGATGTCGCACATCATGGCCAGATCGCAGCCCGCCCCGATCGCGGCCCCGTTGACAGCGGCGATCAGCGGCACCTCGAGTCGAGCGAGAGCGCGAGGGATGCGTTGGATTCCGTCGACATAGGCGCGGCGCTGGTCGATGGGGGCCAGGCCGAACATGCCCTGACGATCGGCCATTTCCTTGACATTGCCGCCGGCGGAGAAGATCTTGCCGGCAGCAGTGAGGATGACCACGCGAATGTCGTTGTCGCGGTTGACCGCATCGACGAGCGTCTCGAATCCGGTGATCACATCGGGTCCGGTGATGGCATTGCCCACCTCCGGTGCGTCGATGGTCCACACCTGCACCGATCCGTCGGTGTCGATACGCAGCGGGGTACTCATCGGCGCCTATTGAGCTGGAGGGATTTCGTCTGCAGGTATTCCTCGAAACCGAACCGACCCAATTCGCGGCCGATGCCGGACTTCTTGTACCCCCCGAAGGGGGCGAGCGGGTTGTAAGCGCCGCCGTTGATGTCGAGCTGCCCGGTCTGCACACCGCGAGCGAAAGCGATCGCGGTGTCGTCGTCAGCGGCCCACACCGCCCCCGACAACCCGTAGGGGGTTGCGTTGGCGATGCGCAGGGCATCGTCATGGTCGGTGTACGGGATGACCGCCAGCACCGGTCCGAACACCTCTTCCTGGCCGAGTTCTGACTCGGGATCGACGTCGGCGAACACCGTAGGAGCCACGAAGAACCCGACGTCACGCACCGGCTCGGCACCACCGACGAGCAGGCGTGCACCGTCGCGTTGCGCCCGCTCGATGTACCCGCGGACCGTGTCGAACTGTGAGCGTGACGCAGACGGGCCGATACGCGTTGCCGGATCCCACGGATCTCCCACGGGGTAGCGGGACACGGCGGCCTCGATGAGGTCCAGCGCCTCGCTGTACCGGGACTGGGGCACCACCATCCGGGTCCACGCCATGCACGTCTGTCCGCCGTTGAGGAACGCGTTCCCGACTCCGACCTTGACCGCGGTCGCCAGGTCGGCGCCGTCGAGGATGACGTTGGCAGACTTCCCGCCCAGCTCCAGCGCCACCTTGGTGACCGCTTGGCCGGCGAGCTCACCGACCCGGGCGCCCACCTCGGTGCTACCGGTGAAGGAGACGAAATCGACGTCGGAATGGCTGGCCATGCGCTCGCCGATCACCCGGCCGGGGCCCGAGACGACGTTGAGCACCCCCGGGGGTAGCCCGGCGTCCTGACAGGCCTCGACGAATTCGAACACCGACAGGGGAGCGTCGTTGCTGGGCTTGAGCACGACGGTGCACCCGGCGGCGATCGCCGGGACCACCTTGGCGACCACCTGGTAGAGCGGATAGTTCCACGGGGTGATGGCCGCGACGACGCCGTACGGCTCGCGCAGTACCAGCGAATTGCCGATGTGCTCTTCGAATTCGAAGCTATCCACCACGTCGGCGATGCCCTTGGCCACCGCCAGCGGCACCTGCGTCTGCACGGTCTGGGCGATGCGGACCGGGGCGCCCATCTCGGCGGTGATCAGTTCGGCGATGTCGGGCAGACGTTTCTCGAGGGCGTCGATCACCCGGTGCAGGCGGTCGCGGCGTTCGGCCACGGTGATGGTGGGGTCGAAGGCGCGGCGGGCTGCGGCGACCGCGGCGTCGACGTCTTCGGCGGTGCCGGCCGGTACATGGCCGATCACCTTCTCGGTGGCCGGATCGACGACGTCGATGATGCCGCCGCCGGCCGGTGTGACCCATCGGCCGTCGACGAACAGCAGGGAACGCTCGTAGGTGGGCATGGTCATCCTTCTGTCGGGTGGGGGACGATGCTGGCGCGGACGTCGCGCTTGCCGTCGGCGGCGGCGAATGCGTCGTTGATGTCCGCGAGCGGATAGCACGCCGCGGCGAGTCGATGCAGCGGTAGCTGATGCTGATGGCGTTCGAGGAACGTCAGGGCCCGCGACAGGACCGCCGGGTCGTAGAGCGAGACCCCGACCATGGTCTTGTTGGAGAACACGAACCGCGACGGATCGAAGGCGAAGGTCTGCCCGACGTTGATGTTGCCGATCTCGACGTAGCGGCCGAACTGTCCGAGCATCTGCAGGCCTTCGTCGATCGCAGCCGGGTGTCCGACGACTTCGACGACCACGTCGGCGCCGTGCCCGCCGGTGAGCTTGCGCACCGCCTTGGCGCGGTCCCGAGGCGTGGCAACCTCGTTGAGATCGATCACGGTGTCCGCGCCGAACGCGGCGGCCAGTTCGAGTCGTTCGGGGACGGCGTCGATGGCGATCACCTGCGCAGCACCGCGTGCCTTGGCCACGGCCACGGCATAGAGCCCGAGCGCGCCGGCTCCTTGGACCACGACGTGCTCCCCGAGTGCCATGTCGACCCGTTCGAGGCCGTACATGACTTGTGACAGTGCACAATTGGCGCCGGCGGCGATGTCGTCGCCGACGCTGTCGGGCACGGTGTAGATCACCGCGCCCGCGGGCAGAAGGTAGTAGTCGGCATAACCGCCGACGAAGTAGGGTGGCTCGTCGGCGCGCCCGAGCATGGCCATCGTGAGGTTCAAGCAGGCGTTGCGCCGCCCGGCCAGGCAGTTGCGGCAGGTGTGGCAACTGTAGAAGTACGGAAACACCACCCGGGTGCCGGCTGTCAGGGCAACGCCGTTGGAGTCGGTGTGCACGCCCTCGCCGAGCGCTTCGACGGCACCGACCATCTCGTGACCGAGCACGGTGGGCAGGTGGCCACCGAGCCCACGGGTGGCGAATGTGCCGTGCCAGGCGTGCACGTCGGACCCGCAGATGTTCGCGCGCAACACCCGGATCAGGACCTGCCCCGCGCCGACCTCGGGCAGCGTGACGGTGTCGAGGGTGAAGGGGGTGCCGGGTTCGTCGAAACGGGCGATACGGCCGGTGTACACGCTGATGTGGCCTTTCAGTTGTTCGCGGTGTGGAGGGTGAAACGCTGCCGCAGATCGCGTTTGAGCAGCTTGCCGCTGGGGTTCTTCGGCAGGGCGTCGACGAAGAACACCTGTTTCGGCGTCTTGAAGCCGGCCAGGTGTTCGCGGCAGTGTGCCACGACCTCGTCTTCGGTCAGCGCGGAATCCGCGCGCGGGACCACCGCCGCGACGACGGCTTCGACCCACAGCGGATGCGGCAGCGCGAACACGGCTGCCTCCTGGATGCCGTTGTGGCGGTAGAGCACTTCTTCGACTTCGCGGCTTGCGACATTCTCTCCGCCGGTCTTGATCATGTCCTTCTTGCGATCCACCACGTGCAGCAGCCCGTGTTCGTCGTAGTAGCCCAGGTCTCCGGAGTGGAACCAACCCCCGGAGAACGCCTGTGCCGTCTTCTCCTCGTCGTCGAGATATCCGAGCATCAGATGTGGACTGCGGTGGGCGATCTCGCCGACGACACCGGTCGCGACCGGTGTGTCGGTCTCATCCAGGACGACGGTTTCGACGTTGACCACCGGGCGTCCCGCCGCCCCGGCGTGGGCGTCCTGTTCGGCGGGGCCCAGGGCGGAGGCCAGCGGCGCCATCTCGGTCTGGCCGTAGAAGTTCCACAACCGCAGTTGCGGCAGGCGGTGGCGCATCTCGTGGAGGATTTCGGCGGGCATCGGCGATGCGCCGTAGTAACCCTTGCGCAGGCTGGACAGGTCCACCTCGTCGAATACCGGACTGCGCAGCAAGCTGATCCACACGGTGGGCGGCGCGAAGTAGTTCGTGACGCCGTACCGCTCGATGGTGCGCAATACCAGCTCGGGATCGGGGCGGGGGAGGATGATGCTCGTCGCCCCCAGGTAGAGGTCGGTGGCCAGGAAGTTGTCCAGCTGGGCACAGTGATAGAGCGGCAGCGAATGCACCTCGACGTCGTCGCCGGACATCGATCCGGCCACGATGGTGCTGATGTACTGCCACATCAGGCTGCGGCTGCTGTGCATCACACCCTTGGGACGGGATTCGGTTCCGCTGGTGTACATGATCCGCACCAGCTGGTCGTCCGCGAGGTGGTACTCCGGTGCGGGATTGGTGGTGGTCAGCCAGTCGGAGAAGTCGGGCCAGCCCGACGATTGGCCCGGCAGGACGAGCGCGGCACAGGTGGTCACCACGGTGCCCAGCGTCATGGCGTGCTCGGCGACTGGTACGAGATCGGCCTCGACGATGAATCCTCGTGCCTTGCTGTGTCCCAGGATGTAGCTGATCTCCTCGGCGGTGAGCATGAAGTTGACAGGTACCAGCACCACGCCGGCGCGGGCCGTGGCGAACGTCAGCACCGCGTACTGCCAGCAATTGCGGGACAGCAGCGCCAACCGATCACCTGGCTTGAATCCGTTGTCGCACAACGCGGCCGCGGCTCGGTCGACCTGGTGATCGAATTCGGCGAAGGACAGC
Source organism: Mycobacterium sp. IDUB_5 (assembly GCF_055419565.1). NCBI lineage: Bacteria > Bacillati > Actinomycetota > Actinomycetes > Mycobacteriales > Mycobacteriaceae > Mycobacterium > Mycobacterium sp. IDUB_5. Next base: position 781,386 of record NZ_JBVAXX010000003.1, read on the forward strand.
ACGACGTCGCCGTCGATGATGGCGGTCTTGTCGGATTGCTTGCGTGCCGAGCGTCGCGGGATGTCAGCCAGGCTGTGACTGCGGGCGCGGGCGATGACGGCGTCGAGGTCGTCGTGGTGCATGGGCCGCAGCGTAGGCGCGCACTGCCACACCGCGGTGGTTTGTCTCCCGCTCAGTAGACAGGCCGTCACCACCGAGTGGTCGTTGCTCCGATACTCGCAACCATGACCGCCACCACGGAATCGTCGTCGCTGCCGACAGACAATGCAACGGACCCGGACGCGCTGCGCGGACACCTGCGCAAGGCCGATCCCGGCGTCTTGGTCGCGGTGCTGGCGCAGATGACAGGCGACGCCTCAGTGATCGACCGGTACGCCGCGAGGATTGCCTACGAGCCGGATCCGCCGGAGCGGGCCGGCAAGACCGATCCGCAGACCGCGCAGACACTGGCGGAGGAGGTCATCGCTGCCCTGAACACCACGCGACCGGCCGGCGCCCCGGCCCCTGACGACCGCGAGTTCTTCACCCGGCTGCTGCCGGTGGCGTTGGGGGCGGAGGTCGACGACGAGCAGGTCGACCTGTTGCTCGAGCAGGGCGGATTCCGGCCCTCGGCACCCACGCTGCCGCGCACCGTACCGATTCCGCAGACCACCACCGTCGCCATCATCGGCGCCGGTCTCGCCGGCATCGCGGTCGCTCTGGCGGCCGCCGAGGAGGGCGTGGCCTTCACTGTCTACGACCGCAACGACGAGGTGGGTGGCACCTGGTTGACCACCACCTATCCCGGCATCGGCGTGGACACCCCGTCGGCCTACTACTCGCTCTCGCGTGAGATCAATCCCGAATGGTCGAACTACTATCCGCAGGGCGCGGAGTACCAGGCGTACCTGGTGGCGCTGGCCGACAAGCACGACCTGCGCCGTCACATCCAGTTCGGCACCGAAGTGCAGGCGCTGCACTGGGATGAGCAGCGACAACACTGGGAGATTCACACCTGCCGCACCGATGGCACCCAGTCGGTGGACCACGCGCGGGTGGTCGTCACCGCGGCGGGCTACCTGAACCGCCCCCGGTTCCCGGACGTCAAGGGCCGAGACACGTTCGGCGGTATCAGCATCCACTCGGCCCGCTGGGATCCCGATCTGGATCTGACCGGCAAGAGGGGGGCGGTCATCGGCGCGGGCTGCACGGCGGTGCAGATCGTCGATGCGTGCGTCGACGAGGTCGAGCATCTGACCGTGTTCCAGCGCCAACCGCACTGGGTGGCACCGCGCAAACGGCTCTCCGACGACGTGCCCGAACACCGCCGCTACCTCGGTCGCGTGCTGCCGTACTACGCGATGTGGCATCGGCTGAAGTCCTACTGGGGCACCGCCGACAACAACTACCCGATCATCCTGCAGGACCCCGAGTGGTCCAAGACCCACCTGTCCATCAACCCGACCAACGATGTCCTGCTGCAGATGTGCCTGGACTACATCGACCGAACCTTCGGTGCGGGAACGGAACTGGCGCGCAAGGTCACCCCGGACTTCGCGCCATACGGTAAGCGCATCATTCGTGACCCCGGCGGCTATTACGCTGCGCTGACCCGCGACCACGTCGACGTCGAAGCGTGCGAACCCGCGCAGATCAACGCCTCGGGGATCGTCACCTCAGACGGTCGCCACATCGACCTCGATGTGATCATCTACGCGACCGGCTATCACCTCGACTTCCTGTCCACGGTGGACATCCGGGGTCGCGGCGGCAAAACTCTGGCCGCAGAATGGGGCAACAGTCCACGCGCATACCGTGGCGGGACCGTGCCGGGTTTCCCGAATCTGTTCATCACCTCTGCGCCCAACTACAGTCCCGGGCACGGCGCCGGTGCCAACTTCTCCATGGAAGTCCTGGCGCACTACATCATCGAATGTCTGCAGCTGATGGCGCTGCGCGGGTCGACCACGATCGAGGTCACCGAGTCCGCGTACGAGGGCTACGTGGCTGACATCGACGCAGCGATGCAGAAGACCGTGTGGTGTCACACGCCCAACGCACACACCTACTATCGGTCGGAGTCGGGCCGGGTCGTCGTGGCCACCCCTTATCGCCTCGTCGACCTGTGGCAGCAGCACCGCGCACCTGTCGAATCGGACTTCGTGCTGAGATGAGCGGATTACTCACGGGCAAAACGGCTCTGGTGACGGGCAGCAGTCGCGGCATCGGTCGGGCCATCGCGCAGCGGCTGGCGGCCGAGGGCGCCACCGTCGCGGTCACGGCTCGCTCTCACCGCCCCTCACCATCGATACGCGCCGGGGCGAACGAGATCGTCCCCGGCGCCATCGACGAGACCATCGGACTCATCGAGGCGGCAGGGGGATCGGCGTTCGGGGTGGCTGTTGACCTCGAGGACGACGCGGCCCGAGACGGACTGATCCCATCGGTGGTGGAACGGGCGGGTGGGATCGACATCCTGGTCAACAATGCGGGTTTCGCCGATTACGCGCTCGTGGAGGACATGCCGCGGGCCACGTTCGACCGCACGGTGGCCCACTACTTGACGACGCCGTTCGCATTGACTCAGGCGGCGATTCCGCACATGCGCAGTCGGGGTGCCGGGTGGATCGTCAACATCGGCTCGGTGACCGGCGTCGCGCCGGTCCGCCCCTACCGGGACTACAACAAGACGGCAGGCGACGTGATCTACGCATCGTGCAAAGCGGCGCTGCATCGCTTCACCCAGGGCGTCGCCGCCGAGTTGGTCGACGCCAACATCGCGGTCAACTGCGTGGGTCCCTCCACGGCGGTACGTACCCCTGGCGCGGCGTCGTTGATTCCGGCCGGCTTTCCCACCGAACCGGTCGAGTACCTCGCCGAGACCGTGCTGGCCATGTGTCACCTCCCCGCCCAAGCACGTACCGGGTTGGTGGCCTTCAGCCTTCACTACCCATGGTCACAGAGACTTCCGGTGCGCACCCTGGACGGCCGCACGATGTTGGAGCCAATCGAGCCTCCGGCAGCGGCCAATCCGAACATCCTTCCCGCCGGCCTGTGAGGACCCGTCTAGAGCACCGGGGCGGCCATGTCGCAGAAGCTGTGGCACACCCGATCCCGGACGATCACGTCGGCGGTCTCGGGATCGAACCATCGGTCGACCACCGCCCAGTGGATGGGGTGCATCAGGTAGGGGCCCATCAGTCCCGCGACGTCGGTGAACTCCTGCTCGAACACATGCGTCCACCCCGTGGTCCCGACGGCATCGTCCACCCTGCTCAGCTGCCAGGCCGCGATCGTCGGAACGTAAGACGCCATCATCGCGAGTTCGCGTTCGAAGTCTGCCACCGCCGAGCGATCAGCTTCCGGTGAAACACGCAGCAGCAGAGCCCGATACACGGTTCCCGCCGAGCTTCGCATCGCGCAGCCGCGGTAGGTCGCGCCATTGACGCGGGAGATGGCCGGATCGGAGAGTGTCGCATCGACATCGAAGTCGACTGCCGCCTGGGGATCGTCGAAGCGTAGGTGCAGCAGGATGTCGCCGCCGTTACGGGACCCCGGCAGGGTCGGGGCGACTACATGTCGGGCGGCACCGCTGCGCTCCGCGGCGGCCCGCAGGGCGGTGAGGATCCGGTCGCGGTCCGGCTCGTCGACGTCGATCAACCGGGTCACTGCTACCGTGGCCGTGGACCCCGCACCCGGCGCCGCGATCGCGGTGGGCGGGGCGGCCTCGACATCGGCGGGGTCGGTGGCGACACTTCGGATGCGATCGACGACGAGATCACCGACGCTGGACCACCATTGAGCGATCGTCGGGTCGGGTCGGCCCTGCCAGGTCATCTGCCACCACGCCTGCGGGCCGGGCAGCGTCCAGGTGATGGTGACGACGTTGGTGCGGTCGGGGAACCAGATCGGCGGGCTCACCAGGACGTCGCGCAGCGTCATCCCGCGTGCCCGTGCCCCGGGGGCGTAGTCGGCGAGATAGGCGTCGATGAACGCGCGTGCGCACCCTGCAGCGGTGGTTACCCGGTCGATGACGCAGACCTCACCCATGGCGCGAGGCTACGGTCGTCCGGGTTGTGGGCGGGGTGGCCTTCCCGGCTACCGGGAGGACCCCGTTGCCCCCTCATGACGTCGAGGCCATGGTGATTCGATGAACGATCCGTTCAGCCCCGCCCGGTTGGGACCTGTGACACTGCGCAACCGGATCATCAAAGCCGCCACCTCAGAGGGGCGTTCGCCTCGCGGTGCGGTGACCGACGAACTGATTGCCTTTCATCGCAGCTTCGCCGAGGGCGGGGTGGGGATGACGACGGTCGCGTATTGCTGCGTGTCCCCGCAGGGGGCGAGCGCTCCCGGTCAGATCGTGATGAGTGTCGCGGCCCTGCCAGGGCTGCGGCGACTGACCGATGCGGTGCACGACGCCGGTGCGGCGATCTCGGCCCAACTCGGTCATGCCGGAGTCGTTGCTCCTCGCAAGCTGACTGGAGTCACCGCGGTCGCCCCCAGCAGGTTCGTCAATCCGACGTCGATGGCGTACTGCCGCGCCATCACCGTCGAGGAGATCGGCACGGTCATCGCCCAATTCGGCACCGCCGCCCAGGTTGCGGTCGAGGCGGGCTTCGATGCGGTGGAATTGCACTTCGGGCACCTGTACCTGCCCAGCTCGTTTCTGAGTCCGCTGATCAACCGGCGCAAGGACGCCTACGGCGGGTCGATCGACAACCGGTCGCGGCTGGTGCGCGAGATCGCCGAGCACGTCCGTACCGTCGTCGGCGATCAGGTCGCGGTGATCGCCAAACTGGACATGGACGATGGCGTGCCGGGCAGCATTTGGATCGACGAGGCGCTGCGCACCGCGCAGTTGCTCGATGACGACGCCACGCTCGATGCCCTGGAATTGACTCAGGGGTCATCGGTGTACAAACCGATGTACCTCTTCCGGGGAGATGCTCCGGTGAGGGAGTTCGCCAAGGTGATGCCGCCGGTGTTGCGTCCCGCGCTGCGCCTCGTCGGCAAGCGTGCGATGGGCGACTATCCCTACCGGGATCTCTACATGCTCGATGCGGCACGCCAGTTCGTACCCCTGATGAAGAACACGAAGTTGATCCTGTTGGGTGGCATCACCGAGCGCGCGCACCTGATGACCGGAATGGCCGAAGGTTTCGACTTCTTCGCCATAGGGCGGGCATTGCTGCGCGAACCTGACCGGGTGAAGACGATGATGGTCGAGCCGGCATCGCGCAGCCTCTGCAACCACAACAACAAGTGCATGGTCACGGTGTTCGGGCGGACGCACTGTGTGCTCGACCCCGACCAGCGCTACGGGCCGGTGGCGCAGCGGGCGGGTACGCCCGCGGCGTCGCTACCGGTCGAGCACCTGCCGTAGGGCGGCGCTGGACTGTCGGCGCGCTTCGTGCGCGAGTTCGAGCATCGGCATCGTCATGAAACCGTGGATGCCGCCCTCGAACTCGCAGCGCGAGACCGTGACACCCGCCGAGGACAACGCGTCTGCATAGGCACTGGCCTCGTCGTGCAGGGGGTCGTGGCCTGCGAGCACCATCACCGCCGGTGGCAGACCGGCGAGATCGGCGCCGAGCGGGCTCGCGTAAGGGTGGGTGCGGTCGTCGACGGCAGGCACGTACTGATCCCAATACCATTGCAGGGCGGGGCGGGGGTTGTAGAACCCGCGCCCGAACGCCCGGTAGGAGGGTGTGTCGAAATCGGCGGCGATCACCGGATAGAGCAACAACTGCGCCGCCACCTCCGGGCCCCTCCGATCGCGAGCCATCAGGGCGGTCACCGCGGCCAGATTGCCGCCGGCGCTGTCACCCCCGACGACCACACGTGCGGGATCCGCGCCGAGGGCGGCGGCATGATCGGTCGTCCACTCGACGGCGGTGTACAGGTCCTCGGCGGCCGTCGGCCACCGGTGCTCGGGCGCCAGCCGGTAATCCACTGAAACAACCACCGCAGGAATGAGATTGGCGAGATTGCGGCACAGTCCGTCGTGGCTGTCGATGTCGCAGAAGACGAATCCACCGCCGTGGGCGTACACCACCACCGGCAAGGGTTCCGACGCCTCCGGGCGATAGACGCGGACAGCCATGGAGCTCCCGTCGACAGCGATCTCGTGATCTTCGACGGCGGCGACCGATTCGGGTGCCGGGTTCGGCACGAACCGCGCGCGAATCGCGGCGCGCGCTTGGGCGCCGGTCATCTCGTGCACCGGCGGAAAGCCCGAATCGAGCGCCTCGATGATGTCGGCGATCTGCGGATCGAGCCTCACGCCGGCAACAGGGAAGCGTGCCGCGCCTCGGTCGGCCGCGGCGCGATCCCGCCGCGCAACGGGCGAAGCGGCTGCAGCGTGGGTGCGACACGCTCGGGTCCGTCTTCGGCGTTGCGCCAGATGCCCATCGCGGTCATGCGCACCGGCCCGGCCATGCGATGGTCGAAGGTCATCCGGGAGATCGGGCCGCACACGGAGACCGCGGCCACGGCTTGGCCGGCAGGTCCGATCGGCGCCGCGACGCACCCGAAGCCGTGCAGGGACTCCTCGCGCTCCACGGCGACCCCGTGGGATCGCACCCGGGCCAGCTCTGCGGTCCATTGGGCGGCGTTGGCAATGGAGTAGCGGGTTTTGCGGACAGTCAGATCGACTGTGCTATCGGTACTTTCGGTATCGGCCAGGATGGCCTTGCCTACGGCGGTACAGTGCGCCGGTTGACGTCCCCCGACGCGGGTGGGGATGGCAGAGGCCATGTGGTCCCCGATTTTCTCCAGATACACGACGTCGGAGCCGTCGAGCACGGCGAGGTGCACGACCAGCCCGGTGGCGCGATGCAGGTCGCGCAGGAGTGGGATCGCGGCACGGTGAATGCGGTCCTGGTGCAGCGCCAGCGAGCCCAGCTCGACCAACCGCATGCCGAGTTCGTAGTCGCGGCCGTCGCGGCGCAGCCACCGCAGCGCGACCAGGCGCTCGAGCATGCGGTGCGCCGACGAACGGGGAAGTCCGGTGCGGCGCACGATCTGCGCCAAGGTGAGCCGTCCGGGTCCGTCGAAGGCGTCGAGAACCAGGGAGATGCGATCGATGACCGCACTGGGTGTTTCGTTTGCCTTGTCGACAGTGATGGTCACCGGGCCTCCTTCGGTCAGCGCATGCCGTACAGGCATATGCCTATTAGTAATATGCCTCTTTGTAGCACAGGGGTGTGCGCGCTGTCACACAAATCGGGCGTGTCAGTGGACAGCGGCGATGAACGCAGAGCTCAGTCCTAGCGCGGGGGCAACGCGGGCTCACGGCGTACAGGACCGAAACTGCCGACGCGTCGAGGCGTCCGCTGGGGGGGCGGGCTGGATCAGCCGCGTGCGGCGGCGCGTCCTGCGCGACGTCCGTAGAAGCTGCCGTCGCCGAGGCTGACACCGCTGGCGTAACCCCATGCGGCCAGTCCGGCGGTGCAGCGGCCCGCGGCGAACAGGCCCGGGATCGGATCACCGCTGACGTGTACAACCTCGCCGTCGAGGGTGGTGTGCAGGCCGCCCAGGGTGAAGCCGCCCGTGGATTCGCGCAGATCAATTGCCGCCACTGGGGATCCGAGCGGGCGCAGCCACCGAGACTTCTTGTGCAGGAGACGATCCCGGCCCTGGGCAGCGTCGTCGTTGTATGCAGTGATGGTGGACTGCAGAGATCCTGGCGGCAGCCCGATCTCGGCTTCCAATTCGGCGACGGTCTCGCACACCCACGTGGGCGGACGCATCATCAGCTGGGGAGAGGGAGAGTTCATCGCCTCGGTCTGCGCGGTCTCGTCGAGGACGAGATAGGCGGTGTTGTTCTGGTGGTAGAGCGTGAGCTGACCGACTCGGCCGGGGTAGGTGTCTTCGGCGACGAAGCGCTGTCCGCGTTCGTTGACCAGGACGCCCCGCACGAGTTGCTGTGGATCGATGAACAGCGCCACTTCCGTGGCGTCCATGTGGGCGAGGTCTGCGCCCAGTGCCTGCGCCATTCTGATCGCTCGTCCATCGTGCTGTTCGATGGAGGCGGCAGGCCGACCGGCGATGCGGGGTGCGTACCGCGCCACCATGGCGTCGTTGTAAGCGAAGCTGCCGGTGGCCAGCACCACACCGCGCCGGGCGCGGATGTCGATCTGGGTGCCGTAGCGGCGGGCCCGGACACCGACCACGCGGCCGTCGGACTCCACGATCAGCGCCTGCACCCGCACGTCGTAGAGCGCGCCGGCGCCGACTGCGGTGGCGGTCTCGACGAGACCTTTCATCATCATGAACCCGGCGCTGGCTTCGCCCTGCTTCTTGTTCTGCATCTGCGGAACGTGGCCGCGCGGTGCGGGTTCGGCGATGGTGTTGAACGGGTAGGAATTCTCTCCGCCGCTGTACATCAGCCCTTCGTCGCCCATGGGTTCCCAGCCGGGCTGATCGAAGAACTCGGCCTTGAACGGAATGCCGCAACCGCTGAGCCACTCGAAGTGGGCGACACTGCCGGCGCAGTAGTCCGCGATGCGGTGCTCGTCGGCGCCCGGACCCATGGCGGCATTGAGAAACGCGGCCATGTTGTCGGCGGAATCGGTGAAACCGCAGGCGGTTTGGAGCGGCGTCCCGCCCCCGAGGTAGATGAACCCGCCGGCCATCGCGGCCGCCCCACCCCAGGACCCGCTGCGTTCGAGGACCAGGACCTCGGCTCCCGCTCGGGTGGCCTCGACCGCGGCTGCGGCACCCGCGACGCCGTAGCCGGCGATCACGACATCGGCGTGGTGGTCCCAGGAGGTGACGCTGCCGGCGGCGACCGGGATCACGTCTGTCACGGACGCATCGCTGCGGGCAGGTCGGACACCCACTGATGACCCCAGTAGCTGTCGGCAGTGATCTCCTCGGCGGTGTAGTGCTCCTCGTCGACGCGCATGCCCTCGGTGCCGAACTCGATGTCCCAGTCGCCGGGGGCGCGCACGTAGAACGACACCATCTTGTCGTTGGTGTGGCGGCCGAGCGTCGAGGACAGCTGGAATCCTTCGGCGTTGACCCGGTCGAGAGCTTGACCGACCGCGTCGAGGGTGTCGACCTCGACCATGAGGTGGATGAGGCCGGGATCGCGCACCGTCTGCGCGGGGCAGATGGCCAGGCTGTGGTGGCGCTGGTTGACGCCCATGAACCGCACCCGCACCGGCCCGAATTCCGGGGGCACCGGAACGCGGAAAGCGCCGCGGGACTTGAAACCCAGTACCTCCGTGTAGAACTCGAACACGCCGTTGACGTCGAGGGCGGGCAGCACGACGTGGCCCAACCCCTGCCCGCCGGTGACGAAGCGGGCTCCGTGAGGAGTGACGACGGGGGAGTGGTCGAGCACCGCGCCATGGAACACCTCGAGCGAGGTGCCCGCGGGGTCCTCGAAGGCGATGACCTCCTCGACGCGGCGCGCGTCGGCTTCCTCCAAAGACAGCTGCTTGTAGGGCACACCTGCGCCGTCGAGGGCCGCCTTGACCAGTTCGAGATCGGCGTGGTCGCGAACCTCCCATCCGACGGTGACGATCTTGTCGACGTCGCCGGGCACGACGATGATGCGGGCGGCCCGCTCGTCCATGCGCAGATACAGGGCGGATTCGTCGGGACCCTGGCCGCCGGCGAAGCCGAGCACATCGAAGGCGAACTGGCGCCACCGGTCGATGTCGGTGGCCGCCACGGTGACGTAGCCGAGGCTCTTGATCAATCCCATGCTGGGCAGTCCTTTCAGATCATCGCCCGCAGCGGACCCTGCGGGTCGACGCCGAGGGAGCTCAGTGCCGAGGCGTGATAGACGGTGCCGGGGACGTGGATGGCGTGTGCCTGGCCGACGTGCACATCGCGCCAGAACCGTTGCAGCGGCTTGTCCATTCGGGCGGCGTTGCCGCCGCAGCGCGCGAAGATCTCGTCGACGGCCGACACGGCTCGCCAGACCGCGCGCACCTGGGTGCGCCGTCCGGCCGCGCGATCCTCGAAAGACACCTCACGCCCGGAGTCGACCATGTCGTAGATGCGGTCGGCGTTGGCCAGCAGTTCCTGGCGGGCGGCGTTGATGTCGGCGGCAGCCTCGCCGATGCCGTACATGACGTAAGGGTCGTCCTTGATGGCCACGCCGCTGGAGTTGACCCGCTGACGTTGGTAGTCCAGCGCGGCGGCCAGCGCACCCTCCGCGATGCCGATCGTTGCCGCGCTGATGCCCAGCGGGAACATCGTCGACCACGGCATGAGGTAGAGCGTGTCGGTCATTCCAGCTTCGCGCTGGGCGGAGCCGTCCATGACCTTCATTGCGTCCATCGTCCGATACGAGGGCACGAAAGCATTTCTGACGATGACGTCCTTGGAGCCGGTACCGCGCAACCCGACGACATCCCAGGAATCGTCGACGATCTCGTAATCCGAGCGCGGAAGGATCATGTGCAGCATCTGCGGGGGCATCAGAGGCTTGCCCTCCGCGTCTCCCATCATCGCGCCTAGGAAGATCCAGTCGCAGTGGTCGGTGCCTGAACTGAACTGCCACCGCCCGTTGAAGATGTACCCGCCGTCGACCGGGTTGGCGACGCCCTGCGGGGCGTACGGTGAGGCGACCCAGGTGTCGACGTCGTCGGCCCAGATCTCGGAAGCCACCCGTGGATCGGCATAGGCCAGCTGATACGGGTGCACACCCACCACGCCGTTGATCCAGCCGGCCGCCGGATCCAGCGCCGCAGTGGCCATGACCGTCTCCGCGAACTCGCGGGGGTGGACCTGCAGGCCGCCGTGTTCAGTGGGCTGAAGCAGGCGGATGTTGCCCGCCGACTTCATCAGTTTGACCGTGTCGTCGGTGAGCTTGCCGATCTTCTCGGCCTCAGCGCCTTGGGTGCGCAATTGCTCGGCGTGCTCGTGCACCCGGTCGATTACCCGCTCAGTCATGTCGTGGTCCTCTTCGTCGCTGGCCTGTGTCAATGGTGTACTGCGGTCTGGAGCGCGGTGGTCGGTTTTCCCGGTCAGCGGAAGCCGCGGAGAGCGAATTCAGAATTCGACGTGAAGGTCGTCGGTGACCGGCCGGGCTTGGCAGCCGAGGATCAGTCCGTCGGCGATGTCGTCAGCTTCGAGGATGTCGCTGGTGGCCATGTCGACTTCACCAGCCACCAACGTCGCTGCGCACGACCCGCACTGGCCCTCCCGGCACGAGTAGGGCACCTCCAGCCCGGCGGCCAGCATGGTCTCCACCAGAGTGGCGCGCCGTGGCCACCGCAACCGGTGCAAGTGACCGTCGAGATCGACGCGCACAGTGGCGGCATCGGCATCGTCGGCCAGCGCCGCCGCGGTGCCGGCATCGTCGGTGAACGGGTCACCGGAGAGCGAATGGAAGACCTCGAGGTGAATCCGCTCGCGCGGAACCCCGGCCTCACTCAGGGATTCCTTGATCACGGCCATGAATGGGCCCGGACCGCAGATGAACGATTCGACGGCGGCCGATCCGCCGAAGACGGTGCGGACGAAACCACTCATCTGCGCCCGGGTCGGTAGCCCCTGCAGCGACTCCAGCCAATGCAGCACCGTCAGGCGACCGGCGTAACGTGCCGCGAGATCACGCAGCTCCGCGGCGAAGATCACCGAGGCGTCGTCGCGGTTGGCGTAGCAGAGCACCACCCGTCCGCTGCCCGCGAACAGCACCGACTTGAGGATGGACATCACAGGAGTGATGCCACTGCCGGCGGCCCACAGCACGAAGTCGGCGTCGAGGTCGGCCGGGGTGAATACTCCCGCCGGGGGGAGCACCTCGATGTGATCCCCTGCAGAGACGTTGTCACACAACCAGTTCGACGCATACCCGGCGACGGTGCGCTTCACGGTCACCTTCGGTGCGTCATCGGTGTGCGGAGAGCTGGCCAGCGAGTAGCAGCGCGCCACCGACCCGGTCTGTTCGCTGGGCACCCGCACCGTGAGAAATTGTCCGGGCCGGTAGGCGAACAGGTCGCGTTGGTCATCGGGGATCGCGAACACCAGCGATCGGGCGTCAGCGCTTTCGTCGATGACTTCGGCGACCCGCACCACCACCCCGCGTCCCGCGCCGACGATCTCGGTATCGGTTTCGACGTCGGTCATGGCCGGTGATTCTGACGCGCTCGGCGACCCGCGCCAACTGGGTCCGCCCGATGGCCGGGAAACTGGGTCACGGCTTCCGGTGAACGGGAGATCCGGCGGCCGCGACAGCGGTGACGACCTACCGTTCGACGCGTGAGCAGCGCATCGAGTACACGCGAGGACGCCGGGGTGGTAGACGCTGTCGTGGTGGGCGCCGGGTTCGGCGGCCTCTACGCTCTGCACACGTTGCGTGGCCGAGGTTTGTCGGTGCGGGTCTTCGAAGCCGCCCCCGACGTCGGCGGCACCTGGTACTACAACCGGTACCCGGGCGCGCGCTGCGACGTCGAAAGCGTTGACTACTGCTATTCGTTCTCCGATGACCTGCAGCAGCGGTGGACGTGGTCGGAGAAGTACGCCACCCAGCGCGAGATCCTGGACTACATCAACTGGGTGACCGACGAACTCGATCTGCGGGGTGGCATCACCTTCGACACTCGAGTGACCAGCGCCGAGCTCGACGAATCCGCGTTGACGTGGACGGTGACCACCGACACGGGCGAAGTCGTCGAAGCGCGGTTCGTCGTGATGGCCACTGGGCCGCTATCGGCGGCGATGACCCCGGACATTCCCGGGCTGGACACCTTCGCCGGCGAGATCTACCACACCGCTCACTGGCCGCACGACGATGTCGACTTCACTGGTGTTCGCGTGGCAGTGATCGGCACCGGATCTTCTGGCATTCAATCGATTCCACTCATCGCCGAGCAGGCGGCGCATCTCTACGTCTTTCAGCGAACACCCAATTTCAGCGTGCCGGCAGGCAATCGACCGCTCGCCGACGACGAGGTCGCCGACATCAAAGCCAACTACGCGCAGCGTCGCCAGATGTCCTGGCGCAGCGGCGGTGGCTCACCGCATGTCGCTCATCCGAAGCTGACCATGGAGGCGGCCCCCGAGGAGCGCCGTGCCGCGTTCGAAAAACGCTGGCAACTGGGCGGTGTGCTGTTCTCCAAGACCTTCAGCGACCAGATGACCTCCCTGGAGGCGAACGAGGAAGCCCGAAAGTTCTACGAGGAGAAGATCCGCGCGGTCATCGACGACCCCGACGTCGCCGATCTGCTCATCCCCTCCGACCATCCGATCGGGACCAAGCGGATCTGCACCGACACGAACTACTTCCAGACGTTCAATCGCCCGGACGTCACCCTGGTCAGCGTCCGTGAGACGCCTATCGAGTCGATCGATCCGACCGGAATCCGTACCTCGGAGAAGCATTACGACATCGACGCGTTGGTGTTGGCAACGGGTTTCGATGCGATGACCGGTACGTTGGCGAAGATCGACATCACCGGCCGCGGCGGACAGAAGCTGGTCGACGACTGGTCCGACGGCCCGCGCACTTACCTCGGGCTGGGCACCGACGGATTCCCCAACCTGTTCTTGGTGTCCGGGCCGGGGGCGCCTGCAGTGCTGGCCAACATGGTGTTGCACGCCGAGGCTCATGTGAACTGGATCGCTGAGGCCATCTCCTATCTCGACGACCGAGGTTACGCGGCGATCGAACCGACCGCCGACGCGGTCGACGATTGGATCGCCGAGTGCGCACGGCGTGCAGAAGCGACCCTGTTCACCCGGGCCAATTCCTGGTACATGGGTGCGAACGTGCCTGGAAAGCCGCGGCAATTCATGCTGTTCATCGGTGGCTTCGGCGTCTACCTCGACATCTGCAATGAGGTGGCTGCAGCGGGATACAAGGGATTCCAGCTGCTCAAGGAGCCGTGAGAACGGAGGATCACAGTGGGTGTCTATGCCGTCACTGGTGCGGCGTCGGGGATGGGACATGCTGTCGCACAACGGCTGCGCGACGACGGGCATCGGGTGATCACCGTCGATCGGCACGACGCTGAGGTCATCGCCGATCTGTCCACCCCGCAGGGGCGCGCGCATGCTGCGGCCGCGGTAGCAGACGCGGCGCCGGGACATCTCGACGGCGCGGTGCTGGCCGCCGGGGTGGGGCCACGTCCCGGGCGGGGGAGCGCCGAGAACATCCTGTCGGTCAACTACTTCGGTGTCGTCGAACTCGCCCAGGCGTTGCAGCCGGCGCTTGCGGCTGCCGATCGCGCCAAGGTCGTTGTCGTGGGCAGTAATTCGGCGACAACGATGCCGATGGTGCCAGGCCGCGCCGTGCGCGCGCTACTGCGCGACGATCTGGCCGGCGCGTCACGCGCGGTACGGATGTTCGGTTCGACCGCGCCGGCGATGGCGTACGGCGCCTCCAAGATCGCCGTGATGCGCTGGGTCCGCCGTACGGCGGTGCAACCGATGTGGGCGGGTGTCGGGATCCGACTCAACGCGATCGCGCCCGGGGCCGTCGACACCCCGCTGCTCGACGAACAGCTTTCCTCACCGCGACAAGCCAAAGCGGTCAAGACGTTCCCGGTGCCGGTCGGGGGTTTCGGAGATCCCGCTCAGCTCGCGGGCTGGATACGGTTCATGTTGTCCGAGGATGCGGACTTCCTCTGCGGTAGTGTTCTTTTCGTGGACGGCGGATCGGATGCGTACTTCCGCGCTGATGACTGGCCCCGACGGGTGCCCACGCTGACCGTTCCTCGATACCTGTATCGGATGGTCGCCTTTTCGAGAGGTTCGCGAGTGCACGGTGTGTGAGGGATTGTCTGGTGTTCGCGTGGCAGAGCGTGCATTCGGCCGGGCTATGGGGAGGCGGCGTCCATTTCGCGTTTGATTTCCAGGGCGATGTCGATCAGTTGGTCTT
>NZ_JBVAXX010000004.1:0-168811 GCF_055419565.1 Mycobacterium sp. IDUB_5
ACATAGGTCTGCACCTCGGCCACCACATCCTTGATCGACGCCGTGATCGCCGCGTGGTCGGCATCCTCGGGGATCGCACAGAAAATGGTGTCGCGCATGATCATCGGCGGATCCGCCGGATTCAAAATGATGATCGCCTTACCCCGCGCCGCGCCACCGATGTGCTGCACACCCGCACTGGTGGTCTTGGTGAACTCGTCGATGTTGGCCCGCGTGCCCGGACCCGCCGACGCCGAGGACACCGACGCCACGATCTCGGCATACGGCACCCCCACCACCCGCGACACCGCGTACACGATCGGTATCGTCGCCTGCCCCCCGCAGGTCACCATGTTCACGTTCGGCGCATCCAGATGCTCACGCAGATTCGCCGGCGGAATCACCCCCGGCCCGATCGCGGCCGGCGTCAGATCGATGGCCCGGATACCGGCCTCGGCGTAACGCGGCGCCGCATCCCGATGCACATAGGCGCTGGTCGCCTCGAACACCATATCGGGCAGCTCCTCACGCGCGAGCAACCAATCCACACCCTCATGGCTGGTTTCCAGGCCCAGCGTGCCGGCCCGCGCCAAACCCTCACTCTCGGGGTCGATACCGATCATCCACCGCGGCTCCAACCACTCCGAACGCAGCAGCTTGTACAACAGGTCGGTACTGATGTTCCCCGACCCCACAATCGCCACGGTTGCCTTGTCACCCATGTGTCGGCTCCTACTCGAAATCCAGTCGTACCGAACCCAATCCGGAAAAATCTGCGACGAAGTGGCTACCCGGAGGCGCGTCGATCGCGCGGGTGCACGAGCCGGGCAGCACGATGTCGCCGGCCTTGAGCCGGACACCGAAGCTCTCCACCTTGCGTGCCAGCCACGCCACCGCGGTGACGGGGTTGCCCAGCACCGCATCGCTGCGGCCCTCGGCGACCACGTCGCCATTGTTGGTCAGCACCGCGTCGATGGCCCTGATGTCCACATCCTTGGGCGAGACCCGGGCCTCGCCCAGCACCCATCCCGCCGACGAGGCGTTGTCGGCGATGGTGTCGCACAACTTGATCTGCCAGTTCGTGATCCGCGTGTCGATCAACTCGATTGCCGGCGCGAACGCCGCGGTCGCGGCGAGCACGTCGTCCTCGGTGCACCCGGCGCCCGGCAGGTCGTCGGAGAGGATGAAGCCGACCTCGACCTCGACGCGCGGGTACAGGTAGCGGGCCGACTCGACGGGCCGGTCCTCGAACACCTCCATGCCGTCGAGCAGATGCCCGTAGTCGGGCTCGTCGACGTTCATCATCTTCTGCATGGCCTCCGAGGAGAGTCCCACCTTGTGCCCGATCACCCGCGCGCCGTCGGCCACCTTCGACCGAATGTTGATCAGCTGGATCTCGTAGGCGTCGACGACGTCGATGTCGGGATGGGCATCGGTGAGAGGCGAGATGGGCTGACGCGTGCGCTCGGCTTCGGCCAGGTCGGCGGCGAGCTTTTCGCGCACCTGCGCGGGCAACATGTGAATTCCCCTCGTTTCGTCCACCGGCACAGTTGTTAGTCGGCCGGGCAATTCTATAACGTGTTCTACATGACCGAGCACGAGTATGACGTCGTCGTGGTGGGCAGCGGCGCCGCGGGTATGGTCGCCGCCCTCACGGCCGCTCATCAGGGCCTCTCGACGATAGTCGTCGAGAAGGCCCCGCACTACGGTGGTTCGACCGCACGCTCAGGTGGCGGGGTGTGGATTCCGAACAACGAAATCCTCGAGCGCGACGGGGTCAGCGACACCCGCGAGGCCGCCCGCACCTATCTGCACTCGATCATCGGTGACGTGGTGCCGGCGGAGAAGATCGACACCTACCTCGACCGCGGTCCCGAGATGCTGTCCTTCGTGCTCCAGCACTCGCCACTGAAGCTGTGCTGGGTGCCGAACTACTCGGACTACTACCCCGAGTCGCCGGGCGGCAAGTCCACCGGCCGTTCGGTGGAGCCCAAGCCCTTCGACGCCAAGAAGCTCGGCCCCGACATGAAGGGGCTGGAACCGCCGTACGGCAAGGTGCCGCTCAACGTGGTGGTGATGCAGCAGGACTACGTGCGGCTCAACCAGCTCAAGCGCCATCCTCGCGGCGTGCTGCGCAGCCTGAAGGTCGGCGCCCGCACGATGTGGGCGCAGGCCACCGGCAAGAACCTCGTCGGGATGGGCCGCGCACTCATCGCGCCGCTGCGCATCGGATTGCAGAAGGCCGGGGTGCCGGTGCAGCTCAACACCGCGATGACCGACCTCCACGTCGAAGACGGCGTGGTTCGCGGCATCTACGTCCGCGACACCTCCGCACCCGAGAGTGCCGAGCCGACGCTGATCCGGGCTCGTCGAGGGGTGATCCTGGGCAGCGGCGGCTTCGAGCACAACGAGCAGATGCGGGTGAAGTACCAGCGCGCCCCCATCACCACCGAGTGGACGGTGGGCGCGGTGGCCAACACCGGCGACGGTATCCTCGCCGCCGAAAAGCTGGGCGCCGCACTGGATGTCATGGAAGACGCCTGGTGGGGTCCTACGGTTCCGCTCAAGGGCGCACCGTGGTTCGCGCTGTCCGAGCGCAACTCCCCCGGCTCGATCATCGTCAACATGAACGGCAAACGCTTCATGAACGAGTCGATGCCGTATGTCGAAGCGTGCCACCACATGTACGGCGGACAGTTCGGTCAGGGCCAGGGCCCCGGTGAGAACATCCCGGCCTGGCTCATCTTCGATCAGCGATACCGCGACCGCTATATCTTCGCCGGTCTGCAACCGGGACAACGGATTCCGAACAAGTGGATGGAGTCCGGGGTCATCGTGAAGGCGGACACGCTCGACGAGTTGGCCGCCAAGACAGGCCTTCCCGTCGATGCCCTCGCCTCGACCGTCCAGCGTTTCAACGGATTCGCCCGCGCCGGCGTGGACGAGGACTTCAAGCGCGGAGAGAGTGCGTACGACCGCTACTACGGCGATCCCACCAACAAGCCGAACCCCAACCTCGGCGAGATCAGCCACGCCCCGTTCTACGCCGCGAAGATGGTCCCTGGAGACCTGGGCACCAAGGGCGGCATCGTCACCGACATCTACGGGCGCGCCCTGCGCGACGACGGTTCGATCATCGACGGGCTCTACGCGGCGGGCAACGTCAGCGCACCGGTGATGGGGCACACCTACCCCGGCCCCGGCGGCACCATCGGACCCGCGATGACCTTCGGATACCTCGCGGCGCGGCATCTGGCCGGCAAGGAGTAGCAGGAACCCATCATGCCCATCAATCTCGACGAGGCGATCGGCGCCGAACTCCCCCCGGTCCAATTCTCTTGGACCAGTAGCGATGTGCAGCTCTACCACCTCGGCCTCGGCGCGGGCGCCGACCCCATGGACCCCCGCGAGCTGCGCTACCTGACCGACGGCACACCGCAGGTCCTGCCCACCTTCGGCAACGTCGCGCAGAGCTTCCACATGACCGAACCTCCCGCCGTGAAGTTTCCCGGCATCGACATCGAACTGTCCAAGGTGCTGCACGCCAGCGAGGCAGTGACCGTGCCCGGCCCCATTCCGCCGTCGGGGACGGCCACCGCCGTCACTCGATTCACCGAGATCTGGGACAAGGGCAAGGCGGCGGTGATCTGGTCGGAGACCGAGGTCACCGATACCGCCGGGACGCTGCTGTGGACACAGAAGAGATCGATCTTCGCCCGCGGCGAGGGCGGCTTCGGCGGCGACCGCGGCCCGTCGGGATCGTCAGAAGCACCCGACGGCGCACCCGATGTCGAACTGACGCTTCCCACCTCGCCGCAGCAGGCGCTGCTGTACCGGATGTGCGGCGACCGCAACCCGCTACATTCGGACCCGGAATTCGCTGCGGCAGCAGGCTTTCCGCGGCCGATCCTGCACGGGCTGTGCACCTATGGCATGACCTGCAAGGCGCTGGTGGACAACCTCCTGGACGGCGACGTCGCTGCGCTGAAGTCCTACGGTGCGCGGATGGCGGGTGTCGTGTTCCCCGGCGAGACGTTGACAGTGAACGTGTGGAAGGACGCCGGCATCTATCGCGCGACTGTCACCGCGCCGGAGCGCGACGACGCCGTGGCGCTGGCCGGTGTGGAGTTCGTGCCCGCCTGATCCGCTAGCGGCACAACTCGTCGATCTTGGTCGCGGTGTCCTGCGCGCTGGTCTGCCGCTGGGCCTGAGCGGGGTCGTCTCCGGGGGCGCCGGCGAGTTGACCCATGCCGATGTAGGTGAGGTCATTGGCGAAGGACCGCACTGCATCGGCCAGATCGCCGGGGACAGCGGGGTTGAGTCGGGACAGCAGGAACTCACCGCCGCCGAGAGTGGCGAGCCGGGCATTCGCGGCCACCGCCTGGCGGGCCACTTTGTCGGTGCCGAGATTCGCGTTTGTCTGCAATGAGACCGCGTTGCGCACCGTGGTGAACGCCTGACAGATCTCGGTCTTGGCATCACCGGAGGATGGGGCACCCGCGGCGTTGCCGCTGTCGGTCGACGACGGGCGCAGCACACCCCACGCGGCGAGGGCGAGGGCGATCACGGCGACGACGAGCGCGGCCGGGGCCATCCACGCGGGTTTGGTGTCAGACATGCCAGCGATGATAGCCGATGCGAATCACCTTGATTTGCAGACACTTTCAATTGCGCACACGCCGACACGGGCGTCGACTACGTGTCGACGCCCGTGCCTGCGTGGTTGTGGTTACTTAACCGTTCGATGCAGGCGGGGGCGTGCCGTTGGCGCCCTTGGTCCCGGACTTCCCGAAGAAGCCGCCCCCGCCGGCCGCGCCACCGGTGCCACCCTTGGCCGTGCCCGTGGCAGACGTGCCGTTGCCGCCCTTGCCGCCGTTACCCCCCTTGCCGACGATGCCGGTGCCGTCACCGCCGTCGCCGCCGTTGCCGCCGGTCGCGTCTCCTGCGCCAGCGGTGGCGTTTCCGCCCGCGCCGCCGCCACCGGCCTGGCCGTTCTTGGTGCCGCCGCCGGCACCACCCTTGCCACCGAAGGTGTCGTTGTCGTTGTTGCCGGTCGCGTCGCCGCCGGTACCGCCGGTACCGCCGGTGCCCAGCTCCGAGCGGCCGCCGGAGCCGCCGGCACCGCCGACAGCAATCTCGTCGGTGCCCGAGGTCTGAGCACTGCCGCCGTTACCGCCGTTGCCCGCGGTCACGCTTCCGACCTCACCGCTGTCGCCGCCTGCGCCGCCTTTGCCACCCTGAGCCGAGCCGTTGGTCGAGGCGGCGGTGCCACCGTTACCGCCGTTGCCGCCCTTTCCGCCCCACCGGCCGCCACTGCCACCGGCGCCGCCGTTTCCGCCGAATGCGTTGTTGACGGCGGATTCGTCCTTGTCCGTCGTGGCCGGGTCATCGACGACGTTGGCGGTGTTGTTCACACCCTTGCCACCGTTGCCGCCGCTACCGCCGTTGCCGCCGAACTTGCCGCCATTGCCGCCCGCGCCACCTGCGCCGCCGTTGCACGCGGCGCCAGTGCAGTCGGCGGCAGCGTCGACGCCGTTACCACCGTTGCCGCCGTTGCCGAACCACTTACCGGCATCGCCGCCCGAACCACCATTGGCCCCGTCCCCACCGTTGCCGCCGAGCAGGCCGGCGTCGCCGCCGTTGCAGGCGGTGCCGGTGCAGTCGGCGGCGGCGTCGACGCCGTCTCCGTAGAGCCAGCCACCCTCGCCGATCATCGGCCGCAGCGCGGGCTTGACCGGAGCGGGGACGTCGTCCGCAGCGGCCCCCTTGTGGCTGTTCGCGCCGACCTGCTGCCACCACAGCACGTCCTCGTCGTTGACCAGTTGCACCTGGTGCGTCACCGGCGCCGGCATGGTGTCCTGCGCCAACATCAGCGTCCCGATGCCGGCCATCGCCGCACTGGTGACACCGGCCGCGACGCCGGCGGCGAGATAGGTGCGCACAGACATCGAGCGTGCGCCGCTCTTGGAATGCTTGCCCATGAAAGAAGGTCCCCTTGTTCGTGATCGAATCCCCGTCAGCCGGGGACACTAGTCCTTCGAGCGTCGACGTGAACGGAAACTCGCGATTTGCTGCCGACGGTCGTGTCGGCAGGTCGGACACACAGGCCGGCGCTAGCCCAGTTCCGCTGTCCGCTAAGGCCGAAGCCACCTCACCGAACAAATTGGTGCACTGGGGTGGTGCGGGAACTGTTAGGTTGCTCGGGGGTAAAACCCGCTGCTCGCCAATGAACGTCGGGAGGACGAATCCAGTGAAATTCAAGCCCGCAGTGATCGCTGCCGCCGCCACGGCGACCGCGCTCGGCGTGTCCGGTGCACCGATGGCGTCCGCCGACGCGGAGGTGCAGTACCTCGGCCAGCCCGGTGAACTCGTCAACGGCAACGTGGTACAGCACTGGACGATCACGGGCCTCAAGCCCAGCAGCGACATGATCCCCTATCAGCCGGCCGGCACGCTGTGGGAGGCCACCGCCACCGATGAGGCGATCGCCGGGTCAGTGACACCGATCGTGCCCAATCTCAACGCGCGCGCCCGCAACGGCGACACCTACCGGGTGCTGTTCACCGTGGCCACTCCGCAGGGCGTGAACCCGTCGACGTTGGCGCAGGGCGAGAAGACCAGCGGGAAGATCTACTTCGACGTGACCGGCGAGAAGCCCGACAGCGTTTTCTACTCCGATGGAGGCCCTGACCAGCTGTTGCTGTGGGTGGAGCCACCGCCGCCGCCCCCGCCATCGACAGGCGGCTACCGCGCCCCCGCATCGTCTGGCTCGGCATCCTCCGGCGCCGCCGAGACAGCGACCCCGGAGACCGCCCCGACGTCGACGACTCCGACTCCGGGCGCCGCACCTGCCTCGGCCACCGAATTCCCGAGTCCGGTTCCTGCGGGCAGCGTGGGTACGCCGCTGCCACAGGGGAGCTCGGGAACTCCGCTGCCGGCCGGCAGTGCAGGCACTCCGATCCCCGCCGACATGGCTCCCGCGAGCCCCGCTCCGGCCAGCCCGGCACCGGTGCCCGCCGCGGTCAGCCCGCCACCTCAGGGCAGCTCCGGCACCCCGCTTCCGGCGGGCAGTAGCGGCACCCCCGCGACCGTGCAGAGCCCGCCCACGACCACCGTTGTGGTGCCGCCACCGTCGTAAACGGTCTCCTCACTGGGTGTTCCGCTAGGAGTGAGATGCCCACCAGGTGTACAGCTGGACCATGTTCGGGCCCGTCGGTCCTGACTGAACCTGGCTGACCAACAGATCGGCATCGGTGCTCCAGCCGACCGTCGGCTTGCTCTGCTGGAACCCGCAGACCAGCGTTCCTGCCGTTTGCTGCGGGGTCGCGTTGCGGCGCCACGGACCGGGCGATTGGATGTTGCCAGGGCAATCGACGACCGACGACGTACTGACGATGTTGTCGAACAGGTTCTTCGCGGCAGCCTTGTCGCTGGCAAGCGAATACGTGGCGCTCAGCGGACCGCCCGGATCGGTGTTCTGTCCGCAGCTGACCTGTGCCAGCGCCCCCTGCGCGGGGACAACGGTCTCGCAGGAATCCGGGGCATAACCCGGTGGCAACATGCCCAGCAACCGCGCCTGAGCCTGCTCCGGGCTCTCCGTCGTCGATGTCGCCGAGGCGTCGCCGCCCGCGGACGCCGCGTCGTTCGACGACGGCCAGAACAGCCATGCGAGCACACCGAGGACGAGCACGGCGACGGTTGCGACCGCGATCAGAAGGAACGGCCGGTTGTCGCGGCGAACTGGCCGGGGATTCACCGACAGCGGCGCATCGAATCGACGATCCGCCGCGGCCGGCGGCGACACACGCGAGCTGATCTGCAGCGGCCCGGTGTCCTCGTCGTCGAGTTCCGGCTCCTGAGGACTCATGCTGCCCAGGCTAATGCGTGCTGGACCTCGATCGCTTCATGCTGTGCCGGCGACTGTGCCCCCGCGAGTCACGAGCCGGGCGAACCCCCGTCGGACCCGTCGCCGCCACCGGCAGAATCATTGCCGCCACCTGCAGAGTCATTGCCGCCACCCGCTTCTCGTTCTCCCGTCGGGCCAGCGCCACCACCCTCGGCAGTGCCTTCCCCAGTTCCCGCCATTCCGGTCGACTCTGACGCGTTGTCTGAAGGTGACCTGCTTTGTCCGCCCTGCGGTTCGTCGCCTGGGGACTCAGCGTTGTCGTCCGAGTTCAGTTCATCGGCGTCCGGCACCGTATCCGGCACGTCGCCTTCGATGGTGGTACGGGTGGGTTCAGTCGGCTCCGGCGTCGATAACACCGATGGTGCAACAGTTTCTGGCGCAGCCGTCATCGTTGGTGCAGAGAACGTCTCAGGAGCAGCTGTCACGGTCGTCGGAGCGAACGTCTCGGGTGTGATGGTCACCGGTTCCATCGAAGTCATCGGAGCCGGTGCTGTTGTAGGAGCTGCCTCCACCGTCGCAGCGAGCATCTCGGGCGCCGGCATCGGCGCAGCAGAAATCGCACGCATGACATTGGCCGTGATGGCGTCAGCGACGATGGAGACGCCCGGCTCGACATTGACAAATCCGACAGGCGCCATCGCAGGCGCCGTCGTAGGCGCGGTAGCGGCGAATGGCGCCGCAGAGTCGCTGCGGACATAGCGCATGTCCACGCTGACGGTCGGCCTACCGTTGACCGCGATCTCCACCTGGTAGGGCGTTTTGGGAGCTGACGTCAGCGCGATCTTGCCCATCTCCATGGTGATCCTCGGGAGATCCACCGTTCCCAGCGAAGCGGCGTCGAGCAGCCGACTCAAGTCCCTCATTTCGGGAAGACCGAGCACAGCAGTCAGTGCGGAATCGGGCAACGCCAGTAACGCACGGAGTTTGTCGACCAGAGCTGACACGTCTCTGTCGCCGAACCTCGACGTCAAGAGGATCAGCAGCGCTTGCAACTTGGCTTTCACCGGTGCTTCGCCAAGAATGCCGAAAAGTTGTGGGTTGGCGGCGATTTGCGGACCCGGCGCCATACCCACCCTGGCGCCCCCGAACGTCTTGAACTCCACCGACTCGGTGCTCACCACACTGCGAATATCGGTCGGGCCTTTGATGTCGGCACCCTTCTTCGGTGAGTCATCGCCAGCGGCAGCAACTTTCGTCATATCAGGAAGTGAAACGTAGATCCCAGACGGCACTGTCGACGGGATGAGAGCCCACGTCTGAATCGCGATGCCCGAGACGAGGAACAGCAGGAAGCCGCGGCGAGCTCCTGTAGACATGTGGTCGCCGACGAGCTCCGGATGGTCGACGATCTTTCGAATAGCCACCCACGGAGCCGATGCGCGAACACGCGGCGTTTCGCTCACGGGCCACCCTCCTCATTCTTGGGTCGGTAGGCTGTGCAAACAGAGTAGAACTTTGCCAGACAGAGTGTCAATAACGCGGCGAGTCAGACCAGACAATTAGTCAGACAGACGGAAATCGACCCGAACATTCGACGACGGACGCTAGGCGACCTGTTGTGGTCGACGGTGGGCCGTGGACCGGTGCCCACATGTCCGAACACCCCGAATCTTCCTTCTTACGAGGCGTACTCAGCACTCCTAGCGGCCATCAATCTCGTTCGTACCGGTACCTAGGAAAGAACTAGATCCTTGCCGAAAAGCATGAATCTCACCGCGCGGACCAGCGTGGATCTGCCAGATGAACTCTCGAAAGGAAACATTTCGTCGTCCGATAATATCGGTTGCTGTAATCGACAAACGGTGTCAATGTCATTGTGAACTCTGCCGAAGGCCCATGTTCACTCCGACCTGGCGAAAATTTCGCGGCGCCACTCCTGTGTCTGCGATCATCCAGTCAGGGTCACGGTGGCACACCGACCGAAGGGCATTGATGACGACACCACCCACTTCGTCGGTGAATCACGGGGACATGCCAGCCGCGCCGGCGAAACGCGACGGCTGCGAGCACGGGCGCGGCGGCGCCTGGCAGTGGGTGAAGTGCGTCATCGACGGCTCCATTCGCGCCCTGTGCGGAACGCTTCTGTGCCTGCTGCTGTGCACGTGCGCGTCGCCGTCGGCCCACTCTGACCTCTACCAGGACTACAGCACTGAGCCGGACGGTAGCCATCCTGCCGTGTTCGACTCCGGGCAGACCGCGATTCTCACCTACACGCCGAACGAGTCCGCCCGTCCCACCATCCGAGGGGGGAGGTCGATCATCGACTACAACGCCCCGAGCCGCGGAGCCGGTTACGCCACAGCACAATTGGGTGCCACGGTCTCCTATGTCGAGGCCGATTGGAACTTCGGATCCGGCGGAACGGCGAGCGGCGCGCTGGCTTTGGGGTTGTACGCAACCGCGATCCCCTCTGGGTACCTGGGCGACACACTCACACCGGACAGTCCGGCGCACGTCGTGTTCCTCGATGATCACTTCGAGTACGGCGTATGGCACGACCATGTTCTGACGGTCATCGCGAATGTGCCATACGGGCGCCGCTTCACAACCGAAACTCAGCACGTTGCGGTCTCCGTCGACAAGGCGGCGGGCCAGGCGTGGGTGTTGGGACCGACGGGCGCCGTTTACGGCCCGTTCACGCACACCCAGATCAGGGATGTGACAGCTCCGTATGTCACGGTCGAGCAGTTCTACGGCAACGCCAGTACCGATACTCGCGTCGAGATCCGGCGATGGCGGGCATCATCGGGTCCCACCAATACGCTCGTGCCTCGTCCGTGAAGTAGTCTGCGCACGAACGGGACTCACTCGGCAGGCACTCAAGTGAGGCGAACAGCAGCACCGCTACCACTCTCCCCTGTAGGTTGACCTGTGTGGCCTGGACCCTGACGGATTTCGCCGCGCTTGATGCGAATCAACGCAAAGCGTGGTCCGAAGTTCGCGCCAGCAATCCGGCGCTCGACAGCCCGTACTTCCATCCCGCCTTCGCCGGCGCTGTACACGCGATGTTCGGCGACGTGCAGGTGGCTGTGAACGACGGTCGTATCTGGTTGCCCATCCAGATACACAAGCGACGCGCACGGCCGGTCGGCTGGCCAGGAGCCGACTTCCAAGGACCGGTGGCGGCGCCGGGTGTTCCGGTCGATCTTCTCGAGTTGGTACGCACCACAGGCGTTCACGCGCTGACCTTCGACCACTTCTCAGAAACACGTGATGAATTCGCGCCGTGGGTCGACGGTTATCTGGAAGCGCCCTTCATCGACGTCACCGGTGGCCTTGACGGCTATGTGAGCCGAATCAACAAGGCAAGTCGGGACAAGCTTTCTCGAGTGCGTCGGATGACCAACAAGGCAGCACGTCAACTCGGCGACGTGCGTCTCGTGTGGGATGTCCGGGACCCCCGCGTGCTGGACTGGTTGATCGACACCAAACGCGACCAATACGCAGCGACCGGTGCATACGACTTCTTCGCAATGCAGCGCCGTCGGGACATGATCCACCATCTGGCTCAGACCAGAGTCGACGGTTTTGCCGGCATGCTGTCGGCGGTGTACGCGGGCGATACGCTGCTTGCGGCGCACTTCGGTCTCCGTGACGGTCCGGTGCTGCATTGGTGGTTCCCCGTGTTCGACCGGTCCTTCGCCGAGTTGGCACCTGGATGGATTCTGTTGCGCGAACTGGTCTCTGCCGCCCCACAGCTGGGTTTGGCTCGCATCGATCTCGGTCCCGGTGATGAGGATTACAAGAGGCGGGCGATGACCGGCGCGATTTCAGTGGCCCAGGGCGAGGTCACGGCCGCCCCATGGCGGCGGAAACTACGAGTGACTCGCATCGCCGCCCAGCGGACGGCGATCGCTCGATTGAAGGATTCTCCGCTCAAGCCCAGACTGAGCGCGATGCGGGCGACTGCGTACCGGGCCCTCGCGACATGCGAAGCACGCAGATGACTACCGCATCGCGGACATCGTTGTGCTGTCGGTGAGCTCATCCTGCTCTCGAGCCCTCAGCATCCGCGGAATCCACACAAAATCTGGAATCACCTGCGTAAGCAGCATCGCAACGGCCGCTGCGGCCACCACGCCGGTGGCGCCCCATCGTGCGCCCCACCAGATGCCCAGCAGCACGGCCGTCACTCCCATGGCCGTGATACAGAACGATTGCCACCGGGCTTCACGCGGCATCGTCAGCATCACCCCGCCTGGCAGGTGAATGCATTCGACGAAGAGCATCACTGCGAACGCAACCGCCAATGCCCGCGGCGCGGTGACAAGGCCACCTGAAAGCACCGAGGTGGCCCACGGCGCGAATGCCACGATCCCGACGCCGGCGACTGCGGAGAACATCCCGAACGCGGCGACCGATCTCAGCCACAGCTGCGCGGAAGCGATCGTGGCTGTTCGCCGTTTGACGAAAACCGGCCACAGCGCCATTCCTGCCGTATCGAAGACCATCCACACCACGCCGAAGATCTGCGCTGTCAACGCATAACGCGAGAGTTCCTGAGGCGTTGACACGTGGGAGAGGATCAATCGGTGAGACTGAAGACCAAGCGGTAGGCCGATACTCAACACGAACATCCACAACGAGCCGTGCAGAACCTCGCGTCTCGAGTAGTCCGCGCTGGGACGTGCGAACGACGCCCATCCGAGACCACTTTTCCTGAACGCGAAAATCGTGGCAACGCAGTTCCCTGCGAGAACCCCGCCGGCACCCGATATGGCATACCAAATGCTGTCCGCATCAAGACTTTTCAGCGTCAGCGTCAGCAGCAAGGTGAACGCGGCATTGGCGATTGTCATCAGCACTGCCAGCGGATTCATGTTCAAGCCGATGATGATCCGGATGCCGATACCGGCGGGGATCCCCAGAGCAATCAGACACACGGCCACTGTGATCGCGATACGGTCGGCCGAGCCCGTGTTCGTCCCGATCAACAGATGCCATGAATCCGTGGCCATGACCAGCAGGCTGATCACGATCAATCCGGCTGCAACGGCACTCAGCATTCGCAAACCACGCTGCACGGTGGCCAGAGCCACGCCGTCGTCGGTCAGCCGGCCGGGCCTCGAGCACGCACTGGTCACGACCGCGCCGATCCCGAGATCCGCGAACGGAATGAGAAGGCTGAGCGTTGTGACGAGTGAAACGACTCCGAAGACCGCCTCCCCGGTCTGACGCACGATCACTGCCGTGTTGGCCAGCCCGATCAGCGCCACCAACGGCGTTCCGACGATGCGGAACGCCGTGCCCAGCAGAATCGCCTTGCGTTCGATGGGCGCAAGCGTCGCGTCGTAGCGGACGGCGTCAGTAGAAGTCATCGCTGCGTCCTGTCCGAATACGGGCAGGAGCTCGTACGCTCGAGCCGCACCACGCCGACAGGGAGAAGTAGGCGGCGCGCCGCACCTGGCCCGATTCCAACAGTGCGGAGACGGTGGTGCTCTGCAGAGCGCGACGCCGCAACCCGTCGACGATCATTTCTGCGGCGACGGCCCGATCGAACTCACAATCGGGATCATCGGCGAGGGTGTCGTGGAGCAGCACGATGCTCCCTGGCTCCATTTGGTCGATCACCTCGGACGCTACTTCGCTCTCCCCTAAACCGCTCCAGTCGAAACTGTCCAGATCCCACATCACCGTCTCGAGGCCGGCATCGCGCTCACCCAGGAACGAACCCACAGTCTGGGCACCGAAGGGGGGACGGAAATATTTGACTGGTACTCCGGAGATCGCGGCGAGTTCTGATGCCGCTGCAGCGAGCGTCAGTCGCGTTGATCGCCTCGAACCGCCGGCAAGCCTGCGGTGATCGAATCCGTGCAGACCGATCTCGTGGCCCTCGTCGACGACGCGATGCACCAACTCCGGTAGCCTGCGAGCACTTTCCACCAGCATGAAAAACGTTGCATGTGAGCGGTTTTCCGCCAGAATGTCCAGTATTCTGGGTGTCCACTCACTACTGGGCCCGTCATCGAAGGTCAACGCCACGAGTGGCTGACGGGTCCGCACACTTCGGATCGACCCCCAACGGTTACCGACGACAGCATCGACGGCACAGTGCGCGGCGCGCTGCAGGCCACTCTTGCGGACAAACGGATCGTTCATTACTCCCCCAGACAAGACATCAAACTCTCTGTGGCCCTTGCGCTCGAGCCCGTGCATCCCCTCGCCCCCGGCGGTGCCAGCGCATCGATCACCCCTCGCAGCATCCGGTCCGGCTGGGAGGCGCGCGAGGTCCGGCCACGGTCACAGAGGCGCATCACTGCACGGAACTCTCCGCAGGAGCTTGTTGGCGGGCATGTGAACAGACCGTTCTCTCATGGCGGTCACCGCCGGGAGCATGGCGATCTTCGTTTTCACCGCATATTCCCAGCAGCGAAGGAGAGCGCGGGAGGTCCGCCTACCGTGGAAGGGATAACAGCCGACCGAGTCCCATATCCTCCGCATATCGTCGAAGACGTCGTCAACCGAGCGTGCCGAACCGGCGCCCGTGATGTCGAAGTCGGCGACTACGCGCTCGATGGTGATGGGTTCGTGAATCAGTGCCGCGCGCAGCATGAACAGTTGATCGGCAGCGATCTCGAACTCGAGATCGTATCCACCTACCTTCCTGACTACGGACGAACCGAAGAACGATGCCTGATGCGGGATGGTCGCCTGGATCATCAGGAACTTGCGCATGTCGAAGGGCATGGGTGCCTGCAGACCGACGGTGGCCCCGTCCGGCCCGATCAAGTTCTCGATGCCGTAGCCCCAGAGGTCGTTCACAGGACCATGGCGGGCGACCGTCTGCACTACGTGGGCCAGCGAGTCCTCATCGGAGAAGCAATCGCGAGAATGCAGAAACCACAACATATCTCCCGATGCATGGCCGATCCCCTGGTTCATCGCGTCATATCTCCCGGCATCGGGTTGAGACTGCCAGTACCTCAGGCCGGACTCGATCTGGCGCAGGTAGTCCACCACATCGTCACCCGAGCCACCGTCGATCACGATGTGTTCCACGGGTCCCGCGTACCGCTGAGCACGGACGCTGTCGACGGTTCGTCTCAGACCGTCGAGGTCGTTCAGGGTGATGGTGATCACCGAAACAGTCGGAGCAGAGCTCATTGGTCCGTCTTCCTCGAAGCATTCCTCAGCCAACGTCGCGCCTTTCGCAGTGCGATCCGGACAATTGCCGACAACGCGTAGATCCATGCCCAGACTCCTGGGCGACCCCATCGGACACTCGCGACAACCGATCGGAGAACGCTCCGGAACGAGCCTGCTTCGAGGGCGGAACTGACAGGGCTGTAAAGGAAGTAGTCACCTCGCACCCGCTTCGACTCGTCGGCGAGTTCGCTTCTTCCCCAATCGATGTAGTCGGCGCTGCGATCCACCCCCGGACGAGACGTCGAGTTGGCCGTAACGTTGACCTCGACGAGGCAGTCGGGGAGTTGGAGAATCGGGAGATCCGGTAGCTCGTGCTGGACTCTCATCAACCACGAGGGGTCGTCGTGGATCGAGCCGGCCGACACCGACAAGGGCACCGCATCGGCAACTGTCCTGGGGAACATGAGTGTCGGCACCGCGAGCGAAGGTCTCGCTCGTCTCATGGAGACCAGTTGCATCAAGTACGGGGCCACTCGTTCGTGCGGATCGATCAACCTGCGCGGCATCGTCAGGGGCTTGTGGCCCTCTGCCCGTCTCTCGTACCGACAGGAGACGATCCACCGTCCCCGACAATCCGGTGCTGCGGCGAGCTGCCTCTCGAGCTTGAACTCTTTCCAGAGATCGTCATCGTCGAGGAGCGCGATGATAGTGCCCTTCGCAGAGTCGATCCCGAGTTGTCGGGCACGACCGGGACCCTCGTGTCCGGATGTCCGCAGGACGCGGATCTCATCCGATTCCGGAAGTTCCGGCTCGCTGTCCGAATCGACCACGACGATGACTTCAAGGGGTGGGACGGTCTGATTCAGGACAGATTCGACCGCGGTGCGCAGACTCGCTCGGCCGACTGTTGGGATGATGACGCTCACTGTGGGCTCGATAGTCAACGGACGAACTCCTTCGGATCCACGTGCGGCTGCGAGGGCATGTGCCTCGCTGTGAAGACAACTGCGAGCATGGCGAAACCGGCGAGGGAACCGTAGGACCATGGTGAGAAGAAGAGATCCCACACCGCCTGCAGTGACGCAGCGATCACCAGAACGGACCAGCGCCCATATCGGGATGCGTTCCAGACCATGGCCAGTGCTGCGATGACAAGCCCCAGCGGCAGTAGTGCGGCGAAGATTCCGCCTTCCGCCCATGCACCGAGCAACACCGAGTGGAGGGAAACGTCTCCGTTGGCGAAGTACCAACCGCTCTCGATGGGTGCTGCAGGATCGAAGCCAAGGGAGACAGCGAGGGACTTCGCGCGATCGAATGCCTCCGCGCTGATGTTGTTCGCACTGGCCCAGCCGAACCACGGGCGTTCGAGGATGGCCGAAATCGACAATGGCGACTCCGTTCGGCCGGCCAGTATCAACGGGACCCCCTCGGCCAGTTGATCCTCCGTCTTCCTTTGGATCGCATCGCCCAGGAAGCCGTTCGCGGCCAACTGCGGCACTATCGCACACATCGCCGTCCCTGAGACTGCCACGAAAGTGACTTGCACCCAACGGGGAACGCGGGCGGCAGCGACCCACCCCACCAGAGCCATCACGGTCGTGAGCGCGCAATTGATCGCCAGTGATCGGTAATCCGCACTCAAACTGTAGGTGGCTACGAGCAGAAGCGACAGCGCTTGAAGCGGCAGCGGGACCTTCAGGAGAACCAGGCAGAAGAGCAAGATGATGACGACCCATTGGCCGAAGCCGTATTTCCACAGTTCTGCCGTCGAACCGTAGGTGTCGACGGATGCCCCGACGTGGATGATGCTGTAGCAGGATGCCCCGATTGCAATGCCGCAGTAGATCGCGAAGATGCGGAGGAGATCTCGGCCGGCGAGTACCAAGAACCCCACGAAATAGAGCGCAAATGCGCCCCACTGTTGCACTCGTTGGTCGACGAGACTCAGATTGTTGATCTGGGCCGAGACGCAGAACGCTGCGAACCCGATCACGGCAAGGGCGAGAGGTAGCCACTGCCCGAGCGTCGGGCGCGTCAAGAGCAATGCGGGTGCCAGGAGAAGACAGATCGGGGCCAGCATCGTCAGTGTGAAACCCTGGATCTGAACAGCCGTTGTCGCGCCCAGTGCGATCAGCACGATGACGGTGAGTGCGCGGCGTGCGCTTGTCCGCCGCCTCTCGAACGACCCGCGCGTAGCCGGAGCGACGACGCCAGAGGCGACTCGCATCTCAGCGTTGTCGCCGTCTTTGGGCCTGGATTGCGCAATCACCCCGTTCATCGCGGTGATCCATCGATCAGATCCCGGATGCGATATCGATCGAGCAGACCATTGCAGATCAGCCGCCCGCCGGGCATTCTTGCTCGAAGAGCACCGGAACCGCCCAGTCCTCGGGTTGTCGATCGAAGGGGAGCCAGACATTGGATGTCCTGAGGGGCCAACGCCCCAAACCAGTTTCGCGATTGCACGTGTTGGCCATCGTGGCGGTGGTCATCGTGATCGTCGGTTGCCAGGCGGTCAGGCCACCTGACTCTTTCGCGAGGCCGATGCCCACGGGCGCGGCGTTGCCGCCGGGTCTCGTCGGAGTGAACGCCGTCACTCTGACCGACTCCACCACCCGAGACAGGCAGTTCGATCAGATTGCGGCCGACCGCTTCAGGGCGGTTCGGCTTCAAATCGAATGGGATCTCATCGAGCGCTCGCCAGGTCAATTCGACTGGAGCGAGACAGATTCGCTCGTCAACGGCGCGGCCAGCCGAGGTATCGCCATCCTCGGAGTGCTGTCCTATGCGCCGTCGTGGGCCGTTCCCCCTCGATACCGAGACCTCGTCCACCCGGCACCGGCCGATGCGGGGCCCTGGGCCAACTTCGTTGCGCAAGCCGCCAAGCGCTACTCGAATGTCATTCGCAATTGGGAGATCTGGAACGAGCCGAACATCGACGACAGTTTCGCCCCCGGACCCAATCTGGCCTTGTACTCGTCGATGCTCAAGGAGTCTTACCGGGCCATCAAGAATGTCGACCCTCAATCGGTGGTGGTCACCGGCGGTACGTCCCCCGCGGTGGACAATCCCACGGAGTTGTCGCCTGTCTCCTTCATCAGGGGGTTGTACGACAACGGCGCAGCTGACTTCTTCGACGCGATCGCCATGCACCCCTACAGCACCCCCGAGCTGTTGACGACCGGGGGAACGTCGGACACCTCGAACTCGAACCAAGCGATCAAGGACGTCAGCGAGCTGATGGTGAAGGAGGGCCAGGGCGGAAAGCTGATCTGGTTCACCGAGTTCGGCGCGTCGACCGCCACCCCTGGAGCCGCCGCCCCGGATCTTTCGGGTCAGCAGGTCGGCGTGTCCCCTCAACGTCAGAGCGAGATCCTGACCAACGGGATAGATTTCCTGCGGTCTCTTCACAATGGGGGTCCCATCTTCCTCTTCGACTTCCGCGATGTCGAAACAGGAAGTCGCAACGTCGAATACAACTACGGCCTGGTCCAGTCAGATTTCACAGCCAAGCCGGCTCTCGCAGCCGTCCAAGCCCGCCTCGGTTGACGGTGTCGACGGTGCGACGACGACTGCTCGACGATTGCCGTTCGGCCGCATGCTGCGGGGAAGATCCACCCTCAGCGTGGTCGTCGCGCTCTCCTTTCGCTCGAACCAACTGCCTCCCTCCAAGGAAATCGATCTGATGAACTGGGCGGGCGATCCGCCGTATACGCCCGGGGGTTGATTCGCCTTCCTGGGGCGGTTCAGCATCGAGTTCGCGATCAGCAGCGAATGGGGCGGCAGCACTGCGCCCTTCAGCACCAGACAATTGGTCAGCACTACGGAACGTGCACCGATGGTGACCCATCCTGCGGACTGTACGTCGAGCATGATGTCGATCTCGTGGCTGAGGATGGTCGTTCGCTGGCCGGCAATACCGGACATGTCGCCGAGCGCAACGTACCCGGAACAGTCGATGTTGTGTCGACTCGTGATTATCGCGCCGTCACCCACGACGAGGGTTCCGACATCTGGGTGCAACGCTTGGAACGCGGGATGTGCCGAGATCGTGTTGAGTGATCCAATCGACGCGCCGTCACCCACTTTCAGGACGCGAACGCGGCGGAAAATGTTCATTGGCCCGATCGTCGCGCCCTCCCCGATGACGGCGCGGCCGACATTCAAGGCCAGGAGTGGACCGATACCGGCAGACGGGGCAACATCGTGGCCGAATCGCCGTAAGAGCCGGTTCTTCAGCGCGCTGCCCGGCAGAAGCCAGACCAGAATCTCGAGTTTCTTCTTCACCGACCATTCTCCTTGT
The DNA here is from genome assembly GCF_055419565.1 of Mycobacterium sp. IDUB_5. Taxonomy (NCBI): domain Bacteria; kingdom Bacillati; phylum Actinomycetota; class Actinomycetes; order Mycobacteriales; family Mycobacteriaceae; genus Mycobacterium; species Mycobacterium sp. IDUB_5. Next base: position 19,275 of record NZ_JBVAXX010000004.1, read on the forward strand.
CAGCAGATGTCGGAATGCGACTCGACGAACCAGGCGTACATCTTCTTCAACCCGGCCTCGATTGTCAGCGTCGGCTGCCAGCCGAGCGCCCTCAACTTGCTGTTGTCCATGACCTTGCGAGGTGTGCCGTCTGGCCGGGTTGCGTCGAACTCGACCTCGCCGTCGTATCCCACGACCACCTTCATCAGCAGTGCCAGGTCGCGGATCGAGATCTCCTGTCCTGAACCCACATTGATGATTCCTCGATCGTCGAAGTTGCGCAGGAGGAAGACACAGGCATCAGCAAGGTCATCGGCGTCGATGAGCTCTCGTAGAGGTGTTCCGCTCCCCCACACGACGACCTTCGGCTGACCCGACAGCTTCGCTTCGTGGAAGCGGCGCATCAACCCCGCGACAACGTGGGAATGTTCCGGATGGAAGTTGTCCCCTACCCCGTACACGTTCGACGGCATCACCGCGAATGCGTTGAAACCGTACTGCCGGGCATAGGCATCGCACATCGTGATGCCTGCGATCTTCGCGACTGCGTACGGACGATTCGTCTCCTCCAGAGGACCGGTCAGAAGCGCCTCTTCCGTGATCGGTTGGACCGCGTACTTGGGGTAGATGCAACTCGATCCGAGGAACATGAATTTCTGAGTTCCGTTGCGGTGTGCAGAGTCGATGACGTTCGTCTGGATCATCAGATTCTCGCGAATGAAGTCGGCCCCCAGCGTTGCGTTGGCGATGATGCCGCCGACTTTCGCCGCGGCGAGCACCACGACATCGGGCCGCTCTGCGGCGAAGAAGTCCTCTACCGCTGCCGCGTCGTCTAGGGGCAGCTCATCGTGTGAGCGAGTGATGACATGAGCGTGCTCGCCCTCGCGGAGACGGCGCGTGATGGCTGATCCGACCATGCCGCGGTGGCCGGCGACGTAGACCTTCGGTTGGTTGCGCACCGTCGTCTCATTCGGTCGATTCATCAACGCAGGACCCGCGGACGGCTCGAAAGCAGGGTCGTCTCGGGGGGCACATCACCGGTCACGACCACCGATGCGCCGATGGTTGCGCCGTCTCCGATTCGTGTGCCCCGCAGGACGGTCGCCCGGGCCGCCACCCACACCGAGTCACCGATGACGACGGGCGCGTTGTCGAATTCGAAAGTGGGACTGCGCCGGTCATGGCTTCCGGTACAGACGAGTACTCCTTGCGAGATGCAGGTGTTCGACCCTATCGTCACGTGTTCGAGGTTCAGAATCCACACCTCTTCGCCTATCCACGAGTTGTCTCCGACATCCAGTTTCCATGGCCAATGGATCTTGACTTGGTGTCGAATCAGCACTCCAGCACCGATTCTGGCGCCGAAGAGCCGTAGCACTGTGATGCGAAGTCTGTTCGGACACCACCACTTCATCAGGACTTCCCGGGCGAGCAGCCAGAGAATTTGAACTCCGACGCTGCGGCCGCGCTCATATCCCCGTCCGGTGAAGCCACTGAGGCAGAAACGGCGGCCCGGCTCCGAGGCCGCATCGTCGCTTCGGTCGGTACTGATGTATGCCACCTTGTTCATCGGGACCCTTTCGACGTTGGGTGCGGCCGCTCGGGGGCCACGATTTTGGCCATCACCACGGCCAGGAGATGGGCCCTCGCTGCCGCGAATTCACTGAGGGCCTCGGCGACTTCCCCGCGATGAGACCTCGACGTGTCGACCACCAACAGATCAGCGTCGACGACCGCGGACAAGACGGAGGCAGCGCTGCTGTCGATCACGGACGCGGTGACGATGACCACGCGATCGAACTCTTTGCGGAGGTCGTCGACGAATGCGCTCATCGCAGCGGATGAGAGCAACGCCTCGATCGCATGCGTCCCGCCGTGGGGAATGACGGACAATCCGGGACGGACGGTGCTGTGTAGTACGTCGTCGAATTCTGATCGGCCGCTGAGCAGTTCGGCCAGCCCCGGGCCGTCACCTGGTACACCGAACCACCTGCTGTCCAGTGTCGAATCTGCGGCTATGAGTGCCGTAGTGCGTCCTGTCTCGGCGAAGGCCGCAGCGACACCGGCTCCAAGGGCAGCGGCCGCTCGACCGGAGGAAGCCGGCGCTACGAGGAGGACCTGCGGCGCCGGGTCGTGCGCGTCTATCTGCACTCGGAGGCGCCGAAGGCCCTCTGACTCCTCTGGACGCGACGCGTCGAACAACGCGTGTGGGGTCCAGAGGCAAGGATCGGGCATCACCAGGGGTCCTGCGGTGGGTACACCCGTGAGCCGGCCGAGTTCCTCAGCCGATGTGATACGCCGTGATACGACAGGGGTCAACGAGAGGCACAGCAACCCCATCAGTAGGCCACCGATGCACCCGTAGACGGCGTTTGTGACGACGTCCGGGGAGCTCGGCGACGACGGTATCTGGGCGCGATTCACCACAGTGATCGTCGCGCGAGGCGCACTCTCACCGATCGGCGTCTCCAGCGGACCGGCGTACCGGATGAACTCGTCTGCAAGTGCATTGGCGATATCGGTGGCGCGTTCAGGGGACGGATCAGTTGCGGACACGTCGAGGAGCACCGTTCGCGGCACGATGGCAGCGTTCACCTTCGACGAGAGTTCGTCGGCCGACAGCGGCAGATGCAATCTGTCGACGACGCGCCTGGTCAATTGCTGACCGGTGATCATCTGTGCGTACGACTGGACGCGCTGCTCTGAGAACTGGCCGCCGGAGTAGGCCTCTGACGAGCTGTTGCCACCGCCGGTGGCGGCAACGAACAACCTCGTCGTCGCCGTGTATTGACGAACTTCGTGAGTGCTCACCAGGTTTCCGACGAAGATCCCGACGAGGGCTGTGATCGCGAGAACCCACCATCTACGTCGTATCGCGCTAACGACGGTCTGGAAATCCATCACAGTCTCCTCGCTGAATCCGATGTGAGAACACCTCGCGGCCGGACGACCTGACATCGCGGCCTTGTCGCTGTCCGGGAGCGCTGTGGGCGACGCACACCACTCCCAGCACATTTCCGGCAGCGAGCGTCAACTGCTGACATGCCGAACGCAGTGCGTCGAACTTGGTGTGGGCCGCCCGGGCGACCAGGACGATCGCATCAGCGTGGCGAACCAGTCGCACTGCGTCGCTGAACTCCATCAACGCAGGGGTGTCCACGATGACCCAGTCGTATCCGTCACGGAGTTCGTCGAACATCTGGGCCGTTCCCGGATGATCGGCCGTTGCTCCCGGGTCCCCCTCGATCGAACCGAACGGGATGACGGTGACACCCCGCCAATGCGCAAGAGCCATCGTCTGCACAGACAATGAGAGCTCGCGCTGCGGCTCGCCGCCATGCACGAGCCCGCTGACCGTCTGCGCGGTGTCCAGCCCGAGAACCGAGGCCATTCGGGAGCCTCGCGAATCGAAGTCGACCATGGCCACGGTCGAACCTCTGCTTGCCAGTGCCCGTGCCGCCATCAGGGCGATGCCTGTCTTTCCTGCGGCTCGTTCAGCGGAGGCCACCATGATGACCTTCGACCCGAGTATTGCGAGCCGGTCCAGCGTGCCTCGAATCTGCCGGCCGGACTCTTCACCCCAGACGCGGGACTGCGGAGACTCCCACCGAACGGAAGGGACGCTCGCCAGCACAGGAGTCTTCGTGGCTTCCGCGGCATCCTCGGGGCGACGAATCCTCCCGTCGAGAAGAGCAACAACCACCGCGACGAACGCACCGGCGATCAGGCCGAGGACTCCTGCGACGCCGAGGATCAGCGAGGGCGAGAACATCCCCGCCCGGCCCTGAGAGGACGGGGCCTTCACCGGAATCAAGTCCACGCGTGGAGCCAATCCTGCCGACACCGTTTCCAGCGCGTTGATGCTTCGGCGAAGTTCCTCGATGTAGGCGTTGCCGATCGCTTCAGCCTGCAGCGGGGTGTCACCTGTCGTCGTCAGTTGGAGCAGCACGGTGTCGTGAACCGGGGAGAGGTCGGCACGGTCGATCATTTGCCCTGGGGCGATGTCCATTCCGAGGTCGTCGATCACCCGCTTCGCGATCTCCGGACTCCTACTCAAGGCGAAGTAGGTGTCGGCCCGCTTCCTGGCGTAGTCGTCACCCTCGTAGAAGCTGCGCTCATCGTCGCGTGGGGTCGTCACGAACAGCACTGCCTTGGAGGCGTATTCGGGCGGCCTCGCGATGAAGAACAGGGCCGTCGCCAGAAGTGACAGGACAGCGAATGCGACCGGGACCCGCCACCAGCACCGGAGCACGACCAGGTAATCAGTCAGGGTCGAGTTCATGATGAATGCACAACCCCCTGCGCCTTCAGTGCTTTGGTGAGCAGTTCAGCGATCTTCTTCACGCCGGCGAAGGTGGGGTGGATCCCGTCGTCACCCACGTACGGGGATGTGTCGATACCGACAAACCAGCCGAGCGCTCCAGGATCGATGAACTCGACGGCATCGAACTCAGGATTGGAGCGAAGAACCGATCGGAAGTCGTCGCCGATCGTCTTGCCCGCCAACGATGGCGGCCTGATCACCGGCTCGTTGAGGAACCATGGTCCGATCACGACGATGTGACTGTTCGGCCACGATTCGACGACCTGCTTCACGGTGTACGCGAATATGGGATCGACGTCGGAGGTCGCAAACTGCATGTCATTTCGGCCACCGTCGAGGACCACAACGTCCGCCCGATACAGTTCTCGCAGACGAGGTAGCCGCTCTACGAACGATGTGGACGGCAAGTCGGGCTGGGAGACCTCGAGCCGGTGTCCTGGACCGCCGCTGAGGTAGCCCGTCCCGCCTTCGGCAGCGATGTTGCATTCCCACCCCAATGCCGTGGCCGTCAGGCATCCGTAGCTCAGGTCCGGCGAGGAGGGACCCTTGGTGTACGAGTCACCGATGAACAAGACAGCGGGTGCCACCCGACTCGGCAATGTGGGTGGAGCAGCAACGATCTGCAATGGTGGCCCGTCCGGGCCTGCTGTCGAACTGTCCAGAACGACGTGAGGGACAGCTATGGCAGCGGCGATCGACAGGACAGCGAGAAGAAACGTCGATCGCCGGGGCATCGGCACGCGACCCCTGAGCCTGCAGATCACGGGAGAACCGCCCTGCTCGTCTCGCGGATGTGCTCCATGAGAAGGGGCCTCAAGCGTTGTGCCAACACGGACTGCCCCTCGTCGGTCGGAGCGATGTTCCGCCGCATCAAACCCTCGGCAGCAAGCCAATTCTCCCCGATCAGAGGTACATAGAGGGTGTGAGTGATGTTGGCGGCCTTGGCGATATCGGAGTCGAGAGTCATGAAGACATCAGGTACCGGATGCTGATGCCAGATGGGACCGAAGACGACGAGTGCAGCGTCGGGGGCTCGTCTGCTGAGTTCGGTGAAAAGATCGACCGCCGACTGGGTGATCTGTTGATCAGGAAGCGTCACATCGCCGATACCGCCGAACACCACGATCACATCAGGCTTGGCCGCGAGTGCCTTGTCGACCTGGTCGGCGAAGCGTCCGCTCTGTCCCGCACGGCCGGCGTAACTCGAGCCAGCCGCTGCGACATTCGAGATGCTGAGCGGTGACGCGGCGGCCACCAGCGACGGCCAGGTCACGTCGTTGTCGGCGCCTGCACTGTACGAATCACCGATCACCGAGATCCGCAGCGGTCCATCAGCAGGAACGGATACCGGTTCCCCACCATCGCTGGTGAGAACCACCGTCACGGTGGCCGTCGCCGCCACGAGCAGAAGCCCCAGCGCCACAGTCCCGATCGCAGATCGCCACGAGGAATACCACCACGTCATGGAAGCCACCTGCGATCGTGCGACGCGGCGGAGTAGCTCGTCTCCAAACGTTGGCCCACATACGACATACCGAGGTCGTGCTTGACGGCACTGCGCCCGCGTTCACCCATTGACCTCGCAACGTCAGGGGCTGACAGCAGGTACTCCACTGCCCGGGCAATGCTCGGCGCACCTGGCTCGATGACGATGCCGCACCGGCACTTTCGGACCAGAGGCGCCAACCCGCACTGATCGGTCACGACTACCGGCAGGCCGACAGACATCGCTTCGAGTACTGCCATCGGGTAGGGCTCCGGGGCCAGCGACGGCAACACGAATATCGATGCCTGCCGCATGCGCGCAGGCCCCGCTCCGCTCTCGACCGGGCCTTCCCAGTTGACGTTGGGCGTCTGGGCGGCAGCCTCTTGCACCCTCCGGCCTTCGCCTTCGTCCGGTCCGATGAGAGTGTAGGTCGCCGATACCCCTCGCGCGTTCAACTCCATTGCGGCGGTGACGAAATCGGTGGGTCGCTTGCGTGGATGCAGCCGTGACAGATACATCACCTCCGGTACCCGCCGAGAGTGCGTCGCGGCGGGATACAGCGGTACGCCATTCGGCAGCGGTGTCAGCCGGGCGTTTCCACCGGCGATCTCATCGAGCGCGTCGCGTTCATCGGTGGTGAGGTAGAAGACTTCGTGCGCGCGGCACAGCAGCTTCCGAACGATGGCTCGGTCAGTCAACGGCGCGAGTGGATGCGCTCCCGGCAGGATCATGCCGTGCGCCTGCAGCACATAAGGCAGTCTCACCCGCATCATGGCCATAGCCAGCGGTAGGAGGACGAGATCACGTGCGAGATGAACGTGTGCGGCCTGGAAGTCGTTGTGTTCCTTGAGAAACCACGCCAGGAGACCTGGAGCAGACAGACCTGCATAGCCCACGCGGGGAACCAACCGCACAGCGCGCCGAACGACAAGCGGGTTCCCCTCGGCCCCCGTGGGTCTCACATCGAACCCTCGTTCGGCCGCCGCGAGCGTCACGGAGTGGCCACGGATGCGTAGTGCCGAGGCCTGGTTGAGAGCAACCCGGACGGGTCCGCCGTACGCACCGTCCGGAGTCAGCAACGTGACCGCATGCAGTATCCGCATGCCGCCCGCATCGCCTGTCCACGTTGTCATGGGATCGGTTCGCTAGATCCGGCCGACTGACTGCGGCCTGTCCACCCACGGCGTGCCCGCGCAACGCAACGCTTCGATATCGGCGTCCACCATGATCGCGGCGAGATCGGGAGTCCGCACCTCGGCTTTCCAGTCCAGGACACGCGCTGCCTTCGATGCATCGCCGATGAGCGAGTCGACCTCAGTGGGTCGGACATACCCCTGGTCGAACCTCACATGATCCTGCCAATCGAGCCCTGCCCTCTCGAATGCGATGCTCACGAAATCCCGCACGGTGTGGCCCTGGCCGGTCGCCAGCACGTAGTCGTCCGGCTCGTCGACCTGAAGCATCCGCCACATGCCGTCCACGTACTCCGGCGCGTAACCCCAGTCACGGACGGCGTCGAGATTGCCCAGATAGAGATCTTCCTGCAGCCCGGCTCTGATCCGCGCAACCGCACGGGTGATCTTGCGGGTCACGAATGTCTCGCCGCGGCGAGGAGACTCGTGATTGAACAGAATTCCGTTCACCGCGAACATGCCGTAGGCCTCACGGTAATTCTTGGTGATCCAGTAGGAGTACACCTTGGCGGCTCCGTAGGGCGAACGCGGATAGAAGAATGTGTCCTCGTTCTGAGGGGGCGGTGATGCTCCGAACATCTCCGAACTCGACGCCTGATAGAACCGGCACTGCACTCCTGAGAGCCGGACCGCCTCCAACAACCGAATCGACCCCATGCCTGTCGTGTCGCCGGTGTGCTCCGGCTCGTCGAAGCTCACCCGCACGTGTGATTGCGCACCGAGGTTGTAGACCTCGTCAGGCGAGATCTGCGACAGCAAGGTCACCAGGCGGGCCCCGTCTCTGAGATCGCCGTAGTGGAGGTGCAATCGGGCATCTGGATCATGCGGGTCCACGTAAAGATGGTCGATCCGCGATGTGTTGAACGTCGACGATCGACGGATCAGGCCGTGCACCTCGTAACCCTTGTCGAGCAGCAGCTCGGCGAGGTACGACCCGTCCTGGCCGGTGATCCCGGTGATGACAGCCTTTTTCATGTCGTGTCTCATCCTTTGTTCCGAAAGGTTGCTTGATGACCGCGTCGAGGGCTTGAGCAGACGCTCTCGATCGGGGCACGTGAGTCTTGGTCGGCGAGTGCTCTGGCGAACGTGACGAAATGCTGTCGGCCGCGACGCTCGGAGAACTCCGACTCCCCGAGCCGCGCAGCGCTACCGACGAGCCGCGCACGCAGCACATCGTTGGACCGGATCCCGCACAGGCCGCTGATGAGCGCTTCCGGATCACCGTTCGGCACGAGTAGCGCTGCGTCGCGGGAGCTCAACAACGATCCGGTGATCCCGTCTTCGGCGACCGCGGCGATGATCGGTCGCGCAGCGGTCGTGTACGAGGTGAGCTTGCTGGGAAGCGACATCTCCCTGACCCCGGGACGCTCGTGAACCAGCAGGACATCTGCCGCAGCCAGCGTGAGTGGGTAGATCGCGTCGGACACCGGATCGACGAACCTGACCCCGTCCAGTCCGCAGGCCTGCTGTTCCAACGCCTGCCTCGTGTTGCCGTCCCCCACGAAGACGAACTCGAATTCTCCCGGATACCGCACCGCGGCAACTCGGGCGGCCTCCAGGACGTGCTCCAGGCCCTGCTTCATCCCCATGTTCCCGGTGTGCACCACCGTGAGACGGCCGGTGTCAGGCCAGCCGAGTGCGCGCCGTGCCGCCGCTGGGGTGAGGTCCGCACGAGTCACGTGCGAGAACAGCGGAACGTTGACGATCCGTCGATCGTCCACTCCGCCCGCAATCAGCGCGGGCCTGAACCCCTCCGTGATCACGCCGATGCGATCGGCGCGGCGCAGTACCGAATACTCGGCTGCAGCAATGAGATTCGAGAGCTTGGCACCCGCACTTCCCGATTGGACAGCAGCCTTACCCACTTGGTCGTGCACGATGGCGCCGAACGGCCGCCGCCGCCGCCCTATCACGCCCGCCACCGCGGCGCCCAGTAGCGGCGTCACAGCGATCACTACGTCTGAATCAGCCGCGGCGACAGTAGGCGCGCTCAGCGCAGCGAAGCTCAGCTCGAGGCGCATTCGCCCGAGGAGGTCGGGATTCCGGGGAACCGCGTGACGCAGTCGCACGATGTCGACCGAGCCGGTACCTGATGCGCGGGTCGGTGATTCACGCCATCGCAGGCCTGCCCGATACTGCGGGTCGACCACACACCAGTGCGGATAGTGTGGAACACCGGTGACGACCTTCACGGCTGCCCCGGCATCAGCAAGAGTGTCGACGAGCAACGAGTTGTAGGGCGCGCTGCCCGATGACTCAGGGCGGAAATGACATGCGACCACGCACACTCGGAGACCAGACAGCGAGCCGGTGCTGGAATCGGGATCGTAGCGGGACGCGGAATCCGCCATGCTTTGGTGAGGTACTGCGCCGTCAGCATGCACGTCGAGCGTCTCGGCGCGCATCACAGGTGACGACTTCATGATCGATCCGTTCTGTGTCATGGCCCTAGTACGCTCCGTGGCCTTGGATGATCGTCCGTACCGTCCGCAGGATGATCACCAAATCCTGGACGTAGGACCAGTTGTCGACGTAGAAGTGGTCGAGGCGAATGCGCTCTGCAGCAGATACGTCAGACCTCCCCGAGACTTGCCACAGACCGGTTATGCCCGGCTTGACGAGTCCCCGGCGTTCGATGAAGTACTCCACAGACGATCCCTCGCCCGGCACCAGCGGTCGAGGACCGACGATGCTCATCGAGCCTGCGAGAACATTGAGAAGCTGGGGGATCTCGTCGATGCTGGTCTTGCGGAGCCACCGGCCGATCGGTGTGATTCGCGAGTCGGTAGCCGACTTGAAGAAGATGCCGTCGGACTGCCCACAGACGATCCGTTCCGCATCCAGTTGGTTCTCGGACTCCGGTTTCATCGTTCTGAACTTGACTATCCGAAACTGGACTCCGTTGTAACCCACGCGTTCCTGGCAGAAGAACACCGGACCACCGTCGTGCCACTTGATCGCCGCGGCAACCACCACCATGACGGGGCTGAGCAGGAGCAAAGCGACTGCTCCCAGGACGAGGTCGAAGAAGCGCTTGTGATAGTGAAGCGCTCCATCATGACGGGGCCGTGCCACGTGGAAAAGCGGCATGTTGTCTATCGGTCGGATCTTGAGGCGGGGACCGACGATGTCGACCATGCCTGGCATGACGATCAGGTCGGTTCCCAACGAGTCGAGTTGCCACGTCAAGGTCCGCATGTGCTCGTGGCCGAGGTGCTCAGCAGAGGTGACGGCGAGCGCATCCGCGTTGGTGAGTCGCACCGCCTCCGCCACCGAATTCTGATCCCCCAGTACCGGCACAGGCCCGGTCCGTGTGTCGATCTCGAAACCGACTTTGCCCTCGTAGTCAGGCAGGCAGGCGCCGACCACCCGATATCCGGCATGACTACACCGGCTGAAGGTGTTGCACAGCGCGATCACTGAACGTGGCTTTCCGAGCACGACGACCTGGCTCGTGAACGCACCACGTGATCTCTTGTTGGCGAGATCACGTCTCAAAAGGTGTCTGCCCGCCAGCAATCCCGCCAGCCCCAACGGGAGTGCGATGGCCAGGTAACCCCTGACCAATCCGAGCTGCAGGAGCAGATCTGTGACAGCGATGATCCCGAAAGCCCATGCAGTAGAGGTGATTACACGGCGGTACTCCTCCGAGCCGATTCCCGTCAGCGAAAGATCCCAAGACTCCTGCAACCCCAGGGCGGCCAGCCAGATGACTGCAAGCATGATCGAGCACGCAGTCACGTCTCGCCAGTGGTCGCCTATCGTGGAGCCGTTCAGGTCCGGCAGCCCAAAGCGCGCGAACTGCGCAACCGTTACGGCAACCACCACAGCAACGGCATCCGTCACGACCACGTGCCTTCTGTGCGACTTCTTCCATTGGTACGCGCGCGCTTTGGTTTCCTTGACCTGCTTCATCACTCGGTCCGCAGACTCCGACCGGGAACTGATGGATGATCTGAATCGACGAACGAGGGGGGGTGCAGTCATGCTGCGCCACCTTGGGTGGTCGCCATGTCATGCATATCGAGCGCCTCCTTGCGGCAACGGGATCAACGCAGGCTTCTCTGCGGGGGAAGCGGATTCCTGCTGCGCGTTCGTGCCAGCGGCGGCACCGTACGATTCACATACGGTGCCGCCGACCGGGGCGGGCGCGGAGGAGTCCATCTCGGCAGCGGAAACAGCTGCGTCCCAAGCGTGATGGCCGTTCTTGCGCCACCAGGCTTTACCCAGCGCCGGCAGGGTGTCGATCGGATCGAAGTACGGGTACGCCCGGTTCAGAGCGTCACCGTCCGCACCCTCCAGAACGGTGCGGTAATTCTTGTTCCAGTAGGAGATTCCGAGGTTCTGATCGTAACGAACGACCTGGTGTACCCACCGTTTTCCGACGAAGGGAACGTCGCAGACCACACGTGGTGTGGCGAAGCCGGGCAGATAACCCATGATCGACAATTGCAACTGCTGAGCCTGCCACAGCGGTGTTCGCCAGTGCTCGGCGTTCGGAATCATGTCGCACATGTAGAAGTAGTAGGGAAGGATGTTGGCCTCACCCTGCAACGCAAAGCACAGATCGAGAAGGTCTTCAGTGGTGGCGTTGACTCCGCGCATCAGGACACCCTGGTTTCGCACATCCCGTAGCCCGGCGTCGAGCAGACCGCGGGCTGCGGCGGCGACGAGGGGGGTCACCGATTGCACATGATTGATATGCGTGTGTAGCGCCAGATTGACGCCGCGCTCGGCTGCGAGGCGCGCCACCCGGCTGACCCCGTCAAGCACCTTCGGCTGCAGCCAATGCTGCGGCAGTGCAGCCAAGGCCTTGGTTGCCAGTCGGATGTCTCGGATCGTGTCGATCTCGAGCAATTGGGTGACGAACGATTCCAGTCGCGGCCAGGGAGCATTACCGACATCACCCCCCGAGACCACGACATCACGGACCGTGGGTGTAGCTCGCAGATAATCCAGCATCTGTCGTTGCCGATCGGCGGGCTGAAGCGTCAACCTGGTCTTGGTCACCGACGGCGTCGAGTTGCCGACCAGATCCATCCGCGTGCAGTGTCCGCAGTACTGCGGACACGTCGACAGCAATTCAGCGAGGACCTTGGTCGGGTATCGATGGGTCAATCCTTCTACGACCCACATATCGCTCTCGTGCAGCGAGTCTCGCTCTGCGTAGGGATGCGAACACCATTCGGGTTGACGGTCGCTGAACACAGGAAGCATGTAGCGCCGGACCGGATCGGCGTAGAACAACTCAGTGAGTGACTGCGCCGAATCCCATTGCGGTGCCATGGTGTTCAGCATCTGCGGTGGCAACAGCATCGACATCGTCGCCCGATGCCGCTGGTCGGCGGCCAGGTCGGCATAGAACTTCTCCTCGAGGAGTTCGCCCACCACCGCGCGGAGTTGACCGATGTTCTTGAGTGAGTGCGCGCGCTGCCATTGCGGATCGTGCCAGTCGGAGGGGGATACATTCGCCCAACCCGGGTACCGCCGCCAGTCCGGCTCGACCAACAACTTGCGCACGTACATGTACGGCTGTTCGGCGACCGCGGTGACGCCGGTCTCGTCACTTTCGACGACTGTTGTCATCAGACCAGCGCCTTCCGCGAGTTGTTTCTGGCATGTGCTGTACCGATCACTTCGGCCGCGGTCCGTTGCCCTGATCTGATCGCGCCTTCCATCAAGCCGAAGTACTCCAGGCTGGTTTCCGTACCTGCCCAATGAATCCGGCCATGCGGCTCGGTCAGTACCGGCCCGAGGCGAAGCCAGTCGCCGGGACCGAACAGCGCGGCGTAGCAGCCCCCGCTGTACTTTTCGGCCAGCCAGTCGGTCACGGAGCAGGTAACCGGTGGAGGAAGCTCAGGGAAGAGCCGCCCGATATGGGCGAGTGCTGCAGCCTCCTGATCGCCCGGTGGCAACGCAGAGAAGGCGGATGCTGCAGCTCCGGTGACGAATCCCGTCAGCACCCCCGCGGATTCGTCGGGTGGCGAGTCATCGACCGTCGAGAGCAGCGGCCCGCTGGTGCTCACCGACCACCCGGACAGTCCCCCCTCACGCCACATCGGAGCTCGGTAACCCAAGTGGACCTTGATGGCGCAGCCGCGACCCGTGGCGGCGGTTGCGCGAGGCGTGCACAGAGCCGGACGGAAGTCGATGCGCTGCGCCAGAAGTGGCGGTAAGGCGACGATCACGCGATCAGCACGAAACTCGACCTCTGGGTGGTCGGTGTCGACGATGCATCGCACCACCACACCGTCATCGTCCTGATCGATGGCCACGACCGGGTGATTCAGGTGCACCCGATCACCGAGTTGATCAGCCAGGGCCTTGGTGAGCAGGTGAGCGCCACCGTCGATTCGCCACTGCTGCGCCCCGCCCTCGAAAGCGTTCAGATATCGGATTCCCCCACCCGACCGAAGGTAGAAAGCCATGTGTAGAACAGAGATTGCCGCGGGATCGGCGGCCATCATCTCGCCGAGAAACAAGGGGAAGAAGGCGTGTGCATCTGGACGCGCGATCCCGTCGGCAAGCCACCGTTGCGCAGACAGATGGTCGAGGCGATGGGCATCGGGTGTCAGCCACGGTGCATTCGGCCGGACTGTCTCAACCAGATCATCGAGACGGTCGAACAGGTCGCCGAGTGCGATGGCGTCCAGCGGCGGCATCCTGCTCGCGGTCGTCGTGCGTTGGCCGTCGATCAGGAAGGTGCTCTCGCCAGTCATACCAGTGGACACGAGGTTCAGTCCGTACTCGCTGACGAGGTGGAGCAGCTCGGTGTGCTGCCGTCCGAGATAAGCCGCACCCCCGTCGGCGACGACATCCGGGGACACCGGCACACCGCGCATACGACCGCCCACACGGTCGCGTGCCTCCAGGACGGTGACCTCGGCGCCAGACGCGGCCACGTCGCGGGCCGCGATCAAGCCCGCGAGGCCGGCTCCGACCACGATGACGTGCGCATCTGCCCGAGTCATGGCGCCACGGCAGCGACGAGGTCGAACAACGATGTCGCCGTGGGGTTCTCGACGAGGTCGTCATACACGAGTTCTATTCCGAAGTCGCGAGCGATCGCGCTCAGCACCCTGGTCGCCAACAGCGAGTCACCCCCGAGCTCGAAGAAGTCGGAGTCTTCGTCCACCTCGGTGGTTCTGAGGACTCGCCGGAAGATCTGGACGATATGATCGGGACTCACCGTTTCGCTCCTTGGTTGTTTCTGTTCACGACAGCTCGCCGTGTTCCCGCGCGATCGATTTTTCCGTTGGCGTTGTACGCCAGCGCATCGACGAAATTCACGCGGGAGGGCACGAATTGCGCTGGTAGGCGCTCACGGAGGTAAGCCTTGAGTTCGGAGCCGGTGGTCGGTCGACTCGCAACCACGTAGGCCGTCAACGACGTTCGCCCCAAGACGCGCTCGCCGACCACGACGGCGCCGGTGACCGCCGGATGCGTGTTCAGCTGGGTCTCCACCTCGGCAGGATGGACGCGCACACCGAGTACTTTGAGCTGTTCGTCGGCGCGACCATGCGAAAACAACGGGCCGCCTTCGGCACGGCTGACCAGGTCCCCGGTGCGGAACCAGCGAGCCGGCCCCGTTCCATGGTCTGCGAACGCGAACGCGGAGGCAGTCGCCTCGGGCAGGTCGAGGTACCCGGTGGCCAACCCCGGGCCGGACACCAGCAGCTCACCGTCGTCGGTGACATGGTCACGCACGTGAGGCAGTGGACGACCGATCGGCGCCTCCGCGTGCGCCCCGATCTGGGGTTCTGTTCCGGGACCGCTCAGTTGTGCCGCGTGCGTGATCATCGTCGTCTCGGTGCACCCGTAGGTGTTGAGCAAGCAGACATCGTCGAGACCGAGACCCCGCCACTGCTGCAGACGAGTGGGATCGACTCGCTCGCCGCCGATCACGACGAGCCGCACGCTGTCCGGCATGGAGACCCGCTCCTCGTGCAGGAAGAGTACGAGTTCATGCCAGAACGCCGTGGGCAGATCGATGACGGTGATCGCCTGTTCTGCGATCATGCGCACGAAAGCCGGGAACGAGCCGCAGTGAGCAGCCTCGTCGAAGATCAGAGCCGACCCCGCAGTCAGGGCGGGCAGGATCTCCTCCAGGCACGTGTCCCAACCAAGCGAGGCGAACTGCAACACACGGTCGGCAGGGGTGAGGGCGAAAAGCGAACGCAGTGCCCGCACCGTGACGGTGAGCGCGTAGCGCGAAACCACGACGGGCTTGGGTGTGCCGGTCGAGCCGGAGGTACACAGAACATACGCGGGGTCGCTCGGACGCCAGCGCAACTCCGGGAGGTCGCTGTCGGCCTCCACCCGCGGAGCCTGGGCCGCGGACAGCAGACGGTCGACGCCCATCGCCGTAGTGAGCGCGTGCACCCGCCCGGCCGGCAGCGCGGCGTCGATGGGGCAATATGTAGCCTGGGCCTGCAACACTCCCAACAGCTGACGCGCCACAGCGGGATGGTGGGAGGCCAAGACACCGACACGACCGGGCAGCCTGTTGACACCAGGTGTCTCCGCGTGCAGATGCAAGGCCGCGACACGAACCTGATCCTCGAGTTCCCGGTACGTGATGGCCGTCCCGTTGTGCACCAGCGCTGGCCGGTCAGGCCAGTCGCGCACTGCGGCAATGAAATCATCGATGACGTCTGCTACGTGCTCGGCTTCGCATTGGGCGAGATGCGCGGTCGACAGTGCGTCGTGAGACATGGATTTCCAGCTATCGAGGCTTCGTTCGACCGACGACTCGATCGCTCGCTGCAGTTGCGGGTTCATGGGACTGTCACCCGCTTGGCGATATGTTGTGGCACATCTGCACAGGGCCACCGTCGCGTGTTCGTCGGTTCATCGAGGAGTGGAGAACCGCTGGCGGCAAGCACAATTCGGTCGGTGTCTCTTTCCAGGACCGCAATCGCCCAGGAGCCCCGGACCCGGCTGCGCACCGCATCAACGAGGTCACCGCCGTCGCGCCGCCGATCCTCGATGAGGTGACAGAGAACTTCACTGTCGACCGGGGTCGTGAAACTGTTTCCGGCGCAGGCGAGCCCGGCGCGCAGGCTGGACGCCCTTCGCGTGTGACCGATCCCCACCCCGGTGAACTTGGTTCCTGCACACCGACCCAGCAGCGCCTCAAGGGAACTACTTCGTAACCCGACCCGCAGGTTGTCCAATGCCGGCCGGTGTGTCCGGCAGGCGATGATTCCGCACATCACCAAACTCCTCGTTCGTCGCCAGCGGATGTGTGTCGGTAATCCGCGATGGACGACCCTGTTGCGAGAGACGGATCCTGACAGTTCACAAGCGAAACATGTGCACGCGATGCGTCGTTGTCGACTGCGCACTGCGATGCACTGCGATGCGAGAGGGACTCGTCCGGCCCCGGCCGGTTCCCTATCGCCATCGCTGTCTCGCAACGACTTTCATCTTCCCCCGCAAACACATCTTCACTATTGACGACCTCGCTACCGTTCGTACATGGACCATGAGAGCGATTTTCGGACTGGACCCGGAACTGAATCGAGATCTAGTACGACGAGAAGTCCTCCGCTGCAAAGATGTTGCGGGCGAGCGCGGCGGCCTCTTCCCGGCTGCTGACACCGAGCTTGGTCAGCACACTATGCACGTGATTCTTCACAGTGTGGACGGCGATACAGAGCCGGCCCGCGATCTCGCGGTTCGCCAGTCCCGCCTCCAACATGCGGAGGATCTGGATCTCCCGAGCGGTGAGAGGTAGTTCCCTGGCTGCGGGCCGCCGACGCTGTGAAGCCAAGGTCGACAGACGCCTGAGCAATATTGCCGACACCGCTGGCGAACAAAATGATTCACCAGCAGCAACTCTGTGTATCAACACAAGCAGGTTGTCGAGAGATTCCGTACGGAGGTGATAGCCCGCTGCGCCGGCCTCCGCGCACGCGACGATGCCCGATTCGTCCTCCTCGGAGACACCGACGGCGACCACGCGCACATCTGGGCCAAATCTCGATGCGTGTCGTAACAACATCGCGCTATCAGTGGTTGCCATGTTCAACAAGATGACCTGCGGGAGTGAGGTTTTGATCTCGTCAACCAACGACGTCAGATCCCATGCCACGCTGACCCCTACCACGCCTGGCTGTGCCGCCAGAACACCCACCAGACAGTCGCGATGGAGTGCGCAGTCGTCGACGATCAGAATCCGGACGTCACGGTGCGACTGGAGTGCGCTCACTACCGTGTGGCGCGCGTCCGCTCCGTCGTCTTTTCGCACGAGCCGGTCCAGGAACTCGACGGTCGAATGCTGCAGTGCCAGTGGACCGTTGGGCGAGCGTCTACCGACGGGATGCCGATCATAAGTTGCTCCGCGACGGTCACCGTCGAATGGGGCCAGATCGTCGGCCCTTGCGATGTCGTCATCATTCCAGGACGACAGCAGTGGGCGGATAGGCGGAAGCTCATTCATCTCGAGTCCCACCTCCGACTCGAGACGAAGGCACAATCCCACCGTCTCGCCCCACACGCAGCTGTGTCATCACTGGCCCTCCCCCCGGATACCGGCTGTGTCAACGTGTGTCGCGGGAGAGGGTTGATCACAGTGTGATCCGTTCGCCGACTCACCGAGAACGCGATGCAGAGCTAACTCGTCTGGCACCAACCACTATCGGGGTCGTCAGAACTGCCGTACATGGGTCATCGGAGCCAACTTTGACTAGATCGGGATACAGGCCCCCGACGGTCGCCATGGTCCACCCGCAGCCTGTGGAACGCCGCAGCAGCCTCGGCGCGGGTGTTGACCCCCAGCTTTGTCAGCAGGTTGTGCACGTGATTCTTCACGGTATGAACCGCAATGGACAATTCGCGCGCGATGTCCTGGTTCGACCAGCCTAGTTCCAGCATGTGCAAGACCTGGATCTCGCGCGCCGTGAGTCCTGAATCCTTGGTTGCAGATCGTCGTGAACCAGCGACAGTGGGCACCCTTCGAAGGAGCGTTGCTGCGATTTGCGGCGGGCACCACGTTTGTCCCTCCGCTACGAGATGGATCAACACCACGAGGTCGGCCAACGAATCAGCCTTCATGTGGTAGGTCGCCACTCCCGCCTCGGCACACGCGAAGATCATGTTCGGGTCGTCTTCGGGAGTCGCGACCGCGACCACGGGGACCTCTGGCCTCAATTTACGAGCGGCCCGCAGGAACGTGTGCACCTTGTCGGCGCTCATGTTCAGCAAAATCATCTGCGGTGCAGCGGATTCCAGGGCACCGATCAGGGAGGGCAGGTCCCAGGTAGTGCGGACGCGCGGTATTCCGTTCGATCTCAGTGCCGAAGCCAATGCTTCGCGATACAGCGCGCAGTCATCGACGATCAACACCTTGCCCAGGACTGCTGCGCGCGAGTCACGTTCGGCCACGGGGGCCGTCGCGTCCGCCGCGGACGCAGACCATCGAGTCCGGCTTCGATTGCTTCCCACAATCTTGTTGATCATCAAACGAATCGACGTCACTTCCGTCGGCGTAGTCAGCACTGCATGGTTCCTCGATCGGCCTCGGAGGCGCATGGGTCGTCGGTGCGAGCATCATCGCGGCAATCACAAATGGCGCTGACGGCGCCGTTGGCGCCGCAGCTCCTGCCGTGAAGGGTGCCGACCCCGACGAGTCGACCGAACGGGGGGGCGGTCGACTGAGCGGGCGCCGGGGTCGGCACCGGTTCTTGGAATGGCATCGCTGCCATCGCTGCTGATGATGTCGTGGGACCGTCGAACGGGGCGCGTGGTGAAGCGGGAAGCTCGATGCGAAGCCGTGTTGTTCCGACGAACAGACATGCCACCTCCCCTCAGCAGCTGCGAGGAAGAGTCGGCGATACTCAGATGCATCGGGCTAAGCGAAATCCGCTAACCCACACCCCGCACGTCAACTATCGGCAGCGACGGGGCCCGCGTACATGGATCGATGGAGCGATTTGTCACGCGGGACCCGGTCTAGATCCCACAGGTGACGCAGTCAGCGCAGAGACCGGCAGAAGGCCGCCGCTTCAGCGCGCGTACGGACACCGAGCTTCCCCAGGACGCTGTGTACGTGGTTTTTCACCGTGTGCACCGCGATGCAGAGTTCGTCGGCGATGTCCTTGTTGGACAGACCCTGCTCGAGCATCCGGAGGATCTGCATCTCGCGCGCGGTCAGATCCGGATCACCGGGAACGGACCGCCGCTCGGTTGCCGCGGTCGACAGGTACCTGAGCAGGATCGCCGAGATCCGGGGCGAACACACAGACTCTCCAAATGCGACCCTGGCGATCAGGTTTCGCAGCTCACCCAGGGACTCGCTTCGTAGATGGTAAGCGGCGACGCCGGCTTCTGCGCACGCGATGACATCGGTCTCGTCCTCATCGACGATCCCTATGACGATCACTTTGGCTGTCGGGCACAGCTGTCGTACGCAATGCAGCAGTGAGATGCTCTGGTATGTCAGAAGATTGAGCAGAACGATACGTGGCGGTCTGGACAGGGCTGCGCTCAGTGAATCGAGACTCCATGCCATGGCGGGCCGCGCCACTGCGTCGCCGGCAAGGATGGTCGCGAGGTTCTCGCGCTGGAGGCGGGAGTCATCGACGATCAGGATGTCCTCGACCGGCAACTCCAGATGTACCCCGTCGGCGGAAGTGGCTCCGCCGAGGCGGGCTCGGCGCCGTTCAGACTCAGTGATCGGCAGACTCGACGGAAAGTTCGGCGTGCACACGCCTTGCCGTCCACCTTCGCTGTCGAGGAGTGCCGCGATCTCGCCGTCACTGCGGGCGTCATCGCGCGAACTGTGGTCACCCCATCTGTCGCGAACCGCTGGTACAGGAGTGCCGACCGAGTCCCACATCTGAGTCATCGTCGGGCCCCGCGTTTTCGTCCGTCGCGAATCCCTGCCACGTAGCGCATGGCCTCACCCGAATGCTCCCCTGACGCCATAGCGCCCCCCTTCGCCGCGCCTCGGACATCTACATTATGTAAGTTTGCTAGATTTGCAGTCAAGTGTGAATTTTTTGAAATCCGATTACTAGTTGTGTCGGCAACCACCCAATATGTTGACGCCTCCGCAAACACCGACTGTTTTGCCTGCTAGTAGGCCTAGCGACCACGAGACCCCGCACCTGCGCGATGACGGCAGTGCGCAAATCGGACAACGAAATCACCGCAACGTGCGCGCTGTCCTCGGACGATGATGCACGCCGGAAAGCTCCGGGATCTGTCACTTTCGCGTCATAAATTTGCTGGAAACGTCAGCCGAGAATCAGTCCCGAGGTCGGGACGCCGGTACCCGCGGTCACCAGGACGTGTTCGACGTCAGGAACCTGATTGACGGAGGTGCCGCGGAGCTGGCGCACACCCTCGGCGATGCCGTTCATTCCATGGATGTAGGCCTCCCCCAGCTGACCGCCGTGGGTGTTGATCGGCAACCTGCCGCCGATCTCGATCGCGCCGCCAGCGATGAAGTCCTTCGCCTCACCCTTACCGCAGAAGCCCAGTTCCTCGAGCTGGATCAGCGTGTACGGGGTGAAGTGGTCGTACAGGATGGCCGTCTGGATGTCGGCCGGATTCAACCCCGACTGCTGCCAGAGTTGCCTACCGACGAGCCCCATCTCGGGCAGTCCGAGTTCGTCGCGATAGTAGGAGTACATCGTGAACTGGTCGGCGCCGGCGGCCTGTGCGGCAGCCTCGATGACGGCGGGCCGGTGCTTCAGGTCTTTCGCCCTCTCGGGTGTGGTGACCACGATCGCGACGCCGCCGTCGGTCTCCTGGCAGCAATCCAGCAGGCGCAGCGGTTCGGCGATCCACCGGGAGTTCTGATGATCCTCTATGGTGATCGGCTTACCGTAGAAGTGCGCCTTGGGATTGGTGGCGGCGTGCTTACGATCGGCCACCGAGATGGCCCCGAAATCACTACTCGTGGCGCCATATTCGTGCATATAACGCTGCGCGATCATGGCCACGGATGCGGCAGGGGTGCTCAACCCGTGCGGATAGGACCAGCTGTACTCGACCCCACGAGAGTCCGCGTTGGCCGTCAGACCCGTCGACACCTGACCGAAGCGGAACTCCGAGCGTTCGTTGAACGCGCGGTAGGCGACGACGACCTCGGCGACACCGGTGGCCACCGCGAGCGCGGCCTGCTGCACGGTCGCGGCCGCCGCTCCACCTCCGTAGCCGATCTGGCTGAAGAAGCTGAGCTCGCCGATACCGGTGGCGCGCGCCACGGCGGTCTCCAGGTTGGAGTCCATCGTGAACGTCACCAGACCGTCGACGTCCGACGGTGCCAACCCCGCGTCGTCGAGCGCGTCGAGCACGGCCTCGGCCGCCAGACGCAGTTCGCTGCGCCCTGAGTTCTTCGAGAAGTCCGTGGCGCCGATACCGGCGATGGCCGCCCGGCCGGACAGTCCCCCGGTCACCGGGCACCACCGAACGACAATGTGGCCGTGGCGATCACGTGATGTCCCAGACTGTTGCTGCCCGTGACCTTGGCGGTGACGAGATCGCCGTCGACGGCGGTCACCTCACCGCGGAACGTGACCGTGTCGTAGGCGTACCACGGCACACCGAGACGCAGCGAGATCGATCTGATCACCGCGGTGGGACCGGCCCAGTCGGTGAGATAGCGCTGCACCAGCCCGGTATCGGTGAGGATGTTGACGAAGATGTCCTTGGAACCCTTGGCCTGCGCTTTGTCCCGGTCGTGGTGGACGTCCTGATAGTCACGGGTGGCGATGGCTGTGGACACGATGAACGTCGGGTCTGCATAGAGGGCGAGCTCGGGCAGCGTGGTGCCCACCTCGAAGGACGGCACGGTCGGTGCACTCATGATCGCGGCTCCCATGCGTACAGGGTCCAGGCGGGGCTGATGTCGCTGTCGGGGAAGTCGAGATAGGTTGCCGTGACAGGCATTCCGATCTTCACATCGGCGGGATCGACACCCCGGAGCTCGCCGAGCATGCGGACCCCCTCCTCCAGTTCCACGAGCGCGATCACGAACGGCAGGGTGCGCCCCGGCACCTTGGGCGCGTGGTGGACGACGTAGCTGTACACGGAGCCGTTGCCGCTGGCCACGAGGTAGTCCACCGGCTCGTCCTTGTCGGCCCACACCGCGGGCACCGGCGGATGCTGCAGGCTGCCGTCGGGACGACGCTGGATGCGCAACTCGTGGGCCACCACCCCGTCCCAGAAGAATTTGGTGTCCCGCGATGACGCCGGACGCATCAGTTTGTCCGGGTCCAGATCCTCGGGCACCACCGGGCCGTCCGCCTTGCTCGGCGCGAACTTCATGATGCGCCACTTCATCTCGGCGACCTTCTCGCCGTCGCCGACGGTCCAGGTGATCAGCTGGTTGATGAAGTAGCCCTCGCCCAGCGCGGTCTGCTTGGGTCCGACCACATCGGTGATCTCGGCGTGTATCTCGACCTCATCGCCCGGACGCAGGTACCGGTGATAGGTCTGCTCGCAGTTGGTGGCGACCACGCCGACGAAGCCGGCATCGTCGAAGAGCGCCATCATCCTCGACAGCGGATCATCATCGGAGCGACCCACACCGAGCCCGCCCATCGTCCAGACCTGGATCATCGCCGGCGGCGCGACGATGCCGGGATGGCCGGCGGCCTTGGCGGCGGCCTCGTCGACGTAGATCGGATTCGTGTCACCGATCGCATCCACCCAGTGGTGGATCATCGGCAGGTTCACCGGATCGGGACCGCGGCGCGGCTCGCTCCTGCCCGCGGCAGTGATCTCGTCGATACCGGCGCGCAGATCGCTCACCGTGAAACCCTCGGGACCTTCAGCCCCGAGGCGGCGATCTGCTCACGCATCACCTCGTTGACCCCGCCGCCGAACGTGATGACCAAGTTCCGCTTGGTCATCTTGTCCAGCCAGTCGAGCAGCTCACCGGTCTCCGGATCCGCGGGATTGCCGTAGCGGCCGACGATCTCCTCGGCGAGCCGACCGACATCCTGGATGCGCTCGGTGGAGAACACCTTGGTGGCCGCGGCGTCGGCGATAGCGATGGTCTCGCCCGACGCAGCCACCTGCCAGTTCAGTAACTCATTCACCCGCCAGATTGTCTTGATCTGGCCCAGAAGCCTTTTCACGTCGGCTTGCTCGATCGGCGTCACCCCGTCCGAACCCGGTTTGGACGCCCACGCATGCACCTGGTCGTAGATGCCCGCGACTCGGCCGGCCGGACCGAGCCCGACCCGCTCGTGGTTGAGCTGGGTGGTGATCAGCTTCCAGCCACCGTTCTCCTCGCCGACGAGCATGTCGGCGGGGACCCGTACATCGTTGTAGTACGACGCATTGGTGTGGTGCGCTCCGTCGGACAGGATGATCGGCGTCCAGGAGAAGCCGGGATCCTTGGTGTCGACGATGAGGATCGAAATGCCCTTGTGCTTGGCCGCTTCCGGATCGGTGCGGCACGCCAGCCAGATGTAGTCGGCATCGTGCGCGCCGGTGGTCCACATCTTCTGGCCATTCACGACGAACTCGTCGCCGTGCCGGATTGCCGTCGTCCGCAGTGAGGCCAGGTCGGTCCCCGCGTCCGGCTCGGAATAGCCGATCGCGAAATGGATGTCACCGGAGAGGATTCCGGGCAGGAACTTCTTCTTCTGCTCGTCGGTGCCGTACACCTGCAGCGTGGGGCCGACGGTCTGCAGCGTGACCAGTGGCAGCGGGACGTCGGCGCGGTTGGCCTCGTTGACGAAGATCTGCTGCTCGATCGGGCCGAAGCCCAGGCCGCCGTATTCCTTGGGCCAACCGACACCGAGCTTGCCGTCCGAACCCATCCGTTTGATGACGGCGCGGTAGGCCTCGTTGTGCCGGTTCGACGTCATCGCCTCGGCTTCTTCGGGCGTGATGAGCGTTGAGAAGTATTGGCGGAGTTCGGCTTGCAGTGCCCGCTGCTCAGGGGTCAGTTCGATGTACATTTACGCTCCCACCAGATCGAGACGATGCGTCGGGCCGCCGAGCACGCGGGTCAGGTCCTTGATCGAGGAGAAATAGCGGTCCATCGGATAGGTGATGTCCATGCCCATCCCGCCGTGCAGATGGTGGCACAGCCGCATCGCCGGCGGCGCCTGGGACGTCAGCCAGTACCCGAGGATCGCGAGGTCGTCATCGGCGTCGAGGCCTTGGGACAGCAGCCACACCACCGACGTCGACACCAGCGAGATCGTGCGGGAGGCGATGTACACCTCGGACAGCTGCGCCGCCACGGTCTGGAATGTCGAGAGCGGCCGGCCGAACTGCTCGCGCGTGGCAACGTAATCCGCCGTCAACCGCAGGGCCCCGGCCACCAGCCCCGCCGCGAAGGCACCGAAGCACGCCAGCACAACCTGGTTCACACGGTGCGCGTCGGCACCGGCCAGCACGTCGTCGTCGGCGACCGCTACGTCGCGGAACGTCACCACGTATTCGTCGGCCCCGGCCGCCGAGGGCGTCTTCGTCGTCGAGACACCGTCGGCGTCCCCACGCACCACGACGACGCCCGAATCCGCGGTGACGAGCAACCATTCGGCCTCGGCGGCGTATCCGACGGCGAGCTTGGTGCCGTTGAGCGCGCCTCCCGACAACGTGGTCGCTGGTCGATCAGGCTGAGATGAACCCGGCTCGTTTAGGGCGACGGTGAGCACCGAACCCTTGGCCAGGCCGGCGAGACAGCGATCCTGCTGCGCCGTAGACGCCACATCGAGCAGCACCGCGGCCGCAGCGAGCGTGACCGGCGCCGCACTGATGGTGCCGTGCCTGCCGATCTCGGTCAGGGCGGTCGCGATCTCGGCGATGCCGAGGCCGTCACCACCCAGGCGCTCGGGGGCGGCCAGCGCGAGAACGCCTCCGGAAACCAGTGCGTCCCATGTGTTGTCGCGGTCCAGCACGGACGTCACCACGTCGGCAACAGCCTGCTGACCCTCGTCTGGAGTGAAATCCACCCGACTCCTCCTCGAGTCTCGATGCGTCAGTGACTGACCGGACAGCCCTGCCCGTTGTAATCCACCTGCCAGTGCTTGATGCCGTTGAGCCAGCCCGACTTCAACCGCTCGGGCTCACCGATCGGCCGGAGATCCGGCATGTGATCGGCCACGGCGTTGAAGATCAGGCTGATCGTCATCTTCGCCAGGTTGGCGCCAATGCAGTAGTGGGCGCCCGTGCCGCCGAAACCGACGTGCGGATTGGGGTTGCGCATGACGTCGAAACTATCCGGATCGGTGAACACGTCCTCGTCGAAGTTGGCCGAGCGGTAGGACATCACCACTCGCTCACCCTTCTTGATGCTCACTCCGCCCAGCTCGGTGTCTTCGAGCGCGGTGCGCTGGAACGCCGACACCGGGGTGGCCCAGCGCACGATCTCGTCCGCGGCGCTCTCCGGGCGCTCCTTCTTGTAGAGCTCCCACTGATCGGGATTCTGCGAGAACGCGATCATGCCGTGGGTGATCGAGTTGCGGGTGGTCTCGTTGCCCGCAACCGCGAGCATCACCACGAAGAACCCGAACTCGTCGTCGGAGAGCTTCTCCCCGTCGAAGTCGGCCTGGATCAGCTTGGTCACGATGTCCTCGGTCGGGTTCTTGGCCCGCTCCTCGGCCATCTTCATCGCATAGGTGATGAGTTCGAACGACGACATCGCGGGGTCGACGTCGGCGTACTCCGGATCTTCGCCTGCAGTCATCTCGTTCGACCAGCGGAAGATCTTGTCGCGGTCGTCCTGCGGGACGCCGAGCAGTTCGGCGATCGCCTGCAGCGGCAGTTCGCAGGACACCTGCTCGACGAAATCACCGGTGCCCTCGGCCTTGGCCGACTCGGCGATCTTCTGCGCGCGCGCCCGCAGTTCCTCCTCGAGGCGTCCGATGGCCCGGGGGGTGAAGCCACGGGAGATGATCTTGCGAAGCCGGGTGTGCTGCGGCGCGTCCATGTTCAACAGGACAGCCTTCTGGAGGTCGATCGCATCGCGCGTCATGTCCGCCGGCCACGTCGGGATCGCGCCGTCGGGCGAGCTGCCGAAGATGTCGTTGCGCTTCGACACCTCCTTGACGTCGGCGTGCTTGGTGACGAGCCAGTAGCCTTTGTCGCCGAAGCCGCCGGTGCCGCCGGGGATGTCGACCCAGTGGACGGGCTCGGACTTGCGGAGTTCTGCCAACTCCTCGACGGGTAGACGCTCGAGATTGAGACTCGCGTCGAGGAAGTCGAAGTGCGGGCTGATCGGGCAGGTGTTCGGGCCTGGCATAGGGAAGCGCTCCTCAATTGCAACGTGTTCTAGTGCCAGTAAAACATGCCTCCACCGCAGATAAAAGGCACAGCGGCATCGCCGCTTGTCAGAGTAATGAAACGTGTTCTAGCCTGACGCCATGGGTAACCCTGTGATCGTCGAAGCCACCCGAAGCCCCATCGGGAAGCGCAACGGCTGGCTGTCCGGGCTGCACGCCACCGAGCTGCTGGGCGCGGTCCAGAAGGCGCTCGTCGACAAGGCCGGCATCGACGCCGCCGGGATCGAACAGGTGATCGGCGGCTGCGTCACGCAATACGGCGAACAGTCCAACAACATCACCCGCGTGGCGTGGCTGACCGCGGGTCTGCCCGAGCACGTCGGCGCCACCACCGTGGACTGCCAGTGCGGCAGCGGCCAGCAAGCCAACCACCTGATCGCCGGATTGATCGCGGCGGGGGCCATCGACATGGGCGTCGCGTGCGGCGTCGAGGCGATGAGCCGGGTCGGCTTGGGGGCCAACGCCGGACCGGACCGGTCGAAGATCCGCGCGCAGTCGTGGGACATCGACATGCCCAACCAGTTCGAGGCGGCCGAGCGAATCGCCAAGCGCCGCGGCATCACCCGTGAGGACATCGACCGCTTCGGGTTCGATTCGCAGCGCAAAGCCAAGCAGGCGTGGGCCGAAGGACGTTTCGACCGGGAGATCAGCCCGATCGAGGCTCCGGTGCTCGACGAGAACAAGCAACCCACCGCCGAGAGGGCGCCAGTCACCCGCGACCAGGGGCTGCGGGACACCACGCTCGAGGCCCTGGCATCGCTGAACCCGGTGATGGAGGGCGGTATTCACACGGCGGGCACGTCGTCGCAGATCTCCGACGGAGCGGCGGCGGTGCTCTGGATGGACGAAGAGGTCGCGAAGGCACACGGCCTGCGACCCCGGGCGCGGATCGTCAGCCAGGCCTTGGTCGGCGCCGAGCCGTACTACCACCTCGACGGGCCGGTGCAATCGACCGCCAAGGTGCTCGAAAAGGCCGGGATGAAGATGGGCGACATCGACATCACCGAGATCAACGAGGCGTTCGCATCCGTCGTACTGTCCTGGGCCCGGGTCCACGAGCCCGACATGGACACGGTGAACGTCAGCGGTGGAGCGATCGCGCTGGGGCATCCCGTGGGCAGCACCGGCAGCCGGCTCATCACCACCGCACTGCACGAGCTGGAGCGCACCGACAAGACGACGGCGCTGATCACCATGTGCGCCGGCGGTGCGCTGTCGACCGGGACCATCATCGAGCGCATCTGATGGCGGTTCCCGACGCCGAGCGCATCGCCGCGGCGCAGTCATACATCAGCGCACTGGCCAGCCACCGCGCCGACGACGTGCCGTTTGCGCCCGGATGCACCCGCGTCGAAGTCGGGCTCAAGACCGGCTTCTCGGGAGATCACCTGCGCCGCAGCCTCAATCGAGGTCTGCAGTACCGGGTCATCGAGAAGGTCTCCGCACCGGAGTTCACGATCGACGGCGACACGGTGCGCGCGCAGTTCGAGCTCTCGACCAAACCCAAGATGGGCGGCCGCAGCGTCGGCGCCCGCATCGACGAGACGTTCCTCATCCCCGCTGACGACCCGGCGGGTCGCGCGCAGATCCACCACATCAACGCCTCGATCCGCCCCTTCCTGTCGCGATAAGGTGCATCCATGGCCAATCCGCCTCGCCCGCTGAGTCCCAAGCAGATCGAAGGCCTCAACTCGGCCAAGGTCGGCACCGCGATCAAATGGATGTCGAAGGCCAATACGTGGCTGTTCAAGAAGTCGGGCGGCAGGCTCGGCAATAAGTTCTTGCGCGGTGCCGAAGTCGGCATCCTGACCACAATCGGCCGCAAAACCGGCGAGGCCCGGGACAGTCCGTTGCTGTTTCTCCAGGAGGGCCGTCGCATCGTGCTCGTCGCCTCACAAGGCGGCCGAGCCACCAACCCGATGTGGTACCTCAATCTCCGGGCCAATCCCGAGATCACCTTCCAGACCAAGAAGGAAACCCTAAAACTGGTCGCCCGCGATGCCACCGTCGCTGAACGCGAAGAATACTGGCCGAAGCTCGACGCCATGTATCCGGACTTCCAGAACTACCGCTCCTACACCGATCGCAAGATTCCGATCGTCATTTGTGATCCGGCCTGAGTCAGGCCTCGAGTCAGGCCCCGTACACCGGTACCGCCGGGCGGGCCTTGCCGAGAAGATCGGCGACCACGGGTCCCAGTTCGGCCGGGTCCCACTTCGCGCCCTTGTCGATCTCCGGTCCGTGCGCCCATCCCTCGGCGACGCGGATCTTGCCACCTTCGACCTCGAACATCTTCCCGGTGACGTCGCGGGATTCCACGCTGCCCAGCCACACCACCAGAGGCGAGATGTTCTCTGGCGCCATCGCATCGAAATCCCGACCCTGCGTGGACATCATGTCCGCGAACACCGTCTCGGTCATCCGGGTGCGCGCTGACGGCGCGATCGCGTTGACGGACACGCCGTAGCGCCCCATCTCGGCGGCGGCCACGAGCGTGAGTGCCGCGATCCCGGCCTTCGCCGCACTGTAGTTGGCCTGTCCGACGCTGCCCTGCAGGCCCGCCCCCGAACTGGTGTTGATGATGCGGGCGTCCACGGCGTCGCCCGCCTTCGACTTGGCGCGCCAGTACGCGGCCGCGTGCTTCATGGTGGCGAAGTGGCCCTTCAGATGCACCGCGGTGACCGCGTCGAACTCTTCTTCGCTGGTGTTGGCGAACATCCTGTCGCGCACGATGCCGGCGTTGTTCACCAGGACGTCGAGTCCACCGAACGCGTCGACAGCAGTCTGGATCAACCCCTCGGCCTGCGCCCAGTCGGCGACGTTGGCACCGCTGGTCACGGCTTCGCCTCCGGCAGAGACGATCTCGTCGACGACGGACTGGGCGGCACTGCCGCCCCCGGCCGGCGATCCGTCGAGACCGACGCCGATGTCGTTGACGACGACGCGGGCCCCCTCAGCGGCGAAAGCCAGTGCGTGCGCGCGGCCGATACCGCCACCCGCACCCGTCACGATGACCACGCGGCCGTCGAGCAGTCCCATTCCCGTTGTCTCCTCTACTTTTTGATGTCGGCGGTGGTGGTGGCCAGGTAGTGCGGCGGCTCCCCGCCACCGTGCACCTCCAGCGACGCCCCGCTGATGTAGGAGGCTGCCGGCGAAGCGAGAAACGCCGTGGCCCAACCCACGTCACTCGGTCGGGCGAGCCTGCCCAGGGGCACGGTGCGGGAGATCGCGGCGATCGAATCGGCATCTCCGTAGAAGAGTTCGGCCTGCTCGGTCTCGACCATTCCGACCACCACGGAGTTCACCCGCACCTTGGGCGCCCACTCGACCGCGAGCGTGGCGGTCATGTTCTCGATCCCCGCTTTGGCCGCGCCGTAGGCGACGGTTCCCGGTGTGGGCCGACGCCCACTGACGCTGGAGATGTTCACGATCACTCCACCCGAATCCTGCTGCTGCATCACGGTGTTGGCATGACTGGCAACCGAGAGTGCACCGAGCAGGTTGAGCTCCACGATCTTGCGGCTGAACGTGGCAGAGGCCTCGGCGGCAGGCACATACGGCGATCCGCCGGCGTTGTTGACCGCGACGTCGAGCCGGCCGTGATCGGCGACGATGCCGGCGATCAGCGCGGCCACCGCACCGTCGTCGCGGATGTCGCAGGCGCGGAACTCGAACGGTGACCCGTCGACGGGACGGCGAGCGCACGTGACAACAGTGGCACCCTGATCGGCGAACACCGTGCTGATGCCGGCCCCGACACCGCGCACACCACCGGTCACCAGCACCACGCGGCCGCTGAGAGCAAGGCTGATGGCGCTGTCGGATGCGTCGGTCACTGTGCTAGCGTACCAAGCAAGTGCTTGCTTAGGTAGCCACCCCAGGAGTTGCGCATGCCGATCACCACCGCGACGGTGGAGCCGGGGATCGTCTCGGTCACCGTCGACTACCCACCCGTCAACGCGATTCCGTCGCGCGGCTGGTTCGAACTCGCCGACGCGATCACCGCCGCCGGGCGTGACCAGACCACGCACGTGGTGATCCTTCGGGCCGAGGGACGCGGCTTCAACGCCGGCGTCGACATCAAGGAGATGCAGAACACCGAAGGCTTCACCGCGCTGATCGACGCCAATCGTGGTTGCTACGAGGCGTTTCGGGCTGTCTACGAATGCGCGGTTCCGGTCATCGCCGCAGTCAACGGCTTCTGCGTCGGCGGAGGCATCGGATTGGTCGGCAACGCCGACGTCATCGTCGCCTCCGACGACGCGAAGTTCGGGCTGCCCGAGGTCGAGCGCGGCGCACTCGGCGCCGCGACCCACCTGTCTCGCCTTGTGCCCCAACACATGATGCGTCGTCTCTTCTTCACCGCGGCAACAGTCGACGCGAACACGCTGCACCACTTCGGCTCCGTGCACGAGGTCGTGCCGCGTGCCGACCTCGACGAGTCGGCCCTGCGGGTAGCGCGTGACATCGCGTCCAAGGACACCCGGGTGATCCGCGCGGCCAAGGAAGCACTCAACTTCATCGACGTGCAACCGGTCACCGCCCGCTACCGGATGGAGCAAGGCTTCACCTTCGAGCTCAACCTCGCCGGCGTCTCCGACGAACATCGGGATGCGTTCGCGGGCACGGAGAAGGGGTCGAAGTGATGCGGCGGGCACGAGCGAAGCGAGCGGGGAAATAGTGATTCGGCGGGCACGAGCGAAGCGAGCGGGGAAATAGTGTCAGACAAGAGAACGTCACTCGATGACGCCGTCTCGTCCATCGAGAGCGGTATGACGATCGGCATCGGCGGCTGGGGTTCGCGGCGCAAGCCGATGGCTTTCGTGCGCGCGCTGCTGCGCACCGACGTCACCGATCTGACCGTCGTCACCTACGGCGGACCAGATCTGGGCCTACTCTGCTCGGCGGGCAAGGTGAAGCGGGCCTACTACGGCTTCGTGTCCCTGGACTCACCGCCCTTCTACGACCCGTGGTTCGCCAAGGCTCGCACCTCCGGTGCGATCGAGGCGAGGGAGATGGACGAGGGCATGCTCCGCTGCGGCCTGCAGGCCGCCGCCCAGCGTCTGCCGTTCCTGCCGATCCGCGCCGGGCTGGGCAGCGATGTGCGCGCGTTCTGGGGCGACGAACTCAAGACCGTGAAGTCGCCGTATCCGGCCCCGGGCGGGGGCTACGAGGAACTCGTCGCGATGCCCGCGCTGAACCTGGACGCCGCGTTCGTGCACATGAATGTCGGTGACGCACAGGGCAATGCGGCCTACACCGGGATCGACCCGTACTTCGACGATCTCTTCCTGATGTCGGCACAGCGCCGGTTCCTGTCGGTGGAGAAAGTGGTGCCGACCGACGAACTCGTCAAATCCGTTCCACCGCAGGCGCTGCTGATCAACCGAATGATGGTCGACAGCGTCGTCGAGGCGCCGAACGGAGCGCACTTCACCACCGCCGAGCCCGATTACCGCCGCGACGAGAAGTTCCAGCGGCACTACGCCGAGGCGGCAGGCTCCGACGAGACGTGGTCTGCGTTCGTCGACACGTATCTGTCCGGAAGTGAATCCGACTATCAGGCAGCGGTGCGCAAGTTCCAGGAGGCGGTCCAGTGATGTCGGCAACCCGCGCAGAGGTGTGCGCCGTCGCGTGCGCCGAATTGTTCCGCGACGCCGGCGAGATCATGGTCAGTCCGATGACCACGATCGTCTCGATCGGCGCGCGGCTCGCTCGTCTGACGTTCTCCCCCGACATCCTGCTCACCGACGGTGAGGCGCGGCTGATCGCCGACACACCCGCCATCGGAGCGGCCGCCACCATCGAAGGCTGGATGCCGTTCGGCCGGGTGTTCGAGACGCTGTCATGGGGCCGTCGCCACGTCGTGATGGGCGCCAATCAGATCGATCGGTACGGCAATCAGAACCTGTCGGCCTTCGGGCCGCTGCAGCACCCCAAGCGGCAGATGTTCGGAGTGCGCGGCGCGCCGGGCAATACGATCAACCACGCCACCAGCTACTGGGTCGGCAACCACTCGACACGGGTGTTCGGCGAATCCGTGGACAGTGTCTCCGGAATCGGATGGGACAAAGTAGATCCCGACAACCCCGCCTATCGATTCGTCAACGTCTTCCGGGTGATCACCAACCTCGGCGTCTTCGACTTCAACGGACCCGACCACCAGATGCGGGCCGTGTCTCTGCATCCGGGCGTCGAACCCGAGCAGGTCACCGAGAACACCTCGTTCGAGGTGCACGGACTCGATGATGCCGACACGACGCGACTGCCGACCGCCGACGAGCTGCGCATTCTGCGCGAGGTGATCGACCCGAAGTCGTTGCGTGACAAGGAAGTCAAGTGAAGCTGCAGACTCCCCTGACGGAGCTGGTCGGCATCGAGCATCCGGTCGTGCAGACCGGGATGGGCTGGGTTGCGGGTGCGCGCCTGGTGGCGGCCACCTCGAATGCCGGCGGGCTGGGCATTCTCGCTTCGGCGACGATGACCCTCGACGAGCTCAAGACCGCGGTGGCCAAGGTCAAGGCCTCCACCGACAAACCGTTCGGCATCAACATCCGAGCCGACGCCGGCGACGCGAACGACCGCGTCGACCTCCTGATCAGCGAAGGAGTCAAAGTCGCCTCCTTCGCCCTGGCTCCGAAACCCGATCTCATCGCCAAGCTCAAAGATGCAGGTGTCGTGGTGATTCCGTCGGTCGGGTTGGCAAAGCACGCGAAGAAGGTAGCGGCCTGGGGTGCCGACGCAGTGATCGTGCAGGGCGGCGAGGGTGGTGGCCACACCGGTCCGATCGCCACGACCCTGCTCCTGCCTTCCGTGCTCGATGCGGTCGCCGACACGGGGATGCCCGTCATCGCCGCGGGCGGTTTCTTCGACGGCAGGGGTCTCGCGGCCGCACTGTCCTACGGTGCCGCAGGAGTCGCCATGGGCACCCGGTTCCTGCTCACCACCGACTCGACCGTGCCGGACGCCGTCAAGCAGCGCTATCTGCACACCGCGCTCGACGGAACAGTGGTCTCCACCCGGGTCGACGGCATGCCTCACCGTGTGCTGCGTACGGGCCTGGTGGAGAAGCTGGAGAGCGGGTCACCGGTGCGTGGTCTGGCTGCCGCGGTGGGCAACGCGCAGAAGTTCAAGAAGATGAGTGGCATGACGTGGCGGTCGATGCTGCGTGACGGCATGGCGATGCGGCACGGCAAGGACCTGACGTGGGCCCAGGTCGTGATGGCCGCCAACACCCCTATGCTGCTGAAAGCCGGTCTGGTGGAGGGCAACACCGACGCGGGTGTGCTCGCCTCCGGACAGGTCACCGGGATCATCGACGACCTACCGTCCTGCGCGGAACTGGTTCCTGCGATCGTCGCCGAGGCGATCGAGCACTTGGAGAAGGCCACCGGCTGCATCACGCAGTAAGTGGCATCCGGTCGCGAGCACAGTCCATTCCGGACGCGGCGATCATCCATTCGCGGCCCTCAGGCGACTTGGTTGTCGGGTGGTGCGGGTCCGCCGGGTTCTGCGGCGTCGGCCGACGCTTGGGTGGGCTCGTCGTCCTCGGGTGGGCGGAGGAGTCGTTCGGGGGTGTGGTGGGTGTTGACCCGGGTTTGGCCGGTGTCCAGCTCCGGTGGTGGGGTCCATTCCACCTCGTGGCGGGTGTTCATCGCGGTGCTCCAGCCGCCGGGGCCAACGGAGCGGTTGTCAGGTGGGCAGGCCAGGCCGAGGTCGTCGATGTTGGTCAGCCCACCCGCAGCCCAATCGGCGGTGACGTGGTGGACCTGACATCCGTAGGCGCCGACACGGCAGCCCGGTTTGGTGCAGCCACCCTCACGCGCGATCAACATGACCCGCTGCGCCACCGACGCCACCCGCCGCGTGCGGAACAGGTCCAGCGCGGAGCCGGTGGCCCGGTCGAACACCGCCAAATAGTGGCTCGCGTGCGCGCCCATCCGAATCACGTCTTTGATCGGCAGCCGGGTCCCACCACCGGTCACCCCGATCCCGGCGCGGGATTCGAGGTCTTGCAGGGTGGTGCGCACGATCACCGCCACCGGTAACCCGTTGAGCTGACCCACCTCCCCGCTCATCAACGCGATCCGCCCCACCACGAGCAGCGCGTCGTGTTGGCGTTGGGCGAGGCTGCGGTGATCGTTGTCGATCTGGGCCTGCGTCGGCGTCCCCGAGATACAGGGTTCGTCATCGTCGGGGTTGCACATCCCGGGGGCGGCGTATCTGGCGAAGATCGCCTCCCACACCGCGGCCGCCTCCGGCGTCAGATCCGCCCACCACGCCGTCATGCCGTCGCAACCCTGCCGAGATTTCGTGAGCGAGCGTTTGCGGACCCGTTCGGTGTCGTCGGGTTCGGGGCCGTCCTGATCGAGCAGAAACAACTCCAGATCCGCGGCATCCTGAGTGGCCTTGGGGCCGGCACCGACCGCGATGCGCACGACATCGGCCTCGAACTGCTCGCGCGTGACCGTGTCGACGAACCCGGGCAGCTTGTCCACCGCTTTACGGGTGATCTCCACATGCTCGGGCGTGATCCGACCCGAAGCTTGGGCCGCCGCCGTCGCGGGCAACACCGGCGGCAACGGCTCTCCGGTCAGCGACACCCGCGGCCCGAGCAGCGCGGCCTCGGTCAACCGGCGATGCGCTTCTGGGCCGCTGATGCGCCAGCGGATCGCCAGCACGTCTTTCCAGTTCTTCGCCCCCATCGCATGCGGGGTGGTCTCCACCTGCAGCCGCGCCAACGCCCGATGCCGGGCCGCCGGCAACCGGCAGCCCGCCGATTCCACCTCGTCGAGTAGCTCCGTGAGCTCCGCAGCCGTCGCGAGGTCCAGATCGGCAGCGAGCACGCCATCGACGGCGGCCCGCAAGACCGCCACCGCCTCCCGCGCCCCCGACATGATTCGAACATATATTCGACCACCGACAAACCTCGCTATACGATTGTGGCGAAAGCTGACAGCTTCATATCGCGAGAATGAAGCTATAGTCTTCATATGGATGGAGTGAAGCTACAGGCTTCAGTGCCCCGTGCGACGCTCATCGGTGACGTCGTGGGCTCCCGTACGTTCGCCGACCGGCGCGGTCTGCACCGCCGTGTCACTGCGGCGCTGGCCACCGTGACCGAGGGCGCCGTCGATGCACCCGCCCTCACGGTGGGCGACGAATTCCAGGGCGCGTATCCCACCGTCGGGCTCGCGATCGACGCCGCACTCACGCTGCGGCTGACGCTGGCACCGGACGTCGACATCCGGTTCGGGCTCGGCTGGGGCGACGTCACCACCCTCGACGAAAACTCCGGGATCCAGGACGGACCGGGCTGGTGGGCTGCGCGCGCAGCCATCGAATGGACCGCGGCCACCCAGCAGCAACCAGGAATGACGTACGTGCGCACCGCATTCCGAAACGACACCGGCGACGGTGCCGAACCGCGCGCCATCAATGCCGCCCTGATGTGTCGGGACCATCTGCTTGGATCGCTTGACGAACGCTCCCTGCGAATACTCGCGGGGATGCGCGCAGGACGAACCAAGAAGGAGCTGGCGATGGCGGAGGGCATCAGCGCCTCGGCGGTGTCCCAGCGTGCCGGCCGGGCCGGGCTGGATCTGCTCCTCGCGGCCGCCACCGAACTACGGGAGCTGTGATGGGCGCGCTGGCGGTGTTCCTCATCGCCGTCGGCGTCGCCGACATCTGCCGCAAGCTCAGCGCACACCGATGGCCGGCACTGGTCGCTGGTCCGGTCGCCGTGCTCGGCAGCGCCGCCTTGGCCGGGCTCTGGCACCTCGGCGACATCGTCCTCCTCGTCGCCGCGGCAGCAGTCTCCGTCGTCTGGGTGATCCTCGGCGACGCCGCCGAACACACCGGGACGCGGCACGGTCGTGCCCTCACGGTGTTCGGCGCGGCCGCCGTGCTGATCGTCGTGTTCAGCGGCTGGGCGTCCCCGGTGGCCGGCCCGATCGGGTGGTGGCTGCCGTGGATCGGCCTGGCAGAGGTCGACCCGGGCCGGGCGCTGATCATCGTCGGGGTCGTCCTGCTGCAGCTGGTCACCGCGAACCAGCTGGTGCGGCTCGTCCTCGGCGCGGTCGGTGCGGTCCGCCCGGCCGGCGAGCCCCAACCGTCCGACCGCCTCAAGGGCGGCCGGTTGCTGGGCCCGATGGAGCGGCTGCTGATCGTCGGGCTGGCGCTCGGCGGCCAGTTCGGCGCCGCCTCGGCGGTCATCGCGGCCAAGGGCATCATCCGCTTCCCCGAACTCAGCGCCGCGCGCAAGGAATCCGCAGGAACCCGCGACACGGATATCGGTTCCGGAATCGGTTCCGGCATCGATGAGGTGACCGAGTACTTCTTGGTCGGCAGCTTCGCGAGCTGGTTGATCGCACTGGCCGGCCTGGCCCTGACGGCGATCTGAACCTGTCGGGCGAATCCGCCGCGGGCGGGCCGACGCGCTTCTTAGACTCGGCCGATGAAGACCAACGCCGCGATTCTGTGGGAGTACGGCTCCGACTGGAGCATCGAGGAGATCGATCTCGATCCGCCCGGTGACGGCGAGGTGCTGGTGTCCTGGGAGGCCACCGGCCTGTGCCACTCCGACGAGCACATCCGCACCGGTGACCTGCCCTTCCCGCTGCCGATGATCGGCGGTCATGAAGGCGCCGGGATCGTCCGCGAAGTCGGACCGGGCGTTCGCGACCTGGCCCCGGGCGACCACGTCGTCGCGTCGTTTCTTCCGGCCTGCGGCCGCTGCCGATTCTGCTCGACGGGTCACCAGAACCTCTGCGACCTCGGCGCGATCATCATGGCCGGCACGCAGATCGACGGCACCTACAGGCGGCGCGCCCGCGGGCAGAACATCGGCGTGATGTCGCTGGTGGGCACGTTCTCCCAGTACGGCACCGTGCCCGAAGCCTCCATCGTCAAGATCGACGACGACGTCCCGCTCTCGCGGGCGTGCCTGCTCGGCTGCGGAGTGACAACCGGATGGGGATCGGCCGTCAACACCGCCGACGTCCAACCCGGCGACACTGTCGTTGTGATCGGGTTCGGGGGAATCGGCAGCGGCGCGGTGCAGGGCGCGCGACTGGCCGGTGCCGAGAAGATCGTCGTCGTCGAGCCCGTGGAAGACAAGCGCGCCAAGGCTTTACAGCTCGGCGCCACGCATTTCGTGACGTCGCTGCCCGAGGCGACCGCGCTCGTCGCCGAGCTGACCCGCGGGGTGATGGCCGATTCCGCGATCCTGACCGTCGGCCTGCTCGAGGGAACGATGATCGATGACGCGGTCAACATCATCCGCAAGGGCGGCGCGGTCGTGGTGACCGCCCTGTCGACGATGGCCGACAACCAGGCATCGCTGTCGCTGATGATGTTCACGCTGTTCCAGAAGCGCCTGCTCGGCAGCCTGTACGGCGAGGCCAACCCGCGCGCGGACATCCCGCGGCTGTTGTCGCTCTACCGCGAGGGCAAGCTGCTGCTCGACGAGACCGTCACACACGAGTACAAGCTGGCCGAGGTCAACGAGGGCTACGAGGACATGCGCGCCGGACGCAACGTGCGGGGCGTGATCCTGCACGACCACTGACCGGCGACCAGACGCGATCTCGGGCGTTTCGGGGGCGACACGCGCGAGATCGCGTCTGTTCGCGAGAAAAAAACGGGACCTGCAACATCCCGGAAACGTGCGCGTCACTGGAAGTGAGCGAACCTGTCGGATTCTGATCCGATGTCGACACCGACCGCCCGCGGCACGAGCAAGCGCACTCACCCCGTCGACGAGGTGCTGCCCGTCCCGAAGCTCGCCACCTA
The DNA here is from genome assembly GCF_055419565.1 of Mycobacterium sp. IDUB_5. Lineage (NCBI taxonomy): Bacteria > Bacillati > Actinomycetota > Actinomycetes > Mycobacteriales > Mycobacteriaceae > Mycobacterium > Mycobacterium sp. IDUB_5. The sequence continues at coordinate 57,306 of NZ_JBVAXX010000004.1, forward strand.
TGGGTTCCAGCACGTCGTCGCGTTCTACGCCGGCGCGGTCCTCGTGCCGATCATCATTGCCGGGGCGGTCGGACTGTCCCAGGAAGAACTCGTCAAGCTGATCACGGCGGACCTGTTCACCTGCGGTATCGCCTCGATCATCCAGGCCGTCGGGTTCCGTAACGTCGGTGTCCGCCTGCCGCTGCTGCAGGGCGTCACGTTCGCCGGGGTGTCGCCGATCATCGCGATCGGCTTGGCTCACGGCGGCGGCGCGTCGAGCATGCTCTACGTCTACGGGGCGGTGATCGTCGCCGGCGTGTTCACGTTCCTGATCGCGCCGGTGTTCATCAAACTGCTGAAATTCTTCCCACCCGTGGTCACCGGCACCCTGATCACGATCATCGGCCTGTGCCTGGTGCCCGTCGGCGCCATGGACGCCGTCACCAACCCCAACACCCACGAACCCGACCCGACCAACATCCGGTGGTTCCTCTACGCCGTCGGCACCATCGCGATCATCGTCGCGATCCAGCGGATCTTCCGCGGCTTCCTGGCGACCATCGCCGTCCTGCTCGGTCTGGTGGTCGGCTGCGCGGTCGCATTCGCGCTGGGCGACATGAACTTCGATCGGGTCGGCGAAGCGTCGGCGATCGGCTTCACGCCACCGTTCCTCTTCGGCATGCCCAAGTTCGACTTCGTCGCCTGCCTGACGATGATCATCGTGCTGATGATCACCGCCGTGGAATCGACGGGTTCCACCATCGCCACCGGCGAGATCGTCGGCAAGCGAGTGAAGGCCTCCGACATCGGCAACGTGCTGCGCGCCGACGGGGTGGCGACCACCATCGGCGGTGTCTTCAACTCCTTCCCCTACACCGCGTTCTCCGAGAACGTCGGCCTGGTCCGGCTCACCGGCATCAAGAGCCGCTGGGTGGTCGCGGCCGCCGGGGTGTTCATGATCCTGCTCGGCTTCCTGCCCAAGGTCGCCGCCGTGGTCGCCTCGATCCCCAATCCCGTGCTGGGCGGCGCCGCGCTGACGCTGTTCGCGACGGTCGCCGTCGTCGGGATCCAGACCCTGGGCAAAGTCGACTTCACCGACCACCGCAACCTGATCATCGTGACCACGAGCCTGGCGCTCGCGCTGTGGGTGACGGCCTACCCGGACATCGCCAAGGCCATGCCCACCGGGGTCGACCTGATCTTCGGCAGCGGTATCAGCATCGGCGCGGTCAGCGCGATCCTGCTGAACATCGTGTTCTTCCACACCGGTTCGGGCGGCCCGCGAGTGGCCGGCGGCGGCTCCATCACGCTCGGTGAGGTCAACGCGATGACCAAGGAGCGGTTCACCGAGGTGTTCGGCCACGTCCTCCAGGACGTGCCGTGGGCCGTCGAACGCGCCTACGACCAGCGGCCGTTCGCCGACACCACCGCGCTGCGTGAAGCCTTCCAGGACGCGGTGCTCACCGGCTCGTCCGAGCAGCAGGCCGAGCTGCTGGGCGCGTTCCCCGATCTGGGCGCCGAAGACGAGACGGGCCAGGTGCTCGCCGTGGACCACGTGGCCCTGTCCAACCTCGACGACGACGACCACAATGACGTCGTGGAGCTGGCCACCGCCTACCGCAGCCATTTCGGCTTCCCGCTGATCATCTGCGCCAAGGAGACCGAGCGCTTCGACCGCGTCCTGCGCAACGGCTGGTCCCGGATGGACAACTCGCCGTCGGCGGAGAAGGCGTTCGCCCTGATCGAAGTCGCCAAGATCGTCAACCACCGGTTCACCGACCTGGTCGCCGACGCCAATCCCGTTGCCGCTGCGCGTTTCAGCAGGCTCAACGAACTCTCGTGAGGGCCGTCGGGCTGACGCACTTCAACGCGGCCTCGGAGCGAGCGCAGATGCATCTGCTGTTCGAAGTGTGCTCGTCACCGATCTGGGCGCGACGGGTGCTGGCCGCCGCACCGTTTCGCGACGCCGATGCCCTCTACGACCGTGCCGATCGGGTACTGGCCGAGCTACCGGACGCCGAACTCGACGCCGCCCTGGACGGCCATCCGCGGATCGGTGCCGCCGTGGACAACCCGTCGTCGGCCCGCGAGCAGGCCCGTGTCGCCGGCGCCGACGCCGACATCAAGGCGCAGCTGGCGGCCAAGAATCGCGAATACGAAGACCGGTTCGGATACGTGTACCTCGTGTGCGCCAGCGGGCGTTCGGCCGAGGAGCTGCTGGACATCCTGACCGAGCGGCTGCACAACGACCCGGACACCGAACGCCGGGTCATGCGTAGCGAGCTGGCGAAGATCAATCGGCTCCGGCTGGAACGTCTGCTCAGCGAGCCGCCCGCATGAGCCCCGATCGGGGATGCTGATCCCATGAGTCTTTCCACCCACGTCCTCGACGCCACCACGGGCCGGCCCGCCACCGGCGTCGCGGTGACGCTACGCAGCTCCGGTGGCGAGGTGTTCGCCGGCGTGACCGACGACGACGGCCGCATCGGGGAGCTGGCCGCCGACCTCGAGGCCGGTACGTATCGGTTACGGTTCGACACCGCAGGCTATTTCACCGCTCAGGGAGTTACCGGCTTCTACCCCGAGGTCGTGATCACTTTCGAGGTCACCGACGCCCAGGCCCACCACCACGTTCCGCTGTTGCTGTCGCCGTACGCCTACTCCACCTACAGAGGGAGCTGATCAGTTGTGAAAGCCGTGATCATCGGTGCGGGGATGGGTGGCATGAGCGCGGCGATCGCGTTGAGGGAGATCGGCGTCGAGACCCACGTCTACGAGCGCGTCACCGAGAACAAGCCCGTCGGCGCGGCGATCTCGGTGTGGTCCAACGGCGTCAAGTGCCTGAACTACCTGGGCCTGGCCGAGGAGACGGCCGCCCTGGGCGGGCGCGTCGAGACGATGAGCTACATCGACGGGCACAGCGGGGCGACCATGTGCCGATTCTCGATGCAACCGCTGATCGACGAGGTGGGACAGCGGCCCTACCCCATCGCCCGCGCGGAGCTGCAGTCGATGCTGATGAATCACTACGGCATGGACGACATCGCATTCGGCATGAAGATGGTGTCCGTCGAGGACGGGGTCGATGCCGCGGTAGCGACGTTCGCCGACGGGACCACCGTCTCCGCGGACTTGATCATCGGTGCCGACGGCGCGAACTCCATCACCCGCGAGTACGTCTTGGGCGGGCCGGTCACCCGCCGCTACGCCGGCTACGTGAACGTCAACGGGCTCGTACCGGTCGACGCGGAGATCGGCCCGGCCACCGAGTGGACCACCTATGTGGCTGACGGACAACGGGTTTCGGTGATGCCTGTGGCCGGTGGCCGGTTCTACTTCTTCTTCGACATCGTCGGAGAGCCATCCGCGATCGGCGGCGACGTCAAGGAGATGCTGCGACGGCACTTCGAAGGCTGGGCGCCCGGAGTGCACCGGCTGATCGACGTCCTCGATCCCGCCACCACCAATCGCGTGGAGATTCTCGACCTCGACCCCTTCGACACCTGGGTCAAGGGGCGCGTAGCGGTGCTCGGCGACGCCGCCCACAACACGACACCGGACATCGGGCAGGGCGGCTGCTCGGCGATGGAGGACGCGGTGGCGCTGCAGTGGGCGCTGCGTGACCACCCCGGCGATGTGCACACCGCACTGCTGTCCTACCAGTACGCGCGCAGCGAGCGGGCCGGGGATCTGGTGCTGCGTGCGCGGCGCCGGTGCGACGTGACCCACGCCAAAGATCCGGAAGCAACCGCCGCCTGGTACGACGAGCTCCGAAACGAGGACGGCAGCAACATCATTCGCGGGATCGTGGGGAACATCATGGGTGGGCCCCTCACGCGGTAGGCATCGACGCGTCCGCCATGAGCCGGTGACCTTGCACGAAGACCTCCGCGATCGCGGCCTCCCGCATGCCGAGCAGCAGGGTGAACAGCAGCCGGTCTGCATCCTCGGGGTCCACCCGCTCGAGCAGCTCGGGCAGCAGCGGCTGGCGCTGCGGATCGATCACCAGGAAGTCGGCCTGCTTGCCGGCATCCAGATTGCCCACGCGATCCTCGATGTCAAGAGCCCTGGCCCCCGCCAGAGTGGCCGTGAACAACAGTTGAGCCGGCGGGATCGACAGCCCTGCCGCCCCCGGCTCGCTGATGTGCACCTTGAAGCAGTCGTTGGCGACGCGGGCCATCAACCACTCGTCGCCGGCGCCGACATCGCTGCCCAACGCCACCGTCACCCCGCTCCCAGTGGTCCGCTGCCACGGCATGGTGCCCGACCCCAGGAACTGCTGCGAGGTCGGGCAGTGCGAGATCGAGGTGCCGGTGTCGGCCAGCCGGGCCAACTCGCCGTCGGTGCAGTGCACGCCGTGCGCGAGCACGCTGCGTGGCCCGAGCAGCGTCGGCGCGCCCGTCCGGCCGATCCGCCCGTCGTAGGCGTCGAGGTAGCAGGACACGTCCAACGAGGTACGGACAGCATCGATCTCGAGGAGGTTCTCGGACAGGTGACTGTGGAAGTACACCCCCGCTGCGCGCACCGAATCGTAGAGCTCGCCGAGCGCCGCCAGGGTCTGCGCGGTCACCGACAGCGCAAATCGCGGCACCACGGCGACCTGCAGCAGCGGATGGGCCCCGTGCCACCGGTCGATCTCCCTCGCCGACAGCTCGATCGCGGTCGACTCGTCGGTGAGCAGCGGGCCCGCCGCGTCGGGACCCACCGTCTGGATACCGCGACCGGAGATGGTGCGCAGCCCGACCCGCAGGGACTCCTCGAACAAGGCGTCCTGCGCGTCGGGGAAGGCCGACCCGAACACCAGCGCCGTCGTGGTCCCGACCTCGACTCTGCGCCGACAGAAGTCGCGCGCCGTCCGGCGGGCCAGTTCCGCGTCCGCGATCCTCGCCTCAGCGGGAAAGATGCAGCGCTGCAACCAGTCCAGCAGTTGCCCGCCGCCGTAGGAGTCGGTGCAGTAGGTCTGCGGGAAATGGATGTGTGTGTCGATGAACCCCGGCAGCAGGAAACCCGGCCGGCAGTCGATCACGTCCGCGCCGGCCGCCTCCGCAGGCAGTCGCGCGTACGCACCGCTGAACACGATGACACCGTCGTCGTCGACGACCAGCACGCCGTCGGGCACCGACACGAGATGCTCGCTCGCCTCCCCGAGCTGGGGCGCGCCGCCGACGTGCACCAGATGACCGCGATAGGCACGCACACCTCCGATTGTCCCAGCGTTGCCGCATCCCCGCAGTTCGGCGGCTTGGCCTGCACCGCGACCCCCCGCGATCTACGGTGCAGTCATGGACCTCAACACCGTCGAGGCGGTGCACACCCCGCGATCGCGCGACGAGGTGTGGCCGCTGGGGCCCACGGACGCGATCCTCGCCGGCGGCACGTGGCTCTTCTCCGAACCACAGCCGCACGTCACCCGTCTGATCGACATCACCGCGCTGAGGTGGCCACCGATCACCCTGTCCGACAACGGCATCGAGGTCGCCGCCACAGCCACCCTGGCAGAGGTCACCGAATTGTCCGCGAGGTCGTCGACCACCCTGCCCGACGACTGGACCGCTGCGCCGCTGTTCGCGCAGTGCTGCACCGCACTGGTGGCCGGATTCAAGATCTGGCGCACCGCAACGGTCGGTGGCAACATCTGCCTGTCTCTGCCCGCAGGCTCGATGATCTCGCTGACCACGGCGCTGGACGCCACAGCGCTGATCTGGCGGCCGGGCGGCGACACCCGTACCGTGCCCGTCGCCGATTTCGTCACCGGCGTCACCACCAACGTGCTGCACACCGGCGAGATCCTGCGCTCGGTGCACATCCCCGCAGCGGCGCTGCGCGGCCGGGTCGCGTACCGCAAGCTGGCGACGTCACCGCTGGGGCGCTCCGGTGTGGTCGTCATCGGTCGCCGCGACACCCCGGCCGACGGCGGCGCACTCACGATCTCGGTGACGGCCTCGACGGTCCGGCCATACGTCATCCGGTTCGCCACCTCGCCACCTCCCGACGCGCTGCGCGCAGCGCTGTCGGTGATCCCGGACGACGCGTGGACCCGTGACGCCCATGGTGATCCCGACTGGCGGGCCGCGATGACACAGCAGCTGGCCGACCAGATCGTCGCTGAGCTGACATGAGCGTCACCGTCAACGGCCGCGCCCACGAAGACGATCCGCGCCCCGGGCAGTGCCTGCGCACCTTTCTGCGGGAGCGAGGCCACTTCGAGGTCAAGAAAGGCTGTGACGCCGGCGATTGCGGAGCGTGCTCGGTGCTCGTCGACGGCGCGGCCGTGCATTCATGCGTGTATCCGGCGTTCCGGGCGGCCGGTCGGGAGGTGACCACCGCAGCGGGTCTCGGCGACCCCGGCGACCTGCATCCGATGCAGCGCCGCTTCGTCGAGGCAGCCGGGTTCCAGTGCGGTTTCTGCACGGCCGGCATGGTGACCACCGCCGCCTCGCTGCCGACCGCGGACCCCGGGCAACTCCCTCAGCAGCTGAAGAACAATCTCTGCCGCTGCACCGGATATCGGGCGATCACCGATGCGCTCGCGGGGACGGTGAACGTTGAGAAATCCGACGGCCAGGACGCCGGACGGTCGATCAGCGCACCGGCTGCGGTGCGGGTGGTCACCGGAACCGAGGAATACACCATGGATTTCGCGCCGCCGGGGTTGCTGCACCTTGCGGTGCTGACGAGCCCGGTGCCGCATGCGCGCATCGTGGCCATCGACACCTCCGCTGCCGAAGCCGTTCCCGGTGTCCGACTGGTGCTGACCCACGCCGACAGTCCTCCGGTGCGCTTCTCAACCGCGCGACACGAGAACCGTGAGGACGATCCAGACGACACGGTGCTGCTCGACGACGTCGTCAGATTCGTCGGGCAACGGGTGGCCGCGGTGGTGGCGGAGACCCCGGCTGCGGCTGAAAAGGCCTGTCGCGCACTCGTCGTCACCTACGAGGAGTTGCCCACCGTGCTCGACCCCGAGCAGGCCACGGCACCCGGTGCCCCGCTGCTGCACGGCGACAAGGGGGCGGACTCCAGGATCGCCGACCCGGGCCGCAACCTGGTCGCCGAGCTGCACGGCGGGGTCGGCGACATCGACGCCGGACTGACGGCAGCGCACGGCGGTGCGGTGGTGCGCGGCCGCTGGCACACGCAACGGGTCCAGCACGCCCACTTGGAAACTCACGGCTGCACCGGATGGCGCGACGACACCGGCCGGCTGGTGATCCGCACCAGCACACAGGTCCCGTTCCTGGTGCGCGACGAACTATGCCACCTGTTCGGGCTGCCCACCGACGAGGTGCAGGTGTTCACCAAACGCATCGGCGGCGGATTCGGCGGCAAGCAGGAGATGCTCGTCGAGGACCTGGTCGCGTTGGCGGTGTTGCGATTGGGCGAGCCGGTGCGCTACGAATTCACTCGCAGCGACGAATTCACCACCGCGCCGTGCCGGCACCCGTTCCGGGTGGACGTCACCGCGGCCGCCGACGCCGACGGCACACTGACCGCACTCGCGGTCGACGTGCTCCTCGACGCCGGCGCCTACGGCAACCACAGCCCCGGTGTGATGTTCCACGGTTGCGGGGAATCGATGTCGGTCTACCGGTGCGCGAACAAGCGAGTCGACGCTCGCGCGGTGTACACGAACAACCTGCCGTCGGGTGCCTTCCGCGGCTACGGGCTGGGTCAGCTGATCTTCGCGATCGAATCCGCGATGGACCAGCTCGCCGAGCGCCTCGGCATCGATCCGTTCGACTTCCGCCGACGCAACGTGGTCGTGCCGGGCGACGACTTCGTCGACGCCCACGTGCTCGACGACGACCTGATTTTCGGTAGCTACGGGCTCGACCAGTGCCTCGATCTCGCTCAGGCGGCGCTGCGCCGCGGCAACGGCGTCCCCACGCCGACCGGGCCGCAGTGGCGCACGGGTGAGGGAATGGCGATCGCGATGATCGCCACGATCCCGCCGCGGGGCCACCACGCCGAGGCCGCGGTGAGCATAGACGCAGACGGGATCTACACGCTGCGTGTCGGGACCGCCGAGTTCGGCAACGGCACCACGACCGTGCACACACAGATCGCGGCAACCGCGCTCAACACCGTCGTCGGCAACATCCGGATCGATCAATCCAACACGGCGACAACCGGATACGACACCGGTGCGTTCGGCTCCGCCGGAACAGTGGTGGCGGGACAGGCCACGCTCGTGGCCGCGCAGAAGCTGCGCTCCCAGCTGGAGGCGGCCGCCTCGGAGCTCACCGGCGTTCCTCGCGGTGCGTGCGCACTGACCCGAAACGGGGTGCACTGCGCGGGGCAGCTGATCGACTTCGCGGAACTGCCAGTGCCTTTGGTCGGCCACGGGCGGCACGGCGGAACCCCCCGCTCCGTCGCGTTCAACGTGCACGCCGTCCGCGTCGCCGTCGACGTCGAGACCGGTGAGGTGCGCATCCTGCAGAATGTGCAGGCCGCCGACGCCGGGGTGGTGATGAACCCTCAGCAGTGCCGCGGTCAAGTGGAAGGCGGTGTGGCACAGGGCATCGGCTCCGCACTGTACGAGGAGATGCACGTCGGTCCCGACGGTGCGGTGTCGACGACCACCCTGCGCAACTACCATCTGCCGCAGCTGGCCGACGTACCGGTGACGGAGGTCTACTTCGCCGACACCTACGACACCCTGGGACCCTTCGGCGCCAAGTCGATGAGTGAATCGCCCTACAACCCCGTCGCCCCCGCGATCGCCAACGCCATCGCACGCGCGACCGGCGCACGGCTGCACCGACTTCCGATGACGCCGGCGAGGGTGTGGCGTGCGGTCAGAGCCGCTCGATGATCGTGACGTTGGCCGTGCCGCCGCCCTCGCACATCGTCTGCAGGCCGTAGCGGCCGCCGGTGCGCTCCAGCGTGTTCAGCATGGTCGCGAAAAGCTTTGCCCCCGTGGCACCGAGCGGGTGACCGAGCGCGATCGCCCCGCCGTTGGGGTTGACCTTCTCGGGGTCGGCCTTGGTCTCCTTCAGCCAGGCCTGCACCACCGGCGCGAACGCCTCGTTGATCTCGACCGTGTCGATGTCCTCGATCGAGAGCCCCGCCTTGTCCAGCGCATAGCGGGTCGCGGGTATCGGGCCGGTCAACATGAACACCGGATCGGCGCCGCGTGCGCTGATGTGATGGATGCGCGCACGGGGCTTCAACCCGTGGTCCTTCACCGCCTGCTCTGAGGCGAGCAGCACCGCACTGGCGCCGTCGGAGATCTGGCTGGCCATCGCCGCGGTCAGCCGGCCACCGTCGACGAGCGTCTTGAGTGTGGCCATCTTCTCCAGGGACGTGTCGCGCGGTCCCTCGTCCACCCGGAAGCCACCCCCATCGGTCTTGACGTCGAGGATCTCGTTGTCGAAATGACCGGCGCGGATCGCGGCCTGCGCGCGCTGATGACTGGTCAGCGCGAACTGCTCCATGTCCTCGCGGCTGATGTCCCACTTCTCGGCGATCAGCTCGGCCCCGCGGAACTGGGAGATCTCCTGGTCGCCATAGCGATGCAGCCAGCTCTTGGATTCGTTGGTGGGCGAGGTGAATCCGAACTGCTCGGCGACGGTCATCGCCGAGCTGATCGGGATCTGGCTCATGTTCTGCATGCCGCCGGCCACGATGAGATCCGCGGTGCCCGACATGATCGCCTGCGCTCCGAACGAGATGGCCTGCTGGCTGGACCCGCACTGCCGGTCGACGGTCACGCCCGGCACCTCCTCGGGGAATCCGGCCGCCAACCACGACAGCCGCGCGATGTTGCCGGCCTGCGGGCCGATCGCATCGACGCAGCCGGCGATCACGTCGTCGACCGCGCCGGGATCGACGTCGTTGCGGTCGAACAGGCCGCGCCATCCGGCTGCACCGAGGTCGACCGGATGTACCCCGGCCAACGATCCGTTGCGCTTGCCGATGGCGGTGCGGACGGCGTCGATGACATACGCTTCAGCCATTGTGAACTCCTTCTGTGGGGGTGATACCACCGAGAACGATCGAAAGGTATTGCCGGCCAACCTCATGCGCGGTCAGCGGGCCGCCCGGTTGATACCACCGGACCGACACCCAGGTGGTGTCGCGGATGAATCGGTAGACGAGGTCGACGTCGACGTCGGGGCGGAAGCACCCCTCCTCGATGCCTTGGGTGAGGACGTCGATCCACATCTTGCGCTGCTCTTTGTTGCGCTCTTCGACGTAGGCGAATCGGGGTTGCGCGGAGAGCCGCTTGGCCTCGTCCTGGTAGATCACCACCTCGGCGTGCCGGGTCGCGATGGCTTCGAACGACGCCATGAACAGCCCCTTGAGCCGTTCGAGCGGGTTCGTCTCGGTTTCGACGATCTCCCGGTACCTGTCGAAGAGCCAGTCGAGGAACCCGCGCAGCACCTCGTCGACCATCTCCTCTTTCGACGAGAAGTGGTGATAGAGGCTGCCCGAGAGGATCCCTGCAGAGTCGGCGATGTCGCGAACTGTGGTGGCGCGCAGCCCACGTTCGGCGAACATCGTCGCGGCGAGCGCGAGGAGCTCGTCGCGACGGGTGTTGGTGGCTCCTGCGCTCATGGGTGCTGACTCGACACCGAGATCACCTCGCCGGTGAGGTAACTGGAGTAGTCGCTGGCCAGGAACGCGATGGTGGCTGCGACCTCCCACGGTTCGGCGGCCCGGCCGAACGCCTCACCCTGCGACAGTCGATCGAGCAGCTCGGAGCTCGACGTCTTCTCGAGGAACTTGTGCCGGGCGATGCTCGGCGACACCGCGTTGATGCGCACGCCGTACTCGACCGCCTCGATCGCGCTACAGCGCGTCAGCGCCATGACACCAGCTTTGGCTGCGGCGTAATGGGATTGGGAGTGCTGCGCCCGCCAGCCCAGCACGCTGGCGTTGTTGACGATCACACCGCCGTGCCCGGCGTCGCGGAAGTGGCGCAGCGCGGCGCGCGTCGCGCGCATCACCGACGTCAGCGTCACGTTGAGAACGCGGTCCCACTCGTCGTCGGTCATGTCGACCACCGGGGTCTGGCCCCCGAGCCCGGCGTTGTTGACCAGGACATCGAGACGTCCCGCCTTCTCGACGGCACCGGCGATCAGCGCATCGACCGCCTCGGTGGACGTCACGTCGCAGACCACCGAGTGCACCGAGCCGAGCCCCAGAGCGGCCAGCTCGTCGCGGGTCTCCCCCAATCGGCGCTCGTGATAGTCGGAGACGACGACGTCGGCGCCTTCGGCCAGCGCCCTCCGGGCAGTCGTCGACCCGATCCCGGTGCCCGCAGCAGCGGTGACCAGGACCACTTTGCCGGCCAGCAGGTTGTGCCCCTCGATCTCCGCCGGGGCGACGGACAGGTCCATCAGGGTCTGGCCTCTCTGGGTAAGCCGAGCACACGCTCGGCGATGATGTTGCGCTGCACCTCGTTGGAGCCGCCGTAGATCGTGTCGGCGCGCGAGAACAGGAACAGCCGTTGCCACTCGCTGAATTCTCCCTCGGGCAGCGTCAGGCCCGCCATTCCGACCACGTCCATCGCGATCTCCCCCAGCTCGCGATGCCAGTTGGCCCACAGCAGCTTCGATACACAGTCTTTTCCGGCGGCCTGGCTGTCCTGTCCGACGTCCATCGTGGCCAGCGCGTACGAGCGCATCGCGCGCAGCCCCGCCCACGACCGGGTCAGCCGCTCCCGGATCAGCGGATCGTCGGCGGCGCCGGTCTTCTTTGCCACCTCGACCAGGTTGGAATGCTCACGCGCATAACGGATCTGCTGTCCCAGGGTGGACACCCCGCGCTCGAACGTCAGCAATCCCATCGCCACCCGCCACCCGTCACCGGGTTCGCCGACCACGAGGTCGGCATCGGTGCGGGCGTCGGTGAAGAACACCTCGTTGAACTCGGAGTCGCCGGTGAGCTGGATGATCGGGCGGATCTCGACGCCCGGCTGATCCAGCGGCACCAGGAGAAAGGACAGTCCAGCGTGCCGCTTGGACCCCTTCTCGCTGCGCGCGACGACGAAACACCACTGCGCCCAGTGCGCCAGCGACGTCCACACCTTCTGCCCGTTGAGGACCCAGTGGTCACCGTCGAGCACGGCCGTTGTCGACACATTGGCCAGATCGCTGCCCGCGCCGGGCTCGGAGTAGCCCTGCGACCACAACTCGGTGACGTCGAGGATCTTCGGAAGGAAGCGCTGCTGCTGGTCGGGGGTGCCGTAGGCGATCAGCGTCGGGCCGAGCAGCTCCTCGCCGAGGTGGTTGACCTTGTCGGGCGCATCGGCCTTCGCGTACTCCTCGTAGAACGCGACGCGGTGCGCGACCGACAGCCCGCGGCCGCCGTGCTCCTCCGGCCAGCCGAGACACGTCAGACCCGCGGCCGCCAGATGCCGGTTCCAGGCCAGCCGTTCCTCGAAGGCCTCGTGCTCGCGACCCGGACCGCCCAGCCCCTTGAGTGCCGCGTAGTCGCCGACCAGGTTCTCGGCCAGCCAGTCGCGGACCTGCGCCCTGAACTCCTGGACCTCAATCACCCCTGTAGGCTAACCTACCAAGCACTTGCTCGGGTAACCGATCCCCAAGGAGTTCCATGACCACCGCCGCGAGAACCACTCCCGCGGTTCTGGACCACATCGCACGCGAACTCCCCGACCACCCCGCGGTGGTCACGCCCGCCAGAACGTTGACATTCGCGCAGTTGCGCACCGAGGTCCGCCAGGCTGCAGCCGCGCTGATCGCAGCCGGCATCGAGACGGCCGACCGCGTCGCGATCTGGTCACCGAACACGTGGCACTGGGTGGTCGCCTGTCTGGCGATCCACCACGCCGGCGGCGTGCTCGTCCCGTTGAACACCCGCTACACCGCCAGCGAGGCCACCGACATCCTGGCGCGCACTGCCGCGCCGCTGCTGTTCGCCTCGGGTCAGTTCCTCGGCGCGGACAAGGCCGCGAGCATCGAGCGTCCGGCACTGCCTGCGTTGCGCAACGTCGTCCGCATCCCGATCGACACCGACGACGGCACCTGGGACGAGTTCGTCGCCACCGGAACGGATCTGGCCGACGTCGACGCGCGTGCGGCAGCCGTCGGCGCCGACGACGTCTCCGACATCCTGTTCACCTCCGGCACCACCGGACGCAGCAAGGGTGTGCGCTGCGCGCACCGACAGTCGCTCGACGCATCGGCGGCATGGGCGGCATGCGGACAGCTCACGAGCGCCGATCGATACCTCTGCATCAACCCGTTCTTCCACAACTTCGGCTACAAGGCCGGCATCCTGGCCTGCCTGCAGACCGGCGCCACCCTGTTCCCCGCCCTGACCTTCGACCCCGAGGCCGCGATGCGAGCCGTCGAGGAACACCGCATCACCGTGCTGCCCGGGCCGCCGACCATCTACCAGACCCTGCTCGACCACCCTCGTCGTGCCGAATTCGACATGGGTTCTCTGCGTTTCGCGGTCACCGGCGCCGCCACCATCCCGGTCGTGCTGATCGAGCGGATGCAGAACGAACTCGACATCGACATCGTCCTGACCGCGTACGGGCTCACCGAGGCGGCCGGCTTCGGGACGATGTGCCGCGCCGACGACGACGCGGTGACGGTCGCGACCACCTCGGGCCGCCCGATCGCCGACTTCGACCTGCGGATCGCCGACCACGGAGAGGTGCTGCTCCGCGGACCCAACGTCATGCTCGGATACCTCGACGATCCGGATGCGACCGCCGCGGCGATCGACGCCGAGGGGTGGCTGCACACCGGAGACGTCGGCGAGCTGGACGACGCCGGCAACCTCAAGATCACCGATCGTCTCAAGGACATGTACATCTGCGGCGGCTTCAACGTCTACCCCGCCGAGATCGAGCAGGTCCTCGCGCGGCTTCCCGGTGTCGCCGAGGTCGCCGTCATCGGCGTGCCCGACGAGCGTCTCGGCGAGGTCGGCAAGGCCTTTGTCGTGACATTGCCCGGCGCCGCGCTGGACGCTCAGACGGTGATCGACCACGCGCGCGCCCACCTCGCCAACTTCAAGACCCCACGCTCGGTCGAGTTTCTCGACGCGCTACCGCGCAACCCGGGCGGCAAGGTGGTCAAACCGCAACTGCGAGAGAGGAACTGATGGACCTCCACATCGATGAGGACACCGAGGCGTTCCGCGCCGAGGTCCGCGAGTTCCTCGAGGCCCACACGGGCGACTTCCCCACCGAGTCCTACGACATCGCCGAGGGATTCGAACAGCACCGCCGCTGGGACAAGATCCTGTTCGACGCCGGACTGTCGGTGATCACCTGGCCGCAGAGCTACGGCGGCCGCGACGCCACACTGCTGCAGTGGATCGTGTTCGAGGAGGAGTACTTCCGCGCCGGAGCGCCGGGACGGGCCAGCGCCAACGGCACCTCGATGCTCGCGCCCACGTTGTTCGCGCACGGCACCGAAGAGCAACAGAAGCGCATCCTGCCGAAAATGGCCAGCGGCGAGGAGATCTGGGCCCAGGCATGGTCGGAGCCGGAATCGGGCAGTGACCTCGCGTCACTGCGCTCGACCGCCACCCGCACCGACGGCGGCTGGCTGCTCAACGGCCAGAAGATCTGGAGTTCGCGCGCGGTGTTCGGGGAGCGCGCGTTCGGGTTGTTCCGCTCCGATCCCGAGGCACAGCGGCACAAGGGCCTGACGTACGTGATGTTCGATTTGAAGGCCGACGGCGTGACGGTACGGCCGATCGCGCAACTCGGCGGTGCCACGGGCTTCGGGGAGATCTTCCTGGACGACGTGTTCGTCCCCGATGAGGACGTCATCGGCGGTGTGCACGACGGCTGGCGCGCCGCGATGAGCACGTCGAGCAACGAGCGCGGCATGTCGCTGCGCAGCCCCGCACGGTTCCTCGCGCCCGCCGAACGTCTTGTGGCGCAGTGGAAGAACGATCCGAAGCCGGAGTTCATCGATCGCGTGGCCGACGCGTGGATCAAGGCGCAGGCCTACCGGCTGCACACGTTCGGCACCGTGACACGGGTGGCGGCGGGCGGCGAGCTCGGCGCCGAGTCGTCGATCACCAAGGTGTTCTGGTCCGACCTGGACGTGGCACTGCACCAGACGGCGCTGGACCTGCGGGGTGCGGACGGAGAGCTGATGGACAGCGTCACCGAGGGGTTGCTGTTCGCGCTCGGCGGCCCGATCTACGCGGGCACCAACGAGATCCAGCGCAACATCATCGCCGAGCGGCTGCTAGGCCTGCCCCGAAAGTAGACGAGACGTGAACTTCGAGATCGACGACCAGCAGCGGGACTTCGCCGCGAGTATCGACGCCGCCCTGGGTGCGGCCAACATTCCGGACGCTGTCCGAGCGTGGGCGGCCGGTGACACCGCACCCGGCCGCAAGATCTGGGCGCAGCTGTCCGATCTGGGCGTGACCGCGTTGATGGTGGCCGAACAGTACGACGGCATCGACGCCCACCCGGTGGACCTCGTGGTGGCGCTGGAACGCCTGGGCCGGTGGAACGTTCCCGGACCGGTCACCGAATCCATTGCCGTCGCCCCGATTCTGCTCGCCGCCGACGAGCGCTCGGGCGCACTGGCCTCTGGTGAACTGATCGCCACGGTCGCCACACCACCGCGGGTCCCCCGCGCCGTGGACGCCGACACCGCCGGGCTCGTGCTGCTGGCGGCCGACGGGACTGTCGGGGACAGCACACCCGGTGAGCGGCACGCATCCGTCGACCCGAGCCGGCACCTGTTCGAGGTGACCGCGGCGGGCGACACACGCCCCGCCGACGTGGCGCGCGCATTCGAGTTCGGGGCTCTGGCGACCGCCGCGCAGCTGGTGGGAGCGGCGCAGGCCATGCTGGACGCTTCGGTCTCCTACGCCAAGCAGCGCAGCCAATTCGGCGCCGTCATCGGTACCTACCAGGCGATCAAACACAAGCTGGCCGACGTGCTGATCGCCGTCGAGATGGCGCGCCCCCTTCTGTACGGGGCCGCGCTGGCCCTGGCCGACAGTTCACCCGATACGGCGCGCGATGTCAGCGCCGCGAAAGTCGCCGCGGCGGACGCAGCACTGCTCGCCGCGCGGTCGGCTCTGCAGACCCACGGCGCGATCGGATACACCCAGGAACACGACCTGTCGCTGCTGCTGCTGCGGGCGCAGGCCCTGCGGCCGGCCTGGGGTGACCCCACGTGGCATCGTCGACGACTGTTGGAGGCATTGTGACGTCGAGTGACGAACGAGAGTTGTTGCGCGACACCGTCGCAGCACTGATCGACAAACACGCCTCCCCAGAGGCGGTCCGCACGGCGGCCGCATCGGAACGCGGGTACGACGAGGCGCTGTGGACCATGCTGTGCGAGCAGGTCGGCGCAGCGGCGCTGGTGGTACCCGAGGAACTCGGCGGCGCCGGCGGTGAACTCGCCGACGCGGCGGTGGTGCTGGGTGAACTGGGTAAGCGGCTGGTGCCCACGCCGCTGCTGGGCACCACGCTCGCCCAGCTCGCATTGCTGTCCCTCGACGAGCCGCCGGCAGATCTGCTCGAGGCGCTGGCCGAAGGACGCTCCATCGGCACCGTCGTGTTCGACCCGGGCTACGTCGTCAACGGCAACGTCGCCGACGTCGTGATCGCCGCCGACGGGGAGAAGCTCACTCACTGGCGGACTGTCAGCACCACCCCGGCGGTGGCGATGGACATCACCCGCCCGCTCGCGGCCGTGACCCCCTCGGACACCGTGGTTCTCGGACCCGACCCCGGGTTGGCCGACCTGGCCGCCATCCTCGTCGCCGCCGAACAGGTGGGCGCCGCGTCGCGCTGCCTCGACCTGACCGTCGCCTACACCAAAGACCGGGTGCAGTTCGGTCGGCCGATCGGAAGCTTCCAGGCGCTCAAGCACCGGATGGCCGATCAGTACGTTGCCGTGGAGGCGGCGCGCGCGATCGTCGACGAGGCCGTCCAGGAGTGCACCCGGGGGCCGTCCCCGGTATCGGCAGCGCGCGCCCGGCTGGCCGCCAGCGAGGCGCTCACCGGAGTCGCTGCCGAGGCCGTCCAGATGCACGGCGGAATCGCGATCACCTGGGAGAGCGATATCCAGCTGTACTTCAAGCGCGCCCACGGGAGCGCGCAGCTGCTCGGGTCTGTGCGAGAACAGGTGCGTCGCCTCGAATCGGAACTGTTCTAGCCTGACGGGATGAGCGTGTCCCTGCGGTCCGGCATCCCCCCGTTCTACGTGATGGATGTCTGGCTGGCCGCGGCCGAGCGGCAGCGCACACACGGGGATCTCGTCAACCTGTCCGCCGGGCAGCCCAGCGCGGGCGCGCCGAGCGCGGTCCGCGACGCGGCCGTTGCAGCGCTTCACGACAACCGGCTCGGATACAGCGTCGCCCTCGGTATCCCCGAGCTGCGCACGGCGATCGCGGCGACCTACGACCACCGCCACGGCCTCGCGGTCGATCCCGACGACGTGGTGATCACGACCGGCTCCTCGGGCGGATTCCTGCTGGCGTTCCTGGCCTGTTTCGACGCCGGTGATCGCGTCGCCATCGCCAGCCCCGGCTATCCCTGCTATCGCAACATCCTCACCGCGCTGGGGTGCGAGGTCGTGGAACTGCCCTGTGGACCCGACACCCGGTTCCAGCCGACACTGGAGATGCTCACCGCTCTCGACCCGCCCGTCGCCGGAGTGATCGTGGCGAGCCCCGCCAACCCCACGGGGACCGTGATCCCGCCGGCGGAACTCGCGGCGATCGCGGCGTGGTGCGCCGGCTCCGGCGTGCGCCTGATCAGTGACGAGGTGTATCACGGCCTGGTGTACCCCGGTGCGCCCGAGACCAGTTGCGCATGGGAGACGTCGCGGGAAGCCGTTGTGGCGAACAGCTTTTCGAAGTACTTCGCGATGACCGGGTGGCGGCTGGGGTGGCTCCTGGTGCCTGAGGAGTTGCGCAGGGCGGTGGACCGCCTGACCGGGAACTTCACCATCTGCCCGCCGGTCCTTCCGCAGCTGGCGGCCGTCGCCGCGTTCACCGAGCAGTCCATCGCCGAGTCCGAGGCGTTGCTCGACGGCTACGCGGCCAATCGCACACTGCTCCTCGACGGCCTCCGTGCACTCGGCATCGATCGGCTTGCGCCCACCGACGGCGCGTTCTACGTCTACGCCGACATCTCCCACCTGACCACCGAATCGCTGCGCTTCTGCTCGACGCTGTTGTCCGACACCGGCGTTGCCATCGCACCGGGGGTCGACTTCGACACGGTGCGCGGTGGCGCATCGGTGCGGCTGTCCTTCGCCGGCCCGACCGCCGACATCGAGGAAGCGCTGCGGCGCATCGGCGCGTGGCTGCGGTGAGGCTCAGCCCAGCCCGGTCGACGAGCGTCGTCGCCGCGAGATCGCATCCACGCTCGCGGCGAGCAGCAGCACACCACCCGTGACCAGGAAGTTGATGTAGGACGACTGGTTGAGCAGGCCGAGACCGTTGGCGATGGTCGCCACCACGACGCCGCCGATCACCGCGTCGACGGCGCGACCGCGCCCGCCGAACAGGCTCGTGCCGCCGATCACCGCGGCGCCGACCGCGTAGAGCAGCGTGTTGCCCGCGCCCGAGGATGCCGACACCTTACCGGCGTAGGACGCCGCGATGATGCCGCTGAGCGCCGCCATCGACGAGCAGACGATGAACACCGACACACGGATGCGGTTCACCGAAATGCCGGCGCGGCGAGCAGCTTCGGCGTTACCGCCGACCGCATAGACATGCCGGCCGTAGGAGGTGCGCCGCAGCACGAACGTCATGACGATCAGCAGGACCACGATCAACGGCAGGACGTAGGGCACCCCGCGGATTTGCACGTTCGGGTTGACGCTGCGGTTGACGCTCATGACGAGCGTCACTCCGAGCACCACGGCCGCGACCGCAACGACCCGGGCCGCGACCACCCCGAGCGGCGCATGCGCCAGGTGCAGTGAGCGTTTCCGTTGGTACTGAACCACTTCGAGCGCGGCGAACCCCACCACGACGAGTCCGGCGATCGTCCAGCCCACCGGAACCGCCAGGTTGGCGATGGTCAGCCCGCGGATCACCGGATCGTCGACCCGAACAGAACCGCCTTCGCCGATGAGCTTGAGCGTCACACCCTGCAAACCGAGGAAGAACGCCAATGTGACGACGAAGGAGGGGATTCCGAGCCTGGCCCGCAGCACCCCGATGCACAGCCCGATGACCGCACCGCAGATGATGCCGGCGAGCACCGCAGCCCACCACGGCCAGCGCAGATCGACGATCATCAGCGCCATCACACACGCCGACACCCCGCCCGCGACACCGGCAGACAGGTCGATGTCGCCGAGCAGCAACACGAACACCAGGCCCATCGCGAGCACGCAGATGGCGCCGGCCTGGGTGATGAGATTCGCCAGGTTCAACGCCGACATGAACCGGTCGTTGGCGAGGCCGAAGACGACGAAAAGCACGATCAAGCCGAGAACCGCAGGCAAAGAACCCATGTCACCGCCGCGGACCCGGCGGACATAAGAGCGCACCGCGTCCGCGAAACCGGCATCTGAGCGCGCGTCGATCGCGAAGTCCGAGTGCGAGGTGGCGCCGGTGACTGTCGCCATGGCGGTGGTGTCCTTCCCGGGTGTCACAGAGATTCGGCGGCTTCGGCCGGGGCCAGCCCGAGAGAGCCCGACCGGCCGGCGGTGATCAACTCGACCACCTGGCCATGGGTGACCTCGCTGGCCTTGACGTCGGCGGCGACCCGACCCAGGTACAGCGCACAGATCCGGTCAGCGACCGCGAACACGTCGGCGAGATTGTGGGAGATGAGCACGACCCCCACCCCTTGATCGGCCAGGCGACGCACCAGCTCGATCACCTGCTGGGTCTGCGCGACCCCGAGTGCTGCCGTCGGCTCGTCCAGCAGAACCACTTTCGAGTTCCACAGGACCGACTTCGCGATCGCAACGGTCTGCCGCTGGCCACCCGACAGACTCGCCACGGTCTGCCGCACCGAGGCGACCGTCCGCACCGACAGCGACGTGAGTGCGTCACGCGCCATGGTCTCCATCCGCGCCTCGTCCAGCATCCCGCGCCGCGTGAGTTCCCTCCCCAGGAACATGTTCTCCACGATGTCGAGGTTGTCGCACAGCGCGAGATCCTGGTAGACCACCTCGACCCCGAGCGCCGAGACGTCGGTGGGTCCGTGCACGGTGACCGGGTTGCCGTCGAACAGGTACGTGCCGCTGTCGATGGGGTGGATCCCGGCGATGGCTTTCACCAATGTCGACTTGCCGGCGCCGTTGTCTCCGACGAGGGCGGTGACCTGCCCGGGATAGACCCGGAAGTCGATGTCGTGCAGGACATGCACGACGCCGAAACTCTTGTTGACGCCGCGCAGTTCGAGGATCGGCTCGTTCCGCGAGAGCCCGTCACTCATGTGTGCTCAGACCCCTGCCGCCGAGCACATCGCCGCGAACTGCCCCGCGCACACCTCGTCCTTGGACTGCCCGCCGTCGGTGAACACGACGTCGACGGTGTCCTTGGTGATCGACTTCGGGGTCAGCAGCACCGACGGCACGTCACGGTTGCCCTGATCGTCGCGCGATGTGCCGTTGGTCTCCGGCTTCTGGCCGTTGGCGAGGGCGATCGCCACCTTGGCCAGCGCACCGGCCTCCTCGGTGGCGGATTTGTACACCGTCATGCACTGCGTCCCGGCGAGGATGTTCTGCAGCCCCTCGACCGTGGCGTCCTGACCGGTGACCGGCACCTGTCCGGCCCGCTTGTTCTTGTCCAGGATCGAGATCACGGAACCGGCGAGGCCGTCGTTGGCGGCGTACACACCGTCGACCTTGCCGCCAGCCGCGGTGTAGAGCTGCTCGAAGATCGTGACCGCCTTGTCGTTGTCCCAATCGGGCACCGCCTGCTCGCCGACGTTGGTGATGCTCGGCGTGGCATCGATCACCGAGTGCGCACCGGAGGAGAACAGCGTGGCGTTGTTGTCGGTGGGCGAGCCGTTGAGGAACACGACGTTGGCCGGCTTGCCGCCGAGGCAGTCGACGAGTCCCTGGCCCTGCAGCTCACCGACTTTGGTGTTGTCGAACGAGACGTAGGCGTCGGCCGAACCACCGAGGGTGAGCCGGTCGTAGTCGATGGTCTTCACGCCCTGGGCGGCTGCCTTCTGCTGGATGGAGGCGCCGCTGTCGGAGTCGAGGTTGACGATCGCCAGGACGGTCACGCCGTCGGCGATCATGCCGTCGGCGATCGTGGCCATCTGATCGGCCGAGCCCTCGGCGTTCTGGATGTTGTACTGCACCCCGGCCTGTTTGAACGCGGCCTCGAGCGCGGGGCGGTCCTTGGACTCCCACCGGACCGAGGACTTGGTGTCGGGCAGGATGACGCCGATCTTGCCGGGCCCGCCCTGGGCGTTGTTGCCTCCGGAGTCGGAGCTGCTACACCCGGTGAGGGTGGCCGCCACCACGGTGGTGGTGAGCAAGGCAGACAGCAGAGCGCTCGATCGTTTCACGGGATTCGCCTCCGGTGCAGTTTTGTTGTCGTGGGCAACTTATAACGTGATGCACGTCACCGTCCATAGCCTCCGCGTGCGCAAATGAGATGTTCGAGCGCCAGCTGATGTAGTGCGACGAAGCCGAAACCCTTTGCACCGAAGTAGGAGTCAGCGTCGAAATCTTCATAGGCCGAGCGATCGGCCAGCAGATCGGCGTAGGTTTCGCCGGGATTCAGTGTCGGCGTTCGCAACTCACCGACCTTTGCCTGCGCCATCGCCTCGGCCACCGCGGGATCGGCGCGAAATGCCGCCGCCCGCTCTTTGAGCAACAGATACATCCGCATGTTGGCCGCCGCGGAGGCCCAGACGCCGTCGACGTCCTCGGTCCGGCTGGGCTTGTAGTCGAAGTGGCGCGGACCGGTGTAGGCGGGAGCGCCGTCGACACCGCCGTGCTCCAAGAGGTCGACGAGGGCGAACGCATTGGCGAGATCGCCGTGACCGAACACGAGGTCCTGGTCGAACTTGATGCCGCGCTGACCGTTGAGGTCGATGTGGAACAGCTTGCCGCTGTAGAGCGCCTGGCTGATGCCGTGCATGAAGTTCAGGCCGGCCATCTGCTCGTGACCCACCTCCGGATTGACCCCCACCATCTGCGGGTGAGCCAGCGTGTCGATGAAGGCCAACGCATGCCCGACCGTCGGCAGCAGGATGTCACCGCGCGGCTCGTTCGGTTTGGGTTCGATCGCAAAGCGGAGCTGCATCTTCTGGTCGATGGCGTACTCGCACAACAGATTCAGTGCCTCGCGATAGCGTTCGAAGGCGGCCTGGACGTCCTTGGAGGAATCGTATTCGCTGCCCTCGCGCCCACCCCACAACACGAATGTCCGCGCGCCGAGTTCGGCGGCCAGATCGAGGTTGCGCAACACCTTGCGCAACGCGAAGCGGCGCACCGCACGGTCGTTGCTGGTGAACCCGCCGTCCTTGAACACCGGCTGGCTGAACAGGTTCGTGGTCACCATCGGCACCGTCATGCCCGTCGCCGACAGTGCGGCGGTGAGCCGGTCGATCATCCGTCGGCGCTCGGCATCGGAACAACCGAACGGGAACAGATCGTCGTCGTGGAACGTCAGGCCGTAGGCGCCGAGTTCGGCGAGCCGCTCGACCGCTTCGACCACATCGAGTGCCGGGCGGGTCGGCACGCCGAACGGATCGCTGGCCGTCCAGCCAACCGTCCAGAGCCCGAAAGAGAATTTGTCCGCCGCTGTCGGCGTGAGACTCTGGGTCGTTTCGGCCCCGGACTCCACCAAGGTCATGTCGAATCCCTTCGGAGACGGTAGTTTGTTCTCTGCGCGAACATAAGATGTGGCCTGTGCCACTGTCAAGGCCGGGAGGTGACCTGTGACATCGACTCGCCCAGGCGCGGGGGCCGACGGTGTGCGGCAGCGGAACCTTTCGAACGTGTTGACGCTCGTGCATCGTCACGGTGCGCTGAGCCGCGCCGAACTGACCCGCCGCACGGCGTTGTCGCGGTCGACCATCAAGGATCTGGTCGAGGAGCTGGTGGCCCGCGGGCTGGCTGAGGAACTGCCGGCCGCTCCGCTGTCGCAGGTGGGTCGACCCAGCCCTGTGGTGCGCCCCGGCAGGCGCGTCCTGGCTGCCACCGTGATTCCGGAACTCGACGCCGTCACGGTGGGGGTGGTGGCCATGGGCGGCAACGTGCTGGAGGTGGTTCGCTGCGTGACGAAGGGCGTGCCGACACCGGCCGAGACCGTGGCGTTGGCCGCCGACGTGGTGGACCGCGTCGCGCGCGAGCTGCCGGATACCAGCGCGCTCACCGCGATCGGCGTCGCGGTACCGGGGCTCGTGCACGCTCCGGAGTCGACGGTCCAGCTCGCGCCGAATCTGGACTGGCACGATGTCAAGATCGGTGAACTCCTCAGCACCGCAACAGGTTTACCTGTGTACGCGGCCAACGACGCCAATGCCGGGGCCATCGCGGAGCATCTGTTCGGGCAGCACCAGGGCGCCGATCACCTCATCTACGTCAACGGGGGAACCACGGGCATCGGCGCCGGATTCGTCGTCGCCGGTGGACTTCTCGAGGGAGTCGCGGGGTACGCGGGCGAACTGGGCCACACCTTCACCGGCGGAGCGGAGAGCTGCCACTGTGGCAGCACGGGGTGCCTGGAAACCGAAGTGACACAGGCGCCTTTGGCCCGGCTGATCGCCGAACTGGAAAGAGTCCGACCCGGCGATGCTCAACCGTGCCCGACCGATGCCGAACGCGAAGTGCTGCATCGACAGGCCCGGGCGTTGGCTATCGCGCTGGGTAATGCGATCAACATGCTGAACCCGCGACTGGTGGTGCTGGGCGGGTTCCTACGTGCCTTCCCCGCCTACGCGGGCGAGATCCTGCGGGAGGAGTTGGGCCGCCGCAGCATGGGCGGCCCCCGCGATCTCGTGCGCATCATGCCGGCGACGCTGGGTCGCGAGACCGTCGTCATCGGGGCTGCCGAGCTGGCATTCGCTCCTGTGTTGGCGGATCCAGCGCGGTCCTGACGGGACAGGCGCTCAGAACGGTGTGTCGACTCCGCCGCCAGAGGTGTTGGCCTCGTCATGGTCGCTGTCGACGTAGCCCAGCCGCACCGGCGATATCGGTAGCGTGCCGAACGGGATGAGCGGGTCGGCGCCGACGGGCTGACCGGGACCGCCCGAACGCCCGTCGGCCATGGCGGTGGGGTCCGCGGCAGCGGCGGGTGCCAAGGCGATCAGCAGGCCTGCGACGGCGGCGGTGAGGGCGACCTTCGTGGTCATAGCGTTCTCCTGACGTGGCGGATCGTGACTCTTCGATCGTCGCGCGCGGCCGCGCCGTCGTCGCCATGGCTGACCGCCATGTGTCAGGTACAGCTAGCGGGAATCGCAGACGGAACTTGTCGGTGGGGCGCGCTAGTGTCGGTGACATGTTCGCACAGATGTTCGATATCGACGGGTCGGCCACGGAGGCTGAGCTGCGCGAGGTTGTCGCCCGCTGCGAACGACTCAAAGCGGAGGCTACCGCGGTGCAGGCCCGCGCCACCGCGTTATGGGCGTCCAAGCGGCGCGCCGCTGAGACCGCGGCGGGGATGCCGGCGGCGAGACGGGGTCGGGGGTTGGCCTCGGAGGTGGCGTTGGCGCGCCTGGATTCCCCGGCCCGCGGTGGTCAACATCTCGGGTTCGCTCGGGCGTTGGTCGAGGAGATGCCCCACACCCTGGCCGCGCTGCACGCCGGCGTGTTGACCGAGTGGCGGGCCACCCTGATCGTCAAACAGTCGGCCTGCCTCACTGTCGAGGATCGCCGCACCCTCGACGAAGAGATGTGTGCGGACATGGGCGCCTTGGTCGGGTTGGGCAATGCCCGGATCGAGGCCGCCGCGGCCGCGATCGCCGCCCGCCTGGATGCCGCCGCGGTCGTCGAACGCAAAGAACGCGCCGCCCAGAGCGCCTCGGTGTCGACCCGGCCGGCCCCCAACGGGATGGTGTATCTGACCGCGGTGATGCCGCTATCCCAAGGCATCGGGGTGTACGCAGCGTTGCGACGCGAGGCGGATCTGTGTGGCGATGGCCGCCCCCGCGGACAAATCATGACCGACACCCTCTACCGCCGGGTCACCGCGCGCCCGGCCGAGGCGCCGGTACCGATCGCGGTCAACCTCGTGATGGCCGACACCACCCTCTTCGGTGACGACGACAGCCCCGGCTGGATCGAGGGCTACGGCCCGGTGCCGGCCGCGGTGGTGCGCGATCTGGTGTCGGATGTCGTCACCGACGAGGCCGCGAAGGCCACGCTGCGGCGGCTCTACCGCCACCCGTCGAGCGGGCAACTGGTCGCGATGGAATCACCGGCCCGCCGCTTTCCGGCCGGGTTGGCGATGTTCATCGGGCTGCGCGACCAGACCTGTCGCACCCCCTACTGCGACGCCCCGATACGGCACCGCGACCACGCCACCCCCGCCCGCGAGGGTGGCCCCACCTCAGCGCTCAACGGGCTGGGCACCTGCGCAGCCTGCAACTACGCCAAAGAAGCACCCGGCTGGCACGTCACCACCACCAACACCGACGGCCACCACAGCGCCGACTACCGGACCCCCACCGGCGCGACCTACCACTCCACCGCACCACCACTACCCGGACCACCGACACGACGCCGCTACAGCGTGGTCGAAGGAATCCTTGCGATCGACCTGGTCAGGCGCGACGTTGCGTGACGTACCAATCGAGGAGGTCCGGATCGTCGACGGCGCTGCGGTCGACGACCTTGGTTGCATCGCGGCCCTGGAACAGTTTCTTGATCGGGACCTCGAGCTTCTTACCGGTGCGGGTGTGCGGTACGCCCGGCGCGACGATTATCTCGTCGGGGACGTGCCGCGGCGAGACCTCAGTGCGGATCGCGTCGTTGATGCGTTGTCGCAGAGCATCATCGAGCTCGGCTCCTTCGGCGAGGACCACGAACAGGGGCATCCAGTAACCGCCGTCGGGTTGTTCGGCGCCGATCACCAGCGCCTCGGCGATCTCGGGAAGACTCTCGACGGCCTGGTAGATGTCGGAGCTGCCCATCCGGATGCCGTGGCGGTTCAGGGTGGAGTCGGAACGCCCATGCACGATGACGCTGCCGTGATCGGTGATCGTGATCCAGTCTCCGTGCCGCCACACCCCCGGGTAGGTGTCGAAATAGGCGTCGCGGTAGCGACTTCCGTCGGGATCGTTCCAGAACGCGATCGGCATCGACGGCATCGGCTTGGTGACGACGAGTTCGCCGACCTCACCGCGGACGGGTGCGCCCGATTCGTCCCAGGAGTCGAGTGCCACGCCGAGGAACGGCACCGAGAGCTCACCCGGCCACACCGCGACGGTGCGGACCCCACCGATGAACGCCGACACCACATCGGTGCCCCCGCTGATCGAGGCGATCTGGCCACCGACATTGTCCGCCAACCACAGCGACGACGACGCCGGCAGCGACGAGCCCGTGATGCCGATGCTGCGCAGCGCGGAGAGGTCGTGGGTCGCAGCGGGGCGGACGTCGGCCTTGATGCAGCCCAGCACATAACCGGGACTGGTGCCCAGGACCGTCGCGCCGACGCGAGCCGCGATAGCCCAGAGAGCGTCGGGCTCCGGCGCATTCGGACTGCCGTCGTAACAGACGATGGTCGCGCCGACCAGCAGACCCGCCACCTGGAAGTTCCACATCATCCAACTGGGGCTGGTGTACCAGAAGAAGGTGTCATCGGGTCCGATGTCAGACTGCAGCGCAACGGCTTTCAAATGCTCGACGACGACGCCGCCATGACCGTGCATGATGCCCTTCGGCAATCCCGTGGTGCCCGAGGAGAACAGGATCCACAGCGGGTGGTCGAACGGCACCGCGACGCTGTCGAGACCGTGCGGGCTCTTCTCCTCGAGATCGGCCAGCGTGAACGTGGCACGCAGCGTAGGCAATCCGTCACGCAGGGCTGCCACATCGGCCTGCTTGTCTCGATACTTGCCGGCGAAGTGATAGCCGTCGGCGGCCACGAGCACAGTCGGCTCCAGCTGGCCGAGACGATCCAGCGCGGCCTTCGCCGAGTAGTCCTGACCGCACGCGCTCCATACCGCGCCAATGCTCGCCGTAGCGAGAAAGGCAATCACCGCCTCGGCGATGTTGGGCAGATACCCGACCACCCGGTCGCCGGCCGTCACGCCACTGGCACGCAGCTTGTCCGCGAATGCCGCTGCGCGGCGCAGCAATTCGTCCCACGACATCTCACGGTCCGGCCCGCTCTCGCTGACCGAGATGATCGCAGGGCGATCGGAACGGGCGTTGCGCACGATCACGTCGACGTAGTTGCACATCGTTGCGGGAAACCACTGCGCGCCAGGCATATCGGTGCTCTCGAGCACGCTAGGACCACGCTCACCGAGATCGAAGTAGTCCCACAGCGCCGACCAGAATCCCTCGATGTCGTCGACCGACCACTGCCACAGCGCGTGGTAGTCCGGATACGCACCGCCCGTCCGCCCTTCGGCGAAGCGCGCGAAATCGGTGACACGGGCGCCGCTGACGTCGTCGTCGGAGGGCACCCACTGAGGCGCGTCGGTCGTCGCCGTCAACGGGCGCTCCATCCGCCGTCCATCGTGTACGACGCTCCCGTCACCATGCCCGCCGCCGGTGTCGCCAGCCATGCCACCAATGCGCTCACCTCTTCCGGCTCGACGAGCCGCTTGACAGCACTCTCCTTGAGGAGGATGTCCGTGATGACCTGATCTTCCGCGATGTTATGTGTTCGCGCCTGATCGGCGATCTGCTTTGTCACCAACGGGGTGCGCACGTAACCCGGGCTGACGCAGTTGCTGGTGACGCCGTGCGGGCCGCCTTCCAGCGCGGTCACCTTGGACAGCCCCTCGAGCGCATGTTTGGCCGTCACGTAGGCCACCTTGAAGGGCGAGGCCCGCAGCCCGTGGATGGACGAGATGTTGATGACGCGCCCATAGCTTTCGCGGTACATGTGCGGTAGCGCCGCCCGGATCAGCAGGAACGGCGCCTCCACCATCAGCGCCAACATTGTGCGGAAGCGGTCAGGCGGAAACTCGGCGATCTCGCTGATGCTCTGGATGCCGGCGTTGTTGACCAGGATGTCGACCTCGAGGCGCAGATCCTCGAGCGCGGTGACGTCGGACAGATCCAGCGACCACGCAGTACCGCCGATCTCCTGCGCCAGCGCCTTGGCGCCGACGTCGTCGATGTCGGCGACCGTGACGGACACGCCGCGCGAGGCGAGTTCGCGTGCGCACGCGGCGCCGATTCCGCTGGCTCCACCCGTCACCAGAGCGGTGCGTCCCTGCAGCTCGCTCATGCCCGGCCCACTCATGCCCGGCCCACTCATGCCCGGCCCACTCATGCGATGCCCGCCTTCGCCAGCTGCTCGCGGTCGGCCTCGTCGAGCGTCTTGAGGTCCAGGCCGTTGGTCTCGCGGGTGAACCACGCAGCGATGAAGGTGATGACGGCGGCGCCGGCGAGGTAGATCGCGATCGGCACCCAGGTCCCGAAGTCGTCGAGAAGCCAGGTCGCGATGGCCGGCGCTAGCGAGCCCGCCACGATCGACGTGACCTGATAGCCCAGCGAGACACCCGAGTAGCGCATCCGCGTCGGGAACATCTCGGCCATGATCGCCGGCTGCGGCGCGTACATCAGCGAGTGGATCATCAGGCCGAGGATGATCGCCGCCATGATCAGCAGGTAATCGCCACTGTTCATCATCGGGAAGGCGAAGAAGCCCCACGTCGCGGCGAGCGCGGCACCGACCATGTACACAGGGCGGCGCCCGAATCGGTCGGAGAGCTTGCCGACCTGCGGGATGACCAAGAAGTGCACGAAGTGCGCGGCCAGCAGCCACCACAGGATGTCGCCGGTGTCGGCGCCCACATGGGTCTTGAGGTAGACGATCGAGAACGTGACGACGAGGTAGTACATGATGTTCTCGGCGAACCGCAGTCCCATGGCCGTGAAAACCCCACGGGGATAACGCTTCAGCACCTCGAACACGCCGTAGGAGACCGCCTTGACGCGCTCGACCTCCTGCTGCGCCTCCACGAAGATCGGCGCGTCGGTGACCTTGGTGCGGATGTAGTAGCCGATGAGCACGACCACCGCGGACAGCCAGAACGCCACGCGCCAGCCCCACGACAGGAACGCTTCGTCGGACAGCGTGCCGGTGAGCACCAGCAGCACCACGGTGGCCAGCATGTTGCCGACGGGCACCGCGGCTTGCGGCCAGCTCGCCCAGAACGCGCGGTCCTTGCTCGGGCTGTGCTCGGCAACCAGCAGTACCGCGCCGCCCCACTCACCGCCGACCGCGAAGCCCTGCAGGAATCGCAACAGCACGAGCAGGATCGGCGCCCACACCCCGATCTGCGCGTAGGTGGGTAGGCAGCCCATCAGGAACGTCACGACGCCGACGAGCAGGATCGCGAACTGCAACAGCTTCTTTCGACCGTACTTGTCGCCGAAGTGCCCGAAGACGATGCCGCCGAGCGGACGGGCGATGAAGCCGACCGCATAGGTCAGCAGCGCCGCGATCAGCCCCGCCGCCTCACTCGTGCCCTCGGCGAAGAACACCTTGTTGAACACCAGCGTGGCCGCGGTGGCGTAGAGAAAGAACTCGTACCACTCGACGACAGTGCCGGCCATCGATGCCGCGACGACGCGCTTGAGGCCGGTCGTGACCGACCCGGCGTCCTGTTGCGTACTCAATTCACACCCCTTTGTTGTGATGCCGACCACAGATGGCAATGAGTATTCCTGCAGCTACCCACCGCAGCAATGGTCAAAACCGCACCACGGATCTGCAAAAATGCAGAAGTGACACCAGCTGCGCGCCGACCGAGTGCCGACGATCTGCTCGTACTCCTTGCCGTCGGACGCACGGGTCGATACACCACGGCGGCGGAAGAGCTGAACCTCAACCACACGACGATCAGCCGTCGCATCACCGCGCTGGAACAAGCGATGGGCGGGCGGGTGTTGGCTCGGGTTGCCGGCGGCTGGGAGCTCACCGAGCTCGGCCGGGACGCGCTGGCGGCAGCCGAGGCCGTCGAATCGGCGGTGCGCTCACTGACCGTCGACGCGGCAGGCAACCGCGCGCTCGAAGGCGTCGTCCGGTTGTCGGCCACCGACGGGTTCTCCGCCTACATCGCCGCACCCGCCGCCGCCTCGGTGCAGCGCAGGCACCCGAAGGTCGCGGTCGAGATCGTGGCCGCGACCCGGCGCGCCACCCAGCAGCGCTCGGGACTCGACCTCGAGGTGGTGGTCGCCGGACCCGGGAGCGAGCCCCGGGTGCACCGGGCCACCGCGCTG
This sequence comes from Mycobacterium sp. IDUB_5, assembly GCF_055419565.1. Taxonomy (NCBI): domain Bacteria; kingdom Bacillati; phylum Actinomycetota; class Actinomycetes; order Mycobacteriales; family Mycobacteriaceae; genus Mycobacterium; species Mycobacterium sp. IDUB_5. The sequence continues at coordinate 87,596 of NZ_JBVAXX010000004.1, forward strand.
CGCCTGGGCGACTACTGCCTGGGCCTCTACGGCTCGCGGGACTACCTCGCCGAGCACGGAGCACCCGCGGATTTGGCCGACCTGCACCGCTTCCCGCTGGTGTACTTCATCGATTCCATGCTGCAGGTCGACGATCTGGACCTGGCGACCAGCTTCGCCCCTGCGATGCGTGAATCAGTCACCTCGACCAACGTGTTCGTCCACGTCGAGGCCACCAGAGCAGCCGCCGGCCTCGGTCTCCTGCCCTGCTTCATGGCCGACCGGCACGGCGATCTCGTCCGGGTGCTGCCCGACACCGTGTCTGTCCGGCTCGCCTACTGGCTCGTCGCCCGGCCCGAGACACGGCGCAGGCCCGAAGTGGCTGCCGTCGTCGACGCGATCAGAGCGCGCATGGATGACCAGCGCGACGTCCTGCTCGGCGCCGTCTAGCGTGAGGCATGCCCTTCCTCGACCATCCCCGCGACCATCCCCGCGGACGCGCCTACTACCGGCACTGGGCGGCCGAAGGTCCCAAAGCCTCCGTCGTCTTCCTGCACGGTTTCGGAGAGCACACCGGGGTCTACCACCGGTACGGGTTCGCGCTCAACGCGGCGGGCATCGACCTGTGGGCCGTCGATCAGTTCGGCCACGGTCTGACCGGCGGCGACCGCGGTGACGTCGGCACCATCGAGGACAGCTCGGCGCTGGCCGAGAGCCTCGCCGAGCTCGCCACTGACGCACACCCCGGTATCCCGGTGATCGCGCAGGGTCACTCCTACGGTGCCGTCGTCACGCTGGTGCGTGCGCTCGAGCACGGCGACGAGTACGCCGGCGCCGTCATCTCCGGGGCGCCACTGGTGCCGGTGCCCGAGCTGCTCGACGTGGACACGTCGCTCGACCTGGACCCGTCGTGGCTGTCGGCCGATCCGTTCTACCTCGACTCGATGGTCAACGACCCGCTTGCCTTCGTCGAGGCCGACAGCCGCGCCCTGGCCCGTGAGCTGGACCGGGCGTGGGACCGGTTCGGCTCCGAGCTGCCGACATTGGCGCTGCCGACCCTTGCCGTTCACGGCGCCAACGATCCGATCGCGCCGGTCAGCGCCGTCCGCGCCTATGCCGAGACGATTGCGGCGCTAGAGCTGGTCGAGTTCTCCGGTGCCCGGCACGACATCCTCAACGAGACCGTTCACCGGCAGGTGAGTGACACGATCGTCTCGTTCATCCACAGGGTTGTCCACATTGGGGATGAATGACAGGCGTGTGATTCAGCCGAGGACCAGCCGGGTGGCAGCACGCAGCACCGCTGCCCGGCCTCCGACGAATTGGTCCGCCGCAATCAGGTGGTCACCGATTACCAAGGAGAACGCCAGCATCGCCCGGGCTTCGACGTCCTCGGCGTCAGCGGACATCGTGGAGACCAGCTCCCGCAGGTAGTCCATCCTGCGGTTGTCGACCCGACGCAACCGCGCCGCGACCGCCGCATCCCGCCGCGCCCACTCCCGCACGGCCAGATCGGTCGGAAGGAGATCAGGCGCGAACGTCAGCATTCCGGCCTTGCGTGCCTTGACGACGGCGTCCCCGCCCTCGGCCTCGACACGGCGGCGGACGTCGTCGATGCTGCGACCCTCCCACGTGTCGAGCATCGCGTCGACCAACTCCGCTCGTCCTCCGAACTGTCGGTAGAAGCCGCCGCGCGTCACGCCGAGCCGCTGGGCAAGCACCTCCACCCGGACCGCGCCGGGTCCGTCAGTGGCCAACAGGTCCAGCCCGGTGTCGATCCAGAGTTCCCGAGAAGTTCGTACTGGTGGCGCCATAATAGATACAGTACTGTTCTGCATCTATGGAGCCCGATGCCGACACGCTGCGCGCGTTCTGCACTCTCGACCGCATCGACCACGTCGACACCCACCTGCTGTCCACCGACGCTGCCGGCGGTAGAACGCCCGAACAGTGGGCACGCGAGATCCTCGAAGGGCCTCCGGCCGCGATGCGGGCACGATTGACAGCCGGCTGGACGATGCTGGGACTGCGGGTGCATCACCGTGGACGCGACGTAATCGCGGGCTGGCCCATAGTCCATCGAGGCGCCGATTACATACTGCTCCAGGGTGATTCACCCCTCGGCCTGACCGGTCAGCTGGTCACGCGGGTAACCCGAGATGGGATCGAGTTCGCCACCTTCGCCCGGATGGCCCACCCGGTGGCTCGGGCGATGTGGGCCAAAGCGCTGCCGTCACATCTGAATTTCGTCGACTCGCTGCTGCAGGGGGCGGCCGAGCGGGCAGGCTAGAGCCAGGTGTCGTCAGTGGTGGCGGTGAGGAACGCCTCGAGGTCGTTGCGCCAGTCCGCCGGCGTCGTCTTGTCGGGCTCGATGCCCGTGTACTGACCCTGGTAGAACAGCAGCGGCCGCGGCTTCTTGTGGGGCACATCGGACAGCGAGTGCACCGCCCCGAACACGACGAAATGGTCGCCACCGTCGTGCACCGAGGCCACCGTGCAGTCGATGTGGGCCAGTGTCCCGCCGATGATCGGCGACCCCAACGGCGACAACGACCAATCGATCTCGGCGAACTTGTCCGGCTCACGAGACCCGAAGCGCGCCGACACGTCCTTCTGGTTCTCGTGCAGGACGTTCACGCAGAATTTCCCGCTGGCCTCGATGGCCTGCCAGGACCGACTGACCTTCGTCGGACAGAACAGGACCAGCGGCGGGTCCAGCGACAGCGCGGCGAACGACTGGCAGGCGAAGCCCACCGGAACGTCGTCGTGAACCGTCGTGATGACCGTGATGCCCGTACAGAACTGGCCCAGCACATTGCGGAATGTGCGCGGGTCGATCGGTGCGCCGGACACTGCTATTTGAAGCCCACGCTGAAGTCGTGTCCCCACAGCGAGACCGCGGTGCTCTCCCGCGCCACCCAGCTGTGGTCGTCGACTTCGAGCCCCTCGCAACCGAATTCGATGTCGAACCCACCCGGTGTCTTCATGTAGAACGACAGCATCTTGTCGTTGACGTGCCGGCCGAGGGTCGCCGACATCTTGACCTTGCGGCGCAACGCACGGTCCAGGCACAGGCCGACGTCGTCGGCGCTTTCCACCTCGACCATCAGATGCACGATGCCGCTTGGTGTCTCGCCGGGCATGAACGCCAGGCTGTGGTGGCGCGGGTTCACCCCGAGGAACCGCAACCACGCCGGCGCGCCGTCGGCCGGGCGGCCGACCAGCTGCGGCGGCAGCTTCATCGAGTCGCGAAGGCTGAAGCCGAGCACGTCACGATAGAAGTGCAGCGTCTCGACGTCGTCGCGGGTGGTGAGCACGACGTGCCCCAACCCCTGCTCCTCGGTGACGAACTTGTGGCCGTACGGGCTGACCACGCGGCGGTGCTCCAGCGCGACCCCGTGGAACACCTCGATCGTGTTCCCCGACGGATCGTCGAACACGATCATCTCGTCGACGCGCCGTTCCGCGAGCTCGCTCGCGGTGGCCTCCTTGTACGGCGTGCCGTGCACGTCGAGGCGTTGCCGAACCTCCTGCAGCGCAGCGGCGTTCGCGGTCTCCCAGCCGGAGACCATGAGGCGGTCGTGGTCGCCGGGCACGATGACCAGCCGGGCCGGGAACTCGTCCATCCGCAGATAGAGCGCCCCCTCGGTGGGGCCGGAGCCCTCCACCATGCCGAGCACCTTGAGCCCGTACTCCCGCCACGCGGCGACGTCGGTGCTCTCGACACGCAGGTATCCGAGCGAACGGATCGTCACGACGTCACCCTCCGAGGAAATCGATGGTCAGCTTGTTGAACTCGTCGAACTTCTCCAACTGCGCCCAATGCCCGCACTGCCCGAACACGTGCAGTTGCACGCGAGGGATCTGCTTCAGTGCGACCAGAGCGCCGTCGAGCGGGTTGACCCGATCCTCGCGGCCCCAGATCAACAGCACGGGCTGGCGCAGCTTGTACACGTCGCGCCACATCATGCCGAGCTCGAAGTCCGCACCCGCGAACGACTTTCCCATCGCCTTGGTGGCGGCCAGCGATTCCGGGGTGCTGGCGATCTGGAAGCGCTCCTCCACCAGCTCGGGCGTGATCAGCGACTGATCGAACACCATGATGCGGAGGAACTTCTCGATGTTCTCTCGGGTCGGGTCGTTGGCGAAGCGGCCCAGGAGCTTGACGCCCTCGGTCGGATCCGGAGCGAAGAGGTTCACGCTCAGCCCGCCCGGACCCATCAGCACCAGCCTGCCTGCCCGCTTCGGGTTGTCCAGCGCGAAACGCACCGCGGTGCCGCCGCCGAGCGAATTACCCACCAGCGCAGCGCGTTCGATGCCCAGCTGGTCGAACAGGCCGAGCAGCGCGGTAGCGCTGTAGCGGTTGTACTGCTCGTGTTCGGTGTGCTTGTCAGAATGCCCGTAACCGGGCTGATCGACGGCCAGCACGTGGAAGTGGCGGGCCAGCACGCCGATGTTGCGGCTGAAGTTCGACCAGCTCGACGCGCCGGGCCCGCCGCCGTGCAGCAGCACCACCGTGGGCGAGGCCGGGTCGCCCGCCTCGTGGTAGTGCAGCCGCATGTCGTCTCGAACCTGCGCGTAACGCGAGGTGGACTCGAACGTGATCTCCTGCTGCGCAGCAGCTTCGGCGGCGAACGAGGTCATCACACCATCGTGTCCTGGGGCGGGAGACCGAACGCGTCGTTGCCGAAGATCAGGTAGGCGCGCTCGGGCTCGTTGGCCGCGTGCACCCGGCCCGCATGCGCGTCACGCCAGAACCGCTGCACTGGCTGGTCCAGATTGAGCGCCGTGGCACCGGAGGCCTCGAACAGCAGGTCGATCGACTCGATGGCGCGCTTGGTGGCGCGTACCTGGTCGCGTCGGGCACAGGCGCGCAAAGAGAACGGGATCTCCTGTCCTGCCTGCAGCAACCGGTATTCCTCGCCGACGTTGCCGATCAGCTGACGCCATCCCGCATCGATGTCGCTGGCCGCCTCGGCGATCCGGATCTTGGCGAACGGATCCTCCTTGGACTTCTCGCCTGCGAACGCGGCACGGACCCGCTTGCCCTGGTGTTCGACGTGAGCGTCGTAGGCGCCGTAGGCCATGCCCATGATCGGCGCACTGATCGTGGTCGGATGCATGGTGCCCCACGGCATCTTGTAGACCGGCGCCGAATTGGTCTCATATCCACCGGCGGTGCCGTCGTTCATCGACTTGTACGACAGGAACCGGTGCCGCGGGACGAAGATGTCCTTGACGACGACGGTGTTGCTGCCGGTGGCCTTGAGCCCCACCACATTCCACACATCATCGATGCGGTAGTCGGAGCGCGGGATCAAGAAGCTGCCGAAGTCGACCGGGCGACCGTCCTTGATCACCGGACCACCCAGGAACGCCCACGTGGCGTGGTCGCAGCCCGAGGACCACTGCCACGCACCACTGACCAGGTAGCCGCCGTCGACGACGGTGCCCGCCCCCATCGGCGCGTACGACGAGGAGATCCGGACCGTGGGATCGTCGCCCCACACGTCTTCCTGGGCCTGCTGATCGAAGAGCGCGAGATGCCAGTTGTGCACGCCGATGATGGAGGACACCCAGCCCGTCGACCCGCATGCGCTCGCGATGCGGCGCACGGCCTCGTAGAACTGCGTCGGATCGCACTGCAAGCCGCCCCACTGCTCCGGCTGGAGCAGCTTGAAGAAGCCGACCTCGTCGAGCTCGGCGACGGTCTCGTCGGGCAGGCGGCGCAGTTCCTCGGCGGCCGGGGCACGCTTGGCGATGCGCGGCAGAAGATCATCGATGCCGGCGAGAACGGACTGCACGTCGCGCTGTTCAATGGACGTCACTGGTTTTGCCTCCCAGGAGTAGGGACCTGCACAAAGATTAGAACACGTTACGATTTGTGTCGAGTAGCGGTGTCCTGTGACGGCTGGACCTGCGGACATTCATTTCTGTAACCTGTTCTAGTTATTGACCCCCGACGGTGTGGAAGAGAGAGCCGCCTGTGACCGACGAGCCTTTGGGTGCGCACGTGCTCGAGCTGGAGATCGCCGAGGTGATCGACGAGACGGCCGACGCCCGCTCGCTGGTGTTCACCGCGACCGACGGGGTGCCCGCCGACAAGCTGCGGTACCGGCCGGGGCAGTTCCTGACCCTGCGGGTGCCCAGCGACCGGACCGGCTCGGTCGCCCGCTGCTACTCGCTGTGCAGCTCGCCCTTCACCGGCGACCCCCTCACCGTCACCGTCAAGCGCACCGCCGACGGATACGCGTCCAACTGGCTCTGCGACAACGCCCACGCCGGCATGCGCATGCACGTGCTGGCCCCGTCGGGCACCTTCGTCCCCGTGGATCTCGACACCGACTTCCTGCTGCTGGCCGCGGGCAGCGGCATCACGCCGATGATGGCGATCCTGAAATCCGCGCTGGATCAGGGCAGCGGGCAAGTCACCCTCGTCTACGCCAACCGCGACCAGGACTCGGTGATCTTCGCCGCGGCGCTGCGCGAGCTCGCGGCCGCGCATCCCGATCGTTTGACGATGGTGCACTGGCTGGAGTCCGTGCAGGGGTTGCCCAGCGCTGCCGCGCTGGCGGCGCTGCTCGCCCCGTACCGCGACCGCGAGGCGTTCCTCTGCGGGCCCGGCCCCTTCATGGCGGCAGCGCAGGACGCACTGACCGCGTGCGGCGCGGCGCCCGAGCGTGTGCACATCGAGGTGTTCAAGTCCCTGGACTCGGATCCGTTCGCCGCGGTGGTACTCGACGACACCGATGACGGCGACGAGGGACCCGCGACCGCAGTCGTGACGCTGGACGGCACCACCCACGAACTGAGCTGGCCGCGACGCGCGAAGTTGCTCGACGTGCTGCTCGACAAAGGGCTCGACGCACCCTTCTCGTGCCGCGAGGGCCACTGCGGAGCGTGTGCGGTCGTCAAGAAAGCGGGCGACATCGAGATGGAGGTCAACGACGTCCTCGAACAACAGGACCTCGACGAGGGCCTGATCCTGGCGTGTCAGGCCCACCCGTTGTCGGATTCGGTCGAAGTGACCTATGACGAGTGAGCAGCGCGCTAGGTTCGCCAGAATGAAGCGGCTCGCGATAGTAGGTGCGACGGCCCTGACGATGGCGGCCCTCGTGCAGCCTGCCACGGCCGTCGCGGCATCGGACACCAAGACCAGCTCGATCGCCGTCGACCCCGCCACGTCGATCCAGATGCAGGTCTCGGCCAACTGCGATTCAGCCCAGGCCCGGTGCTTCTTCACCACCACCGCGAGCCTGCTGACCCCGAGCGGACCCACCGGCTTCCCCGGTGACACCTGGGCGCGCCAGACCGTCACGCTGCGCAGCTCGGACCGCAACGTCTGGCAGCAGGCGTGGTACAGCGCGCCGTCGGGCAACCCGCGCGAGCTCAAGGGCGCCAACCACGAGAACGTGCTGTCCAAGATGTACCGCTCACTCAACGACGTCGAGCTGTCCATCACCTACTTCGGCGGCGGAGACATCGCGCGATTCACCTCGGACGGCGACTCCGTTCCCACGCAGTGGGAGAACGGATTACCCGCGACCGGCGCCGATTTCATCGCGTGCTCGCAGATCCAGGTGGTCTACAGCGGGGTCAACCTGACCACGCCGACCGCCTGCGCACAGACCCGCTTCGGCTAACGCGGCAATCCGAGTAGGCGCTCCCCCGCCATCGTCAGCAGGATCTGCTCGGTGCCCCCGGCGATGGTCAGGCACCGTGTGTTCAGGAAGTCGTGCACCTGCTGGTTCTCCACCGCGCCCGCACCATCGGACAGCTCCATGCGGAACTCCGCCAGCGCCTGGCGATACCGCACGCCGATGAGCTTGCGAGCGCTGGCCTGCGGGCCGGGATCGCGACCACCGACCGCGAGCTGGGCGATGCGCTGATCCAACAGCGAGCCCACCTGGGCGGTGACGATCAGCTCACCGAGCCGATCCTGTTGCGCGTCATCGACATCCGCTTCCGACAGCGCGCGCAGCAGCTCCTCCATCGGATTGCCCAGCGCGGTGCCCTGCGCCATCGCGACCCGCTCGTTGGCGAGCGTGGTGCGCGCCAGCTTCCAGCCGTCGTTGACCGCGCCGACCACCATCTCGTCGGGGACGAACACGTCGTCGAAGAAGACCTCGTTGAACAGTTCGTCGCCGGTGATCTCACGCAGCGGACGGATCACAATGCCCGGACTCGTCATATCGATCAGGAAGTACGTGATGCCCTTGTGTTTCGGAGCCTCCGGGTCCGTACGCGCCAGCGCCACCCCCCAGTGCGCCTTCTGCGCCGCCGAGGTCCACACCTTCTGCCCGGTGAGCTTCCAACCGCCCTCGGCCCGAACAGCTTTGGTGCGCAGTGCGGCCAGGTCCGAGCCGGCACCCGGCTCGCTGAACAGCTGGCACCACTGCAGGTCCCCGCGCAGCGTCGGCGGGACGAACTGCTCGATCTGCTCGGCACTGCCGTGCTCGAGGATGGTGGGGACCGCCCACCACCCGATCACGAGGTCCGGCCGGATGATCCCGGCCGCGGCCAGTTCCTGGTCGATGAGCAGCTGCTCGGCCGGGCCCGCGTCGCGGCCGTGCGGCCGTGGCCAGTGGGGTGCCAGCAGCCCCGTCTCGGCCATCACGACCTGCCTGCGATCCTGCGGTGCGGCGGCGACTTCGGCCACCGCGGAGGCGATTTCGGGTCGTAGATCTGCGACCGAGTCGAGGTCTACGTGCAGCTCGCGGCGCACCCCCTGCTGCGTCAGCGCGGCCACTCGTCGCAGCCAGTGCGACCGGCCGCCGAGGAACTGGCTGGTGCCGTAGGCGCGACGCAGATACAGGTGCGCGTCGTGCTCCCAGGTGATGCCGATACCTCCCAGAACCTGGATGCAGTCCTTCGCGTTGGCCTTCGCCGCCTCGATCCCCACCGACGCTGCCAGCGCCGCGGCGATTGACAGCTGCTCGTCGTCGGTGTCGGTCTGGCTGGCTGCCCGCGCCGCATCCGCTGCTGCCACCGACGCCTGCTCGCTGCGCAGCAGCATCTCGGCGCACATGTGCTTGATGGCCTGGAAGCTGCCGATCGGCTTGCCGAACTGCTCGCGCACCTTCGCGTACTCGGTCGCGGTCGTCAGCAGCCAGCGGGCCACCCCGGCGGCTTCGGCGGCCGCGACCGTCGCGGCGAGGTCCACCACGCGCTGCGCAGATACCACTCCCCGTGTCGCTTCGCTCCTGCCCGCCGGTACGGCGATCACCGTGGCGGGCGCCTCGTCGAACGTCACCCGGGCCAGCGGGCGCGAGAAGTCCGTGGCCTTCACCGGTTCGACGACGACCCCGTTGGCCGCCGCATCGACCAGCACCCACACCTCACCGGCAGGGAGCAGCAGCACGCCGTCGGCGGTCGCGCCCAACACCGTCGGAGCAACGCCGGACACCGTCTCGCCGGTCAGCGTCAGCTCGGCGTGCAGCGCGACACCGGCCGTCCGCGCTCCTGCCGCCAGCGCTTCGACGAGCTCGCCGTGGGAGCCGTCGAGCACCAGCGTGGCCAGCGCGGTCGTGGCCACCGGGCCGGGAATCAGACCGGCGGCGGCCTCCTCGAGCATCGCGCACAGATCGGAGATCGTGCCGTCGGCGCCGCCGAGATCCTCGGGCAGTGCCACCCCGAAGATGCCCAGCGCCGCCAGCGCCTCGAAGGGCGCGCGCCACGCATCGGGAGAGCCCTGCTCGACGTCGCGAGCGGCCTCCAGCGACGTCGACCCCGACGCCCAATCGCGCACCAGCTCCCGTGCGGCGGACTGATCGTCGCTGATGGTTGCCGGCACCGTGACTCCTAGGCTTTGGGTGAGAACCCCGTGCTTCCCACTAGAACGTGTTCTAATAGTGCCAGCGTTCGGCAGTCAAGTCGACCGCCATCGCAGCAGACCAGATCGTTGGCGGCACTGGTGGGCGGCGAGAAAGTCGCGACTGGTGTGCGTATCGTTTTCCTCGGTCGCATCGCAGGCCGCACCACAGCAGAACACCGAAGGAGCCACGCCACATGTCCGGGTCGTCTCAGTCCGCTACAGGGCCGTCGGCACGCGCTGACGGTGCGGGAGCGGACGCCCGCCCCCGACAGGTGATGAATGTCGCCGTGCTGGCGGAGTCGGAGTTGGGGTCCGAGGCGCAGCGCGAACGCCGCAAGCGCATCCTGGACGCAACCCTGGCGATCGCCTCGAAAGGCGGCTACGAGGCCGTGCAGATGCGGGCGGTCGCCGAACGTGCCGACGTCGCCGTGGGCACCCTGTACCGCTACTTCCCGTCGAAGGTCCACCTGCTGGTCTCCGCGCTGGGCCGCGAATTCGAACGCATCGACGCCAAGACGGACCGCTCCGTGCTGGCCGCCGGCGCGACGCCCTATCAGCGGCTCAACATCATGGTCGGCAAGCTCAACCGCGCCATGCAGCGCAACCCCCTGCTCACCGAGGCGATGACGCGGGCGTTCGTGTTCGCCGACGCCTCGGCCGCCGGGGAGGTCGACTACGTCGGCAAGCTGATGGACTCCATGTTCGCCCGGGCGATGAGCGAGGGTGAGCCGACCGAGGATCAGTACCACATCGCCCGCGTGATCTCCGATGTGTGGCTGTCGAATCTGTTGGCCTGGTTGACCCGCCGCGCCTCGGCCACTGACGTCAGCAAGCGTCTTGACCTCGCGATGCGGCTGCTCATCGGAGACGGCGAGCAACCTAGGATCTGAAGGCGTGCTGCCGCCGGAGCTGTCCACCGCCCTCGACGCCGCTGCGCGCTCGCCGCGCCTGCTCGTCACCTCCGACTTCGACGGCACGCTGTCGGAGATCGTCTCGAACCCCGCCGACGCGCGCCCGCTGCCCGCTGCCGGTGACGCGCTGATCGCGTTGGCAGCGCTGCCGGACACCGAGGCGGCGTTGATCTCCGGGCGCGCGCTGCGGGATCTGCGCACGCTCTCGTCGATGCCCACCGAGGTTCACCTCGTCGGCAGCCACGGCGCGGAATTCGACGCCGGGTTCGCCCACGACATCGACACCGACCTGCTGGCCACCATCACCGAGACCCTGTCGGCGGTCGCCGCCGACAAGCCGGGCGTCACCGTCGAGACCAAACCCGCGAGCGTCGCGCTGCACGTCCGCAACGCCTCCGATGCCGACGGCGAGGCGGCGCTGGCCGCGGCGTGGGACGCCGCCGAGAGCTGGGACGTGCACGTCACGACGGGCAAAGCGGTGCTGGAGTTCGCCGTCATCGACACCGACAAAGGTGAGGCGCTGGACATCTTGCGCGCCGAACACCGCGCCGACGCCGTGGTGTTCTTCGGTGACGACGTGACCGACGAGAAGGCGTTCCGGCGGCTGACCGACGGCGACATCGGGGTCAAGGTGGGTCCGGGCGAGACCGCAGCCGCGTACCGGGTGGATGCGCCCGAGGACGTCGCTGCCGCGCTGGCGTATCTGCTGTCGGTTCGCGCGGAAGGTTAGGCCGGGGGCCCGGACGTCCGACCGCGCACCAACTCGGTGTCGAGGATCTCCACCGCCGGCAGCCCCGAACGCGGCGGATGGTGCAGCAATTCGCCTGCGCGCCTGCCCTTTTCGACACTCGGCTGGCGCACCGTGGTCAGCCCACGCGACAGCGCTTCGGGCACTCCGTCGAAACCCGTCACCGTCATCTGTCCCGGCACGTACACCCCGCGGGCCCGCAACCGGTCCATCGCCGAGAGGGCGAGAACGTCGGCGGTGCACATGAGCGCGGTGATCCGGGGATTGGCCTCCAGCGCGACGTCGGCGCCCGCACCGCCCGAGGTCGGCAGGTGCTCGTAGCTCTCCACCACGGTCAGCGCGCCCGGGTCCAGACCTGCGGCCGCCAACGCGTCGTAGACCCCGAGGATGCGTTCGCTCTGCACCTGGAACTCCGGGTTGCGGACCCGCTCCGGGTCGGCGACAGCCGGCCGGACGTCACCGTGTGGCCAGTCGCGGCCTAACCGCATGGTCAGCAGCCCGATCTCGCGGTGCCCGAGTTCGAGCACGTGCTCGGCGAGGCCGCGCATCGCAGCCCTGTCGTCGATACCGACCCGCGACGCCCCGGCGACGTCCTTGGGCTGGTCGACGACGACGACGGGCAGGTGACGCTGCAGCACCACCGGCAGGTACGGGTCGTCGTCGGAGGCCGAATAGACGACGAACCCGTCCACGCCCGCGGCAAGCACCGCGGCCGTGCCGTCGCTGACGCTTCGGTTCGGGCCGACCGCCACCAGCAGCAATCCCTGCCCGACCCCCTCACACGATTCGGCGAGACCCGCGACGAAGTCCAGCGCGGCCGGATCGGAGAACGAGTAGTTCAGCGGTTCGGTGATGATCAGGCCCACCGCACCGGCTTTGCGGGTCCGCAGGGAACGAGCCACCGGGTCGGGCCCGGGATAACCGAGCTGCTTGGCCGTCGAGAGCACGCGCTCCCGCAGTTCGGCCGAGAGTTGATCGGGGCGGTTGTAGGCGTTCGAGACCGTGGTGCGCGACACCTTGAGCTCGGCGGCCAGCGAGGCCAGGGTCGCCCGTCGGCGCGGCGCCGGAGACCTGGACATGCATTCAGACGTTAGTGGATCGCCGTAGTTAGTGGGATCACCGTCCACCCGGCGGTGTGCACGCACCGGCGCCGATGCGCTACATTGGTCCCCGGTTATTGGAAACGATTTTCATTTGTATCAGGAGTTGCCCATGCGAGCCCTCGTTGCCGTGCCGTCAGTCGCGATGGCCGCCCTACTCACCCTGACCGGCTGTTCGCAGAGCCCCCCGAACACCGAACACGGCACCCTCAACGTCGTCGCGTCCACCGACGTCTGGGGCAGCGTCGCGGCCACCGTCGTCGGTAACCACGCCACCGTGGCATCGATCGTCACCGGCACCGTGGAGGACCCGCACTCCTTCGAGGCCAGCCCCGCGCAGGTAGCCCAGATCGCCGACGCCTCGTTGGTCGTCTACAACGGTGACCACTACGACCACTGGATGGAAGACGTGTTGAAGGACTCGCACGACATCCCGACGATCGACGCGGCCTCGCTGTCACCCGACCAGCCACCGGCGAACGAGCACCTGTTCTACGACCTCCCCACCGTCAAGATCGTCGCCGAGAACATCGCCGACACACTGGGCAAGAGCGACGCCGAGCACGCCGCGGACTACAGCGCCAACGCCGACAAGTTCGGCTCGGATCTGGACACGCTGATCCTCGCTCAGCACGGCATCGGACAGGCCCATCCGGGCTCCTCGGTGGTGTCCACCGAGCCCGTCGCCTACTACGCGCTGCGCAACGCAGGGATCGCGGACAAGACACCGCCGTCGTTCGCCAACGCCATGGAGGAGGGCGGCGACCCGTCGCCGGCCGACCTGGCCACCGTGCTCGACCTGATCAACAAGCGCGAGGTCTCCGCCGTGGTGGTGAACAGCCAGACCTCCGGCCCGGTCACCCAGCAGCTCTCGGAAGCGGCGCGACGCGCGGTGGTCCCCGTCGTCACCGTCACCGAAACCCTGCCCGAGGGCATGGACTACCTGCAGTGGCAGCGCAAGGTCGTCGACGACATGGCCGCCGCGCTGGATAGTCCAGCCCCGCCCAGCCGATAATCACCCCTCGTGACCACAGCTGACGTCGTCGAACTGAAGGGAGCACGCCTCGCCTTCGGCGACCGCACCCTGTGGGACGACATCGACCTCACCGTGCACGCCGGCGAGTTCATCGCCGTCCTCGGCCCCAACGGCACCGGCAAGACATCGCTGCTCAAGGTGCTGCTCGGCCAGGTTCCTCTGAGCGCAGGCAGCGTCACGGTCGCCGGTGAGGCCGTGACGGCAGGCAGCCGGCAGATCGGTTACGTCCCTCAGCACCGCTCGATGGACCGTGGCCTGTCCCTGCGCGGCAGCGACCTCGTCGGGCTCGGATACGACGGACACCGATGGGGCTTCGCCGGCTGGGGCGCCGCCGCGCGCAAGGCCCGTCGCCATGCCGTGTCGCACGCGCTGGACCAGGTCAACGGCGGCACGCTCGCCCACACCTCGGTCGGGGTCATGTCCGGCGGCGAACTGCAGCGGGTGCGGGTGGCCCAGGCACTGGTGACCGATCCGGTACTCCTCCTCTGCGACGAGCCGCTGCTCAACCTCGATCCGGCCAACGCCAACCTGGTGTCCGCGCTGATCGACCGGCGCCGCCGCGACGCAGGCACCGCGGTCCTGTTCGTCACCCACGAACTCGATCCGGTACTGCCGTACGTGGACCTAGTCGTGTACCTCGTCGACGGTCGCTTCCGGGTGGGCACCGTGCCGGAGGTGATGAACTCGGCGACGCTGAGCGAGCTCTACCACGCCGACATCGAGGTGATCGAGGTCGGCGGGCGCTACATCGTCGTCGGCGACCAGAGCCAGTACCAACACCACCACTGCGACCGTGTGGAGCACCCCGGTGAATGACAAGCTCTCCGCGGTCCTCGCCAACTTCTTCGACTTCTCGACCACCGCGGACCTGCTGAGCCGCGACTTCGTTCAGCAGGCATTGCTGGCGTCGATGTTGCTCGCATTGGTCTCGGGCGTCATCGGCCCGCTGATCGTCATGCGGCAGATGTCGTTCGCGGTGCACGGATCGGCCGAGTTGTCTCTCACCGGTGCGGCTTTCGCGCTGCTCACCGGATTCAGCATCGGCGTGGGCGCACTCGTGGGCTCCGTTCTGGCCGCCATCCTGTTCGGCTTCCTCGGCCAGCGCGTGCGCGAGCGGGATTCCGCGATCGGCGTCGTGATGGCCTTCGGCCTGGGCCTGGCGGTGCTGTTCATCCACCTCTACCCCGGCCGCACCGGAACCAGCTTCGCGCTGCTGACCGGCCAGATCGTCGGCGTCGGATACTCCGGCCTGGCGCTACTCGCCGTGGTCGCCGTGGTCGTCATCGCGGTACTGGCCGTCTGCTACCGACCGCTGCTGTTCGCCACCGTCGACCCCGAGGTGGCCGCAGGACGTGGGGTGCCGGTGCGCGCACTGGGCATCGTGTTCGCGGCGCTGGTCGGTGTGACGGCGGCCCAGGGCGTACAGATCGTCGGGGCACTGCTGGTGATGAGCCTGCTGATCACGCCCGCCGCCGCGGCGGCGCGGGTGTGCACGTCGCCGGTGAAGGCGATGGTCGCGTCGGTGGTGTTCGCCGAGACAGCTGCCGTCGGCGGCCTCGTGCTCTCGCTGGCACCCGGCGTCCCGGTGTCGGTGTTCGTCACGACGATCTCGTTCGCGATCTTCCTGATCTGCTGGCTGATCGGCAGCCGTCGCTAGGCTGGCAGGCGTGCCAGGCCAACCCACCCGCACCGTCGACCTCAACGCCGATCTCGGCGAGAGCTTCGGGGTCTGGCAGCTCGGCGACGACGACGCGATGCTCGGCATCGTCACCAGCGCCAACGTGGCATGCGGTTTCCACGCCGGCGACGCGGCCACCCTGGCCCGCACGTGCCGGCTGGCCGCCGAGCGCGGTGTGCAGATCGGCGCGCAGGTCAGCTACCGGGATCTCGCCGGCTTCGGCCGCCGGTTCATCGATGTGCCGCCCGAGGATCTGACCGCCGACGTGGTGTACCAGATCGGTGCTCTGTCGGCGCTGGCCGCGGCGGCGGGTTCGACGGTGTCCTACGTCAAACCCCATGGCGCGCTGTACAACGCCGTCGTCACCCATCGCGAGCAGGCCCGCGCAGTCATCGCCGCGGTGCATTCGGTGGACCCGGCGTTGCCGGTGCTCGGGCTCGCCGGGTCGGTGCTGTTCACCGAAGCCGAGGAGGCGGGCGTCCGGACGGTGCCCGAGGCGTTCGCCGATCGGGCCTACCGCCCGGACGGGCAGCTGGTGTCCCGGCGTGAACGCAACGCGGTGCTGCACGATCCCGACGAGATCGCCGATCGCGTGCTCGCGATGGTGACGCGGGGACGCGTGACCGCGGTCGACGGTTCGACGATCCCGATCTCAGTTGAATCGGTGTGCGTGCACGGTGATTCGCCCGGCGCGGTGCAGATCGCCACCGCCGTTCGGGAACGACTGGTGGCTGAGGGCGTGGCGCTGAGCGCGTTCAGCTGACGCCGACGGCGCGGTTGGCGCCGCGCACGATGCTGTCCAGAAGACCGGGCAGCGCGGCCTCCACCTCGTCGATGCGCAGGCGCTGGTAGGTCAGCCCGTCCACGACCAGCCGCTCGGTCACCCCGGCCTCGCGCAGGATCTTGAAGTGGTGCGTCGCTGTCGACTTGTTGATGCCGTCGTAGAGGGCACCGCACTGCACAGAGGTGCCGGCGTTGTGCAAGCGGCGGACGATCTCCAGCCGGACCGGATCGTGCAGGGCGGCCAGCACCTGCTGCACCGGGGCCACCGGTTGCGTGTCTACGCGCATGGCGTGTCCTTCACCACGTCGGGTTTGATCATCGTCAAACCCAGCGTACGCTCGAGCGGGTTCGATGTCCGTCGTACTGTACTCGACGCAGGAAGGGCTCCCATGGTGGCGATCGACCGTCCGGTCACCGAGACGCAGCGCTGGGCCTACCCGCTGCTGCTGGTACTCAGCGGAGTGGCGCTCGGCGTCTCCGGCGTTCCCGCACCGCTGTACGGCATCTACGAGTCGAACTGGCACCTGTCGCCACTGGCCACCACGATCGTGTTCGCCGTCTACGCGGTCGCCGCGCTGGGCGCGGTGCTGGTCTCTGGGCGCATCTCCGACGTGGTGGGACGCAAGCCCGTGCTCGTCGGCGCGCTGATCGCGCTGCTCGTCGGGCTGGGCGTGTTCCTGGTCGCCGACAACATGGCCCTGCTGCTGCTCGCCCGCGCCATCCACGGTGCCGCCGTCGGCTCGATCGTCGTCGCCGGCGCGGCCGCCCTGCTGGACCTGCGCCCCGACCACGGCGTCCGCAGCGGGCAGCTGTCCGGGATCAGCTTCAACGTCGGCATGACGGTGTCGATCCTCGGCTCCGCGTTGCTCGCCCAGTACGCGCCGCATCCGCTGCGCACCCCCTACGCGGTGGTCGCGGTGGTGTGCCTGATCGTCGGCGTGGGTGTGCTGGCATTGCGCGAGCCGCACACCGCCCGAAGTGCCGGACCCATCCGCATCGCGAAACCCGCTGTTCCGGAAGAGATCCGGGGTGACTTCTGGTTCTCGGCAATGGGCGCGATGGCGTCCTGGTCGGTGCTCGGTGTGCTGCTGTCGCTGTATCCGTCGCTCGCCGCGCGCCAGACCCACATCGACAACCTGGTGTTCGGCGGAGCTGTCGTCGGCAGCACCGCGTTCGCCGCCGCCTTGGCCCAACTCGCCGCAACGCGGTTGCCGGCCAAGTACTCGGCCATCATCGGCGACATCGGGATGGCCGTATCGCTGCTGCTGACGATTCCGGTGCTGCTCACCCACCAGCCGCAGCTGGTGTTCGTGGCCGCAGCTCTGCTCGGCGCGACGTTCGGGCTCGGCTTCGGCGGGTCGCTGCGTCACCTGTCCGACGTGGTGCCCGCCGGCCGACGCGGCGAGACGATGTCGGCGTTCTACCTGGCGGCTTACACCGCGATGGCGGTGCCGACGCTGGTCGCCGGGTGGGCCGCCACCCGCTGGGATCTGGCCGCGGTGTTCCCGTGGTTCGCCGGAGCAGTGGCCGCGGCGTGCCTGGCCGCCGCGGCGGCGGGGTTGCGCCAACAGTCAGCCCGCAGCTGATTCCTCGGTGACGGTCAGGGTGATCACGATCGCCGCTGGCACACTGTCGGCGTGACCGTCGGGACGCAGCCGGTAGGTCGGCGCATCACCTCGATGCACGTGCTCGTGCTCACGATCGTGGCCCTCACACTCGCCGGCACCGCGCTGCGCGACGTCGTCGCTACCCAGCCCCTGATCGCCACCGCGGCCACCGTGTTCTGCGGAATCTTCGTGCAGGCACTACCTTTTCTCGTTCTCGGGGTTCTCGTCAGCGGCCTCGTCGCCGCGGTCGTGACTCCCGACCGGCTGGCGCGGTGGCTGCCCCGCAGACCTGCCGCGGCGATCCTGGCCGCCGGGGTCGGCGGAGCGGCACTGCCCGGATGCGAATGCGGCTCGGTGCCCATCGCGCGCAGGCTCTACTCCGACGGCGTCGTCGGCGCCGCTGCAGTGACGTTCATGCTGGCTGCCCCGGCGGTCAACCCCGTCGTGCTCGTGGCGACCGCCGTCGCGTTCCCCGGTGAGCCTGCGATGGTGCTCGCCCGCTGCGCCGCTTCATTCCTCACGGCTGTGACGATGGGAGCGCTGTGGGCGCGGTTCGGGCGAGAAGGCTGGATCACCCGCAGGACACCGGATCTGCACGCGCGCGTTGGGTCGCGCTGGGCGGTGTTCACCGAGGCGGCTCGGCACGACTTCCTGCAGGCGGCATCGTTTCTCGTCCTCGGTGCGGCCGCGGCCGCGGCGCTGCACATCGTCGTGCCCAGCTGGATGTACGACCATCTCGCCGGCCACCTGATCCTCGGCATCGCCGTCATGGCTGTGCTGGCCGTGGTGCTGTCACTGTGTTCGGAGGCCGATGCCTTCGTGGCCGCCAGCCTGTCGATGCTGCCGCTGCTGCCGCGCCTGGTGTTCCTGGTCGTGGGGCCCGCCATCGACCTCAAGCTGTTCGCCATGCAGGTCGGCATGTTCGGCCGCGCCTTCGCCGTGCGTTTCGCGCCCCTGACGTTCGCGGTCGCGACGCTGGTGGCGTCCGGCGTCGGCCTGCTGGTGGTCGGTAACCGGTGAGCCGCGAGACCGAGAACGCGCTACTCCTGCTCGTCGGTGTCAGCACGGTCCTCATCACCGCAGGCGGCGCGTACACCCGCTACGTCAAGCCCGCGCTGCAACCATGGCTGCTCACAGCCGGGGTGGTGCTGGCGCTGCTGGCCATCGCCGCGATCGTCCGCGACATCCGGCGCGGCTCCGGGGCCCCCGACCACGAGCACGGCCACCGACACCGCCCCGGCGTCGCGTGGTTGCTGCTCGTCCCCATTGCGCTGCTGGCCATCGTGGTTCCGCCCGCCATCGGCCCCCAGACCGCCCGACCGACCACCGCGGCGAGCGAGAACACCACACAGCGGCGGCCCTTTCCTCCGCTGCCCGATGTCCGCGCCCCGGAGTTGTCGCTACCGGACCTGCTGATCCGGCTGGCCCAGGATTCGGCCGACACGCTGCGCGACCGCGTGGTCAGCGTCAGCGGCTTCACGATGAAAGACGGGGACCGTGTCGCCCTGGGGCGTGTCGTGATCATCTGCTGTGCGGCCGACGCCCAGCTGGCCCGTATCGATCTCGACGGACCTGCCGCAGCGGCCGTCGACCGTCTGCCCGACGGCGCGTGGATCCGCGTCGAGGGCACAGTGCCCGTCGCACAAGATGTTTCGACTCCGGCCGCAACCCCGACCATGGCGATCTACACCGCGGAGCAGATCCCGCCGCCGAAGAACACGTACAGCTACTGACGCACCCAGCCTCGCCCCCTAGGGTGGCCGTCATGCGTCTCAAGCTCGGCAGGCCCGACCTCGCCGCCTACGCCGACAGGTTCGACGTACCCGCGGCGACCACCGGCTCTGCCGTGACGGTCACCTGGGCCGGCGTGACCACCCTCCTCGTCGACGATGGACAGTCCGCCGTGCTCACCGACGGCTTCTTCTCCCGGCCGGGGCTGCTCACCGTCGCGACCCGACCCCTGCGTCCGTCGCCGTCGCGCATCGGCGACGCACTCGCCCGGCTCGGCATCACCCGCCTCGACGCGGTGACCCCCGTCCACACCCACTTCGACCACGCGATGGACTCCGCCGTCGTCGCCGCCAGAACCGGGGCCCGGCTGCTCGGCGGGACGTCGGCCGCCCAGATCGGCCGCGGCGCCGACCTCGACCGCGTCGACGTCGTCACGCCCGGTGAACCCGTCACCGCCGGAGCCTTCGACGTCACCCTGATCGAGGGCCACCACTGCCCGCCCGACCGCTTCCCCGGGGAGATCACCGCGCCGGTCCGGCCGCCGGTCCGCGCCTCGGCGTACCGCTGCGGCGAAGCGTGGTCCACGCTGATCACCCACCGCCCCGCCGGACGGACCCTGCTGGTCGTCGGCAGCGCCGGCTACCGCCGGGGCGCACTCGCCGGGCGGCGGGCCGATGTCGCCTACCTCGGGGTGGGCCAACTCGGGCTGCAACCGGAGAGCTATCTCGTCGAGTACTGGACCGAGACCGTGCGGACCGTCGGGGCACGCCGCGTCGTGCTCATCCACTGGGACGACTTCTTCCGCCCGCTCGACCAGCCTCTGCGGGCGCTGCCCTACGCCGTCGACGACCTCGACGCGTCCGTACGCGTGCTGCGCAGGCTCGCCGCCGAGGACGATGTCCCCCTGCACTTGCCAACCCTCTGGCAGCGCGCCGACCCGTGGCTCTGATCCTGTCGGTGGCCGCGCTCGTCGCGGTCCTGGGTTTCGCGTTGCTGCGTCCACACGGCTGGCCCGAGGCCGTGGTGGCCGTGCCCGCCGCCGTACTCGTCATCGTCACCGGCGCCATCAGCTGGCAGGGAGCGTGGACCGAGGTCCGCGAACTGGCACCGGTCGTGGGTTTCCTCGCCGCGGTCCTGGTGCTGGCGCGACTGTGCGACGACGAGGGCCTGTTCCACGCGACCGGTGTGTTGATGGCCCGCGCCACCTCCGGCGGCCAGCACCGGCTGCTGCTCTCGGTGTTCGGAGTATCTGCCGCCGTCACCGCGATCCTGAGCCTGGACGCGACGGTCGTCCTGCTCACCCCGGTGGTGCTGGCGATGGCGCGCACGCTGGCGGTACCCGCGCGGCCGCACGCCTACGCGACCGCGCACCTGTCCAACAGCGCCTCGCTGCTGCTGCCTGTGTCGAATCTGACCAACCTGCTGGCGTTCAGCGCCGCCGGGGTCACCTTCCTGCATTTCGCCGCGTTGATGTCGCTGCCGTGGCTGGCCGCCATCGCGGTCGAATACGTGCTGTTGCGCCTGCTGTTCCGCACCGACCTCGCCGTCGAGCCGCAACCGGCGCCTCGCGAACCCGTCGAACTACCCCTGTTCGCCCTGGTGACCGTCGGGCTCACGCTGGTCGGGTTCGCCGTCACCTCGCTGGTGGGCCTGTCGCCGGCATGGGCGGCCCTGGCCGGGGCGGTGGCCCTCGGCGTGCGTGGACTCGTCACCCGCCGCACTTCCGTCCGCAGGATCGCCGTGGCGATCGACCTGCCGTTCCTGGCGTTCGTGCTGTGCCTCGGTGTGGTCGTCGCGGCGGTGATGCGTAACGGTCTGGAGCCGGCGATGCACCGAGTGCTGCCCGACGGTCAGGGCTTGTTGGCACTGCTGGGGATCGCTGCGGTGGCCGCCGTGCTGTCGAACATCGTCAACAACCTGCCCGCGGTGCTGGTGCTGCTGCCACTGGCGGCACCGGTCGGCCCGGCCGCGGTCCTGGCCGTGCTGATCGGCGTCAACATCGGACCCAACCTCACCTACGTCGGATCGCTGGCGAACCTGTTGTGGCGCAGCGTCGTCCGCCGGGACATGAACCCCAGCTTCGCCGAGTTCAGCCGCGTCGGGCTGGTCACCACGCCGCTCACGCTGGTCGCCGCCGTGGTCGCGCTGTGGGCGGGACTGCAGGTGATCGGCGCCTAAGCGCGGCGGCGCTGCCGGGCGATCTCGGCGAGCACCACTCCGGCGGCCACCGACGCGTTGAGCGATTCGGTGGGTCCGGCCATCGGGATCGACACGATGGCGTCGCAGGTCTCCCGCACCAACCGCGACAGGCCTTTCCCTTCGGAACCGACCACCACCATGATCGGGCCCGTGCCGTCGATCTCGTCGATCTCGGTGTCACCACCGGCGTCGAGCCCGACGATCTGGATGCCCGCGTCGGCGTACTGCTTCAACGCGCGCGTCAGGTTCGTGGCCCGCGCGACCGGGGTGCGCGCAGCCGCGCCGGCACTGGTGCGCCACGCCACCGCCGTCACCGACGCCGAGCGGCGCTGTGGGATCAGCACACCCTGTCCGCCGAACGCCGCGACCGAACGGACGATGGCACCGAGGTTGCGCGGGTCGGAGATGTTGTCGAGCGCCACCAGCAGCGGCGGCGTCACGTCCTTTTTCGCCTGCGCCAGCAGATCGTCGGGGTGGGCGTAGGCATACGGCGGCACCTGCAGCGCGATGCCCTGGTGAAGACCGTTGGCGGCGATCCGATCGAGATCGTGCTTGGGCACCTCGAGGATCGCGATGCCCCGGTCTGCCGCGGTCTGCACGGCCTCGGTGAGGCGCTCGTCGGAGTCCGCTCCGAGAGCGACGTACAACGCCGTCGCGGGCACGCCTGCACGCAGGCACTCCACCACCGGGTTGCGGCCCAGGACGGTCTCGGTGTCGTCGGTCTTCTTGTGCCTGCCCTGAGCCTGGCGCGCCGCCTTCGCGGCACGCTTGGCCGCGGGGTGATGGGGCCGCTCGTGTGCCGGCGGAGTCGCGCCCTTGCCCTCGAGCCCGCGCCTGCGGACCCCGCCGGAGCCGACCGTCGGGCCCTTCTTCGTGCCCGACTTGCGTATCGCGCCGCGGCGCTGGGAGTTGCCCGCCATCTACTTGTCCGTTCCGTCAACGAGTGACCACTGAGGACCGTCGGCGGTGTCGGTCACTTCGATACCGGCCTCTTTGAGCCGGTCCCTGATCGCATCTGCTTCGGCCCAGTCACGGCGCGCCCGGGCCTCACCCCGGCGTCGCACCTCGGCCTGGACGAGGACGTCCACCGCCGCCAGCGCCGCGGAGGTCTCGTCGCGCGACTCCCAGCGCTCGTCGAGCGGGTCGGCGCCCAGGATGCCCATCATCGCGCGGATCGACATCGCGTGCGTCAGCGCGGTCTCGTGATCGCCGGCGTCCAGCGCGCGGTTACCCTCGGCGCGGGCTGCGTGCACCTCGGCCAGCGCGATCGGCACCGCGAGGTCGTCGTCGAGGGCAGCGCCGAATTTGGGCGTCCACTCGCCCGGAACCACCGCACCCACGCGGTTGCGCACCCGGTGCAGGAAATCCTCGATACCGGTGTAGGCCTTCGCCGCGTCCGCCAGCGCGGTCTCGGAGAACTCGAGCATCGACCGGTAGTGCGCGCTGCCCAGGTAGTAGCGCAGCTCGGCGGCCCGAACCCGTTGCAGCACAGCGGGAATCGCGAGCACATTGCCGAGCGACTTGCTCATCTTCTCCCCGCCCATGGTGACCCAGCCGTTGTGCAGCCAGAAGCGGGCGAAGCCGTCACCGGCCGCCTCGGCCTGGGCGATCTCGTTCTCGTGGTGCGGGAACACCAGATCCATGCCGCCGGCGTGGATGTCGAACTCGGCGCCGAGATACTCGTGAGCCATCGCCACACACTCGGTGTGCCAGCCGGGCCGGCCCCTACCCCACGGCGTCGGCCACGACGGCTCACCGGGCTTGGCGCCCTTCCACAGCGTGAAGTCGCGCTGATCCCGCTTACCGGTCGCGACACCCTCGCCCTGGTGCACGTCGTCGATGCGGTGGCCCGACAACTTTCCGTAATCGGGCAGCGTCGCGACATCGAAGTACACGTCACCCGCGCCCGTGTAGGCGTGACCCCGCTCGATCAAGCGCTCGATGAGCTCGACCATCTGGGTGATGTGCCCGGTCGCCCTGGGCTCAGCCGAGGGCGGCAACACGCCCAGCGCGTCGTAGGCGGCCGAGAACGCACGCTCGTAGGTCGCCGCCCACTCCCACCACGGCCGGCCCGCGTCGGCGGCCTTGTTGAGGATCTTGTCGTCGATGTCGGTGACGTTGCGGATGAAGGCCACGTCATAGCCCTTGGCGGTGAGCCAGCGGCGCAGCACGTCGAACGCGACACCGCTGCGCACGTGGCCGATGTGGGGCAGACCCTGCACGGTGGCACCGCAGAGGTAGATGGACACGTGGCCGGGCCGCAGTGGCGCGAAATCGCGCACACCGCCAGACAGGGTGTCATACAGCCGCATCGACGCGGCAGGGCGTTCGGTCACGACGGGCCAGCTTACCGGCCCGATCAGGCAGAACCCGCATCGCTGACAACGAGGGCCGTCGCCAGGGCCGCCAGACCCTCTCCACGCCCCGTCAACCCGAGCCCGTCGGTCGTTGTCGCCGACACCGACACCGGCGCGCCCACGAGCTCGGATAACAGCTCCTGGGCCTCCGCCCGACGCGGGCCGACCTTGGGACGGTTGCCGATGACCTGCACCGCGGCGTTCCCGACGCGCAGTCCCGCCCCCTCGAGCAGCGACCGCACGTGACGCAACATGTCGGCGCCGGACACGCCTCGCCACTCGGGACGATCGGTGCCGAAGACTCCACCGATGTCGCCCATGCCCGCTGCGGACAGCAGCGCGTCACAGAGGGCATGGGCGGCGACGTCACCGTCGGAGTGACCAGCACAACCGTCGGCGTCGTCGAACAGAAGACCCAGCAGCCAGCAGGGCCGCCCCGCTTCGACCGGATGGACGTCGGTGCCGAGACCGACGCGAGGAATCACGTCAGGATGCGGCGGCGAGAGCTTCTTCGAGAATGATCGACGCCTTCGCGTCGTCGGTGTTCTCGGCCAGCGCGAGTTCGCCGACCAGGATCTGGCGCGCCTTGGCGAGCATCCGCTTCTCACCCGCCGAGAGGCCGCGCTCCTGATCACGACGCCACAGGTCACGAACGACCTCGGCGACCTTGTTCACGTCCCCGGAAGCCAGCTTCTCGAGGTTGGCCTTGTACCGGCGCGACCAGTTGGTCGGCTCTTCGGTATGCGGCGCGCGCAGAACCTGGAAAACTTTGTCGAGGCCTTCCTGGCCGACAACGTCACGCACACCCACGTATTCGGCGTTGTCCGCAGGCACGCGGACCGTCAGATCGCCCTGGGCGACCTTCAAGACGAGGTATTCCCTCTGCTCGCCTTTGATGGTTCGGGTTTCGATCGCTTCGATCAACGCAGCACCGTGGTGTGGATAGACGACGGTGTCTCCGACCTTAAAAATCATCAGTTTCGAGCCCCTTTCACATGACGAGTTTAACACGCGCACTCTTCGGGGGTGCGCCAACATTGCAGGTCAGGGGCACAGACGGGCAACATCGGGGGTTGACAGGCCGCCGATTCCGTGCAAGGCGGGCGCCTCGAGCGCCCTGCGCTACCGCCCGTCATCGCGACCTACTACTCTGCATAGTCGAACGATGGAGACCGGCATGTCACGTCGCGTTGCCGGCCGAGCAGGAGGCACCTGAGTGAACCCTTTGGATCGGCGCACTTCTGTCACGACCGCCGTGGCGACGGCCGCGATCGCGCTGTCCGCCGTGCTGAGCGGCTGCAGTGCTGGTCAGGTCTCACAGACGGCCACCCAGGAGCCGGCGATCAACGGGACGAGTGCCACAGCCGGCCCGATCGCGCTGCGCAACGTCCACCTGCGTGCCCAGCAGTCGTCGGACTACATCCGCCCGGGTAGCGACGTCGAGCTGATCTTCACCGCGGCCAACACCTCGCCCGACACGAACGACAAGCTGGTCAGCATCACCTCCGATGTCGGCACCGTATCGCTGACCGGCGGCAAGGACCTGCCCGCCAACGGCGTCCTGGTCGTGGGCACCCCGGACGGACAGACCACGCCGCTGGAGGCCGTCGAACCCGCTGACGCGTCCGCGGCGCGTGTCGCGCTGTCCAAGCCGATCACCAACGGCCTGACCTATGACTTCACGTTCACCTTCGAGAAGGCCGGCGACACCACGGTGACGGTGCCGATCTCGGCCGGCGAGGCCCCGCGCCGGGAGGTCTCCGACAGCGGCGCAGCCGTCTCCGAGGGCGAGCACTCCGGCGGACACTGAGTCGTCCGACACGGGCGCGCCGCGCCCACCAGTTGTCGGTGCGGGCCGATACCGTCGCATCCGTGGCCCGGCCTTCGAAAACACGTTCGCAATACCGCTGCTCGGAATGCCACCACCAAACGCCCAAATGGGTGGGTCGCTGCCCTGACTGCGGGACATGGGGCACGGTCAACGAGGTAGCCCTTGCCTCCGTCGGCGGGACGGCAATCCGGCGCGCCATCGCACCCACCTCCCCCGCCGTGCCGATCAGCTCGATCGACCCGGGCACCACGCGGCATTTCCACACCGGCATCAGCGAGCTCGACCGTGTTCTCGGCGGCGGCGTGGTGCCCGGGTCGGTGACGCTGCTCGCCGGCGATCCCGGCGTCGGGAAATCGACGCTGCTGCTCGAGGTCGCCCACCGCTGGGCGCAGACGGGCCGCCGTGCGCTGTATCTCTCGGGTGAGGAGTCGGCCGGTCAGATCCGTCTGCGCGCCGAGCGCACCGGATGCACCCACGACGAGGTGTACCTGGCCGCCGAGTCCGACCTGCAGACCGCGCTCGGCCACATCGACGCGGTGTCGCCGTCGCTGGTCATCGTCGACTCGGTGCAGACCATGTCGACCACCGAGGCCGACGGTGTCACCGGCGGAGTCACCCAGGTTCGTGCGATCACCACGGCCCTGACCATGACGGCGAAGACCACCGGGGTGGCCATGCTGCTCGTCGGCCACGTGACCAAGGACGGGGCGATCGCCGGACCCCGCTCGCTGGAGCACCTCGTCGACGTCGTGCTGCACTTCGAGGGGGACCGCGCCTCGGCGTTGCGGATGGTGCGAGGCATCAAGAACCGGTTCGGAGCCGCCGACGAGGTCGGCTGTTTTCTGTTGCACGACAACGGAATCGAGGGTGTGGCGGATGCGTCGGGCCTGTTCCTGGACCAGCGCCCGAAGCCGGTGCCCGGCACGTCGGTGACCGTCACGCTCGACGGCAAACGCCCGATGATCGGCGAGGTGCAGGCGCTGATCGGGTCCCCGGCCAGCGGCAGCCCGCGCCGCGCCGTCAGCGGCATCGACTCCTCCCGCGCGGCGATGATCACCGCGGTGCTCGAGAAACGGGCGCGGTTGCCCGTCGGCGCCAACGACATCTACCTGTCGACCGTCGGCGGCATGCGGCTCACCGATTCCTCATCGGATCTCGCGGTGGCGCTGGCGATCGCCTCGGCGTTCACCGATCTGGCGATGCCGACGTCGGCGATCGCGATCGGCGAGGTCGGCTTGGCCGGTGACCTGCGGCGGGTGACAGGGATGGATCGCCGGCTGGCCGAAGCGGTCCGACTCGGATTCACCACCGCCGTCGTGCCCGCCGGCCTGACGTCGGCACCCGCGGGCTTGAGGACCTTCGAGGCGGACAACATCACCTCGGCATTGCAGGTGTTGCGGCAGATCAGCCAGAATGACGCGAACTGAGGCACTTCTCGAGGGGATCGGATGGCCGTGAAATCGACGGGACGCAGCACGCGCACGGTCGTGCCGTTGGCCCGTCCGACGATGCGGGAGACGATCGCCCGGCTCGCGCCGGGAACTCAGCTGCGCGACGGCCTGGAGCGCATCCTGCGAGGGCGGACAGGCGCGTTGATCGTCATCGGGTTCGACGACAGCGTCGAGGCCATCTGCGACGGCGGCTTCTCCCTGGACGTGCGGTACGCGCCGACCCGGCTGCGTGAGTTGTCGAAGATGGACGGCGCCGTGGTGCTCTCCAGCGACGGCAGCCGAATCCTGCGCGCCAACGTGCAATTGGTGCCCGACCCGTCGATACCGACCGAGGAGTCCGGAACGCGGCATCGGTCCGCCGAGCGCAGCGCGATCCAGACGGGCTACCCCGTGATCTCGGTCAGCCACTCGATGAGCATCGTGACGGTGTATGTGGCCGGCGAGCGGCACGTCGTCCCCGAATCGGCGACCATCTTGTCGCGGGCCAACCAGACCATCGACACACTGGAGCGCTACAAGACCCGCCTCGACGAAGTCAGCAAGCAGCTCTCGATGGCCGAGATCGAGGACTTCGTGACACTGCGCGACGTGATGACCGTGGTGCAGCGGCTCGAGATGGTGCGTCGCATCAGCCTCGAGATCGACTCCGACGTCGTCGAACTCGGCACCGACGGCCGGCAGCTGAAGCTGCAGCTCGATGAGCTGGTGGGCGACAACGACATCGACCGCGAGCTGATCGTGCGCGACTACCACGCCAACCCCGACCCGCCCACCGCGGCGCAGGTCACCGCGACGTTGGAGGAGCTCGACGGGCTCTCCGACAGCGAGCTGCTCGACTTCACCACGCTGGCAAGGGTTTTCGGGTACCCGTCGACGGCCGAGGCGCAGGACTCGGCGATGAGTTCCCGCGGCTACCGGGCCATGTCGGGGATACCGCGCCTGCAGTTCGCGCACGTCGACCTGCTGGTCCGCAACTTCGGTTCCCTGCAGGGCCTGCTGGCGGCGAGCGCGAGCGATCTGCAATCGGTCGACGGGATCGGCTCGATGTGGGCGCGCCACATCCGGGAAGGTCTGTCGCAGCTCGCCGAGTCGACGATCGCCGACCGGCTGGCCTGATCAGGCTGTCGCATCCAGGTCGCTCACCTGGTGCCGACGGTAGTTCTGCCGGTATTTCTGCGGCGAGACCCCGACGGTGCGCAGGAAGTGATGGCGCAGCGACGCATACGAACCGAACCCGGACTCCTCGGCGACCCGGTCGACCGGCAGCGCAGTACCCTCCAGCAGCCGCCGGGCCAGGTCGACCCGCATGGCTGTCAGCACGCCCTGCGGGGTCGTGCCGACGTGGTCGCGGAACTGCCGATTGAGGGTGCGCACGCTCACGGCGGCATGCGCGGCGATGGTCGACAGGTCCAGTGCCTCGGTGGCGTGCTCTCGCATCCAGTCGATGGTCGGCTGCAATGGATGACCGGCGCCGGCGGGGGCGGCGTGTTCGATGTACTGCGCCTGCCCGCCGTCGCGCCACGCCGGGATCACCACCCGACGGGCCGCCGCACCGGCCAGCGCGGGGCCGGCGTCACTGCGGATCAGATGCAGACAGAGATCCAGGCCGGACGCCACCCCGGCGGCTGTCAGCACCGGCCCGTCGTCGATGAACAGCACACTGGGGTCGACGTCGACGTCGGGGAAACGGCGGGCCAGTTCGTCGGCCCATTGCCAGTGGGTGGTCGCGCGGCGGCCGTCGAGCAAGCCCGTCGCGGCGAGGGTGAACGCGCCCACGCACATCGAGGCGATGCGCGCGCCGGACGCGGAAGCAGCCAGCAAGGCCGTCACCACCGCAGGGTGCGGCGGTTCCAGACACGCTTCCACGCCTGGCACGATCACCACGTCCGCGCGGACGAGCCCGTCGAGCCCGTGCTCGGTCCGGAATTCGACGCCGCCCCAGGGCGCCGCGGTGACAGCGCGGCGCCCACGACTGCACACCCGCACCTCGTAGCGCGACGTCCCAGCCGCGTCGTTGGCCATCCCGAACACCATGCCCGGGATCATCAGCTCGAAGCCCATCACACCGTCTTGTGCCAGCACCGCGACGATCATGGCCAGATCTTAAAGCAATATGTCGATCTGGCCACTGGTCGTCGAACTCTCGCGGGCGCAGGGTGACGGTATGACGTCGACGCTGCCCACACTGCCGGACTCCGAACTCGCGGTCGCTGCACACCGATTCGTGGCATCGGTATCGCCGACCGTCGTGACGAACCACGCCGTGCGCAGCTACCTGTTCGCCCGCGCGGGCGCCGCCGCCAAGGGGCTGCATGCCGATGTCGACTACGACGACGAGCTGGTCTACCTGAGCTGCGTGCTGCACGATCTCGGACTCACCGACCACGCCAACGGCGAGCAGCGCTTCGAGGTGGACGGCGCGGACGCCGCCGCGCATTTCCTGCGTGAGCAGGGTGTCGACGAGCAACGCATCACCACGGTGTGGCAGGCCATCGCCTTGCACACCAGCGTGGGGATCGCGCACCGGTTCGGACCGGTCGCTGCTGTCGCGCACCTCGGCATCTCCACCGACGTCGTGGGCGTGGGCCGCGAGCTGCTCGATCCGGCGTTCGTCGACCAGGTTCACACGCAATGGCCGCGGCTGAAGCTGGGCGTCGCACTCGCCGATGTCATCGCAGCACACGTCGAGCAGAACCCGCAGAAGGGTCCACCGCTGACCTTCCCCCGGCTGCTGCACACCATGGTGACGGGCGGGCCCGCAGCGACCTTCTTCGATCTGGTCGACGATGCCGGTTGGGGCGACAGGGCGTCGTGACGCCAACGAGAGTGGTGCACGTGCCGGTCACCGGCAGGGCGATCGTCAATGTGTTCCTGCTCGTGGGTCGTCGAACGGTGGTGGTCGACACCGGTGTGCCGGGCAGCGGCCCGCGGATACTCGCGGCGATGGACACGTTCGGCGTCGACCGGGCCGACGTCACGGCGATCGTCGTGACCCACGGGCACATCGACCATTTCGGTTCGGCGGTCGCACTACGGGACGCGCTGGGGGTGCCGATCCTCGCCCATGGTGCAGACGCCAAGGCCTACGCCTCGGGCCGCAGCCTCGAAGGATCGTTGCGCCCGACAGGCCCGTTCGGCCGACTGTTCGGCGCGCTCCCGCCCGCCCATGCCCGCACGGAGGGGTTCTCGCCCGACGTTGTCGTCGACACCGAGATCTCCCTCGAGGACTACGGCGTCGACGCCCGCATCCTGCTGACTCCCGGCCACACGCCAGGGTCGATATCGGTCCTCACCGGCAGCGGAGAGCTCATCGCGGCCGACCTGATAGCCGGGTCGTTCCTCGGTGCCATCCGCCGCAAACCCGCCGATCCGCCGTTCCACCAGGATCGCCGACTCAACCTCGCGAGCCTCGATGCTGTTCTGCGGCACGACCTTTCGGTGATCCACGTCGGCCACGGCGGGCCGCTGCGGCCCTCAGCGGTGCGGCGGTGGGCGCAGCGCCAGCACCGGCGTATCGGCTAGCCGGCAGGCGCGGGAGCCGGAGCCGGCGGCGGCACCTCGGCAGGTGCGCCCGGCGGTAGCTGCTGGGGCGGGGCCAGAACGAACGGCACGGTCGCCGAACGCAGGTTGCCCAGCTGGACGACGAGGTTGTAGGTGCCCGGCCCGATCGGCTGGCGGGGCAGCGGGCAGTTCGGCGCCGAACCCATCCCGGTCCACGTCACCTCCGTGGTCACCTGCTCACCCGGCTGGAACGTCTTGATCAGCGTCTCGGCCGACGGCGCGCAATCCAGGTTCGACCAGAGCCGCTGGTTGTCCAGCGAGTAGACGTACGCGGCCAACACCGCCGCACCGACATCGCGCTGGCAGGCGACCAGCCCGATGTTGGTCACCACCATCGTGAACTTCGGCTGATCGCCGACGACGTACTGCGGCTGGTTGGTGATGCCCTTGACCGCGAGCGTGGAGTCCGGGCAGTCGTCGCCCTCTTTGAGGATCGGCGGCGGCACCACGGCAGCCGTGGGGGTCGCGGTCGGGGGCGGCGCCTGCTGAGCAGGCGGCTGAATGGGCGTCTTGACCTGCGGATTGTCACCGGGTAGCGGCGTCGGCGGCGCGGCAGCCTGCGAGGCCTGGTTCTCGTTCGCGGTGGGCTGCTCGGTGCTGGTGCTGTTCATCACGACGACCGCGACGACAGCCGCGATGATCCCGATGACGAGCACGGACACGCCGAGCGCCAACATCCGGCGTCGCCAGTAGATCTGTTGGGGCAGCGGCCCATGCGGTTCCAAATCCAGCACCACATCACGGTAAGGCCAGCTCAGGTGACTTTGTTCGACGCCACCCGGCGTGTTGCCTTTCAGTTTTCGCCGATGTCGCCTATGTGGTCGCGCAGCACGACCTGGCCGTCGGCCAGATGGTAGGTCAAGCCGACGATCGCAAGCCGGCCCTCGGCGACCGCGTCGGAGATGATGGTCGAGCGGCTGCGCAGCTGCCTGCCCGTCTCCGTGACGTGGCGGGCCTCGAACTCGTCGACCCGGGTCAGGCCCTCGCGGCGGCCCACGAGGATCGAGGGCGTGACCCGCTCGACGACGTCGCGGATGTAGCCGCCGGGCAGCGAACCGTCGTCCAGCGCCTTCAGCGTCGCCCCCACCGCGCCGCAGCTGTCGTGTCCGAGCACGACGATCAGCGGCACGTTGAGCACCGCGACCGCGTACTCGATCGAGCCGAGCACAGCGCTGTCGATGACGTGGCCGGCTGTACGCACCACGAACATGTCGCCGAGACCCTGATCGAAGATGATCTCCGCGGCCACCCGGCTGTCTGCGCACCCGAACACGACCGCGGTCGGCTTCTGTGCGGCGGCCAGGCTGGCGCGGTGCTCGATGCTCTGGCTCGGATGCTCCGGCTTCCCGGCGACGAAGCGCTCGTTACCCTCTCTGAGTGCTTTCCACGCGGTCAACGGGTTCGTGTTCGGCATGGCCGTCATTCTGCCCCAACCTGCACCGATGATCGACACGGGTGAGCTGCTCGACTGGTATGCCCTCGCGCAGCGCGATCTGCCGTGGCGACAACCGGGCGTCTCGGCGTGGCAGATCCTGGTCAGCGAGTTCATGCTGCAGCAGACGCCCGTCGCCCGGGTGGAGCCGATCTGGCGGGACTGGATCGCCCGCTGGCCGACGCCGTCGGCCACCGCGGCAGCAAGTGCGGCCGACGTGCTGCGCGCCTGGGGCAAGCTGGGCTACCCGCGGCGGGCCAAGCGGTTGCACGAATGCGCGACCGTGATCGCGACCGAGTACGACGACGTGGTTCCCGATGATGTCGACACCTTGCTCTCGCTCCCCGGAATCGGCACCTACACCGCGCGGGCGGTGGCCTGTTTCGCCTACCGGCAACGAGTGCCCGTGGTGGACACCAACGTTCGCCGCGTCGTCGCGCGGGCGGTGCACGGGCGTGACGACGCCGCGGCGGCATCGGTGCGCGACCTCGACGACGTGGCGGCGCTGCTGCCGGACGACGAGCGGGCGCCGACGTTCTCGGTGGCGCTGATGGAACTGGGGGCGATCGTGTGCACGGCGCGCTCCCCGAAGTGCGGTGTCTGCCCGCTGTCGCACTGCACGTGGCGTTCGCTCGGCTTTCCCGCCGGCACCGGTCCGGCGCGCAAGGTGCAGAAGTTCGCAGGCACCGACCGTCAGGTGCGGGGCAAGCTGCTGGATGTGTTGCGCGGCAGCGACACACCGGTCACTCGCGCGCAACTCGACGTGGCGTGGCTGACGGACACCGCTCAGCGGGACCGCTGCCTGGATTCGCTGCTGGTCGACGGGTTGGTGGAGCAGACCGAGGACGGCAGTTTCGCCCTCCCCGGCGAGGGTGCGCGCTAGCCGGCGAAGCCGGCAATCAGGCAGTGGCGGCTACCTCGGATTCTGCTGCGGCAGAAGCGAATCGTCGTCGATAGTCCGACGGGGTGACGCCGATGACGCGCCGGAAGTGGTGGCGCAGCAGCGTGGCGTTGCCGAACCCGGACTGCTCGGCGATGTTGTCGATGTCCAGAGTGGTTTCCTCGAGCAGCCGGCGGGCGAACAGCACACGCTGGTCGGTCACCCATTGCATCGGGGTGCGGCCGGTCTCGTCGACGAAGCGGCGCGCGAACGTGCGGCCCGACATGTGGGCCCGGCGAGCCAGCGACGTCACGGTGTGCGGCTTATCGAGGTTGGCGAGAATCCAATCCAGGTGCGGGGCAAAGCGTTCGGAGCATCGCACCGGAATCGGCTGATCGATGTACTGCCGCTGGCCGCCGTCGCGCTGCGGTGGCACCACCATTCGGCGGGCGATCTTGTTGGTGATCTCGCTGCCCATCTCGCGACGCACCAGGTGCAGGCACGCATCGATACCCGCCGCGGTGCCCGCACTGGTGATCAGGTTCCCGTCGTCGACGAAGAGCACGTTGCGGTCCACCTCAGCGGTCGGATACATGCGCGCGAGCTCGTCCGCGTGCATCCAGTGTGTGGTGCAGGGCCGCCCGTCGAGCAGACCGGCCGCGCCGGCGACGAACGCCCCCGAGCACACGGTCAGGATGATGGACCCCGACTCTGCGGCCCGGCGGATCGCGTCGAGAGCCTCGGGCAGGTAGTCACCGCCACCGATCGCGGGAACAGCCACGAGGTCGGCGCCGATGAGGTCGTCGAGGCCGTGGTCGGGAATGATCGTCGCGCCGACCGACGTGCGCAGCGGCTTGCCGGGTTCGGGTCCGCAGACCTTGAAGTCGAAGTTCGGTACACCGTCGGCGGAGCGGTCGATGCCGAACACCTCGCAGATCACGCCGAACTCGAACACCGCCAGCCCGTCGAGGACCAGCGCCGACACCGTCCGTATCGTCATGGCAGCATCTTAATGGCAGATGTCACTTCTGCCACTGGTGGCATGATCTTTCGTAGGCGGAGCATTACTGCCATGAGTATCGCACTGACCTTCCTGATCCTGGCCGCACCGTTCGCCCTCGCTGCGGGTCTCACCTGGGCAGCCCACCGCACCGGCGTGCTGCGCCTGCACCGCGAGCAATTCCGCATCGCCGCACCGCTGGCGGGGCGGCTGTTCACCGACGACCGTGACCTCACCCGCGTGACGCACGACGTCGACGCCATCCGGACCCGCTTCGAACGGAACCCGAGCTGGCCCAGCTCAACCGCCACCGGTGAACGTCGATAGAAACGTCTCGACGGCGCCCCGATATTTCATCGGGGCGTCGTCGTGGACCAGGTGACCGGCACCGGGCACCGTGACGTACGTCGTCTGCCTGCCCGTGCGCGCCATCTCCGCCATCTGCCCCGGCGGCGTCACCGAGTCCCCCGCCTCGATCAGCAGGGTCGGCACGTCGACGGCCAGCCACTGCGTCCAGTAGTCCCGCCTCCCCCACTCGGCCGCGATCTCGATCCAGCGGGCCGGCTCTCCGTGCAACCGCCATCCCGTGGCGGTGCGATCGAACGCCTCCAGGAAATAGCGCCCCGCGACCGGCCCGAACGCGGCGACCACCTGCGCCTCCGATTCGAACTCCGCCGGAAGTGCGTAGAGCCACGGCTCCCACGCACCGGTGGTGCGGCCGCGGAAGTCCGGCGCCATGTCCTCGACCACCACCGCGTCGACCAGCTCTGGACGCCGGGCTGCCACACACCACGCGTGCAGACCGCCCATCGAATGTCCTATCAACACCGCCGGTTCGCCCAGCGCCGACACCGCGGCGGCGAGGTCATCGACGAAACGCTCGGTCGAGATCGGGTGGGCGTCGGGCACCTCACGCCCCCGGTGCCACGGAGCGTCATAGGTGAAAACCCGACCGTGCTCGGCGAGCCAGGGCAGCTGCCGCGACCACGTCGTGCCCCGCCCCATCAGCCCGTGTACCAGCACCAGCGGGCGCCCCGCACCACCGTGGGCCGTGAGCAGCTCCATGCGGTCATCATGCCCTCGAGCGCGCGGTAGCCTGAACGCCATGTCCGAGCAGAACGTGAACACCACACCGGTGGTCAAGATCAACGCGATCGAGGTCCCGCCCGGTGCCGGACCAGAGCTGGAGAAGCGGTTCGCCCACCGCGCCCACGCCGTCGACAACCAGGCCGGCTTCCTCGGGTTTCAGCTGCTGCGCCCCGTCAAGGGCGACGACCGGTACTTCGTCGTCACCCAGTGGGAGTCCGAAGAGGCGTTCCAGGCCTGGGCCACCGGACCGGCCATCGAGGCGCACGCCGGGGAACGCGCCAATCCGGTGGCCAAGGGCGCGTCACTGCTGGAGTTCGAGGTTGTGCTCGACGTTGCAGGAACCCGCACGCAGGCGTAGGAGCGCCGGGGCGCGACGTAGAGCGCTCACCTGCGCGACCGCACTGATCGCGGTCGCAGCGCTGGTGAACGGCTGCGCCGCCACCCGGCCCGCTCCTGCCGACGCCGCCTACGGCGTCCCGATCCAGATCAACACCCCGCAGGGCCTGCGCGCCAAGCAGACGATGGACATGCTCAACAGCGACTGGCCCATCGGGGAAACCGGCATCCGCACGCTGGCCGCCCCCCAGGTCGTCGAAGCCGTCGGCGTGACGATGGACCGGATGTGGTGGGACCGCCCCTTCACCGTCACCAAGATCGACGTCGGCGCAGGCAACGCGACGTTGCACATCCTCACCTCCTACGGGGTCGCGCAGACCATCGAACTACGCACCGACGACGCCGGCATGGTGGACCGCTTCTCCGTCGAACTCGTGCCGCCGCGGATCACGTCCTTCTCCGACGTCGACTCCGAGATCACCAAGACGGGCGCGAAGTACTCCTATCAGGTGTCCAAGGTGATCGACGGCCGCTGCGAGAAGGTCGCGGGGACAAACACCGAGATGTCGCTGCCGTTGGCGTCGATCTTCAAGCTCTACGTGCTCTATGCACTCTCCGATGCGGTCAAAGCGCACACAGTGTCGTGGACCGATCCGCTGACGATCACCGCAGAGGCCAAGGCCGTCGGCTCGTCCGGCTTCGACAAACTGCCTCCAGGCTCGACGGTGTCGGTGCGCGATGCGGCCCAGCAGATGATCTCGGCCAGCGACAACATGGCCACTGATCTGCTGATCGGCCGGCTGGGCCCGGGCGCGATCGAGCGAGCGCTGGTCGCCGCCGGCCACCATGACCCGTCGAGCATGACACCGTTCCCGACGATGCACGAGATGTTCTCCGTGGGCTGGGGCGAGCCGAACCTGCGCGAGCAGTGGAAGCAGGCCACCCCGGCCGGGCGCGCACAGCTGCTGCGGCAGACCAATTCGCGGCCCTACGAACCGGATCCGCAGCGCACCCACATGCCGGCGTCGGACATCGGCGCCGAGTGGTACGCCAGCGCCGCTGACATCTGCCGCCTGCACGCCGCGCTGCAGCGCAACGCGACCGCCGAGGCCGCTCCGGTGCACGACATCCTCTCCGCGGTGCCGGGCATCGACCTGGACCGCACCGTGTGGCCCTACATCGCGGCGAAAGCGGGCAACCTGCCCGGCGACCTGACGTTCAGCTGGTTCGCCACCGACCGCACCGGCCAGAGCTGGGTGGTCAGCATGCAGACCAACTGGTCGCAGTACCGCAGCTCGACCGCGGCGTCCTGGCTGCTGTCGATCGCGCGGCAGATGTTCGGCCTGGTTCAACCCTGAGAGTCCGACCCCGACTCAGGGCTCAGGTCCGCAACGTCCAGGCGTGCCCGCGGAAGTGCAGCACCGTGGCGCTGGCCGGCGCGACGTCGATGCGCCAGAACGACTTCGGCGGCGCATCCAGGACCACCAGCATGGCCGCGCGAATGACGGCAGGATGCGTCGCGGCCACGACGCGGACGTGCTCGGAGGTCAGCGACTCCATCCACGTCCGTACCCGGGCGATCAGATCCATGATGCGCTCGCCGCCGTGCGGAGCCTGGGTGGGATCGGTCAGCCAGATCGCCAGTTCGGCGGGCTGGACCCGGCCCAGCACCTCACCGCGCCACCGCCCGCAATCCAGGTCGGCCAGCTTCGGCTCGACGTCGGCTCGCACACCGAGCAGGTCGGCGGTCTGGATGGCGCGCGCCTCCGGGCCGCAGTGGACCCGATCGGCGGTCTTGACGCCGTCGCGCGCACCGGCCACCTGCTTGCGGCCGAGCGCGTTGAGCGGTTCGTCGGTCGGAAATCGTCCGGCTGCCATCGCGTCGGTCATACCGTGCGACACGAGGGTCAGCCGGACGACCTCACTCACGATGCGGTGACGACCTGCTTCCGTTCGAACAACCGGGCCGTCAACGCGCCGAACACCAGCCCCAGCGCCGTGTAGACCACGACCTGGGTGCCCAGCGAATACAACCGGAAGTCGTAGAGCACGTCGGCCGGGAAGCCGTCGTAGAGGATGGTTCCGTCGTCTCCCATCAGCGGACCAGGCGTCTCGTCGATGGTCGGCAGCACCAGCATGACCACCGCGATCGCCACCACGTACGCGCCGGCCGCAGCCAGCGTGGCGTTCCAGGTCCCCAGCCTGCCCACGAGCCGCCGACCCAGCACCACCGCACCGATCAGCAGCGCCGCCGAGGCCGCCACCATCAGCAGGTAGAGCAGGGTGCGCTGGGTGATCGTCTCGTCCAGGCTCAACGCAGGAGGGCTGGCGGGGTACTTCAGGAACGGCACCACGTAGAGGCACAGCAGCATGCCGCCGGCGATCGCCAGCGACAGCAGCCGGGCGGAGATATCGCCCACCCGGCCGTAGGCCACCGCGAACACGATGGCGAACAACGCGCCGACCGCGACAGTGAACAGCAGCACGCCCAGGCCCATCCCGATGTTCATCTGGATGGCGCGGCTGAACCCGCCGCCGGCCTCACCGTGACTGTGGCCGCCGTGAGCCATGGCTTCGTGGGCCTCGCCCACCCCCTCCTCGTAGGCGATCGCCTTCTGGATCTGGGGTTCGACGAACACACGCGCGAACAGGAATCCGAGCACACCTGCGATGGCGCCGGCCAGGAGGCCGCGCCCGATGATCTGGCGTTCCATCAGTGGCAGGGGAAGCCGAGGAGGTGGCGGGCGTCGTGCAGGAACTCGTGGATGTCGGTGTTGGCACCGAAGACAGACGTCGCACCCTGGTCGAGGCCGACGAAGTACAGCACGACGAGCGCCAGGAAGGCGGTCAGCGACAGCCACAGCGCGGCCTTGGTGGCCGAGAAGTCGATCGGCGTCGCCCGTGGGTGTGCGGCCCGTGTTCCAGGAGCTTCAGGAGTGGTCATGAGGGGTCCTTTCCGGGATGTCGCGTCCCAGTCGGCGGGTGCCGACGGCGTCGGGTCTGACTGTCACAGTGGCGCGACCGTTCTGGATTCTCACCAGATTCCGACATCCGTCGATTGACATACGGATCATAGTGCGCCCGGGTCCACCGCGGGCGCCGACCGCCACGCGAGTGTGAATCGCCATCCGCCCGGGACGGCGAGTCGCGAAGGACACCGCACACTCGCAGGGAGGCCAGGAACGACGAACGGGCGGCCACCCGCAGGTGACCGCCCGTTCGTGTGTCGCTTCTTCGGCGCGCTGCTTACTCGGCTGCGCCGGCCTGAGCCAGGTCCGCCTCGGCGGGCTCGGCGCGCTTCGGCCCACCTTGGAAGGTGAACACCGCGTCCTCGCCCGGACCCTCGCCGTCCCAGTTCTCGACGTCGACGGTGACGTGCTGGCCGGGTCCGACCTCTTCGAAGAGGATCTTCTCCGACAGCTGGTCCTCGATCTCGCGCTGGATGGTGCGCCGCAGCGGACGCGCTCCCAGCACCGGATCGAAGCCGCGCTTGGCCAGCAGCGCCTTGGCCCGATCGGTCAGGTCCATCGTCATGTCCTTGGCCCGCAACTGGTTGCCGACCCGGCCGATCATCAGGTCGACCATCTTGATGATCTCGTCCTGTGTCAGCTGGTGGAACACGATGATGTCGTCGATACGGTTCAGGAACTCCGGGCGGAAGTGCTTCTTCAGCTCGTCGTTGACCTTCTGCTTCATCCGCTCGTAGTTGTTCTCGCCACCACCCTGGGTGAAGCCGAGGCCCACCGCCTTGGAGATGTCGGACGTTCCGAGGTTCGACGTGAAGATCAGCACGGTGTTCTTGAAGTCGACCGTGCGGCCCTGACCGTCGGTGAGACGACCGTCCTCGAGGACCTGCAGGAGGCTGTTGTAGATCTCCTGGTGGGCCTTCTCGATCTCGTCGAACAGCACCACGGAGAACGGCTTGCGGCGCACCTTCTCGGTGAGCTGGCCGCCCTCCTCGTAGCCGACGTATCCCGGAGGAGCACCGAAGAGCCGCGACGCGGTGAAGCGGTCGTGGAACTCGCCCATGTCGATCTGGATGAGCGCATCGTCCTCGCCGAACAGGAAGTTGGCCAACGCCTTCGACAGCTCGGTCTTACCGACACCGGACGGGCCGGCGAAGATGAACGAGCCCGACGGACGCTTGGGGTCCTTCAGACCGGCACGGGTGCGGCGGATCGCCTTGGAGACAGCACGCACTGCATCCTCTTGGCCGATGATCCGCTTGTGCAGCTCGTCCTCCATGCGGAGCAGACGCGTGGTCTCCTCCTCGGTGAGTTTGAAGACCGGGATACCGGTCCAGTTGCCAAGCACCTCGGCGATCTGCTCGTCGTCGACCTCGGCCACCACGTCGAGATCGCCTGAGCGCCACTGCTTTTCACGCTCGGCGCGCTGGGCGACCAGCTGCTTCTCCTTGTCGCGCAGGTTCGCGGCCTTCTCGAAGTCCTGCGCGTCGATCGCGGACTCCTTCTCCCGGCGCGCGTCGGCGATCTTCTCGTCGAACTCGCGCAGGTCCGGCGGCGCGGTCATCCGGCGGATGCGCATCCGGGCGCCCGCCTCGTCGATCAGGTCGATCGCCTTGTCGGGCAGGAAGCGGTCGTTGATGTAGCGGTCGGCCAGCGTGG
This sequence comes from Mycobacterium sp. IDUB_5, assembly GCF_055419565.1. NCBI lineage: Bacteria > Bacillati > Actinomycetota > Actinomycetes > Mycobacteriales > Mycobacteriaceae > Mycobacterium > Mycobacterium sp. IDUB_5. Next base: position 127,744 of record NZ_JBVAXX010000004.1, read on the forward strand.
CGGCGGCCGCGATCGCACCGTCGGTGATCGAGACGCGGTGGTGCGCCTCGTAGCGGTCGCGCAGACCCTTGAGGATCTCGATGGTGTGCGCCACCGTCGGCTCGCCGACCTGGACCGGCTGGAACCGGCGCTCCAGAGCGGCGTCCTTCTCGATGTACTTGCGGTACTCGTCGAGAGTGGTCGCGCCGATGGTCTGCAGCTCGCCGCGGGCCAGCTTCGGCTTCAGGATGCTCGCCGCGTCGATCGCGCCCTCGGCGGCACCGGCACCGACGAGCGTGTGCAGCTCGTCGATGAACAGGATGATGTCGCCGCGGGTGTTGATCTCCTTGAGCACCTTCTTCAGGCGCTCCTCGAAGTCACCGCGGTAGCGGCTGCCCGCGACCAGCGAACCGAGGTCCAGGGTGTAGAGCTGCTTGTCCTTGAGGGTCTCGGGCACGTCGCCGTGCACGATCGCCTGGGCCAGCCCCTCGACGACGGCGGTCTTGCCGACGCCCGGTTCGCCGATGAGGACGGGGTTGTTCTTGGTGCGGCGGCTCAGCACCTGCATGACCCGCTCGATTTCCTTCTCGCGGCCGATGACGGGGTCGAGCTTGCCCTCCATCGCGGCGGCGGTCAGGTTACGGCCGAACTGGTCGAGCACCAGCGACGTCGACGGGTTGCCCGCCTCGCCGCTACGCCCACCGGTGCCGGCTTCGGCGGTTTCCTTGCCCTGGTAGCCGCTCAGCAGCTGGATGACCTGCTGGCGCACCCGGGTCAGTTCGGCGCCGAGCTTCACGAGCACCTGGGCGGCGACGCCCTCACCCTCGCGGATCAGACCGAGCAGGATGTGCTCGGTGCCGATGTAGTTGTGGCCGAGCTGCAGCGCCTCGCGCAGGCTCAGTTCCAGAACCTTCTTGGCACGCGGGGTGAAGGGGATGTGCCCGGACGGCGCCTGCTGGCCCTGACCGATGATCTCCTCGACCTGGCTGCGCACACCCTCGAGGGAGATGCCCAGCGACTCGAGTGACTTGGCGGCCACTCCCTCACCCTCGTGAATGAGTCCCAGCAGGATGTGCTCGGTGCCGATGTAGTTGTGGTTGAGCATCCGGGCTTCTTCCTGAGCCAGGACGACAACCCGACGTGCACGGTCGGTGAATCTTTCGAACATCCGTGGTTACCTGCTCTCCATCGCATAGATGGGTGCCGCACGCAAAAGACGTGCCCGCACCTGCCGTCCACTGTAATGGGCGGCGGCCTCAGGTGCCCCGCCTGTCTGCCCGTGAAGGAGTGGGTTCTCCGAGGGCTGAACGGAGCGTGACGGCCTGACGCTGTGTAGATGCAACGCCGCGACGGGCGGAATCGTTTCGAGGGAGCAGGGTCGGCGGCTTCGCCGATAGCGAACGAACCGGGCGGGATGGACCCCGGCAACGGCGTGCGCCGTTGCCGCCGGTCGCCTCCTAGGTGGCCTCGTGGAAGGCGTCGATGACGTCGGCGGGGATGCGACCGCGGGTGGAGACGTTGTGCCCGTTGCGGCGCGCCCACTCCCTGATCGCCGCGCTCTGCTCACGGTCGATGGCGGCGCGGCCCCGACCCGTACCGGCCGACCGGCCACGGCGACGGCCACCGACACGGCGGCCTGCCTCGGCCCACTTGTTCACATCATTGCGGAGTTTGGCGGCGTTCTTGGCCGACAAATCGATCTCGTAGCTCACTCCGTCGAGACCGAATTCCACGGTCTCGTCCGCAGCGCCTTCACCGTCGAAATCATCGACAAGAGTGACGGTGACCTTTTTCGCCATGGCTCAGTGCCCTTCTCTGCGCTGCCCCGCTGCTATTCGAACCCCGAACCCCGGCATCAATGTGCCATAAATGCGCTTTTCATTCAACAACGCGAGACACCGCGTGAATCGACGGCGTAGTAGACGGATCGACGAACTGGGCCGCCTAAGACCGGCGTCTAACTGTGCCGCCGAACAATCGGAAACAAAACCGTCTCCCGAATGGACAAGCCGGTCAGTGCCATCAGCAAGCGATCCACGCCCATTCCCGTTCCGGTGGTCGGAGGCATCCCGTACTCGAGGGCGGAAAGGAAATCATCGTCGAGGCTCATCGCCTCGTCATCGCCCGAGGCGGCCGCGCGGGCCTGCGATTCGAAACGTTCGCGTTGGATCACCGGGTCGATCAATTCCGAATATCCGGTGGCCAACTCGAAATTACGGACGTAGAGGTCCCACTTCTCGGTGACCCCCTCGATACTGCGGTGGGCGCGGGTCAGCGGCGTGGTCTCCACGGGGAAATCCCGGACGAAGGTTGGCGCCCACAATGTGTCGCCGACCACGTGCTCCCACAGTTCCTCCACCAATTTCCCGTGGCCGTAACCGCGATCGCGCGGAATTTCCACACCGAGCCGGTCCGCGATCTGCCACAATTGTTCGGCACTGGTCGCCGGCGTGATCTCCTCACCGAGCCCGTCGGACAATGAGGGATACATCTGAATCGTGTCCCATTCGCCGTCCAGGTCATAGGTGCTGCCGTCTGGCAATGGAACCTGCCGCGTCCCTATCGCCTCGTCGGCGACTTCTTGAATGAGCTCGCGCGTCATGACCGCGGAATCGTCATAAGTGCCGTATGCCTGATATGTCTCGAGCATCGCGAATTCGGGCGAATGCGTCGAATCCGCGCCTTCGTTTCGGAACACCCGATTCATCTCGAAGACTCTGTCGAATCCACCCACCACGCACCGTTTGAGAAAAAGTTCCGGCGCGATCCGCAGATACAGATCGGCGTCGAGCGCGTTGGAGTGCGTGACGAACGGCCGCGCCGCCGCGCCACCGGCCAGGGTCTGCAGTATCGGCGTCTCCACCTCCAGGAAGCCGCGCCGCTCCAGCGCCGATCGCACCGCGCGCACGACGGCGACGCGCTGCCGGGCGATGGTGCGGGCCTCCGGGCGCACGATCAGGTCCACGTAGCGCTGCCGGACCCGCGACTCCTCGCTCATCTCCTTGTGGGCCACGGGCAACGGGCGCAGTGACTTGGCGGCGATTTGCCACGAGTCGGCCAGCACAGAGAGCTCACCGCGGCGGGAACTGATCACCTCGCCGTGGACGAACACGATGTCCCCGAGGTCGACATCGGCCTTCCAGGCGTCCAGCGACTCCTGGCCCACCTGATTCAGGCTGACCATCGCCTGCAGCTGGGTCCCGTCTCCCTCCTGCAGCGTGGCGAAACACAGCTTGCCGGAGTTGCGGGCGAAGATGACGCGGCCCGACACCCCGACGACCTGACCGGTGGTCTCGTCGGCGGCCAGGTCGGGAAATGCCTGGCGCACCTCGGCCAGGGTGTGCGTGCGGGCCACCTCGACGGGATAGGGGTCCCGACCCTCGTCGAGCAGCTTCTGACGCTTCGCCTGACGGATCCGGAACTGCTCGGGGATGTCGTCCGAGATGTCCGTGGCGATGTCACGGTCGAGATCGGGGCTGCCGGATTCGTCGGTCACGACGTGCCAGCTTAAATGACCAGCCCACCGCCCCCGAATTCGCTCAGATGGGCTAGCGGGCGCCCTTGAGCTTGCCGCGCTGGCCGTCGCGGTTGCGCTCGAACACCAAGCGCAGCCCGTCGAGTGTCAGATGACGGTCGTAGTGCTGAACCGTCCGCAGGTCGGCGAGCACCAGCGGTGCACCGTGTCCCGTCGCCACCACCGCGACGTCGTCGCCGCCGAAACCGTCGACGTCCGAACGCACCCGGCTGACCAGGCCGTCGACCAGACCGGCGAACCCGAACACCGCGCCCGCCTGCATGCACTCGACGGTGTTCTTGCCGATCACCGACCGGGGCCGGGTCAGCTCCACCCGCCGCAGCGCCGCCGAGCGGGCGGCTGCTGCATCGGAAGACACCTGCACACCGGGCGCGATGGCACCACCCAGGAACTCGCCTCTGGCCGAGACCACGTCCACACAGATCGACGACCCGAAGTCGACGACGATCGCCGCGGTACCGTACTTCTGATATGCCGCAAGGCAATTGACGATGCGGTCGGCACCCACCTCTTTCGGGTTGTCGACCAGCAGCGGGATACCGGTGCGCACCCCCGGTTCGATCAGCACGTGGGGCACCGAGGGCCAGTACTGCTCGAGCATCACGCGGACCTCGTGCAGCACCGACGGCACGGTGGACAGGCCCGCCGCACCGGTCAGCCGTTCGGCGTCGTCACCGATCAGCCCGTCGATAGTGAGCGCCAGTTCGTCCGCGGTGACCTCCGACTCGGTGCGAATACGCCAGTGCGACACCACCTTCGCGTGATCGCCGGCTCCAGAGATCAGCCCGACGACGGTGTGAGTGTTGCGGACGTCGATGACGAGGAGCACTCAGTTTCTCCAGGGCAGCTCGTGGCTCGCACCGCTCGGGGTGCGAGGGTGACCGTCGATGCCGGCACTGGCGCCGACGTCGATCGCGATGTTGTCGAGCAGCCGGGTGGTTCCGAGCTTGACGGCCACCAGCATTCGAGCCGGCCCCTCGACGGGTGCGGGCCCGAGCATCGGGTCGCGCACCTCCAGATAGTCGACCATCAGCGCGGGCACCTCGTCGAGGACGGCGCGTGCGGCATCCAGTGCCGCGGGCACGCCGCCGGCCGCGGCGTACATACCGGCGAGCAGGGCAGCCGAGAGGGCACCGGCCTGCTCGCGCTGGACCGTATCGAGGTAGCGGTTGCGCGAGGACATCGCCAAGCCGTCGGCCTCGCGCACGATCGGCACGCCCTGGATCTGCACGCCGAGATCCAGGTCGGTGACCATCTGCCGGATCAGCGTCAGCTGCTGGTAGTCCTTCTCCCCGAAGTACGCCCGGTCGGGACGCACGATGTTGAACAGCTTGGCGACGACGGTCAGCACCCCGGCGAAATGGGTTGGCCGCGAGGCACCTTCGAGGTCGGCGCCGAGCGGTCCCGGTACCACGGTGGTGCGCTGACCCTCCGGATACATGTCCTGAGCGGTCGGGGTGTAGGCGATCTCCACGCCCTCGGCGCGCATTGCGTCGAGATCGGCGGCGAGGGTGCGCGGGTACGCGTCGAGGTCCTCACCGGCCCCGAACTGCAAGGGATTGACGAAGATCGACACCACCACCACCGCACCCGGCACCCGCTTGGCGGTGCGGATCAGCGTGAGGTGGCCCTCGTGCAGGGCGCCCATCGTCGGGACGAGCATGATGCGGCGCCCGGTGGCCCGCAACGCCCGAGTCACGTCGGACACCTCGTGCGGGCGGGCGTAGATGTTCAGCTCACTCGGTGAGAACGTCGGTTTTCGGGTGGTCACTCGGCCTCCGCCAGTACATCGAAGACGGCGCGGGGTGCGTCGGCACGCTGCGCCGTCCGGTGGGAATTCGATCGATACGCCTGCGCCAGAGCAGGATTGACCTCTTCGAGGGCGTCCAGGTGACCGGCCACCGCGTCGGCGTCCCCGCGGGCCACCGGCCCGGTCAGCGCACGCTGACCCGCCTGCAGCGCGTTGTCCACTGAGGCCCTGACGAGAGGACCCATGATCCGCTCGGCCAGCCCGCCGGGGTGCTCGGCCACGATGTCCTGGCCGAGCAGCTCCTGCCCGGCCAGAGCGGCCCGCAGCGCCTCCAGCGCATCGAGCACGACGGTGACGACGTGGTTGCTGCCGTGGGCCAGAGCCGCGTGATACAGCGTGCGCGCGTCTTCCCGCACCCGGAACGGCTCACCACCCACCTCGAGGACCAGCGACTGGGCGATCGCATAGCCGATCTCGTCAGCGGCGGTGATGCCGAAGCATGTGCCGCGCAACCGATCCACGTCCTCGTCGGTGCCGGCGAACGTCATGGCCGGATGGATCGCCATCGTGATGCACCCGCGCTCGGCCAGCGGCGCCAGAATGCCGATGCCGTTGGCCCCCGACGTGTGCGCGACGATCGTGTTGGATCGCACCGCGCCCGAGGCCGCGAGTCCTCTCACCACATCGGCGAGCGCGGCGTCGGGCACGGCGATCAGGAGCAGCTCGGCACGCGCTGCGACGTCGTCGACCGACAGCACCGGGGTGTCGGGCAGCCATCTGGCTGCCCGGGTGCGGGAGGCACGCGACACCGCGCTGCACCCGGCGACCACGTGCTCGGCCCGTTCCAGTGCCGCGCCCAGCGCGGCGCCCACCTTGCCTGCAGAGACGACTCCGACGGTCAGCCGGGCGGGGCGGAGTCCGTCATGGGGAGCACTCCCACCGATCGGGGGCTGCACCATCGCAACCATCGCGTTCGCCCTCGCTGAATTCTGACGTCGGTCCGGTCCCGCTCGGCGGGTACCGGTCGGGCACAGCCTAGCCCAGCGCGGCGGTCAGTCCTCGCGGCGGCGGCGCCGTCCTCCACCCGACGGGGTCGCCTGGAACCGAGCCAACAGTTCGGCGACCGACTGACCACCGGCGTGCGCGCCGCCGTTCTCGTCCTCGTCCTGGTCCTCGGGTACGTCGGAGACATCGGGGACATCAGAGACATCGGGGACATCGGGGACGGGCGGCTCCGGTTCCGATGACGACGAATGCCGGCCCCGGGGTGGTTCGGACGGCGCGTCGGTCGAATCCGGCGCGCGTCGACGCCCCACGTACCCGGATGCGGTGTCGGGCTGGGGCTCGGGGGCCGGCTCGGGCTCCGGTTGGGTCTCCGGCTGCGGCGGCTCAGCCTCAGGCTCAGGCTGCGGCGTAGGTGGCGGAGGGGACGACCAGTGCGAACCCGGTTGACCAGCGGGAATGAACCGTCCTTCGGCCGGCGCGGGCCGCCATGATCCCGACGACGCGGGGCCGTTCTGGTGCGCCGGTTGAGGCGGCGGTGGCGGCTGCCGCGGTGCGGCCTGCGGCGGCAGCCACGGGAACTGCGGGCCGGCCTGCTGAGGCGTTGTCGGGGGTGTCGGAGGCACCCAGGGCCCGGTCGGCTCCCCCGCGCGCCGGTGCGCACCACCGGCCTGTGCGGCCGGCTCGGGGACCCGCGGCCAGGGTTCGTCCGGGTGCGGTTCGGCGGGAACGTCGATGATCGGGCTCTCCTCCGTATCCGGGGAGTGCTCGTCGGTGTCGTCCATCCGCAGTGCTGCGCGGCGGGCGTCGGCGTCCTCGGTGTCGATGCGGCTGCTGCTGACCCGTCCGGCGGCGGGCAGTGAAGCCGCCTCGGCGCGGTCGTTCTCGATGGCCGGCCGATGGGACAGGTCGGTGTCGAACAGGTACTCGAGGTTCGCCCGCAAAGCGGCCAACTCGGCCCTCAGCGCGGCCACCTCGTCGGCCGACTGCGCCCGGAGTTCACCCGCCAGCTCGCGGCGCAGATGGCTCTCGACGGTCAGCTCGTACTCGCGGCGGGCCGAGATCTCCCGTTCCAGTTGCAGGTCGTACACCAGCTTGAGATCCCGCACCTTCGCTTGGTCGCTGTCGCTCTGTCTGCGGTAGATCACCGACACGAACGCGGCGACCACCGCAGCCCACAGAGCGAGGATCACAGCAAGCTTGAGCAACTCCACGCGATCGGTGAAAACCAAGGCAGAACTGGCGGCAATGGCAAGCACCAGCAACGCCGTCATCAAGATCCAACCGGGCCGCCGACCGCCCCGACGCATGCGGGCGCCGCGGGTCGGTTCGGTCATGGGGCGACTGTACCCGCCACAGGTCGCCACGCGTGTCGACCCTTGCGGCGATTCGGTCACGAAGCCGCGGGCAGCCTCAGCCGGGTGCCGGATCCGCGTCGGGCGGAGTGTCTTCGGGTGATCGGCAGCAATGCTGTAGCCACAGTGCCGCCGCGACGAGCGCCAACGCGCACAGGCCCGCGACGACTGCTCCCGGGCTGTCGGCGGCGGCCACCCGCAGGGCGTCCCGGCGTGGCAGCACGTAGGCCGAGACCGCCACCCACCACCCCAGCACGACCGCGCCCATCCACGCCGCCGCCTTGGCGATCACCACCGAACGGGCCACCGCCAGCGGGTGCAGCCGGCTGCGCCCGACACCGATCTCACCATCGCGGATGCGGGCCCGGACGTAGAAGCCCCAGCCCGCGAGCGCGACCGCGACACCGAGCAGCGACACACCCGTCCACACCGTGATCGGCGGGAAGTACCGGTAGGTGGCGCGAACCAGCAGATAACCCAGCACCGCGGCCGCGACGGCCCCGGCGACGAGATCGCGTGTGCGAGTCGGTCCCATCAGCGGGGTGTCTGCACCGTCAGGGCATGCTCCGTACGGTGCACACCGGCGCGTTCGGCCGGATCGAGGGCGGCCAGTAGCTCCGCGACGGGGGTGGGCCGGCCCTCCACCGTCACCGTGGCTGCGGGGACGGCGGCGAGCCAGGGGACGAGGACGAACGCCCGGACGTGTGCGTAGCGGTGCGGCAGCGTCAGCACGTCGTCGTCGACGGTGATCTCGCGGTCGCCGTCGCGGACCTCCACCAGATCGACATCGAGTGTCCTTGGCCCCCAATGCTGTTCACGTACACGCTGGGCGGCGGCCTCCAACTCGTGCGCGCGGTGGAGCCAGTCGTGGGGACCCATCGACGCGTCGTCGGCCAGCACCACGGCGTTGAGGAAGGCACCCTGCTCGACGCCACCCCACGCCGCCGTCTCGTAGACCGGCGACACCGCGGTGACCGAGTCGCCGAGTCCGTCGAGCACCGACTGCAGATGCGCCAACCGGTCACCGAGATTCGACCCGATCGACAGCACCACCGACGTCATCGCGGCTCCGCCGCGCGCCCGCCGCGGCGCGAACGGCGCGCGACCACCGCGACGTCGGCGAAGTCCAGCGGGATCGGCGCGGCCGGTTTGTGCACGACCACCTCGACGGCATGTACCCGCTCGTCGGACATGACGTCCTCGGCGATCTCCCCGGCCACCGTCTCGATCAGCTGCCGCGGCCGGCCGGCGACGATGGCAGCGGCCCGCTGAGCCAGCGATCCGTAGTCGAGTGTGTCGGCCAGGTCGTCGCTGGCCGCGGCGTCGGCCAGATCGATCCACACCGTGATGTCGACGACGAAGTCCTGCCCATCGCGACGCTCGTGGTCGAAGACCCCGTGATTGCCGCGAACCCGCAAGCCGCGCAACTCGATTCGATCAGCCATCCTGCCCCGCCGTCTTCCATGCAGACACCACCGCAAGCGCGTCCACCGACGCACGCACGTCGTGCACCCGCACACCCCACGCCCCATGCCACCCGGCCAGCGCCGAAATGGCCGCTGTCGCGGTCTCGCGGCCGCCCGGCGGCCGCGGCGTCCCGTCGTCATCGGCGAGCAAGGTGCCGAGGAAGCGTTTGCGCGACGCGCCGACGAGGATCGGGATTCCGGTGGCGACGAACTCCGGCAGCGCCGCCAGCAGCGCCCAGTTGTGCTGCGCCGTCTTCGCGAAACCGAGCCCCGGATCGAGGATCAGCCGATCGGGGTCCACGCCGGCAGCCACGGCGGCATCCACACCGGCCATCAACTCGTCGCGCACCTCGGCCACCACGTCGCCGTAGGCGGGCGGCTCGTGCGGTCGCTCACTGTCGACCGAGCGCCAATGCATCAGCACCCAGGGCACTTTCGCGTCGGCGACCACCCGCACCATGTCCGGATCCGCCCTGCCGCCCGACACGTCGTTGACGATGCGGGCCCCGGTCTCCAGGGCGGCGCTGGCCACGCCGGCGTGCATGGTGTCGACGCTGACGGTGATGCCGCGGGCGGCGAGCTCGGCGACGACGGGCAGGATGCGGGCGGTCTCCACTTCCGCGTCGACGCGCGTGGCGCCGGGCCGGGTGGACTCGCCACCGACGTCGATGATCGCCGCGCCCTGGGCCACCAGCTCGACACCGTGGGCGACCGCGCGGTCCCGATCCAGGAACAACCCGCCGTCGGAGAACGAGTCATCGGTGACGTTGACGACCCCCATCACGGCCACGCCGGCCGGTGCGGAGGGCGGAAGGTCGGAGGCGCTCACGAACGCAGGATCAGATCCAGAGCTTCAGCGCGGGAGGCCTTGTCGGTCTTGAACTGACCGCGCACCGCCGACGTCGTGGTGCGGGCGCCGGGCTTGCGGATGCCACGCATGGCCATGCACAGGTGCTCGGCCTCGATCACCACGATCGCTCCGCGAGGATCGAGCTTGCGCATCAGCGCGTCGGCGACCTGGCAGGTCAGTCGTTCCTGGACCTGGGGCCGCTTGGCGTACAGGTCGACCACGCGGGCCAGCTTGGACAGACCGGTCACCCGGCCGTCCTTACCCGGGATGTAGCCGACGTGCGCGACACCGTGGAAGGACACCAGGTGGTGCTCACACGTCGAGTACATCGGGATGTCCCTGACCAGCACGAGCTCGTCGTGCTGCTCGTCGAACGTCGTGTTGAGCACCTCGTCGGGATCGGTGTAGAGGCCCGCGAACATCTCCTTGTAGGCGCGGGCCACTCGCGCCGGGGTGTCGAGCAGGCCGTGCCGCTCCGGATCCTCACCGATGGCGAGCAGGAGCTCGCGCACGGCGGCCTCCGCGCGGGCCTGATCGAATTCCGGGGTGGTGAGCGTGGCCGATGCGTCCTGCGACCGCGTCATCGAGGTCTCCTCCGTTACCCGTTGCCCGGCGGGGTGCCGTGCCCGTTCTCGCCTCGGCCGCTGTCGTGACGGCCGTTCTCCTGACCGCTGTGGCCGTGCCCGCCGTGGTCCTGACCGCCGTTCTGGTCGGGCGGCGCAGGCTGCGGATACTGCTGCTGATACGGCGGATAGTACGGCGGCTGCGGGTGCGCCGGTGCGCCCTGATATCCCGACGGCGGATACCAGTAGCCGGGCTGCGGCTGCTGCGGCTGTTGCGGGCCGCCCTGCTGCTGCGGCGGGGGCGGCCAGCCGGGGGCATGCCACCCTGCCGGGGCGCCGTAGTCGGGCTGGGTCGGGCCGCCCTGACCGACACCGTGCGCACCGTTGGTCCCGTTGCCGCCGTTCCGGTGTGCGGCCTCGGCGGCAGCCTGGGACGCCTGCGCGATCGCAGTCTTGAACGCGGGCTCCGGCACCGGCTTGGGCCAGGGCTCACCGCGCTCGATGGCCAGCTCGCCGGGTGTCTTGATCGGCGGCTTGTCCGAGGGCACGCGGCCACCGAAGTCGTCGAACATCGTCAACCGCGGGCGCTTCTTCACGTCGCCGAAGATCTGCTCCAGCTCCTTGCGGTGCAGCGTCTCCTTCTCCAGGAGCTCGCCCGCCAGCACGTCGAGGACGTCGCGGTACTCGGTGAGGATCTCCCACGCCTCGGTGTGGGCCGCCTCGATGAGCTTGCGGATCTCGTCGTCGATGATCTGGGCGACCTCGTGGCTGTAGTCGGCCTGGTTGCCCATGGTGCGGCCCAGGAACGGGTCGCCGTGCTCGCTGCCGTAGCGCACCGCGCCCAGCTTGGAGCTCATGCCGTACTCGGTGACCATCGCGCGGGCTATCTTGGTGGCCTGGTCGATGTCCGACGACGCGCCGGTGGTGGGCTCGCGGAACACCAGCTCCTCGGCCGCGCGGCCGCCCATCGCGAAGACCAGGCGCGCGATCATCTCCGAGCGCGTCATCAGACCCTTGTCGTCTTCCGGCACGGCCATCGCGTGGCCGCCGGTGCGCCCGCGAGCGAGGATCGTCACCTTGTAGATGGGCTCGATGTCGGGCATCGCCCACGCCGCCAGCGTGTGCCCGCCCTCGTGGTAGGCGGTGATCTTCTTCTCGTGCTCGCTGATCAGGCGGCTCTTGCGGCGCGGCCCGCCGACCACACGGTCGACCGCCTCTTCGAGCGCGGGTCCGGTGATCACGGTGCCGTTCTCCCGGGCGGTCAGCAGCGCCGCCTCGTTGATGACGTTGGCCAGATCGGCACCCGACATGCCGACGGTCCGCTTGGCCAGCCCTTCGAGGTCGGCGTCGGGGGCGATCGGCTTGCCCTGCGAGTGCACCTTCAACACGGCGCGGCGGCCGGCCAGGTCGGGGCTGGAGACCGGGATCTGGCGGTCGAAGCGGCCCGGCCGCAGCAGCGCCGGATCGAGGATGTCGGGCCGGTTGGTCGCGGCGATCAGGATGACGCCCTGGCGGTCACCGAAGCCGTCCATCTCCACGAGAAGCTGATTGAGCGTCTGCTCACGCTCGTCGTGCCCACCGCCGAGTCCTGCACCGCGCTGGCGGCCGACCGCGTCGATCTCGTCGACGAAAATGATGCACGGGCTGTTCTGCTTGGCCTGCTCGAACAGGTCGCGCACGCGAGAGGCGCCGACACCGACGAACATCTCGACGAAGTCCGAGCCCGAGATCGTGAAGAACGGCACGCCCGCCTCGCCGGCGACGGCGCGCGCGAGCAGCGTCTTGCCGGTTCCGGGCGGGCCGTAGAGCAGCACACCCTTGGGAATCTTGGCGCCCAGCGCCTGGTAGCGGGTCGGGTTCTGCAGGAAGTCCTTGATCTCGTAGAGCTCTTCGACGGCCTCGTCGACGCCCGCGACGTCGGCGAACGTGGTCTTGGGCATGTCCTTGGACAGCTGTTTGGCGCGCGACTTGCCGAAGCCGAAGCCCATCCGCCCGCCGGTCTGCATCCGGGAGAAGAGCACGAACAGACCGACCAGCAACAGCAGCGGCAACATGTAGATCAGCAGTGAGCCCAGCACGCTGGACTGGTTGACCACGGTGTTGGTCTTGACGTTCTTGCCCTGCAGCGCCTCGAACAGACTCACGCCGTACCCGGTCGGGTACTTGGTGATGATCTTGGTGCTGTTCTCGGTGTCACCGTTGCCGTCTTTGAGCTCCAGCCGCAGCTGCTGCTCGCGGTCGTCGATCTGCGCGCTGGTCACGTTGCCGCTGGTGATCTGTGACATCGCCACCGAGGTGTCGACGGGCTTGAAGCCGCGCGTGTCGTCGCTGAAGTAGAAGAAAGACCACCCGAGCAGCAGGACCACGGCGATCACCGTGAGCGTGCGGATCACATTCTTACGATTCATGCGTTGGTCCGGTTCATCGATGTGTGTGCAGCCGGGAGACAGAACCCGGCCGAAATCCTTCCAATAACGCCAGCTGGAAACCTCAAGGCTACCGCTAGACCAACGTTCGGCAGCCCCGGGAGTTCCCGAGCGTTCCCCAGATCGCGAGAGTGCTCTCCCCGTCGTGATTACGCGGTTGGCACGACGCTGAGCGCACCTTCGCGCCAAGCTGGACGCCGTGCGCACACGAGGAGTCCACACCAACGGGGTGACGCTGCAGGTGACCGAGGCCGGTGACCCCGGCGCACCCGTCGTCGTCCTGCTGCACGGATTCCCCGAACTGGCCTACTCGTGGCGTCACCAGATCCGTGCGCTCGCCGATGCCGGCTTCCACGTCCTGGCGCCTGATCAGCGCGGCTACGGGGACTCCGACAAACCTGCCGCGGTCGAGGCCTACGCCGTCGACGCGCTGGTCGGCGACGTGGTGGGGCTGCTCGACGACGTCGGCTCCGAGCAGGCCGCAGTGGTGGGCCACGACTTCGGCGCCGTGGTGGCGTGGGCGGCGCCGCTGCTGGCGCCGGACCGATTCCGCGCCGTGGCCGGGGTGAGCCTGCCGCCTGTGCCGCGGCCCCGGGTCCCGACCACGCAGGCGTTCCGGAAGCTGTTCGGCGACCACTTCTTCTACATCCTCTACTTCCAGGAGCCCGGACCCGCCGACGTGGAGCTCGCCCGCGACCCCGCGACCACGATGCGCAAGCTGTTCGCGACGCCGTCCGCCGACGACGAGGCCAGCGCCCTGCGCATGCTCGAGCCCGGACCCGCCGGCTTCCTGGACCGCCTCCCCGAACCGGGCGGTCTGCCGGGCTGGCTCGACGACGCCGATTTCGACGTCTACGTTGCCGCGTTCACGCGCGGCGGATTCACCGCGCCGCTGAATTGGTACCGCTGTTTCGACCGCAATTGGGAGCTCACCGCGGACCCGCCGGCGGCGACGATCGCCGTGCCGGCGCTGTTCGTCGGAGGCAGCGCCGACGCCACCCTGAAGTACACCCCGCGGCACCGCGCCAGCGAACTGGTCAGTGGACCCTATCGGGAGGTGATGCTCGACGGGGCCGGGCATTGGCTGACCGAGGAGCGGCCGGAGCAGCTGAGCCAATTGTTGATCGAGTTCCTTGCGGTTTGAGGTGTGATTTCCGATAGTGACGGGTATGTTTGCTGCGGGTTGGGGCGCCGCGCCACCGGGGGGAAATTGACGTGAACTTCACAGCAAAGCGTTCTTGTGTCGATGACCGGCGTGATCGCGGGGATCTCGTCGCGTCGGCGCGTCAGACGTTCGCCGATCTCGGGCCGACCGCGAGCATGGCCGACATCGCCGACGCGGCAGGGGTCAGCACCGACGACCTGTACAGCCATTTCGGCGACCGTGACGGGCTGCTCGTCGCGGTCCTCGACGATCTCGAACAGTCGCTGCGCGAGCCCGAACCGGCCGTCCGCCCGCCCTTGCGCTTTCCGCGCCTGTCCGCGCGATACGTCGTCCCACCGGCCGTGGCGGCGGCCGCGGTGTTCTCCCTGGCCGCGGCACCCCCGTCGACCGCCGCGTCGGTGGACCCGCCTCCCGCCGCGCCTTCCTCGGTGGTGACGATCAGCCCGCTGTGGCCGATCTGGTCACTCGACACCGCTCTGCAGGGGTCGCTGTGCGCCGCCGGCACGTGCAACCGGCTGGACTATGTGCCGTTCGCGACGGGCAACGGGGTGCGGGCGCTGGACCGGCAGCTGTCGCAGTTGACGTCGGCGTCGCAGGCCACCGGCGCCGGTCCGACCGTCGTACTGGGCTTCAGCAACGGCGCCGGCGTGGCCGAGGAGTGGATGGCCGAGCACGCCGGCGTCGTGGGCGCGCCGTCCCCGGACGAGGTGTCGTTCGTCCTGATCGGTAATCCGCGACGGGCCTACGGCGGCCTGATGCCGCCGATCGAGCCGACGGATTACCACGTGATCGACATCGTCCGGCAGTACGACCCCATGGCCGACTTCCCCGACCGGCTGAACCTGCTGGCGCTGGCCAACGTCGCGGCCGGCATGCTCTCACCGATGCATCTGGACTACCGCGGCGTGGATCTCGACGATCCGAACAACGTCGTGTGGACCGAGGGCAACACCACCTACGTCTTCGTCCCGACGACGGAGTTGCCGCTGCTCAAACCGCTGCGCGCCCTGGGGTTCGACGAGCTGGCTGCGAAGTTGAACACGCCGCTCACCGAGATCATCGAAAAGGCTTACGACCGACCGTATCTGGACTCCCCCGAGCCTGCGCCCGTCGTCGCGCCGGAACCCGAGAAGACGGTCCTCGCGGCCACCGAATCGGCACCCGAGCCCGTGACTCCCAAGCGCCGCACGTTGTTCGCCAAACACGCTGTCGCCGAGGATGTTTCAGCAGACGATGAGGACACTCCTCGACAGAAGCCGGACCGGTCCGACGACGCCCAGCCGACGTCCGCCGTCGACACGCCCGCGGTCACCGCCCCACCCGCGGGCGACGGCGCCGCGGCCAGCACACCCACCAAGAAGACACGCAAGGGCTGGGGACGCCACCGCGACGAGTGACACCGGATGCGACGCGTGGCGGGTTAGTGTGCCAGCCATGCCTCACTCAGTCCGCGCCCACGTAGTCCGGAGTGTTCTCGCCGTCGCCGCCGCGGGCGTCGTCGCGGCATCGGCGACCGCCTGCGATTCCCGGTCCGGCCCGGCCGCTGCGCCCGGCACCGATGCTCGGCAGGTCACCGTCGTCGGTGAAGGTCAGGTCAAGGGCACCCCGGACACGTTGACCGTCAACGCCTCCATGGAATTCCAGGCCGCCGACGCCACCGGCGCGATGAGCCAGACCAACGAACGCCAGCAGGCCGTCATCGACGCCCTTGTCGGCGCCGGGGTGGACCGCAAGGACATCGCCACCACCGCAGCCGATCTGCAGCCGCAGTACGGCAGCGACAGCACCACGATCTCCGCGTACCGCGCCACCAACTCGATCACCGTCACGCTCCGCGATCTGGCCAAGGCGTCGGATGCGCTCGGCCTGATCGTCAGCACCGGCGGCAACGCCACGCGCATCAACTCGATCAACTACTCGATCGACGACGATTCCCAGCTGGTCCGCGACGCCCGCGCCCGCGCGTTCAACGACGCCAAGGACCGCGCCAACCAGTACGCACAACTGTCGGGGCTCGACCTCGGCGATGTCATCTCGATCTCCGAGGCCGCCTCGCCCACCCCGCCGGTGCCGATGCCCGCGATGCCGCGCGCGATGGAGGCCTCGGTGCCGTTGGAGCCGGGTCAGCAGACCGTCGGGTTCTCCGTGACGGTGGTGTGGCAGCTCGGCTAGGTGGGATCAGAGTCAGTCGGTCCGACGGTGACGGGCACGCCGTTGAGCACCGCGGTGCCCGACAGCGGATCGAGCAGCGAGCCGTCGTTGAGCTGATTGACGTTGACGCCCGGCTGATCGGCGGCCAGCTGTTGCCCGGTGCCGGGACGGTCGTGCCCCCAGCCGTGCGGCAGGGACAGCACCCCGCGCCGGATGCCGTCGGTGATCTCGACGGGCACCACCAGCTCGCCGCCCGAGCCCTTGACGACCGCGGTGTCGGTGACGCCGAGTTCCGCGGCGTCGTCGGGATGCATCCGCAGCGTGCACCGGTTGGTGCCGCCTGAGAGTGCGGGCAGGTTGTGCATCCAGCTGTTGTTGCTGCGCAGATGCCGGCGTCCGATCAGCACGAACCCCTCGGCGGGACGGGCCATGGCCTCGCGCAGCCGGGCCGCGTCGTCGATCAGGGCGGGCGGCGCCAGTTCGACCCGGCCCGACGGCGTGCGCAGCACGTCGAGCAGCCGCGGCTGCAGCGGGCCCAGGTCGACACCGTGCGGTGCGTCCTTGAGCCGCTGCAAGGTGAGGCCGTCGGGGTGGGCGCCGAACGCGTCGCCGTAGGCCCCGAGGCGCAGCATCATGTCCAGCCGGCGCTCGTACCCGGGGCCGGCGGGCAGCATCGCGGTGAGCTCGTCGACGGCGCGGCCGGCGACCGGTGAACCGGGGTCGGCGGTCTCCTTGGCCAGAGTGGTGGCAATGACCTGCTCGTCGACCAACGCAGGGTCGGCGTCCTGGCCCATACCGAACACGACCAGGGCCAACCGGGACAGGATCTCGGCCTCGCTGGGCCTGCCGTCGAGCGGCAGCGCCGGAGGTGAGTAGCGGGCGTTGTTGCGGATCGCGAGCGCGTTCAGCGCGACGTCGAAGTGCGGGGACCGCGACGGCGGCGGGGGCGGCAGGATGACGTCGGCGTGCCGGGTCGTCTCGTTCAGGTAGGGGTCGACGCTGACGATGAACGCGACACTGTCGAGTGCCTTGCCGAGCCGGTCGCCGTCGGGCGCGGACAGCACCGGGTTGCCGGCGATCGTGATCATCGCCCTGATCTGCCCGTCCCCCGGGGTCTCGATCTCCTCGGCGAGCACGGTGGTGGGCAGTTCGGAGAGCACCTCGGGGCGGCCGGAGACGCGGCTGTGCCAGCGGCCGGTGCGGAACCCCTTGCCGGGCCGGTGCCCGCGCGGGGCCGGCGCCACCGGGGAGCAGGGGAACATTGCACCGCCGGGCCGGTCCAGGTTGCCGGTCAGGATGTTGACGACATCGACGAGCCAGCTGCCCAGGGTGCCGAACTCGACGGTCGACGTGCCGATCCGGCCGTAGACGGCCGCGCTGGGTGCTGCGGCGAGTTCACGGGCCAGCGTGCGGATCTCGTCGGCGTCGACGCCGCAGTAGTCGGCGACGGCGTCGGGGGCGAAGTCGCGCGCCGCGGCCCGCACGTCGTCGAGTCCGGCGACATGGTCGGCGAGGTCGCCCAGGTCGACCAGGTCCTCCTCGAACAGCACGTGGGCGACGGCGAACAGCAGTGCGGCGTCGGTGCCGGGGCGGGGCGCGAGGTGGCGGTCCGCGAGCTCCGCGGTGCGAGTGCGGGCCGGGTCGATGACGACGATCCGGCCGCCGCGGCGGCGGATGTCGCGCATCTTGCCGCCGAAGTCGGGGGCGGTGGTCACGCTGCCGTTGGACACCAGCGGGTTCGCGCCGATGATCACGAGGTAGTCGGTGCGGTCGAGGTCGGGCACCGTGAACGCCACCGGGCTGCCGAACATCAGGCCCAGCGACACGTGCTTGGGCATCTGGTCGAGCGTGCTCGCCGAGAACACCTGCCGGGTGCCCAGCCCGCGGATGATCAGCGGCGGATACAGCGCGCCGGCCACCGTGTGCGCGTTGGGATTTCCGAGATACATGCCCACCGACGCGCCGCCGTGCTCACGGATCACCGCACCCAGCCCGTCGGCGGCCGCGGCGAACGCCTCCTCCCACGTCGCCTCGGTCAGCACGCCGTCGCGTCGCACCAGCGGCGTCTGCAAGCGGTCGGGGTCGTTGTCGAGTTCGGCGAAGCTCGCACCCTTGGGGCAGATGAATCCGGCGCTGAACACGTCGTCGCGGTCGCCCCGGGCGCTGACCACGCGGTCGGCGTCGATGGTCAGCGTCAGGCCGCAGGTGGCTTCGCAGAAGGGGCAGATGCGCAACGCGGTGTCGGTCATGGCTTCGATCCTGCGTCCAGATCGACGAAATGGCGAGAACTTCTCGCGCTTTCCCGCCCGAACGTTGGTTTGGGCGGATTAGTCGGCGTAGACCTTGGGGTCGAGCGTGCCGATGAAGGGCAGATCGCGGTAGCGCTCGGCGTAGTCCAGGCCGTAGCCGACGACGAACTCGTTCGGGATGTCGAACCCGACATAGGTGATGTCGACGTCGGCGCGCACGGCCTCGGGCTTGCGCAGCAGCGTGCACACGCGCAGCGACCGTGGCCCACGGGTGGCCAGGTTGCGCAGCAGCCACGACAGCGTCAGCCCGGAGTCGACGATGTCCTCGACGATCAGCACATCGCGGTCGTTGATGTCGCGATCGAGGTCCTTGAGGATGCGCACCACACCTGAGGACGACGTCGACGAGCCGTACGAACTGACCGCCATGAACTCCAGCTGCGTGGGCAGCGGAATCGCCCTGGCCAGGTCGGTGACGAACATGACCGCACCCTTGAGCACGGTGATCAGCAGCAGATCCTGCTGCCCCTCACCCGGCGTCGGATAGTCGGCGGCGATCAGGTCGGCGAGCTCGGCGGTCTTGGCGCGGATCTGCTCCTCCGACAGCAACACCGACTTGATGTCCCCGGGATACATCTCCCCACCATGAACTGGCACGCCTAGAGCCTAGCGGTGCTCAGTCGGCGACCGGCTCGCGGTAGAGCGTCAGCACCCCACCGCGCCGGCCCGCGAACAACCGGCGTCGTGTCATCTCGCTCGGGATCGCGACCCCGCCCTGCCCGCGCCACGCGCTCACCAGCGCGTCGACCGACCGGATCTGCGCGTCGGACAGGCCCGCCGCACCCCCCTCGAGCAGCCAGTGCCGGATCACGCGGCGGCGCACCGCGGCGGGCAACACCGTCAGCGTCTCGACCGCCAGATCGGGGCCGATCGCGATGTCCGTAGCGACATCGGTGGCGATCGCATCGAGTGCGTCGGTGTCCTCCCTCAGCGCAGTGGCTGTACGAGCCAGCGCCTCGGCGACCCCGCCCTGGAGCACGTCGTCGAGCAGCGGCAGCACCTCGGTCCGCAGCCGCACCCGGGTGAACCGGGGATCCTCGTTGTGCGGGTCCCGCCACGGAGTCAGCGCCAACTCGGCGCACGCGGCGTGGGTGACGGTGCGGCGCACACCGAGCAGGGGCCGGCACCACGGCGCGTCGTAGGGCACCATGCCGGCGATCGAGCGGGCGCCCGATCCGCGACCAAGCCCCAGCAGCACGGTCTCGGCTTGATCGTCGAGCGTGTGGCCCAGCAGCACCGGCGCCCCCGCACGCGCCTGCTCCAGCATCTCGTACCGCGCGGCACGTGCGGCCGCCTCCGGCCCGCCCTTGGACCTGACATCGACCGAAAGTACCTGCGCATCAACACATCCCAATGACAAAGCCTGCTCGCGGGCCGTCGCGGCGACGGTGTCGGAGCCGGCTTGCAGCCGGTGGTCGACGATCAGCGCGGTGGTCGGTCGCAGCTCAGCGGCGACGGCGGCCAACGCCAGCGAGTCCGGCCCGCCGGACAGCGCGACGCACCAGCGCTCGCCCTCGAGATCGTGCTCGGCCACGAACCGGCGCAGCGCAAGGCGCAGCTGCGCTACAGCACCCGGTCGATCCATCGCTGCGGCTCGTCGATCTCCTCGGGCAGCGGCAGGGTGTGCTGGCCGGTCCAGATCGTGTTGAACCGGGCCATGCCCACCGTCGACACCACGGCATCGACGAACGCCTTGCCCCGCGTGTACTGGTCCATCTTGGCGTCGATCCCGAGCAGCGCCCTCAGCAGCCGCTGCACCGGCGGCTGACGGCGCTGCCTGCGCTGGTCGAACCGGTGGCGAATGGTGGCCACCGACGGCACGACCGCAGGCCCCACCGCGTCCATCACGTGATCGGCGTGGCCTTCGAGCAGCGTGCCCAACACCAGCAACCGGTCCAGCGCCTCACGTTGGGCCTCGGACTGCACCGCACGCACCAGACCGAGGATGCCCGCCGAATTCGCTTCTGCCGCATCGCCCGAACGCCGCTGGCGGACGTAGTCGGCCAGCCGACCCACCACCTGGGTCACGTCGTCGCCGGCATCCTGGGTCAGCACGCCGAGCGCGTCGGACATGTGGCCGGCCAGCCACGGGTTGGCGCGGAACTGGACCCGGTGGGTGACCTCGTGCAGACAGACCCACATCCGGAAGTCGGCGGGCTGCACGTGCAACTGCCGCTCGACCGCGATGACGTTCGGATAGACGAGCAGCAGCTCGCCGCCGGCTGTGTCATTTCCCGGGTCGTCCCCTGCCCTTCGGGCGGGGTCCCCCCGCTCCTGCCCTCCGGAAGCAAACGGGTCGTACTGCCCCAGAATCCCCGACGACACGAACGCCAGCACCGCGCCCGTCTGCACCCCGGCGATCCGCCCGCTGATCGCGCGCGGTTTCGAGTCGGCGTCCCCGCCCGTCATCGCCCGCATCGAACGGGCGGCCGCGCGAATCCACTCCGGCCGGTTGACGATCCGGGCCTCCGGGATGTCCGCACCTTCGGCCAGACCTGTGACCTCACGCACCGGAACCTCGGCCGCGCGCGCCGCA
This sequence comes from Mycobacterium sp. IDUB_5, assembly GCF_055419565.1. Taxonomy (NCBI): domain Bacteria; kingdom Bacillati; phylum Actinomycetota; class Actinomycetes; order Mycobacteriales; family Mycobacteriaceae; genus Mycobacterium; species Mycobacterium sp. IDUB_5. The sequence goes on from NZ_JBVAXX010000004.1 coordinate 148,831, forward strand.
TCTGCCAGCTGCGCGATCACCTGCGTGCGGGTGTATTCGGAGGCCGGCGGCTCGGGGCGGGCCAGCTTGCCGCCGAACGAGGCGGCGAGGTTCCAGTCCACCGCGCTGCCAACCGAGAACGTCTGACTCATGTGCGGCACCCGCACGACCGTAGCGTCGCGGCGAACGCGTCGAGCGCCGTGCGTCCACTCGGGCCGGCCTGGTTGGACAGCAGCGCGAACGTCAGCACCCGGCCGTTGGAGTCGGTCACGAAGCCGGCCAGTGAATTGGTCGCAGTCAGCGAACCGGTCTTCGCGCGCAGGTAACCAGTGGCATCACGGCCGGCCGGAGTGTCGAGGTAGCGGTTGGACAGCGTGCCGCTGCCGCCGGCGATCGGCAGCAGGTCCACCAGCGGGCGCAGCCGGGCGTGATCGTCGCCGACGGCCGCGCCCACGACCTCGTCGAGCGTCTCGGCGGTCAGCCGGTCGTCCACCGAGAGCCCACTGGAATCCAACAGGTGCGCCTCACCGGTGTCGATCCCGGCGTCGTCGAGGGCGTCGAGCACAGCGCCGGCCGCGCCGGCGAAGCTCTGCGGGCGGCCCGTTGCCTCGGCGACCTCCCGGCCCGTCGACTCGGCCATCACGTTGTCCGAGGCGTTCATCATGTCGCGCAGCCGCTGGATCAGCGGGGGCGACTGGACCGAGGCGATCTCACGGCCGCGAGCGGCCGACGGCAGGACCGTCACCCTCTGCGGGTCGACCCCGAGAGCGACGGCCAACGCACGCCCGGCGTCCAGCGCGGGGGTTCGTGAGCGCGCCGAGTCCACGGTGACGGGCTGGGTGCGGCCACCGTCGAGCATCACCGACTCCATCGGGGCGATGTCACCGCCGTCGATGTCCAGCGGATCCCAGCCCGGCGCCATCGTCGGGCCGCTGTAGGCGCTGACATCGACCGCGACCGTGCGCACGGTGGTGCCGCTGCGGCGCACCTGGTCGGCGAGGTCGACGATCCGGGCGGCGTCGCGATACCACGTGTCGGTGCCGCGCGGCGCGGCCGACAGCGTCGGATCGCCACCGCCGACCAGGACCACCGTCCCCGGCGAGGTGGCCATCACCGTCGTCGTCAGTCGGGCGTCGCGGTCCAGAGTCAACAACGCCGCCGCGGTGGTGAGCAGCTTGTTCGTCGACGCGGGCTGCATCGGCACGTGCGGGCCCTGGGACCACAGCTCGTCACCGGTGATCGCGTCGGTGATACGTCCGGTGAACTGGCCCAGGTTCGGATCGGCGAGCACCGGGCGCAGCACAGTGGCCAGTCCGGCGGGCGTCGGCACGTCAGCGGTGTCGGGCACGGGGACCACGCCCGGATCGGCGGACGCGGGGGCCGGTGCGGCCTTGACGGCCACGGCCTGCGACGGCTGCCGGCCGACGATCAGCGCAGCCGCCACCACCAGACCGGTCACCACGACCACGACCGCGAGGCCGACCAGGGCGTACGTGGACCGCCGCCATCGAGTCGGCCGCATAGTTCCCCTGTCGCTCGATTACCGAAGCCACCCCCGTAGTGCAGGGTATCGCTCCCCATTAAGGTGGTTCCGGCCTGTTGATCGCCCGCCATGCGTAAGGAGCCTCCCCGGTGCAGTTCGACGTTCTCATCGAGATCCCGAAGGGTTCACGCAACAAGTACGAGGTCGACCACGACAGCGGCAAGGTGAAACTGGACCGCTACCTGTTCACCGCGTTCGGTTACCCGACCGACTACGGCTACATCGAGGACACCCTCGGCGAGGACGGCGATCCGCTGGACGCGCTGGTGCTGCTGCCCGAGCCGGTGTTCCCGGGATGCATCGTCGAAGCCCGCCCGGTCGGCATGTTCCGCATGACCGACGAGAAGGGCGGCGACGACAAGGTGCTCTGTGTGCTCGCCGACCCGCGGTGGGACCACATCCAGGACATCGGGGACGTCTCGGAGTTCGAGCTCGACGCGATCAAGCACTTCTTCGTGCACTACAAGGACCTCGAGCCGGGCAAGTTCGTGCACGCCGCGGACTGGGTGGGCCGCGAGGAGGCCGAGGCCGAGGTGAACCGGTCGATCGAGCGGTTCACGACCGAGGGCCACTAGTTCTTCCGGGCGAGTTTTTCTGCCGCGACCAGACGCGAACTCCCGCCGACACGCGGAGAAACACCCGAGTTCGTGTCTTCTCGCCGGAATTGACCTGCCTGTAACACGGCGTTACGTGCCCGCCGTCTGCCCGTTCGATCATGGCGGTGTGCTGCTGCATCAGGGGATCGGTCTGGAGGCGTTCAACGCGCTGCCGATGCGCCGTGCCGTGCACGCCGTGTACGAATGCTGCTGCAGCGTGCCGCTGGCTGCCGACCTGGCCCGGCAGCGTCCGTTCCAGTCCCACGAGCAACTGTTCCGCTGCGCCGACTCGCTGCTCTTCGCCCTCGGCGAGGACTCGATCGACTCGATCCTGCAGGCCTACCCCGACGTCGGCCGCCGGCCCGGCAGCGAGAAGTCCGCGGCCGAGCAGTGCGCGATCGCCGACGCGCGGCCCGAGATGATGGCCCAGCTGGCCGACGCCTCGAAGACCTATCTGGACCATTTCGGCTTCGGCTTCGTGATGTACGTCAACGGCTACAGCGCCGACACCGTGCTGGCCACGATGGGTGACCGTCTGCTCAACGACTACGAGACCGAGCGCAAGATCGTGCGCAACGAACTGGCCCGGATCAACCGCACCCGGCTGGAACGCATGCTCGGACCCGAGGGCGGTTACGACAACTGGTGACCATTGGGATCACCGGGGCCACCACCTAGGCTCGCCCCTATGCGTGGTGCCGTGCACGGTCACTGGGAGCCCCGCTTCGACCGCCTCGCCGCCGCTCTGGCCGAGGAACTCGAGACGGGCGAGGAGCTGGGTGCGTCGCTGGCTGTCGACGTCGACGGTGAACTGGTCGCCGACATCTGGGGCGGCTTCGCCGATCGCGCCGAAACCGTAGCCTGGCAACACGATACGATCGTCAACTTCTGGTCGTGCACCAAGACGCTGACCGCGCTGGCCGCACTGCTGCTCGTCGACACCGGCGACCTCGATCCCGGTGCGCCCGTCACCAGGTACTGGCCGGAGTTCGGCGCCAACGGCAAAGGCGGCATCGAGGTCCGCCACCTGCTCGCGCACACCTCGGGAGTGTCGGGCTGGCAGGTGCCCTTCGATGTCGAGGACATCTACGACTGGGAGAAAGCCACCGCCCATCTGGCGGATCAGGCCCCGTGGTGGCAGCCGGGCACCGCGTCGGGCTACCACGCGATGAACTACGGCCACCTGATCGGCGAGGTGATCCGCCGCATCACGGGTAGCACTCCCAAAGACGTCGTCCGCGAACGCGTGTCAGAGCCGCTGCACGCCGACGTGCAGATCGGGGCGCACGAAGCCGACGAGCCGCGCATCGCCGAACTGGTCGCTCCTCCGCCTCGCGACCGCGGCCTGGAGCGGCTCGGCCCCGACCACCCTGCGGTCCGGACGTTCGCGGCGTTCCCGCCCGGCGCCTACGGTGTGGCGGTCGCCGAGACCGAGCCCTGGCGGCGCGCCGACATCGGCGGTGCCAACGGCCACGGCAACGCGCGCGGTCTGGTGCGTGCGCTGCGTCCGATCGCGCTGGGCGGCACCGTCGACGGCGTCCGGGTCCTCTCTCCGTCCACCATCGAGAAGATCTTCGTCGAGCAGTCGCAAGGCACCGACCTGGTGCTCGGCATCCCGCTGCGCTTCGGACTCGGTTTCGGACTGCCGACGCCCGAGAGCGTGCCCGCTGTCCCCGCGGGCAGGGTCTGCTGGTGGGGTGGCTGGGGTGGCTCGCTGGTCGTGATGGACCTCGACCGACGGGCCACCTTCGCCTACGTGATGAACAAGATGGGTGCGGGGACGACGGGCACCACCCGCTCCCTGCGCTACGCCCGGCTCATCGACGAGGCGCTTCAGGACGCGCGGGCCTGATGGCCGGCCGCCAAGGCCCGCAGTACCTCGCGCCCGATGCGCTCGACATCCTGCTGCGCTGACGCGCCGATCAGCGTCACCCCGTCGGCGACCCCGGCCGTCTCGATGTCGCCGATGAGTCCTGCCAGCCCAGCGACGGTGCCCGCGTAGCGGATGGTGTCGCCGGACTGGGCCCCCGCCTCACCGAACGCGCCGCGCGCCGCCCGGAAGTCCCGGCCGACCGCGACCATCACGTCGAGGATGACCGCGGCGTCACCCGGGCCCGACCGGATCCGCGACCGGACCTGCCGAGCCCGCTGCAGGTCGGGCGCGGACACGCGGATGACCGGCCGCCCACCATCGGTGAGCTCCCGCAGACCGGCGTCGTCGTCTTCGAGGAAGATCCGCATCGGGCCACGCTAACCACCGCCGCACGCGGCCGTCCCCGTTGCGATCAGCGCGATCCCAAGGGAATCACCGGGACGTGCCGGCCGCCGGATCCGCAGGGTCCGGGGTCTCTCCGGCCGTCTCCTCGGCTGTCTCGTCGCCGGCGCTGTCGCCGTTCTTGCGGACATCGTGCACCCGGGTCTTGTAGAGGCTCGCCACGGTGGTGATCGCCAGCGTGACGACGATGACGCCGAGGCTGGCCAGCGTCGGGATCTCCGGCACCTTGAGCGGCTCGCCACCGTTGATGAACGGCACCTCGTTCTCGTGCAGCGCGTGCAGCAGCAGCTTCACGCCGATGAAGCCCAGGATGAACGCGAGCCCCTGCGACAGGTACACCAGCCGCTTGAGCAGATCGCCGAGCAGGAAGTACAGCTGCCGCAGCCCCATCAGCGCGAACACGTTGGCCGCGAACACCAGGTACGGCTCGCGAGTCAGGCCGTAGATCGCCGGGATCGAATCCAGCGCGAACAGCAGGTCGGTCGTACCGAGGGCGATGATGACCAGGAACATCGGCGTCATCAGACGTCCGGCGCCACTGTCTTTCACCCACAGCTTCAGGCCGTCCCACTGATCGGTGAACTTCAGGTGCTTCTGCGCGAAGCGGACCACGCCGTTCTCGCCGTCGTCGTCATGGTCGGTGTCGCGCACCAGCTTGATCGCCGTGTAGACCAGGAACGCGCCGAACAGGTAGAAGACCCAGGAGAACTGTTCGATCGCGACAGCGCCGAGGGCGATGAAGATGCCGCGGAAGATCAGCGCGAGGATGATGCCGACCAGCAGGGCCTGCTGCTGATACACCCGCGGCACCTTGAAGCTCGCCATGATGATCAAGAAGATGAACAGGTTGTCCACCGACAGGCTGTACTCGGTGAGCCAGCCGGCGAAGAACTCGACGCCGTACTGGCTGCCGTGGAAGAACCAGGTCCAGATCCCGAACGCGATCGCGAGGCCGACGTAGATCGTCAGCGCGGTGCCCGTCTCGCGGCGGGACGGCTCGTGCGGGCGGCGCCCGATCACGATCACATCGAAGAGCAGGATCGCGATGGTCACGCTGAGCGTGATCCCCCACTCGAGAGCACTGACGTTCATCTAACCTCCGGTCGTCGAGTCAACGCCGGAGGTCTCTTCCACCGTCACCGCTTCCGGCATCCGGCCCGCAGCACCGGTCGCCCGTATGCGGGCGACGTGATGACGACACTGTGGCGAAAGGAATACTCCCCTCCAAGCGGGTGATTCTGCCAGTCGTGCCGTCGACACGCGAATCAGCGGCCACCCGACGGCGAGAAGTGGCCTCGCGCAGTGAGTAGTTTGTACCCGTGACGGCACCGGATCCAACCTCGGAGATCCCCCGGCAGTACCTGTTGTCCCAGCAGGCTCCGCCGGCGCGCACGCTCATCGACGTCCTCTACGACACCGCGCGACGCCATCCCGACGCCACCGCTCTGGACGACGGCACCGTGCAGCTCACCTACGCCGAACTGATCGCCGACGTCGAGGACAGTGTGGCGTGGCTGGCCGCGCGCGGCATCGGCCGCGGCGACCGGATCGGCATCCGGATGCCGTCGGGCACCTACGCGCTCTACGTGGCGATCCTGGCCACCCTCGCCGCGGGCGCGGCCTACGTGCCCGTCGACGCCGACGACCCGCCCGAACGTGCCGAGCTGGTGTTCACCGAAGCCGAGGTCGTCGGCGTGATCACCGAGCGCGGCCTGATCCGGGGTCCCGGAACGTCACGCGGGTGGCGCGCGGCGGCCCCGCTCAGCCGCGACGACGCCTGGATCATCTTCACGTCCGGATCGACCGGGACCCCCAAGGGTGTCGCCGTCACCCATCGCAACGCGGCCGCCTTCGTCGACGCCGAGGCCGAGATGTTCCTGCAGGACAACCCGCTGGGGCCTGGCGACCGGGTGCTGGCCGGGCTGTCGGTGGCGTTCGACGCCTCGTGCGAGGAGATGTGGCTGGCGTGGCGACACGGCGCCTGCCTGGTGCCCGCGCCGCGCTCGCTGGTGCGCAGCGGTATGGACCTGGGGCCGTGGCTGGTGTCACGCGACATCACGGTGGTGTCCACCGTGCCGACGCTGGCCTCGCTGTGGCCGGCCGAGGCGCTCGAAGCTGTGCGGCTGCTGATCTTCGGCGGTGAGGCGTGTCCCCCGGAGCTGGCCGCGCGCCTCGCGGTCGAGGGCCGGGAGGTGTGGAACACCTACGGCCCCACCGAGGCGACCGTCGTGGCCTGCGCGGCGCGCCTGACCGGCACCGGCGGGCAGGAGCGCAGCGACTCGGGGAGGGCATTGGGCGCCGTGAGCATCGGGCTGCCGCTGCCCGGGTGGGATCTCGCGGTCGTCGGCGCCGACGGCAACCCGGTGCGCCCCGGCGAGGTCGGCGAGCTCGTGATCGGCGGGGTCGGGCTGGCGCGCTACCTCGACCCGGAGAAGGACGCCGAGAAGTACGGCGCCCTCCCGACGCTGGCGTGGAGCCGCGCCTACCGCAGCGGCGATCTGGTCCGGCTCGAACACGACGGGCTCTACTTCATGGGACGCGCCGACGACCAGGTCAAGGTCGGCGGCAGGCGCATCGAACTCGGCGAGGTCGACACCGCGCTCGTGCACCTGCCGGGGGTCAGCGGAGGCGCGGCGGCCGTCCGCCGCACCGCGAGCGGCACCCCGCTGCTCGTCGGCTACGTCGTCGCCGCCCCCGGAGGGGCATTCGACCTGGCGTCCGCGCGTGCCCGGCTGAGCGAGTCACTGCCCGCCGCGCTGGTGCCCCGGCTGGTGGTCGTCGACGAGCTGCCGACCCGCACGTCCGGCAAGGTCGACCGCGACGCACTGCCCTGGCCGGTGGGCGGGGGCGAGGAGGACACCACGGCCGAGCTCGGCGGCACACTCGGCTGGCTCGCCGGACTGTGGCGCGACGTGCTCGCCGCCCCGGTCGACGGTCCAGGCGCCGACTTCTTCGCCCTCGGCGGCGGCTCCCTGTCGGCCGCTCAGCTGATCGCGGTGCTGCGCCAGCGCTACCCGCAGGTGACCGTCGCCGACCTCTACGACCATCCCCGCCTCGGGTCGCTCGCCGGGTACCTCGACGAGCTGGAACCGCCGCCGGCCGTGGAGATCCGCACCGTGCGTCCCGTCGCGCGGGTGACCCAGGCGATCCAGGTGGCGCTGACAGTGCCGCTGGCGATCCTGACCGGCATGCAGTGGGTGGTGTGGCTGGCGGCGGCCAACAACCTTGCCGTCGCGATCGACCTGGTGGGATGGGCGCGGCCGCTGAGCTGGTGGTGGATCCTCGCCGGCTTCCTGGTGTTCGTCTCCCCACCCGGGCGGATGGGCATCGCGGTGTTCGGCGCGCGCGTCCTCGTCGGCACGCTGACACCGGGCACCTACCGGCGCGGCGGATCGGTGCACCTGCGCGTCTGGCTGGCCGAGCGGCTCGCCGACGCCAGCGGCGCGGAGAACATGGCCGGCGCCCCCTGGCTGGTGTATTACGCACGCGCCCTGGGCAATTCGGTGGGCAACGGGGTCGACCTGCATTCCGCGCCGCCCGTGACCGGGATGCTGCGGATCGGGCACCGCTGCTCGATCGAACCCGAGGTCGACCTGACCGGGCACTGGATCGACGGCGACCTGTTCCACGTCGGCCCCATCACCATCGGCAACGACTCGACGATCGGCGCGCGCACGACGCTGCTGCCCGGCGCGGTCGTCGGCAAGAACGCCGACGTGGCGCCGGGTTCCGGTGTCGTCGGCAAGGTCAAGAACGGGCAGTATTGGAAGGGCTCGCCGGCCGTCAAGTCCGGTAAGGCCAAGCACCCGTGGCCCGACCATCGCCCGCCGCGTGCCCCCGTGTGGGTGGCGGTCTACGGCGTGACCTCGATGCTGCTCGGCGCGCTGCCGCTCGCGGCGCTCGCCGCGGGGCTCGCCGTGATCGGCTGGGCCGTGCAGGGCACGGCGACCGTGCGCGACGCACTGCTGCCCGCGCTGGCGTGGACGGTACCGGCGACCGCGGCGGCGATGCTGGTCTACGCCGCGCTGACCGTGGTCGGAGTGCGCCTGCTCGCCGTCGGCCTGCACGAGGGCTATCACCCGGTGCGCAGCCGGTCGGGGTGGCAGCTGTGGGCGACCGAGCGACTGATGGACGGGGCGCGCACCTACCTGTTCCCCATCTACGCCGGGCTGGCGACGCCGTGGTGGCTGCGCCTGCTCGGGGCGAAGATCGGCAAGGGCACCGAGATCTCGACCGCGCTGCTGATCCCCAACTTCACCGTCGTCGAAGACGGCGCGTTCCTCGCCGACGACACGATGGTCGCCTCCTACGAGCTGGGCGGCGGCTGGATCCACGTGGCCCGGGCGACCGTGGGCAAGCGCGCATTCCTCGGCAACTCCGGCATCACCCAGCCGGGCCGGCGGGTGCCCGATGACGGGCTGGTCGCGGTGCTCTCGGCGACCCCGCACAAGGCGAAGGCCGGCTCGTCGTGGCTCGGCAGTCCGCCGATGCGGCTGCGCCGCCAGCCGACCGCAGCCGACGCGCTGCGCACGTTCCATCCGTCGCCGCGGTTACGCATCCTGCGCGCGGTGGTCGAGACGTTCCGGTTCGTGCCCGTCGTCGTCACGTTCGCGATCGGCGTCGGCGTGCTGGTGGCCGCGCAGGCGCTGGCGGGGACGGTCGGTTGGCTGGGCGCCGCGCTCCTGACAGGGCTGGTGCTGCTGGTCGCGGGCGCGGTCGCCGGCGGGATCGCCATCGGAGCGAAATGGCTTCTGGTGGGCCGCATCACCGCGATCGAACATCCGCTGTGGTCCTCGTTCGTCTGGCGCAACGAGGTGTCGGACACCTTCGTCGAGACGGTCGCGGCGCCGTGGTTCGCCCGTGCCGCGTCGGGTACACCGGTGATGAACCTGTGGCTGCGCGGACTGGGCGCGACGATCGGACGCGGAGTGTGGTGTGAGACGTACTGGCTGCCCGAGGCCGATCTGGTGACACTCGGCGACGGCGCGACGGTGAATCGCGGCTGCGTGGTGCAGACGCACCTGTTCCACGACCGGATCATGCGGATGGACACGGTGGTGCTGGAGGCGGGCGCGACGCTCGGCCCGCACTGTGTGGCGCTGCCCGCGGCGCGGCTGGGCGCGGGCGCCACCGTGGGCCCGGCGTCGCTGGTGGTGCGCGGTGACGAGGTGCCGCCGTCGACACGCTGGCAGGGCAACCCGATCGCGCCGTGGCTGCCGCCGCGCAAGAAACGCGCGGACACCGGCGGCAAGGCGAAGAAGCCGGCTGCGGCGTGAGGGCACGCAAGCAGGCGCGCAAGTCGGGGTCGCCGCCGGTCATCGACCCGTACCTGCCCGGCACCGGCAACTTCGGCTACCGGGTCTCGCGCTACGAGCTCGACCTCGAGTACAAGGTGGCGATCAACCGGCTGACCGGCACGGCCACCATCACCGCGGTCACGCTCGCCGAACTGCAGACCTTCACCCTCGATCTGTCTGCGGCGCTGTCGGTGTCCAAGGTGACGGTGAACGGCAAGCGGCCCAACAACTTCCGCACGTCCAACGGCAAGCTGCACATCAGCCTGTCCGACCGTCTGCGCGCCGGCGCTGCGATGACGATCGTGGTGCGCTACGGCGGCACCCCCCGCCCGGTCCGATCCCTGTGGGGTGAGGTCGGATTCGAGGAACTCACCGAGGGTGCGCTGGTGGCGGGCCAGCCCAACGGCGCGTCGTCGTGGTTCCCCTGTGACGACCACCCCAGCGCCAAGGCCAGCTTCGGCATCCAGATCAGCACGGAGAGCCCGTATTTCGCGTTGGCCAACGGGAAGCTGCTGCACAAGCGGGTGCGCGCGGCGATGACGACCTGGACCTACGAGCAGACCGAACCGACGTCGACGTACCTGATCACGCTGCAGATCGGGCCCTACGAGCGGCACCGCATCGCCAAGAACGGGGCCTCGATCCACGCGGTCGCCCCGGAGCGGTTGCGCGACACCGTCGCCCACGACTTCGGTCGACAGGGCCAGATGATGAAGTTGTTCACCAAGCTCTTCGGCCCCTACCCACTCGACACCGGCTACACAGTGGTGATCACCGACGACGAGCTGGAGATCCCGCTGGAGGCTCAAGGCATCTCGATCTTCGGCGCCAACCACTGCGACGGCGAGCGGGGCGCGGAACGGCTGATCGCCCACGAGCTCGCCCACCAGTGGTTCGGCAATTCCGTCACGGTGCAGCGGTGGCGGCACATCTGGCTGCACGAAGGGTTCGCCTGCTACGCCGAATGGTTGTGGTCCGAACACTGCGGGCAGCGCAGCGCCGACGAGTGGGCCCGGCACTACCATCACCGGCTGACCCACTCCCCGCAGGATCTGGTCCTCGCGGACCCCGGGCCGCGTGACATGTTCGACGACCGCGTCTACAAGCGGGGCGCCCTCACCCTCCACGCTCTGCGAAAGAGGTTGGGCGACAAGAACTTCTTCGCCCTGCTCAAGGACTGGGCGACGAAGCACCGGCACGCGAGCGTGGTCACCGACGACTTCATCGGCCTTGCCGCCGGCTACACCGACGCATCGCTGCGCCCGCTGTGGACGGCATGGCTGTACGAGACCGACGTACCGCCCCTGGACCCGTGACCGACGCCACCGTCGGCCCCGGCGCCGTCACGCGCAGCAGCGTCGTGCGCGTCGGGGCGGCCACCGCGGTGTCCGCGATGTGCGGATACGCCGTGCTCTACCTGGCCGCCCGCGACCTCGAGCCCGCCGGCTTCTCGGTGTTCGGGGTGTTCTGGGGCGCCTTCGGCCTCGCCAGCGGCGCCGCGTTCGGACTCCTGCAGGAGACGACGCGAGAGGTGCGCCAAGCCAGGACAGCCGCCCCGGGCGGGCAGCGCACCCGCCCGGTACGCATCGGCGTCGGGGTGGGGCTGACCGCCGCGGCCGCGATCGCCGTCACCGCACCGCTGTGGGCCGGCCACGTGTTCGCCGACGCGCGGCTACTCAGCGTCGTCCTGCTCGCTGTCGGGCTCGCGGGGTTCTGCGTGCACACCACGCTGCTGGGCCTGCTCGCCGGGAGCGACCACTGGTCGGAGTACGGCGCGCTGATGGTCGCCGACGCGCTGTTGCGGGTTGCGGTCGCCGCCGGCAGTTTCGCGCTCGGCTGGGGGCTCGGCGGCTACCTGTGGGCGACCGTCGCGGGATCGGTGGGCTGGCTGCTGATGCTCGCCACCTCCCCCGTCACACGTGCCGCCGCACGGCGCCACACCCCCGGCACCACCGCCACGTTCCTGCGCGGCGCCGGGCACTCGATCGCGGCGGCGGGCGCCAGCGCCGTGCTGGTGATGGGCTTTCCGGTGCTGCTGAAGGCCACCTCGGGTGATCTCGGCGCCGCGGGCGGCGTGGTGATCCTCGCGGTCACGCTGACGCGCGCACCGCTGCTGGTGCCGCTGACCGCGATGCAGGGCAACCTGATCGCCCACTTCGTGGACCAGCGCGCACACCGACTGCGGGCACTGGTCGTGCCCGCAGCGGCCGTGCTGGTGCTCGGCGCGATCGGCGTGGCCGCGGCCGCGGCGTTCGGTCCGTGGCTGCTGCGGGAGGCCTTCGGCGCCGACTACGTGGCCGACGGTGTCCTGTTGGGCTGGCTGACCGCCGCGGCGGTGATGATCGCGCTGCTCACACTCACCGGGGCCGCAGCGGTCGCCGCGGCCCTGCACCGCGCCTACGCCATCGGCTGGGTATCGGCGACGGTCGCCGCGGCGGCGCTGCTGGCTCTCCCGCTCGAGCTCGAGGTGCGGACCGTGGTGGCACTGCTGTGCGGCCCGCTGCTGGGCATCGCCGTTCACCTGGTCGCCCTTGCCAAGGTTCCGCCACGTTAGGGCGTGTACTTTGTTGCCCATCATGTCTCCGGACACCTCCGACCAGCAGTGCCGCGATGTGTGGATCGTGATCCCCGCCTATCGCGAAGCGACCGTGATCGCCGACGTCATCGGTGAGGTCCGCGCCGTGTTCGCGAACGTGGTCTGCGTCGACGACGGCAGCACTGACGGCACCGGTGACGCCGCGCGCAGCGCCGGCGCGCACGTCGTCACCCACCCGGTCAACCTCGGTCAGGGCGCGGCCATCCAGACGGGTGTGGAGTACGCCCGAGCCCGGCCCGGGGCCGCGCTGTTCGCGACGTTCGACGCCGACGGGCAGCACCGCGTCGACGACGTCGTCGCGATGATCGACCGCCTGCGCGCCGCAGACGTCGACCTGGTCGTCGGCAGCCGCTTCGCCGGCGGCCCGACCCAGACCCCTGCGCTCAAGCGTCTGATCCTGCGCAGCGCGGCCACCCTGAGCCGCCGCAGCCGCAGCCTCGGACTGACCGACGCCCACAACGGGTTGCGGGTGTTCAACCGGCGCGTCGCCGACGAACTGGACCTGACCATCAGCGGCATGGGTCATGCCGGCGAATTCATCGCACTGGCCCACGAAAAGGGTTGGCGGGTGGCCGAAGTGCCCGTCGACATCCGGTACACGGACTACTCGAAGGCCAAGGGCCAGCCGCTGCTGAACGGGGTCAACATCGTCTTCGACGGTCTGCTGCGCAGGAGGACCACCCGATGAACTGGATTCAGGTCCTGCTGATCGCGTCGGTGCTGGCGCTGCTGGTGTACCTGCTGCGCTCACGCTCCAGCGCCCGGTCCAAGGCGTGGGTGAAGGTCGGCTACGTGCTGTTCGTGATCGCCGGCATCTACGCGATCCTGCGCCCCGACGACACCACCGTCGTCGCGAACTGGCTCGGCGTGGACCGCGGCACCGATCTGCTCGAGTACGTGCTGATCATCGCGTTCGCGTTCACGACGCTGTCGACCTACATGCGGTTCAAGGACATCGAGCTGAAGTACACCCGGCTGGCCCGCGCCGTGGCACTGCAGAACGCGCGCGAACCCGGAAGTGAATGAACCGGGCGATCAGATTTCGCTGCGGAAGTAGTCCACAGTGCGGGCGATCCCGTCGCGGAGCTGTACCCGCGGCTGCCAGCCGAGCACCTCGCCGGCGCGTCTGTTGTCCAGGCAGGACCGGCGCACGTCGCCCAGGCGCGGCGGGTGGAACTCGGGCTCATCGGATGTGCCGGCCGCACGTGCGATCTCGGTGTGCAGCTGCCGCGTCGAGGTCTCCACCCCGGTGCCGATGTTGAAGCGCTGCCCGCTACCTGCCTCCCCGGCGGCGCGCACGAACGCATCGACGACGTCGTCGACGAACACGTAGTCGCGCGTGTCGCTGCCGTCGCCGAAGATCTTGGTCGGCCGTCCCGCGAGCAGCGCTCGGGAGAAGATCGCCACGACACCGGCCTCCCCGTGCGGATCCTGGCGCGGCCCGTACACGTTCGCGGGTGCGATGTGGCTGCAGTCCAGGCCGTACAGGTTGCGGAACATGCCGAAGTAGACCTCACCGCAGACCTTGCTGGCCGCATACGGCGACGCCGGGTCGAGGGGGTTGTTCTCGTCGGTGGGATAGCGGGGCGTGGCGCCGTAGACGGACCCGCCCGACGAGGTGTGCACGACCTTGCGGACGCCCGCCAGCCGGGCGGCCTCGGCGAGGCGGACCGTCCCGACGACGTTGACGCTGGAATCGAACACCGGCTCGGTGACCGAGCGGCTGACCGAGATCTGGGCGGCCAGGTGGAAGATGACCTCCGGCTTGACGTCGGCCAGAAGCGCCACCAGGTCGGCGTCGACGATGTCGGCCTTGACGAAGTCGAAGGTGTTACTGCGCTCGGCCGGGCCCAGGTTCTCACTGCTCCCGGAGCTCAGATCGTCGAGCCCGATCACCGAGTGGCCCTCGGCCAGCAGCCTGTCGACCAGTGTCGATCCGATGAAACCGGCGGCCCCGGTGACCAGTGTGCGCACCGGGTCACCATACCGGCGGCGACTTCGGATCCCGCGCATCACCTACAGTCGCAGTCGTCATGAGATGGGTCGCCCGCACTGCCGTCGCCCTCATCGCGCTGCATCTGGCCGTCCGCGCGGTGCTCGCGTTCGGCGGCTACTTCTACTGGGACGACCTGATCCTCGTCGGCCGCGCCGGCACCCAGCCGCTGCTCTCGCCCGAATACCTGTTCGACGACCACGACGGGCACGTCATGCCCGGCGCATTCCTGGTGGCCGGGCTCATCACGCGGATCGCGCCGCTGGACTGGATCGGCCCGGCCCTGAGCCTGGTGGTACTGGCGCTTGTCGCCTCGCTCGCATTGCTGCGTGCGCTGCACGTGATCCTCGGCTGGCGTCCGGCACTGTTGCTCCCGTTGACGTTCGCGCTGTTCACCCCGTTGGCGGTGCCGAGCTTCGCGTGGTGGGCGGCCGGGTTGAACTCGCTGCCGATGCTGGCCGCGCTGGCATGGGTGTGCGCCGATGCGATCCAGTTGGTGCGCACCGGCCCCCGCCGCTACGCGGTGACCGGCACCGTCGCGTTCTTCGGCGGGCTGCTGTTCTTCGAGAAGGCGGCGATCATCCCGTTCGCGGCGTTCGCGATCGCCGCGGTGTACGGCCACGTGACCGCCGAGGCGAATGTGGCGCAGGTGTGGCGCCGCGCCCGACCCCTGTGGCTGGCGTGCCTCGCGTTGACCGCGGCCTGGGTCGGTGTCTACCTCGCGGTGGTCGACCAGCAGCGGTGGAGTTTCGATCTCGCGATGACGTGGGATCTGCTGTGGCGCTCAATGACTCACGGCATCGTGCCCGGCCTGGTGGGTGGCCCGTGGCAGTGGCAGCGGTGGGCGCCTGCCTCGCCGTGGGCCACCCCGCCGGTGACCGTGATGGTGCTCGGATGGGTGGCGCTGGCCGCCGTGGTGGCGGTGACGGTGGCGCGTCGGCACCGCATGGGCGTGGTGTGGGCGGTCGCGCTGGGCTACGCGGTGGCCTGCCAGGTACCCATCTATCTGATGCGGTCCTCGCGCTTCACCGCGCTGGAACTCGCGCAGACGCTGCGCTATCTGCCCGACCTGGTGGTGGTGCTGGCACTGTTGGCCGCGATCGGGCTGCTGGCACCCGCGCGCCGACCGGCCGCAGGGTGGCGGCGGCCCGTGGTTGTCTGCGCGGCAACGCTTTTCGTGGCCAGCAGCCTCTATTCGACGTCGACGTTCCTGACCAGCTGGCGCGACAATCCGACCAAGGCCTACCTGCTCAACGCCCGTGCCGGGCTGGCCGCTGCGCAGGCCTCCTCGAGTGCGCCGATGCTGGACCAGGAAGTCGATCCGCTGGTGCTGCAGCGGGTGGCGTTTCCGGAGAACCTGACTTCGCACATGTTCGCACTACTGCCCGATCGCCCCGAGTTCAGTTCGTCGACAACGGATCTGAGAATGCTCGATTCTTCAGGCCGGCTCGTCGACGCTGTCGTCACGTGGGTGCGTAGCATCCGGCCCGGCCCGGATCCCCGGTGCGGATACCTGGCACAGCCCGATTTTCCCGTCCGCATGCCGCTGGACGGACCGCTACTGCCGGCGGACTGGACCGTGGAGCTGAATTACCTTGCCAATTCCGACGGTTCGATGCTGGTTCGGCTCAGCGAGGGGGACGAGGTCAAGGTGCCGGTGCGGCCAGGACTGAACCGAGTGTTCGTCCGGCTGCCCGGCGCGGGCGACGCGATCACCGTGCACGCCAACACCGCGGCGCTGTCGGTGTGCGTGGCCGCAGGCCCGGTCGGGTTCCTCGCGCCGCGCTGAGGAGTCAGCGCTCGACCCCTCAGCGTTCGACCCCTCAGCGTTCGACGATGCTGAACCGGCGCAGGGCCAACGCCGGGTTCTTCGCGCGGACCTGCTCGATACGCGACGGGCTCAACGCCGCGGACACGACCCCGGCGTCCTCGCCGAGCGAGGCCAGCACCACACCCATCGGGTCGACGATCATGCTGTTGCCCGCACCGTGGGCACCGCACTGGTCGGCGGCGGCGACGTAGATGGTGTTCTCGATCGCCCGCGCACGCACCAGCGTCGTCCAGTGGTTCTCCTTCAGCGGGCCGGGCACCCATTCCGCGGGGATCAGCACGGCGTCGGCGCCGGCGTCGACCAGACGCCGAGTCGCCTCGGGAAAGCGCAGGTCATAGCAGGTCTGCATACCGAAGGTGAGGGCGCCGACGCGAAAGGTCTCGGGCGCGGCGACGGTTCCGGCGCGCACGAAGCTGGACTCCGTGTAGCCGAACGCGTCGTACAGGTGCAGCTTGCGGTAGGTGGCCGCGACCTTGCCGCCGTCGTCGACGGCGAGCAGGGTGTTGTGGATCTGATCGGCGCTGTCGGTGGTTTCGTTGATGCCCGCGACGACCGTCACGCCCTCGCGCCGGGCGAGGTCCTGCAGCGCCGCCACGAACGGACCGTCCAGCGACTCGGCCGAGGCGAGGAACCTCTCGTCCATGGCGGGCGCGGTGAACATCGCGTACTCGGGGAACACCACCAGGTTCGCGCCGTGGGCCACTGCGTCTGTGACGTAGCCCGTGACGGCCTGGAGGTTGGCGTCCTTGTCCTCACCGGGCGCGAACTGCGCCACGGCAACGGTGACCGACGTCGTCATGAGAACTCCTTGTCTCCTGACTCGGGCGCGGACATCCGGTCCATACGGCCGAGAACCAGTGTGTAGCAGAAGATTCCGCCGACCAGGATCACCCCGGTGGCGATGAAGGCGCCCGCGAAGGAGCCGGTGCGGTCGACGACCATACCTGTCACGATAGGCGCCGCGATGCCGATCAGGTTGGCGACGAAGTTGACGATGCCCGCCAACGACCCGGTGTAACCGTGCGGCGCGATCAAGGACACGATGCTCGAGCCCGCCGGAACCGAGACCGCCAGCCCGGCGGCGCCGATCGACAGGAAGACGACCGCGACCTCGATGGTGTCGGCGTAGGCGGCACCCGTGACGGCCAACGAGGCCAGCATGCTCGTGACCAGCACGATCCGTCGCACCCTGGTGATGTCACCGGTGCGCCGCGTCCATCGATCCATCAGGACGCCCGCGATGAGGAACTGGGCGAGCACCGCGACCAACCAGGGGATCATGCTGTAGATGCCACCCTTGAGCAGGTTCACCCCGAATTCCTTCTCGAGGTAGCCGGGCAGCCACGTCAGGAGCACGTAGTAGGCGTAGGTGTAGGAGGCGTAGCCCAGGGCCAGTCCCCAGGTCTTGCGGCGACGCAGCAGGTATCCCACCCCGGCCAGCGACCCTGCGCCCTGGGCGTTCTCGTCTTCGGCCTCACCCGCGCGCAGGTAGGCCAGTTCGGCGGTCGACATCTTGCCCTCGGCCACCGCGGCGGCCGGCGATCGGTACAGCAGCCACCACGCCACCAGGTACACGACACTCAGGACGCCGGTGAACAGGAACGCAGCATGCCAGCTCCACGTCGAGACGAGGAAGGCCATGATCGGGATGCCGATGACATTGGACAGCTTGGCGCAGCCGTCGAAAATCGAGGTAGCAGTTCCTCTTTCGTGCTTGGGGAACCACTGACCGATCGCCTTCCAGCCCGCCGGGACCGCGGGCGCCTCGCCGATGCCCAGCAGCAGCCGAGCGACGATCAACAGGCCGAGCCCGCCGGCTGCCGCGGACAGGAACGAGGCCAGTGCCCACAGGAACACGCCGACGCGGTTGACCCAGGGCACGCCGATCTTGTCGACGATCGTGCCGATGGGCATCTGCAGCATCGCGTAGGTCCACAGGAACGCCGACGCGACGACGCCCATCTGCGCGGCCGAGATGTCGAAGTCGGCCATGATCGCCGGGGTGGCGACCGACAGATTGACCCGGTCGATGTAGTTGACGAACATGCCGGCACCGAGCAGCCCGCCGATGTACCAGCGGGTGCGGCCGATCCCCGACGGCGCCGCGGTGGCGGCGTCTGTGCCCTCCCGGATCTCGGTCACGGCGCCGTCCCGGCGAGGCTCGGCACGCGATCGAGGTCGGCCGCCTCGGCATGGGCGACGCTGAAGCCGGCCAGCAGCGCACCGTGCTCCATGGTCAGGACCAGCTGATCGGCGCCGTTCTCGACGGCGAACCGCTTCTCGGCCGACGACCAGGCCGGCAGTAGCCACGGCTTGCCCGCTGCCTTCGCGGCCGTCGCGACCCGAGCCAGGTCGGCGAAGTCGCCGTCGTCTCGGGTGTAGGCGCCCCGGCCGCGGCGCAGGGACAGATCCGACGGGCCGATGAAGACTCCGTCGACGGTGTCCAGCGCCAGGATGTCGGAGATCTGCTCGATGGCCCCTGCGTCCTCGATCATCGGGTAGCACCGGGTGCGGGAGTCCTGTTCACGCACCCAGTCGTCGGTGAAGCCACCGTAGGCCGATGTCCGGCCCCCGGCGAAACTGCGGTCGCCCAGCGGCGGGAACTTCGCGAAGGCGGTGACGGCGCGGGCGTGGGCGGCGTTCTCCACGTGCGGGATCGCCACCACATCGGCGCCGAAGTCGAGGGCCTGCTGGATCGGGCCGCGCTCGGGACCGAGCACCTTGGCGATCACCTCGAGACCGATGGCCTTGCACAGCGGGATGAAGTGTTCGAGCGCAGCGAGGTCGAAGGTGCCGTGTTCGATGTCCAGCACGGCCGCGCCGTACCCCACCTGACGGGCTATCTCAGCGGCGGCGGTGTTCGGACCGGACAACCACACGGCGTAGCGGCGATCGGGAGGTGTCGTCTGGAACATCGGGTCGGTTCTCCTTCCTCGTGACCACGCTGCGGCGGCCGGCACGGTCCTTGCGTACATTTGTTGTATACACAGGTATACGTCGTGTGTCCATTAATGTGGACGGTCACGAGGAGGTTGTCAGTGTCGATGACAGTCAGCGAGCCCAGCTCGAATCAGTCCGCGCGGGAGCGCGCCTACGAATGGGTGCGCGACCAGATCATCCGCGGCACCCTGCCCGCGGGGAGGTTCCTCGACGAGGCGTGGATCTCCGAATCCGTCGGGACGTCCCGCACGCCGGTGCGGGAGGCGTTTCACCGCCTTCACTCCGAACGGTTCATCGACCTTCTCCCTCGCCGCGGCGCACAGGTCCGCAGTGTCACCGGCCGCGAACTCGAAGAGGTCTACGCGGCGCGGCGGCTCATCGAAGGCCACGCCGCACGCGCACTGTGCGCCGCGAGCGCGGGCGCACCCCTCACCCTCCCGACCCTGGCGACGGCGATCGAAGAGGCCGGCCGCGAGCAGGACTGGTTCACCGTCGCCCAACTGGATCGCGAATTCCACCGCGCGATCGTCGATGCACACCGCAACTCGGTGCTGGTGGAACTGTACGACGCGCTGCGCTCACGCCAGCAACGAGTTGCGGTGCGCGCCATGCAGATTCGCCCGCAACGCGCACCGGAGATCGACGCTCAGCACCGCGCCATCGTCGCGGCGCTGGCCGACAACGACGTCGACCTGGTCAGCACCCTGCTCGACGAGCACCTGCGACCGATTCCGGAGATCATGGCCGCCCTGGGCTGACCCCACGGGGGCCGTGGACGCCAGGGAACGACGACGAGAAATGTGGAGCCGCCTGGGGGAATCGAACCCCCGACCTATTCATTACGAGTGAATCGCTCTACCGACTGAGCTAAGGCGGCCTGGTCGGGCGGGACGAGTCTACGGCAGGGCGTGGCGTGCACCCAAAACACTCC
>NZ_JBVAXX010000004.1:168910-717245 GCF_055419565.1 Mycobacterium sp. IDUB_5
CCCGGGTCGCTGCGCTCCTGCCCGCCGGCCACACTCCCCGGGTCGCTGCGCTCCTGCCCGCCGGCCACACTCCCCGGGTCGCTGCGCTCCTGCCCGCCGGCCACACTCCCCGGACCTACTTCCGCAGCGCCTGCCCCACCGTGCCGACCATCGCGTCGACCGCGAACTTCGGCTTGACGTTGATCGCCAACGCCTCGCGGCACTCGAGCACCGCCTCGATGCAGCGCAGCAGCGCGGCCGGCGACGCGTGCGCGGCCATCGCGGCCACCTTGTCCGCCATGTCGGGGTGGTTGGCCGCGATCTCCGGGGCGCCTGAGGCCACCAGCAGCGCGTCCCTGAAATACGTGGCGAGGTCGATCAGCGCCCGGTCCAGAGCATCGCGAGAGGCACGGGTCTGGCGGGACTTCTGCCGTTTCTCCAGATCCTTGAGGGCGCCGGCCGCCCCGCGCATCGTGCCGGCCGTGCCCTTTCCGGTGCCGCCGGCACCCAGTGCGGTCCGCAGCTCGTCCGCCTCGGCCTCGTTGCGGTCCCCGGTCAGAGCCTTGGCCTCCGCCTCCGCGGTGAGCACCAACTCCTCGGCCGCGGCATACGCCCGCGAGGGCGTCGCCGCTTCACGCGCCAGGCCCAACGCCCGCCGGCGCCGCTCCCGGGCCTGCTCGTCGGTCGCCAGTCGCCGGGCCCGGCCGACATGCCCGCCGCTCACCGACGCCGCCCAGGCCGCCTCGGCCTCCGGCAGTCCGTCCCGCTCGACCAGAACCGAAGCGATCGCGTCGACCCCCGGGGTGACCAGGGCGATGTGCCGGCACCGCGAGCGCAGCGTGATCGCGATGTCCTCAGGGTCCACCGACGGCGCGCACAGCAGGAACACCGTCGACGGCGGTGGTTCCTCCACGACCTTGAGCAGGGCGTTGGCGGCCCCCTCGGTCAGCCGGTCGGCATCCTCGATGACGACGATCTGCCAGCGGCCGGTACCCGGTCGTCGCGACGCGATCTGCACGATCGTGCGCATCGCGTCCACGCCGATCGACAGCCCCTCCGGGATGATCCTGCGCACATCGGCATGGGTGCCCGCCATCGTCGTGCTGCAGGCACGGCACTCCCCGCACCCGGGGTCACCGTCTGACGTGCATTGCAGCGCCGCTGCGAAACACAACGCAGCCACCGACCGGCCGGACCCCGGCGGACCGGTGATCAACCACGCATGGGTCATCGTGCCCACATTGCCGGCACCCCTTGTAGAAGAGGAGATGTGAGCGGAATCACCGCGCGCAGCCCGGGCTGCGGCGGTCAGCTCCGCCTCGACAGCGTCTTGGCCCACCAGACGCGAAAAAACACCCGCCATCGCCGATAACAGTAATGCTGCGAACCGACACGTCCGTCCCAGAGGCCCCGTGCCCGTCAGCTCCGCCCGATACGGTGAACCCGTGGCTGCAGAAGCGATCGAGGTGGGGCGAATCCGTGCATTCGTCCGCTGGGTCGCGCGCACCCCGTGGCCGGTGTTCACCCTCGGCATGTTGCAAGCCGACATCATCGGCGCCCTGCTGGTGCTCGGCTTCCTGCGGTTCGGGCTCCCCCCCGAGGACCGCATCCAGCTACAGGATCTCCCCACGTACAACCTGTCGATCTTCCTGGGCTACCTGTTCGTCTCGTTCACCGTGGCGTCGTACCTGACGCTGCGCATGCTCATCCCGGTGATGCGCTGGCAGCGCCGCGACATGCTGCTCGGCGACCGGGACCCCGCCGACACCGAGGTCGCCCGCATGCGGGCGCTGCGGATGCCCTTCTACCGGTCGGTGATCAGCGCGACGAACTGGCTACTCGGATCGGTGGTGTTCATCATCGCCAGCTGGCCGGTCGCCAGTAAGTCCGCCCCCGTCGTCGCCGTCGCGACCGGACTGGGCGCCACCGCCACCGCGATCATCGGCTACCTGCAGTCCGAGCGGGTGCTGCGGCCCGTCGCAGTGGCCGCGCTGCGCGGCGGAGTACCCGAGGGCTTCCACGCACCCGGCGTCATCCTGCGCCAAGTGCTGACATGGGTGCTGTCCACCGGGGTGCCCCTGGTGGCCATCCTGCTCGCCCTGGTGGCGAGCAAATTCGAGATCCTCACCGCACCTGCCGACCGGGTGATCACGACGATCCTGCTGCTCGCGATCGTCGCGCTGGTCATCGGACTGTCCAGCACGGTGCTCGTGGCCATGTCCATCGCCGACCCACTGCGGCAGCTGCGCTGGGCACTCGGCGAGGTGCAGCGCGGCAACTACAACGCCCACATGCAGATCTACGACGCCAGTGAGCTGGGCCTGCTCCAGGCCGGGTTCAACGACATGGTGCGCGACCTGGCCGAACGGCAGCGGCTACGGGATCTGTTCGGCCGCTACGTCGGTGAGGACGTGGCCCGCCGAGCGCTCGAGCGCGGCACCGAGCTGGGCGGTCAGGAACGCGACGTCGCGGTGCTGTTCGTCGACCTGGTCGGCTCGACGAACCTGGCGGCCACCATCCCAGCCGCCGATGTCGTCAGCCTCCTCAACGACTTCTTCCGCGTCGTCGTCGACACCGTCAACCGGCATGGCGGGTTCGTCAACAAGTTCCAGGGTGACGCCGCCCTCGCCATCTTCGGCGTCCCCATCGAACACCCCGATGCGTCCGGCGCCGCGCTGGCCGCCTCCCGCGAACTGCACGACGAGCTGATCGACGTGCTGGGCGAAACGGAGTTCGGCATCGGAGTGTCCGCCGGACGGGCCATCGCCGGCCACATCGGCGCGCAGGCCCGCTTCGAATACACCGTGATCGGCGACCCCGTCAACGAGGCGGCACGGCTCACCGAGCTGGCGAAGCTGGAAAAAGGTCACGTGCTGGCCTCGGCGATCGCGGTCAGCGAGGCCCTCGACGCCGAAGCCCTGCGCTGGGACGTCGGCGAGACGGTGAATCTGCGTGGCCGCACCGCCCCCACGCAGCTGGCCCGGCCGGTGGGACTGGTCAGCCCGCCCTCGGTCGAGGTCCCCGGAGACGTGTCGAAGACCTCGCGCTAGCTCAGGCTTTCTTTGCGGCGGCCTTCTTGGCCGCCGTCTTCTTCGCCGTCGTTTGGGCTGACTTCTTGGCGGCCTTCTTCGCCGGTGCCTTCTTCTTCACCGGTCCCCGGGCACGGCGGTCTGCCAGCAGTTCGGACGCCCGCTCGTCGGTGATCGACGCGACGTCGTCACCCTTGCGCAGGCTGGCGTTGGTCTCACCGTCGGTCACGTAGGGACCGAACCGGCCGTCCTTGATCACCATCGGCTTACCGGTCGCAGCGTCAGCCCCGAGCTCACGCAGCGGCGGGGTCGCCGCACCCTGACGTCCTCGCCGCTTGGGCTCGGCGTAGATCTTCAACGCCTCCTCGAGCGTGATGTCGAACATCTGCTCTTCGGTGGCCAGCGATCGAGAGTCGGTGCCGCGCTTCAGGTATGGACCGTAGCGACCGTTCTGCGCCGTGATCTCCTCGCCGGTGGCCGGATCGACGCCCACCACACGCGGCAGCGACAGCAGCTTCAACGCGTCCTCGAGCGTCACCGTCTCCAGATCCATCGACCGCAACAGCGAGCCGGTGCGCGGCTTGGGACCCGTCGGCTTCTTGCCCTTCTTGGCGCCGCTACCGGCTGTGCCATCGTCGGGATCACCCGAACCAGGTTCGGGCAGTACCTCGGTGACGTACGGCCCGTAGCGCCCGTCCTTGGCCACGATCTCGTGGCCCGACACCGGGTCGATACCCAGCGAACGCCCCTCTTGCGGTGTGGCGAAGAGCTTTTCGGCCAGCTCCAGAGTCAGCTCATCCGGCGTCAGCTCGTCGTTGAGGTTGGCGCGCTGCGGCTTGAGCTCACCGGGATTGTCCGGATCGGCGACCATGCGCTCCAGATACGGGCCGTTGCGGCCGACGCGGACATTGACCGCACGACCCTCCGCATCGTCGAACAGCTTGATGGAGTTGACTTCTCGAGCATCGATCTCCTCGAGATTGCCGCCCACCAGCTTCTTCAGGCCGCCGGCACGCGCGATCGAACCGTCCACCCCGTGCTCGCCACCGAAGTAGAAGTTGCTGAGCCAGTTGGTCCGTCGCTCGTTACCCGCCGCGATCTCGTCGAGCTCGTCCTCCATCGCCGCGGTGAAGTCGTAGTCGACCAGCCGCGCGAAGTGCTGCTCCAGCAGCCCGATGACGGCGAACGCCACCCACGACGGGACCAGCGCGCTGCCCTTCTTGTGGACGTAACCGCGGTCCTGGATGGTCTTGATGATCGAGCTGTAGGTCGACGGCCGACCGATGCCCAGGTCTTCGAGAGCCTTGATCAGCGACGCCTCGGTGTAGCGGGCGGGCGGGCTGGTGGTGTGCCCGTCGGCGGTCAGATCCTTGGCATCGACGCGCTGGCCCTGCGTCAGGTTCGGCAGCCGGCTCTCGGCGTCGTCGGCCTCACCGCCGGCCTGCTCGTCGAGGCTCTCGACGTAGGCCTTCAGGAAGCCGGCGAACGTGATCGTGCGGCCGCTGGCGTTGAACACCACCTGCTCGCCGGTCCGCGCGGTCCCCCCGATGCGCAAACTCAGCGTGGTGCCACGCGCATCGGCCATCTGCGAGGCCACGGTGCGCTGCCAGATCAGCTCGTAGAGCCGGAACTCGTCGGTGTCCAGCGCGGCGTGCAACTGCCCGGGGGTCTGGAAGACGTCGCCGGCGGGCCGGATGGCCTCGTGCGCCTCCTGGGCGTTCTTGACCTTGCGGGTGTACTGGCGCGGCGAGGGGTGCACGTACTCCTCGCCGTAGAGCTGCTGGGCCTGCGTGCGGGCCGCGTTGATGGCCGACTGCGACAGCGTGGTCGAGTCGGTACGCATGTAGGTGATGTAGCCGTTCTCGTACAGCCGCTGGGCGATGCTCATCGTGCGTTCCGACGAGAACCGCAGCTTGCGGCCGGCCTCCTGCTGCAACGTCGAGGTCATGAACGGCGGATAGGGCCGCCGGGTGTAAGGCTTCTGCTCGACCGAAGCAACCTGCAGTTGCGCACCCTGCAAGCCTGCTGCCAGCGCATTCGCGGCCGATTCGTCGAGGACGAGCACCTCGTCGGGCTTCTTCAACCCACCGAGGGAGTCGAAGTCGCGACCGGCCGCCACGCGGCGTCCGTCGACCGTGTTGAGCTTGGCGGTGAAGGTCGGCGGCGTGGCCTGCGCGTCGGAGACGCTGGCGTCCAGCTCGGCCGTGACGTCCCAGTAGCCGGCGCTGCGGAACGCCATCCGCTCACGTTCACGCTGGACGATGATGCGGGTCGCGACCGACTGCACCCGGCCCGCCGACAGTTTGGGGGCGACCTTCTTCCACAGCACGGGGCTGACCTCGTAGCCGTAGAGGCGGTCGAGGATGCGGCGGGTCTCCTGCGCGTCGACCAGCGAGGTGTCCAGATCGCGCGGGTCGTCGGCGGCGGCACGGATCGCGGGCTCGGTGATCTCGTGGAACACCATGCGCTTGACGGGGATGCGCGGTTTGAGGGTCTCGAGCAGGTGCCAGGCGATCGCCTCGCCCTCGCGGTCGCCGTCTGTGGCCAGATAGAGCTCGTCGACGCCTTTGAGGAGGTCCTTCAGCTCGGCGACCGTGCTCTTCTTCTCCGGGCTGATGATGTAGAGCGGCTCGAAGTTCTCGTCGACGTTGACGCCGAGACGGGCCCACGGCTCCGACTTGTACTTGGCAGGGACGTCCGCGGCGTTACGCGGCAGGTCACGGATGTGACCGCGCGATGATTCGACGATGTAATTGGACCCGAGATAGCCGGCGATTTTGCGCGCCTTGGTAGGCGACTCGACTATGACGAGCCGCCGCACCCTGCTGTTGGCACCGCGATCGCGGTCTCCGTCAGCCACCTATCCGATTCACTGTCTCGACTCCTACTACTACTTCTTCTCTGCACTGTCGGCGGACTCGCACATCTTTGCGCCACCCCGCCCCGGCAACGATCAATTTCGCACTCCGCGCGAGCCGACGCAAACCGGCTCCCCGCCGAAAGGCCGTCCGCCAGCCGCTAGGTACGCGGCCATGACGCCAACGCTTCGGCGTCCTCCGGAGGTTCCCCCACGTTCTCTACCAGGCGCGACAGCCGCCGTCGGCCACTGATCCGCAGCGCCGGACGCGCGCCCCTCGTCCCGATCAGCGTCGGTGCAATTCCGACCCGCATCATGGCCGACGCGAGCACGGAATGGGTGTCCGGCGCGTGCGGATCGAGCCCGAGGAGATAGCGATCGTCGGCCTCCGGACTGCCCGCGGCCAACGTCCACGCCCGCAGTTCACGCGGCCCGGGCAGCCACTGCGGCGGCACCGTCTTGACCGCGCCGCGCGTCCACTCCAGCGCGATCGGCGTCAACCGGGCGTCCACGGCAGTGCGCACCAGGGGCGTGCTCTCGTCGGTACGGGCGATCTCCGGTGCGAGACCGGCGTCGGCGATCATCTCGGCCAGCGCCTCGGCGCGCCACGGCCGGTCCACGACCACCGACAGGCGCGCAGCCTGCGCCTGCCCATGGGCGACTAGGACGGCCTGCCCCGGCCCGGCCAGCATCCCCGTCAGATCGGCGACGGCCGGCGGCACCGACTCAGCCGAGAAGAAGGACAGCTGGCTCACACCGATGACAGTAGGCCAGCACCGCACCATCGCAGCGGATGCGGGCGTGAACGCGGCGCCGCGGCTGCACGAAACACCGGAAAAACGAAACACCCCCGCGCCGCCGACGAGCGGTGACGCGGGGGTGCCAGGTCTTTAAGGTGACTCAGACGGCGCGAACGCCGGTGGCCTGCGGCCCCTTGGGGCTCTGACCGACCTCGAACTCGACCTTCTGGTTCTCTTCCAGGGTGCGGAAGCCGGAACCCTGGATCTCCGTGTAGTGGACAAAAACGTCAGCGGAGCCGTCCTCGGGGGCGATGAAGCCGAAGCCCTTCTCCGCGTTGAACCACTTCACAGTTCCCTGTGGCATCTTTCGTAATTTCCTTCTCTGTGTTTCACCGGGTGCGGCCCGCCGTCTTTCGGCAGACCGGGCCCGTTCCGACCGCCATACCTTCGTGGAGTGCTCGGAACTCGACCCGACCTACAACCCTCGCAGGAACCGCGACCGCAACGTTGTTCCTGCGAGTGCGTATACACGAACACAGAAGCTGCGACCGCCGTTAGTCAATCATGAACAGCGCTGCTGCGACAGTCCGACGAGCGCTTCACAGCATCATGTAGTCCACAATTCACGTACGACACGACGTAGGGGACGGGTGGGAGGCTCCGAGGTGCCCGATCCAGCGCTTGGATTCGGCCGCGCGCTGCTCGCTTGCGCGGTCGACGGCACCGCGCCGGAGGAACATCCGCTGCGTCACGTCGCCGACCTGCCGTCACGACCCGCACACACCCGGTCCTGGCCGTCGTGGGCACCCTCAGATGTGGTGCGGGCGTTCGTCGATCGCGGCGTGACCGCCCCGTGGTCGCATCAGCTCATCGCCGCCGAACATGCCCGGGCGGGCCGTCACGTCGTGCTCAGCACGGGCACCGCGTCGGGCAAGTCGTTGGCCTATCAACTCCCCATATTGACGGCGCTGTCGGACAATCCGCGATCCCGCGCCCTGTATCTGTCGCCCACCAAGGCCCTCGGACA
This sequence comes from Mycobacterium sp. IDUB_5, assembly GCF_055419565.1. NCBI lineage: Bacteria > Bacillati > Actinomycetota > Actinomycetes > Mycobacteriales > Mycobacteriaceae > Mycobacterium > Mycobacterium sp. IDUB_5. The sequence goes on from NZ_JBVAXX010000004.1 coordinate 176,543, forward strand.
CGACCAGTTGCGTGCCGTCGCATCGCTGACCGCAGCCGCCGGGCTCGATGACGTCGCCCCGACGGCCTACGACGGAGACACCTCCGCCGATGTCCGCCGGTTCGCGCGCGAGCGCTCCCGGTGGATATTCTCCAACCCCGACATGATCCACCTGTCGATGTTGCGCAACCACGCCCGCTGGGCCATCTTCCTGCGCCACCTGAAGTTCGTGGTGGTCGACGAATGTCATTACTACCGAGGCATTTTCGGGTCGAACGTGGCCATGGTGTTGCGGCGGCTGCTCCGACTGTGCGCGCGCTACTCCCCCGACGGGCAGATGCCGACGGTGATCTTCGCCAGCGCCACGACCGCCGAACCCGCGATCACCGCCGCCGAGCTGATCGGTCAGACGGTGATCGAGGTCACCGAAGACGGCTCACCACAGGGCGCGCGCACGATCGCGCTGTGGGAGCCGGCGCTGCTCGCCGACCTCGTCGGAGAGAACGGGGCCCCGGTGCGTCGCTCGGCGGGGGCAGAGGCGTCCCGGGTGATGGCGGACCTGATCACCGAGGGGGCACGGACTTTGACGTTCGTGCGCTCCCGCCGCGGCGCGGAGCTGACGGCCCTGGGCGCCAGGACGCGACTGGCCGAGACGGCGCCGCAGCTGGCCGAGCAGGTGGCGTCCTACCGGGCGGGATATCTCGCCGAGGATCGCCGAACTCTGGAGCGGGCGCTGGCCGATGGAGCGCTGCGCGGCATGGCGACGACGAACGCGCTCGAGCTCGGCGTCGACATCGCCGGCTTGGATGCCGTTGTGCTGGCGGGCTTTCCGGGCACCGTCGCGTCGTTCTGGCAGCAGGCCGGCCGCGCAGGCCGGCGCGGCCAGGGCGCACTGGTGGTGCTCATCGCACGTGACGACCCGCTCGACACCTACCTGGTGCACCATCCGGCCGCGTTGCTGGACAAGCCGATCGAGCGCGTCGTGATCGATCCGGCCAATCCCTATGTCCTCGGACCGCAGCTGCTCTGCGCGGCGACCGAGCTGCCGTTGACCGACGCCGAGGTGCGCACGTGGGATGCCGAGGCGGTGGCGGGCGCCCTCGTCGACAACGGGCTGCTGCGCCGCCGACCCAGCGGGTACTTCCCCACCCCCGGCCTCGATCCCCATCCGGCCGTGGACATCCGGGGATCGATCGGCGGTCAGGTCGCGATCCTCGAGGCGGGCACCGGTCGCATGCTGGGCAGCGCCGGCGCCGGGCAGGCCGCCGCCTCGGTGCACCCCGGTGCCGTCTACCTGCACCAGGGCGAGACCTACCTGGTGGACTCGCTGGACTTCGAGGACGGCATCGCGTTCGTCCACGCCGAAGATCCCGGATACACCACCTTCGCAAGGGAACTCACCGACATCACCGTCAGCGGGCCCGGCGAGCGTTCGACGCACGGTGAGGTCACCATCGGGCTGGTTCCGGTGTGCGTGAGCAACACCGTCACGGGATATCTGCGGCGCCGCCTCGACGGCGAGGTGATCGACTTCTGCGAACTCGACATGCCCACGCGCACACTGGAGACCATGGCGGTGATGTGCACCATCACCCCGGAAGCGTTGTCCGACAGCGGAATCGATCCGTTGCGCACCCCGGGTTCCCTGCACGCCGCCGAACATGCCGCCATCGGGCTGCTGCCGCTGATCGCCAGCTGCGACCGTGGCGACATCGGCGGCGTGTCGACCGCGGTCGGCCCCGTGGACGGGCTGCCGACGATCTTCGTCTACGACGGCTATCCGGGAGGTGCCGGATTCGCGGCCCGGGGATTCGGCGCGATCACGCGCTGGTGGGCCGCGACGGCATCGGCCATCGAGGCGTGCGAATGCCCGGCGGGTTGTCCGTCGTGCGTGCAATCACCGAAATGCGGCAACGGCAACGACCCGCTCGACAAGGACGGCGCGGTCAGGGTGCTGCGCCTCGTGCTCGACGCGGTCGGCAGCGCTGCCTAGCTGACCGGCGGTAGCGACCGACCCCTCGACGATCGCCGCGGACTCCGGCGACGGAATCCGTACCCGCCTCAATGGTGGAAAACCTACCCGGCGAGGTGCACCGAGGCAAGGCGAAAGCGCTCGTCACGGGCCATATCGACATAGCAAAGGGGGGTCAAGATACGGTTTCCGCAGCCGCGGTCTCGGTAGGATCGCGTCATGAGCCACGACTGGATGCTCGTGGAGACGCTGGGGAGCGAACCGACCGTGGTCGCTCAGGGGGCCCACACCAAGAATCTGATCCCGATCTCGTCTCTGCTGCGGCGCAACCCTCACCTGATGGCGATCCAGACCGCCATCAGCGAGACCGTACGGGGTAACGCCGGGCTGAGCAGCATCACACCGAAGAACGACTGCGTGATTCGCACCGAGGTGGTCGCGATGTCCGACGGCCGCATTCACGGGGTGCAGATGTGGATCGGCGCGGCCGACGAAGATCCGCCGCCCCGCCCCGAGGTGGGTTGCATGCTGTGGGACCTCACCAACGGGACCGCCACCGACACGCCTGAGTCCTTGAAGATCGGCGGTTGGGATCCGACGACGCAGCGGACGCACAGCCGAGCCTTCGCCGACGACTTGCCGCGCCGGGATCTCAACCCGCACGAAGCGGAGGTGATCAGCATGCTGATCAAGCCGCGGGCCGGGGTGACGATCTGCACCACGTGGGACGTCACCGACCACCGCGGCGAGCAGATCACCGTCGGGTTCGTCGCGCGTTCGGTCGAGGAGGTCGACGACGACGACAAGCCGCTGCTGGTGTGCCGGGCGATGAACTGGCGCAGCGTGCACGAGGGCAAAGGCGACAGCGAAGCGTCATTGGCCGAACGCATCCTGGCCAGCCTGGCCCGGCCAGGTGTACACCGCGCGCTCGTCGATCCCGCGCACTGGATGCTCGTCAAGTGGCTCGACGATCCGGCGCCGTTCTTCGACTGGCGGGCCGGGATGTCGAGCCAGCAGACCGTACATCCGCACGACCGGCCCACGGTCGCCGAGATGGCCGCGGGTTTCGGCGGAGGGTCCGTGTCGGGCGTGCTGCGGGTGATCGCTCGCGACGGTGGGTGGACGCCGGTACACGTGACGGTGCACCGCATCGAACTGCACGACGGGGTGATTGCGGGGCTCGCGGAGTTGCGCCTTCCGACCGACGAGGAACTGGCCGAGGCGCACCTCGAAGAGCGCTGACCCTCTCGGGCGGCTAGGGCTTGTCTTTCTTGCCGTTGCCGTTGCCGTGTCCACGACCGGGTCCCGGGCCACCGCGAGGCGGCTCAGGAGCAGGTGGGGGTGCCACCACCGGTGGGGGTGCCGACGTCACCGGAGTCACGCTGCTCGGCGTCGTGGGAGGCGGGGTCAAGCTGGTGCTCGTGCTCACCGACGCCGGGGACGGCGACGAGCCGAACGGATCCAGCGCCAGCGCGAGCGCCGAGATGACGAATGCCGCGGCGATGGCGGCTCCGGCGAGCAGATAGCGGCGCGGGTTCCGACGCCGTTGCGGCATGCGCACCGGCGGGGGCGGCGGATACCCCGCAGTCGGTGGCAGCGGGTTGGCCATCACCCGGGTGGCGGACCGCGGCGCAGTTGCCATGGGGAGTGGGGACGCCAGCGCGGCGGGGTCGCCGGCCAGCGCAGCTCGCATGTGTTCGGCATTGGCGAAGCGGTGCGCGGGATCGCGCGCCATCCCGCGGGTGATGACGGTAACCAGCGCAGGGTCGACGTCGGGGCGGACGCTGCCCAGCGGGGGCGGCGGCGCGTCCAGGATCGCGCGGGCCAGAGCGACGGGGTTGTCGTGGGGGAAGGCGCGATGACCGACCAGCGCCTCGTAGCCGATCACAGCGACGGCGTAGAGGTCGTCGGCAACCGAGGCCGGGGCGCCCGTGACCCGCTCCGGGCTCATGTAGCACATGGTCCCGATGATCTGACCGGTCTTGGTGTCGGCGCTGCCGCCGGTCTTGGCGATGCCGAAGTCGGCGACCTTCAGCCGGTCCCCGGACGAGGAGACGAGGATGTTTCCCGGTTTGACGTCGCGGTGCAGCACTCCGGCGGCGTGGGCCGCACTCAGGCCCGCGAGGACGTCGTCGAGAACGGAGCGGACCTGGTGCGGGGCCATGGGACCCGCATCCATCATGTCGTGGAGCGTGCGGCCGGGTAGCCGCTCCATCACGATGAACGGCGACCCGTCCTGCTCACCGAAGTCGTGCACGGCGACAACGTTGGGGTCCCCGAGCGCTGCTGCTGCCCTGGCCTCGACCTCGAAGCGGCGGCGCAGGTCAGGGTCGTGGGCCATGTGCGGATGCAGCACTTTGATGGCAACCGGTCGGCACAGCCTGGTGTCCCAACCGTCGCGGACCTCGGCCATGCCGCCACGGCCGAGCAGGCCGCGCACCTCGTAGCGGCCGGCGAGCATTTCGCGGCCGGTCATGAGGGGTGCGTATCCCGCCTTACGGCGCCGTAAACCCCGGCTCGTCGAGCGGGCCCGCCCGCGCGGCAGCTGTCGCCGGGCCCACTAGTGCAGCGCCGAACCCGGGCGCCACCTCGGCGGTCACCAGTACATCCAGACCGTCGACGTCGCACCCGGTCAGCGTAGAGGCCATCGCCCGCGCGAGGGAGTCAGCCGTCGCGCAGGCCACCTCGCGGCCTCCGGGCAGCGCCGCGGCTGCTCCCAGCGCCGCGAGGTCCGCCACCGCAGCCGCTCGATGACGGGCCACCACGACGGAGCCGAGCAGCGCACCGCCTGTCATGACCGCCGATACCGCCGCGATCAGGAACGCCGCGAGGATCGTCGCCGCACCCCTGTCGTCACGTACCAGGCTCCAGCGCCGAGACGGCGCGTCCGGTGATCGCGACGCCCGGCAGAAATGCCGCACGCGACGTGACCGTCGCGACCACGAACCCGCCATCGCGCCGCACCTCGATTCCGGCACCCGTGGGCGCGATGGTGCGGGCAGTCGCGGTGGCGACGGCGTCGTCGCCGCGCGCCGCCAACCGGGCGGCCTCCCTCGCGGCGTCCACGCACCGCACCTGCATCGTGATCGCGGTGAGCCCAGCCAGGCAGACCACCACCACCGCCACGAGCGTGAGAAGGGCGAATGCCGCCTCGACGGTGGCGAAACCGGCATCTAGATGTTGGTGTTCAGCGCACGAGTGATGATGTTCGTCAGCGCGCTGACGATCGAGTCCCCCGTCACCACGGTGTACAGGATCGCCCCGAACGCCGCGGCGGCGATGGTGCCGATCGCGTATTCGACGGTCGACATTCCGTCGTCGGCCGTCGCCAGCACGAGCAGCCGTGCGCGCAGAGCGGCAAATCGGTGGTTGAGCATGCAGATCCTCCTCGGTGGTTGTCACAACACTCCTGATCGCAGAACATCTCCGGCCAGCCCCGCGATGACCGGCACGATGCCCAGGCAGATGAACGCCGGCAGATAGCACAGCCCCAACGGGCCTGCGATGAGCACGGCGGCGCGCTCGGCTCTCGCCCCGGCGGCGTCCGCCGCTTCGGCGCGCAGAGAGGTGGCGAGGTCTTCGACCCCGTGGGCCAGCGCTGCTCCCGACGCCGCCGAACGTCGCGCCATACGCAGGTAGGCGCGTACATGGACGTCCGCGGTGCCTTCCGGCTCCGCCCAGGCCCGGCCGGCATCGGCGCCCAACGCCAGCAGGTCTGCGCCGCGCCGCAGCACTGCCGCCAACGCGGGCGGCGCGGCATCGGCGACCGCCGCGGCGGCGCTCGACACCGCCATGCCCGCTCGCAGGCACGCCCCGAACGCGTCCAGTGCGGCCGCCACCGCCAACGGTCCGTCAGGTGTCGGTGCCGACCTCGCCGACGGCGGCCCCTGGCACGCCGTCGTCCTGCGCGCGGCGCAGGCCCGCGGAAGCACGAGCACCGCCAGCGCCAGGGACACCGCGGCCCACGTCATGTCAGCACCGACGCCGTGATCCGGTCCGACCAGAGCAGACCCGCCCCGACGAGCGCGGCGCCGACACACAGCAGCCAGCCACCGGTGCCGCCGGAGGTGAGAAAACCCACCGGATCCGCACCGATGGCGCACCCGAGCAGCACGCCCACTGCCGGCAGCCCCGCCAGCAGATTGCCCGTGGTGCGCGCCCCCGCCATCCCGGCATCGACCCGGGACCGGAACCGTTCACGTTCGGCGAGATCACGCTGCGCGGCCTGCATCAGCGAGGCGATCGCCAGACCGTGCCGCGCGGCGAGCTGCCAGCACAGCGCGAGCCGTTCCCAGTGGCCCGGCACCAGGGAGCGACGCGACTCCGCCCGCAGCCCCGCCACGACGTCGGCGCCCAGGAGCGCACGGGCCGCGACCGCAGCGAACGACTCGCCCACCCGCCCGTCGATCTCGCGGGCGACGGAGTCCATCGCAGCGACCGGGTGCGCGCCGACGCGCAGTTCGGACACCAGGACGTCCAGGGCCCCGTGCAGCGCGCTCGCCTCGTCGGCGCCGACGAGGCGCTGCCTACGCCACCGGTGCCGTACGACCAGCACTGTCAGCATCGTCGTGCTCGCCAGCACCACGGAGATCGGGAGGACGCAGCTGAGTACGGCACAGGCCAGCAGCGCTATGACGATCGCCGGAGGCTTGCGGCGTCGTCGCGCCGACACCGGCCGCAGGGGTGCCCGCGTCACGGGCGGCAGCGCGAGCAGAGCCAACGCCAACGCGACCGCCGCCACGGTCATGTCCGGCACCCGCGATCGATGAGCCCCCGCAGCGCGTCGGCGCCCTCCCGGAATCCCGTGTCGGCATCCCAGCTCGGCACCACGCAGACCCGGCCGTCGCCGTCGCGTTGGAGCACCCCGATCTCGGAGAGTCGGCGCCGACCCGCCCGAGAACGTGACACGTGCAGGACCACCTGGATCGCCGCACCCAACTGGCTGTGCAGGGCTGCGCGGTCGAGCCCGCCCAGCGCGGCGAGTGCCTCGAATCGGGCGGCAATCTCGCCGGGGTTGTTGGCGTGCACCGTGCCTGCACCGCCGTCGTGACCGGTGTTCAGGGCGGTGAGCAGGTCGACCACCTCGGCGCCGCGCACCTCGCCGACGACGATGCGGTCCGGCCGCATCCGCAACGCCTGTCGGACCAGGTCACGAACGGTGACTTCACCGATGCCCTCGACGTTGGCAGCGCGGGCCACGAGCGACACCAGGTGCGGATGGCGCGGTGCCAGCTCCGCGGCGTCTTCGACGCACAGGATTCGCTCGTCAGCGGGCACGGCCCCGAGCAGCGCCGCCAACAACGTCGTCTTTCCACTGCCGGTGCCCCCGCTCACCACGAACGCGAGCCGTGCGGCGATGATGTCGCGCACCAACGCGGTTGCTTCGGGGGCGATGGCGCCGGAAGCAACCAACGCGTCGAGATCCTGGGTGGCAGGACGCAGCACGCGAAGCGACAGACAGGTGCCGCCCGCGGCGACCGGTGGGAGCAAGGCATGCAGCCGCACACTCAACGGCTTTCCCGCCACACTTCCCAGGTCAGCGAGATGGCCGTCGACCCACGGTTGGGCATCGTCGAGGCGCCTGCCCGCGCTCAGCGCGAGCCGCTGCGCGAGGCGGCGGACGGCGGCGTCGTCAGCGAATCGCACGTCGGTACGTCGCAAACCCGTGCCGTCGTCCACCCATACCGCGTCGGGGGCCGTGACGAGCACATCGGTGGTGCCGGGTGCTGTCAGCAGCGGCTCGAGGATGCCCGCACCGACGAGTTCGGTCTGCAGTTCGCGCAGGCTGGACAGCACCTCGGTGTCCCCGAGCACGCCTCCGGACTCAGCGCGGATGGCGGCGGCGACGACGCTGGGCCGCAGCGGTCCACCGTCTGCGGCGAGACGCTCGCGGACACGGTCGAGCAGCGGCGCGTTCATGCGGCGACGGCATCGAGTGAGCCGGCGTGCGGCTTCGTCTGCAGCACGGCCAACACCGTGCGGGCGGCCGATGCCAGTGGCGATTTTCCTCGCAGCCGAACCCCACCGCGTTCGAGGTGCTGATCCAACCCCGGCTGAGGACGCATCGTCGCCAACACGGGCAGCCCGACGATGCGCGCCACGTCGATCGGCCGTAGGCCGCCCGGAGACGGCCCGCGCACGAGCAGACCGGTGTTGGGGTTACAGGCAGACGCCCACTGGGCCGTCGCCGCCGAGGCGGCACACGACCGTACGTCGGCAGGTGTGACCAACACCACCAGATCTGCTGCCGCCAAAGACGTCTCGATGGCCGCGATGGGGCGGCGGGCGACATCGATCACGACGGTCACGGCCGCTCGGCTACCGGCGTCGACCACGGCGCCCAGCGCCCTGGCATCGATCTCCCCGGCGGGTTGTTCGCCGGCCAGCACCCGACTGCCCGCCAGGATCGCGACACCCTGGCTGCTGGGTAGGGCAGCGCGCAGTGCCGGATAGGTGAGCCGCCCACCGGCCAGCGTGAGGTCCGGCCACCGCAAACCCGGCTCGGTTTCGCTGCCCAGCACCAGGTCGAGACCGCCGCCCCACGGGTCGGCGTCGATCAGCAATGCCTCACCCGCGGCCCGGGCCAGCGCCACCGAGAACACCGACGCGCCACCCCCGCCGCGTCCCGCCATCACCGCCACCACAGCGCCTCGCGGACCACCGTTGCGGGCCTCGTCGGCGGCCTCGGTCAGCACTGCCATCACGTCGGCTTCCTGGGCGGGTAACGCCAGAACGTGCTGGGCGCCCACCGCAACGGCGGCCTCCCACTGCGCAGGGTCCGGGGCAGAACCGCTGATCAACACCACCCCCGCGCGCCGCGGTAGCGCGCGGTCCGCGCACGAACGCGCCGCCGCTTCGTCGAGCAGGATGGCCGCGGCACCGGCCCACACCCGCCGATCCGAGGCGTCGGCCCTGCGGACGGCGTGCACGGCAGCGGCGGCGACCACACGGTCGACGAGGCCACGCAGGACGGGGTTGGATACGACGATCAGGACGGCGGCACCGGTCATGTGTCCCAGCCTGCGTGGCGTCGACGCCACGCAGCCAGGGCGTCACGAAGATCTGTGGATGATCGCGAGCCTGTCCACAGGCCGACCGATCAAGGGCTTGCACTCCCCCGAAAATGGCGTTCCGCAACTTCTGGGAAGAGAGTGACCTGTCCGCATTGCGAAATGGCCCAGAAAAGGGACGACCCCCGCCAGGGGGGGAGGAGGCGGAGGTCGTCGTGTATCAGCCCCGGGGGGTCGGGCTGATGCACACCCGGCATAAGCCGAGTGATGCCCACTATACACACGCCCGAGCGGGCTGGCGCAAGACCGCACCGCAGAGAAGTCGGCGCAGATCTTGAAAAGGTTGCAGACGAAGCCACGTGTCGTGAACTGCCAATTTGTACGATCTGCCGCAATCTGTCACGCGACCGCGCCTTATGCTGACGCGGTGACCCTCTCCGACCCTGCGGCGGGTGCCCAGGCACCCGACGGGACGCCGTCGGGTGAGCGCCCCGTGCGGACCGCGGCGTTCTTCGATCTCGACAAAACCGTCATAGCGAAATCCAGCACATTGGCTTTCAGCAAACCGTTCTTCAGCCAAGGGCTAATGAATCGGCGGACGGTTCTCAAATCCGCGTATGCGCAATTCCTGTTCACGATGTCGGGCGCCGACCACGATCAGATGGATCGGATGCGGGCGCACATCACGACGATGTGCGCGGGCTGGGACGTCGAGCAGGTCAAATCGGTGGTCGGCGAAGCGCTGCACGACATCGTCGACCCCCTGGTCTTCGCCGAAGCTGCGGAGTTGATCTCCGACCACAAGCTGTGCGGACGTGACGTGGTCGTCGTCTCCGCGTCGGGCGAAGAGATCGTCGCGCCGATCGCGCGGGCCCTCGGCGCGACCCACGCGATGGCCACGCGGATGGTCGTCGAAGACGGCAAGTACACCGGCGACATCGCGTTCTACTGCTACGGCGAGGGGAAGGCGGAGGCGATCCGAGCATTGGCCGCCCGCGAGGGATACGCGCTCGAGCACTGCTACGCCTACTCCGACTCCATCACCGACGTGCCGATGCTCACGACGGTCGGACATCCGACCGTCGTCAACCCGGATCGCGCGCTGCGCAAGGAGGCCTCCGCCCGCGACTGGCCGGTCCGGTCGTTCTCCAAGCCCGTCTCCCTGCGGGACCGACTGCCCGCACCGTCGGGTGCGGCGGTCGCGACCACGGCGGCCGTCGGTGTCACCGCGCTCGCCGCGGGCGCCCTCACCTACACCCTGTTGCGCCGGTTCGCCTTCTGACCTTCTACCGGCCTTGCCCATTCGACGACGTAGCTGAACAGTCCGCGTAACGAATCGGGAAACCGATGCTTTTGACCCTTGATGTGACCGCGGTCACGTAGTACAAAGGAAACACGGAAGCCGGGCGAGGCCAAGGTCGAGCCGGAAGAGAAGGCTCGATCTCCCGACCTCGGCTCCCCAGCACGAGTCCCGGAACCCACGCGGCGCACATGCCGCGGAACAGGCAAAAGTGTTGCGGGCCTGCGTAAGTGCGAAGATCGGACGGCACCGACGACCCTTTGGGTGGGGTCGCAGCCGTGGCGGATCGCGCAGCGCCGAGGCCACCCACGCAACCCACAACGCACGCATGGTAACCGGAGGCTCGTGCTGGCGGGCGGCGCGCCGAAGTACTTTTCGAATTACTTCGGAACGTCGCCCGCTTTTGCTTTGCTGGGAAAATCAGGACGAGGCTGACGAGGCGATCGACAGTGCCTCGCGCGCGCCAGCATGCAGCGCCTCGTTGCTCAGCACCAGCCACGCAGCCAATCCGGACGGCGTGCCCGACGCGAAACCCCGTGCGGCGGCGGTGTAGTCGCCGGACCGGCGCATCCAGTGCATCTCCGGCACCCCGAGGCCGTGCGGGTCCAGGCCACTGGCGATGGTGATCAACCGTGACACCCCGCGCGCCACCACCCCGTCCGCGCTGCCGAACGGCGCCAGCGTCAGCAGCTCCCCGTGGGCGACCGCGGCCAGAACGGTCGCGGGCACCCGCGTCCCGCCGGTCGCGAGGTCGGCGAGCAGCTCCAGGCGGCGCCCGATGTCGGGTTCGCTGCGCGGCCGGCCCAGCGCATCGGCGTCGACGAGATCCGCCGCGGCCAACGAGTGCAGCCGTGCGATGGCCTGCAGCGGGGCACGCCGCCAGACGCCAATCAGCGGGCCCTGACCGCCCTCGAGTGCCTCGGCCACCCGCAGCGCACCCGCGAGCACGGGGTCCTTGTCACCCATCGACCCGCCCGCCGAATCGCCCGCGAACTGCAGCGGACCTCCGTCGAGCACCGATGATGCGCGGGCCGCCCGCAGCGCTGCCTCGGCAGCGGTGCCGGGCCAGCCGCGCAGATTCGTTCGATGCCGGTGAGCCCGGCCCAAAGCCTCGCGCGCCTCCTCCCCCGCCTCGGCGACGCCGGGCAGAGTGGTCAGCGGGGCAAGCGGATCGGTCACGCCCGCACACTAATCCATGGTCGACGGACCGATCGGCGCGCCGGTTGCGACGTTCGTCGCCCGCCGCACACCGCCCGCAGCGGCGCTTGTGAGTTGCCAACGTCGATGCAACGTTGGGTGACTACCCTCACAGTCATGACCGAGACGCATGCTGACGTTCAGGCTTCGTATCCGCCTGCCCCCGAGTTCAGCGCCCAGGCCAACGCGACCGAGGCGCTCTATGAGGAGGCCGCTGCCGACCGGCTGGGATTCTGGGCGACGCAGGCCGAGCGGCTGTCCTGGCAGACGCCGTTCGACGAGGTGCTGGACTGGTCGGAGGCCCCGTTCGCGAAGTGGTTCGTCGGCGGCAAGCTCAACGTCGCCTACAACTGCGTCGACCGCCATGTCGAGGCAGGCAACGGCGACCGGGTCGCGATCCACTGGGAGGGCGAACCCGTCGGGCACTCCCGCTCCATCACCTACGCCGAACTCAAAGACGAAGTCTCCCAGGCAGCCAACGCGCTGACCGATCTCGGCCTCGTCGCCGGTGACCGGGTGGCGATCTACATGCCGATGGTGCCCGAGGCCATCATCGCGATGCTCGCGTGTGCGCGTCTGGGCGCGATGCACTCGGTGGTGTTCGCCGGCTTCTCGGCCAGCGCTTTGAAGGCCCGCATCGACGACGCGGCGGCCAAGCTCGTCATCACCACCGACGGTCAGTACCGGCGTGGCCAGGCGGTGTCGCTCAAGGAGGGGGTCGACGAGGCGATCGCCGGCCTGGGTGACGACAGCCCGGTCGAGCACGTGCTCGTGGTGCGCCGCACCGGGATCGACACGCCGTGGACCGACGGTCGCGACCTGTGGTGGGACGAGGTCGTACCGAAGGCCTCGACCGATCACACCCCGGAAGCGTTCGACTCCGAGCATCCGCTGTTCCTGCTCTACACCTCCGGCACCACCGGCAAGCCCAAGGGCATCATGCACACCTCGGGCGGCTACCTGACCCAGGCGTCGTACACGCACTTCAACGTCTTCGACATCAAGCCCGAGACCGACGTCTACTGGTGCACCGCTGACATCGGCTGGGTGACCGGGCACACCTACATCGTGTACGGGCCGCTCTCCAACGGCGTCACGCAGGTGGTCTACGAGGGCACGCCTGCTTCCCCGACCGAGCATCGCCACTTCGAGACCATCGAAAAGTACGGCGTCACCATCTATTACACCGCTCCGACGCTGGTCCGTACCTTCATGAAGTGGGGACGCCAGATCGCCGCCGACCACGATCTGTCGAGTCTGCGGCTGCTGGGCTCGGTGGGCGAGCCCATCAACCCGGAGGCGTGGCGCTGGTACCGCAAGGTCTTCGGCGACGACGCGACCCCGATCGTGGACACCTGGTGGCAGACCGAGACCGGCGCGATCATGATCTCCCCGCTGCCGGGCGTCACCGACTGCAAGCCCGGTTCGGCGATGCGGGCACTGCCCGGCATCTCGGCCAAGATCGTCGACGACGACGGCAACGAGCTCGCGCCCGGCACCGACCACGGCGAGCAGACCAGCGGCTACCTGGTGCTCGATCAGCCGTGGCCGTCGATGCTGCGCGGCATCTGGGGTGACCCGGAGCGGTTCAAGGAGACCTACTGGTCCCGCTTCGCCGAGCAGGGCTGGTACTTCGCCGGTGACGGCGCCCGCTACGGCAAGGACGGCGAGATCTGGGTGTTGGGCCGCATCGACGACGTCATGAACATCTCCGGACACCGCATCTCCACCGCCGAAGTGGAGTCCGCACTCGTCGGGCACTCCGGGGTGGCCGAGGCCGCCGTCGTCGGCGCCTCCGACGAGCACACCGGCCAGGCGATCTGCGCGTTCGTCATCCTCAAGTCCAGCGCCCACGGCGGCGAGGGCTCCATGGTCGACGAGCTGCGAGCCGAGGTCGCGCGGGAGATCTCCCCGATCGCCAAGCCGCGGGAGATCCACGTCGTCCCCGAGCTGCCCAAGACACGCAGCGGCAAGATCATGCGCCGGCTGCTCCGCGATGTCGCCGAGGGCCGCGAACTGGGTGACACGTCGACGCTCGTGGACCCGAGCGTGTTCGAGGCGATCCGGGCCAGCAAGTAGCGCCCGTCGGCGCGGTCATCGCGCTGGTCGTCAGCGCCGCGATCCGGCTGCGCCGGGCCGTCCGCTGAGGAGCGTCAGGTCAGGGCACCGGGACGAAGCCCGTCCCTGGCCTGTTCTTGGCCGCGATGTCGGCCAGCTGAGTGTTGATCGACATCGTGACCGCCGGCGTGTGCAGCGGGATGAACTTGACCACGCATGTCGGCAAGTCTTCGGAGAACGCGCCGTGGATCATGCCGACGAGCTTGTTGTCGACGGTGACGGGGGCACCGGAGTCGCCCGGCTGCCCGCAGACCTGATTGACGATGGTGCCGGGCTGCTCGCCGGGGCCCCACGTCACGCCGCACGAGTAGCCGGTGGTGCGGCCCAGCTTGCACGCCACCTGACCGAACACCGGGTCGGGGCCGATGCCGTCGATCCGGAACCCGTTGACCTCGTCGACCGGGCGCACCTTGGCCGGGTCGAACTTGATCACCGCGTAGTCCAGGACGTCGTTGCCGGCCACCATGGTGCCGACGATGCCGGCATCCTGCTCGGCCTCACTGGCGACGACGGCACCCGGCCCGCCGCAGTGTGCGGAGGTGAAGCCGATGAGGTTGCCGCTGCGGTCGGTGCCGATCGCCGTCAGCGTGCACAGGGTGTCGCCGTTGACGACCAGACCGGACCCGCCGCCGAGAGTGACGGGGGCCGCAGCATGGGCGACACCAGCGCTCACCAGCATGAGAGCCCCGAGAATCGCGCAGATCGCAGAGAAGACAGCCGGCCGGCCGTTCGACTTCACACCTCACTCCAATCGACGCCTCAATGGCTTCGGCCCGACCCGCCAGAAAGAATCACCAAGGAATCAAGGCAGTCTAACGTCACTGCCGGATCGTTTCGTTTCACGCCACGTGGCAACATAAGCCGCGACCAGATCTCATGCGGGGAAGGAAGCTCTTGTGAGCGATCGCAGTAACGGCGCGCCGGCGACGGTGACATCCATACCGCTGGTGGACCCGCACGCGCCGAAGCCGGACCCGTCGATCGGCGACCTGGTCAAGGACGCGACCGCCCAGGTCTCGACTCTGGTGCGCGCGGAGGTCGAACTCGCCAAGGCCGAGATCACCCGCGACGTCAAGAAGGGCCTGACCGGCAGCGTCTTCTTCATCCTGGCGCTGGTCGTGTTGTTCTACTCCACGTTCTTTTTCTTCTTCTTCCTCGCCGAGCTGCTCGATCAGTGGCTGTGGCGATGGGCTGCGTTCCTGATCGTGTTCGGGATCATGGTCGTGGTCACCGCGGCGTTGGCGCTGCTCGGATTCCTGAAGGTGCGGCGAATTCGCGGTCCCCGCAAGACCATCGAATCGGTCAAGGAGTTCCCCGAGGCGTTCGGCGGGGGTGCTGACAAGAAGGCCGTCATGACAGGCCCAGCGGCAGGGGGTACGACGAACGGCAAGCAGCCGGCGGCGACGGATCCGTCCGGCTGGTAATGGCCGTACCCGATCCGTCGGTCGTTCGCGTCGGCGGACCGTGGCGTCATCTCGACGTGCATGCCAACGGCATCCGTTTTCACGTCGTCGAGGCTGAGCGGGAGGCGGGTGCCGACGACCAGTCCCGTCCACTGACCGACCGTCCGCTGGTGATCCTGCTGCACGGTTTCGGCTCCTTCTGGTGGTCCTGGCGTCACCAGCTGCGGGGGCTGTCGGGGGCGCGGGTGGTGGCGATCGATCTGCGCGGGTACGGCGCCAGCGACAAGCCGCCGCGCGGGTATGACGGCTGGACGCTGGCCGGTGACACGGCGGGCCTGGTGCGGGCGCTGGGACACAGCACCGCCACGCTGGTGGGTCATGCCGACGGCGGACTGGTCTGCTGGGCCACGGCGGTCCTGCATCCGCGTGTGGTGCACGCGATCGCGGTGGTCAGCTCACCGCACCCGGCAGCGCTGCGCGCCTCGACGATGCGCCGCCGCGATCAGGGGCGGGCGCTGCTGCCGTCGATGTTGCGCTACCAGGTGCCGATGTGGCCGGAACGCATCCTGACCCGCCACGACGGGGCCGAACTCGAGCGCATCGTGCGCGCCCGGTCCAGCGCGCCGTGGCAGGCGAGCGACGACTTCGCCGAGACCATGCCGCTGCTGAGGCGGGCGATCCAGATCCCGTCGGCCGCACATTCGGCGCTGGAGTACCAGCGCTGGGCGGTGCGCAGCCAGCTGCGCAGCGAGGGTCGGCGGTTCATGCGGTCGATGAAGCGTCCGATCGCGGTGCCCGTCCTGCATCTGCGCGGCGACACCGACCCCTACGTGCTCGCCGACCCGGTGATCCGCACACAGAACTACGCGCCGCACGGCCGCTACGTATCTGTTGACGGCGCAGGACATTTCGCTCACGAAGAGGCGCCGGAGGCGGTCAACGCGCAGCTCGAACGGTTTCTTCGCCAGGTGTACGGCTGATCAGCCGCTGATGCAGGCGCCCGTCGGCACCGGCGCGACGTTGCCGACCTTGGCCATCTGACGGG
This sequence comes from Mycobacterium sp. IDUB_5, assembly GCF_055419565.1. NCBI lineage: Bacteria > Bacillati > Actinomycetota > Actinomycetes > Mycobacteriales > Mycobacteriaceae > Mycobacterium > Mycobacterium sp. IDUB_5. The sequence goes on from NZ_JBVAXX010000004.1 coordinate 192,567, forward strand.
AGACTTCCTGGGCGGTCAGCACGAATCCGGTGTCGACGTCGTCGACGGCCGCGCCGAACACCACGCCCAGCACCTTGCCCGACCGGTTGATCATCGGACCGCCCGAATTGCCCTGCTTCACGGTGCCGCGGATCGTGTAGACCTCGCGCGTCACGGTGGTACTGCGGTAGATGTCGGGACCGTTGAGTTCGATCACCTCGCGCACGCGCGCCGGCGTCGCGGTGAAGTCGCCACCGCCGGGATAACCCATCACGATGCCGTCGGTGCCTGCGGGTGCCTCGGAGTCGACGAACTGAAGCGGCGCCGACGGAAGGTCGGGGACGTCGAGGATCGAGATGTCGGCGTTGGGGTCGTAGCTGACGACCTTGGCGTCGTAGGTCTTTCCGTCGACCTCGACGGTGACGGTCTCCGACCCGGCGACGACGTGCGCATTCGACATCACCCGGTTGGGGGCGACGACGAAACCGCTGCCCTCGAGCACCTTCTGGCAGCTGGGCGCGACACCGCGCACCTTGACCACGCTGGACCGCGTCGTCCCCACGACCGCGGAACTGGCCAGCGAGGCGTCCGGCGCGTCGACGTTGGCGACCGGGGTGGGGCCGAAGTCCTTGAGGACATCGTGCAGCCCGGAGGTGTCCCACAATCCGGACAGCCGGCCGGGCACGGAGCGCAACCAGCTCGGCGCGATCGAGTCGACCTCGGCGATCACCCTCGATCCCTGCACCGCGGCGGCCAGATTGGGCTGCGGCGAGGAGACCAGCGCGGTCCCCAGCAGCCAGGCCGCGGTCAGTACGAGGACCAGCTGCACCGCCACGCCGATCACCGAGTCCACCACGCGCAGTGTCGGATTGCGGATCGCGCCGCGCACCGCACGGCCGAGGACCACGCCGGCGATCTCGCCGACCACCACGAGCGCCAGGATCAGGAACAGCGTGGCGAACAGCTTGGTACGCGGCCCGTCGATGTGGTTGACCACGTGTGGGGCGAGCAGCACGCCGGCGACAGCGCCGAGCACCACACCGACAAGGGCGAGCACAGAACCGGGCGCGCCGGATCGCCAGCCCGAGATGGCGGCGATCAGCGCTACGGCGAGTACGGCTATGTCCAGCCACTGTGACGATGTCATCGTTGGAGATCACCGTAGCTGCCCGCGCCCTCGACGCGCGCCATTGCATCGCCGAGTTCATGGACGGAGTCGGTGTCCCACGGTTGCGCCCAGCCCGCGACATCGAGCATCGCGGCGATGACGTGCCCGGTGAATCCCCACACCAGCATCTGGTTGAGCAGGAACGCCGGACCGGCCGAGCGGCGGGTGTTCTCCTTGCGGTACACCATGAGCCGGTTGGCCGGGTTGACGAAGGCGCGCACCGGAACCCGTGCCACCACGGCGGTTTCGGACCTGTCCACGACCGTGACGGGCCCGGGGTCGGCGGAGTATGCGAGCACCGGCACGACCTGGAATCCCGACGGCGGGATGAACATCGTGTCCAGGGTGGCCAGGGCCCGCAGCCGGGAGGCCTGAAGACCTGTCTCCTCGGTGGCCTCACGCAGCGCGGTGTGCACGGGGCTGCGGTCGCCCGGGTCGGCTGCGCCCCCGGGGAACGCGGCCTGGCCGGCGTGGTGGCGCAGCGTGGAGGCCCGCATGGTGACCAGCAGGTCCGCGTCGGCCGGGAGTTCGCCCGGCACACCGTCGTCGGGGCCGGAGAACAGGACGAGCACCGCGGCGTCGCGGCGGGCGCCGGTGACCGCTGCGGTGGCGTTGGCTGCGGTCAGCGCGGCGAGGACCTCGGCGGGCACCCGCTGGCGGTAGGCGTCCTTGACCGCGGCCGGGTCAGTGACGAGGGGGGCCAGCCAGGGCGGTGCGGCGGCGGGAGTCAGCTCGCCGTCCCTGATCTCCCAGCTCACCTCACTCCTATCGTCGGATCCACTGCGTCGGCGATCTCGTCGGCGGTGGCAAACGACCGGGGCAGGATCTGCGCCACGCTACCGTCCGCGCGGAGCACCACCGTCGCCGGCATCACGTTGGGAACCTGCAGCGCAGCGGCGATCTGGCGTCGTCCGTCCTGCAGCGTCGGCAGGTGCACCCCGAGTTCGGCGAGGCGGAGCAACCCGGCGGTTTCGTTCTCGTCCTGGTGCACGGTGAGCACGAGGACCGACGGCCCGACTCGGCGTTGGTACTCCGCCATCGCCGGTAGCTCGTCGGCGCACGGACCGCACCAGTAGGCCCAGAGGTTGAGCACCGTCGGCCGGTTTGCGACAGCGCGTGCCACGTCGACCGGCGTTCGGTCGCCGGCGCATTCGACGACGATGCCGCGAAGCGACTCTGGACCAGCTCCGGCGCCGGGGGCGGGGCAGGGCGCCAGCGCGGCCTGCGCCCGCGGCCCGGCCAGCGCGGCCGGGGTGTCGGCGTCGCGCTTGTCGCGCGGGGACACCACACCGGGCGTCGCGGGTGTGGCGGGACCGGTCGGATCGTCCGCCAATTCACTGAACAGCGCGACCCCGAGCGCGATGAGGACCACCAGCGCCACGACGCTCCACCGTGCCGACGTGCTCATCGGCACGCTTACAGGCCGGCCAGTGCCAGCAGGTGCTCGGTCTCCGGGCCCTTGACCAGCGGGGCCGCCACCAGTGGATCGGTGGGCCCGATGCCGTAGGAGGGGCAGTCCTTGGCGAGCACGCACACCCCGCAGGCCGGCTTGCGGGCATGACACACCCGCCGGCCGTGGAAGATCACCCGATGGCTGAGCAGCGTCCACTCACGGCGCTCGATCAGCTCACCGACCGCGTGTTCGACCTTGACCGGATCCTCCTCGGCGGTCCAGCGCCATCGTCGGGCCAGCCTGCCGAAGTGGGTGTCGACGGTGATGCCGGGGACGTCGAACGCGTTGCCGAGGATGACGTTGGCCGTCTTGCGCCCCACGCCGGGCAGCGTCACCAGCTCGTCCAGAGTGGCGGGCACCTCGCCGTCGAAGCGTTCGACCAGCTCCTGGCCCAGCCTGATCAGCGATGACGCCTTGTTTCGGAAGAACCCGGTGGGGCGGATCAATTCTTCGAGCTGCGCCCGGTCTGCCTGGGCGTAGTCCTGCGCCGTGCGGTACGTGGCGAACAGCGCGGGCGTGGTCAGGTTGACGCGTTTGTCGGTGCTCTGCGCGGACAGAATGGTGGCCACGGTGAGCTCGAGGGGATTGGTGAAGTCCAGCTCGCAGTACACGTGCGGAAACGCCTCGGCCAGCGTGCGATTCATGCGTCGGGCGCGCCGCACGAGACCCAGGTGGGTCTCTTTGTCCCATTTGGCGGCGTCCCATTTGGCGGTCCGTTTGGTCACGGTCACCTCGCCAGCGTACTGAGCACGTCCGACACGTTCGACCCAACTCGTGTTCAGATCGGTCGTTAACGTGGGCTTTTCGTGATCGGTCCGAGACCTTGGCCGTGTTTACTTCCGCATGTGTCGTGGTTGCTCGTCGCGCTGATCCCGGGGTTGTTGATGCTGGCGACCTTCGGGCTGGAGAAGGTGGAGGCTGGTCTGCGCCAGCAGACCATCTCGGCGGCCGATGTCGCCGACTTCTTGAATCAGGCCGAGGCCGGCGATGTCGACGCGCTGGTGCGTGACGGATTGGACACCGCGATCACCGACCAGAACCGGCGGCGCGTGGAGCGTGAGGCGACGGCGCCGATACCGATGCGGGCGAAGGTCACGTCAGGTTTGCCGACGACCGCGTCGTACCCCTAGCCCGTCAATAACCGGTTTCGGCAGACCCGACATGCCGATCCTGTGTAGCGTGAGCTGGTCACGACAGGACATGGCTCTAGACTGAGTCGGCCTTCGTATCCGACGTCGGCGCGCACATGTCTGACCACCAACATCTTCGACAAGAGGGGCAACGTGGACGAGATCCTGGCCAGGGCCGGAATCTTCCAAGGGGTCGAACCCAGCGCTGTTTCCGCGCTGACCAAGCAGCTCCAGCCCGTCGACTTCCCCCGCGGGCACACGGTGTTCGCCGAGGGTGAGCCCGGCGACCGGCTCTACATCATCATCACCGGCAAGGTGAAGATCGGCCGGCGTTCGCCGGACGGCCGCGAGAACCTGCTGACGATCATGGGACCGTCGGACATGTTCGGTGAGCTGTCGATTTTCGACCCGGGACCGCGTACGTCGAGCGCGACCACGATCACCGAGGTGCGGGCGGTGTCGATGGACCGTGAGGCGCTGCGCGCCTGGATCGCCGATCGCCCGGAGATCGCCGAGCAGCTGCTGCGGGTGCTGGCGCGCCGGTTGCGCCGCACCAACAACAACCTGGCTGACCTGATCTTCACCGACGTCCCCGGTCGCGTCGCCAAGCAGCTGCTGCAGCTGGCCCAGCGGTTCGGAACGCAGGAAGGCGGCGCGCTGCGCGTCACCCACGATCTGACACAGGAGGAGATCGCCCAGCTCGTCGGCGCCTCTCGCGAGACCGTGAACAAGGCGCTGGCCGACTTCGCTCACCGCGGATGGATTCGCCTCGAGGGCAAGAGCGTGCTGATCAGCGACAGCGAGCGCCTCGCGAGACGAGCCCGCTAAACGTCATCGGCGCAGGTAGTTCAGCTGCGCCTGCACGCTCCACTCGGCCACGTCCCATAGTTTCTCGTCCACGTCGGTGTAGACGTGTTCGACCACGGCGCGGGCGGTGGCGTCGTCACCGAGCTCACGCAGCGCCCCGCGGATCTGGTCCAGCCGTTCCTGCCGGTGCGCCAGATACGTGTCGGCGACCGCGGCCAGGTCCTCGAGATCGGGCCCGTGTCCGGGCAACACCGTGCGATGGCCGAGACCACGCAGCCGGTGCAGCGACTCCAGATAGTCGCCGAGGTCGCCGTCTTCCTTGTCGATCACCGTCGTGCCCCGGCCGAGCACGGTGTCAGCGGTCAGCACGGCATCGTCGAGCAGGAACGACAGCGAATCGGCGGTGTGGCCCGGCGTGGCCAGCACCGTGATCCGCAGGCCCGCTGCGTCGATGACCTCACCGTCGGTCAGCGGACCGCCGAGGCCCCGCTGGAATCCGCTGCCCACCGAGCGCACGACCGCGCCGGTCAGGTCGACGAGCCGGTCGATCCCCCCGGTGTGGTCCTCGTGCCGATGGCTGATCAGCACAAGAGGGATCGGGCCCAGCGCCGCGAGCCGTTCGATGTGCTCGTCGCGGTCGTCCGGCCCGGGGTCGACGACCACCATCTCGTCACTGCCGCGCCCGCGCAGCACCCATGTGTTGGTGCCGTCCAGTGTCATACGCCCAGGGTTGTCGCACAGCAGCACCGACGCGGTCTCGGTGACCGGCCTCAGCAATCCGTACGCGGGGTGCTCCACTCAGTCGACCTCTGCCTAACCGGCGACCTCGACGATGATTTCGACTTCCACCGGCGAATTGCGCGGAAGCTCGGATACCCCGACGGCGGATCGGGCGTGTGCACCCGCGTCGCCGAAGATCGCCCCGAACAGCTCCGACGCACCGTTGATGACGACGGGCTGGCCGCCGAACCCCGGTGCGGACGCGACGAAGCCGACGACCTTCACCACCCGCACCACCGCGTCGATACCCACGAGGGCGTCGACGGCTGCGAGCGCGTTCAGCGCGCACCGGCGGGCCAGGTGCTTGGCGTCCTCGACGGACACCTCGGCGCCCACCTTGCCCGTCTCGACGAGCTCACCTCCAGAAATGGGCAGCTGCCCGGCGGTGTAGACGAGATTGCCCGTACGGACCGCGGGCACGTACGCCGCGAGTGGGGCCACGACCTCGGGCAGGGCGATGCCCAGCTCGTTCAGCCGTTCCGACCAGATTTGTCGGGTCACTTGGGCCGCTTCAGGTACGCGACGTGCTGCTCGCCCGTCGGACCCGGCAGCACCGAGACAAGCTCCCAGCCGTCCTCTCCCCACTGGTCGAGGATCTGTTTGGTCGCGTGCGTCAGCAACGGAACAGTCGCGTATTCCCATTTGTTCGCTGCGCTCACGCCGCCCACCTCGTTTGTTCGCTCATACGGCTGAGCTTATCCGGCGCGCAGATCGCTATGGCTAGCATGCAGTGGTGGCAACCACACCAGAGGGCTCACCGCACGGTTCGTGGCCGGCACGGCTGGCCGAGGCGCGCCTGCATTTCGTCAGCGGCAAAGGCGGCACCGGCAAGTCGACGATCGCCGCAGCGCTGGCCCTGGCCCTGGCCGCCGGCGGACGCAAGGTGCTACTCGTGGAAGTGGAAGGGCGGCAAGGTATTGCGCAGCTCTTCGATGTGCCCCCGTTGCCCTACGAAGAGGTCAAGATCGCGACCGCCGAGGGTGGCGGTCAGGTCAACGCCCTGGCCGTCGACACCGAGGCCGCATTCCTGGAATACCTGGACATGTTCTACAACCTGGGGCTGGCGGGGCGCGCCATGCGCCGCATCGGAGCCGTCGAGTTCGCGACGACGATCGCCCCTGGCCTGCGTGACGTCCTGCTGACCGGGAAGATCAAAGAGGTCGTCACACGCACCAGGAAGGAAGCCAAGGGCAAGTACGGCTACTACGACGCGGTGGTCGTCGACTCGCCGCCGACCGGCCGGATCGCCCGCTTCCTCGACGTCACCAAGGCCGTGTCCGACCTGGCCAAGGGCGGTCCGGTGCATTCGCAGGCCGACGGTGTGGTGCGGCTGTTGCACTCCGACCTCACTGTGATCCACCTCGTGACGCTGCTGGAAGCGCTGCCGGTGCAGGAGACCCTGGAGGCCATCGCCGAACTCCGCGAGATGGAGCTGCCGATCGGCTCGGTGATCATCAACCGCAACATCCCGGCCTATCTCCCGCCTGATGATCTGGCGAAGGCCGCCGAGGGTGATGTCGACGCCGACGCGATCCGCGCGGGCCTGTCCAGCGCAGGAATCACGTTGTCCGACAACGACTTCGCGGGACTTCTCACTGAAACGATCGAACACGCGACGCGTATCGCGGCGCGCGCCGAAAGCGCCGAGCAGTTGACCGAACTCGAGGTCCCACGCCTGGATCTACCGGCGCTGGCAGACGGCGTCGATCTGGGAAGTCTGTACGAATTGGCCGAAGCGCTCGCCCAGCAGGGCGTGCGGTGACGAGAGGCAGATGATGAGCACCGCTCCGGTGACCCTGGACATGGGATCGATCCTGCGCGACAAGGCCAATCGCGTGGTCGTGTGCTGCGGCGCAGGCGGTGTCGGCAAGACCACCACCGCCGCGGCGATGGCGCTGCGCGCCGCCGAATACGGCCGCACCGTCGTCGTCCTGACCATCGACCCGGCGAAGCGGCTGGCCCAGGCGCTCGGCATCGAGGATCTGGGCAATGTCCCTCAGCGCGTTCCGCTGGCGCCCGAGGTGTCCGGTGAGCTCTACGCGATGATGCTGGACATGCGTCGCACGTTCGACGAGATGGTCGTCCAGTACTCGGGACCCGATCGCGCCGACGCCATCCTGGACAACCAGTTCTACCAAACCGTGGCCACCTCGCTGGCGGGCACGCAGGAGTACATGGCCATGGAGAAGCTGGGTCAGCTTCTGGCAGAAGACAAGTGGGATCTGATCGTGGTGGACACGCCACCGTCGCGCAATGCGTTGGACTTCCTCGACGCGCCGAAGCGGTTGGGCAGCTTCATGGACAGCCGGCTCTGGCGCCTGTTGCTAGCGCCTGGACGGGGCATCGGCCGGCTGGTCACCGGCGCGGTCGGACTGGCCATGAAGGGGATGTCGACCATCCTGGGGTCTCAGATGCTTTCCGACGCAGCGGGTTTCGTCCAGTCACTGGACGCCACGTTCGGTGGGTTCCGCGAGAAGGCCGACCGCACCTACGAACTCCTCAAGCGCCGCGGCACCCAGTTCGTCGTCGTCTCGGCCGCCGAGCCGGATGCGCTGCGGGAGGCGTCGTTCTTCGTCGATCGGTTGTCCTCGGAGCGCATGCCGTTGGCGGGCCTGATCCTCAACCGCACCCACCCGACGCTGTGCGATCTGACCAGCGACGCGGCGAGCAAGGCGGCCGATGCGCTGGATGGCACCGATCCGGGATCGCTGACGGCCGCGGCGCTGCGAGTGCACGCTGACCGGGCGTCGACGGCCAAGCGCGAAGTGCGGTTGCTGTCGCGGTTCACCGGCGCCAACCCCCATGTGGCGATCGTCGGCGTGCCGTCCCTGCCGTTCGACGTGTCGGATCTCGAGGCGCTGCGAGCGATCGCCGATCAGATCACCGGGCAGACGACCGCGGCCTGATCCACAGGCCACATTCGTCCGACAAGCAAATTCTGACGCCTCTGTCGGGGCGGGGCGTTTAGCCCGCGCTGCGGTGTTTGCGCTGGGCGGCGAAGAAGTCCGACCAGGACACCACGTCAGGGTGCTGCTTGAGCAGGGCGCGACGCTGACGCTCGGTCATACCGCCCCACACACCGAACTCCACCCGGTTGTCGAGGGCATCGGCGCCGCACTCGGCAATCACGGGGCAGTGCCGGCAGATGACTGCGGCCTTGCGCTGGGCTGCGCCGCGGACGAACAGCTCGTCGGGATCAGTCTGGCGACACCGGGCCTGCGAAACCCACGCAATACGGGCTTCTGCCTCTGCGCCGTGCAGAATGGACTCGGTAGCTGGATTCACCGTGGTCTTGCGTGCGGCGGGCTTGGTAACTGACACCAGCGATCCCCTTAGTTCTGGCCGCGCCCCGACAACGCAGACGGCTGATTCCCCGACGTCGATCACCTGAGTGCGATCTACGCCACACTGCGAGGGTCTTGTGTGACCTGTATCGCACTGCTCGCTCAATTTAGGTGGTCACCGGCGTTTTGCGCAATACGTTCGTGACCACTTTTTTGGGACAACCGTGCCGTCACGGCGGTACAGTGCGCGACCTCGGCGTTTGTCAGGTGCTGCCAGGAGTCAGGAGCGGGCGCTCGGCGGCTGAGCGCTGAGCGGGCGTCGCTAGTCTGTACCCATGCCGCAGGACGAGAGGGCCCGGCCGCCGCGGGCGGTCACGGTCATCAAGCTCGCCTGGTGCGTCCTTCTCGCCAGCGTCGTCGCCGCCGGATTGATGTTCCCCGTGGTCGGCGGGGTGGGTCTGATGTCCAACCGCGCCTCCGATGTGGTGGCCAACGGCTCGGCCCAGCTCGTCGAGGGTGAGGTGCCCCAGGTGTCGACGATGGTCGATGCCAAGGGCAACGTCATCGCCTGGCTCTACAGTCAGCGGCGCTTCGAGGTCCCGAGCGATCAGATCGCCAACACGATGAAGCTGGCGATCGTCTCGATCGAGGACAAGAGGTTTGCCGAGCACAACGGCGTGGACTGGCAGGGCACCCTGACGGGTCTCTCGGGTTACCTGTCGGGCAACCTCGACACCCGCGGCGGCTCGACGCTCGAGCAGCAGTACGTGAAGAACTACCAGCTGCTGGTGATCGCCCAGACCGACGCCGAGAAGCGCGCCGCCATCGAGACCACCCCGGCGCGAAAGCTGCGCGAGATCCGGATGGCGCTGACGCTGGACAAGACGTTCACCAAACCGGAGATCCTGACCCGCTACCTCAATCTGGTGTCCTTCGGCAACGGAGCCTTCGGTATCCAGGACGCGGCGCAGACCTACTTCGGCATCAACGCCTCGGAGCTGAACTGGCAGCAGGCCGCGCTACTGGCCGGCATGGTGCAGTCGACGAGCACGCTGAACCCGTACACCAACCCCGACGGGGCGTTGGCGCGGCGCAATCTGGTGCTCGACACGATGATCGCGAACATCCCCGACCAGGCCGACGCGTTGCGCGCCGCCAAGCAGGAGCCGCTCGGCATCCTGCCCACGCCGAAGGAATTGCCGCGCGGCTGTATCGCCGCCGGTGACCGGGCGTTCTTCTGTGACTACGCGCTTGACTACCTGGCTCGGGCCGGGATCAGCAAGGACCAGGTGGCCAAGGGCGGCTACCTGATCAAGACGACGCTGGACCCGGACGTGCAGAACACCGTGAAGTCGTCGATCACCAGCATCGCAGCGCCCGACCTGGACGGGGTCGCGAGCGTGATGAGCGTGATCCAGCCGGGTAAGGAGTCCCACCCCGTGCTGGCGATGGCCAGCAACAGGACCTACGGGCTGAACCTCGACGCCGGCGAGACGATGCAGCCGCAGCCCTTCTCCCTGGTGGGTGACGGCGCGGGATCGATCTTCAAGATCTTCACCACCGCCGCGGCCCTGGACATGGGGATGGGCATCAACGCCACGCTCGATGCGCCGTCGCGGTTCGAGGCCAAGGGGCTGGGCTCCGGCGGCGCCAAGGGCTGCCCCCCGGCGACGTGGTGTGTGCAGAACGCCGGCAACTACCGCGGCCAGATGAGCGTCACCGATGCGCTGGCGACGTCGCCGAACACGGCGTTCGCCAAGCTCATCGCGCAGGTCGGCGTGCAGCGCACGGTCGACATGGCGGTACGGCTGGGGCTGCGCTCCTACGCACTGCCCGGGACAGCACGCGACTACGATCCCGAGAGCAACGAAAGCCTCGCCGACTTCATCAAACGGCAGAACATCGGATCGTTCACGCTGGGCCCGGTCGAGGTGAACGCGCTGGAACTGTCCAACGTCGCCGCCACGCTCGCCTCCGGCGGCACGTGGTGCCCACCCAACCCGATCGCGCAGGTCCTGGATCGCCGCGGCGAAGAGGTCTCGGTGACGACGGAGACATGCGAGCAGGCGGTGCCCGAGGGCCTGGCCAACACGTTGGCCAATGCGATGAGCAAGGACGACCAGGGTGGGGGTACCGCAGCCGGCGCGGCGGGCTCGGTCGGCTGGAACCTGCCGATGTCCGGCAAGACAGGCACCACCGAGGCGCACCGCTCGTCGGGATTCCTCGGCTTCACCAACCATTTCGCGGCCGCGAACTACATCTACGACGATTCCAACTCCCCCGGCGAACTGTGCTCGTTCCCGCTCCGTCAGTGCGGTGACGGAAACCTGTTCGGCGGCAACGAGCCGGCCCGCACCTGGTTCACCGCGATGGAGCCCCTGACCACGCCGTTCACCGACGTCACGCTGCCGCCGACCGATCCCCGATACGTCGACGGGGCGCCCGGATCGCGAGTGCCAAGCGTGGCGGGGATGAGCCAGGACACCGCGCGGGCACGGCTGCGTGAGGCCGGTTTCCAGGTCGCCGATCAGGCCACCCCGGTGAACAGCGCGTCGTCTTACGGCACCGTCGTCGGGACGTCGCCGAGTGGGCAGACGGTGCCCGGGTCGATCATCACGATCCAGATCTCCAACGGCATCGCGCCGGCCCCGCCGCCGCCTCCGCCGGGTGCGCTACCTCCGGGCGCTCCGCCGCCTCCGGTCGGCGAGACCGTGATCAACATCCCGGGTCTGCCACCGATCACGGTGCCGGTGCTCGGCCCGCCGCCGCCCGCGCCGCCACCACCGCCCTGATCGGTGCGCGCCGCTCGCGGCACAGCCGGTGGCAGTACGCTTGAACGATGCCTGGTTCTCCTGGTTCGAAGGTGAAGACCGTCGCGAAGAACACCACCCTCGTGTCAGCCGGCACGCTCGTGGCCGGCATCGCCTACGCCTCGGTGATCGAACGCAACGCGTTCGTGGTGCGGGAGGCGACGATGCCGGTCCTGTCGCCGGGTTCGTCACCGCTGAAGGTGTTGCACATCAGCGACATTCACATGCGCCCCGGACAGCGCCGCAAGCAGGCCTGGCTGCGTGACCTGGCGAGCCTTCAGCCGGATCTGGTGGTCAACACCGGAGACAACCTGGCCCACCCGAAGGCCGTACCAGCGGTGGTGCAGGCCCTCGGCGACCTGTTGTCGGTGCCCGGGGTGTTCGTGTTCGGCAGCAACGACTATTTCGCGCCGCGGCTGAAGAACCCCGCCAACTATCTGACCAAGCCGACGCACCGCATCCACGGCGAACCGCTGCCCTGGCAGGACCTGCGCGCAGCGTTCACCGAGCGGGGCTGGCTGGACCTGACCCACACCCGGCGCGACCTCGACGTCGCGGGGTTGCGGATCGCCGCGGCCGGCGTGGACGACCCGCACCTGTCGCGGGACCGCTACGCCACCATCGAAGGAGCAGCCGATCCGACGGCGAACCTCACGCTAGGGTTGACGCACTCCCCCGAGCCGCGGGTGCTGGACCGTTTCGCTGCCGACGGTTATCAGCTGGTGATGGCCGGGCACACCCACGGCGGGCAGCTGTGCCTGCCGTTCTACGGCGCGATCGTCACGAACTGCGAACTGGATCGCTCACGGGTCAAAGGCCCGTCGCGGTGGGGCGCGCGGACCCAGCTGCACGTGTCGGCGGGTATCGGCACGTCGCCATTCGCCCCGCTGCGGTTCTGCTGCCGCCCGGAGGCGACGCTGCTGACGCTGGTGGCCGCACCGACGGGCGGCTCTGATGCGAGAAGTGTTGCCGGGCAATCGCATCCGACCGTATCGGCACGGTGAGCCACTCGGCCTCGTCCGCCGTGCAGGACCGGTCCCGTTCGTGGGTCGACAATGCTGTCCGGCTCATCGAGGCGGACGCACGCCGCAGCGCTGACACGCATCTGCTGCGCTATCCGCTGCCGTCACGGTGGGGGCACGATTGCGATCTCGCCCTGTACCTCAAGGACGAGAGCACCCACATCACCGGCAGCCTGAAGCATCGCTTGGCGCGCTCGCTGTTCCTCTATGCGCTGTGCAACGGGTGGATCTGCGAGAGCACGACGGTGATCGAGGCCTCGTCGGGCTCGACGGCGGTGTCGGAGGCATATTTCGCGTCGATGATCGGGCTGCCGTTCATCGCCGTGATGCCGGCATCGACGAGTGCTACCAAGGTCGCGTTGATCGAATCCCAGGGTGGCCGTTGCCATTTCGTCACCGAGTCAGCACAGGTGTATGCGGAGGCGCAGCGGCTGGCCGAGGAGACGGGCGGGCATTACCTCGACCAGTTCACCAACGCCGAGCGGGCCACCGACTGGCGCGGCAACAACAACATCGCCGAGTCGATCTTCGACCAGATGGTGCGCGAGACCCATCCGATCCCGGAATGGATCGTGGTGGGCGCAGGCACGGGCGGCACGAGCGCGACGATCGGCCGCTACCTGCGCTATCGCCGGCATCCGACACGGTTGTGCGTGGTCGACCCGGAGAACTCGGCGTTCTACCCGTCGTATGTGCGCGACGACCCGCACGTGGTCACCGGAAAGTCCTCACGCATCGAGGGCATCGGCCGGCCGCGGGTGGAGCCGTCGTTCCTGCCGGGGGTGGTCGACCGCATGGTGGTGGTGCCCGACGCGGCGTCGGTCGCGGCTGCGCACCACGTGAGCCGGGTGTTGGGCCGACGGGTGGGTCCGTCGACCGGGACGAATGTCTGGGGCGCTTTCAAGCTGCTGTGTGAGATGGCAGAGGCCGGCCGGTCCGGCTCGATCGTGACGCTCCTGTGCGACGGCGGCGAACGCTACGCCGACACCTACTTTCGCGAGGAGTGGCTGACCAGCCACGGGCTCGATCCGTCAGAACCGGCCGAGGTGCTCGCCGAGTTCGAACGGTCGGGCTGCTGGCCGTGATCCTGTGATCGCCGTGACAGCGGCGACAGGGGCCCGTCGGAGGTCAGAAACAGCCAGAGCGCTGCCAGCGCGAAGAAGCCCAGGTAGAGCGATGCACCCAGTCCGGTCATGACCTGCCTCGTTTCGGTCGTTGCTGTTCGTCAGTGTGCACAACGCCACTGACATACCCATTCCATCCCGCGGCGTGTCATGCGTTTGGCTTCACACCGGGGCCGTGCGATACGCTGTCGTGGCTTCACACGGGGTGTGGCGCAGCTTGGTAGCGTGCTTCGTTCGGGACGAAGAGGTCGTGGGTTCGAATCCCGCCACCCCGACAGCGACGACGCCCAAACCGATTGCCGGTTTGGGCGTTTCCTGTTTTCTCGAGCGCCGACGGGGGGATGGCCGGTGACCAGGGCGCGACGACGCATCGCCGACGTCGGGGATGACCGCCTACGGCGCACGCGCCGACAGTGGGCGGCCGTGCTGATCGTGGCCCTGCTGTTCTTCGTCGCGGTCTATCTCCTGGCCGTCCAGACCACGCTGGGTCAGCGCGTCGAGGACGCCGCGCTGCGCGGCGCCGATCAGGTCGATCCCGAGCTGCACCGGGTTGCGTTGCGGGCGTTCCACACGATCACGGTCAGCTCTCAGATCGCCGCCACGGTGCTCGTCGCGGCGATCGGCCTGCTGCGGCGCCAGGTGTGGTTGGCGGTCGCGGGGGTGGGCGTGATCCTCGGCGGCCAGGCCGTCACGCAGATCCTGAAGTACCACGTGCTGTCCCGGCCCGACCTGATCGCGGCCGACGAGTCGTTCCTGGAGAACACGCTGCCCAGCGGACACACCACGGCGGCCATGTGCCTGTTGTTCGCGACGATGATCGTCATGCCCTACCGCTTCCGCGGTGTCGCCATGTTCCTGACGTTGACGTGGGCGGTGGGCATCGGTGCGTACACGGTGATCATCAAGGCACACCGGCTGTCGGACACGTTGGCCGCCGATGCGGTGGCGCTGATCGTGGCGTGCCTGGCCGCGCTGCTGCTGTCACGCACCGGTCGGATTCGCGCCGTGGTGTCCCCCAGTCCGCAGCGCTACGTCCTGCGCACGGTGTTCGTCGTCGCCGTCGGCGTCGTCGGCGCGGCATGCCTGGGCCTCGGCGGGGTCCAGATGCTGCACGCGGTGGCGGCCCATGTCGAGGACGAACCGACGTCGTGGCGGCTGTTCCTCAGCTCGCAGTGGTTGGCCGCCGCGGGGTCGATCGCGTCGGCGTTGCTGTTCTGGTGGACGTGGTACCGGCTGGAGACCAAGCGCCGCGGTGATCCGGTCGCGACGCGCTAGGCGGTCGGCTCGCCGCTGTCCTTGTCCACGTCCGGGGTGTCGCGGTCCGGGTCCTTCTCGGTGCCTTTCTCAGTGCCGGCGGCCTTGTCGGCGCTCGACCCGTCCTCGCCGTCGTAGATTCCGCTGCCTCGTGTCATCGAACCCTCCTCACGCCGCCGCGTTGCGCAGTTTTTCGAGCAGCGGGCCCGCCGCCTCGCTCAGGAACGCGTCCTGGGTGTTACCGCCGACCTGGACCAGCGCGATGTCGGTGAACCCTGCCTTCCAGTACTCCGAGACCGCGTCGACGATCGCGTCCAGGTCGGGTCCGCACGGGATCGAGTCCGCGGTGTCCTCGGGGCGGACGAACTGGGTGGCTCCGTCGAAGCCCATCGTGGTCGGGAGGTCGGCGTTGACCGCCCAGCCGCCGGCGAACCACCGGAACTGGTCGTGGGCCCGTTCGACGGCGGCGTCGCGGTCAGGGTCCCAGCTGATCGGGATCTGTCCGATCACACGGACATCGCCGGGCAGTCCGGTGGCCCGGCGGGCATCGTGCCAGGCGTCGACGAGGTCCTTGTTGGGTTCGACCGCGATCAGATGGTCGGCCAGCGGAGCAAAGGCTTCCACTGAGCGGTCCCCGGAGACGGCCGCCGCGATCGGCACCGGCACCTCCGGTACATCCCAGATCCGGGCCGAGTCGACCTCGAAGTACTCGCCTTTCCAGTCGACGAGATCGCCGGTGTGCAGTTCGCGGATGATCTGGATCGCCTCGCGCAGCATCTCCTGACGACGCGCGACCGTCGGCCACCGCTGCCCCACGACGTGCTCGTTGAGGTTTTCGCCCGTGCCGACGCCGAGGGTGAAGCGGCCGTCGGCAAGGATCTGCAGCGTCGCCGCCTTCTGCGCGACGACGGCGGGGTGATAGCGGATCGTCGGGCACGTCACGTACGTCATCAACTCGACACGTTCGGTCGCGTGTGCGACCGCGCCTAGCACGGTCCACGCGTACGGCGCATGCCCCTGCGAGGCCAGCCAGGGGAAGTAGTGGTCACTGGAGACTTCGAAGTCGAAACCAGCCTGCTCTGCCGAAACTGCATAGCGGACAAGGTCTTTGGGTCCACTCTGCTCGGTCATCAGGGTGTAGCCGAATCGGGTCATGCGGCGGGAGTACCCGGGACGCCCGTGCCGAAACGGACCGCCCGGTGGGGGCCGCGTCGACAAGAGTCGGCACGCTCGACAAGATGGTGATCATGACCTACGACGCCGGTGGATACGGACCGGCCCCCGGCTGGGGCCCTCCCACCGGCGCGCCCCCGGGCTACGGACCTCCCCCCGGTTACGGGCCTCCCCCCGGTTACGGGCCTCCCCCGGGTTACGGCCCACCTCCCGGCTACGGCCCACCTCCCGGCTACGGGCCCCCGCCTGGCCACGGGCCCCCACCTGGCTACGGACCACCCCCCGGGTTCGGGCCTCCCCCGGGTTTCGGGCCGCCGGGCTACGGCCCCCCGCCGGTTCTGCGACCGGGCATCGTGCCCCTGCGCCCTCTGTCTCTGTCGGACATGTTCAACGGAGCATTCGCCTACATGAGGGCCAACCCCAAGGCCACCCTCGGGCTGACGACGATCGTCGTGGTCGCCGCGCAGGTGCTGGCCCTCATCCTGTCGCTGTGGCCGCTGGCACTGAGCGGCGACGTGGACCGGGCGATCGACAGCGCCGCGACCGGCGCCACCATGTTCGAGACCGGCGCGGGCATCGCGTCGCTTGTGTCCAGCCTCACCGCGGGAATCGCCACCGCCCTGTCGACGATCCTGCTCAGCGGCCTGCTGACCGTCGTCATCGGGCGCGCGATCTTCGGTGCCGGCATCACTATCGGTGAAGCGTGGCAGCGGCTGAAACCGCGCCTGTGGGCCTTGCTCGGCTTCACCATCCTGGAAGCGATCGCCGCGATCGTACTGATCGGCATCGTCGTCGCGATCGTCGCCGTGGTCGCGGCGTTCGGCAACGGGTGGGCGGCCTTCATGATCGCCGTACCACTGGGACTGGGACTCATCGCCGCGCTGCTCTACGGGGCGACGATGCTGGCTTTCACCCCGGCCGCGATAGTGCTGGAGCGCCGCGACATCGTCTCGGCGGTCCGCCGCTCGTTCGAGCTGATCCGCGGTGACTTCTGGCGCGTGCTGGGCATCCGGCTGCTCGCGATGCTCGTCGCCCAACTGGTCGCCGGCGCCGTTGCCATCCCGTTCAGCTTCGGCGGGCAGGTCCTTCTGACCACGGGGGGCAGCGTGTCGGCCGCGATGGTCGCACTGGTCATCATCGCCGTCGGCGGTGCGGTCGGCCAGATCATCACCGGCCCGTTCAACGCGGGAATCGTGGTGCTGCAATACACCGATCGCCGCATCCGGGCCGAGGCGTTCGATTTGGTGCTGCAGACCGGCGCCGTTCAGACACCGACGGCGCACTCCACCGACGACCTGTGGCTGAGCGGCCGGCGGTGACGTGGCGCCGATCGACATCGACCGCGACGCAGCCCGGGACGCGGCACAGAACGAACTGTCCAAGGCCATCTATCCGCGTCCGTCGCTGACCGACCAGTTCCTCGCCTGGCTCGACCGTCTCCTCTACCGCATCACCGCCGATGCGGCGTCGCTGCCGGGCGGCTGGGTCACCGTCACGGTGCTGGTGCTGCTCGCCATCGCGGCTGTCCTGATCGTGGTGCGCATCGCACGACGAGCCATGCGCAGCAGCAGAACCGGTGCGGCCGACGAGCTGTTCGCGGGCCACATCCTCAGTGCCGCCGAGCACCGCGCGGCCGCGCAGCGCCATGCGGCGCAGGCGGACTGGACCCCGGCGATCCAGCACCGACTGCGCGCCGTGGCCCGTCAACTCGAAGAAGACGAGGTGCTCAGCGCGGCAGTCGGTCGCACAGCGACCGAGCTGGCCCACGATGCAGGCCGCGCCATGCCCGAGTTGGCGTCTCACTTCGACTCTGCCGCAGCAGCGTTCAACGATGTCAGCTACGGCGGGGTGGCCGGCACCGAAGAGCGGTACCGGATGGTGAGTGCCCTCGATGACGCACTGGGCGGGCGAGCACGAGCGGGTTCCGCCGCGGCAGCGTCCTCGGCGCAACCCCCCTGGGCTCCAGTGCGATGACGACCGCGATCGGCCCCACGCTCGGGCAGCAGTGGAAGACCTGGCGGTGGGTCCTGCTCGCCCTGGCCGCCGTCATCGCGATCGCGACGCTGAGCACCTGGCTCACCGCTCCCCGCCCCGGCGGACCGCTGGAACCCGCGTCGACGTCCCCCGACGGCACACGCGCTCTGGTCACCCTGTTGCGCGACAACGGAATCGACGTCGTGGTCGCCGACTCCGTGGCGGACGTCGAGCGCGCCGCCCGACCGGACACCCTGCTGGTGGCCGGGCAGACCTTCTGGCTCTACGACGACGACCAGCTGCGCCGGCTCGCCGCGGTGCCCGGCGACCGGTTGCTCCTCGCACCGATCGGCAAGGCGCGCGAGGCCCTCGCACCTGCGGTGCGCAGCGGTGACGCCACCGAATTCGGTGGCCTGGCGCCAGGATGCGACCTGCGTGAAGCGGAGCGGGCGGGGTCGGTGCAGTTCGGCGCAGCCGACACGTTCGAGCCGGCCGGCTCCGCGGCGGTGACCCGCTGCTACGGCGGGGTGCTGGCCCGATACGAGGACGACGGCCGGACCGTCACCGTGGTGGGTGACTCCAGCTTCCTGACCAATTCCGCTCTGCTCGACGAGGGCAACGCCGCACTGGCGATGAATCTGACCGGCGCCCGCCCCACGGTGATCTGGTACGCGCCTCAACGCGGTGAGGGCGCCGGCGCGTCGGGCGACGCCAGCATCATGGACCTCATTCCGGACCAGGTGATGTGGGTGGTCGCCCAGCTCGTGGTTGCCGTCGCGGTCGTGGCGCTCTGGCGGGGCCGACGGGTGGGGCCGCTGGTCGCCGAGCCGTTGCCGGTGGTCGTGCGCGCCTCGGAGACGGTGGAGGGCCGCGGGAGGTTGTACCGGTCCAGACGGGCCCGCGATCGGGCCGCCGATGCGCTGCGCTCGTCGGCCCGGCAGCGTCTCATGCCCCGGCTGGGCCTGAGGCCCGATGCCGCCCCGGCGACCGTCGTCGCGGCCGCAGCGCAGCGCTGCGGTCAGGACCCACAGGGGGTCGCCCATATCCTGTACGGGCCGCCGCCGGAGAGCGACACCGAGCTGGTGGCCCTGGCCCGCGCACTCGACGACATCGAAAGGCAGGTCGCGCAGTCGTGACACAGCCCAGCACAGCAGATGACTCCGAGCAGGGGGCCCGCACCGCGCTGATGGCTCTGCGCGCCGAGATCGGCAAGGTCGTCGTCGGCCAGGACGCGGTGGTCAGCGGTCTCGTCGTCGCGCTGCTCTGCCGCGGCCACGTCCTGCTCGAGGGCGTTCCGGGTGTCGCGAAGACGCTGCTGGTGCGAACCTTGGCAGCGGCGCTGCAGCTGGAGTTCAAGCGGGTGCAATTCACCCCGGATCTGATGCCCGGCGATGTCACCGGTTCGCTGGTCTACGACGCCCGCACCGCCGAGTTCACGTTCCGCGCCGGGCCGGTGTTCACGAATCTGCTTCTGGCCGACGAGATCAACCGCACCCCGCCCAAGACGCAGGCCGCTCTGCTGGAAGCGATGGAGGAGCGTCAGGTCAGCGTCGACGGTGATCCCCGGGCGCTACCCGATCCGTTCATCGTCGCCGCCACCCAGAATCCGATCGAGTACGAGGGCACCTACCAACTGCCGGAGGCTCAGCTGGATCGGTTCCTGCTCAAGCTCGACATTCCGCTGCCACCACGCGATCAGGAGATCGCGATCCTCGACCGGCACGCTCGCGGGTTCGATCCGCGCGACCTGTCGGCGGTGCGTCCGGTGGCGGGGCCCGCCGAACTGGCGGCCGGCCGCGAGGCCGTCCGGCGTGTGCTGGTCGCCGACGAGGTGCTCGGCTACATCGTCGACATCGTCGGCGCCACAAGGCATTCCCCGTCGCTGAAGCTCGGGGTGTCCCCTCGTGGCGCCACGGCACTGATGGCCACGGCACGGTCGTGGGCGTGGCTGTCGGGCCGCAACTACGTCACCCCCGACGACGTCAAGGCGATGGCCCGGCCGACGCTGCGGCACCGGGTGGCGCTGCGCCCGGAAGCCGAGTTGGAGGGCGCGAGCACCGACGGCGTGCTCGACGGCATTCTCGCTGCCGTGCCGGTGCCCCGCTGGTGATCCTGACCGGGCGCACGGGGCTGATCGCCGCGGTGTGCGCGGTGCCGGTCGGGTTGTCACCAGCTCCCGCAATGACTTTCGTTGTCCTGCTCGCGGCGCTGGCCGTCGGTGTGCTCGTCGATGTCGTGCTGGCCGGCAGCCCGCGCGCGTTGGAATTCACCCGCGGCGGGGCCGGATCGGCCAGGTTGGGCCAGCCGGTCGAGACCAGTCTGCACGTCGTCAACCGCGGCCGGTCCCGCTTCCGGGGCGTCGTGCGGGACGCCTGGGCGCCGAGCGCAGCCGCCGCGCCACGCATCCAGGCAGTGGATCTTGCTGTCGGACAGTCTTTGTCGATCATCACGACATTGAATCCGGTTCGCCGTGGCGACCAGGTGGCCGGGCCGGTGACGGCCCGGTCCGTCGGTCCGCTGGGATTGGCGGGCCGGCAGGGGTCACACCGGGTCGCCGGCGAGGTCCGGATCCTGCCGCCGTTCCTCTCGCGCAAGCACCTGCCGTCGCGGCTGGCTAGGCTCCGCGAACTCGACGGCGCGACACCGGCGTTGATCCGCGGTCAGGGCAGTGAGTTCGACTCGCTGCGGGAGTACGTGGTCGGCGACGACATCCGCTCGATCGACTGGCGGGCCACTGCCCGGCGCGCCGACGTGGTGGTGCGCACGTGGCGGCCCGAGCGGGACCGGCGGGTGGTGATCGTGCTGGACACAGGGCGGACGTCGGCGGGGCGGGTCGGTGTCGATCCCACGGCGGCCGAGCCGGTCGGCTGGCCGCGGCTGGACTGGTCGATGGATGCCGCGCTGCTGCTGGCGGCGCTGGCGGCGCGCGCGGGCGATCACGTCGACTTCCTGGCGCACGATCGGGTCACGCGGGCTGCGGCGTTCAACGCGTCGCGCAGCGATCTGCTGGCCCAGCTGGTCGAGGCGATGGCGCCGCTGGAGCCGGCGCTGGTGGAGTCCGATGCGCGGGCGATGGTGGCAGCGGTGCTGCGGCGGGTGCGACGCCGCGCGCTGGTGGTGCTGTTGACGGACCTGAACGCCACCGCGATCGACGAGGGGCTGATGGGGGTGCTCGGGCAGTTGACGGCCAAGCATCAGGTGCTGCTGGCCGCGGTGTCCGATCCGCGGGTGGATGCGCTGGCGGCGGGCCGGGCGGATGCGGTCGAGGTATACGACGCCGCGGCGGCCGAGCGGGCCCGGGGCGAGCGGCGCGACATCGCGTCGCGGTTGCGGAGCCGCGGCGTCGACGTGGTCGACGCCCCGCCCGAGGACCTGGCGCCGGCGCTGGCCGATCACTACCTGGCGATGAAGGCCACCGGCCGCCTGTAAGGGCTCACCTTTTTCCGGCGAGCAGACGCAATCTCCTGCGTTTTGCGGCGTGTCCACGCGAGTTCGCGTCTGCTCGCGGGGGAGAACCTTATCCCCACAGCCGCTTCCATCCCCAGCTGACGCGATTGGTGCGCCACACCCCCGCCACATCGGCCCCACGATGGCGCCATGCACCCAGGGCTCGAGGATCTGTTCGCGCGTCACGCGGGGTTCGTCAACACCGCAACACTTCTCACCGTCGTCACCCGCTCACGGCTCGACCGTATGGTGACGCGCGGCGAGCTGATTCGCGTGCGCCACGGCATGTACAGCCGAGAGACCCCCGATCGAACGGGTCGGCTCGCAGCGCTGGACCGCCACCTGGGCCAACCGACCGTCGCATGCCTCGGGACAGCGGCCGCGCTGTACGGCTTCGACACCGAGGGTACGACGACCACGCATGTACTGGACCCCGGCATTCGTTTGCGGCCGAACCTCGGGCTGATGGTGCACCAGCGCCTGGGCGCACCGCTGAAGCGAGTGGACGGACGGCTGGCGACGGCGCCGGCGTGGACCGCGGTGGAAGTCGCTCGCATGCTGCCGCGACCGCGGGCGCTCGCGACGCTCGATGCGGCCTTGCATTCGGGATTGTGTACGCCCGAGGAGATCGCGGATGCGATCGCCGAGCAGAAGGGGCGGCGCGGCATCGTCGCGGTTCGTGCTCTGGCACCGCTTGCCGACCGCCGCGCCGAGTCGCCGATGGAGAGCGAGGCCCGCCTGGTCATGATCGACGGGCGGCTGCCACGCCCGGAACTGCAGTACGAGATCGAGGGATGGCGCGTCGATTTCGCCTGGCCTGACCACGGGGTCGTCGCGGAATACGAGAGCGTCGACTGGCATTCGGGCCGGCTCGAGATGCTCCGTGACAAGGCACGCTTCGCTGCGATCCAACAGCTCGGGTGGACGGTCATTCCGATCGTGGCTGCCGACG
This sequence comes from Mycobacterium sp. IDUB_5, assembly GCF_055419565.1. Classification (NCBI taxonomy): domain Bacteria; kingdom Bacillati; phylum Actinomycetota; class Actinomycetes; order Mycobacteriales; family Mycobacteriaceae; genus Mycobacterium; species Mycobacterium sp. IDUB_5. Next base: position 214,924 of record NZ_JBVAXX010000004.1, read on the forward strand.
TGCGCGTGTATCCCGAGAGGCTCGTCGACCGGATCGCCACACATCTGGATCGCAACACCCCCGCGAGGAGACGCAAACTCGCGTGAAACACGCCCAAAACGCGCGAGTTCACGTCTTCTCGCCGGGAGAACTCAGCCCGTCGGTACGTAATCGGGGGCGTCGTCGATGTCCCCGGTCTCGCCGCGGCGCACGGCGCGACGGCCGAAATACACCACGTAGCCGATGAAACAGGCTTCGGCAGCCACGCCGATCGCGATGCGCACAAACGTCGGCAGCCCCGACGGCGTGACGAACGCCTCGATCAGCCCCGCGATCGCGAGCACCGCGACCAGCCCCAGAGCCACCGAGATCATCGACCGGCCCTGCTCGGCGAGCACCTGCGCGCGCGGCCGATCCCCCGGCGAGACCACCGACCAGCCCAGCCGCATACCCGCGGCCGCCGCCAAGAAGACCGCGGTCAATTCGATCAGCCCGTGCGGGGTGATCAGCCCGAGGAAGATGTCGCCGCGGCCGGCACCGAACATCACCCCGGCGAGCACGCCGAAGTTGAGCGCGTTCTGAAACAGGATGTACGGGATCGGGATTCCGAGCAGGATCGCGGCCACCACGCACTGCGCAGCGATCCAGGCATTGTTGGTCCAGACGCTGAACGCGAAGGATGCCGCGGGGTGCTCGCTGTAGTAGGCCGCGAACTCCGTGTTGACCAGCTGCTCGATTTCACTCGGCGTGCCGATGGTGGCCTGCACCTCGGGAGTGCCGGCCACCCACACCGCCAACGCCACGGACACGATGAAGAACGCGACCGCGGTGCCCGCCCACCACCGCCACGTTCGGTACGCGACGACGGGGAACGACACCGTCCAGAACCGCACGAACTCCCGCCATAGTGGGGCGTGCGCGCCCGTGACGACCGACCGGGCCCGTGCCACCAGGCTGGAGAGCTTGCCGACGAGGACGGCGTCGGCCGACGACGACCGCACCATCGACAGGTGCGTGGAGACCCGCTGGTAGAGCTCCACCAGTTCGTCGGCTTCGGCGCCGGTGAGCCGCCTGCGTCGCTTCACCAGATGGTCGAGGCGATCCCACGCCGGCCGGTGCGCCAGCACGAACGCGTCGACATCCACCCCGCCGACTTTAGTAGCGTGGCGTCATGGCCAGCCCGCAGCAACCGGTGGTGACCGGTGACGCGGTCGTTCTCGACATCCAGATCGCCCAGTTGCCGGTGCGCGTCGTGTCGACGGTGATCGACGTCGTCGTCGTGGTGATCGCCTACGTCCTGGGTGTGCTGCTGTGGGCGCTGACGCTCTCGCAGTGGGATTCTGCGCTCTCCGACGCGGTCCTGATCGTGTTCACGGTGCTCGCCCTGGTCGGGTATCCGCTGATCTTCGAAACCGCCACCCGGGGTAGGTCGCTCGGCAAGATGGCGATGGGTCTGCGCGTGGTGTCCGACGATGGCAGTCCAGAACGCTTCCGGCAGGCCCTTTTTCGCGCTCTGTCCGGCGTGCTGGAGATCTGGATGCTGACCGGCGGCCCCGCCGTGATCTGCAGTCTCGTCTCACCGCAGGGCAAGAGTATCGGCGACATCTTCGCCGGCACTGTCGTGATCACCGAGCGCGGGCCGCGGATGGCACCGCCGCCGATGATGCCACCGCAGCTCGCCCCCTGGGCGTCTGCGCTCGAGCTGTCCGCGCTGAGGCCCGAAACCGTCGAACTGGCACGGCAATACCTCACCCGAGTACACCAGCTCGCGCCTCGGGTGCGCGACGAGATGGCCGGCCGCATCACCGGCGAGGTGGTCGCGCAGATCACTCCGCCGCCTCCACCGGGCACTCCGGCCGGCCAGGTGCTCGCCGCGGTGCTCGCCGAGCGTCACCGCCGGGCCCTGCAGCGTTTGCAGCCGCCCACCTACTGACGAACCACGCCGACCATCGTCGCAACGGCGGCCGCCAGGCTCGTGACCGTCCGCACGTGGTTCCACGACGTCCAGCTCGCGAGATAGGCCTGCCACACGTCGGGAGTGGCGGCGGCCGCGTCGAGCCCGTCGTTCAGAGGCACGTTGGCCACCACGGTGACGACCGCGCCCGCCACCCCGAGCACGGCACCGGCCACCAGCCACCCCCGCCCGGGCGGCGAGGCCACCACCGCCATCACGCCCATCGCGACGGCCAGCAGCGCGGCGCCGAAGTACGCGAGCAGGAACACGCCGTTGGTCTGCGCCGTGGCGTTGATTCCGCGCATCGCCGCGATGGCGTTCTGCGGGCCGGCGCGATCGAGGCCGGCCATCACGAACGTCGAGAAGACGAGCATCATGCCGCCGGCGGCGGCACTGGCCACCGCGGAGACGGAGGAGACGACGGTCAGGGCGCTGCTGGTCATGACCCCCAGTCAACGCACCGAAGTCGAGACGATCCATAGCTCAAACCCGCATACACATCATCGAGCGTCTACGCTGCGATCCATGGATGCTCTGGCCGGCTTACTGGACGGCATCCGCGCCCGGGGCGCGTTCGTCCTTCGGATGCGGCTGGACCCGCCGTGGTCGATGCGCGTGTGCGACGAGGCGCCGCTGACGATCATCTGCCAGACGCACGGCACAGCCGTCATCGTCCCCGTCGACGGGCAGCCGATCGAGCTGACGGCCGGCCAGCTGGCGCTCACGCGCGGCACCGAGCCCTATGTCTTCGCCGACGACGCCGGCACTCCGCCGATGATCGTCATCCACCCCGGCCAGCGCTGCACGACGGTGTCCGGGGACGACCTGCGTTTCGAGATGTCGCTGGGCGTGCGCACCTGGGGCAACAGCAGCACCGGCGCCAGCCGATCGGTGATCGGGGCCTACGAGGGGTACAGCACGGTGGGCGCCCGTCTACTCGACGCGCTACCCGCGGTGGCCGTGATGCCGGCCGACGCGTCGCTGGTCGCGTTGCTGTCCGACGAGGCGGGGCGCGACGGCCCCGGCCAGGAGTCGTATCTGGACCGACTGCTGGATCTACTGCTGATCACCGCGGTCCGCACCTGGTTCGATTCCGAGGGCGCCGCGCCGCCGTGGTGGCGCGCCGAGCACGACGGCATGATCGGGCCCGCGCTGAAATTGATGTACCGCAACCCTTCTCATCCGTGGACGGTCGAGCTGCTGGCCGCGGCGGTCGGTTGTTCTCGGGCCGCGTTCGCCCGCCGGTTCACCGATCTGGTCGGTGAGCCGCCGATCGCCTTCCTGACGGGGTGGAGGCTCGCGCTGGCGGCCGATCTGCTGCGCTCCGGCGCCACGGTGGCGGCGGTGGCCCGGCAGGTGGGGTACGGCAGTCCGTTCGCGCTCAGTACGGCGTTCAAGCGGGCGTACGGCATCAGCCCCCACGCGCACCGGAGCGCGACAGCGTGACTAGCCCGGAATCCAGTTGCCGTGGAATCCATAGGGAACCCGTTGCGGGAGAACGATTCTGGCAACGGGCGTGCCGGTGAAGTCGGCTGCGTCGATGATCACGAGATCGCTGCCGTCGCGCGCAGGGTCGTAGACATAGGCCAGGTACCAGCCGCTGCTCTCGTCGGCGGAACCGTCGGCGGGCACGAAGACCGCTTCACCGGGGACGCCAGGTGAGGCCGCCGTGCCGAAGCGGTGTTCCTGCGTGGCGCCGGAGACGAGGTCGTGGCGGAGGAGGCTCGAGCCGGCTACCGACACCGAGTAGCGGGCAGGCAGCGTCACCAGGCGATCGTCGATCCTCGGGAACTCCACCTCCCTGTCGTCGAGCTGCGCCTCGGTGACAGTCCCTCGCTGCATGTCGATCGTCCATGTCCACATCACGGCTTTGGGCCCGAAATCGCCTCCTTCGCGCCATAATTCGGGGTAGCGCACCGCCTGCAGGCACAACCCCTCCGCGGTGTCGTGGGCGTTGACGACGTGGAACACGTAGCACGGGTCGATGTCGAACCATCGCACCTCACCGAACGGGTCCGCGCGGCGCAGCACCCCCAGCCGCGCCCCGTAGTCGTCGTCCCAGCGGAACGGCATGCTGCCGCCCATCGCGGCCTGGAGATTGAACACCACGGGAAGGTCCATGAAGACAACATGATTCGCAGTCAGCGCGAAGTCGTGCATCATCGTCATCGCGGGTACGTCGACGGGTCGGTTGATCACCAGCTCACCGGAGGCGTCGGCGCGGTGATAGGTGACGTTGGGGCCGAGCAGGTTTCCGTATCCGAAGAAGTGCAGTTCGCCGGTGGTCGGGCAGATCTTGGGGTGAGCGGTCATCGCGTCGACGAGCTTGCCGCCGAAGTCGTAGGCGCCGACGGTCTCCAGCTCGGTGCTGATCTCGTACGGCAGTGAGGATTCCACGAGCGCCAGGGTTCTGCCGGCGTGGTTGACGATGTGCGTGTTCGCGACGCTGGAGCGCAGGTTGCGACTGCCGTCGGGGTTGTACACACCGAACGGCTCGTCGAAGCTGTCGGTGCGCACCCACCGGTTGCGGTACCACGCCGCCCTCCCGCCCTCGATGCGCACGCCGTGGACCATCCCGTCCCCGGTGAACCAGTGCCCGCCGTCGGCGCGGGGGTTGGGGCCGTTGCGCAAGTACCAGCCCGACAGGTCGGTGGGAATCGCACCCTCGACGGGCAGGTCGAAAGCGGTGAGTTCGTCGGCCACGGGCGCGTAGTTGCCGGTGCGGAACGTGTCGACGGATAGGGACGCGGGCTCGGCGTCGGTGTCGGTCATCACACCAGCCTGACAGCCCGCGCCGAAACTGAACGTTGCATCTCGATACTTCTCGATATATCGTCAATGCATCGGAGCGCACACAGTAGCTCCTTCCCCCTACACCGTGAGGACATCACCATGAACACCCCATTCACCCCACCTGAGCGCGGCTTCGGTTTCGGCTTCCCCGGCCAACACGGCCCGCAAGGACCCCACGGCCCGCATGACCTGCGCGGCCCCCAGGACCGGCGCGCTCTGCACGAACAGCGGCGTCACGCACGCCGTGAATTCCGCGACCACCTGCGTGAACACCGCGGTCAGGCCGGCTTCGGATTCGGCCCCTTCGCGCCGGGCGGACCCGGCGTGCCCGGGTTCGGACCCGGATTCGGCCCCGGTCCGTTCGGCTTCGGTGCCGGCGGGCGCGGCGGCGGACGGCGCGGCGGCGGTCGCGGCCGACGCGGTGACGTGCGCGCGGCGATTCTCGCCCTGCTGGCAGAGCGGCCGATGCACGGCTACGAGATGATCCAGGAGATCGACGCCCGCAGCCAGCAGCTGTGGAAGCCGAGCCCCGGCTCGGTGTATCCCACGCTGCAGCTGCTCGTCGATGAGGGTCTGCTGGTGGCCACCGAATCCGAGGGCAGCAAGAAGCTGTTCGAGCTGACCGACGAGGGTCGCGCTGCCGCGGAGAAGGTCGAGACCCCGCCGTGGGACGAGATCACCTCGGGCGCCGATCCGACCGCCATGGGCCTGCGCACCGCCGTGGGCCAGCTGATGGGAGCGATCGCGCAGTCCGCGCACGCCGCCACCAGTGAGCAGCAGCAACGCATCGTCGAGATCGTCAACACCGCGCGACGCGAGATCTATCAGGTCCTCGGCGAGGACTGAGCAGTCGATCCGGCGCGGTTTCTTTCCCAAAAGCGGAAGAAACCGCGCCGGTTCTGCGTCACTAGAGACCATGCAGACGTTCAAGCTCGGGGATCATGTCGTCGGACGCGTCGGATTCGGCGCGATGCAGCTGCCCGGGCCTGGCGTGATGGGTCCGCCCCGCGACCACGACCAGGCCATCGCAGTTCTGCGAAGGGCACTCGAGCTGGGCATCAACCACATCGACACGGCCCAGTTCTACGGGCCGAATGTCGCCAATGAGCTGATCCGCGAGGCGCTTCACCCCTATCCCGAGGACCTGGCCCTGGTCAGCAAGGTCGGCGCTCGCCGCGACGAGCAGGGCAACTGGAACCCCGCCCAGCAGCCCGACGAGCTGCGCGCCGACATCGAACAGAACCTCGAGACGCTGGGCACGGACCGCATCGCCGCGGTCAACCTGCGCATCCACTCCGGTGATCCGAACAGCGTCGGGCCGGTCGACGCCGACCTGTTTCCCCGCCAACTCGACGCGATGATCGCAGCCCGTGACGAGGGGTTGATCGAGGGCATCGGGTTGAGCAGCGCATCGGAGGAGCACCTGCGCATCGCGTTGGACAAGACCGAGATCGTCACGGTGCAGAACGCCTACAACCTCGTCGACCGCAGGTCCCAGTCGGTTCTGGAGCTGTGCAACGAACACGGCATCTCGTTCGTGCCGTTCTTCCCGCTCGGATCGGCGTTCGCGGCCGACAACCCGGTCCTCGGCCACCCGGCCGTGCGCGCCGAAGCGGAGAAGCTCGGACGCACACCGGCACAGATCGCGCTGGCCTGGACGCTGTCGGTCGCCCCGAACGTGCTGCTGATCCCGGGGACGTCGTCGGTGGCGCACCTGGAGGACAACACCGCGGTCGCCGACATCGAGCTCGACGCGGAGACGAAGAAGGCTCTGGACGCCGCCGCATAAGGAGCGCCTCGCCTGCGATTCTTGGTTTCACCGCCGGCGGCAATACCATTGACGTCATCATGACGACCAGTACCGCCGGGTCCCGGCCCGATCAGTTGTCGGCCGAGGCGCAGCGCAGGCGGACCTTTGCCGTCATCAGTCATCCCGACGCCGGCAAGTCGACGCTGACCGAGGCGTTGGTGCTGCACGCCAAGGCCATCACGGAGGCCGGCGCCATCCACGGCAAGGCGGGCCGCCGCTCGACGGTGTCGGACTGGATGGAGATGGAGAAGGCGCGCGGCATCTCGATCACGTCGACGGCGCTGCAGTTCCCGTACGTGACGAAGACCGGCAACACCTGCGTGATCAACCTGCTCGACACCCCGGGTCACGCCGACTTCTCCGAGGACACCTACCGCGTGTTGACCGCTGTCGACTCGGCGGTCATGCTCATCGACGCGGCCAAGGGCCTGGAGCCGCAGACGCTCAAGCTGTTTCAGGTCTGCCGGCACCGCCGCATCCCGATCATCACCGTGATCAACAAGTGGGACCGCCCGGGCCGGTATGCGCTGGAACTGATCGATGAGATCCAGACGCGCATCGGGCTCAAACCGACTCCGCTGACGTGGCCGGTCGGCATCGCCGGCGATTTCAAAGGCGTGCTGGACCGCCGTACCGGCACCTACATCCGCTTCACCCGCACCGCCGGCGGCGCCACCGCCGCGCCGGAGGAGCACATCGACGCCGACAAGGCGCACGACGCCGCGGGTGTGGACTGGGATACCGCGGTCGAGGAGTCGGAGTTGCTCAGCGCCGACGACGCCGATTTCGATCCGGAGACGTTCCGCGACTGCACGTCGAGCCCGGTGCTCTTCACCTCGGCGGCGCTGAACTTCGGGGTGAACCAGCTGCTCGACGTGCTCGCCGAGCTCGCCCCACCACCGTCGGGTGCGCTCGATGCCGACGGCAATCGCCGCGAGGCGACGTCGCCGTTCAGCGCGTTCGTGTTCAAGGTCCAAGCCGGCATGGACTCCGCGCACCGCGACCGGATCGCTTATGCGCGAGTGTGTTCGGGCACGTTCGAACGTGGTGACGTGCTGACCCATGCGGCGACGGGCAAGCCGTTCGTTACCAAGTACGCGCAGACGGTGTTCGGTCAGCAGCGCTCCACGTTGGACACCGCGTGGCCCGGCGATGTCATCGGTCTGGCGAACGCGGCGGCGCTGCGCCCGGGTGACACGCTGTATTCCGAAGTGCCCGTGGTCTATCCGCCGATTCCGAGCTTCTCGCCCGAATACTTCGCGGTCGCGCGGGGCAAGGATCCGAGCAAGCACAAGCAGTTCCGCAAAGGTATCGAGCAGCTGGACCAGGAAGGCGTGGTGCAGGTGCTGCGCTCTGATCGCCGCGGCGAGCAGGCGCCGGTGCTGGCGGCGGTCGGGCCCATGCAGTTCGAGGTGGCCACCCACCGGATGGCAGCAGAGTTCGGCGCCCCGATCACGCTGGAATCGTTGTCCTACACCGTCGCTCGTATCACTGACGCCGACGGCGCCGAGGTGCTGCAGAAGCTGGCCTCGGTCGAGGTGTTGACCCGCAGTGACGGTGCGCTGCTGGCGGTCTTCTCGACGAAGTGGCGGCTGGAGAACGTGGCGCGGGAGAACCCGACGGTGATGCTGCGGTCGCTGGTCGCCGCCGGCGACAACTAGTCCATGGGGGCCAGCACTACCTGAGGACTGCGGGTAGCGGCGTGGTCGGATACCGCCGTCGCGCGGGAGCATCGTCTCGTCAACACTTGGAGGAGACGAGCGATGAACACTGATGTCCGGCAGGATCTGGTGCTGTCCCACGCGCAGCTGACCGCCGAGGTGGAGGTCGAGTTCGACCATGTGAATATCGCCCAGTGGCTGCAAGCACTACCCACCCACGAGTACCAGCGCTGCGCGCCGGGGGACCACAAAGCCGCGGGTTACACCGTCGATGACGACGGCACACCGATGTCGATCAACGTGGAGATGATCGGCAGCGGACTTGTCGTGCAGCAGTACCGGTTCGACGTCGCCGAACCGCACTACTGCAAGATGGTGTCGCTGTCCGATGTGCTGACTCCGCTGGGCTGGACCACCACCCAGGTCATCTGGGAGCTGCGAATGGAACGCCTGGACGAAAATCACTGCCGGTACACGAACACCGTGACATCCCACCCCACTGAACATTTCCTCGCGTTCATCGCCGAGCACGGTCAGACCTTCGAGGAGGCGGCCGCGGCGCGCCAGGAGGCATCGGGTCGCCACTGCGCCGTCGAGACGCCCTTGTATGCCGAAAGCATTGCCCGCCAGGCCGCGTCGCGCTCCGGATCGACGGTCAAGGCAGCGTCGTGACGTCGGCCATCGTTTTCGACACGCCCGGCGGGCCCGACGGCCTGCAGTGGCGCCCCGTCGACGTGCCGGCCCCCGGTGGTCGCGAGGTGGTGATCGCCGTTGCTGCGGCCGGCGTCAACAACGCCGACCTCCTCCAGCGCAGGGGCCGTTATCCGCTGCCGGCCGGTGCTTCTCACGTCCTCGGGCTCGAGTGCGCGGGCACTGTCGTCGCCGTCGGGGCCGACGTCGGCGAGTGGTCGATCGGCGATCCGGCGTGTGCACTGCTCGACGGTGGCGGATACGCCGAGCAGGTAGTCGTGGCCGCAGATCAGCTACTTCCGATCCCGGCGGGTCTGTCCCTCGTCGAAGCGGCCGCCGTCCCCGAGGTGGCGTGCACTGTCTACTCCAATCTGGCGATGGTCGCCGGACTTCGCGCGGGCGACGCTGTGCTCATCCACGGCGCCGGCGGAGGCATCGGGACATTCGCGGTGCAGTGGGCCCGCGCCATCGGCGCATACGTCATCACCACCGCCGGTAGCGACGAAAAGGTCAGCCATGGAAAGGCCCTCGGCGCACAGACGGCCATCAACTATCGCACTGAAGACTTCGTTGCGGTCACCCTGGATGCCACGGACGGACGGGGTGTCGACGCAGTCTTGGACGTCGTCGGGGCTGACTATCTGGACCGCAACATCACCTGCCTCGCTCCGGACGGTCACCTCGTGGTCATCGGCGGAGCAATGGAACCGGCGCCGCTCGACCTGGGTGCGCTGATGGTGCGGCGCGCCAGCGTCACCGCGACCATGCTGCGCGGCCGGCCCGCCGAGCAGAAGGCGGCGATCGTCGCCGGTGTACGCCGAGACGTGTGGCCGCTGTTCGAGGCCGGTGCCATCCGCGTCGTGGTCGACACCGAGGTGCCGCTGCGCGACGCAGCGCATGGTCACGAACTGCTGGAATCCGGCCGCACCGTCGGTAAGGTCGTGTTGACCAACAACAACGGCTGATCAGTCACGGCCTAATCCACGTCGACCCAGTCCAACGTGCGGGACACCGCTTTCTGCCAGCCCGCGTAGCCATCGGCGCGCTGCTCGTCGGACCAGTCCGGCGACCAGCGTTTGCCCTCTTGCCAATTCGCGCGCAGATCGTCGGCGCCGTCCCAGAAGCCGACGCCGAGGCCCGCGGCGTAGGCCGCGCCCAGCGCCGTGGTCTCGGCGACCACGGGCTTCACCACGTCGACGCCGAGCACGTCGGCCTGGATCTGCATGCACAGGTCGTTGGCGGTGATGCCGCCGTCGACCTTGAGCACCTCGAGGTGCACGCCCGAGTCGGCCTCCATCGCATCGACGACGTCGCGGCTCTGATAGCAGATCGCCTCGAGCGTCGCGCGGGCAACGTGTGCGTTGGTGTTGTAGCGGGAGAGCCCAACGATCGCGCCGCGCGCATCCGAACGCCAATACGGTGCAAAGAGACCCGAGAACGCGGGCACGAAGTAGACGCCGCCGTTGTCGGAGACCTGACGGGCCAGGGACTCGCTCTGCGATGCGCCGCTGATGATGCCGAGCTGGTCGCGCAGCCACTGCACCGCTGAGCCGGTCACCGCGATCGAACCCTCCAGGGCGTACACGGGTTTCGCGTCGCCGAACTGGTAGCAGACCGTGGTCAGCAGGCCGTTGTCGGAGCGGACGATCTTCTCGCCGGTGTTGAGCAGCAGGAAATTGCCTGTGCCGTAGGTGTTCTTGGCCTCGCCTTCGGAGAGGCACACCTGACCGACCATCGCCGCCTGCTGATCACCGAGGATTCCGGTGATCGGGATCTCCCCGTCGGCCGGACCGGTGTCCAGTGTCATCCCGAACGGTTCGGTCACCGAGGACGGGCGGATCTCGGGCAGCATCTGACGGGGAATGTCGAAGAACGACAGCAGCTCGTCGTCCCAGTCGAGTGTTTCCAGGTTCATCAGCATGGTGCGGCTGGCGTTGGTCACGTCGGTCACGTGCACGCCGCCGCGGTGCCCTCCGGTCAGGTTCCACAGCACCCACGTGTCGGTGGTGCCGAAGATCGCGTCGCCCTTCTCGGCATCGGCACGCACCCCGTCGACGTTGTCGAGAATCCACTGCACCTTGCCGCCGGCGAAGTACGTGGCCGGCGGCAGCCCGGCCTTACGGCGGATGATGTCACCGCGTTCGTCGCGGTCCAGCGCCGAGGCGATGCGGTCGGTGCGGGTGTCCTGCCACACGATCGCGTTGTGGTACGGACGTCCCGTTTTGCGATTCCACACCAGCGACGTCTCGCGCTGATTGGTGATGCCCAGTGCAGCGAGATCGACGGCAGACAGGTTCGTCTTGTTCAGCGCTGTGGCCACCACCGATCCGGTGCGCTCCCAGATCTCCACGGGGTTGTGCTCGACCCATCCGGCCCGGGGCAGGATCTGCTCGTGCTCGAGTTGATGGCGGCCCACCTCGGCGCCGTCGTGGTCGAAGATCATGCACCGGGTGCTGGTGGTGCCCTGGTCGATTGCAGCGACGAAGTCGGCCATCCGTCCATGATGAACCACGACGATGAACCACGGGACCCGCTGATCGGCCGAACGCCCGGCCGGGTCGCGCTAGAGTGCGCGAAGGCGCGACGGAAAGGTGCCGCTCATCAACACTCGACGCTGCAGGCTCGCCGCGGCCGCCGCATTCGTGGCCGCGCCCCTTCTTCTCAGCGCCCCCGCGATCGCCCAGCCCGCTCCCCCGGCCGTCGACCCCCGGGCCGGGTGCGAGTCTCCCGACTTCGGTGGCGTCTTCGTTCCCGTGACCGCGACGCGCGCCGAATGCCAGTACATCGTCGAGGGCAGCTTCTACTACGACGACTACGACAACGGCGTCTACACCGGAACGCTCGTGTACCGCGACGGGACGAAGGTTCCCACCGAGCGTCCGCAGATCCCCGAGCTGTTCACCATGCCCGGCGGCGGCCCGCCGCCCGTCATACCTTTCCAGGTGGCGCCCTGATCACCGCCACCGATACGGCCCAGCTCGCGGACATGCCTCGCGGCGGTCCGAAGGCCTCCTGCCTGGACCGTCTGCTGGAGACCGATCGCGAGGAGTACCTGGACCGCGACGACGTCGACCCGAAGGTGAAGCGCAGCGTGATCCGCGCGCTGGACTGGACCGGTGATGTGTTCGGCAACCACGACCGGTTCGCCACGCTCGCGCTCGAGCAGGTCGCCGACGTCCCCGATCCGCGGATTCTCGAGTTGGGCGCCGGCCACGGCGCACTGTCGCGTCGGCTGCTCGAGTGGCATCCATCGGCCCGTGTCACCGTCACCGACGTCGAACCCGAGTCCGTGGCGGCCATCGCCGCCGAGCTCGGCGCCCATCCCCGCGCCACCGTCGCGCAGATGAATGCCACCGCACTCGACGCCGCCGACGGTGCTTTCGACCTCGCGGTGTTCGCGCTGTCGTTTCACCATCTGCCGCCGGCGGCTGCGGCCACGGTCCTCGCCGAAGGCACCCGGGTGGCCACCACGCTGCTGATCATCGATCTGCCCCGCCCACCCGCGCTGCTGCACCTGGCCCGGCTGGCCACCATGTTGCCGCTGGCGCCGTTCCTGCCGTTCGCCCACGACGGCGTGATCAGCTCGCTGCGGGCCTACAGCCCGTCGGCGCTGCGCACGCTGGCCCGCCACGCCGACCCGGCGATGCAGGTCGAGTTGCGCGGTGGCTGTCTCAGTCCGCAGGTGATGTTGGCGACGCGGGGGCCGTCGGCAGGCGGCTGATCACCGGATAGATGATCTCGCGGGTGTGCCGCCCCTTGACCGTGACCTCGTCGGGTACGCCCCACAGGTAGAGGTCCGCGGTGGCGTCGTGCACCCGGCCCGTCACCAGGACCGGTGAGCGGCCGTCGCGGCCGGCAATACTGGCCAACCGAAAGGCCAGGTTGGTGGAGTCGCCGAGGATCGTGGCCATCGCTCCCGCCATCGCGGTCTGGGCGGCCGCGCCGTGCACCACGCTCCAGCCCATCCGAATCGGCGCCCCGGCGCCATCGCGCAGTGTCAGCGACGGGCCGAGCGTGGCAACTGCCCGGTCGGCGGCGAGCGCGAAGTCGATCGCTGCCGCGTGGGCACTCGCGTGCGTCTGGGTGTTCCACACCGCGTAGATCGCGTCGCCGGCGTAGTGATTGAGGGTGCCGTGGTGCGCCCTGAGGAGTTCGTCGAGCCGCCACCACAGCGTGGACATGCTCTCCGCGAGCACCCTGCTGTCGGTCACCTCCGAGATCGTCGAATAGGACAGTATGTCGCCGACGACCATCACCATGTCCGCCTGGCTGATCTCGGCCTGGGTCAGGGTGGGCAGCTGCCGGTCCTTCTTGGCGAACCGGTCCGACCGGAACGTCATCGCGATGTCGCCGACGGTGATTCGATCGCCGGGGACGATGGGCGCGGCAACGGTACGCGCGAGCGGCATGCCGTTCAGGGAGGTCCCGTTGGTACTGGTGTCGATGACCACGGCGAGGTCGAGGTCGGCGATCAGTCGAATCTCGAAATGGTTGCGAGAAATGTGCTTCTCGGACAGAACGAGCCGCCGGTGCTCGCTGATGCCGGCGCACTCCCGACCGACGAACAGTTGATCGACGATGGGGACCGTCAGCTCGTCGCGGCCGTGGACCACCAGGTAGCCCAGCACCTTCCCCTCCGAAGCACCCTCCACACGGCGAGTTTATGGGCCAGCGGGCCGCCGGGCGTCGAGTTCGACGCGGTGCTCCCGAACCGCTCGCGTCCCGTACCCGGCCGCCCTAGTGTGAAACTGTCGCGGGGGTAGCTGGTTTTTGCGGGGGAGGTTCGATGGAGGGGACTCCCTTCGGTCGATATCAGTTGATCGATCTGTTGGGCCGTGGGGGCATGGGCGAAGTGTGGCGCGCCCATGACACGGTCACCGACCGCGTCGTGGCTCTGAAGCTGCTTCCGGCCCAGTGGGCCGAGGACGAGCTCTACCTCCAACGCTTCCGCCGTGAGGCGCACGCCGCCGCGCAATTGACCGAGCCGCACGTGGTGCCGATCCACAACTACGGCGACGTGGACGGTCGGCTGTACGTGGACATGCGGCTGATCGACGGCTGCGACCTGCAGAATCTGCTCGCCAACGGCGCGCTCATCCCCAGTCGGGCGGTCGTGATCGTCGAGCAGGTGGCGATGGCGCTCGATGCCGCCCATCAGGCCGGTCTGGTGCACCGCGACGTCAAGCCGTCCAACATCCTCATCGCCCGCTACGACTTCGCATATCTGATCGACTTCGGCGTCGCGCGGGCCATCACCGACACGGGGTTGACCAATTCGGCGCACATCGTCGGCACCCTGCTGTACATGGCGCCCGAACGATTCCGCAACGGGCTCAGCGACATTCGGTCCGACGTCTACTCGCTGGCATGCGTTCTGGCGCAGTGCCTGACCGCGACCCCACCGTTCAACGGCCAGACCGTCGAGGAACAGATGATGGCCCATCTGACCGCGCCTGCGCCCAGGCCGTCGGCCGTCAACCCGTACATCCCGGCCGCCTTCGACGCCGTCATCGCCAAGGGCATGGCCAAGAACCCCGACGACCGGTATCAGAGCGCGCTGGAACTCGCCGAGGCGGCGAGCCGGGCGCTCGACGGCGCGGCGTCCACGCAGGCGCGGGTGTCGGTGACGTCGAGCCTGCCGGGTGCAGAGGGCGATCTGGCCGCGACGCTGCACGGAGGCGAGGTCGGGACGCACGATGACACGGGCCTCGACCTGACGCGCACGGGCGGGTCGATCGACGATCTCCTCGACCGGGCCGTGGCCGCGGTCAACAGTGGTGACCGGGCGAAGGCGTCCGCGCTGGCCGATCAGGTCCTGGCCGTCGACCATCGCAATGCTGAGGCCGAGGATCTGCTGCGGGCCCCGACTGATCGGGGGGAGATCCGCCGGTTGACGATCATCTCGGCCGATCTCGTCGACGCCACCGATCTGGCGCTGCGTGTCGAGCCGGAGACCCACCGCCTCCTGGTCAGTCGCTTCCGCGACGTCGTCCGGCAGGTGGCCGAGCGCTATGAGGGCCACGTCGCCTCGTCCAAGGCCGACGGCCTGCTGGTGGTTTTCGGCTATCCGAACGCCCACGACGACGACGTGCGCCGTGCTGTCCAGGCGGGGCTGGACATCGCGCGCGACGTGGAACGGCTCAGTGAACAGGCGCGGCGCCGGTTCGGCGCGGGCGTCGACATGCGCATCGGTGTGCACCGCGGGCCCGTCTATCTCGACAGCGACCAGGACGATGTGTACGGCCTTGCGGTCAACCTGGCCGCACAGGTGTCGGCGCTGGCTCCGACCGGCGGGGTGGCGGTGTCGCATTCGGTGGAACCGTTGGTGCGCAACGCCTTCGATTTGGAGCAGCTGCCGTCGGCGGCGATGCCGGGCTCCGCGGAAGTGATCAATCCGTTCCGCGTTCTCGGCGAACGCGCCTACACCGCGACGGCACCGATGGGTCCGCTGGTGGGACGGGACCGCGAGTTCGCTCGGCTGGAGAAGAGTTGGCGGCGCGCGCAGGCGGGCACGCTGACGGTACCGGCGGTGGCGTTCCGCGGGGAGGCGGGCATCGGCAAGAGCCGACTCGCCGTGGCGGCCACCGAGCTGGTGCAGCATGACAACGGAACCGTCGTCGAGCTCGTCGGCTCGCCCGTGCACGCCGATGTGGGCCTGCATCCGGCGCGACTGCTGTTGGAACGGCGCTGCGGTATCACGCGGGTGACCGAGCCGGCCCGTCGCCTGCAGCTGCTGGAGGCCGAGCTGCGCGCGCTCGGCGTGGATCCTGTCACCCAGATCCCTTTGCTCGCACCCATTCTGGGCCTCGATGCCGCACTCGGCTACGACCCGCCGCAGGCGGAGGGTCGCAAGCTGGTCGAACTCATCACGGCGGCGATGAAGAACTACCTGTTCTCCGCGTTCGGCGGACGACCCGGCCTGGTGCTGGCCGAGGACGCCCACTGGTTCGACCAGTCCACGCTCGAATTGCTGGGCAGCGTGCTCGCCGCAACCGACGGCCGCCTGCTGGTGGTGATCACCGGCCGCGAGGGCAACTGGCTCAACGAGCAGTGGCCGGCCAAGGTGTTCGACCTGTCGCCGCTGTCCGACGAGCAGACCGACGAGTTGGTGCTGGCCCTGGATCCGCGGATCGCACCCGAGCAGTGCGCGGCGGTGCGAGCGCGGTGCGGCGGCGTGCCGTACTACATCGAGCAGGTGGTCAACGGACTCGAATCTGACCCTGGCGCAGTACATTCCACGGTGCCCGACTCCCTCTACGAGCCGCTGTTCGCCCGTTTGCTCGCCGTCCCCGACGTGGTGCCGGTGGTCGAGGCGGCCGCCGTGATCGGCAGACATGTGGACCGGGCACTGCTGGTTGCGGTGTCGTCGCTGAGCGAGGACAAGGTCGACGACGTCATCGACGAGCTCGAGGATGCGAAGGTCTTCGAGCCGCATGGGCCCGACGTGTGGAAGTTCCGCCACGAGCTGCTGCGTGAGGTGGCTGCCGAACTGGCACCGCCGAGCGTGCGCCGGGCGTTGCATGGCCGCACCGCCGACGTCCTGGTCGCCGGTGCGGCCGGGGAGCCGGACTGGCGTCTGGTGGCGGCCCACTACGAGCAGGCCGAGCGGCACGCCGACGCCGCCGGCGCCTATCGCGAGGCGTCGGCAACCGCGCGCCGCCGCGGCGCCCTGGAGGAGGCCCGCGCCTACCTGACGCGGTCGCTGGCTCAACTCGAACTGTGCCCATCCGGGCGGGATCGCGACCGGCTGGAGATCGAGCCCCGGCTCGAGCGCGGGTTCCTCACCTCGACCGCCGAGGGTTACCAAAGCCCTTCGGTGGCTGAGGATCTGGAGCGGAGCCTGCAGATCGTCGGCTCTGATCTGCATGACGATCAGGTGATCGGAACCCTACTGGCGGTCAGCAGCTACTACATCAACAAGTCCGATCTTCGCCGCGCGCATCAGCTGGCGGAGGCTCTGCAGGAGACTCCCGACGAGCGGCGCCGGGTGTGGAACCCGGCCATCGCCTGCGTGCACGGGATGGTCATGTTCCTGCGCGGCGAATTCGAGAGGGCAAGAAGGTATTTCGAAGAGGCCAGCGCCGGCTTCGACGCCGAGGGTCAGAACAGCATGCAGGAGCTATGGTTCATTCCCTGGGACGTCGTCGCGCTGGCCTACGAACACCTCTCGATCTACCACGTGCTGCGGGGCGAACAGGCGGCTGCGGAAGTCGCGATGGCCAAGGCGGAGAAC
Organism: Mycobacterium sp. IDUB_5; assembly: GCF_055419565.1. NCBI lineage: Bacteria > Bacillati > Actinomycetota > Actinomycetes > Mycobacteriales > Mycobacteriaceae > Mycobacterium > Mycobacterium sp. IDUB_5. Next base: position 232,044 of record NZ_JBVAXX010000004.1, read on the forward strand.
CGCGGGGACGAACTGGCGTTCCCCTGGGGCCCCTACAACCAGGCCTACGCCAATCACATCGAGATCTGGCTGCGCCGCGAGAGCGGCGACCTCGACCGCGCCGAGCGGGTGGTGTCCGAAATGGTCGAGCGTGCCGAGCGGTACGGCATCGATTTCTGGCAGATGCTGGGGTCGACGCTCGGTCAGGCCACCGTCGCAGCCGAACTCTCGTTGCGCTCAGGCGCAGACGCCGGCGATCTGTCGGCCCAGATCGATCAGCTCACCGGGTTCACCGACTTCTGGCGATCACTCGGGCTGTATGCCTACCAAACCCAGTACGACTGCGTGATCGGTCGTCTGCTGATCGCGGCGGGGCGGTTGGAGGAGGCCCGCGATCGCATCAACGGTGCGCTGCAGATCGCCGAGGACACCCAGATGCACTTCTTCGACGCGGAGTTGTTGCGCGCGCGGGCCAAGACCCACACCGATCCCGACACCAGCGCAGCGGACCTGGGGGTGGCGATGGCGATGGCCCGCCACCAGGGTGCGCCGCTGTACGAGCTTCGGGCCGCACTCGACGACGTCGACCTCCGCGGCGAGGCGGCCCACCCGCAGCTCGCCGACACGTTGACGCGGCTGCCCGCGGAATGCACCCTGCCCGACGTGGTGCGAGCGCGCGCGATCCTCGCTTGACCGGGCAGGGGTGGCCGGATCCGGGGCCCCGGCGCACGTGCTCCACCGAGATCCCCGGACCCGACCGGTCGGCCGCGTGAGTTCCCTCGCATCAGCGGCCTGCTCGTCGGGCACCGGTGGTACCGTCCCCCGATCGGTGGCCCGGCCGGAACCTCGACCGTGCCGTCCCGGTGTCCGCGACGAGTGAGACAACGATGTCGGGGCGGCCTTGGAAAAATCTTGGGATGCCTCGGCCGGCGCCGCGGTCCTACCCTCCGTCGTGTTCGAAGACGAACTCGCCGTCGCCGATTCCGAGCCGGTCCCCGGCGGAGAGTTCGGCGCTGCCTTGGATTCGGCCGCCGTTGCGGTGGATTCCGTTGGCCGATCCGGCGTCGATGATCACGTACCCGGCGCCGGAGCCGACGATGACCGCGTGCTGGCGGCTGACCCGAGGGTCGCCGAGCACGATGTCGTTGTCGGAATGCCTGCCGATGCGGGTGACGGCGTCGGTCAACGGATACGTCGTGCCGCCTGCAGCGCGCAGTCGCGCGGCGCCGCTCTGCGACGCCGACATCAGGCGGTTCACGGTGGCCACCATCGTGTCGGCGGCGGTCTTGCGGATCGACGGTCCGACGTTCAGCGGCGCCTGCGCCAGGATCACCGCGTGCAGGTCGCGCAGCTCGGGCGTCGGGTCGATACCGAGTTCGTCGGCGAGCACGTCCTTGACGCGGCGAAACGCGTCCAGGGCATCCGACTGGCGCTGCGCGAGGTAGTAGGCCGTCATCAGCTGAGCCCACAGCGGCTCCCGGTACGGGTGGCGGGCGACAAGCTCTTCGAGGTCAGCGATCACCGAGTCCGCTCGCCCGCAGGCGATCTCGGCCTGGGCCCGGACGGTGTGCGCCGAGATCCTGTCCTCGGACAGTGCCACCTCGAAGGTTTGCACGAACGGGAAGCCGCGCAGATCAACGAGAAAGTCGCCCTTCCACTCGGCAAGCGCGTGCGACAGGTGCGTACTCGCGTCCTGGAAGCGTCCCGCCGCAGCGGCCTCGAGACCTGCACCCCGGGCCGCGATGAAGCGGCCCAGGTCGACGTCGCCCTCGTCGACGCGGACGCGGTAACCCGCGGAGGCCTTCTCCAGGAGTTGGCGGTCGTCGACGCCGGCCGTGCGCAGCAGGCGGCGCAGGTTCGACACGTACGCGTGCAGGCTTGCGCGGGCTTCGGCCGGGGCCTGCTCGCCCCACACCGCATCGATCAGCATCTCGGTGGACAGCGCGCGGTTTCGGTTGAGCACCAGGACGGCCAGCACGGCCCGCTGCTTCGGCGTACCCAGCGGGACGGCGGCGCCTTCCACCGTCATGTGAAACGGCCCGAGCAGCGCGAAGCTGACACGCGAACTCATGGACGTCGGTTCCTCCCCTGTGCGCAGGAGCGACCTTACCGGCCAACTGTTGCGCCCGATCGCCGGCGATGGCGTTCAATGGCTGTCGTGGGCGAGGAACTGACGCAGACCGAGTTCACTCGCGAGCATCGCCGCGAGTACCGGCGCAAGGTGCAGCTGTGCCTCGACGTGTTCGAGACGATGCTGGCGCAATCCAGCTTCGACTTCGAGAAGCCGCTGACCGGCATGGAGATCGAGTGCAATCTGGTCGACGGCGACTACCAACCGGCGATGAACAACTCCGAGGTGCTCACGGCGATCGCCGATCCCGCCTACCAGACCGAGCTCGGCGCCTACAACATCGAGTTCAACGTGCCGCCGCGGCGGCTCCCCGGGCGGGCCGCGCTCGACCTGGAGGGCGAGGTGCGCGCCAGCCTGAACGCCGCGGAGGCCAAAGCCAACAGCGACGGCTCCCACATCGTGATGGTCGGCATCCTGCCGACGTTGATGCCCCAGCATCTGTCCGGGCACTGGATGAGTGAGTCGACCCGCTATCAGGCGCTCAACGACTCGATCTTCACCGCGCGCGGTGAAGACATCGACATCGACATCCACGGTCCGGAACGGCTGAGCCTGCAGACCGCCTCGATCGCCCCCGAATCAGCCTGCACTAGCATGCAATTGCACCTGCAGGTGTCACCCGGTGACTTCGCGAACAACTGGAACGCCGCCCAGGTGCTCGCCGGTCCGCAGCTCGCGCTGGGCGCCAACTCGCCGTACTTCTTCGGCCACCGACTGTGGGCAGAAACGCGCATCGAACTGTTCACCCAGGCCACCGACACGCGCCCCGACGAGTTGAAGACGCAGGGCGTGCGGCCGCGGGTGTGGTTCGGGGAACGCTGGATCACGTCGATCTTCGATCTGTTCGAGGAGAACGTGCGGTACTTCCCGTCGCTTCTGCCCGAGCTGTCCGACGAGGATCCGGTCGCCGAACTCGCCGCCGGCCGTACGCCGGCGCTGTCGGAGCTGCGGCTGCACAACGGCACCATCTACCGCTGGAACCGGCCGGTGTACGACGTGGTGGCTGGCCGCCCGCACCTGCGGGTGGAGAACCGCGTGCTGCCCGCGGGACCCACGGTGGTCGACATGATGGCCAACGCGGCGTTCTACTACGGCGCGCTGCGGGCGCTGTCCGAGGAGGACCGCCCGCTGTGGACCAAGCTGAGTTTCGCGACGGCACAGGCGAATTTCGAGTCAGCCGCTCAGCACGGCCTCGACGCCCGCCTGTACTGGCCGGGTGCAGGCGAGGTCACCCCTGACGAGTTGGTGCTGCGGCATCTGCTGCCGTTGGCCGACGAGGGGTTACGCCGCTGGGAGGTGGCCGCCGAGGTGCGCGACCGCTACCTCGGGGTGATCGAGGGCCGCGCCAAATCGGGCCGTAACGGCGCCGTGTGGCAGACGGCTGCGGTGGCGGCGCTGCAGGGTCGGGGCATGAGCCGACCCGCGGCGCTGGCCGAGATGCTGCGCCTGTACTGCGAGCGCATGCACTCCAACGATCCGGTGCACACCTGGGAGGTGCCGACGTGAGGGGATACATGATCGCTTGCGCCGCAACCGTTCTGGCTTTCGCCACGGGAGGTACTGCCGCGGCAGAGCCGGTGCTCGTACTGGCCGGTGGGCAGCAGGCGAGCGTGGCGGGTTCGACGGTGACCGTCCGCTTCGACCGGGTGCTCGAGGACTCCCGGTGCCCCGCACTGGTCGACTGCGTCTGGGCGGGTCAGGCGCGCATCGCACTCGTCGTCGAATCTGCCGGCGCACCGCCGCAGACGGTCGAGCTGAGCACCTTCCCCGCGTCGGAGACGACGGGGCCGACGGCCCGGGTGGGCGGGCACACCGTCACGCTGCGTTCCCTCGATCCCTATCCGCAGTCACCGCAGGATTCCCTTGCGCTACAGGACTACCGGGCCACTGTGACCGTCGACGCGTGACCTACGCGGCGGGCAGGTACTCGCGATAGAAGTCGGCCAGTCGGTCGACGGCTTGGTCGACGTACTCCGGAACGTCGTACATCTCGTAGTGGCCGGCGCCCTCGATCACCATCAGGTCGATCGGGTTCGGCGCCAGCTCCCAGAGTTTCATGCCCGCTTCGTAGGACATCGTCACCCCTTTGCGCCCGGCGACGATGACCTGGAGAGGCTGGGTCAGCAACTGGTCGACGAGATGGAACGCGTCGTAGCCGATCAGCAGGGAGTCCCCCCGTGCCAGCCGCCGGTTGGTCGAGCGCGGGTGCCCGCCCCGCGATGTGCGGTAGTACTCGATGGCCTGGGTGTTGTCGATGTCGGTGATGCCCGCGGCGACCGCGTCTTCAGCGGTGTCGGGTAACCAGTTGAGGCGTTCGAGGCGGCCGGTCTGGACCTCGCGGGTGCGATCTGCCGCCAGCCGATCGAGTGCCGCCGCGGGACCGTCCGGGGCGAAGGCCGTCGACCGCCAGCTCTCACCCATGTTGCCGGCCACCACGGTCCCGACCGCGCGGATGCGGTGGTCGGTGCGCGCTGTGTGCACGGCGTATCCGCCGCCGGCGCAGATTCCGAGCACCCCGATGCGATCGGCGGCGACGTCGGGCACGAGCTGGAGGGCGTCGATGGCGTAGGAGATGTCTTCGCCGCGACGGTAGGGATCCTCCAGATCCCTCGGGGTGCCACCGCTCTCCCCCTGATAGGCGGGATCGAACACCAGAGCGGCGATGCCACGGGCGGCCAGCCGGGACGCGTAGTTGGCGCCGATCTGCTCCTTCACGCTGCTGCCCGGCGTGGACAGCACCACCGCCGCGACGGGACCCGAGCCATCGACATCGTCGGGCAGATGGAGCAGGCCCGCGAGGTCGAACGAGCCGCGGGGAATGGTCAGGGGCGTGATCGTCATGGCGCATCCGTCCGTCGTGAAGCAGTTTCCTTCTTCAAGCCGCGAGCACGGCCGAAACTTCCCGAAGGGCGCGTACCTTGGCGCCCATGGCAGACCATCTGCAGGACATGGACTGGGACGGCACCTATCGCGGCGACACCCCCTACGGCGCCGAGCCACCCTGGAACATCGGCGAGCCACAGCCCGAGCTCGCGGCCTTGATCCATGCCGGCAGGGTGCGCAGCGAGGTGCTCGACGCCGGCTGCGGCCACGCCGAGCTGTCGCTGACGCTGGCGGCACGGGGCTACACGGTGACGGGGATCGACCTGTCGCCGACCGCGGTCGCGGCAGGGACGGCGGCCGCTCACGATCGGGGACTCTCCGGGGCGACGTTCGTGGCCGCGGACATCACGACCTTCACGGGGTTCGACGGCCGATTCTCGACGGTGATGGACTCCACGCTGTTCCATTCGCTGCCCATCGAGGGCCGCGACGGTTACGTGCAGGCGGTGCACCGCGCCGCAGCGCCGGGTGCGAGCTACTTCATCCTGGTGTTCGCGGCGGGGGCGTTCCCACCCGACATCGAGCAGAAGCCGAACGAGGTCACCGAGGACGAGTTGCGCGACGCCGTCGGCCGATACTGGGAGATCGACGACGTGCGGCCGGCCTTCATCCACGCGAACATGCCCGCCGAAATGCCCCTGCCGCCCCACGCGCGTGACGAGAAGGGCCGGGCGAAGATGAGCGCGTTCCTGCTCACTGCGCACAAAGCGGGCTAGACACCCCGCTGAACTCCCAGGTCGCGCCGAAAGCCCTCGGGCACAATGACACTCGCCGGCTCGAGTTCCTGGATGGACGACAGCCCCAGGCCCAGCAGCGCGGAATCGATACCGCCGCGCAGGATGTCGAGGACGTTCTCGACACCGGCCTGCCCGCCGGCGGCCAGGCCCCACAGGTAGGCGCGGCCGATCATCACCGCGCGGGCACCGAGCGCGACGGCCTTGACGACGTCGGACCCGCGACGGATACCGCCGTCGAGCACGATCTCCAGCTGATCGCCGACGGCCTCGGCGATCGCCGGCAGTGCACGGATCGCCGCGGGCGTGCCGTCGAGGTTGTTGCCGCCGTGGTTGGACACCGAGATCGCGGTGACACCGGCATCGACAGCCCGCCGGGCGTCGTCGACGCGCATCACGCCCTTGAGCATGAAGGGTCCGCCCCACTGCTCGCGCAGCCAAGCGATGTCCTCCCAGCTCGGCAGCGGCGTCTGCATCCATTCGCCGTAGGCGCCGAAGAAGGTCGGCGCGTCGCCGCCGTCGGCGAGGTTGGGTGCGGTCAGGTCCGGAACCCGTCCCGTCTTCGCGAACTCGAGAAGCCACCGCGGCCTGCGGATCCCCTCGGGCGCGAAGCGCAGCATCGCCTTGAGGTCCATCCGCTCCGGGATGGCCGGGCTCCCCCAGTCCCTGCCGTTCGAGAACGACCAGTCGGTGGTGATGATGAGGCCCACGGCGCCGGCGCGCCGCGCTCGTTCCATGCGGGCCTGCAGCTTGTCCCGACCGCCGGTCCAGTACATCTGGAAGAACGTGGCGGGGTTGGCGAGCGTGACCTCCTCGATGGGCTTGCTCGCGAACGACGACAGTCCGATCGCGGTGCCGCGGGCCGCGGCCGCGCGCGCCACCGCCACCTCGCCGTCCGGGTGGACCGCCTGCACCCCGGTCGGGGAGATCAGCACCGGCAGCGAGATCGCCTGCCCCATCACCGTGGTCGCCATGTCGCGCTTGCCGGACAAGCCCGCCACGTGGGGAGCGAAGCCCAGCTCCGCGAATGCCGCGGTGTTGTCCGATACCGTGACGCCCTTCTCGGAGCCGGCGACGAGCGCGCTGTACACGCTGGGCGGCAGGCGCTTTCGGGCTCGTCGTTGCGCGTCAGCGACTGTCTCGAACCAGGCGGCCATGGTGACTCCTCAGTGTCTCGGTGCCGTCCACGCTAGAAGCCCCGCCCGAGCAGGAGTACTCGCCGATCGGGCAGTACCCACCCACCCGGGCGGTCCCCAGATCGCACCCGATCGGGGCACGCGAACACTCGCCACCGTCTCCTAGCGTCATCGAATATGCAAGCAGCTCAACTCGATCCGCTCGCGCCGTCACCCCGGGGGTTGTGGAGCAGCCACGGCATCCGGGTCAGCCGCCGGCGGGGTCCGCACCGGCCGCACCGCAGCGCGTCAACCGTGTGCGCCGGTAGGTTCTGCGTGCAGCGGCGCGACGATCTGCTCAGTGTCGAGCACGACCTGAGTCCGGCGGAGCTGTCCGACGCACTGACCTCGCTGCTCACCGAGCACCTGGTCGACACCGAGGTGCTCCGGGGGCAAGCAGAATTCGAGCTCGTGTTCACCGGCGTGGTCCGCTCGACCGTCGACGGCAGCCTGCCCTCGTGGCTGCGGTTCTATCGCAACTCGCTGGCCGCCCTCGAACGCGGCACCACCGCCTTCGGTCCCATCCACGCCGAAGCGGCGACGCAGGTGCGCGGCGGCAAGCTTGTCGATCTGGGCTCGTGCTTCGGCTTCTTCCCACTGCGGATGGCACGTCGCATCGACGTCACGGCAACTGATCTCAGCGCCTCGACCATGAAGCTGCTCGCGACGGTGAGTCCGCGGCTGCAGCGCCCGCTGACCACGCTGGCCTGCGATGCGACGTCCGTGCCCCTGCGGTCGGGCAGCGCCGACACCGTCACTGCGCTGCACCTGATCGAGCATCTACCGGACGAGGTGATGACGGCCGTCTGCGACGAAGCGCTCCGGTTGGCGCGCCGCCGGGTGGTGATCGCGGTCCCGTTCGAGGACGAGCCGCGCGAATGCTACGGACATGTGCAACGCTTCAATCCGGCGCGGATGAGGCGTCTGGCCGACACGCTGACGGACCGCCATCCGGGAATCTCGGCGCACACCTTCGACTTCCACGGCGGCTGGCTGATCCTCGACCGCTAGATCAGGCCTCGCTTGCTCGCCGCGTACACCGCTTCGGCGCGCCTGCTCACCTCGAGCTTGCGCATGATGTTGCTGACGTGGAACTTCGCGGTGGTCGCGGAGATGTAGAGCTTCTCGCCGATCTTGTTGTTGGACAGGCCCGCAGCCAGTAGTCGCAGCACCTCCACCTCACGGTCGGTGAGCTGTGCCCTGGGCTCGCCCCGCCCCGACATCGAGCGGACCACGGCCGCGGCGCTGCGCGAGTCGAACGCGCTGTCGCCCGCCGAGATCGCACGGATGGCGCGGACCAGCTCGGTGGTGTCGACGTCCTTGACCACGTACCCGCGGGCACCGGCGTGCACCGCGCGTACCACCAGGTCCTCGTCGAGGAACGTGGTGAGTATCAGTAGGCCCAGGTTCGGATAGGCGGCGGAGAGCTTGCCGCACAACGTCAGTCCCTCGAACTCCGATCCCGCCGACAGCTTGAGGTCCAGCAGGACGACGTCGGGCGAGGTGGCGCGCACGACGGCTTCCGCCTCGGCCTCCGATGCGGCCTCGCCGACGACGACGAGGTCGTCGGCGCGTTCGAGAACCGACCGCAGGCCCTGGCGCAGGATCGCGTGATCGTCGACGAGGACCAGCCTGATGGGTGTCATGATGACCCGCTTTCTGCGAGATCTGCTCTGCGATAGGGAATGCGGGCCACGACGCGGACTCCGCCGAGGCGCGAGCGGTACACGTCGAAGCTGCCGCCGTGTCCGGTCGCACGCGCAGCCATGTTGGCCAGACCGCGATGGCGACCGTCGACGTCGGCGGCTTCGGCCATGCGCAGCATGAGCCGCATCTTGTCGGGATCGCCGGTGCCGTCGTCGGCGATCGAGAGCGACACCGCGTCAACCCGATAGGTCAGCCGCACGATGGCCCGCGTGGCCTGGCCGTGCATCGCCGTGTTGAACAGCGCTTCCCCCGCGATCCGCAGCAGATCGTGCTCGACGTCGCCGGGCAGTTCGCTCGCGTGTCCGTCGACGCGCAACGTCACCCGCAGATCCTCCGGCATGTGCACGGTGGCGAGCTGGCCGAGCATGGCGGCCAGTCCGGATCTGCGCGCGTCGGCGGGCTGGTTGAGCGCATAGATGGCTGAGCGCAACTGTTCGGTTGCCGACCGGGTGAGCTCCTTGGCCAGGTCCAGTCGCCCGGCGAGTTCGCCTTCCTGCTGGGCGATTTCGCTGCGGCATACCTCGATCTGCATGCCGGCTGAGAGCACCGTCTGCGCGACGCTGTCGTGCAGCTCTCGCGCGATGCGGTGACGTTCGGAGTTGAGCACCTGGTGGCGTTGGACGGCGCCGAGCTCACGCTGGGTGGCCAGCAGTTCGGCGTTGCGCGCCTCCGACTGGGCCAGCAGGGACACCGATTTGGTGAACAGCGCAGAATTCTGCAGGGCCACCGCGGTCTGGCCGGCGAGGATGCGCATCACCATCGCGTCGGTGCCGTCGAGGGCGCGGTGCGGCGGCGTCCACGCCGCGAACGCCCCGATCACCGTGCCGTCGAGTTCGATCGGGACGTGGGCGTGCTGCTTCTCCATCACCGGCAGCCGAAAACCGGCGAGCTGCCCGCGCAGGATGTCGTTGAGCCGGTTGAGCACCGCGTCGGGTAGCGCGGCGCCCGGATCGGCGGCATCGCGGAGCCCCTCGAAGGCGTAGGCCACGCCTTCGGAATCCAGGATCAGATGTCGCACACTGGCTTCGGGCAGCGCACCGTCGGCCAGCGCAAGCAGCACCCAGTCGGCGTCCAGCGTGGCGCGCGCCGCCTCGGCCACAGCGCGGACGAGTTTCTCCGGGCCGTCGATCGTCTGCACCAGGGCGCGGGAGATGGTGTCCAGCGCCGCGATCACCCGATCCAATCGCGCTGCGGTGAGCCGTAATTCGGAGTAGAAGCGACCCTTGCCAGAACGTAACCCGGTGAGCCTGGCCAGGTCGGGCGGGCCGGCGTCGGCGGCCGTCATCTCACATCGCCGCCTGGAACAGGGCGTGCATCTGGGCCACGTCGGCGGGCCGCGGGTTGGTGCTCATGCAGGCGTCGGACAGCGCGGTCGTGGCCAGCCGGGGCAGGTCTTCGGGCCGCACACCCAGTTCGGCGAGCCCGCGGGGCACGCCGACGTCGCGGGCGAGCGCATCGATGCGGTCGGCCAGCGCCAGTGCTGCTTCGGCGGCCGGCGTTCCCGGGTCGGCGACCCCCAGGAACGTCGCGATGGCCTTGTACGGCTCGGGGTCGGCTTCGGCGTTGAACCGGATGACGTGCGGAAGCAGGACGCCGTTGACGACGCCGTGCGGCAGGTCCAGCAGCCCGCCCACCTGATGGCTCATCGCGTGCGTGGCGCCCAGGATCGCATTGGTGAACGCCAGCCCGGCCTCCAGCGCGGCCTGGGCCATCAGCACCCGCGCCGGCATCTCGTCGGGCCGCTCCAGGGTCGCGGCCAGGTTGTCGGTCACCATCTGCACGGCGCGCAGCGCGTGATGGTCGGTGAGCTGGTTGTGCCCCAGCGAGACGTACGCCTCGATGCCGTGGGTGAGGGCGTCCAGACCGGTGGCGGCGTTGAGCCAATCCGGCATCGTGGTGAGCAGCCGCGGATCGATCACGGTGATGTCGGGCACCAGTGCCCTGCCCAGGATCGTGATCTTGGTGTTGCGGGTGGTGTCGGTGACGATGCAGAACTGCGAGACGTCGGCGCCTGTGCCGGAGGTGGACGGGACGACGACCAGCGGCGGGATCGGCATCTCGGCCTTGTCCACGCCCTCGTAGTCCAAGATGTTGCCGCCGTTGGCGGCCAGGATCGCCACCCCCTTGGCGGCATCGATCACCGATCCGCCACCGACGGCCACCAGCACGTCGCAGCCGTACTCGGCGTAGCGCTCGAATCCCGCGGCGATCTCGTGGTCCTTCGGGTTCGGCGTCAGGTCGTGCCACAGTCGGGTCGCGATGCCCTGGTCGGCGAGGTGGCGCACCATCTCGTCGGCCCAACCGGCTTCGATGAGCCCCGGGTCGGTCACCAGCATCGGCCGCATCGCCCCGAGCCGCATCGCCGCGTGCGCCGCCTCGACCATCGACGACACCCCGAACACGATCTCCGGGGCATGGAACTTCAGCAGCCGTGACTCCACCGCCGCGCTCGTCTGCCCTGTCGCCAGCTGTTTTGTCGTCAGCTGTTTTGTCGTCAGCTGTTTTGTCGTCACTGCCTCGCCTCGCCAGCCTCGGGCCGCGGTCACGTCCTGTGACCGGGCCGACACTCCGCGTTCCACACTACGACCCACACCTCACCTGCCCACGGCTTCCGCCGCGAACTCGTGGGCGGCAGTTTCGAGGCCGGTCAGGTCGGCCACCACGCGCACCCGGTCGCAGAACTCGGCGTAGCGGGGCAGATCGCAGCTGCCCAGACCCCAGGAGTAGCGCGGCTCGGGGGTGAGCCACACGGTTTCGCGCGCGCGGCGGGTGATCTCTTCGAACGCGGCGAGGTTGGGGTCGCGGCCGTTGGTTCGCCCGTCGCCGAGCACCAGCACCGTGGTGCGCCGGGTCACCGCCGAGGAGTGCTCGGCGGTGAACTCGCCGAAGACGGCGCCGTAGTCGGAGTTCGCGGCGGTGTCGATGACGTCCCCGCCGAAGATCTGGCCCAGCGCCCGGTCCCCGGCGTGGTCGCGGAACAGTTCGGTGGTCTCGGCGATGTCGGCGACGAACACGAAGGAGCGGACCTGGGTGAACAGGTCCTGCAGACCGTGTACCAGGCTCAGGGTGAACCGTGACGTCGCCCGCACCGACAGGCTCACGTCGGCCAGCACGACCAGCCTCGGCCGGTCCTCGGCGCGCCGCACGGTGACCGGCATGAACGGCACGCCGTCGAAGCGCATGTTGCGGCGCATGGTCTGTCCGGAGTCGACGCGTCCCGCGGCCGCGACCCGGCGCCGGTGGGTCAACGCGCCGTGCAGGGTGCGGGCGAGCCGGCGCAGTGAGTCCTCGAGGTCGGCGCGCTCGGCCTCCCCGATCCGGTCCACCTGGGCTTCGCGCCGCTCCCGCGTCTCGACGATCGCGGTCTCCAGCGCCAGCAGCGCCTCCAGGTGACGCTTGAGCGCTTGCGGCAGGTTCTCCAGCACGCCGGCCAGCCGCCTGCGTAGCGCCGCGGCGTCCTCGTGATCACCGTCCTGAGGGCCGAATTCACCGTCCAGCCAACCGAGTAGGGCCTCCTGCTCGGCGATGGTCAGCTCCGCGTCGACGGGGGTGCCGGCCGACGTCGACAGGTTCCCGACGGTGGGTGCACCGCTCAATCGGTCGGTGGACAGCTGCACCCGGTAGGCGTCGTCGGCGCCGGTGCGGGTCTGATCGCTGAACGCGATCTCGTCGGTCAGCGCGGCTAGATCGATCTTGTTTGCTTCCTGGTGCATGTTGTAGCGCTGCGCGAGATCCTCCTGTTTGAAGTAGTCGCGGATGCTCGACGGCTTGCCGTGCTCATGGCCCTGCTCGGGAGTGTCGCTGGGTTGTTCGGAGAGCGTGAAGGATTCGAGCTCTCCGGTGTCGACGAGGTCGTCGTGCGCGTGGGAGTGCCCGTGGCCGGCGGCGTCGTCACCGACCCGCACGAGGTGAAAGAACGCGTCGAAGATCTCGTCGAACATCGGTCCGTCCCGCTCGTCCTTGACCAGCGCGACGCGTAAAGCGGTGCGCAGCAGGGCTCGCGACGAAAGCACGCCGGGCTGCGCGGCACACCGCATCGCGTCGGTCGCCTCGGGGATCGAGACTCGCACCCCGCCGAGACGGAGAAGCCGGACGAAGCGGTGCAGCGTGGCTTCCATCGGTCACAGTGCCCGGCGTCGACCCAAGGTCGCGGTATCCGACCTCTTGGGAGTGCCGTAGTAACCGTCGGTGAAGCGGCCGGGCTTGTCCTTGGCCAGCCGGGCGGTCCGACCGTCATCACCGTGATCGTGATCGTGATCGTCGCCGTGCGGGTGGTCATGGCTGTGCCCGTGCGGATGGTCATGCGAATGATGCTTGTGCTCAGGCACTGTCGCGTTCGGATCGACCAGGCGAGGCAGCGCGTCGAGTGCCTTGCGGACATCCTTGTCGTATTTGACCACGACCGACACGGTGTCCGAGAGCACCTGGGCCGACAGGTCGTCGACCCCGAGGACAGCCAGGGTGCGCGCCCAGTCGATGGTCTCGGAGATGCTGGGCGCCTTGCGTAGTTCGAGTTCACGAAGCCCACGCACGACATCGACGAGCTGTGTGGCGAGCGCATCGGAGAGCCCGGTGTTTTTCGACTTCACGATCTGCAGTTCCCGCTCGGCCGCCGGATAGTCGAGGAACAGGTGCAGGCACCGCCTCTTGAGCGCCGCCGCGAGGTCGCGGGTGTTGTTCGACGTGAGGATCACATACGGTGCGTGGATCGCGGTGAACGTGCCCAGCTCAGGAACCGAAACCTGGTACTCGCCAAGCAGTTCCAGCAGAACCGCTTCCAGAGCCTCGTCGGCGCGGTCGATCTCGTCGATCAGCAGCACCACCGGCTCGGCGGACCGCACCGCCTCAAGCAGGGGTCGCGGTGCAAGGAAGCGGTCGGAGAAGAACACACTCTCCTGGGTGCCGATCCGCTCGACGGCCTCGTCGAGGTCTGTCGCATCGGCTACCAGCTGCCCGATCTTCTCCCGCAGGATCTGGGTGTAGAGCAGCTGCTTGCCGTAATCCCATTCGTAGAGTGCCTTGGTCTCGTCCTGCCCTTCGTAGCACTGCAGGCGAAGCAGCCGGCGGCCGGTCGCTGCCGCCAGTACCTTGGCCAGTTCGGTCTTGCCGACACCGGCCGGTCCCTCGATCAGCAGCGGCTTGTCCAGGCGGGTCTGCAGGAACACCGTGGTGGCCAGGCGCTCGTCGGCGATGTAACCCTCGCCGGCGAGCGCCTCGCGCACCCCCTCCACGGAAGAGAACATGTCAGGGCAGCAGCTCGTCGAGGCTGCCGTTCATGCAGTGATCGACCACCGGGCGCACGGTGTCGAACGTGCATTCCTTCGCATTGCCGGGTGTACACGCATCACCGAGGACGTGGTTGGTGATGCGATCGACGTCGGCCTTGTCACCCTTGATGACCGGTGCGTTCTCGTAGAACTTGGTGGGCCCCTTGCCCAGTCGGTTCTTCGAGTAGCTGTCCTGCTTGACGTCGACGAAGCGCTCGATGATGTTGACGTCGCGCAGCAGGCGGATCGCCGCGGCCAGCGCCGCGTCGGCGGCCTGCACGTCGGTCATACCGTAGGTGTCCACACCCATCGCCTGGGCGATGTCGGCGAAGCGCTTGTAGGCCACCGGCATGTTGAACGCCCACACCCGGGGAAGGGCGATCGCGTTGTTCAGCCCGTGGTGGGTGTCGTAGAACGCGCTGACGGCGTGGGAGATCGAGTGGATGATGCCGAGGCCACCGGAGTTGAAGGCCTGCGCGGCGATGTACTGGGCGTACATCATGCCTTCGCGGCCCTTGAGATCCGTTCCGTTCCAGGTGGCTTCGCGCAGGTTCTCCGCGGTCAGCTTGATCGCACGGATCGCATTGCCCAGTGACGGTTCGAAATTGAGCCGCGACACGTAGGGTTCCGAGGCGTGTGCGAGCACGTCGAAGCCGCACTGCGCGGTGTAGTCGGTGGGGCATTCGTAGTACAGCACCGGGTCGTCGACAGCCAGCGTGGCCACCGATGCATCGTCGAACGCCACGTACTTGTGCGGGTTGTCCGGATCGGTGGTGGTGTCGGTGATGACGTAGGCCCACGAGGTCTCCGAGCCGGTGCCCGCGGTGGTGGAGATCGCGATGTGCGGCGGGTTCTTCGGGTTCTCGCTCTTGTTGAAGCCCTCGAAGTCGTTGACGTTGCGGCCGTCATGCGCGATCGAGATGCGGGCACCCTTGCAGGCGTCGTGGGTGGAGCCGCCCCCGATGGAGATGAAGCTGTCGCATTCGTTCTCCTGGTAGAGCTTCACCGAGTCCATCACGTTGTAGTCCTTGGGATTGGACTCCACCTGGTCGTAGACCACGACCTCCAGGCCGTGCCACTTCAGCGACTCGGCCATGTTGTGCACGATGTCGGTTCCGCGCAGGCCCGAGCTCATCAGCAGCACCCGCTTGAAGCCCATCTTGAGAGCTTCCGGGCCGACCATCTCGTGCGCGCCGGGACCCATCATGGCGCGCGGGAACGGATGAAACTCCTTGATGGGGAAGGGCTTCAGGAGATCTTCGACCTTCATGGCTGCTGTCCTTTCCAGAACCCGATCTGCAGTGCGTGGCTGGTGTCGGGCACCACCATGGCATGGCAGATGTGACGTGGAGAACACCTGCGGGCCACAACCGAATCGTCGGGCAGCGCAAGTGCGGACAGACGGGTAGGGCCCGACCTACCCGGTCGGAGAGGTCTCCCTGGGCCGATCGCTGGTGTCGTGGTCGTCGACCATCGTGGATTCGTCGAACGGACGGTTCCCGTCGAGCACGTCACGCAGACGTTCGTGGTCCACGCTGTGCGTCCAGTGCCCGACGAGAAGCGTGGCGACGGCGTTGCCGGAGAAGTTGGTCAGCGCCCGCGCCTCGGACATGAACCGGTCGATGCCGACGATGATCCCGACACCGTCGAGCAGTTCGGGTCGGTGACTCTGCAACCCGGCGGCCAGGGTGGCCAGCCCGGCGCCGCTGACGCCGGCGGCCCCCTTCGACGCGACGATCATGAACGCCAGCAGGCCGAGCTGCTCAGGGATGGACAGCGGGTCGCCCAGGGCATCGGCGATGAACAGCGAGGCCATCGTCAGATAGATCGCGGTGCCGTCGAGGTTGAACGAGTATCCGGTCGGCACGACGATGCCGACCGTCGCGGGTTTCACCCCGGCGTGCTCCATCTTCGCGATGAGCCGCGGCAGCGCCGATTCCGACGACGACGTCGCGACTATCAGCAGGTACTCCCGGGCCAGGTAGCGGGCGAGCTTGAACACCGACACCCTAGCCACCATCCACAGCAGCGCGCCCAGCACGCCGAACACGAAGATCACGCACGTCAGATAGAAGGCCGCCATCAGCACGCCGAGCTGGATGACCGCCTCGAAGCCGGTGTCGCCGACCACCTCGGCGATGGCGCCGAAGGCACCGATCGGCGCGAGCCACAGCACGCCGATCAGGATCTTGAACACCAACTTCTGCAGCGCCTCGATGCCGCGCAGCAGCGGCTCCCCGGTGGCACCCAGCGACTGGATGCCGAATCCGACGAGCAGCGCCACGAACAGCGCCTGCAGCACGTTGCCCTCGGTAACCGACGAGAACAGCGTGGACGGGATGATGTTGGCAATGAAATCCATTGCTCCGCCGGCAGATTCGGCCTCACCGGCCAGTTCCGCACCCTTGCCGGGATCACTCGGCACGTTCAACCCGGTGCCCGGGCTGATCAGGTTTCCGACCACCAGACCGATGGCCAGCGCCACCGTCGACATCACCAGGAAGTAGGCTATGGCCAGGCCGCCGACCTTGCCGACCGAGGTGGCGGCTTTCACCTTGCCGATGCCGAGGACCACGGTGCAGAAGATGACGGGGACGATCATCATCTTGATCAGCTTGACGAACAGCTCCCCCAGCACGCCCAGCGAACCGGCGACCTCGGGTGCCACCAGCCCGACGATGATGCCGGCGATGACCGCGACGATCACTATGATGTAGAGCCAGTGCGTGCGGTCGCGCTTCTTCTCCGGCTTGGACGGCTCCTGCGGTTCCCGTTCGTCGGCCTCGGTGGCGGTCATGGGCAGTGTCCCTCCAAGGTCCCTCCAGTGATGATGCAGCAGGGATAACCAGAAGTGCCCCGCGTCACACCCGAGCGACGGCCGCCAAGGCTGAGGTGAGCGTCGCCAGGTCGTCGTCGGTGACGTCGACGTGCGGTGAGACCCGCAGGGCCGGACGGGTCATCACCTGCGGCGCACGCTCGACGCCGATGAAGGTGGTGAGAATGCCGTGGTCGACGATCAGGTCGGCGCGTACCGTCGCGGCGTCGACGCCGTCGGGCGGGGTCAGCGTCGTGATCGCACTCGGTTCCTCGATGCTCTCCCGCACGTGCCAGCCCGCCACGTCGGCCAGCGCGCGGCGGGTCTGCGCGCCCACCTCCCGCAGCCGGGCCTGCACGTTCGCCGGTCCGGCGGCGATGTGCTCACCGATGGCCACCGAGAATCCGACGTGCGAGGCGACGCTGGTTTCGGCGTGCGCGATCCGCATCTGCGTGCCGTCGGACAGCAGCCCGGGGCGGGTGGCCAGCACGCCCACCCCACGTGGCCCGGCCGACCACTTCCGTGACGACGAGTAGATCGCGTCGGCTCCGATGTCCGTGCAGTCGAGATGCGAGAACGCCTGCGCCGCATCGACGATCAGCGGTAGGCCCTGGCTACGGCACGCGCCGGCGAGCTCGCGGACTGGCTGGACGACCCCGCTGTGACTGCCCAGCATCGTCAGGTGCACCAGCGCGGGCGGATCGCTGGCCAGCGCCGCACCGACGGCGTCGAGGTCCAGCCGTCCGAACCCATCGACGGGCAGTTCGCGGATCTCGAAGCCGTGGCGCGCCATGATCGCCAGGTTGGGCCCGTACTCGCCGGTCAGACAAGCGATCACCCGGTCTCCCGCCCAGTCGGCGAGCAGGACGTCGAGGGCGTGGTTGGACCCCGTGGTGAAGAACACCTCGGCGTCGGCCATCCCCGTCAGTGCCTGCACCCCCGCACGACCCGCGTCGAGCACCGGGGTCGCTGCGACTGCGGCGACGTAACCGCCGACCTCGGCCTCGTGTCGAGCGTGCTGGGCCGCGGCCTCGAGCGCAGCGAAACCCTGCCGCGAACACGCTGCGCTGTCCAGGTGCACGCCGGCGGCTGGCGGGCGCGCGGCCCGCCACGTCTCGGCGAGTGTCATTTCACCGCCAACGACAGCCCGAAGTCGCCGGCCTCATCGGTCCACCACTGCGTCCGGGTGAGTCCGGCCGCACGGAGTTCGGCGTCCACGCCCTCAGGCCGGAACTTGCACGACACTTCGGTGAGCATCTCCTCGCCGTCGGCGAAATCGACCGTGAGGTCGAGCGCCGGGATGTGGACGCGCTGCGCGCGAGTCGATCGCAGCCACATCTCGATGCGTTCCTCGTCGGAATTCCACCGTGCGACATGGGCGAAGGCGGCCACGTCGAAGTCCGCGCCAAGTTCCCGGTTCACCACGGCGAGCACGTTGAGGTTGAACTGTGCCGTCACGCCGGCGCTGTCGTCGTAGGCGCGGACCAATCGCTCGGAATCCTTGACCAGGTCGGTACCGAGCAGCAGGGTGTCTCCGGGCTGCATCATCGCCGCGACCGACGAGAGGAACTCGGCGCGCGGCCCTGCGGTGAGGTTGCCGATGGTGGAGCCCAGGAACGCCACCAGGCGACGCCCGGTGGCCGGGATCTTGCCCAGGTGCTCCTCGAAATCACCGCACACTGCGGCGATCTCGATGCCCGGATACTCGTCGGCTATCGCGGCGCCGGCCGCGGTGAGAACTGTGGCGTCGACGTCGAACGGGATGAACCTGCGCAGGGCGCCGCGCTCACGCATCGCGTCGAGCAGCCGGCGAGTCTTCTCCGAGGTCCCGCTGCCCAGTTCGACGAGCGTGTCGGCGCCGGATGCCGCCGCGATCTCACCGGCGTGCGCTGCCAGGATCTGCGCTTCCGCGCGCGTCGGGTAGTACTCGGGCAGCCGGGTGATCTGATCGAACAGATCGCTGCCGACCGAATCGTAGAACCATTTGGGCGGCAACGACTTCGGAGTGCTGGTGAGCCCGTCGCGGACGTCACGGCGCAGCGCGGCCTCGGCGGCGTCGGCGGCCAGGTAGTTCTCCAGGGAGAACGTCATCACGATCCTTTCAGCGGTGTGAGGTCGACCCGGACATCATTGGCGGTGTCGGACACCCCGACCCGAACGTCGACGAGGTGACGATCGGGGATCTCCTGCCACGCCGGATCGTCGTCATAGGGTTCGCTGGCCAGCACCACGCCGTCGGGCCGGCGCAGCACCGACAGGGTGTCCCCCCACGTCGTGGCCAGCAGTCGAGAACCGTTGCCCGCCAGGATGTTCAACCGGGCGTTCGGATCGTCGGCGGCCACCCCGGCCACGGTGTCGCCGAGCCTGTCGAGGCCGCGGTCGAAGATGAGCGCGGCCAGCAGCGCGCTGTCGTTGGTCGATTCCGCGTGCGGGGACAGCGGCAGCACCGCGCGGTCGACCAGCCCGTTGTGCGACAGCAGCCAGGTCCCGTCGGTGAACGGCGCCGACGCCGAGGCCTCGATCGGCATCCCCACGCTGGCCGAGCGCACCGCGGCGACCACACACGAGCTGCTCAGCGCCGGCGCCACCGAGGCGAACGACGCGTCACCCCACAGCGGCCCGGCACTGCGCCACCGCCGCGGCTGCGCACCGTCGAAAAAGCCTGCCCCCCAACCGTCGGCGTTCATCAGGCCGTGCTTCTGCCTGCGCGGGGCATAAGACTGCACCAGCAGCGCGGACGGCGGCTCGAGCATCAGCGAGGCCAGCGTGACCGGCGCGCCCAACCAGGCCAAGTGCCTACACATGCCTAGACATCCCTACACATCCCAAGCCAACCGCACGCCCGAGAAGATCTGCCTGCGGATCGGGTGGTCCCAGTTGCGGAAGCTCGGCCGCAGAATCCCGGGCGCCACCGCCCACGATCCGCCGCGCAGCACGCGGTAGTCACCAGTGGTGACGCCGTCGAAGAACGGTGTGGAGTACTGCTCGTACACCATCGGGGTGAATCCCGGCCACGGCCGCAGCGTCGAGGTGGTCCACTCCCAGACGTCGCCGAGCATCTGTTCGGCGCCGTAGGCCGACGCACCTGACGGATAGGCGCCGACCGGCGCGGGCCGCAGCGCCGCGCCACCGAGGTTGGCCCGATCGGCAGACGGGGCTTGCGAACCCCAGGGGTAACGCCGGCGCCGGTGCGCAGCCGGGTCCCACGCGCACGCCTTCTCCCACTCGACCTCGGTGGGCAGCCGCGCACCAGCCCATCCCGCGTACGCCTGCGCTTCGTGGAAATCGACGTGCTGGACGGGCTCGTCGGCGGGAATGTCCTCGGTGTGGCCGAAGCGGGTGCGGGTGCCTGCCAGCGCTCCGGTGTTCCAGAACTGCGGCGCGCTCAGCCCGGCCCGCTGCCGATGGGCCCACCCGGCGTCCGACCACCAGCGCCGCTGGTCGTACCCGCCGTCGTCGATGAACTGTTGCCACTCGCCGTTGGTGACGGGAACTCGGCCGATCCGAAACGCCGGCACGTCGACTGTGTGTGCTGGGCGCTCGTTGTCCAACGAGAAGGGTTCGGCGGTCGCGTCGACACCCATCACGAACTCGCCGGCAGGCACCTCGACCCACGTCCCTGCGAGCCCGGCGCGGCCCGCGGGCAGGGCCGCGCCCCGGTCGAGCAGCGGCGCACCGGAACGCAGGTTCAGTGCCTGCAGCATGGTCTCGTCGTGCTGGTTCTCATGGCTGGCCACCATCCCGAACGTGAAGGCCTCGGGATGGTCGTCGGGCAGCGCGTCCAGCACGTCGAGCACCTTGTTGCGCACCGTGGTGCAGTAGGCGCGCGCGTCGGCGGGCGGCAGCAGCGGCAGGTTCGCCCGGCTGGCTCGCGAATGCACGAACGCGTCGTAGAGCTGGTCGACCTCGCGCGTGAGCATGCCGGGACGGTCGGGATTACCGCCCCGCAGCAGCCACAGTTCTTCTTGCTGGCCGATGTGCGCGAGATCCCAGATCAGTGGGCTCATCAGGGGGTCGTACTGCCGGCGCACCTCGGCGTCGTCGAAGTCGACCAGCCGCAGGGTGCGGTCGCGGGCGACGGTCAGTTCCTCGGCCAGTACCTCGCGCGTCGTCACTGTTCCCCTTCTGGCAGGTGGGCGACCGCTGCCGCGATGCCGGAGGCCACCACGCGGTCTGCGAAGTCGTCGGCGGCGCAACGACCCCGCTCGACCGAACGCACCAACACATCCATCGATTCCGTCAGTTCCGCCGGAGCCCGCTCGGCGGCGGCGTTCACGCACGTCAGCGCGGCCGCGTGCAGATGCCGATCGGCCAGACCGACCCGGGCCGCGCGATCCCACTCGGTGGCGACCTCCTCGGTGGCCTCCGCCGCGATGTCGGCGGCGGCCGGGTCGTCGAGAAGTGTCGCGAGCGTCCATGCCACCGCGGGCCACAACGCGTCGGGCACGCTGTCCAGATAGCGGATCTCCAAGAAGCCGCGCGGCCGCACCGGCGGAAACAGCGTGGTCAGGTGGTAGTCGAGATCGGCCTTGGTGGGCCGCCGACCGCCGAGGAGAACCCGACCGTCGGCCCAGTCCGCGAACGGCACCCACTCGGTGACCGGCTGCGGGTCGGGGGTGTGCACCAACATGACCGGCGCCCGCAGCGCGTAGCGCGCCCAGTCACTGGCCGGATCGTCTCCTCTGACACCGAGCACGGGCCCGCAGCGCGCGGAGTCGAGCTGCCCCCACACCCGCTGCCGGCTCGACTGCCAGCCGGTGAAGGCGCCGGCGAGCACCGGCGAGTTCGCCGCGACCGCGATCATCGTGGGGCCAAGCGCATGAGCCAGCCGCACCCGCTCGGCCCACTGCTGCCGCAGACCGGCCTCGAGGTTCACCTGGATCGACGCGGTGGACGTCATCATCGCCGCCCCGGCCTCACCGGTGCCGCTGGTCGAGAAGAAACGCTCCATGGCCTGGTAGCGGCCACCGGGGTTGACCCGTCCCGGAGGCCGTAACGGGTCGGCTCCGAGGAGCACCAGCCCCAGGCCCGCCTGGAGAAATGCCGTGCGCAGCGCGGCGCGATCGGAGCGCATCGCTGCGATCGCGGCAGCGGGATCAGCCGCCGGCGGCCCCGAGAGCTCGACCGCTCCACCGGGCTCGACGGTGACGACGCTGCCGCCGGGCAGCGGGGGCAGCGTCGCGATGGTGGCGGTCAGCTCGTCCCAGCCGGGACGGCGCACCGGATCGGCCAAGACGAAGCAATGGGCCTCGACCTCGAGGCCCACCCCGCCGACCGGCCCGTCGACGAGGCAGCTGGCGACGAGACGCTCCGCGGCGGCTTCGGCGCTGGCCAGGGTGTCGCCGGGCGAAGCGTCGCACGGCATGGTGCGGGCCATATCAGGCGCCCTCTTTCCATCGTTGGCGATCTGCGAAGAGAAGTCTTCCCGTTTATCTTCCAGATCGCACCGACAATTCCCCGTCCGCGCCGTGACACACCTATGACGCGCCTGCCAGGGCTTGCAGCGTTACTGCCCGAGCGTGTTCTGCATGGCGCCGGCGAGCACGTTGACCGCGGGTCCGCCGTTGCCCGACTGGCACACCTTGGCTTGCAGCAGCACGTTCTCCCTCAAGCGGGTGGTGACGAAGCACCGCCTGTCGGTGGCTGCGCCCGAGGTCGCCGGCCACGCGGCTCCGACCTCCTGCTTGACCCAGTCGGCCTGTGCGGCGCCCGCGGGCCCGCCCGTGAAGCTCCACACCTGGGTGCTGCCGTTGTCCAGGTGCATCGCGGTGGTCTGACCGCTGCAGCCGACGGTCCGATCGACGACCCGGTGGTAGGCGCGCCCGGCGGCGTCGGCGGTGGCGAAGACGCCGACCGCCTGTTTGACGAAGTGGGTCATGTCGGACGGGGATTCCTGCGCCGTCGCGCCGCTGAACGCGGCGAGGTCGGGGTCCAGGTACACCTCGGGCAACCCGATGTCAGCCCAGTTGTTGCACACCGGGTTGTCGACCCAATAGGCCTGGGACGGCGTGGTGAACGTCGACTCGAGCCCGAGGCGAGCACCCACGATGTTGCCGACAGAGCCCTTGTTCAGTACGGCGTAGTTCACGACTCCGGGGTCGGAGGGCCGGGCGGCGGCAGGGGCTGCGAACGCGAGGCCTAGACCGACACCCACAGTGGCGACACAGCCCACGGCGACGGCTTTCACCTCACCGATCATGCCAGCCCCTACGGGGCGGCTCCGACGACGCTCAGCAGCCGCAGGTTCGCCAACGCCGCGGACCCGGGCGGGGGTGTGAGCACCACCAGCTTCTGTCCGTGGGTGGCTGCCAGGACCTCGCAGTCCAGGGTGAGTGGGCCGACGGTGGTGAGAAATGTCTTGCGCTGCATCCGCCGGACGGCCACTTCGTGGCGCTCCCACAGTTCGGCGAACTCCGAACTCTGCTGTAGGAGAGCGTCGACGAGTTCCCTGACGTCCGGGTCCGCACGCCGACGCGCCCACACCGCGCGAAGGTCGGCCACCATGATCCGACTGTGCTCGGCGCGCTCGTGCGGTGGGACCCGCTCACGCATCCGCGGTTCGGTGAACCACCGATAGCTCATGCTGGCCGACAGGCCGCTGTGGGCGTGCGCGTCGACGAGATCACCCATCAGCACCGTGGCGAGATCGTTCTGCGCCAGCACGACGTAGGTGTCCGAGGTGACGAATGCGGCGGCGTCGCGCAGCTGGTCGAGCACGAACATCAACGCGGGACCGACGTGCATCGACCGGCTCCCGCGATCGGGCGCGGCGTGGCCTGCGAGGTGGTGCAGATGGTCGGTCTCGTCCTCGGAGAGTCGGAGCGCCCGCGCCATCGCCCGGACCATCTGGGTGGACGGTTGCGTGCTCCTGCCCTGTTCCAGCCGGCCGTAGTAGTCAGCCGACATTCCTGCCAGCTGGGCCACCTCCTCGCGCCGCAGTCCTGCCGTGCGGCGACGCGCGCCGTCGGGTAGACCGACCTCGGCCGGCGTGATGGCCTCCCGGCGTCGGCGCAGGAAGCCGGCGAGCGCGTCACGATCCATAGGGAAATTGTCGTCGCGACGTCCCCGTTCAGCCAGGGACTCCGGGTCCCCGGCAGAACGTGCCGTGGCTGCCAACTCGCAGTGCGTCGACAGTGAGATCATGCGAACCGCCACACTCAGAACACTGACCACATCCGCACTCGGGCTCGGCTGCATGGGCATGTCGGGTGCCTACGGCCACGCCGACCGAACGGAGAGCATCGCGACGATCCATGCGGCCCTCGACGCGGGAATCACGCTACTGGACACCGGAGATTTCTACGGCATGGGCCACAACGAACTGGTGCTGGGCGAGGCACTGAGGTCGATCCCCCGCGACTCGTACCAGCTGAGCGTCAAATTCGGTGGGCAACTCGGCCCGGACGGCGCATGGCTCGGCTTCGATGCTCGTCCGGCGTCGGTGAAGGCCGCCGCAGCCTATTCGTTGCAGCGACTGGGCACCGATCACATCGACGTCTACCGTCCCGCACGCCTGGATCCGATGGTGCCGATCGAGGAAACCGTGGGTGCCATCGGCGAACTCGTCGACAGCGGCTACGTCCGGCACATCGGGTTGTCCGAGGTCGGCGCCGACACCATACGGCGGGCCACCACGGTACGGCCGATCACGGATCTGCAGATCGAGTACTCCCTCGCCTCCCGCGGTGTGGAACGCGAGATCCGTTCGGTCTGCCGGGAACTCGGCATCGGAATCACTGCCTACGGCGTGTTGGGCCGTGGCCTCCTGGGCGGACATTGGACCGCGTCCGGCGCCGGCGACATGCGGACCCGCAGTCCGCGGTTCTCCGGTGAAAACCTCACGCGCAACCTCGATCTGGTCGAATCTCTCCGCACAGTGGCCGAGGACCTCGGCATCTCTGTGGCACAGGCGGCCATCGCGTGGGTGGTGGCACGTGGCACCGACGTCGTCGCGTTGATCGGCGCGCGCACTCGCATCCGGCTGCAGGAGGCCCTCGGCGCGATCGACGTGGACCTGACCGAGGCCCAGCTCGCCCGCATCGAGTCCGCGGTGCCCGCGAACCAGGTGGCCGGTGACCGCTACCCCGCCGCGCACATGGCGTCGCTCGACTCGGAACGGTGAGCATCCACCGCCTCAGCCGTCGGCACGGTCTTCGCGCTCGGTCGGCCCCGCGGACACAGCGTCCCCGCACGGGTCGGTGTGCCAGTCCCCGAAAGGGTCCGCGTAGCTGGACCATTCGTGTGCACTGTTCATCTCGGCGTCGGTGAGCACAGCGTCGCGCAGTGCACGCGTGATGTCCCGGGCGTGTGCGCCGCACGTCAGCACCGCCAACGAGGTGTGCCGGTCACCGTGGCGCGCGTCCCACATCAGGTTCGCCATCGCCCGACGTTCCGGATTGACATAGGCGACCTCACGAGTTGTCATCGCAGCCAACCACTTTCCCGCGTTGCTCACCCTCAGTCCCCCGCCGGCGGACTCCAACCACATCACCCGGCCGGGCCGGTTGGCCAGCCAGAGCCGCCCTCGGCTGCGGATCACGCCGTCGAGCAGCACGTCGAGTGCGTCGTGTAGGCGCTGGGGATGGAAGGGACGCCGCGCGGTGAATTCGACCAATCCGACGCGGCCGTCGGAATCCAACGGCGGTTGACCACCCAACAGCGATGCGTGCGGATCGTCGCTGCGCCCGCGCCGCGCGTCGGGTTCCAGGTGCGCGAGTGAGAGTTCGAGCCGGTGGGTGCCGACGGTCACGCGGGCTCGCGGCGCGAGTCGGCGAACCACGGCGAGCGTCTCGGGCTCCGGGGCGCTCGCGACGACGACGTCGGCGAATTCGACCTGCCCGACGACCACCTGCGCCACAGTGCGACCGTCGGCCAGCTCCTCCTCGCCGAGCGCCTGGGACAGCCAACTGTGGGCGTCGACGGCGCTGATCACTGCTGCGAGGGACACCTCACGCGAAGCGGGCGAATGCGTGATCGCGACACAGACGGGTTCGGGTTCCAGCCACGGCGCGAGGCGCACGACGATCCGGTCGACGCCGCCGCGGCGGTGTAGGTGGCACAGATGGGCCAGCAGATCCTCGCGCACGGTGCAGGCGAGGCAGCAGTTCCTCAATTCCAGCACGGTATCGGCCTTGACGGTGATCCCGCGCTGCATCGACGCGGTGGTGCGGTGCACCACGTGGCCGTCGAAGTAGTGCTCCACCAGCGTCGTCCCCGGCCGTTCGAGAAGAACTCGGGCGATGTCGCCGGTGCCGTCCTGGCCGGCTACGACGATGACGGGGGTGCGCATCGACAGACTCCTTATCGGGAATGATTTTCAATAATGACGCGTTCACGCTACAGTTCGGTCCGCATCTTGTCGAAAACGATTTCCATTAAGGAGCGCCATGTCGGCTCACTGCCAGGTCACCGGCCGCGCACCCAGCTTCGGCAACGCGGTGTCGCACTCGCACCGCCGCACCCGTCGGCGCTGGGACCCCAACATCCAACACAAGACCTATTACCTACCGTCCGAAGGTCGCCGAATCACGTTGCGCGTCAGCGCTAAAGGCATCAAGACCATCGACCGTGACGGCATCGAATCGGTGGTGGCCCGCCTCCGCCGGGAAGGAAAGATCTGATGGCACGCACCACTGATGTCCGCCCTGTGGTCAAGCTCCGCTCGACGGCAGGCACGGGCTACACCTATGTCACGCGCAAGAACCGGCGCAATGATCCGGATCGGATTGTGTTGCGCAAGTACGACCCTGTCGCTCGCCGGCACGTCGATTTCCGCGAAGAGCGCTGATGGCCAAGAAATCGAAGGTCGTCGCCGACGCTCCGGATCACCCGAGGCGCGCGCAGGGGCTCAGGTGAAGCAGCGGCTCACGTGGAGCTGAACCGGATGCGCGAACTCGCCCACCGCGGCGACCTGCCCGTCGCACTGGCGATCAAGACGGCGCGGGAGATGGCGCTGCCGCCCTATCCGGGTCAGCGCTGAGCGCACGGTTTCTGACGGATTTCGCGCGAAAACTGTCAGAAACCGTGCACTCGCTGCAGACCTAGGCGCCTCGCACGCCCTCTTCGACCTTCTTGCCCAGATCGGGATCGACGTTGCGCCAGTATTCGAAGACCCGGGACAGCACCGGCTCCTTCACACCGTCAGACACGTGACCGACGATGTTGTGCACCAGTCGATCTCGCGCGTCGTCGTCGAGAACGTCCCGCACGAGGGTGCCGGCCTGACTCCAATCGTCGTCCTCGGCCCGCAACGCGTACGCCGAGCGCACCATGTCCCCGTCGGACGCCCAGTGCACTTCCGAAGCCCGCCGCGGATCAGCCTCGGGTCCGCCCATCGAGTTCGGCGCGTACACGGGATCGGTGACGTTGTGGATGCGCATCGGCCCGTCCTTGGAGTAGGCGCGCACCTCGACCTTGGGTTCGTTGACCGGAATTTGCTTGTAGTTCACCCCGAGCCGGTGCCGGTGGGCGTCGGCGTAGGAGAAGCCGCGTGCCAGCAACATCTTGTCGGGGCTCAGACCGGTGCCCGGCACGATGTTGTTCGGTTCGAACGCGGCCTGCTCAATCTGGGCGTGGTAGTCGACGACGTTGCGGTTGAGCGTCATCTTGCCGACCTGCTGCAGCGGATAGTCGCTGTGCGGCCACACCTTCGTGAGATCGAAGGGGTTGAAGCGGTAGGTCTTCGCGTCCTCGAACGGCATCACCTGTACGTGCAGAGTCCAGCTCGGGAAGTTGCCGTCCTCGATCGCGGTGAACAAGTCCCGCTGGTGGTAGTCACCGTCTTCGCCCGCCAGCCGGTCGGCGTCCTCTTGGGTGAGGAAGTCGATGCCCTGATCGGTCTTGAAGTGGTACTTCACCCAGAACAGCTCATCGCTGGCGTTGACCCAGCTGTAGGTGTGGCTGGAGTAGCCGTTCATGTTCCGCCATGTCTTCGGGATGCCACGGTCCCCCATCAGCCACGTGACCTGATGCGCCGACTCCGGGGACAACGTCCAGAAGTCCCACTGCATGTGGTGATCGCGCACGTTGGAGGCCTGCAGCCGCTTCTGGCTGCGGATGAAGTTCTGGAACTTCATCGGATCACGTAGGAAGAACACCGGCGTGTTGTTGCCGACCATGTCGAAGTTGCCCTCCGACGTGTAGAACTTCAGGGCGAACCCGCGCGGGTCACGCCAGGTGTCTGGGCTGCCCCGCTCGCCGGCCACCGTCGAAAACCGGGCCACCATCTCGGTTTTGACGCCCGGTTGGAGGAAGGCCGCCTTGGTCAACGCGCTGACGTCGTGTGTCACCTCGAACTCTCCGAAGGCGCCCCCACCCTTGGCGTGGGGCTGACGCTCGGGGATGCGCTCCCGGTTGAAGTTGGCCATCTGTTCGAGCAGATAGTGGTCCTGCAGCAGGATGGGCCCGTCGGGACCGACGGTCAGCGAGTGCTCGAGGCTGGGGACCGGTGCCCCGCCGTCGGTGGTCGCGTACTTCTCAGACATCTGATCTCCTCGGCGCTGGGCGGCTGTCGGGCTGAGCCGCCATCCATCGCCGCATACCCCCAAAGCCGCGCGAAAAATCCGCCCTCAGGGCCGCGGCGGCGCCGGCGTATCGGGAGCCTGCGGAGAACCGCCGGGTGGGCGCGGGATCTCGATGATCTGTCCCCGGCCGAAGGGACCCGAAAAGGAGGGACCGCGCTGGAACCCTCCCGGCGGGCCCATCGGGAACATCGCCGGACCGGGGCGCATCATCATCTCGTGGCCGCGGTCGTAGTCGCGATGGTTGCCGACGGCCTTCCCGGTGAAGAAGCCCGCACCGAAGATCACGACCACGATGAACAGCGACCCGGCGACGATGCCGACCCAGGCGGCCACCTTGGTGAGGCGGCTGGACCGCTCGACGTACACGGTCTGGGGCGGGCCCGGGTAGGTGACCGGCTGCTCGGTGGAGGTGGGAGGTGGCGGCGTGAAGACGGGTCCAGTAACGGGCTCGTTGTGGTCCGGCGGGGGTGACGAGGGTGTCGACGGTGGCGGTGTCTCACTCATGCGCACGATCCTGCTCCACGACGCACAACAACGGTTAGGTGTGGCCTGTGAATTGGCTATGAGGCTGCGCTGGTAGTCAGTCGGAGCTCGGGATATCCTGCGGAAACGTCACCGTGGGGAGAAGCCATGATCGGCATCGACGGACCCTGGCCCGGCGGACGTTGGCGCGGCGGCGGTGGGGTCACGTTCTGAGGTACCAAAGGCCCACCTCCCTGTCGATCATCGTCATCGTCGTTATCCTCAGCGCCTGCGCGGGCCACGGCCCCGAGGTGGTCACGTCGATCCAGTACGACGGCGAACGCCGTACCATCACCACCCGGGATGTGAGCTGTGTCAGACAGCCGGATGACAGTGTGGTGATCCTGGTGAGCGAGGGGCGACGTCGAATGGTCCGCCTGCACATTGGCCGTCATCGCCAGATCACGGTGTTCAGAGTCGGGCTCCGCCACGACGACCTCAGGGGTTTCGTCGCCGACCCGGACGCCGTCGTCGGCACGAAGGTCGACGACACCTACACCGTCCGCGGGCGGATGCCGCCGAACGACAGCGAGCGCGAGGGGCACAGCTTCAGCATCGAAACCAGCTGCCCGGGATACCGCGATGCGGCGCCCGACGAGATGGTGCCGGCGCTCGGGGTGCCATGAGGCTCGCTCGGTGGATCTCGGTGAGAGACCTGCGATCAGGGTTTGAGCGGGTTCACCGCGAACTGAATGACCCGGTACGGGCTTCCGCCACGGGGGGCGGTGTTCCACTGGCTGACGAACACGCGCACGGCATCGGGTGTGGAGGCAGGCGAGAGATAGCCGCCGTAGGGCTGGGCGAGCCGATTGTCCTGTGGCGCAGGCAGATCGTCGGCCTGCTCCGGCCAGGGCGCCGCGACGACGACGGTGGTCACCGGTGCGGTTCCGAGCTGGGTCGGATCGTCGGCGACGCGCATCTCCATGTTCCCGGTGCTGGCATTGAAGTACGACAGCACTGTCCGCCCGTCGATCTGGCGCACGCTCATCTCACCGATCCGGTCACCCCACAGCGGGGCCGGCCGCATGCCCCATCCGGCGGGAGACCACGCCTGCCAGGAAGCCCGATCGGTGAACGTCTGCGGCGGAGTCCGGTAGAGGGTCAGCGGGCCGGTGCGATCGAAATTGTTCGCGACGATGTACACCCAACCCCGCGGCGAGTCAGGAGTCGGGATCGGATCGTAGTAACCGCTGATCTGGGACTGCCCGCCGCCGGCATAGCCGGCGTCGCGCACAGAGCCGGGCACGGTGGCCCATCTGCCCTGTCCTGCATCAGCTTTGACCAGCCGTGACGACTGGGGGCGCAGATCCTTGGTCGTGGTGACGAGCAGATAGTTCTCGCGGTTGATCTCGACGATGCCCGCGGGCAGCTGTGACGAACCCGGCGGCGTCGGGTCGGCGAGCAGCGGAGTGCCGATACCCGTCACTCCGTCGTAGCGCACTCCGCCGGGGTCTTCCAGCGAGCCGTCGACGACATGTAGTGCGATCGGCGAGTACCACCCGCCGAAGCCGACGCCCTGGCCGGCGAAGCTGTCACCGCACACCTGCAGGATGCCGGAGGGGAACTGCATGAACTCGCACAGGTCCGTCGCACCGATACCGTAATCGGCTGTCGGCGTTCCGGTTCCGGCCACCGGGCCGACGCGCAGCACCTGCCCCGGCTGCAGCGGCGGCAGTTCGACCGGCGTGGCATTCGCCCCGGCAGCGAGCACGAGGGTGAGCGCGGGCGGCAGCAGCAGCGCCGAGATCGACGAAATGGCGCCCATCTCTCGCACTTACCCGCCCAAACGTCGGTTTCGGCGTACTAGAGCTGGGCGGCCAGTAACTCGGCGATCTGAATGGTGTTCAGCGCCGCGCCTTTTCGCAGATTGTCGCCGGAGACGAACAGCGCGAGCCCTCGACCGTCGGGCACGCCCGGGTCCTGCCGGATGCGGCCGACCAGCGACTCATCGGTACCGGCGGCCGCCAGCGGCGTCGGGACGTCGACCAGCGTGACGCCCGGCGCGCCGGAGAGGATCTCGGTGGCTTCGGCGGCCGACAACGGCTGTGCGAACTCGACATTCAGCGACAGCGAATGCCCGGTGTAGACCGGCACCCGCACACAGGTACCCGACACTGCGAGGTCAGGAATCCCGAGAATCTTGCGGCTCTCGTTGCGCAGCTTTTGGTCCTCGTCGGTCTCACCGGAGCCGTCGTCGACCAGCGATCCGGCCAGCGGAACGACGTTGAACGCGATCGGCGCCACGTACTTGTTCGGCGCCGGGAACGCCACGGCGCTCCCGTCGTGCACCAGCGCCTGACTCTCGGACACCACGGCGCTGGCCTGACCGAACAGTTCCTCGACACCGGCGAGCCCACTGCCCGAGACCGCCTGGTAGGTGGAGGCGATCATGCGCACCAGGCCGGCCTTCTCGTGCAGCGGCTTGAGCACCGGCATCGCGGCCATCGTCGTGCAGTTCGGGTTGGCGATGATGCCCTTGGGCCGCACCCCGGCGTCCCGCGCGAAGTTCACCTCCGAGACCACCAGCGGCACATCGGGATCCTTGCGCCACGCCGAGGAGTTGTCGATCACGACTGCGCCCGCGGCGGCGAATCTCGGCGCCTGCACCCGCGACATCGTCGCACCGGCGGAGAACAGCGCGATGTCCAGTCCGGACGGGTCGGCCGTCTCGGAGTCCTCGACCTCGATCTCCTGCCCGCGGAACTCCAACTTCTTGCCCGCCGAGCGGGCCGAGGCGAAGAACCGGACCTCGGTGGCCGGAAAGTCGCGCTGCACCAACAGGGTTCGCATGACCTGACCGACCTGGCCGGTCGCTCCCACAACACCGATGCTCACCATTATTTCCCCCGTCGCTTCGCTCGCCCGGCCATAGTCAGCGTCCCGTTCCCGCATAGACGACGGCTTCCTCGTCGCCCCCGAGCCCGAAGGCTTCGTGCAGGGCGGCGACGGCGCGGTCGAGTTCGGTGTCCTTGATCAGCACCGAGATACGGATCTCGGAGGTGGAGATCAGGTCGATGTTGATGCCGGCCTTGGCCAGCGCCTCGCAGAAGGTCGCCGTGACGCCGGGGTGGCTGCGCATGCCGGCACCGATGAGCGAGACCTTGCCGATGTGATCGTCGTAGAGCACCCGGGTGAAGCCGATCTCGTCCTGCAGGGAGGTCAGCTTCTCCACCGCGCCCGGCCCGCTCTCCCGCGAGCAGGTGAACGTGATGTCGGTCTTTCCGTCTTCGACCTTGGAGATGTTCTGCAGCACCATGTCGATGTTGACGTCGGTGTCGGCGATCGCGCGGAACACCTGGGCGGCGTAGCCGGGGACGTCGGGCAGGCCGACGACGGTCACCTTCGCCTCCCCGCGGTCGTGGGCTACTCCGGTGAGGATGGCGTCTTCCATGGGGATGTCCTCGATCGATCCTGTGACGATGGTGCCCGGCCGGTCGGAGTACGACGAGCGGACGTGGATGGGCAAATCGAACCGGCGGGCGTACTCGACGCACCGCAACATCAGCACCTTGGCGCCCGCCGCGGCCATCTCGAGCATCTCCTCGAAGGAGACGGTGTCCAGGCGCCGGGCGTTGGGCACGATTCGCGGGTCGGCGGTGAAGATGCCGTCGACGTCGGTGTAGATCTCACAGACGTCGGCGTTCAGGGCCGCTGCGACGGCGACGGCGGTGGTGTCGGAGCCGCCGCGGCCGAGGGTGGTGACGTCCTTGGTGTCCTGGCTGACGCCCTGGAAGCCGGCGACGAGCACGATCTGGCCCTCGTCGAGCGCCGAGCGCAGCCGGGTGGGGGTGACGTCGATGATCTTGGCGTTGCCGTGGGTGCCGGTGGTGACCACGCCGGCCTGGGAGCCGGTGAAGGAGCGGGCCTGGGCACCGAGCGACTCGATCGCCATCGCGACCAGCGCGTTGGAGATCCGCTCCCCAGCAGTCAGGAGCATGTCGAGTTCGCGAGCTGGGGGGGCCGGGCAGACTTGTTTGGCCAGGTCGAGCAGCTCGTCGGTGGTGTCGCCCATCGCCGAGACCACGACCACGACGTCGTTGCCGGCCTTCTTGGTTTCGACGATGCGCTCGGCCACACGGCGGATGCGCTCGGCGTCGGACACCGAGGATCCGCCGTACTTCTGTACGACGAGCGCCACTGCAGAACCTTTCATCACTGTTTCGACAGCCGGGGAGATCCCGAACAAGGATAAAGGCTGCGCGCTCCCGATTTATTCGCGCCAGTAGCGTCGCCGGTGTGACGTCCCCTGATCGGTTGGCCCAGACCTCGGTCCCCGTGCACCCGCCTATCGCTGCTCGCTGGAGTCCGCGCGCGTTCGATCCGGCGGCCGACCTCACCGACGACGAGCTGATCGCGCTCCTCGAGGCCGCCCGGTGGGCGCCGACGTGGGGGCGACGCCAGCCGGTGCGGTTCGTGGTGGCCCGCCGCGGCGACGAGACGTTCGGCACGTTGGCCGACCTGCTCAGGGGAGGGAACAGCTACGCCAAGGTGGCCAGCGCCCTGATCCTGTTGTGCGCCGATCAGGGACCTGACGAGAACACCGCGCAGTACGCCTGTGTCGACGCCGGGTCGGCCCTGGGGATGCTGTCGGTCGAGGCCGTCGCGCGGGGCCTCATCGTGCACCCGATGGCGGGCTTTTCTACCGAGGGGGCCGTCGAGGCGTTCGATCTGCCCGAAGAGCTGCGCCCGTTGATGGTGATCGCGGTCGGCCGGCTCGGCGACTACGCCGACGTAGACCCCGACATCGCCGAGCGCGATCGCGCGCCCCGCGAACGGCGCCCGCTGGACGAGATCGTGCTCAACTGGCCGCTGAGCTGATCAGCGCGGGTCCGGGATCGCCCGGATGGCCATGAAGCCGGTGGGTTCGTGGGTCAGCTGGCGGTACTTGTCCGCGTCGATGCTCGCCGCCTCCGGGACCGGCCGCGGTTCCGTCAACCGCTCGATCAGGAAGCCGGCGGCGCGCAGCTCGTCGCAGGTCTGCTCGAGCGGCGCCAGCCAGTAACGCACCCTCCAGCCACGACTCCACGTCTCCTCGATCACCCTGCTCTCGAAGTAGTTCCCCCCGTGGCGCAGCCAGTCGCCGGTGGGATGCTGGCGCGACAGCACGAGGGCACCGTCGGGGCGCAGCACCCGTCGCAACTCGCGCAGCGCGCCGACACGGTCGTCGACGTACTCCAGCGCCAGCGCGAACAGCACGAGATCGACGGACTCATCGGCGACCCAGTGCAGGGGTTCGGCGAGATCGTGGACCCGGAAGCGTCCGGCTGGGGCGTGCCGGCGCGCCAACTCGACCATCCGGGGACTCTGATCGAATCCGACAACGGCGGCGCCGCGCCGGATCAACTCGGCGGCGTAGAGCCCCGGACCGCAGGCCGCGTCCAGAACGGTCTTTGCTGCCACGTCGCCGAGGAGCGCAAGGCACGCCGGGCGGTCGTAGTGGGCATTGAACAGGCCGTCGTAGGCGTGATCACGGAATTCGTCGGCGAACACGTCGTACTGGGGCACGCGCCCCACCTCGTCCGGCATGGCTCCCTCCAATCTCGTTACGCGCCCGAAACCTGAGGAAACAGTCCACGTAACAGAGACATCGGTAACTGTCGGTGAACGGCTCCGCAGCGGAGCCGGTAATCGCAGGAGAACTCTATGGATACAGGGACGACCGCGTTCATGCTGTGTTGCATCATCGGCCTCACGCTGATGATCCCCGGTCTCGCGTTGTTCTACGGCGGCATGGTGTCCGTCAAGAGCTCGACGAACATGATGATGATGACGTTCGGCGCGGTCGCTGTGGTCGGCGTGCTGTGGGTGCTGTTCGGCTTCTCGATGGTCTTCGGCACCTCCTACGGCGGCTTCCTCGGCAACCTGACCGAATTCGCCGGAATGAAGGATCTTCTCGAGACGCAGACCACGATCTCTGGCCTGCCGGTCAGTTTGTTCTCGATCTTCCAGGCGCTGTTCGCCGCCATCACCGTGGCGCTGATCTCCGGTGCGGTCGCCGACCGGATGAAGTTCGGCGCGTGGATGGGCTTCGCGACGCTGTGGGCGGTGCTGGTGTACTTCCCGGTCGCCCATTGGGTTTTCGCGTTCGACGGCGTGGTCACCGAGGATTCGGCCGGTGGCTGGATCGCCAACAAACTCAAGGCGATCGACTTCGCCGGCGGCACCGCGGTGCACATCAACGCCGGTGCGGCCGCGCTGGCCGTCGCCATCGTGCTCGGCAAGTCGGCGAGCTGGGGTCAGCTGCGCAAGCCGCACAACGTGCCTCTGACGCTGCTGGGTGCCGGCCTGCTGTGGGCCGGCTGGTATGCCTTCAACGGTGGTTCGGCCCTGGCAGCGGGCAATTCGGCCGCGATCGTCATGGTGACCACGTTTGTCGCGACCTGCGCGGCGACGCTGGCGTGGATCGCCGTGGAGAAGATCAAGGACGGTCACGTCACCGGCGTCGGCGCGGCCTCGGGTGCGATCACCGGCCTGGTCGCGATCACCCCCGCCTGCGGTGCGGTGACCCCCGTCGGTGCCATCATCCTCGGCGCGATCGCCGGCGCGGTGTGCGTCTACGCGGTGGGCCTGAAGGAGCGCTTCGGCTACGACGATTCGCTCGACGTGGTCGGGGTGCACCTGGTCGGTGGCGTCATCGGCACCCTGCTGATCGGCCTCCTGGCCAGCGACTCGATGCCCAATGCGACCAACGGCCTGTTCTACGGTGGCGGCTTCGACCAGCTGTGGCGCCAAGCCGTGGCAGCGGGCGCGGTCATGGTCTACTCGTTCGTCGTCGCCGGCATCATCGCTTATGCGCTGAAAAAGACTGTCGGCATCCGCATTTCGCCCGACGACGAGGAGAAGGGCATCGACGCCGCGTTCCACCGCGAGGCGTCGTACGAACTCGCTCCCGTCTGACGGATCACTCGGCCGGCCGGTGCGAACAGCTCCATCGTTCGCACCGGCCGTTCGATGTGCGGGGTGTTTCCGCTACTGATACATTGATTCCCTACAAGAGACACAAGGTGGACGCCATGACCCAGGACCTCGCGATCGCAGCCGAGAAGGCCGGTACCAAATTCATCCTCGCGCTCTTCGTCGACCTGCGCGGAAAGCCCTGCGCCAAGCTGGTTCCCGTCGAGGCCGTGGACCTTCTGGCCACCGAAGGCGTCGGCTTCGCCGGCTACGCCGTCGGGGCCATGGGTCAGGAGCCCAAGGACCCGGACCTGATGGCCCTGCCCGACCCCGCCTCGTTCACCCCGGTCCCCTTCCTCAAGGAGGGCCTCGCGATCGTGCACTGCGACCCCCACGTCGACGGCGCACCCTGGCCCTACGCCCCTCGGGTCATCCTGAAGAATCTCGTACAACGTTGCAGCGACGGCGGATTCGAGCCGTGGGTGGGCGCGGAGGTCGAGTACTTCCTGCTGCGCCGCACCGCCGACGGTGGCGTCACGGTCGCCGACGCGGCAGACACGGCGTCCCAACCCTGCTATGACGCACGCGGGGTGACCCGAATGTACGACCACCTGACGACCGTCTCGGCCGCGATGAACGGTCTCGGCTGGTCCAACTACGCCAACGACCACGAAGACGGCAACGGCCAGTTCGAGCAGAATTTCACCTTCGCGGACGCGATCACCACGGCCGATCGTGTCGTCACGCTGCGGTACCTGCTGTCGATGATCGCCGCGGAGCGCGGCATGATCGCGACGTTCATGCCCAAACCGTTCTCCGACAAGACTGGCAGCGGCCTGCACCTGCACCTGTCGTTGACCAGCGCGGGCAACGCAGTGTTCCCCGTTGAGGGCGCCGACGACCGAGGCCTCGGGTTGTCCGACACCGCATACGGTTTCATCGGCGGAATCCTCGACCACGCCTGCGCCCTACAGGCGGTGATCGCACCGACGGTCAACTCCTACAAGAGAACCGGCGCAGTGTCCACGCGCTCCGGTGCGTCCTGGGCGCCCCGCCTGCCTACCTACGGCGGCAACGACCGTACCCACTACATCCGGGTGCCGGACAACCAACGTGTCGAGTTGCGCGGCGGCGACGGCTCCGCCAACCCCTACCTGGCGATCGCCGCGGCGCTCGGCGCCGGCCTCGACGGAATCAAACGCAGCACCGATCCCGGTGCAGTCGGATCAGGGATCAGCGCCCGCCCGCTGCCGCCCACGCTGCTGCACGCCGTCGACGAATTCGAGAACGACACCGTCATCTCAGGCGTGCTCGACGCCGCCGGCGACGGGGTCGCCGCGTACTTCGCCGGCCTCAAACGCGAAGAGTTCTTCGACTACCACAGCGCGGTCAGCCCGTGGGAGATCGACCAGTACCTGACCGCCTTCTGACAGCGCTGAACACGGAGGACACAATGTGCGGCATCGTCGGGTTGCACCTGCGCACACCTGAGCTCTACTCCCACCTGGGCACCCTGCTGAGCAGCATGCTCTGCGAAATGGGCGACCGGGGAAGCGATTCGGCCGGCGTCGCCGTCTACGGCGATCCCGCGTGGGCCCCGCCGGGTCAGGGCTGCGTATCGGTGGCCGATCTGGGCACCGGGCGGGCCGAAGACGTCGAGCTGGTCCGACGCACCGTGGCCACCGCCCTCGACGAGGATGTGGTCGCCGTCGACGTGGTCGCCGTCGGCGACAGCCACCTGCTGTCCTGCGACACGTCGTCGGAGGCGCTGCTGGCGGCGGTCAGGTCGTGCTACCCGCACGCGATCATCGCCGGTTTCGGCTCCGATATGGCGGTCCTCAAAGGTGTCGGCCACCCCCGCGCACTCACCGAGCAATGGGGACTGGCCGGGGCGCAGGGCTGGCAGGGCGTCGGCCACACACGGATGGCGACCGAGTCCGCGGTCACCCCGTCGGGTTGCCATCCCTACGCAGTCGGGCCGGGCCAGTGCATGGTCCACAACGGGTCATTCGCCAACCACGCCACCATCCGTCGTGAACTGCGTTCCCGCGGCGTGGTGTTCGACAGCGAGAACGACACCGAGGTCGGCGCCCGGTTCATCGCGGCGCAGCTGTCGGAGGGCCGCGACGTGGAGAGCGCGCTCAAGGAGCTCTGCGCGACCTTCGACGGCTTCTACACGCTGCTGGTGTCCAACCGCGACTCGTTCGCCGTGGTCCGGGATGCGATCGCGTGCAAACCCGCGGTCATCGCCGAGACCACCAACTGGGTGGCGATGGCCAGTGAATACCGCGCCTTGTCAGGACTTCCCGGCGTCGAGAATGCCCGCATCTGGGAACCCGAACCGGAGGTCGTCTACGCATGGAGCCGTTGATGACACGCTTCGACCTCCAGACCACGACACTGCGCGAGGTCAACGCCGCGCTGCACGCCCCGGACCTGCAGGGCGAGTTCGTCATCGACCATCCCGCCGGTGCGCACAACGTCGCCGTCGGCCTCGACGCGCAGATCAGCGTGACGGTCAACGGCCACGTCGGGTACTACGCCGCGGGCATGAATCAGCAGGCCGATGTCGTGATCGCCGGCAACGCAGGCACCGGTGTCGCGGAGAACATGATGAGCGGCTCGGTGTGGGTGAAAGGCAGCGCCTCCCAGTCCGCTGGTGCGACGGCACACGGTGGCCTGCTGGTGATCGAGGGCGACGCCGCGGCACGGTGCGGCATCTCGATGAAGGGCGTGGACATCGTGGTGGGCGGCACCGTCGGGCACATGAGCGCGTTCATGGCCCAGGCCGGCCGTCTCGTGGTGCGCGGCGACGCCGGCGAGGCACTCGGCGACTCGCTGTACGAGGCGCGCATCTACGTGCGGGGTGAGGTGGCCTCCCTCGGCGCCGACTGTGTGGCCAAGCCGATGCGCGCCGAACACCACGAAGAGCTCGAACAACTGCTCAAGGCAGCGGGTTTCGAGGACGACGACACCGCCGCCTACACCCGCTACGGCTCCGCGCGATCGCTGTATCACTTCCACGTCGACAACTCTGCGAGCTACTGATGACCGACACCGACGACCGCGCGCGCCTCGGCCTGCGCGAGTCCGCCACCTTCGACCGCGCCACCATCGCCGCGATCCAGCGCGCCGCCGACACCGGCGTCTACGACATCCGCGGCTGGGGCGCCAAACGCCGGCTCCCCCACTTCGACGACCTGCTGTTCCTGGGTGCGTCGATGTCGCGCTATCCGCTCGAGGGCTACCGCGAACGCTGCGCCACCGACGTGGTTCTCGGTGACCGGCACGCCAAACACCCGCTGCACCTGGCGATCCCGGTGACCATCGCCGGCATGAGCTTCGGCGCGTTGTCCGGACCGGCCAAGGAGGCGCTGGGCCGCGGCGCCAGTGAGGTCGGCACGTCGACGACCACCGGAGACGGCGGCATGACGCCCGAGGAGCGCGGCCAGAGCAAGCACCTGGTGTACCAGTACCTGCCGTCTCGGTACGGGATGAACCCCGCCGACCTCCGCAAGGCGGATGCGATCGAGGTGGTTCTCGGCCAGGGCGCGAAACCCGGTGGCGGTGGAATGTTGCTGGGGCAGAAGATCTCCGAACGCGTCGCTGCGATGCGCACGCTCCCTCAGGGCATCGATCAGCGCTCGGCGTGCCGCCATCCCGATTGGACCGGCCCCGACGATCTGACCATCAAGATCAACGAGCTGCGGGAGATCACCGACTGGGAGAAGCCGATCTACGTGAAGGTCGGCGCCACCCGCACCTACTACGACGTGAAACTCGCGGTGCATGCCGGCGCGGACGTCGTCGTCGTGGACGGCATGCAGGGCGGGACCGCCGCCACCCAAGAGGTGTTCATCGAACACGTCGGCATCCCCACTCTGGCCGCGATCCCCGAGGCGGTACGCGCGCTGCAGGAGCTGGGGGTCCACAGGACCGGGGCGAGCGGAGCGACGGGAAAGGCTGGAGTCCAGTTGATCGTGTCGGGTGGCATCCGCAACGGCGCCGATGTCGCCAAGGCGCTGGCGCTGGGCGCCGATGCTGTCGCGATCGGCACCGCTGCCCTGATCGCGCTGGGCGACAACCATCCACGCTACGCATCCGAGTACGAAAAACTGGGCAGCGCAGCAGGTTTCTACGACGATTACCAGGACGGCAACGATCCGGCGGGCATCAGCACCCAGGATCCCGAGCTCGCCGCCCGCCTCGACCCGGTGGCCGCCGGCCGGCGACTGGCCAACTACCTGCGGGTGCTGACGATGGAAGCGCAGACGATCGCGCGGGCATGCGGCAAGTCCCACGTCTGCCACCTCGAACCCGACGATCTGGTCGCGGTCAGCATCGAGGCCGCCGCGATGGCGAAGGTCCCTCTGGCCGGCACGTCGTGGATTCCGGGACTGTGAACATGGCCGACGTCGTCATCGTCGGCGGCGGGCTCGAGGGATGCGCGACGGCATGGGCACTCGCCGAGCGCGGCGTCACGGACGTCGTCGTCGTCGAACGCGGCACTGTCGGCTCCGGTATGACGGGCAAGTCCAGCGGCATCGTGCGCTGCCATTACGGGGTCAGCTCGCTGGCCGCGATGGCGGCCACCGGGCTGGAGGTGTTCGAGCAGGCCATCGACAT
Organism: Mycobacterium sp. IDUB_5; assembly: GCF_055419565.1. Lineage (NCBI taxonomy): Bacteria > Bacillati > Actinomycetota > Actinomycetes > Mycobacteriales > Mycobacteriaceae > Mycobacterium > Mycobacterium sp. IDUB_5. The sequence continues at coordinate 272,299 of NZ_JBVAXX010000004.1, forward strand.
CTTCGGCACCGACATCGGGTTCCGCCAGACCGGTTATGTCGTCGGCGTCGGCGAAGCCAACGTCGACGCGCTACGGAAAAGCCTTGCCGCCCAACAAGCCGTCGGCGTGCACACCGAGGAGATCGACCGCAGCGAGGTCGCGACACTGTGGCCGTTCGCCGATCTGGAGCCTTTCGCGGCCTTCGGGTACGAGTCGCGCGGCGGGTACGGCGACGCGTACCAGACCGCCCAGGCATTCGCCACGACAGCTCGGACAGCCGGTGTCCGCATCCTCCAGGGCTGTGCCGCAACGGGATTGACCACCAGTGGCGATCGCGTGACCGGGGTCGCACTGGCCGACGGCACCGAGATCGCCGCGGGCACCGTCGTCGTCGCCACCGGGGTGTGGACACAACCGTTCCTCGCGCCGTACGGCATCGACGTCCCCATCCGCGTCGTACGCGAGCAGATCGTGCTGATCGACCCCGGCGTCGATCTTCCTCCGGTGCCTGTGTTCTCCGATCTGGTCTCGCTGCAGTACGTGCGGCCCGAGGTGGGTGGCGAGATCCTCTTCGGCAACAGTGACCTCAGCGATGCGCAGACCGCCGACCCGGACAGCTATCTCAACCGGGCGACCGAAGAGTTCGTCGACCTCACCGTGGACAAGGTCGGCACCCGCTTCCCCGGTTTCCCCGATGCGGTCATCACCAGTAGCTACGCCGGCTGCTACGACGTGACGCCCGACTGGAATCCGGTGATCTCCCGCACCGATCTCGACGGCGTCGTCGTCGCCGCGGGCTTCTCCGGGCACGGCTTCAAGATCGCGCCTGCGGTGGGCAGGCTCGCCGCCGACATCGTCACCGACGGGCACAGCCGCGACCCCCGCATTCCCGCATCGGATTTCCGGCTGTCCCGCTTCGCCGAGGGCGACCTGCTCACCACGCCGTACCCGTACGCCGGCGCCGGACAGATGCGCTAGACAGGTGAGCTGTGACCTCTGCTGACGATCACGCATCGCTGCTGCGCAACAAGTCCGGCACCGCCCGCGACCGCGATCCGCAGGAGCCGGTCGACGAACTCGAGATCGAGACGGCGATCGGACGCAACGTGAGGCTTCTGCGGCTGCAGCAGGGCCTCACCGTTGCCGACACCGCCGCGCGCATCGGCATCTCGAAGGCGATGATGAGCAAGATCGAGAACGCGCAGACGTCCTGCAGCCTGTCCACGCTGGCGCTGCTCGCCAAGGGTTTCGACGTGCCGGTGACGAGCCTGTTCCGCGGCGCCGACGTCGAGCGCCCAGCGGCGTTCGTGCGGTCGGGCACCGGCGCGCGGATCGTGCGCGAGGGCACCCGCGAGGGGCACGACTACGAACTGCTCGGCTCCCTGCGCGGCGAACACAAGCGCCTGGAGTGTCTGCAAGTCACGCTGTCGGAGAAGAGCCGGACGTATCCGCTGTTCCAGCACCCGGGCACCGAGTTCATCTACATGCTCGAAGGTGTCATGGACTACAGCCACAGTCGCTCGGTCTACCGGCTGCACCCCGGCGATTCGCTGCAGTTCGACGGCGAGGGCGCGCACGGCCCCGTCGACCTGGTCGAGGTACCGATCCGGTTCCTGTCGGTGATCGCGTTCCCCGACTCACACATCTGAGGCGCCGAGTGTGCGTCCCGATACGCCCGCCGCGGCGTGTCGCGGATGACACCGCACCACCGCGGTCGCACAACCGGCGTTTTGCCCGGCGCGCCCGCGGGAGTACAGTCATCCGCGTGCAGCGGGTGCTCCTTCTCGGACGCCGCGACGGGGTCTGATCCAGACTGGCCTCCCGTCGCGGGTATTCGCGATGCGCCGGTCTGAGATTCCCAAGACCAACCCGGAGCCCACATCATGACCGAGAACTTCACCCCCGACGCCTTCCATTCGGTACGCACGATCACCACGCCTGCCGGTCCCCGTCCTGACGGCCAGCCCGCCTGGAACACCCAGCGCTCCTCCGCGATGCCGGTCAACCGGTACCGCAGCTTCGCCGCTGAAGTAGAGCCCGTCACGCTGCCCGACCGCACCTGGCCCGACAAGGTCATCGACGTGGCCCCGCTGTGGTGCGCAGTGGACCTGCGCGACGGCAACCAGGCGCTGATCGACCCCATGAGCCCGGCCCGCAAGCGTCGGATGTTCGACCTGCTGGTCCGCATGGGCTACAAGGAGATCGAGGTCGGCTTCCCGTCGGCGAGTCAGACCGACTTCGACTTCGTTCGCGAGATCATCGAGCAGGGCGCGATCCCCGACGACGTGACGATCCAGGTGCTGACGCAGTGCCGCCCCGAGCTGATCGAGAAGACCTTCAAGGCTTGTGAAGGCGCGCCCCGCGCGATCGTGCACTTCTACAACTCGACGTCGATCTTGCAGCGCCGCGTCGTGTTCCGCGCCGACCGTGACGCCGTCAAGAAGATCGCCACCGACGGCGCCCGGATGTGCGTCGAGGAGGCCGAGAAGTACCCCGGCACCCAGTGGCGCTTCGAGTACTCCCCTGAGTCCTACACCGGCACCGAGCTGGAATACGCCGTCGAGGTCTGCAACGCCGTCGCCGAGATCGTGGCGCCGACGCCCGAGGTACCGCTGATCGTGAACCTGCCGGCGACGGTGGAGATGGCCACGCCGAACGTGTATGCCGACTCCATCGAGTGGATGAACCGGCACCTGACCCCGCGCAACAGCATCATCTTGAGCCTGCACCCGCACAACGATCGCGGAACTGCCGTCGCCGCAGCCGAACTCGGCTATCAGGCCGGCGCGGACCGCATCGAGGGATGCCTGTTCGGCAACGGCGAGCGCACCGGCAACGTGTGCCTGGTGACGCTGGGGCTGAACATGTTCTCCCGCGGCGTCGACCCGCAGATCGACTTCTCCAACATCGACGAGATCCGCCGCACCGTCGAGTACTGCAATCAGCTGCCCGTCCACGAACGGCACCCATACGGCGGCGATCTGGTGTACACGGCCTTCTCCGGCAGTCACCAAGACGCCATCAACAAGGGCCTGGATGCGATGAAAGTGTCGGCCGACGAACAGGATTCGGATGTCGACGACATCCTGTGGCAGGTTCCCTACCTGCCGATCGACCCCAAGGACGTCGGACGCACGTACGAGGCCGTGATCCGGGTGAACTCGCAGTCCGGCAAGGGCGGCGTGGCCTACATCATGAAGGCCGACCACGGGTTGGCGCTGCCCCGGCGACTGCAGATCGAGTTCTCCGCGGCCATCCAGGCGATCACCGATGGTGAGGGTGGCGAGGTGTCGCCGAAGGAGATGTGGGACGCGTTCCACGAGGAGTACCTGGCGCCGATCACACCGCTGGAGCGCATGCGGCAACGCGTCGACGCCGCCGAGGTGGACGGCGGGACCGACACCATCACCGCGGTCGTCAAGGTCGACGGCGCGGAACGTGAGATCGTCGGCGCCGGCAACGGGCCGCTGGCGGCGTTCTGTGATGCGCTGGGCGCGATCGGTTACGACGTCAACGTGCTCGACTACTCCGAGCACGCCATGTCCTCGGGCGAAGAAGCGCAGGCCGCGGCGTACGTGGAGGCCTCGATCGACGGCAAGACCGTGTGGGGTGTCGGGATCGCGACCTCGATCACGACGGCGTCGCTGCGCGCGGTGGTGTCGGCGGTGAACCGGGCCGCCCGGCGCTGAGCTGATCTTGAAAAGTGTTGTGTTGATACAGTTTCCGTGCGGGGTCTACGTCATCGCGACGATTAGGCCGTTTAAACAGCGATCACGCCGGTAATTCACAGCAGCATGAAACTCTTCACCTTCGGAACAGCCATGCTGACCGGGGCCGCCGCGACGGTCATCGCGATGGCACCCATCGCCGGTGCACAGCCCAATGTGCCGTGTGACGACCCGGGCGGTGCCGCACGTGGCGCCGCATGTGACGCGACGGCACCCGAGGGCGGTCCGCCGCCCATCGTCGGGGAAATTCCGCCGGGTCAGGACGGGATGCCTGACGTCGCGGGATGCACGCCGGGACGGATCTGCGAAGCGCCCTGATTCAGAACAAGGCGAGTTGGTCATCGCCCAGGTCGGAGCCGACGAAGTCTTCGACCTGGGTACCACCTATGACTGACACCACAGCATCCGTGAACTCCGCCGACGCCATCACCGGAACGTCCAGTTCTTTCGCCTGAAAACCCTTGCCCTGCTGCACTTCCGGTGTATCGCAGACGACCAGTGACGTGTTCTGGTCGATGGACTCGGTGAAGGCGAGGCCCGCCTGAAGCGCGCGTTCGATCAACTCCTCGTGGGTACGTTCGACCTCGGCGGCCACCGCGATCCGCATGCCTTGCACCAGCGGACGCCCGGGAACGTACCGGCCGGGATTGGCGAAGCAACACGGGAGCCGCGTAGCCACCGCTCTCAATGGACGCAGCTCGTCGTGAGTGATGCGACCGTTGGGCCACGTGCGCCGCGACACCGGGTGCACCGGCAGCCACGCGCGCCGCTCGCAGGCGCGCACCAGCACCGGCTTGAGGATCTGCGCGAGCACCATCGCGTCGTCGAGAGCGTCATGGGGGCGCATCTGGGTCACCCCGTAGTGCGCGGCCAGAGTCTCGAGCCGCAGGTTCTCCAGTCCGAGGTCCAACCGGCGGGCGAGCTCGACGGTGCACATGACGGTGTCCGTCGGTAGGGCCGCACCCACCATCTCGGCCTCGGCGGCGAGAAACGCGTAGTCGAAGCCGACGTTGTGCGCGACCAGCGTGCGGCCCCGCAGCACCTCGCACAGATCCTGGACGACGTCTGCGAAGGTCGGCTGCCCGGCGAGCATCTCCGCGGTGAGGCCGTGAATATGGGTTGGGCCCGGATCGACCCCCGGATCGAGCAGCGAGTAGAGGCTCTTCTCCACGTTGCCGTCGTCACTGAGCGCGAGCGCGGCGACGCTGACGACGCGCGCCTGCCCGGGCCGGAAACCGGAGGTCTCGACGTCGACGACCGCCCACCCCGCGCCCGCCTGCTCGGCGGGCCGGCCCCAGGTGCTGACGGCGGTTGAGCTCACCCCCCGAGGATGGCACGCAGCCCCGACAAGCCTTGCTCCCCACGCCGCGTGTCGGCCCCTTCTCTAAACTGCCGGGAATGGTCTCGGTACGCGCACGGGCGGCGCTCGCAGCAGGTGCAGGCGCCCGTTGGGCGTCACGGGTCACCGGCCGCGGCGCGGGGGCGATGATCGGCGGGCTCGTCGCGATGACGATCGACCGCTCGATCCTGGCGCAGCTCGGACAGGGCCGCCGCACGGTCGTCATCACCGGCACCAACGGGAAATCCACCACCACCCGGATGACAGCTGCGGCGTTGGCCACCGTCGGGCCCGTCGCGACCAACGCCGAGGGCGCCAACATGGATGCCGGGCTGGTGGCCGCGCTGGCCGCCGCGCCGGATGCGCCCCTGGCTGCGCTCGAGGTCGACGAGATGCACGTCCCGCATGTCAGCGACGCCGTCTCCCCATCGGTGATCGTGCTGCTCAACCTGTCGCGGGATCAGCTCGACCGCGTGGGTGAGATCAACCACATCGAGCGGACCCTGCGCGGGGGCTTGGAGCGCCACCGGGCCGCCGTGGTGGTCGCCAACTGTGACGACGTCCTGATGACCTCGGCCGCCTACGACCACCCCCATGTGGTGTGGGTGGCTGCCGGCGGTGGCTGGGCCAGCGATTCGGTGAGCTGCCCGCGGTCGGGTGAGGTGATCGTGCGCGAGGGAGCGGACTGGCACTCGACGGGCTGCGATTTCCGCCGGCCCACCCCGAACTGGTGGTACGACGACACCCACATCTACGGCCCCGACGGCCTGAGCCTGCCGATGACGCTCACCCTGCCCGGCACCGTCAACCGCGGCAACGCGACCCAGGCCGTCGCCGCTGCAGTCACCCTCGGCGCCGACCCCGCCGCCGCCGTCGCCGCCGTCTCGGCCGTCGACGAAGTGGCAGGCCGCTACCGCACCGTGCCGGTCGCCCCGTCGCACACCGCCCGCCTGCTGCTGGCCAAGAACCCCGCCGGATGGCAGGAGGCGCTGTCGATGCTCGACCGCGACGCAGCGGGGGTGGTGATCTCGGTCAACGGACAGGTACCCGACGGCGAAGACCTGTCCTGGCTGTGGGACGTCCGCTTCGAACACTTCGAGGACGTGCCGGTGGTCGCAGCCGGGGAACGCGGCACCGATCTCGCGGTGCGCCTCGGCTACGCCGGAGTCGAGCACACGCTGGTGCACGACACGATGGCCGCGATCCGCAGCTGCCCACCGGGCCACGTCGAGGTGCTGGCCAACTACACGGCGTTCCTCCAGCTGAACAGGCGGCTGCCATGAGCGAATCCGCGGTCCGCATCGGACTCGTCCTGCCCGACGTGATGGGCACCTACGGCGACGGCGGCAATTCGCTGGTGCTGCGTCAGCGCCTGCGGTTGCGCGGTATCGACGCCGACATCGTCGAGATCACGCTCGATGATCCGGTGCCCGCCGAGCTGGATCTCTACACCCTGGGCGGCGCAGAGGACTACGCACAGCGGCTCGCGACCAAACATCTGGCCCGCTATCCCGGCCTGCAACAGGCGGTTTCACGCGGCGCCCCGGTGCTGGCCATCTGCGCGGCGATCCAGGTGCTGGGACACTGGTACGAGACGTCGGCCGGGGAACGGGTGTCGGGAGTCGGACTGCTGGACGTGACGACATCGCCGCAGCCGGAACGCACGATCGGCGAGGTGGCCTCGACACCGTTGATCGAAGGGCTCACGCAGCAGTTGACGGGTTTCGAGAATCACCGCGGCGGAACCGATCTGGGCGCACAGGCGCGTCCGCTGGCCGCGGTCACCAAAGGCGCGGGCAACCGGGCGGGCTCGGGCTTCGACGGCGCGGTGCAGGACAGCATCGTGGCAACATATCTGCACGGATGCTGCCTCGCGCGCAACCCCGAGCTAGCCGACTACCTACTCACCAAGGTGGTGGGACCGCTTGCCCCCCTTGACCTTCCCGAGGTCGACACGCTGCGGCGCGAACGTCTCGCGGCGCCCAGACGCGTCTGATCAGCGGGCGGCGACGATGCCGTGCCGGTAGGCGTAGACGATCGCTGCCGGGCGGTCCCGCAATCCCAGCTTGCCGAAGATGCGGCCGATGTGACTCTTCACGGTTACCCCGGAGATCACCAACTCTTCGGCGATCTCACTGTTGGAGCGGCCCTTGGCGATCAGCGTCAACACGTCGAGCTCCCGCGGTGTCAGCTCCCGCACCACGTCGGGCGCAGGGCTGGTAGCCGCAGTGCGGTAGGTGGTCAACACACGCGCCGTCACCGACGGGTCGAGGTAGCCGTCGCCGCGCGCGACGGCGTGTACAGCCCGGATGAGCTCCTCCGCCGGTGAATCCTTCAGCACGAAACCTGCTGCCCCGGCGCGTAATACACCCGAGAGCAGCTCCTCGTCACTGAACGTCGTGAGCGCCAGCACCGGCGGTCCGCCACCCTCGGTCAGGGCGCGAGTCGCCTCGATCCCGTTGACGCGCTTCATCCGCAGATCCATCACGACCACGTCGGGGTCGTGCTCGGCCACGGCGCCGGGCACCTCGTCACCGTCGGCGCACTCGGCGACGACGGCGATCCCGTCACGGCGGCGCAGGATGCGCCGCAGGCCCGAGCGCACCAACTCCTGGTCGTCGACGAGCAACGCGCTCACCATCTCGGTGGTCACAGCGTGCCGCTCGGGATCACCGCGCGCACCGACCACTGCCCGCCGTCCTGGCCCGCGTCCAGGGTGCCGCCGAGAAGTTCGATCCGTTGGCGCATCCCACGCATGCCTCGCCCTTCCTGCCGGTCTTGCCGGCGCGCGCCGGCGACGAGAGCCGGCATCCGGTTCACGACCGTGAGCGCCGCCGCCGAACCCGCGACCTCGAGGGTGACCGCCGTCGTCGACTCGGGTGCGTGCTTGGCGACGTTGGCGAGCGACTCCTGAGCGATGCGATAGAGCGCGAGTCCTTCCGCGGCGGAGATCCGACCGGTGTCGCCGGTGATGCGCAGTGACACCGACAGTCCCGCCTGCACGAAATCGTCGACGAGCGCGGCGACATCGCCGATTCCTGGCTCGGGAACCGCGGTGCTGGTCGCGTCGTCGAGCAGGCCGACGGTGTGCCGGATGTCGGCCATCGCCTGACGTCCGAGGCGCTCCGCTTGTTCGAGCGCGTCCACGGCCTCGTCGACGTCGCGGTCGACCTGCAGGTCGCGACGGGCACCGGTGACGTGCAGCAGAGTCACGCTCAGGGAATGCGCGATGACGTCGTGGACCTCACGGGCGATGCGGCGACGCTCGTCGGCGGCGGCGTGCTCGGCGCGTTTGGCCTGGGCCCGCCGCTGTTCCAGGAGCAACTCCTGCTGGGTGCGCATCAGCGAGCCGACGAGCAGGCCGATGGCGACGAAGCTCAGGTACAGCCACGGCGTGTCCACCCGACCGGCCATCGCCGCCACCGCGACCAGGACCGCCGCCGACACGGCGACGAGCAGCCCACCCCGCGATGAGGTGAACGAACCGATCACGCCGGTCAGAAGGCCGAGAAGGATCGGCGCGAAATCGCCGGCGATCGGGGTCGGGAAGCCGAAAAGGAACACCGCGGTGGTCACCATCCACGCCAGCCACACCGTCGTCGCCTCGACGGTGACGGGCACGCGCCGGCCGGCGACGACGAACACGATGTCGGGCAGGACACCGATCAGCACGGCGACGGCTGCAAGCCACCAATGCGACCACGGCCGCTGAAGGGCCGCGATCACTGCCACCACGACCATCGTCACGTCGATGCTGACGACGAACGGCCATGTGTAGCCGCCCGGCACGTCCTGCACTGTGCGCGCGGCGTACACGCGCACGCGGTGCCGCAGCGCATCGAGCATCGTCCCAGTCTAGGAGCGGTCCCGCAGCCGCGGAACCGTCTGCGGGCGGCGGTCGGTCTCCTACCAGGGTAGGAGACCATGATCAGCTCCTGGGCCGATGCGCCCATGCGCTGGAGTGCCTACCGTCGAGGTATGGCTGGCAACCTATCGACCTGGATGCGCTGGACAGCGCTGCACGGGCTCCCGCGGGCCTTTCTCTCCTATCGAGCTCGCCACGGGGAACCGATGGCGGCGTTGACCCTCGGACGGGAGGATTCTGCGGGGCGGCTGCGTCGCATCGAAGAGATCCGCGGGGGCGGCCCCCTGACGCAGACGCCAGCGGTGATGGTCACCGCAGACCACGCGGTCTGCCGAGAGATACTGCGCGACAACGATTTCCGCGTGGCCGATCCGTCTGAAACCGGCCTGCCCGACGCTCTCGCGCGGGTCGTCCGCCGACTCGACCCCGAGCTGCCCAACCCCGTCGAGGCGCCGTCGATGCTGATGACCGACCCGCCCGTGCACACCGGCTATCGCAAGATGGTGGCGCGCAGCTTCACCCCACGCGCCATCGCCACTCTCGACGCCCGCATCGACGAGCTGACCCTCGAGCTCCTCGACGGGCTCGACGGGCGCGGTGAGGTCGATCTGATCGGGGACTACGCCGCTCAGGTGCCGGCCGCGGTGATCAGCGACCTGCTCGGCGTGCCGACCGCGGAGCGCGCCCGAATTCTTCGGTGGGGCAACACCATCGCCCCGTTGCTCGACATCGGCATCACCTGGTCGGCGTATCGCGGCGCGATCACCGAGCTGCGCGACGTCGAGGCCTACATGCGGGAGCACTTCCGTCGGCTGCGCGCCGGCGGCTCGGACGGCACTCCGTTCAGCACGATGGCACTCGAGAGCGGGCTGACCGATCGGGTGCTGCGCGCGAACGCGGCGCTGCTCGTGGGCGCCGGGGTCGAGACGACCGTGAACCTCATCGGTAACGGCATCGTCGCGCTCATGAACCACCCCGACCAGCTCGCGCTTCTGCGCGACGATCCCGACCTCTGGCCGTCGGCGATCGAAGAGATGCTGCGCTTCGACAGCCCCGTGCAGATGACGGCGCGTCAAGCCAGCCGCGACACCGAGATCGCCGGCGTGCCGATCCCGCGGGACACCGCGGTGGTGCTGCTGCTCGGCGGAGCCAACAGGGACCCCAAGGTGTTCGACCGGCCCGACCGTTTCGACATTACGCGCCCCAACGCCCGCGACCACCTGGCGTTCGGCAGCGGCATCCACGTGTGCCTCGGCGCTGCGCTCGCGCGCAACGAGGCGGTGACCGCGCTGCGGGCCCTGTTCGACCGCTATCCCGACCTGCGGTTGCGTGGCGCACCGGAGCACCGCGGGTTGGTGAACCTGAACGGGTACCGTCGGCTCACCGCCCGGTTGCGGCACGAGGCCGTCACGCGCACTGCGTCGTGACGAGCGCCGCGGGCAGCTGGCAACCCCTGTCCCGCAACGCGGTTGCGACACGGGCAAGCCAGGCACTGGGACGGTCCTCGGCGATCGCCCGGATCACGATCCACTCACGCTGCTCCAGCATCCGCAGGCCGGCGATGTTCTTGACGTGGTGGTCGTCGCCGTCACACTCGACCGCGACGCCGTACTCCGGATAGGCGAGGTCGAGGAATGCGACGGGCCGCGATCCGTCGAGCACCGGATACTGCGTCTCGGGACAGGGAAAGCCGTTGTCGTGCAGCGCAAGCCGGATCGCGCTCTCGCGCGGCGACGCGGCACCGCCGTCGACCAGCGGCAGCAGTTCGCGCAGTTGCGCGACACCCCGCACCCTGGGGAAACGATCCGCCAGCTCGACGACCTCGGCGACATCGAACCGCTGATTCCACATCAATGCATCCAGCCGAGCCAACGCCTCGGCGCGGCCGAGGTGACGCCCGAGATCGAACGCGGTACGCACCCGCGTGGTCACCGGCAGCCCGCCGACAGTGGTGATCTGGTCGTCTGTGAGCACGTCGGTGTGGACGACCACGCCTTCGCGGGGGGAGCGCCTGACGCCGATCACGTCGATCGGAACATCGACATCCACCCACGGGGCACCGTGCAACCCCGCGGCCGCGACACCGGCGATCGTTCCCGTACGGCCCGTCGTCAACCACGCGCCGACCGCCCGGTCCCGCAGCGTGACCTCTACCCCGTTGCGGATGAACACGCCCCGGTAGAGCGTCGTGTAGTCGCGGCGAAGTTCATGCCGGGTCGCCACTCCCGCCCGGACGGCCTCGCCGCCGAGGATGACCCTGTTCATGCGGTCATGGTGTCAACAGCCACCGACAACGCCGACCGATCACGCGAACAGGTCAGGCCATGGCACTCAGGCCATGGCACGACGGCCCGCCAGCGCGCGGCCCAGCGTCAACTCGTCGGCGAACTCCAGGTCCCCGCCCATCGGCAGACCCGAGGCGATGCGCGTGACCGACAGCCCGGGGATGTCACGCAGCATCCGCACCAGATACGTCGCGGTCGCCTCCCCCTCGGTGTTGGGATCGGTCGCGATGATCACCTCGGCGACCTCGACCCCGTCGACACGCTCGCCGATCCTGTTCAGCAGCTCCCGGATACGCAGCTGGTCGGGCCCGATGCCTGAGAGAGGATCGAGCGCCCCGCCCAGCACGTGATAGCGCCCGCGGAACTCCCGTGTCCGCTCGACGGCCTGCACGTCCTTGGGTTCCTCGACCACGCACACCAGCGATGCGTCTCTGCGCGGATCGGCGCAGATCCGGCACCGCTCCTCGTCGCTGACGTTGCCGCACACCGCGCAGAACGTCACGCCGTCGCGGACCTTGTTCAGCACGGCGGTCAGCCGGTCGATGTCCGGCGGCTCGACGGACAGCAGGTGGAAAGCGATCCGCTGGGCGCTCTTGGGACCGATCCCGGGCAGCTTGCCGAGCTCGTCGATCAGGTCCTGAACGGGTCCTTCGAACAAGTCACATCCCCGGCAAGCCGAGGCCACCCATGCCGCCGGCCAGCGGGCCCAGCCGGTCGTGGGCCAGGATGGTGACCTGCTTGGCGGCGTCGGCGATGGCCCCGAGGACGAGGTCCTGCAGCGTCTCCACGTCCGACGGGTCGACGACCTTCGGGTCGATGGCCACGCCAACCACCTCTCCGCTGCCCCGCATCGTCACCTGCACGAGACCGCCGCCGGCCTGACCGTGCACCTCGGAGGCAGCCAGCGATTCCTGTGCTTCCATCAGCTGCTGCTGCATCTGCTGAGCCTGGGCGAGCAGTGCGGACATATCGGGTTGGCCACCGGGCTGCATGCTGATCCTCTTGCGTGTTGATTGCGTGTCGGTCTCGACTTGGTTGCGCTCGCGCCGAAGCAGCGCTCAGGGCTTCCAGCGTAGTCCGCGCGCGGTCTACCGTGGCGGCGTGCTACTCCGAGCCACTCGCCGTGTCGGCGCCCTGACCGTAGCCGGGCTGCTCGTCGCGGCGTCGACGCTCGCCGCGCCGGCGGGCGCCGCACCGTCCAACGTCGCGGGCATGATCGTGTTCCTCGACCCCGGCCACCAGGCGTCCATGGCGGGGTTGAGCCGCCAGGTCCCCACCGGCCGCGGCGGTACCAAGGACTGCCAGGCCAGTGGCACGGCCACCGACGACGGCTACCCGGAGCACACGTTCACCTGGGACACGACGCTGCGCGTCCGACAGGCGCTGACCGGACTCGGGGTGCGGACCGCGATGTCGCGCGGCGACGACAGTGGGCCGGGACCCTGCGTCGACGAGCGCGCCGCGATGGCGAACGCGATACGGCCGAACGCGGTCGTGTCGATCCACGCCGATGGCGGTCCGTCCACCGGGCGCGGGTTCCACGTGCTGTACTCGTCGCCGCCGCTCAACGCGGCGCAGGCCGGACCCGCGGTGCAGTTCGCCCAGGTGATGCGCGACACGATGGCGGGCTCGGGGATCCCGCCCGCGACCTACATCGGCTCCTCGGGGCTCAATCCCCGCGCCGACATCGCCGGACTCAACCTCGCCCAGTACCCGTCGATCCTCGTCGAATGCGGGAACATGAAGAACCCGATCGACTCGGGCTTGATGAAGTCCCCCGAGGGCCGGCAGAAGTACGCCGATGCGATCGTACGCGGCGTAGTGGCCTTCCTCAGCGCCCAGCGCGGTTAGACGTCCTGAACCGCTAGACGTCCTGAACCGCTTCGGTGCCCTCGACCTCGCGCTTGAGGTTTCCGAGCACCTCGGCCTGGATCTTGCGCAGACCGATCGGCGCGAACGTCTTCTCGAAGAACCCGCCGATGCCGCCGGCACCCTGCCAGGACGTCTTGACCGTCACCGACGATCCCGGACCGGCCGGTGCGACCGTCCAGTTGGTCACCATCGACGAGTTGGCGTCCTTCTCGATCACCGTGCGGCCCGCGACGTCGACGGTGGCCTTCACCTCACGTGAGCGCGACTTCGTGGCTTGCAGTGTCCACGTGGCGACCGTTCCTGCGCCCTGACCGCCTTCGAGCACGCGGTAACCGCGGTAGTGCTCGGACAGGATCTTCGGACGCATCGCCTCGTAATCGGCGACGGCGCCGAGCACTGTCGCGGGGTCGGCGTCGATCAGAACCGTGCTGGACGCGCTGACCTGTCCCATCGGTGGAACTCCTTGTCGTCGAGTCGGGTGCGGTCGCACCGGATGCAACCGCGGACTAGCGTATATGTGTGGCTGTGGGCTCGATCGACGCATGGGCCGCGCACGCCGATGGTGTGCAGCGGCTTCTGACCAGCTACCGGGCCATCCCGGTAGGTGCGACCGTACGGCTGGCCAAGCCCACCTCGAATCTGTTTCGCGCCCGAGCCAAGAGCACCGCGCCCGGTCTGGACGTCTCGGGCCTGACCGGTGTCATCGAGGTCGATCCCGCGGCGCGCACGGCGGACGTCGCCGGCATGTGCACCTACGAAGACCTCGTCGCGGCCACGTTGCCGTACGGACTCTCACCGCTCGTCGTCCCCCAGTTGAAGACGATCACCCTCGGCGGCGCCGTGACCGGGCTGGGTATCGAGTCGACGTCGTTCCGCAACGGTCTGCCGCACGAGTCGGTGCTCGAGATGGACATCCTCACGGGCACAGGGGAAATCGTGCGTGCCTCGGTCGACGAGAACTCCGACCTGTTTCGCGCCTTCCCCAATTCGTACGGCACGCTGGGTTACTCGGTGCGGTTGAAGATCGAGCTGGAGCCGGTGAAGCCTTTCGTGATGTTGCGGCACCTTCGATTTCACTCCGTCACCGAGCTCGTGGAGGCGATGGATCGCATCATCGAGACCGGCGGCTGGAACGGCGAGCGGGTCGACTACCTCGACGGTGTGGTGTTCACCACCGACGAGAGCTACCTGAGTCTGGGCACGCAATCGGCCACGCCCGGCCCCGTCAGCGACTACACCGGCCAGCAGATCTACTACCGGTCCATCCAGCATCCGACCGGGGAGAAGCACGACCGGTTGACGATCCACGACTATCTGTGGCGTTGGGACACCGACTGGTTCTGGTGCTCACGGGCTTTCGGCGCCCAGAACCCCAGAATCCGGCGCCTCTGGCCGCGACGCTTCAGGCGCAGCAGCGTCTACTGGAAGCTGATCGGCTACGACCAGCGTTTCGACATCGCCGACCGCGTCGAGAAGCGCAACGGACGGCCGCCACGGGAGCGGGTGGTGCAGGACATCGAGGTGCCCATCGAGAACACCGCCGCCTTCGTCGACTGGTTCCTGGACACCGTCCCGATCGAACCGATCTGGCTGTGCCCGTTGCGGCTTCGCGAATCGACGAGTTCAGCTGGCGGCTGGCCGCTGTACCCGATCCGGCCGCAGCACAGTTACGTCAACGTCGGATTCTGGTCCTCGGTGCCTATCGGTCCCGAGGAGGGGTACACGAACAAGATGATCGAACGCAAGGTCAGCGATCTCGCGGGGCACAAGTCCCTGTACTCGGACGCCTTCTACTCGCGGGAGGACTTCGACGAGCTCTACGGCGGCGAGGTGTACACGACGGCGAAGAAGACCTACGACCCGGACTCACGGTTCTTGGACCTGTATGCGAAGGCGGTGCGGCGACAATGACGACTTTTCGAGAGGCCACGGAGGCCCCCAAACTCAGCCTGGCCGAGATCCTGGAGATCTTCGCCTCGGGCACCCAGCCCTTGAAGTTCACCGCCTACGACGGCAGCAGCGCCGGGCCCGCCGATGCCGAACTCGGACTCGATCTGCGAACCCCGCGTGGCACAACGTATCTGGCCACCGCCCCCGGCGACCTGGGGATGGCGCGCGCCTACATCTCGGGTGACCTCGACATGCACGGCGTCCACCCGGGTGACCCGTACCCGTTGCTCAACGCGCTGACCGAGAAACTCGACTTCAAGCGGCCACCCGCGCGCGTGATGGCCCAGATCGTCCGCTCGATCGGCATCGAGCGCCTCAAACCGATCTCACCGCCACCGCAGGAAGCCCTGCCGCGCTGGCGTCGGGTCGCAGAAGGGCTGCGGCACAGCAAGACTCGTGACGCAGAAGCAATCCATCACCACTACGACGTGTCGAACACGTTCTACGAGTGGGTGCTGGGCCCGTCGATGACCTACACGTGCGCCTGCTATTCGAGCCCGGATGCGTCGTTGGAAGAGGCGCAGGACAACAAATACCGGCTGGTGTTCGAGAAGCTCCGGCTGAAGCCTGGCGACCGACTGCTCGACGTCGGCTGCGGCTGGGGTGGCATGGTGCGCTACGCCGCCCGCCACGGTGTGAAGGCCATCGGCGTCACGCTGTCGCGTCAGCAGGCCGACTGGGCCCAGAAGGCCATCTTCGACGAAGGATTGGGAGATCTGGCGCAGGTGCGCCACTGCGACTACCGCGACGTGCGCGAGTCACAGTTCGACGCCGTGTCCTCGATCGGCCTGACCGAACACATCGGCGTGGCGAACTATCCGGCCTACTTCCGGTTCCTGAAGTCCAAACTGCGGACCGGCGGGCTCCTTCTCAATCACTGCATCACCCGGCACGACAACCGGCACGGCGCAGCCGCCGGCGGGTTCATCGACCGCTACGTGTTCCCCGACGGGGAGCTGACCGGATCCGGGCGCATCATCACCGAGGTCCAGGACGTCGGCTTGGAGGTTCTGCACGAGGAGAATCTGCGCCACCACTATGCGATGACGCTGCGGGACTGGTGCCGCAATCTGGTCGACAACTGGGACCAGGCGGTCGCCGAGGTGGGGCTGGCCACCGCCAAGGTGTGGGGCCTGTACATGGCGGGCTCACGCGTCGGCTTCGAGCAGAACGCGATTCAGCTGCACCAGGTGTTGGCGGTCAAACTCGACGAGCGGGGTGGCGACGGCGGTCTGCCGCTGCGGCCCTGGTGGAGCGCGTAGCCGCTCAACCGTCGATGCGGCGCGCGCCCAACTCGCTCTGCAACAACTCCAGCGCCGCCTCCTCCGGATCCCGGCGGGGCGCGGCGGGATCGATGGTGTCGGCTTCGGCCAGCATGCTCGCCTCGTCATCCCCATCCGGCGGCGGCGGCGGTTCGTCGGCCATCCGGCGCGGCCGAGCGGTAGCCTCCTGCGCCGCTGCGGGTGCGGACCCGACTTCGCAGCGCACGGACCAGTTCACCCCCAGCGCGTCTTTGAGCGCCTCCCGGATGACGTCGGCATTGCGCTGCTCGGTCAGCCGTTTGGCCAGCGGTGCCGATTCGTGGCTGAGGATCAGCGTGCCGTCTTCGACCGCACGCACGATGGCCCCGGCCAGCATCACCTCGGTGGTGCGGCTGCGCTCCCTGACCTTCTCACGCACCGTGGTCCACATGCTGCGCACGGCCGCCGCGTTCGGTTCGCCGGCGGCGACGGTCGCCGCCGGGGTCACGGGGGGCGCCTCGACCGCGGGTGCCGCCGGCTGGCGCACCGGCGGCGGTGACGAAACCGGTTGAGCGGCAGCAGGTTCAGGCTCGGTTTCGGGCGTGGCCGTGGGCGTGGGCGTGGGCGGTGAGGGTGGCGGCGGCGTCGGCTTCGGCACCACCGGAGGAGCAGGTGGTCGCGCGGCCGGGGCTGTCGCCGCCGGAGCGGGTGGGGCCGCCGGAGCCGGCGCGTGGTCGGCGGTCTGGGTCCTGCGGACGTACTGCTTGACCGGTGCCGCGGCAGCGGGGGCGCTGGTCCCATCGCCGGGGATCGACATGTCCAGGCGGGTCTCGATGCGCTCCACCCGCTGCAGCAGCGCCGCCTCGGTGTCGCTGGCCGACGGCAACAGCAGGCGCGCGCACACCACCTCGAGCAGCAGGCGCGGCGCCGTCGCCCCGCGCATCTCCCCCAGCCCGGCGTGCACCACCTCGGCGTAGCGGGTCAACGTGGCCGTTCCGATCCGTGCCGCCTGCTCCCGCATCCTGTCCAGTTCGTCCTCGGCGCCGTCGACGACGCCGCGGGCGACCGCGTCGGGCACGGCCTGCAGCACGATCAGGTCCCGGAACCGCTCCAGCAGATCCGTCGCGAAGCGCCGCGGGTCGTGGCCCGCGTCGACGACACCTTCGACCGCGCCGAACAGCGCCGCGGCGTCACCCGCGGCCAGCGCGTCGATCGCGTCGTCGATCAACGCGACGTCGGTGGCGCCCAGCAGTGCCAGTGCCCGCTGGTAGGCGACATGGTTTCCCTCGGCCCCGGCGAGCAGCTGATCGAGCACCGACAGCGTGTCTCGCGGTGAACCACCGCCTGCCCTGATGACGAGCGGATACACCGCGTCGTCGACGTCGACGGTCTCCGACGCGACGATCTTCTCGATCAGCGACCGCATGGTGCGGGGCGCCAGCAGCCGGAACGGATAGTGGTGGGTGCGCGAGCGGATCGTCGGCAGCACCTTCTCCGGCTCGGTGGTGGCGAACACGAAGATCAGGTGGTCGGGTGGCTCCTCGACGATCTTGAGCAGCGCGTTGAAACCCGCGGTGGTGACCATGTGCGCTTCGTCGACGATGAAGATGCGGTACCGCGACTGTGCCGGGGCGTAGAACGCGCGATCGCGCAGCTCTCGCGTGTCGTCGACACCGCCGTGGCTGGCCGCATCGAGTTCGACGACGTCGACGTTGCCGGGGCCGTTGGGGGCCAGGGCCACACAGGAATCGCACACTCCACAGGGAGTGGCAGTGGGCCCCTGGGCGCAGTTCAGCGAGCGGGCCAGGATGCGCGCCGAGGACGTCTTCCCGCATCCGCGGGGCCCGGAGAACAGGTACGCATGGTTGATGCGGCCCGAGTTCAACGCGACCGACAGCGGCTCGGTGACGTGTTCCTGGCCGACGACCTCGGCGAACGTCGCCGGACGGTACTTACGGTAGAGAGCCACGAAAGCAGGCTACCGACCTACCCCGACTACTTCTCCGCCAGCAGCGACTCGGTCGCCGACAGCAACGCACACGTGGCCAAACCGTCGATGGCCTCACGCAGATCGGCCATTCCCGGGAACGTCGGCGCGATACGAATGTTGGTGTCCTGCGGGTCTTTACGGTACGGGAAGGACGCGCCGGCCTCGGTCACCGCGATACCCGCGTCCTTCGCCAGCGCCACGGTGCGCTTGGCGGTGCCGGGCAGCACGTCGAGGCTGACGAAGTAGCCGCCCTTGGGGTCGGTCCACGACGCGATCTTCGACTCACCCAGGCGGTCCTCGAGGATCTGCTGGACGAGCGCGAACTTGGGCGCGAGCAGCTCCTGGTGGCGGCGCATGTGCAGGCGCACACCGTCGGCGTCGCCGAAGAAGCGAAGATGCCGAAGCTGATTGACCTTGTCGGGTCCGATCGACTTCTTGCCCGCGTGCTGCAGGTACCAGGCGATGTTGCCCAGCGATCCGCCGAAGAAGCTGACTCCCGCGCCGGCGAACGTGATCTTCGAGGTCGAGGCGAACACCAGCGGCCGGTTCGGATGATTCGCCGCCGCAGCGAGGCCGAGCACGTCGACCTGCTTGGCGAACTCGAGGGTGAGCGTGTGGACCATGTAGGCGTTGTCCCACATCAGACGGAAATCCGCTGCCGCCGTGGGCATCTGGACCAGACGCCGGACCACTTCCCACGAATAGGTGGCACCCGTGGGGTTGGCGTACACCGGCACGCACCACATGCCCTTGATCGCCGGGTCCGCTGCGACGAGCTCTTCGATCAGGTCGACATCGGGTCCGTCTTCGCGCATCGGCACCGTGATCATCTCGATGCCGAGACTCTCGGTGATCGCGAAGTGCCGGTCGTATCCGGGAGCGGGGCACAGGAACTTCACACCGGTGCCGTCACGCAGGTCGTCGATCCACGGTCGCGGCGAGTCGACGCCGCCGTGCAGCAGCGAGTAGACGACCACGTCGTGCATGAACTCGAGGCTGGCGTTGTTGCCCGCGATCAGGTTCGACACTCCGATGCCGAGCAGCTCGCCGAAGATGGCTCGCAGCGCCGGAAGTCCGTGGAGGCCGCCGTAGTTGCGGGTGTCGGTGCCGTCGGGGTCGCGGAAGGCATCCGGGCCGTCGCCCGGCAGGCTCAGCAGGCCGTTGGACAGATCGAGCTGGGTCGGCGACGGCTTGCCGCGGGTGAGATCGAGCTGGAGCTTCTTGGCCTGCAGCTCGACGTAGTTGCGCTGCTGCAGTTCGTGCTGCTGAGCCAGCTCCTCGCGGCTCAGCGACTGAAACGACACCGCTCGCCTTTCCCGTCGTCTGTGCATGACATGAAGGGGACCCCGCGCACCCGCCAGAGCCCGTTGACCCTTGCTGCCTTCCGGCCCTGGGGGAGTTCACAGGATGGACGCCGCGCGGGGTCCACGAGGAGTCTAACGGGTGGCGGATTTTTCGAGCCACCATGCCGGTCGGTTACGATTGCCGACGGAGGATTCGCCTAGTGGCCTATGGCGCTCGCCTGGAACGCGGGTTGGGTTAACGCCCTCGCGGGTTCAAATCCCGCATCCTCCGCACTCGCCCGGGGTGCGATCGACCGGTTCACCCACGTCGTCGCACCCCGGGCACCACGATCGAGGAGGAGTATGGGCCGCACCGTCGCGGTGGTCTGGCACGTGTCGTTCGCCGTTGCCGCAGGTGTCCTCTACTACTTTTTCGTCCTCCCCCGCACGTTCGAACTGCTCGGCGACACCTCGCACACGTTGGGCACCGCGCTGCGGATCGTCACCGGCGCACTGATCGGCTTGGCCGCGCTCCCCGTCGTGTTCACGCTGCAGCGCACCCGCCGGCCGGAATTCGGCGTGCCCCACGCGGCGCTGCGGCTGCGCACCGCCTCAATCGTGCTGCACGTGCTGGCCGCGGCACTGATCATCGGGGCAGCGATCGCCGAGATCTGGATCTCGCTCGACAGCGCCGGGCAGTGGTTGTTCGGCATCTACGGCGCCGCCGCGGCGGTCGCCCTCCTCGGATTCCTGGCGTTCTACCTGGCCTTCGTCGCCGAGCTACCGCCTCCGCCGCCCAAACCGGTGAAGGTCAAGCAGCGCACGTCGCGACGGGGCCGCAAGGCCGACACGACTGGCGAGAGCGAAGAGAGCGACGAGAGCACGGACAGTGCCGACGCCGCGGCCGGTGACGTAGAGGACGCGGCGGATGACGCCGTCGAGACGGATGACGAGACGACGAAGGAGCCCGCCCCGGTCGCCGAGGCGGAACCTGCTGACGATTCCGACACGGACGACTCCGAGGCCGCCGGCAAGCTCCAGAACAAGCGCCCGAGCGGCAAAGGGACCCTGCTCAGCAAGCGTCGCCGTACCCGCGGTTCTGTGGCGGTCGAGGACTGAGCAAGCACGATCTCGTTCGACAGCAGCTCGTCCGACGGCCACTATTGACTGTTATGGGTTCCTTTCCCCGGCTGAGGTTCGCCCTGGCCGCAGTGACCGCAGTGCTGGCGTTCGTCGCCCCCGTGGCGCCGGCTGCCGCCGCCCCCACTGATCTCGTCGCAGTCTCGACACAGGTCGAGCCGTCGGTGGTGCGGATCGACACGCAGGTCAACTATCAGGGTGTCATCGGCGCAGGTACTGGCTTCGTGATCGACCCGGGTGGTCAGGTGCTGACCAACTTCCATGTCGTCCAGGGCGCAGACAGCATCACCGGCACCGTCAACGGGCGCGCCTACCCCGCCACCTTGGTCGGCTATGACCGCAAGCGCGACGTCGCCGTCCTGCAGCTGCAGGGTGCCGGCGGGCTCCCCCCGGCCCGCATCGGTGACTCCAACGTCCTGGTGCCCGGCGAACCCGTCGTCGCGCTCGGCAACGCCTCGGGCACGCAGGCCCCACTGACCCGTGAGACCGGCACGTTCACCGCGTTCGGTCAGACCGTGAACGCCGAGGACAGCCTGACCGGCTCCAGCGAAGAGATCACCGGCCTGATCGAGTTCGCCGCGCCGGTGCGCGCAGGTGATTCTGGCGGTCCCGTCGTCAACGGAGACGGCGAGGTCGTGGGTATCACGACGGCCGCGTCGGTGAACTTCCGGATGGGACCGGGTGGAAAAGGTTTCGCGATCCCGATCAACGACGCGATGTCGATCGCCAACCAGATCCGCGCCGGGGCTGCCTCCGACAGCGTGCACATCGGACCGCCGGTCCTGCTGGGCGTCGGTATCCGCGCCGCGGACAGCGGCGAATCGGGCGTCGTCATCCAGGAGGTTCTGCGCGGCGGCCCCGCCGAGCAGGCCGGGCTGGCCGATGGCGACCTGTTGATCTCCGTCGACGGGGTGCGGCTCGACTCGTCGAAGTCGCTGCCGGCGCTGCTCGACCGGCACTACCCGGGCGACGTCGTCGACCTCACCTGGATCGATCGCAGCGGCGGGACGCGCACCGGCAAGGCGGTCCTCACCCCGGGTTCGTGACCGGTCAGCCCGGGAGCCCCCGCAACGTCGCAGCGATGACGTCGATCACCTGCTGCGGCTGCTTCTCCAGATAGAAGTGCCCGCCGGAGAAGGTGTGCACGGACCCGCCTGCTGAGGTGTGCTCGTGCCACGCCGAGGCGTCGGCCACGCTGGTCTTGGGGTCATCGGTCGCCGTCATCACGACCACGGGAGCGTGGACGCCGATGTCGGTGCCACGGTGGTAGGCCTGCAGGGCGCGGTAGTCGTTGCGGAACGCCGGCAGGAACGTCTCGAGCATCTCCTGGTTCTCCAGCACCCGCGGATCGGTGCCGCCGAGTTGACGCATCACGTCCACCAGCTCGCGGTCGTCCTTGTGATCCCGTTCGTCGCCGTAGCGGCTGGGGGCGCGTGAGCCGGAGGCGAAAATCGTCACTGGTGTGCGGCCCTGCGCGGCCTCCAGCCTGCGGGTCACCTCGAAGGCAAGGACGGCGCCCATGCTGTGCCCGAAGAACGCGACCGGCCCGGCGGGCACCGCGGCGAGTTCGGCGGTGATCTGGTCGGCCAGCTCGTCGATGGTCTCGACGAACGGCTCCTTGTAGCGGTCCTGGCGCCCCGGGTACTGCACGGCGAAGACGTCGAACTCCGGGGAGAGTGCCCGTGACAGCGGGAAGTAGTAGCTGGCCGACCCGCCCGCGTGTGGGAAGCACACCAGACGAAGCGGCGCAGCCGGCGCCGGGTTGAAGTTGCGGATCCAGGGGCTCCGTTGCGGTTCGGTCACGGCTGCGGCGCCGTCGGTGCGGGTGGCGGCGGTGGTGGCGGCGCACCGGGTGGCGGCGGAGGAGGCGGTGGCTCCTCGACGACGCGCAGCACGTTCACCGACAGGCGCGCCCCCGGCGGCCCCTCGATCTGGACGTCTTTGAAGATCTCCGCCTTCTCGCCCTGCACGGTGAACCTGCCCGGCTGTGGCGCGTTGCCGCCCGTGACCTCGTACTCGACGGCGAACGGCGTCTCCGGGAAAGGATGCAGGCCAACGTATTTGGGCTCGATCGTGTAGGTGTACACGCACGGGCCGTTCGGCTGGCAGGCCTGGTTGGTCACCGTGACTCCGATCAGGAACTCCTTGACCGTGGGCACCGACGGCGGTGGCGGCTCGGGCGGTGTCCGGCGCGGCACCGCGGACTGCTGATCGTCGGACCTGGCGACCAGCACGAGCGACGCGATGCCGACGCCGCTGGCGAGCACCCCGAAGATCGCCAGCGCGGCGAGGAGTTTGCGGAAGGTCACCTGGGCAGGGTAGCGACTGCGGTCACGCCGCGACGCGATTCCCCTGTCGGTCAGGGCGCGAAGGGCGGCCGGCCGACACCGCTGATCATCAGGTGTCCACCCGCGGTCCGCTCCACGAGCCGAGCGGTGACATCGACGTCGGCTACGCACAGGCGTGCCGCCGCGCTGCCAGACCGCACCTCCGGCGGGGCGTCGTACACGGTGCCCTGCCAGTGGTAATGCCCGTCGAAGGGGTTGATGGAGCCGGTCAACCGCACTCGTACGGGATGACGGACGTCGCCGACGACCAGGCTGGCCGGTCCGGCGTAGCCCGGCCTTCCGTCCTGCCCCTCACCGAGGTCGATCACAGGAAGTGCCTCCGCTTCCACATCCGGCGCGCCAGCGGCCCCATCAGGCCGAGATCGTCGAGGAATTCGCCCAGCGATGCGAAACCCGTTCGCTGCACGGCGTGGAAGTTCTTGTTGGCGCGTGCTTGCCGCTGCGCTTCGGCGGCGTCGAGTCCTACGCGCTGGTACAGGCCGCGTCGGGTGAAGTTCTGGAAGTAGAGCCGAGCGCCGAGGCCGTGCAGATTGGCCAACAGCCAGCGCATGCGCGGCGACAGCGTGGCCACGTCGCGCCGGATGCCGTCGCGGGCGAACTGGATGTGGCGGGCCTCTTCGGTGACGTGGATGCGCATCACGCGTTGCACCAGCGGCTGCACGTCCTGCCCGTCCTCGAGGATCCTGCGTTGCAGCGCATCGAAGATCTCTTCGCCGACCAGCGCTGCGATCCACAGCATGGGGCCCCGGAACACGAAGGCCATGGCGTTCACCCGGCGCGCTGCGTTCCCTGTCGGCCAGAAAGGCTCGACGCCCAGCCGCTCGATGGCTCTGCCGAACATCAGCATGTGGCGCGCTTCGTCGCCCAGTTCCGTCAGCTCGTAGAACGTGGTGTGGGCCGTCGGTGAGGAGTGGATCATCCCTCGCAGCAACGACTGGTTGAGCATGTTCTCGAACCAGATTCCCATCGACAGGTAGTTGACGAACTCTTGCCGGGACAATTCGATCCGCTGCTGATCGGACATCTGCTCCCAGAGCGGCGTGCCCCAGAGCGACGACATGTGCGGTGGGACGAAGTACTTGTCGTCGGCCAGCGGGGCGCTCCAGTCGATGTCGACGACGGGTTCGTAGGACTTCTTGGCCGAGCCCTTGAGCAGCCGCAGCGAGATGTCCTCCCGGCTGGTGCCGCTACCGGGCATGGTCGAGGAGATGGTCATGGCCCCATTCTTCTTCACCTCTGTGGTCAACTTCTCGCCCTGAACGGCCAATTCTTTGCGCTAAAACTGTCGCTGGCGGCCAGTTCGCGGTTCTTCGAACCCGTACAGTCGGCCTCATGCCTGAGCTGCCGATCCCGGGAACGCGAATCGTCGGGCTGCCTCCGCACACACTGGCGGCGATGCGGGCGGGATTGCCGGCTCTCATCGACCGCATGGTGCTGGCCGTCATCGCCGAGGTCCCTGAGCTCGCGACCGCTGCCGAGGACTCGTGGCGTCCGGTCATCACCGCCTCGGCCGACCAGCTGTTGGGCGCCCTGCTCGACCAGTTGCACGCGTCGACCGAACCGCTCACGGCTGTGCCCATGCAGGACGTGCTGGACACCGCGTACCGCTTCGGTCGGCGTGAAGCCCGTAACGGCCGACCCACCGAGGTACAACTGGCGGCCTATCGTGTCGGCGCGCGCGAACTCTGGCGCGACTGGAGCTCTGTGGCCGTCCGTGACGACATCGACCGGGACCAGATCAGCGCGTTCGCCGAGATGTTCTTCGCCTACTTGGACCAGATCTCCGCGGCCGGGGTGGCGGGTTACGCCGAGGAGCAGGCGAGGTCGGGATTGGACCGTGAGCGGCACCGTGAGCGACTGGTTCGCGTGTTGTTGAACGGGGCACCGGCCGACGAGGTGGAACGTGCCGCGGCCGAGGCGAACTGGACCGCCCCGCGCACGCTCACCGCGGTGGTCCTGGCGAGCCGACGGCACACCCCGATCTCATCCGACTCCCGCACGCTCAACGTGCCCGACGATGCCGTCGAGGTGGCCCCGGGGCAGCGCGTCGTCCTGGTGTGCGACGTCGGTGGCTCAGCACGTCCGCCGTTCCTCGTGTCGCTGGAATCCACGAATGCCGTCGTGGGGCCGGCGGCGTCGTGGCAGGCGGCGCGGACGTCGGTTCGGCGGGCGGTGCGGGCCGCGGCGCAGCGCGGGCCGAACGCAGCCGGCGTCCTCGACACCGACGAGTTCCTCCCGGAGTTGGTCGTCGGCGCGGACGCCGACGCGCTCGCCGATCTACGTGACCGAGTGTTGTCTCCGTTGGCGGGGCTGCCCGATCGGACGCGGGAGCGGCTCGTCGAGACGCTGCGGTCCTGGTTGTTGCATCACGGCCGCCGTGACGACGTGGCAGCCGACCTGTTCGTGTCGCCGTCGACGATCCGCTATCGGCTGCGGCAGCTACGGGACGCCTACGGCGAGAGGCTCCAGGACCCGCGGTCGATCGCCGAACTCACTGTCGCCCTTGCGGTTACGTGATCACCCCTGGCCGGTGTGTGGTCCAGCGCGAAGCCAGGGCGTCGATGATGGCCCGCTGCTGACCTTCGTCGTGGTGGTGCATGAGAAGCCCTTCGACCGTGAAGACGCCGATCGCGACTTCGGCGTCGGGCGCGGGAACTCCGGCGGCCTGGAGTTCGAACTGAAGCAGGCTGCCGGTGATCGCATGGAAGTTCTGATGCCATTCGGCAATGGCCCCGGAGTGCTCGACGCGCGCATGCACCGTCGTGAGGAGACGGCTCATCTCGGTGAGCTTGCCGACGATCCATAGCAGCCGTTCCGCGATCGGCTGACTTGCGATTGCCTCGTACTGCGGCCACACGTCGGCCATGACCGCGTCGAGCACCGCGATCAACACGTCGTCTTTGTCACCGAAGTACCAGTAAATGGTGTTGGGCGCGACGCCGGCTTCCTTGGCCAGGCGGCTCATCGAGGTCGCGTCGTAACCCGCGTCGATGAACAGTCGCCGTGCTGCTGCAACGATTTCGGCACGCTTCTCTTCGGCGGCCTGCGGGCGCTTCTGCGCCATCACGTCCTCCTGGGTGCCGTCTACGTCACACCGTGTTGAATGCCATTCAACACGGTGCTACGTTTTGTTGAACGCCATTCAAGATACCCGACGGAGGGCAGATTGATGACCCCACGACCCAGCTACGACCGGCATGACGTCACTTTCACGTCCGAGGGCACAACCTGCGCGGCGTGGCTCTACCGGCCCGACGGCGTCAAGAATCCGCCTATCGTCGTGCTGGCCCACGGGTTCGCCGCCTTCCGCGAACTGCGTCTGGACGCCTACGCCGCACGATTCGCCCAGGCGGGCTACGCGGCCCTGGTGTTCGATTACCGGCACTGGGGAGCCAGCGACGGGCAGCCCCGTCGAATCCTGGACATCGCAAAACAACAGGCGGACTGGCGCGCCGCGATCGCCTACGCGCGCAGCCTGGACGATGTTGACACCTCTCGGGTCGTGGGGTGGGGTTCCTCTTTCGGTGGCGGCCACGTGCTCACATTGGCCGCCGCTGACCACGAATTCGCAGCCGTCGTCGTCCAGGTGCCGCACGTCTCCGGTCCGGCGTCCGCGTTCTCACAATCACCGAAACTGGTCGCGAGGCTGGTCTCGGCTGGTTTGCGCGACCAGATCGGCGCATGGCTGGGGCGCCCGCCCTACCGGACAGCGGCCATCGGTTACCCCGGCGACGTGGCGATGATGACCTCCCCCGGGGCCGCCGAATTGGTCGAACGGATGGCCGGGGAGAAGCGCGAGGAACTACTCGCAGAAAACGACGTGGCTGCGCGCATCGCTCTGCAGGTCCCGCTGTACTCGCCGGGCCGCCACGCCGCCAAAATCACCGCACCGACGCTGGTGCAGTTGGCCATCAAGGACGACGTCACCCCCTACGCGAAGGCTCAAAGGATCGTGGCGCGCATCCCCCGCGGGGAGGTGAAGTCCTACGACATCTCACACTTCGAGCCCTATCTGGATCCGCACTTCGAGCAGATCGTCACCGATCAGATCGACTTCTTGGACCGACACGTCGGCGGTGGTGGTACTCGATGAGCGCACCGTCACCGAGGACCTCTACCCTTCCGCCATCGGTGCACACGCTGGTCGTTGGCGCGGGATTCGCCGGAATGGCCGCCGCCGCGGCGGTATTGCGCGCCGAACCCGGAGCCGACCTACTGATCATCGAGCGGGCCGACGAGGTCGGCGGCACGTGGCGTGACAACACCTACCCCGGGTGTGCTTGCGACGTACCGACATCGCTGTACTCGTTCTCCTTCGCACCGAGCGCGAAGTGGAGTCACACCTTCGCCCGCCAACCCGAGATTCACCGCTATCTCATCACGGTGGCCGACCAGACGGGACTGCGGCGTCACCTGGTCACAGGATGCGAATTGCTCGGTGCATCCTGGGATGCGCAGCGGCAGTGCTGGAGAGTCCGCACCTCCCTGGGCAATCTGACCGCGACGGTGCTGGTCGCGGCTACTGGCGCGCTGTCCACCCCGAAGCTGCCAAACGTGCCGGGACTGAACGACTTCGGTGGCATCGTGTTTCACTCCGCCACCTGGAAACACGACCACGACCTGACGGGCAAGCGAGTCGCCGTCATCGGCACCGGTGCCTCAGCGGTGCAGTTCGTACCCGAAATTGCAGACCGGACCTCTCATCTGACGGTGTTCCAACGCACCCCTGCCTGGGTGATGCCCCGTCTGGATCGCACGCTGGGCCGCCGCGAGAAGGCTCTGTATCGCCGAATTCCGCTTGTGCAGAGGCTGGTTCGCGGGATGGTCTATGGCTACCGCGAAATCTACCTCGCAGCGCTGGCGCACCTGACCTGGCTGCTCCCTCTGGTCGAACTCGTCGCGAAGGCTCAGCTGCGCCGCCAGGTGCCCGACGCGGAGTTACGCGCGGCGTTGACGCCTAGTTTCCGCATCGGATGCAAGCGGATCCTGCTCACCAATGACTGGCTACCCACGCTCTCCCGCGACGACGTCGAGGTGGTCACCACTGCCCTGGCCGAGATCACCCATACCGGCGTTCGCGACGGCAGTGGCAGGCATCACGACGCCGACACCATCATCTTCGCCACCGGGTTCACCCCCACCGAGCCGCCGGTGGCGCACCTACTGACCGGCGCCGATGGCGCCACCCTGGCCGCGCACTGGGCGGGCAGCCCGAATGCGCACCTGGGCATGACAGTTGCGGGCTTCCCGAACCTGTTCGTGATGTACGGACCCAACACCAACCTGGGTCACAGCTCGATCGTGTACATGCTCGAATCCCAAGCCGCCTACCTCGCCGCCGCGCTGGCAACGATGCGCCGCGAGGGTTTTGCGTCGGTCGATGTCCGTCCTGAAGCGCAAGCAGCACACAATGATTGGGTCGACGACGCACTCAAGGAAACCGTGTGGAACTCCGGGGGGTGCTCGAGCTGGTATCTGGACTCCCGCGGCCGCAATTCAACGATGTGGCCGACCTTCACCTTCCGGTTCCGCTCCCGCACCAGGACCTTCGACGTGCAGAACTACCTCACCCACACGCGTCAGACCGCCGCGTGACACCCGCACCAGTCAACCTGAAAGGGGATGTTCATGACTGATCCGCAACGGGCCGCACTGATCACCGGAGCGTCCGCCGGCATTGGCGCCGCGTTCGCCCGCCACCTCGCCGCCCGAGGCTACGACGTCCTGCTCGTCGCGCGCCGTGCCGAGCGCCTCGAAGAACTCGCCGCCGACCTACACCGAACACACGGTCGGCGCTGCGAGGTCCTCGCCGCAGACCTCAACGACCCCACCACGCCGGCAGCCATCATCGAACACGCCACCAACATCGACATGCCCGTCGATGTGCTCATCAACAACGCCGGACTGTCCGCGAGCACGAAATTCTCGCAGAACCCTTGGGAATCGGTCGCCGCCGAACTCCAATTGATGGTCACCGCCACAACCGAACTCGCTCACCGCGTGGTCCCGAACATGAAGCAGCACCGCTGGGGCCGCATCATCAACCTGTCCTCCCTGGCCGCCATGGGGCCGCCCGGAGAAGGTCTGCTCTACACCGGCATCAAGGCCTACGTACTCCACATGTCCCAGTCACTCGACATGGAACTCAAGCCGCACGGAATCCACGTCACCGCACTCTGCCCCGGCTTCACCCACAGTGAGTTCCACGATGTCATGGGCGCCCGCGACGCGGCCGACCGCCTCCCCGGCCTACTCTGGCAAAACCCAGAAGACGTCGTGCGCGAGGGATACGACGCGGTCATGGCCGGCAAGCCCATCTGTATTCCGGGCACGGTGAACAAGCTCACCGCGGCGGCCGTACGCCCACTGCCGCAACGCCTTCAATACGTACTGGGTCGAGATCTCAACCCCTTCAAATAGACCCCGCGGCCGCAGTCCCGTCGCGTGCTAGTCCCGCGTGACCGGGTTGCCTTCGTCATCCCAGTGCGCGGCCACTTTCTTGCTCGGCTGCACGCGCGGCGGTTCGCCCGGCATCTTGGGATAACTGGGCGGATAGGGCAGATCGCCGAGCCCGCGCTCCTCGTCGGCGGCCACCATGTCCAGCAGCGTGTCGATGCGGTGGGCTGTCGCGTCGATGTCGGCCCACGGATCGGGCCGGCTCGCGACGAAGTCGGGCACGGTGAGCATCGTGTAGTCGTCGGGGTCGGCGGTGCGCAGCTCGTCCCACGTCAGCGGCGTCGACACCGTCGCGATCGGCGTCTTGCGCACCGAATACGGCGAGGCGAACGTGCGATCGCGGGCGTTCTGGTTGTAGTCGATGAACAACCGCTCTCCACGCTCCTCCTTCCACCACGACGTCGTCACCGCGTCCGGCGCCCGCCGCTCGACTTCGCGGGCCAGCGCGATCCCGGCGCGGCGGACCGCGATGAAATCCCACTCGGGCGCGATGCGCAGGAACACGTGCACGCCGCGTCCGCCCGAGGTCTTGGGGTAGCCCACCAGCCCGAGCTCGTCGAGCAGCGGCTTGAGGACGTCGACCGCGACGGTGCGGGCCTCGACGAACCCGGTGCCCGGTTGCGGGTCCAGGTCGATGCGCAACTCGTCGGGATGTTCGGTGTCGGGGCAACGCACCTGCCACGGATGCAGCGTCACCGAACCCATCTGGGCGGCCCACGCGATCGCCGACGGGTGGGTGATCTTCAACGCGTCGGCGGTGCGGCCGGACGGGAAGGTGACCGTGCAGGTCTCGAGGTAGTCGGGATGCTTCTGCGGTACGCGTTTCTGGTAGATCTCCTCGCCGTCGATACCGTCGGGGAACCGCTGCAGGTGCACCGGGCGGTCCCGCAGCAGCGCGACCATCCGATCGGCCACCGACAGGTAGTAGTCGACGAGTTTGCCCTTGGTGCCGTCGGCGCCCAGCTGCGGGAAGTAGGGCTTGTCCGGGTTGGTCAGCCGGACCTTCACCCCGTCGACGTCGAGTTCGGTTGCAGGACTGGGCATCAGGACTCCAGAACGTCGTAGAGATCGTAGGTCGCCGGCACGTCGAGCTGGTCGAACGTACAGCTGGCGGGGTCACGGTCGGGCCGCCACCGGCGGAACGAGACGGCGTGGCGGAAGCGGTCCCCTTCCATCTGGTCGTAGGCGACCTCGCAGACCCGCTCGGGCCGCACCGGTATCCAGCGCTTGTCGGCTGCGGAGTTCCACCGGCTGGGCTCCCCGTCGCGGACGTCGTCGCCGATGCGCAGCGGCTCCAGGTCGGCCAGCAGCGACAGCCGCGCCTTCGCGGTGAACGAGGCGGCCCCGCCCACCATGTGCAACGAGCCGTCCTCGCGGTGGAGACCGAGCAGGATCGAGCCGATTCCCTCCCCGCTCTTGTGAATTCGGTAGCCGATGGCCACGCAGTCGGCGTCGCGGGCATGCTTGACCTTCACCATGTCGCGCTTGCCCGGGAGATAGACGCCGTCGAGTCGCTTGGCAATCACCCCGTCCAGCCCCGCGCCTTCGAAGTCCTGCAACCACCGGGTGCCCAGCTCGGGATCCTCGGTGGTCCGGGTGACGTGGCACCACTGCTTCTCGTTGACCGCGTCGATCAGGGCTTCTCGCCGGGTGCGGAACGGCTCCTTCAGCAGCGAGGTGTCACCAACGGCGAGGGCGTCGAAACCGATGAAGTGCGCCGGCGTCTGCTCCGAGAGCATCCGGACCCGGGAGTCTGCGGGATGGATGCGCTGACTCAGCGACTCCCAGTCCAGCCGCACCCGCCCGCCGACGTCGCGCGGCACGACGATCTCCCCGTCGAGCACGCAGCGCGGCGCCAGTTCGTCGCGCACGGCGTCGAGCACCTCCGGAAAGTAGCGGGCCAGATCCTTGCCGCTGCGCGACAGCAGCACCACCTCGTCGCCGTCGCGGAACACCAACGCCCGGAATCCGTCCCACTTCGGCTCATAGGACCACACGCCGACTTCGGCGGGAACCGCCTTCTGCGCCTTGGCGAGCATCGGCTCCAGCGGCGGCATCACGGGCAGGTCCATGGCATCCATACTCACGTAGACCCGAGTACCCAGACAATGTCATCGCTGTCGTCATCGCGCTCAGTTACCGATGCCGACTCCGATGCCGCCCGGGCCGCCCTCGATCCAGACGCCGCCGTCGTCGTGATCGTTGGGACAGGACACGTCGACGTACACCGTCGTGAACGTCTCCGGCGGCGGGCCGGTGAGGTCTGGATTGTGAACGCCCAGCGAGCGGCACTCCGACAGCGGTCGGCTACTGATGCCGCTCACCCAGTTGATCGCGACGTCGTAGCCCTGATCCTTGAGTTCGTCGATGACGGCCGCCGCAGACCCCGATTGCGGCTGAGCCGCGCAGGGGGCCGCGAGCGCAACGACCACCGGCACGCACAGCGCGATTCGCAGCATGCCGTCATCATGCGCTCATCGCACGGCCCGATTCAGCAGATACAGGAACGGCCGGTGACTCGCCTGGCCGTCGCGGCGCAGCGGCATGCTGTCGATCGCCGCGGCGTACCAGTCAGCGCGCTCGATCCCGGTGAAGTCGAGGTGCCGGCCACAGCGCGTCGCAATACCCAGGAGGAACAGGGCGCCGGCGCGTCCATTGCCTTCGCGGAAGGGGTGAATCTGGTTGTAGTCGGCGTAGATTCGCGCAAGCTCGTAGGCCATCCGCGGCGCATCGTGATCTTCGCCGGTCAACTGCTGCGCTCGTGCGTGCACCGCCGCCATCGCATCGTCGATCGACGACACCGAGCCGAACGAGTGCTTTCCTCGGCGTATTTCGACGGTTCGGTAGCGTCCCGCCCAGGCGTACACCCCGCCGAACAGGTGCCGATGGATATCGCGGACGTCGAGAGGGTCTGCACCGGGCTGTCGACAGAGCCACTCCACCATCCGCGCCGCGGACGTCATGTACTCCAGGTCGGCGAGGACCTCGGCAGTGGTCACCCCGAATTCGTTGCGCAGCAACTGCGTTCCCGGGATCAGGTAGGGCGCGGGCCGTCCGACGCGCCACCGGCGGCGCTGGGGACTCGGCGGTGGGTGACGATTCCGGTAGGCGGCCAGATGGTCGTCGCAGCGGAGGTCGCCCCGCACGATGGCGGTGAGCGCGTCGAGGTGCTCGGTGTCGGGGCGCCATCCCTCGATACGGTGCACGGCCACCGTCGTCGCGACGATGTGCTCTTCGGGGTCCACCGGCATCAGGTGTCGGCGAACGCCGAGATCGAGGACAGGTACGACAGTTTGCGCATCACCCCGGACACGTCGCGGGCGACGCTGCGCAGCCCGGCGCGATCCTGTGGGGAGAGATCCCCCAGCGCGACAACATCGCGGCTACGCACATCCGCTACGCGTCCCTGCCATCGGAAGTGCGTCAACCATCGGTGGCATTCGTCCAGCGTCGCGGCGTCATCGTCGTCCAACACCCCGCCGGCGGCCCCGTCGGCCAACCTCTGCCGGGTGGGCAGCGCCGTCGAGCCGACCGACAGCGCCGCCCAGCGGGCGATCTTGACCACCGGATCCAGCACCGCGCGCTTGACGTCGACGGAGTCCCCGGCGCTGACGAACACGCGCAACCGCGACGGAACGGTCGCGCGCACCGCGGTGGCGTCGTGCAGCATCGCCTGGCGGACCGCGTAGTGTCGGCCCGCCGCCGCACGCGCCGACACCCGCAGCGTGTCCTCCGCTCCTGACAGGGCGGACGCGTCGGCCATCAACCCCGTCATCACCACCCCCCGGTCACGCTCGGGCTCACTGGCCCACCGTTCGATGCCCTCGACCCAGCTGCGCTGCCTCCGGCAGAACCGCGCCCGGCTGGCCAGGACGCCGTTGGCGTCGCCGGAGACACCGCAGCGCTCCAGCAGCGCGTGCACCTGGGCCGCACGCGCCAACAGGTCGGTCTTGGCGGTGTCGCCGATCCCGTCGCCGAGGATCACCATCGTCTCGACATCGGACCCCGGGACGGCCTCGCCACGCGCCACGCTGCCCGAGACGAACCACGTCCAGTCCGCCGGTTCCACCAGGCGCACCCCCGCGGCCACGGCGTGGCGCAGGACCGCCGACCACGCCTGCGACTGTTCGGGACGTCGGGTCAGGCTGGTCGCCGCACGGGTGATCTCGGCACGCAGGCCCGCCTCGTCGGCGCAGCCGTCGAGCGCGGCGACGCTCTGCGCGAGATCATGAGCGTGCGGCATGGAGTCGATTGTGACCTGTCCAGGCTCCGGTCACACAGCCGTGACATAACCGAAACGGCCAGCACACGAAGACTTTGTACGTTTCTGTCGCACGACAGGAATGTCTCATGTCAGGAGCGCCATGACCGCCGGCTACGACCCCGCCATCTCCTCCGCGGAGGACGCCTCCACGCTGGAGGACCTCGGCTACACCCAGGAACTGCACCGCGGCATCGGCGGCTACGCCTCGTTCGCCAGCGGCTTCTCCTTCGTGTCGATCCTGACCACCGTGTTCGCGTTCTTCCCGCTCGGCTTTGCGCTCGGCGGCCCGGCCTTCTTCTTCACCTGGCCCATCGTGTTCATCTGCCAGTTCTGCGTCTGCCTGGTGTTCGCCGAACTGTCCGGCAAGTTCCCGGTCGCGGGTGCGATCTACCAGTGGTCCCGCCGGCTCGCCGGCAACGCCATCGGTTGGTTCGCCGGGTGGTTCATGCTGATCGGCTACATCGTGTCGATCGCGGCCCTGGCGATCGCGATGCAGACGGTGCTGCCGCCCATCTGGAGCGGTTTCCAGGTGGTGGGTACCGATATGGATCCGCTGTCGGTCGACGGCGCCACCAACGGCATCATCCTGGGCGCGGTCACGATCGTGCTGTGCACGATCATCAGCGCCGCGGGCGTGCGCTTCATGGCCCGCATCACCGTCACCGGGGTGACGCTGGAGATCATCGGCGTCGTCCTGATCATCGGCGCGATGTTCCTGACCGCCGAACGCGGCCCGGTGCAGGCCGTCGCCGACACCGGCGGCCACGGCAGCGGCGTGGCCTACCTGCCGGCGTTCCTCGCCTCGATGTTGATGGCCGCCTACGTGATGTACGGATTCGACAGTGCCGCAGAGCTTTCCGAGGAGACCCGCGACCCGCGTCGCACCGCGCCGAAGGCGATCGTCATGGCCCTGCTCGTGTCCTTCGTCGGCGGAGGCCTGATGATCCTGGCCGCGCTGATGTCGGCGCCCGAACTCGGTGACGACCTGGCCCACGGCGGTATGGCGTGGGTGATCGAGAGCCAGCTCGACACGTGGCTCGGCAAGACGCTGCTGGGCCTGGTTGCCGTCGCGATCTTCTCGGCGACGCTCGCCATCCAGGCCTCGGCGTCCCGCGTGATGTTCTCGATGGCCCGTGACAACCGGCTGCCCCTCGGCTCGTTCCTCGCCCGGGTCAACAAGCGGACCGGAACCCCGGTGATCACCGGCATCTCGGTCAGCGCGCTGGCCATCCTCGTCCTGCTGGTCAACCTCGGTCAGGCCAGCGTGTTCGCCGCCATCGCGTCGGTGTCGGTCGTCATCGTCTACCTCGCCTACCTGATGGTCACCGTCCCCGCACTGGTGCACCGGCTGCGCGGGACGAGCCTGTCGCACGGCAAGCCGATCATGGACCTGGGTCGCTGGGGCATTCCGGTCAACCTGATCGCCGTCGTGATGGGCGGACTGCTGGTGGTCAACATCGGCTGGCCACGGCAGGAGGTCTACAACCCCGCCGGCGACTCGCTCTTCCTGCAGTACTTCGCGCTCATCTTCGTCGTGCTGACGCTGATCGTCGGGTACGTCGCGTTCCGGGTGGTGCGCGGGCGCGACGGCGCACCGGATCCCGTCGATGCGCTGGTGGGGCGCAAGGGCTGAGGCCGCGCGCTACGTCCCGGCCGCTATCGCGAGCAGGCCGGTGAGGTAGGTGAAAATCATGTGGTCAAGGGATTCGGTGAAGCCCTCGACCGTGGCCAGCGCTGGTTCGTCGCGATAGACCGCCGCCATCGCCGGAGACGGGTGGCTGTGTGTCCACATTGCTCCGACCAGGACGATGGTGGTGAACGCGGCATCGTGCCCTGACTCGGCGTCGAGTTCGGGTAGGACGTCGACGATCAAGGCAGCCAGCCCGTCGAGGGCCTCGAGCGCTCCGCGCTTGTATCGAAGAGCCACCTCTTCGGAGACGTTGTGTTCGAGCACGGACGTCTCGGCGCTGAGCAAGTCGCACAGCACCCGGTGCTCGGTGAACAAGGCCGCGAAGATCTGCGCGAGCGTGTGCGCTCTCTCCGGGGCGTTTCCGTCCCGCGAAAGGTGCTGTTCCACTTGGGCTGTCGCCTCGACCAACCATTCAGCCGACATCCGGGACAGCAGGTCGAGAAGGATTGCCTCACGTGACTCGAAGTAGCGCATGACATTTGACTTGGCGAGTCCCACCCGGCGCGCCAAGCCGTTCATGGTCACCTGACTGACGGGCATCTCGGTGAGCATCTGATGCGCGGTGCCCAGGATCGCTTCTCGTCTGGCCTCGCGTTGCTCGGCACTGCGCGCTCGTTGAAACGTCTGCACGCGACGACAGCCTAGCCACCCGGTTGACAAAGGACCAGCGGTCTCTTACGTTCCAAATACAACAGACCGGCGGTTCCTTAAGAAGGGAAATGAGACATGGCAGCGAAAGTGGCGCTCGTAACGGGGGGATCCCGATCGGCACCGATTGCCCTCACGGTCTTCGAACGCCTCATCGCCCATGACTGGAAGAAAGTTCAGGAGAACCATCGGCGGCTACGCGAACTGTGGCTGGCGGACGACCCCGGCATCCTCCTCGTCAACGCCCACGATCCGCTCTTACTGTCTCAGGCGCGCTCAGACGATCGACAACTGTAGCTCCGATTCCGAACGGCGCGCCGTTGACTGGAGTCGCTTAACCAAGGGAGTGGGCCCACACCGCGGCTGGATCGCCGCCAACAATAGGGTGATGGACCTGCCCGTGATGCCGCCCGTCTCGCCGATGCTGGCCAAGTCGGTCGCCGAGATGCCGCCCGGCGCCTGGTACGAGCCGAAGTGGGACGGGTTTCGTTCGATCCTGTTCCGCGACGGCGACGACGTCGAACTGGGCAGCCGCAACGAACGGCCGATGACGCGGTATTTCCCGGAGATCGCCGACGCCGCGCGGGCCGAACTACCGCCGCGCTGCGTGATCGACGGCGAGATCGTCATAGCGACGGGACACGGCCTCGATTTCGAGGCCCTCCAGTTGCGGCTGCACCCGGCCGCCTCGCGGGTTCGGATGCTGGCTGATCAGACGCCCGCCGCGTTCATCGCGTTCGACGTGCTGGCGTTGGATGACGAGGACCTGACGGGACGACCGTTCTCCGACCGCAGAGCCGTGCTCGTCGACGCGCTGGCCGGGGCGGGACCGGTGTTTCACGTGACACCGGCGACGACCGATCTGGCCACCGCCCAGCGCTGGTTCTCGGTGTTCGAGGGCGCCGGTCTTGACGGCGTGATCGCCAAACCGGCGGAGGTCACCTACCAGCCCGACAAACGCGTGATGTTCAAGATCAAGCACCAGCGCACGGCGGACTGCGTGGTCGCCGGGTACCGGTTGCACAAGTCGGGACCGGATGCGATCGGCTCACTCCTGCTGGGCCTGTACGCCGACGACGGATCGCTGGCGTCTGTCGGCGTCATCGGCGCGTTCCCCATGGCACGCCGGCGTGCGCTGTTCGCCGAACTGCAGCCGCTGGTGACGACGTTCGACGAACACCCGTGGAATTGGGCGGCGCACGTCGACCCCGATGTGGTGCGCCGCTACGGCGGCGGGTCGCGGTGGAATGCGGGCAAGGATCTGTCGTTCGTGCCGCTACGGCCGGAGCGAGTCGTCGAAGTGCGCTACGACCACATGGAGGGCACGCGTTTCCGGCACACCGCACAGTTCAACCGGTGGCGGCCCGACCGCGAGCCACGCTCGTGCACCTTCGACCAGATCGACCGGCCGGTGACGTTCCGCCTCGACGACATCGTGCCCGGGCTTGGCCGTCCGGAGCCCCGCAACTAAGTTTCTGCCAAGCGGAATGCACGCCCCGGATAGCGACTTTAAGCAAGCATGGACCTAGGCCTCAGCATTCCGATCCTCGACATCGACGGCGGCACCACAGCCATCGGACCCGAACTCGCCCGCGCCGGCGCAGCAGCAGAGAACGCCGGCGCGACCTCACTGTGGTTCATGGACCACTACTTCCAGATCGAGCCGACCGGCCTGCCCGCGGAGGCCAACATGCTCGAGGGCTACACGCTTCTCGGCTTCCTCGCGGGCCAGACCTCCCGCATCGACCTCGGCCTGCTCGTCACCGGCGTGACCTACCGCCACCCCGGGCTACTCGCGAAGACCGTCACGACCGTCGACGTGCTCTCCGGCGGCCGCGCGGTGTTCGGCATCGGAGCGGCCTGGTTCGAGCGTGAGCACCTCGGCCTCGGGGTTCCGTACCCGCCGCTGGCTGAGCGTTTCGAGCGGCTCGAAGAGACCATCCAGATCTGCAACCAGATGTGGGACCCGAACAACAACGGCGAGTACCACGGCAAGCACTACCACCTGCAGGAGACGCTGTGTAACCCGCAGCCGATCAACAAGCCCAAGGTGCTCATCGGCGGCAGCGGCGAGCGCAAGACTCTGCGGTTGGTGGCCAAGTACGGCGATGCCTGCAACCTCTTCGGCACCTCACCCGACGAGGTCGCAC
This sequence comes from Mycobacterium sp. IDUB_5, assembly GCF_055419565.1. Classification (NCBI taxonomy): domain Bacteria; kingdom Bacillati; phylum Actinomycetota; class Actinomycetes; order Mycobacteriales; family Mycobacteriaceae; genus Mycobacterium; species Mycobacterium sp. IDUB_5. The sequence goes on from NZ_JBVAXX010000004.1 coordinate 310,528, forward strand.
ACAAGCTGCGGGTGCTGCGCGGGCACTGCGACGACGTCGGTACCGACTACGACGCCATCCGCAAGACCATCATGGTCAACGATCTGAGCCCGGCGCCCGAGACCCGCGACGAGTTCGTCCGCGCCATGGGCGATTACGCCAAGCTGGGTGTCGACGAGGCGATCGTTTTCCCGCCCAACGGTTCTCCGGCAGCGTGGATCGACAGCATCGCCCCTACGGTCAAGCAACTCGCCGAGCTCTAGACCCCCCGCGAGCAGACGCGAACTCGCGTGTTTCCGCGGCGATTCACGCTAGTTCGCGTCTGCTCGCCAGGAGTACTTGACCTCAATGGGTGTTGAGGTTGCAGCCTGAGAGCATGCATCAGGTACTCAACGATCTCTACGAAACCCGCACCGACTCACCGTTTCCCGGGCTGACCACCCACGCCTATCTGTGGACACCGGCCAACATCCTGTTCTACTCACCGGCGACCGACGCCGACTTCGACGGACTCGACGCACTTGGCGGCGTGCGCCACCACTACCTCAGCCACCGGGACGAGGCCGGCCCGATGCTCGCCCGCATCGCCGAGCGGTTCGGGTCCACACTGCACGCGCCGGCCGGCGATCTCGCTCAGATCACCAGGCACCACCATGTCGACGTGCCGGTGACAGGCCGCTACACCGACGCCAACGGCATCGAGATCATCCCCACCCCGGGCCATTCGCCGGGCAGCGTCTGCTATCTGGTTCGCGGCGCCGAGGGCCGCTACCTCTTCACCGGCGACACGCTGTTCCACATCGACGGTGAATGGCGCGGCGGCTACATCGACAGCTTCCACACGCCCGCCGATGCTGCCACGATCGCCGAGAGCCTTCGCGTTCTCGTCGAGATCACTCCGGATGTGGTGATCTCCAGCGCCTTCGACGGTGACGCGGTCCACCGCATCGACCCCGCACACTGGCGCGGCCACATCGCCCACGCGATCGCAGGACTGCCGCTTCCTGCGCGGCGCTGATCACCGACGAGCAGACGCAAACTCGCGAGTTTCAGCGGCGATTCGCGCGAGTTCGCGTCTGGTCGGCGTAGAGGGCGACCAGGCCGCGGGCGACGGCGAAGCGCGGACCGTGCACACCGTCGATGTGTGCTCGGCCCACCACGACCCGGCCGGGTCGCAGCGCCTCGGCGACCGTGCGCATCAACTCGTCGTCGAGCGCACCGCCCCCGGCCAGCACCAGCGCGCGCGGCGGCTCGTCGAACGCGGTCAGGCACCGCGCGATGTTGGCCGCGACGGTCTCCTGCTTGACCGCGAGCCTCAGGCTGCGCCATTCCTCTGCGGCCAGGCGATTCGAGAACGGCACCAGGCCCGCACTGCCCCTCGTGCACAACCGACCGATCGCGTCCGAGGATGCGGGGGCGTCGAGGAACACCCGCCTGCCGTCCTCCTCGTGTGCGACGTGCGGACCTTCGACTCGCACCGCGGGGGTGCGTTTGACCGATTCGGCGAGTGCCTGCGGGATACCGAGCACCGCAGCAATCGCCACGGTGATCGACTCTCCCGCACCCGCGGCCACCACGGTCGAGCCGGCGCCGATGAGATCGACTGTGCCGCCGCCGATATCGCACACCATCGCCTCCGGCGGGAAGCCCGGCGTGGTGCGTGCCCCCCACGCCGCCGCCTCGGGCTCCGAGGCCAACGTCTGGGCAGGACGGCCGGTCAGCTCGCTCAGGTGAGCGGCGGCGTCGGCCGCTTCCTCGGCAGCCAGCAACGCGACGACGGTCCCGTGGGCGTCGACGACGCCGCGCCGCAGCCACGCCCCGTTGTCGATCGTCGCCAGGTCGGTGAAGAACGCATCGTGTACGGCCAGCCCGCGTGCGGTTGACGGAACAGACTGCAGCCGAACCTTTTTCACCGAGCCAGGCACCGAGCGACGCAGCACCGCATGCGCCTCCGCGGGCGTGTACCGCACCACTCCCCCGTCGACACGGATCTCCACGTAGTCATCGTCTTCGGCGGGCGGGGTCGGTGGTTCGGTGCGCGCGGTGACGGCGATCGCCGCCGCATCGGCCAGCTCCCGACAGAACTCGGCGACATCGGGCAGACACTCCACGTCCAATCCCAACGCCGCCGAAAGCGCGATCGGGTCGGCCATCGCCCGGTAGGCACGTCCCTGTTCGACCACCTCGACCGCGATCAGCGCACCGGGTGCCAGTCCGTCGAGCTCGCACTCGTCGACGACCGGCACGGCGACCGGGATTCGGTTGCGGATGAGCACGGCGTCGTCCTGTGCGGCCACCACCCCGACGATGCGCCAGCCGCGAGCCACCCCCGCGCCGATCTCCCGCGCGGCCACCTCGAAATCGGTGACCGCGTCGACTGACACGATCACCGGTCGTGGCACCGGTTCGGAACCCAGGTCGGTCAGCCGAACATGGTGCCCCACCGCATGTCCCGCGCCGGCAGGGGTGCTGGCGTCCGGGCGGCGCAGGCTGCGCACCGGTGCGGCCGGTGAGTAGGCCGGCGGGATCGGCGCGGTCGCGGTGTCGACCGGGCGCAGCGCGGAGAGCAGCAGTTCGTCGGCGCTGACGCCGGCGTCCACCTCGAGTTTGTGCAGCAGGGCGGCGGCGCCCTGCAGCGAATCGTGGCTGCCCTTGCGACCGCGGGTGGGAGCCTGGCCGTGCGCGAGTGTGGTGACACGACCCTCGGCGCCGCTGTCCACCCGTGCCAGCACGATCTCGGTGGTGTGGTTGCCGATGTCGATCCCGGCGACCGTGCGGGTCAACGCAGCAGGCCGCGGCGAGCGTAGGCGGCGGCGGCCTGTTCGACGAGCGCGGCGCACCGCGGCGCTCCCCGCTCGATCAGGGACGCGCACAGTTGGTCAAGCTCGTCGGCCGTCGAGCGGTGCGGACGCAGCGCCTCGTAGAGCGCCATCACGTCCTCGTCATCGATCGTCGCCAATTCCGCTGCCCGCAGGAAGTTCTCGGCGAGCTGTGGGTTGCCGCCCCGTTCGGCCACGGCGGCCTGGTGAGCCAACGCCGCAGGGTCCATCCGCAGATCGCCCAGACCCAGCTTGCCATCGACAGCGTTCTCGACGGTGATTTCGCTCATGGCCGGTCCACCTTCACCGTGACGGGGGCTACCCCCGGCTCGCATGCCTCACGTTCCAGCGCCACCAACGCCACCGCCCGGGCGTGATAGCGCGCGGAGATGGATTCGTCGGTGCCGCCGGTGAAGATCGGCACGGGCGCCATGCCTTTCGCGTGCCTGGCGGCGTTGCGGCCCAGTTCCCGGTACATCTTGGCGGTCAGCAGCGGCGCTACGCTGAACAGTTCCAGGTTCGCCAGCGGCGCAAGGTCGCGGCGGTGGATCAGCGCTGTTCCCTTGCCCTGCAAACCGATTCCGATTCCGGAACCGGAGAGCCGGGCCGCGGTCAGGCCGATCAGGCCGACGTCGATGGTGGAGCGAATCTGCACGGTGCGCGCCACACAGCCTTCCTCTTCCAGCCCCGCCGACAACTGCCGAAGCACCTCACCGATCGTCAACCCGCACAGGCTCAGCCACACACTGTGGCCCCAGGCCGGGGACAGGCCGATGCACACCTCGCGCGGATCGCTGCCCTGGCGGGCGGGTTCGACGTCGACGACGGTGACGTGGCCGCGGTGCTCTTCCTGGTCGGCGGTCAGCTCTGCGCTGGTGCGGGCCTGCCGGATCGCGTCGATCTCGGCGCGCCGCGCCTCGGTGAGCGCGTAACCCGTTGCCGGGCCGGTGTAGTCGTTCGGATCGGTCAGCTTGGACAGCACACAGAACTGCTCGTCGAAGATCGCCGAGGTCTGCAGTTGGTCACCCTTGAGGCGCTCTCGGGTGAGGGTGGTGATGGCCTCGGCCTCGTCGCTGAAGCCGGTGCGATGCAGCGAGGCGATGACGTCGAAAACGGTGAGCTGCCTGGCCTCGATCGACGCCGCGGCCTCGGCCACCATCTTGGGATGCCCGGGGGGCAGGTCGCGGGACCCGTTGGCCGCCACCACCTGGTCGACGCGCGCGTCGTCGTAGTCGGCCAGGCCGAGGTCCCGGTAGACGGCCTGCACGGCCTTGGCCGCCCGACGGCGCACCGCCTCGAGACGCTCGGGTGCGACGGTGCGCAACCCGCCGTCGGCGCCCCAGTCACGCTGGAGCACCAGGAAGTCGTCCATGTCGTCGGAGTTGAAGTTCGACAGCGCAAAAGCATTGTCGTAGCGCGGAATCGACCCGAACCCCGAGAAGATGAAATCGGCGCCGGCGAGCAGCACCGGCAGCGTGTGCGCGCTGCGGCGGATGTCCGACTCGGAGATCAGGTTGTCGTTGCCCGCGCACGACTCCAGGTCCCGCATCATCACCATCAGGTTCTCGGCGAGCAGTTCCTTCATGCCCTCGGGCACGGACGCGACCACACCGACACCGTCGATGCCGCCGTTCTGCACACCCTGGGAACCGAGCGCTCGGGCGAGGGAGACGCAGCGCGATTCCAGGTAGAGGATCGAGCACTGCTCTGCCGCGCCCATCAGGACCTCTGCGCCGCCGCCGCTGGTGACGCGCATCTTCAAGCCGCGCGATGCGTACGCCGACGTGAGGATCGCCTTGCTGAACGGGGTGTCGTCACCGTCGACGAAGACCTGCTCGGTGCCGTAGATCGAGATGGTCTCGGCGTAGCTGGTCAGCCCGCGCAGGCCCAGCCGCAGTTCCAACGCCTCTTCGATCGAGCACTGCGCCATTGCCCCCGGCGTGCCGACCTGCGAACCGATCAGCAGCGCAACCGCATTCGAGGGCGCATCGCCGAGCACCGGGACCGTGGTCTCGACTTCCCGAAAACCGTAGGCGACGGCGCTGGCGGCGTCGGCGGCGATCAACAGCGGGTCGTCGAGCTGGTTGGTCACGTGCGCCTGATTGCTCGGAGTCCGACGGGCGCGCATCTTGGCCATGGCCATCTGCATCTCGACCGGGGACATCAGCGCGATGACGCGCGCGAGCTTGGCCGGGGTGGTGCCGCCGATCAGCCGCACCACCTCGGCGCGGGGGACGTTGATGTCCACCGCCATCCGGGCCAGCGTCACATCGTCGAGCGCCATCGCCTCGTGCGCGACCGAAAGGTCGATGCCGTAGCGGGCGATGAACTCGTCGATCACGTCGAACTCGCTGGCGCCTTTGCCATCGAGCTCGGCGACCTCCCCGTCCCGAATGGTCAGGGACGGGGAGGGGTCATGGGGGCTGCTCATCGCGGCCAGACCGAGCCGGGCGTCCGGGACGCTGAACCCGTCGAGATTGACGGGCTTTGCGTTCAGTACCCGGAACCGGCCCAACTCGTCTGCCACCGAAGCCTCCTCGCCGGTCTCCTCTGCGCGAATCTAGTCGCGAACTTCGTTGTCCTCGTACACGATCCGACCGATCAGTTCGTACCGGTCCTTGTCCGCGAATTTGAAGTACAGCGCCATCGCCGCACCGAGCACGAACAGGCCGACCACGATCCATGGTGTCAGCTGGAACAGCAGTGTGCCCGACGCAGCGCCTGCGGCTGCATCTTTGTGTTCCCACAGCAGGTACACCACGTAGAGCATCCCGATACCGCCGAGCAGAGGCGCCAGGAACGTCTTGAACCAGTGCGCACTGGACGGATGGTTCTTGTGGAAGTGGAAATACGAGACGACGGAGAATGCGCACAGCGCCTGCACGATCAGGATCGCCATGGTGCCCAGGATCGCCAGCAGCGTGTACATGTGCACGTAGGGGTCCATACCGGCGAAGAAGAAGGCCAGGATGATCACCAGCGTGATCCCCGTCTGCACGAACGAGGCGATGTGCGGCGAGCCGTGGTGCGGGTGCGTGGCGCCGAGCGTTTTCTGCAGGCCGGCATGCAGGCCCTCGCGGCCCATCGCGTAGAGGTAACGCGAGGCGCAGTTGTGGAATGCCATGCCGCACGCGAACGATCCGGTCACCAGCAGGATGTTGAACAGAGTGATGGCCCACTCGCCGTAGGTGCTGCGGACGGGACCGAAGAAGATCTCCGACGAGGTGTCGGCCGACTGAGCCAGCTCGATGGACTTCTGCGGGCCGGTGCCGGCGATCGCCATCCAGGACACGAAGATGTAGAAGATGCCGACGCCGAGCACCGCGATCATCGTGGCGCGCGGGATGATCTTCTTCGGGTCCTTGGACTCCTCGCCGTACATCGCGGTGGATTCGAAGCCCACCCACGACCAGAACGCGAAGAACAGGCCGAGACCGGCGCTGGCGCCGGCAATGGCGGCAGGCTGGAAAGCACCGACCGGGTTGAGGATCTGACCGACGGCGAAACCATCCGGGCCGCCACCCTTGACCGCGACGGCGATGGCACCGAGCGAGAGCATCACGATCTCGGTGATCAGGAACACGCCCAGCACCTTGGCGGTGAGGTTCACGTCGAAGTAGGTGAGGATGCAGTTGAGCGCGAGCATCAGGAGCGCCGGGATCAACCAGTGGACCCCGATACCGAACTGACTCTCGAACAGGTTCTGGAAGAAGAACGCGAAGATGCCGATCAGCGAGCCCTCGAACACGACGTAGGCCATCGTGATGATCAGGCCGCTCGCCATCCCGATGACACGGCCGAGGCCGTGGGAGATGTAGCCGTAGAACGCACCCGTGGAGGTGATGTGCTTGGCCATCGTCGCGTATCCGATCGCGAAGAGGCCCAGCACGATCGTCGCCACGAGATAGCCGGCCGGGGCGTGGGCGCCGTTGCCGAAACCGACGGCGATCGGCACGTTGCCGACCATCGCGGTGATCGGGGCCGCTGTCGCCACTGCCATGAAGATCACCCCGAAGGTGCCCACGGCGTTGCGCTTGAGCCGCTGCACCGAATCGTTCGATGTTTGGCGGGGAACGACATCTTCTGTCATAAGACGAACACCTTCCAGGCGAAGGAGAGACCCATCATGGGCAGTCTGTGTGGCCTAGACCACAGGGCATATTCGCAGTCATATTGGCACTACCAAATCAACCGCGCAACCCCAAACGGTCCCTGTTGACATAAATGGTCCTACCGTTTAACTTTTGGTCAACCCTCGCGACCTGACGACAGGGAGTTTCGTGTACGACTACGGCACGTTCTCGTTCGAATCCAAGGCACAGGTGCTCGAACGCGCCAAGGAGTACTGGAACCCGGACAAGACCCAGTTCTGGACCGATTCCGGTGTCGACCTCGTGATCGACCGCAGGCAGGACTACTTCCTGTGGGACATGAGCGGTCGCCGCCTGATCGACATGCATCTCAACGGCGGCACCTACAACCTCGGCCACCGCAATCCCGAACTGGTCGCAGCGCTTTCCGAAGGCATGCAGTACTTCGACGTCGGCAACCACCACTTCCCCTCCGTCGCGCGAACGGCTTTGGCGCAGAAGCTGATCGAGTCGGCACCGGCGTCGCTGACCAAGGTCGCGTTCGGTTCCGGCGGCGGAGAGGCCATCGACATCGCGCTCAAGAGCGCACGCCACGCCATGCAGCGCCGCAAGATCGTCTCGATCGTCAAGGCCTACCACGGCCACACCGGACTGGCGGTCGCCACCGGCGACGACAGATTCGCCAAACTCTTCCTCGCCGACCGGCCCGACGAATTCGTCCAGGTGCCCTTCGGTGACACCGACGCGATGGAGCAGGCGCTGCGCGGCCGCGACGTCGCCGCGGTGATCATGGAGACCATCCCCGCCACATACGGATTCCCGTTGCCCCCCATCGGATATCTGGAAGCGGTCAAGGACCTGTGCGTGCGCTACGACGCGCTCTACATCGCCGACGAGGTGCAGACCGGGCTGATGCGCACCGGTGAGATGTGGGCGATCACCAAGCACGGCATCGAACCCGACATCATGGTGACGGGCAAGGGCCTCTCGGGCGGCATGTATCCGATCACCGCCGCACTGCTGAGCGATCGTGCCGCGCAATGGCTCGATCAGGACGGCTTCGGCCACATCTCCACCTTCGGCGGCGCCGAACTGGGCTGCGTGGCCGCTCTCAAGACTCTCGAGATCACGAGCCGTCCCGAAGTCCGCTCATCGGTGCATTACATCGCCGACATCTTTGCGCGCGGTCTGGCCCGCATCCAGGCCGACCATCCGGAGTGGTTCGTCGGCATCCGGCAGAACGGTGTGGTGATCGGTCTGGAGTTCGACCACCCGGAGGGTGCGAAGTTCGTCATGCGCGAGCTGTACCGGGGCGGCGTGTGGGCGATCTTCTCCACCCTCGATCCCCGTGTCCTGCAATTCAAACCGGGCCTGCTGCTCAACCGTGACCTGTGTGAGGACGTGCTCGACCGCGTCGAGGTCGCCGTCGGGCGCGCGAAGCTGGCCGCGACCGGACGGAGGAAGCCGTGATATCGGTAGCGCAGGCGGGTCAACTTCTGGAACGGGCGCGCTTCGCCGCGGCCGCGTACGCCGAGTACGACCAGGCGTCGGTGGCACGCATCGTCGACGCGGTCGCCGACGCCGGGCACCGCAACGCAGAACGCTTTGCCGCCGCCGCGGTCGCCGAGACCCAGATGGGCGTCGTCGAGCACAAGATCGTCAAGAACCGCGCCTGCTCACGCGGAATCGTCGAGTTCTATCGCGATCAGGACTACGTGACCCCGCGTATCGACACCGCCCGCAAGATCGTGGAGATCCCCCGCCCGGCCGGCATCGTGCTGGCGTTGTGCCCGACCACCAATCCCGTTGCGACGGTGTACTTCAAGGCGATCCTGGCTCTGATGACGCGCAACGCGGTGGTGGTCGCGCCGCATCCGCGGGCTCGGCAATGCTCGGCCGACGCGGCCCGGCTCCTGGCTGAGGCCGCCGTCGCCGCCGGTGCCCCCGACGGAATCGTCCAGGTGATCGACGAGCCGACGCTGCCGCTGATCGAGGCGATGATGATCGACGAGCGCACCGATGTCATCGTCGCCACCGGCGGCACAGGCGTCGTGCGGGCGGCCTACTCCTCGGGCAATCCTGCGCTGGGCGTCGGCCCGGGCAACGTTCCGGTGTTCGTCGACGCCACGGCCGACATCGACGCCGCCGCTCGGCGCATCGTCGAAAGCAAGGCGTTCGACAACTCGGTGCTGTGCACCAACGAATCCGTGTTGATCGCCGAGGAGTCGATCGCCGGCAAGCTCACCTCGGCACTCACCCGCCACGGGGCCCACGTTCTGGATGCTGACGCCACCCAACGCCTGCGGGAGTACATGTTCGGAGAGGGCACCTTGAACACCGAGGTGGTCGGCCGCGATGCGGCATGGATCGCCGAGCGCATCGGGCTGCGCGTCACCCCCAAGACGAAGGTGCTGATCGCCCCGTTCACCGACCTCATCGGTGAGGAGGTGCTCACCCACGAGAAGCTCAGCCCTGTACTCGGCATGACCACGGTCGCCGACGCCCAGCGCGGTATCCGCGCCGCGCGCGCGGTGGTGCGCATCGCCGGTGCCGGACACTCGGCCGCCATCCACAGCGAAAGCGCCTCTGTCATCACCGAGTTCGCCGCATCGGTGCCTGTGCTGCGGGTGTCGGTCAACGTCGGGAACAGCACCGGTAGCTCCGGTTTGGAGACCAACCTCGCGCCGTCGATGACCATTGGCACCGGATTCGTCGGGCGCAGCTCCATCGGCGAGAATCTGCAACCCGAGAACCTGATGAACTGGACGCGGATCGCCTACAACGCCGACGCCGGCGTGGCGATGCCCAGCTTCGCGGGTCTCTCGCCGTGGCGCTCCCCCACTGAGCCGGTGCCCGCCTATCCACGTGCGTCCAACGACGCGTCCGGCGCTGCACCCGCTCCCGCGCCGAGCCGCCCGACCCCGTCCCGCCGCGCCGCCGACCCGGGCATCGAGGCACTGCGCGCCGAGCTGCGCGCGATGGTGGCCGAAGAACTCGCCCAACTGATCAAGAGGTGACCCGTGGCTGAACTGCGTTCGTTCATCTTCATCGATCGGCTCCAGCCGCAGACGATGTCGTATCTGGGCACCTGGATCAAGGGCGCCCTGCCGCGCGCCGGCGTGGCGGCTCAGATCATCGAAGTGGCACCGGGTCTGGACATCGAGGGCATCACCGACGTCGCCCTCAAGCACGCAGAGGTTCAGGCCGGTGTGCTCGTCGTCGAGCGTCAGTTCGGGTACCTGGAGTTCCACGGTGACACTGATGCGGTGCAGTCCGCGGCCGACGCCGCACTGGCCGAGCTCAATCGGGACGGCGATGCAGCGGCTGACGTCAAGCCACCGCAGATCCTGGCGTCGCGCATCATCTCGAGCATCGACTCCCAGCACGCATTCCTGATCAACCGCAACAAGATCGGGTCCATGGTGCTGGCCGGGGAGACCCTCTACGTGCTCGAGATCGCGCCCGCCTCGTACGCGATCCTCGCCACCAACGAGGCCGAGAAGGCCGCCGACATCAAGGTCATCGATTTCCGCATGATCGGTGCCACGGGACGGGTCTACCTGTCCGGCAGTGAGTCCGACATCCGTCAGGCCGCCGCGGCGGCCGAAGAGGCCCTGGCCCGGAGCGTGCGGTGAGCATCGACCGCGATGCGCTGCGCCAGATGGTGCGCGAGGTGATCAGAGAGTCGATCGGCGACCTCACCAGCGCGCCGGCGACGCGGCCGGCCCCGCAACCCTCAGCACCGGCACCCGCCGCGCCCGCACAGAGCGGTCCCGTGGCCACCGGACCGCTGGCTGCCGACGAGCGGTCGCGAACCGACACCGTTCGGATCGCGACCGACCGGGACCTCGACGCGTTCGTACGGAATCTGTTGCGGCTGTTCGAAAATCCCAAGACCCGAGCCGACCTCAAGCACGGCCGACTGTCTTTCCGGCTGGCAGGCACGCAACGTGGCGGCGCCGGCGGCAGCAGACGCGTCGACCGGGGCGCGGTCACCGAGCGGCAGATCGCCGACATCGCCGCGTCCGGATCTTCCCTCGTCCTCGGCCCCCGCGCCGTACTCACCCCGCTGGCCCGCGAACGCGCCCGTGCGCTGGGCGTGACGATCCACAAGGAGCGAACATGATCCGTGGCACGGTCACCGGTCAGGTCTGGTCGACCCGACGCATCGACGGTCTGCCCGCCGGCGCCTTTCTCGAAGTCGAGGTCGACGACTCCGGGTCGCGAATGATCGCATTCGACGTGCTGGGCAGTGGCGTCGGCGAACACGTCCTCATCACCCAGGGTTCCGTCGCGGCGAGCTGGTTCACCGGCACCCCGCCGCCCGTCGACGCACTCATCATCGGCTCCATCGACGCCAACGAATAGCCACCCCGTCACAACCCGTACACCCGTCACAACACCCACACAAAAGGAGAAACCATGGCCAGCAACGCGATCGGCATGATCGAGACCAAGGGCTTCGTCGCGGCGCTCGCCGCGGCGGACGCGATGGTCAAGGCCGCCAACGTGACCATCACCGATCGCCAACAGGTCGGCGACGGCCTCGTGGCCGTGATCGTCACCGGCGAGGTGGGTGCGGTCAAGGCCGCGACCGAGGCCGGTGCCGAAGCCGCTTCCCAGGTGGGCGAGCTCATCAGCGTGCACGTGATCCCGCGCCCGCACAACGAGCTCGGCGCGCACTTCTCCGTCGCCTCGCAGTAACCTCACCCGATGGCCGCCACCGACGCACCGACCCGGACCGACATCCGCGTCTACCTGCTTGTGGAAGACCTGCAGCAGCAGTTCGCCGCCTATCTCGGGACACCGACCCGCGCCAGGGGATATCCGCCGTATGCCGGTGAGCACGCGCTCATCGTCGAGGTGTCACCTGCGCTGGCGATCGAGCGGGTCATCGATCTGGCGTTGCGCGAGGTGCCCGGTATCCAGCCCGGAATCCTCTACGTGGAGCGCCAGTTCGGTGTCCTCGAGATCCACTCGAGCGATCTCGCCGACGTGCGCCGTGCCGGCGAGGCGATCCTGAGTGGCACCAAGAGCTCGGCGTCTGATCAGCTGCGCCCGCGGGTGCTCTACCACGACGTGATCGACGACATCACCGATCAGCACGCGGTGATCCTCAACCGCAACCGTCAGGCCTCGATGGTGCTGCCGGGGCAGTCGTTGCTCGTCTACGAGATGACGCCCGCGCTGTTCGCCGCGGTGGCCGCCAACGAAGCCGAGCGCGCCGCGCCCGGACTGACTCTGGTGGACGTGCAGATGATCGGAGCTGCGGGTCGCCTCTACATCAGCGGCAGCACGGCCGATGTGGTCACTGCCCGCGAAGCGATCACGACCGTGCTTCAGGGGATCGAGGGGCGGGACCATTGAGCGGATCCGGTGATGACCTCGGAGATGATGAGGTCGTCGCGCAGAAGGCACTCGAGGATTTCGACCTGCCGCAGGGTTCGGCGTTGCGGCTGCTGAACCTCTCGGAAAACGCCACCTTCGCTGTCGAGGAGCCGGGCTGCGGGCATCGGTCGATCCTGCGGGTGCACCGCAAGAACTACCACCGCGCCGATCAGATCGAGTCGGAGCTGATGTGGCTGGACGCGCTGCGCCGCGACAGCGACGTCACGGTGCCGATGGTGGTACCGGCCCGGGACGGGCGCCGGGTGGTCACCGTCGAGCACGACGGCGCGCAGCGGCACGTCGTGCACTTCGAGATGGTGGCCGGCGCCGAACCCGACGAGAACGCGCTCACCAGAACCGATTTCCACACCCTGGGTCGCATCACCGCCGCATTGCACGACCATGCTCGCAGCTGGCAGCGTCCGGCGGCGTTCAGCCGCTTCGCCTGGGACTGGGAACACAGCCTGGGTGCTTCACCTCGCTGGGGTCAATGGCGCGACGCGATCGGAGTCGGCGCGCACGAGGCCGAGGTGCTGACGCGAGCCGAGCAGCTCCTCGGCCGCCGCCTCACCGAATACGGTACGGCGACTGACACCTTCGGATTGGTGCATGCCGATCTGAGGCTGGCCAATCTGCTCGTCGACGGCGAAACGATCACGGTGATCGACTTCGATGACTGCGGATTCGGCTGGTACTTCTACGACTTCGGCACCGCGGTGTCGTTCTTCGAGGACCATCCCTCGGTCCCGGACTGGCAGGACGCCTGGGTCGGCGGCTACCGCACCCGCCGCGAGATGACTGCCGCCGATGAGGACATGCTCGCCTCGTTCGTCCTGCTGCGCCGTCTGCTCCTGCTCGCCTGGATGGGCACGCACAGCCATTCCCGGGAATCACAGGCGATTTCCGTGACCTACGCCGCGGGCAGCTGCACGCTCGCCGAGAAGTACCTGTCCTCCGATGGTCACTCGCTGACCTGACACTCGAAAGGTTGTCCATGTTCACCTCCCTGCAGGGCCGCACGGCCATCGTGACCGGCGGTAGCAAGGGCATCGGCCGCGGGATCGTCGAGGTCTTCGCCCGGGCCGGCGTCAACGTCGTGCTCACCGCCCGCACCCAGGCCGACATCGAGCGCACCGTCACCGATCTCGCCGATCTCCCTGGTTCGGTGAGCGGCGTGACGGCCGACGTGACGAGCCCCGAGGATTGTCGCGCGGCGGTGGCTGCCGCCGTCGAACGCCACGGCGGCCTCGACATCGTGTGCGCCAACGCCGGGATCTTCCCGTCGGCGTCGCTGAGCGAGATGACGCCCGAGGACCTCGACCAGGTGCTCGACACCAACGTCAAGGGCACCTTCTACATCGTGCAAGCGGCGCTGGAGCCGCTGACCGCCAGCGGCCACGGCCGCATCATCCTGACCTCGTCGATCACCGGGCCCATCACCGGCTTTCCCGGCTGGTCGCACTACGGCGCGAGCAAGGCCGCGCAGCTCGGGTTCCTGCGCACCGCCGCGATCGAGTTGGCACGCAAGAAGATCACGGTCAACGCGGTCCTGCCGGGCAACATCCTGACCGAGGGCCTCGTCGAGATGGGCGAGCAGTACATGAACCAGATGAAGGCCGCCATCCCGACCGGCACACTCGGCACGGTCGCCGACATCGGCAACGCCGCACTTTTCTTCGCCACCGACGAGGCCGTCTACATCACCGGCCAGACACTCGTCGTCGACGGTGGCCAGATACTGCCCGAATCGGCAGAGGCGCTCGCCGACCTCTAGAGAGCACGTATCCTGATTTGGTCAGACCAAATTCAGGCGGGAGGGGCACGGTGGTGGCCACGCATACCGAGGATCTGCGGCGCCGCATCGTGGCCGACATCAACGCGGGCGTACCCGGCACCAAGCTCGGCAGCGAGCGTGAGCTCGCCGAGCGGTACCGCACCAGCCGGTCCAGCCTGCGCCAGGTCCTCGCCGCCCTCGAGGAGGCCGGCCTCATCGACCGGGTTATCGGGCGGGCCGGAGGGATCTTCATCAGCCACGCCCAGGTGCAGCGCAGCCTCGGCGACGTCGTCGGCGTCCCCGCGTTCCTGGCCAGCCAGGGCTACGTCGCAGGCACCAGGGTCCTGTCCACGAAGATCTGCACGCCCGATTCCGCCGCCCAGAAAGCGCTGGGCCTCGCCGCCGATGACTTCGTCATCGAGATCCAACGCGTGCGTCTGGCCGACGGGTCGCCGATCTCCCTGGAATTGGCGCAGTTTCCCGCCGACGCGTTTCCCGGCCTGCTCGAACAGCAACTCGGCGGCTCGCTCTACGAGATCCTGGAAAGCCGCTACGGTCTGGTCGCCGCCCGCGCCGACGAGCGCATCGAGGCGGTCAACGCGACCGCCGAAGAGGCCACGCTGCTGGGCATCAAAGCGAACTCCGCGCTGCTGCTCATCACCCGGATCACCTACGACCAGCACGACACCCCGTGCGAGTTCTCCCGCGACCTGTTCCGCGGGGATCGCACGCGCCTCGCGGTCACCGCGCAAGGGCGCGGCGTCGGCGTCGCACCCGCGGTGGCGGCGGCATCGGTCGCACTGCAGAGCCAGGACCGGCGCGCCGTCTGACACAGTGAACCGGTGACCCGTTCGACCGGCGCCGGCAGGTTCGCCCCGAGCCCGTCGGCCGACCTGCACCTGGGCAACCTGCGCACGGCCGTGCTGGCCTGGCTCTTCGCCCGCTCTACCGGCCGCCGGTTCCTGATGCGGGTCGAGGACCTCGACGAGCGCACCCACACCGACATCGCCGAGCGTCAGCTCGCCGACCTGGCCGCCCTCGGCATCGACTGGGACGGTCCGGCCACCAGGCAGACCAACCACCCGCAACGCTACGACGCGGTCGTCGAGGATCTGGACCGCCGCGGCCTGCTCTACGAGTGTTATTGCAGCCGTAGGGATATCGCACAGGCGCCGCGCGCTCCACACGCCCCTGAAGGGGCGTACCCGGGCACGTGCCGCGACCTGACCGACGCCGAGCGGGCGCGGCGACGAACCGACACCGGACGGCCCCCGGCGCTGCGGCTGCGCACCGACACGACCACGGCGACGGTGCACGACGTGCTGCACGGCGACTACACGGGCCTGGTCGACGACTTCGTCGTCCGCCGCGGCGACGGGGTGCCCGCCTACAACCTCGCGGTGGTGGTCGACGATGCCGAAGCCGGGATCGACCAGGTGGTCCGCGGAGACGACCTGCTCTCCTCCTCGCCCCGACAGGCCTACCTCGCACGGCTGCTCGGCCACGAAGAACCGGTCTACGCCCACGTCCCCCTCGTCCTGAACGCCGACGGCGCCCGGTTGGCCAAGCGCGACGGCGCGGTCACCCTCGCCGAGATCGGGGTCGCGCAGACGCTGTCCCTGATCGGCGATTCTCTCGGTTTCACGTCGACGACCGTGGCCGGCATGCTCGACGAGTTCGATCCGGCGCGTCTGCCTCGCTCACCGTGGGTTTATCTGCCCGGGTGAGCAGAACCCTTTCGGTCGACGGGCGGTGTTGCTAGCGTGCGCCCGATGCACCGACTGCGCCGTGCGTTACCGGCGGTCCTCCTCCTCGTGGCGCTGCTGCTCGCCGCGTGCGGCGGACCGGCCACCGACAGCGATACCCCGATCAAGTCCTCGGGCGTGCTGCGGGTCGGCACCGAGGGCGTCTACGCGCCGTTCTCCTACCACGACGCCAGCGGGGCACTGGTGGGCTACGACGTCGACGTGGCGCGGGCGGTCGCCGACAAGATCGGCGTGACGGTCGAGTTCGTCGAGACGCCGTGGGATTCGATGTTCGCCGCGTTGGAGGCCAACCGGTTCGACGTGGTCGCCAACGAGGTCACGATCACCCCCGAGCGGGACGCCAAATACGATCTCTCTCAGCCGTATTCGGTGGGTGAAGGAGTGATCGTCACCCGTGCCGACAACACCTCGATCAAGACTCTGGCCGACATCAAGGGCAAGGTCGCGGCCACGAGCGCCACCAGCAACTGGGCGGATCTGGCCCGCAAGGCGGGCGCACGCATCGAGACGGTCGAGGGCTTCACCCAGGCGATGGCACTGCTCAGCCAGGGCCGGGTGGACGTCGTCATCAACGACAGCATCTCCGTGTACGCCTATCTCGCTGAGACCAAGGACACGGCGGTCAAGATCGCCGGTCCCGCAGGCGAGAAGAGCGAGCAGGGGTTCGCGGCGCGCAAAGACAGCGGCATGCTGCCCGAACTCAACGGCGCACTCGACCAGCTGCGCGCCGACGGCACGCTGGCCCAGATCTCGCAGAAGTATCTGAACGCCAACGCCTCGGGCGCACCTGACGCCGCGACGCCCGCACCGCGTTCGACATGGACGTTGATCGCCGACAATCTGTGGCCGCTGGCCAAAGCGGCGTTGACCATGACGATCCCGCTGACCGTGATCAGTTTCGCGCTGGGATTGGTGATCGCGCTTGCCGTGGCCCTGGCGCGCCTGTCGTCGAATGTCGTGGCCAGCAACGTGGCCCGGTTCTACATCTCGGTGATCCGCGGAACCCCGCTCCTGGTGCAGTTGTTCATCGTGTTCTTCGCCCTCCCGCAGTTCGGCATCAAGATCGATCCGTTCCCCGCCGCGGTGATCGCGTTCTCGCTCAACGTCGGTGGTTACGCGGCCGAGATCATCCGGTCGGCGATCCAGAGCATTCCGAAGGGCCAGTGGGAGGCGGCACAGACCATCGGGCTGGACTACACCGGCACCCTGCGCCGGATCGTCCTGCCCCAGGCCGCGCGCGTCGCGGTACCGCCGCTGTCGAACACCTTGATCTCGCTCGTGAAGGACACGTCGCTGGCGTCGACCATCCTGGTCACCGAACTCCTGCGGCAGGCCCAGATCATCGCCGCGCCGACGTTCGAGTTCTTCGCGCTGTACGGCACCGCCGCCGTCTACTACTGGGTGATCTGTCTGGTGCTGTCCTTCGGCCAGGCCAGAATCGAGCATCGACTGGAGAGGTACGTGGCGAGATGAGCGAAGACCGGATCGTCGCCACGGGCGTGCGGAAGTCCTTCGGCCCGCTGGACGTGCTCAAGGACGTGTCGTTCACCGTGCCCCGCGGCTCGGCGACGACGATCATCGGCCCCTCCGGGTCGGGCAAGACCACGCTGCTGCGCGCACTCAACGCACTCGACGCGCCCGACGCAGGCGTGATCCGGGTCGGCGACGTCGAGGTCGATTTCAGTGCGCCCGTCGCGAAGAGCCTGCTCCGGGAGTACCGGTCGCAGAGCGGCTTCGTGTTCCAGTCGCACAACCTGTTTCCGCACAAGACGGTGCTGGACAACGTCACCGAGGGGCCGATCGTCGCGCAGAAGCGTCCGCGTGATGAGGCCCGGGCCGAGGCGGTGACGCTCCTCGAGCAGGTGGGGCTGGCCGACAAACGCGACCAGTATCCGTTTCAGCTCTCCGGCGGGCAGCAGCAGCGGGTCGGGATCGCCCGGGCGCTGGCGCTCAAGCCCAAGGTGGTGCTGTTCGACGAACCCACCTCCGCGTTGGACCCCGAACTGGTCGGTGAGGTGCTGGCGGTCATCCGCGATCTGGCCGTCGAGGGCTGGACTCTGGTGATCGTGACTCACGAGATCCAGTTCGCCCGTGCCGTTTCCGATCAGGTTCTGTTCACCGATTCCGGGGTCATCCTCGAGCAGGGTCCGCCGGCCTCGGTGATCGGCGATCCGCAGCACGAGCGCACCCGGCAGTTCCTGCAGCGAATTCTCAACCCGCTCTAGGCCGTCGTGAGAAGCTGTCGGCATGGCAGCACTCGAGGCGGACGTCGCCATCGTCGGCGCGGGTATCTCCGGGTTGATCGCGGCCCGCACCGTTCTCGCCGCGGGCCTGACTCCGGTGATCCTGGAGGCCGACGAACGCGTGGGTGGCCGCGTCCTCACCGAGGAGGTGGCGCCCGGCTTGCCGGTGGAACTGGGCGCCCAGTGGATCGGCGACACCCACCACCGGATGTTCGCGCTGGCCGCCGAACTCGGGGTGCAGACCTACGAGCAGTACGACGAGGGCGAGACGTCCTACGAGCTGGCAGGCTCAGGTGTGTTGCGCGAGAGCGAGTTCCATCGCAGGTTCGGCGGTGAGCTCGCCGAGCTGGAAAAGGTGCTGCGCCTGCTCGACGAGCTGGCCGCCGATGTTCCCCCGGAGGCGCCGTGGACGGCGCCGCATGCCGCGGAGTGGGACGCGATCACCGCGGGCGCCTGGTACGACGGTCAGGGACTCTCCCCGGTGGCACGCACGCTGCTCGAGATCTGCACGGTGGGAATCCTCGCGGTGCCGACGGTCGAGGTGTCGTTCCTGCACCTGCTGTTCACGATCCAGACGTGCGGTGTCACCGCCGAGCTGTTCGCCGAATCCGAGGGTGGGGCGCAGACGACCCGATTCGTCGGCGGTACGGCCGAGATCCCGAATCGATTGGCCGCGTTGGTCGAAAGCCACCTGGTGCTCGAGGCGCCGGTGCAGCTGGTCGAGCACACCACCGACAGTGTCACTGTGCACTGCCGCGGCGGCCGGACCGCCCGAGCACGCCGGGTGATCGTGGCGATCTCGCCGATGCTGGCCGGCCGCATCTCCTACGACCCGCCGCTGTCGGGCTATCGCGACCAGCTCACCCAGCGCATGCCGAATTCGGCTGCCATGAAAGCGTTTTTCGTCTACGACGAGCCGTTCTGGCGTGCCGACGGCCAGAACGGCCAGCTGATCTCCGACGTCGGACCCGCGCGGATGTCGAACGACACCTGCATCCCCGGCGACGACCGCGGGGTGATCCTGCTGTTCCTCGAGGGCGAGCAGGCACGCACGCACCTGCACTGGTCCGAGGAGGACCGGCGGGCAGCGCTCACCGCGGAACTGGTCCGTCACTACGGGGACCGGGCAGCGCATCCCGAGTTCTACATCGACGGCGAATGGGGCAGCCGACAGTGGACGCGCGGCTGCTACAACGCCAACTGCGGTCCACTCGTGTGGACCACCTACGGTCCCGCGCTCGCCGAGCCGATCGGCGTCATCCACTGGGCCTCCACCGACACCGCGACGCACTGGAGCGCCTACATGGAGGGGGCGGTCGAAGCCGGCGAGCGCGCCGCCGGTGAGGTCATTGCGGCGCTGAGTTAGCTTGCGTCACAATATGATCGACAGCTCCTCCATGCCGCGCAGCGTGACGTTCGGTTTGTAGACCGGCTGGGCGGCCAGCCGTGCATCGGGGAAGCGGTTGGTCAGCGCGGTCAGCGCCACGGTGGCCTCGAGGCGCGCGAGCGGAGCCCCGATGCAGAAATGCGGGCCCTTGCCGAATCCGAGGTGACGGATCAGCGGGCGGTCCGGATCGAAATCGTCCGGCCGCTCCGTCGCCGCCGGATCACGGTGCGCGGCGGCCAACAAGAGCAGCATGTTGTCGCCCTTGGGAACTCGAACATTCCCCCTGTCGCTTCGCTCCTGCCCGCCGGTTGCATCCCCGATGACCATTTCCTCCCCCGCGACCCGACCGATCAGCTGCACCGGCGGGTCGTACCGCAGCGTCTCCTCGATCACCGTGGCGGCTCGGCCCGGATCCCGGGCCAGCGCCGCCCACTGGCCGGGGTGGCACAGCAGCGCCAGCGTCGCGTTGGCGATCAGGTTCACCGTCGTCTCGTGCCCGGCGACCAGCAGCAGATGGCACGTCGCGACGATCTCGTCCTCGGTGAGCACGTCACCGGACTCTTCGACCGCGACCAGAGCCGACATCAGGTCCTCACCCGGTTCGCGCCGCCGGTCGGCGATCAGGCCGCGCAGGTACTCCCGGAGCCAGCGAGCCGCCCTCAGACGTTCCTCGATGTTGTCACCGGCGGCCCCGGTGATCGGCAGGAACGGATCGAGAGACTGAGCCGCCAGCGCGGAGGCGGCGCGGAACTGGGGCTCGTCCTCGACCGGCACCCCGAGCAGACGGCAGATCACCGCGACCGGCAACGGGCGGGCCAGCCCGGCGACCGCGTCGAACGGGCTCGTCACCTCGTCGAGCAGATCGTCCACCATGCGTGTGATGGCGGGTTCCAGCTCGCGCACCACCTTCGGGACGAAGGCCTTGCTCACCAATCGGCGCAGCCGGGTGTGGTCGGGCGGATCGAGGAACAGGAAGCCGGGCGGTCCCAGGGGGCGCGCCGGTGCGCCGTCGGCTATCGCACGCTGCGCCACCGTGGACTTCAGCCGATCGCTGCACGCCGCGGGGTGACGCAGCACCTCGTCACAATCGGCGTACGACGAGAACACCGCGAGATTGTGGTCGGGTAGCAGCAGGGGGCCGTGAGCGCGCAGGCCCGCGTAGAGCGGATACGGATCGGCACGGTGGGCCGGGTCGAGGAGCTCGCGCAGCAGGACGTCAGGCGTCTCTTCCGTCCTCCCTGCAGTCATGCCCTATTGTGCGCGCGCCGCGTAGTACCGACCCAGAACGTGCTTGCGCAGCTCGTCGAACCGACCCTCGATGATGGCCGCGCGGATGTCG
Organism: Mycobacterium sp. IDUB_5; assembly: GCF_055419565.1. NCBI lineage: Bacteria > Bacillati > Actinomycetota > Actinomycetes > Mycobacteriales > Mycobacteriaceae > Mycobacterium > Mycobacterium sp. IDUB_5. The sequence goes on from NZ_JBVAXX010000004.1 coordinate 331,314, forward strand.
TCGACCAACCGGACCACGAAGCGCTCGTTGTGGATCGTCGCGAGCGTGGAGGCGAGGATCTCCTTGGCCTTGAACAGGTGGTGGAGGTAGGCCCGCGTGTAGTGCGCGCAGGTGTAGCAGTCGCACTCGGCGTCCAGCGGCGTGAAGTCACGCCGGTAGCGCGACCCGGTGATGTTGTAGCGGCCGTCCGCCGAGTAGATCGCGGCGTTGCGTGCCACCCGCGAGGGCGAGACACAGTCGAACGTGTCCGCGCCGGCCTCCACCGCGGCGAACAGGTCGTCGGGCTCACTGATGCCGAGCAGATGTCGCGGCTTGTCATCGGGCAGCTCGCTGGTGACCCAGCCGACGATGGTGGCGAGATTCTGCTTCTCCAGCGCGCCGCCGATCCCGTACCCGGCGAAACCGACGCCGTCGTCGTCGACGATCTCGGTCAGCCCGCGCGCGGCCTGCCGGCGCAGGTCCTCGTACTGGGCGCCTTGGACCACACCGAACAGAGCCTGCGGCGGTTTGTGGGCGCGCACCTCCGTCAACCGGCGATGCTCGGCCAGGCACCGCTGCGCCCACCGGTGCGTGCGCTGCACCGACTGCTCCTGGTAGCCGCGGGTGTTCACCAGCGTGGTCAGCTCGTCGAACGCGAAGATGATGTCGGCGCCGAGCTGATGCTGGATACCGATCGACACCTCCGGGGTGAAGCGGTGCGTCGAGCCGTTGAGATGCGAGCGGAACGTCACGCCGTCGTCGTCGACGTGGGCGAGCCGCTGTTTACCCTCGGCGATGACGTCGTCGGTCTGCACCCGCGTGGTGTCCATCGCCAGCACTTTCTTGAACCCCACACCCAGCGACATCACCTGGAAGCCGCCGCTGTCGGTGAACGTGGGACCCGGCCAGTTCATGAAGGCGCCCAAGCCGCCGGCCTCGTCCACGATGTCCGCGCCGGGCTGCAGGTAGAGGTGGTACGCATTGGCCAGGATCGCCTGCGCACCAAGACTTTTCATGGCCTCTGGGAGCACGGCCTTGACGGTGGCCTGGGTGCCGACGGCGATGAACGCCGGAGTGCGGATCTCGCCGTGCGGAGTACGGATCACGCCGGCCCGGCCCGGACGCCCCGGCAACTCCGCGTCGACGCTGAAGAACGGATCGGAGAGGGTGGGGGGCGGCACGAGCGTCGATTCTTCCACTGCCGGAAATCGGGGCCACGAGGGCCGAGTCTGGGTATCGGCTGGCTCCCGGCTGTGTCACATTTTCGTCATATTGCTCACCCGGCCCGGCCCGCCACCCATACTGACCGCGGCGATCCACCGGCGGATCGCACGATATGAAGGAGAACCGTGATGAAGCGTGAATTCCTGGTCGCCGTCGGCGGCGCAGCGATCCTCATCGCCGGCCTGTCAGGCTGTTCCTCCGAGAAGAAGTCCGAGACATCAGGAGAGACCTCGTCCGCCGCGGCGGCCGAAGGGAAGTCCACCGTCACCATCGACGGCAAGGACCAGGAGATCCAGGGCAACGTGCTCTGCACCGACGCGGGCGGCAACACCAACATCGCGATCGGTAACCCGACCGGCGGTGTCGGTGCGGTGGTCACCACGGGTGACAGTCCGTCGGTGGTCTCGGTCGCACTGGGCAACGTGAACGGCGTGACGCTGGGCTACGCCAGTGCTGCGGGCCAGGGTGAGGCCAAGGTCGAGAAGGACGACAAGACCTACAAGATCTCGGGCAACGCCACCGGCATTGACATGGCCAACCCGATGCAACCGGTCACCAAGCCGTTCGAGATCGAGGTCAGCTGCCCCTGACGCCCCGACAAGACTGAATTGGGGCCAATGCCGGCAAAGCCCGCTCGGGAGGACGAGCCGACCACTTAGGCTGCAGGGCATGAAAGGTCTGCTCGCTCTTGCCGGTGGTCTGCTCGTCGCTCCGATCCTGGGCGTCGGGGTAGGAACCGCCACGGCGTCGCCCGGCGCCTGCGACGACGCCTCATGCGTCCCGTACGTGGATCGCGGCGTGCATGCCGGGGGCGAATGCAACCAGGCCACCCGCTACAACTTCGGCCTGGATGCCAGCGGCAACACGCTGGCGTGCGGGTCCAAGCGCATGTGGGTGTCGTTCCCGCCGCTGGAAGGCGTGCGCCTGCTGCGCTCACCGTGCGGGGCTGCGACCGGCGTGGCGCAGTCGCCCGACGGCGTGCCGCTCAAGTGTTCCGGGGGCGCGTGGACCGCCGATTACTCCGTGATGTTCTATGGCTGACGACATGGATACCAACGGCGATTACGACGATTCAGGGCCCGACAACACCCTCGGGCCGAGTGAGTCCCTGGACTCCGACGAGGTGCGCAACGACGACGGCGACATCGTCGTCGATCCGCCGGATGAGTGGATCGACGCCGAGGAGGACGAGAGCCTCGACGAGCGGCTCGCCGCCGAAGAGCCCGACGTGCTGCCGCCGCCCGATCCCGAGGTGCAGACCGATCGCCGCACGCTCGGCCAGATCGACGGCACCCCGGAAGACGGTGACTCGTTCTACACCGTCGTGGACAACGACGAATGATGAAGCGCGTCGACGACGGCGAGTGACTAGGCGCGGACCACGACGGGGCCGAGGGCCTCGTACCTTCGGGCGAGCGACGTGTCGAGTTCGGCTCCACTGACGATCGATTCGAAGTCGGACACCTTCGCGAAGCGACAGAAGCTGCTCTCGCCGAATTTCGAGTGCGCGGCCACCAGGATGGGTCGCCGCGCCACCTGTACCGCGGTGCTCTTGACCGCGGCCACCGCCGGATCGGGCGTCGTCAGCCCGTGCTCGAGGGAAATTCCGTTGGTGCCGAGGAAGGCCACGTCGATCACCAGCCCGGAGAGCATGTCGACGGCCCAGTGATCGACGGTGGCCAGGGTCCTCCCCCGCATGCGGCCGCCGAGGAGCAGCACGGTGACGGTGCGGCTGTGTGCCAGTGCCTCGGCCGCCAGCAGTGACGACGTGACGACAGTCAGCTCCTCCTCGGCCAACCGTTCGGCGATCAGCCGGGGCGTGAATCCCTCGTCCAGATAGACGGTTTCGGCGCCGTGCAGCAGCTCGGTGGCCGCGATCGCGATGCGATGCTTCTGCGCGAGATCGACCTGGCTGCGGTACTCGACACCCGACTCGAAGGACGCCGTCTCCAGTGGCACCGCGCCGCCGTGCACCCGCTTGAGCAGCCGGCGGCCGGCGAGCACCTTCAGATCACGGCGGATGGTCTCGCTCGCGACGTCGAGTTCTGTCGCGAGCGATGCCACCTCGACTCGCCCACGGGTGCGGGCGAACTCGACGATCCTGCTCTGGCGGGTGTCGGAATCCACCGACGTCACGCTAGTCGGCTGCGGTGAGGATCGTCTTGATCTCCTGGGCCGTCGTGGCCTGCCGCAGCCGGGCGACGTCGTCGGCCTTGAGGAACACCTGTGCGATCTTCGTCAGCAGCGCCATGTGATCCTTTCCGGCCCCGGCGATCCCGACCACGAACTCGGCCGGCTTGCCGTTCCAGTCGATCGGCTCGGGGTAGCGCACGAACGACAAGCCGGTGCGCCGGATCGCGTCTTTCGCCTCGTTGGTGCCGTGCGGGATCGCCAGACCGTTGCCCATGTAGGTCGAGATCGAACTCTCCCGGTCGTGCATGGCGGTGACGTAGGCCTGCTCGACTGCGCCTGCGGCGACCAGCAATCGGCCTGCTTCGTCGATGGCGTCGGCAGCGCTGCGCGCGGTGCCAGCGAGCACGATGGAGTCCACGGACAGCACGTCGCCGTCGGTGGCCGGCGCGGGCTCGTCGGGTACCGGTGTCGCGTCGGTGCCCGCTGCGCCGTTGGTCTCGGCGAGCGTGCCGACGATCTCGTCGTAGCGGGGGCTGCCCATGAAGTCGTCGACAGAGACGTGCAGCGCCGACGGCGTGCGCTGGCGGGCGCGGTCGGTCAGGTCGCGGTGGGACACGACGAGGTCGTAGGTGTCAGTCAGGTTGGAGATCGCCGAGTTCGACACCTTCACGTCACCGAAACCAGCACTCTGGATCTTTCTGCGCAACACCGACGCACCCATGGCCGACGAGCCCATACCGGCATCGCAGGCGAACACGATGGAGTGGATGGGCCCCATCCCCGAACCAGGACCAGTCGCGACCCCGCCCACGAGAGCCGAAGCGACACTGGACTTCTTGCCCTTCATGGACTCCATGCTGGCGGTCGCAGCCGCCAGGTCGGGCTCGTCGATGTCCTTGTCGGTCTTCAGCAGGAACGCGGCGACCGCGAACGACACCGCGGTGGCGCCCAGTACGGCCAGCGTCACCCCGAGGAAGCTGTTGCCCGGCGTCTGGGCGTAGATCGCGATGATCGATCCCGGCGCGGCGGGAGCGCGCAGCCCGGAGCCGAACAGCACGTTGATGAACACGCCTGTCATACCGCCGAGGATGGTGGCGGCAAGCAGCTTGGGCTTCATCAGGACATAGGGGAAGTAGATCTCGTGGATGCCGCCGAAGAACTGGATGATCGCGGCGCCCGGCGCGGAGGCCCGCGCCGCTCCGCGGCCGAAGAACATGAACGCCAGCAGCACACCGAGCCCGGGGCCGGGGTTTGTCTCCAACAGGAACAGGATCGACTTGCCGGTTTCCAGGGCCTGCGTGGTGCCCAGCGGGGTGAGCACGCCGTGGTTGATGGCGTTGTTGAGGAACAGCACCTTCGCCGGCTCGATCAGCAAGGAGGTCAGGGGCAGCAGGTCGTTGGAGACGAGGAAGTCCACGGCGTTGCCGGCGCCGCGGGTGAACGCCGAGACGATCGGGCCGACACCGAAGAAGCCCACGATCGCCAGCAGCATGCCGAGGATGCCTGCGGAGAAGTTGTCGACCAGCATCTCGAAGCCAGGACGGACCTTGCCCTCCCACAGGGCGTCCAACTTCTTCATGCACCAGCCACCGAGGGGACCCATCAGCATGGCGCCCATGAACATCGGCACGTCGGCACCTGTCACCACGCCGATCGTCGCGATCGCGCCGACGACCGCGCCGCGGTTGCCGTGCACCATCCGGCCGCCGGTGTAGCCGATCAGGATCGGCAGCAGGTAGGTGATCATCGGGCCGACGATGCCGCCGCCGTCGTAGGAGCCCCATCCGCCGATGTGGGCGACCCATCCGTCCGGGTTCTTCAGAGCGGAGAAGATGCCCTGAAGCCAGCCCTGCTCGATGAACAGCGCGGTGATCAGACCCCACGCGATGAACGCCCCGATATTGGGCATGACCATGTTGGACAGTGCGGTGCCGAATTTCTGGACGCGCACCCGCGCCCCGGCACGGGGTGGTGTGTCCTGGGTTGCTGTTGACATGGAGCTCCTCCGATTCTCGCCGGTGACGCCGGTCACATCGTCAAGTAGACCGCACAAACGGGCATCTCCGCAAGGACTCGGGCATATTCGGTCAAGATTTACGGTGGTTTTATGCCCGTATGCCGGATAGAGTGCTGTAGAGCACACCGTCCGAGCACGAGCGTGTCGGCACAACCGAGAGGACACCCACGATGAAGGCACTGCGCTTCTACGCCCCCGAAGACGTCCGGCTCGAAGACGTTCCGGAACCGGACTGCGCGCCCGATGAGGTGAAGTTGCGTGTCCGCAACTGCTCGACGTGCGGAACCGACGTCAAGATCTTCTACAACGGCCACCAGAACCTGACGCCGCCGCGCACGATCGGACACGAGATCGCCGGCGAGATCGTCGAGGTGGGCGACCAGGTCAACGCGACCTTCGGCAGCAACTGGGCAGTGGGCGATCGCGTCCAGGTCATCGCGGCGGTGCCGTGCGGCGAATGCTACGAGTGCCGCAAGGGCTGGATGGCGGTGTGCCAGAACCAGACGTCGATGGGCTACCAGTACGACGGCGGCTTTGCCGAGTACATGATCGTGCCGCGCCAGGTGCTCAAAGTCGATGGGCTGAACCGTATTCCGGACAACGTCGGCTTCGACGAGGCGTCGGCAGCCGAGCCGTTCGCGTGCGCGATCAACGCCCAGGAGCTGCTCGGCATCGAAGAGGGTGACACCGTCGTGGTGTTCGGCGCGGGCCCCATCGGCTGCATGCACATCCGCATAGCGCGTGGCGTGCACAACTGCGGGCCCGTGTACCTGGTCGACGTGAACGCCGCGCGCCTGCAGATGTCCGCTGATGCCGTCGCCCCCGACGAGATCATCAACGGCGCCGAGGTCGACGTGGTCGAGCGCGTCATGGAACTCACCGGCGGCCGCGGCGCCGACGTGGTGATCACCGCGACGGCAGCCAATGTGGCTCAAGAACAAGCCATTTCGATGGCAGCGCGCAACGGGCGGATCTCGTTCTTCGGCGGTCTGCCGAAGACGAACCCGACGATCACCTGCGACTCCAACCTGGTGCACTACCGGCAGCTACACATCCACGGCGCCAACGGCTCCGCCCCCGAGCACAACAAGCGGGCGTTGGAGTACATCTCGACCGGGCAGGTGCCGGTCAAGGACCTCATCACCCGTCACATCCCGCTCGACGACGTCCTCGAGGCCTTCAAGATCGTCAAGAACGGCGAGGCGATCAAGGTGACGGTCGAGCCCGTCCCGGCCGAGGTGCCCGCCGGCGTGTGACCTGACCCGTCGGAGTCGACCCGTGACGGTGTGTTTCAAATGCGGACCGTTCAGGTACCCCACTCCCAACGGCCCGACCCTCGGGCTGGACACACGAGCGAAGGGACCGCGCAGATGGGCGCCGACGACAAGGCCAGCAACAAGATCGACGACCTCGGCGGGAAGGCCAAAGAAGGCCTGGGCAAGGTGACAGGCGACAAGAGCACCGAGAACGAGGGCAAGCTCGACCAGGCCAAGGCGAGCGTCAAAGACGCCGTGGAAAACGTGAAGGACGCTTTCAAGAAGTAAGCGCCCGACTCAGAAGGCCCGCTACCTCTGGTGGCGGGCCTTTTGCGTGCCACCGACAGCTACCTCCGCCGTCTTTGCCCTGGATGTCAAGATCAGCCGATAGACTCATGCTCGGTCGACGGCCCGCCCATTCTGCGTGCCGCCGAGGGGGGACGGAAGGTATGGCCATGGGCCGGCACAGTGCTGGATATTTCGCACAGCAGCAACTTCTTTCACAGAGTGAAGCAGAACCGTCAGGGTCCTGCATCGGACGTGTCGGGCTGCTCGCCTTCATGCTCGGGGTCGGCGCCGCCGTCGTCAGCGGCACGGCCGTCGCACACGCTGACGAATCCGCCGGCAACACTCGTGGCGTTTCTGCCACCGAGTCGAGGCCGTCGAAGACGGTTGAGTCGAAGACGACCTCGCGCGGCCCCAGCACGGCAGACGGGCCGGCGACCCGGCCTCGATCGCTGTTCCGAGCACGAGCCACGAGCGACGGCGAGGAGCAGTCGACGACTTCCCCGACTGCCACTCGGCCCAGGCTCCAGGTGCTCGAGGTCGTTCAGCGGGAACTCGAGGCCGCCGCAGATCGTCGCGCCGAGCGCGCCACCACCACTGCCACCGCTGAGAGCGCCACGACCGCGGCCGAGCCCGTGGCACCTGCGCCGAATGACCGGGCAACCACGCAGTACGGCGACATCGGCAAGTGGATGATCACGCCCACAGGCAAGATCTCCGACTACGGCGGCCAACTCGACGACGGCAGGACCTTGCTCGAGCCGGTCAACGTCGTCATCGTGGACTCCAAGTCCACCAACGCATTTCAAGCCAAGATCCGGCTGAACAAGGCCATGCGCGCATCGGGCTTTCCCCCGCAGTCCATCCACAGCGGCGGGTTCCGCGGCATGATCGACGGCAAGACCTATCGTCAGCAGCCGAGCGGCCTTCTACTGGGCTATTCGGACAATTTCTTCCTCGAGACCAACAACCATGGCCGGATCTTCGGCCCTGCGCCGGTGGCGACGCCCGGTGGCTACGTGTGGAGCGGGGCGTTCAGCCAGGAGGAGTGGGGTACCTACAACGGCCGCCCCGCCCATCTCTACGTCTCGTCGAACATCGCCCGCGAGGCGCTGGCCACCAAGCTCGTCGCGAGCGGACAAGCCACCTCGGCAGGTCACGTCGCGCTCGACAACGCCTACAACACCGACACGGTCACCACCGGTGACCACGACGGCGAGGCCGTCGTTCTGATTCTGACGTAGCCGATTACAGGCTCGTGGCGATGGCGGTCGTGAACACCGACGCCGCCGGCGACACCACCGTGTAGCCGAGATCGCGGAGGATGGCCTGCTCGACGGGGCTGATCGTTCGGAGGATGACGCCGGTGGACAGGGTGGGACCCATCAGCTTGCGGCTCGCGGTGTTGTACGGGAAGGTCGACGACCGCAGGTGCGACACCGAGTATGCCTGCAGCGGAACCGGTCCGCCGTACACGGCTACCGCGTTGGCGCCACCGAAGTACAAGCCGCCGTTGCCCCCGGTGACATTGGTGGCGTAGGCACTGTTGAATCGGCCTCGACTGCTGATCACCCGCACACCGTTCGCATCGGTGATGAACTTGTCGTACGTGAGCCACGATTTCCGGCTCGTCTGCAGGGTGTCCAGCATGCTCTGGTAGCCGAGACTGTGCAGCAGCTCATGCATGGCCGCCGACTGGAAGTCATTTTCGTTCAACGCCGGCGAATCGTCGTAGGAATACGTGTACGCGAAGTTCCACAGCAGTGTGCCGTCCGCAGCCGAACGATTCGCGTCGGTGTGGAAGCGCGACGTGACCTTCTTGATCATGGCGTTCGAGAAGGCAGGTCGGCTCGGCACACCGAAATTCGAGCCGCCTCTCGCAAGATACGTTGCCGACGAATTGATTTCACCGGATACGTCATAGGTGAGGGTGACCGGACTCGACGTGGCGATGTACTCCGACACGCGGCTGGCCGCGGCCTCCAGCGCCGCCTTGGCCTGCGGCGTCCAGTACTGCGAGCCGCTGCCGTAGGTGAACTTGAAGACGATGTCGTCCACGGCAGCGACTGTCAGCGTGACGATCGCGACATTGCTCGCGGCAGCGCCGTCGAAGGCGGAGTAGCTGAACGTGTCGGCGCCGTGGTAGTTCGTCGTCGGGGTGTAGACGAACGAGCCGTTCGAGCTCAACGTCACCACGCCGTGCAGCGGGGCGACGACCACGCTGGCGGTGAGCGCGTTGCCGTCGGCATCGGTGTCGTTGTCCAGCACATTGCCTTTGACGGTCTTGTCTTCGAGGCCGGCGTACACGTCACCGGTGGCGACCGGAGAACTGTTCGCTGCTGCCAGCGCGGTCGCGCTCACCGAATCCTCGTCGTGCATTTGGCGGCGCACCCAGGCCATGAGGCCCCACAGAAGTGGAGTGCCGGGCTGCGTCCCGTGGCCGAAGTCGGAGGCGAGGAAGTCACTGACCGTGCCGAGAACCGTGCGGACCACCGGAATCCGCGTGGGTGCAGCCGTCTCCGTCGATGTGACCGGTGCCTTCACCGCGGCAGGCTCGGGAACGCTGATACTCGTCGGCTTCGGTTCCGGCGGCGGCTCGGCCGGAGATTGCACAGCCGGCTCAACGGATGTCCGATCGGGTTCGACCCGGACCCGCGACGTCGGTGCCACACCTTCTGTCCGCTCGCTCAGTCGGGCGTGGCGCTTCGACACCAAAGGCTCGTCGTCGGTGCGCTTGGTCTTTCTGGTCTTGCGGGGTTGCGTAGCCGGTTCATCTGCCGGTTCGCCCCGCATTTCGGTCGGGCGCTCGACCGAAGGGGTGTCGTCGGATGCATCGGCGGTTCGCGCTTTCCTAGACGGCGCGCTGCGGTCCGGGCCGTTGTCGACCGTTGACGAGCTCTCCCCCGTGCCGTCAGCCAACGCGACTGCCGGGGAGCTGGCCACGGCCAACCCGATCCCGAGTGCGACAGCTAATGCCCCGACCCGACCGATAGATGCGGAATGAACCATGACGCCCCCCTAAACAAGCAGGTTCCCCGATGAGCCCGCTTATTTTCGGCAGAGTAACACCAATGGCGGCGCCGCTACAGCAAAACCCTCGCTTCGAATCGCAGGCTCGAGACGTCGGCGGAGCGGCGCGGGTGGGAGCCGTCGGTGGCGCGCAGGAGCACCCTCAGCGTGAGGAGATGGTCATCGGAACTTCACGCAGGTCAACAGACCGGTAACACGTATACCGCACTGTATACAGCAATGGATACAGCTTCGTATCCGGACCTACCGAGCGAAAGAGCTGTGCAGTGGCGAATTCCACGACAACCGACAGCCATGTCCAATCCGGCCTCGGCGAAGAATACGAACACGAACCCGTACCCGACTCCGCCCGCAAGTCCCTGTTTTCGGTCTCTGCGGTCTGGGTCGGGTTTCCGATGATCATGACCTCAGCGGTCTTCTCCGGGATCATCGTCTACAACCTGGGCTTCACCGTCGGGTTGGTCGCGATCCTGATCGGGGATCTCGTCCTCATGGGCTACGTCGGCACGCTGAGTTATCTGGCCGGCAAGTCCGGCAAGAACTTTGCACTGACCGCGGTTGACACCTTTGGTAGCAACGGGTTTCGCGTCGTGTCGAGCTTCCTGTCGACACTGGTGATCGGCTGGTTCGCCTTCCAGACCGGCATGGTCGGTTCGACGCTCAACGTGTCGATGGGATGGAGCGCGCCGTGGATCACTCTGTTGGCCGGCGTGCTGTTCGTCGCGTTGACATTCGTCGGTATCCGGGCGATCTCGTGGATCGGGGTCGTCGCGTCGGCGTTGTTCGTCCCGCTCGGGGTGGTGGCGGTCATCATCGCGGCTGCCGGAACCGGGCTCGGCACAGCGTTTTCCTATCACGGCGGCGCGGGCGCGGCGGCATTCAGCTTCGGTGTCGCCGTCACCATGACCATTGCGTGTTTTGCCGATTCCGGCACGATGACTGCCGATTTCACCCGATGGGCTCGCAACGGCAAGGAGGGTGCGCTCGCCGCATTCGCCGCTTTCCCCGTCGCCTACCTGATCGCCCAGCTCGTCGGTGCGCTCATCGTCGCGTTCGGTGCTTCTGCAGAGGCGGGCACGACGGGTGGCGACTTCCTCCACGTCCTCGTCGGCAAGGGCGGCGTTCTCATTCCGCTCGGCATCCTGTTCGTCTTCGTCAACCTCGGCAGCGTGTGTGCGCACTGCCTGTACAACGGGGCCGTGGGCTTCGGCCACATCACCGGGAAGACGATGCGCCAGTTGACAATTGTGCTCGGAGTCGTTGGCATTGCAGCGGCAGTCGCGGGTATCTGGTCCTACTTTGCGACGTGGCTGAACATCCTCGGCGTGCTGGTACCGCCCATCGGCATCGTCATCATCCTCGATCAGCTGGTCTTCGCTTCTCGACGCAGCGCGGCACGCCGCGGCGTGTATTGGAAACCGTTCGCCGCGTGGGCAATCGGCGCGGCCGTCGCGCTGTTGACCCACTTCTTCGCTCCGCAGCTCTCGGACGCCGTGGTCGCGATGGTCGCCGGAGGCCTGGCGTTCACCGCGTTCGCCTTCCTGCCCGGGCAACCGGCATCCCAGACCGCGCCTGTGCTCCAGCCGGCACTGACAGGAGAGAACGCATGAGGTCGGTGACCATCCCCGCCAACCCGTACACCTGGCCCTACGACGGCGCCATTCCCGGCCGAAACACTGCGCTGATCAACATCGACTGGCAGGTCGACTTCTGCGGAGAGGGAGGTTACGTCGATGCCATGGGTTACGACCTGTCGCTGACCCGCACTCCGCTCGGACCCGCGCAGGAGGTGTTGGCCGCGGCCCGCCGGGCCGGCCTCTTCGTCATCCACACACGAGAGGGGCACCGTCCCGACCTGTCGGACCTGCCCGCGAACAAAAGATGGCGATCGGCACAGATCGGCGCCGAAATCGGCTCGCTCGGGCCGTGCGGGCGCATTCTGACCGTCGGCGAGCCAGGGTGGGAGATCGTCCCGGAGATGGCCCCGCTTCCGGGCGAGCCGGTCATCGACAAGCCGGGGAAGGGCAGCTTCTACGCGACCGACTTGGAGTTGATCCTGAAGAGCAACGGCATCACGCACATCGTGTTCACCGGAATCACCACCGACGTGTGCGTGCACACCACGATGCGCGACGCCAACGATCGGGGATACGAATGCCTGGTCGTGTCGGACGCCACCGGGGCCACCGACTACGCCAATCACCTGGCGGCGCTCAACATGATCACGATGCAAGGCGGTGTGTTCGGTGCGCATGCGTCCAGTGAGGCGGTCATCACCGCGCTCGGCCAGTTGGGGTCGGCGTCGGCGTCTCCGCCGGAACGGGCGGTAGCGGGATAATCGCAACGTGAGCCTCACCGTCAACGAACCGGAATCCCTGCGAGACCGGGTCTACGTGGACCTGGGCAAGAAGCTGATGACCGGCGAGATCGATGACCGGACCAGGCTGGTGGAATCGCAGCTATGCGACGTGCTCAACGTGAGCCGCACCCCACTTCGCGAAGCGCTCGTGCGACTGCACGCCGACGGCATGCTCGAGCGACGCCACGACGGCTACTACCCCGTCGCACTCGACATCGTTGGCGTTCGCGACCTCTACGAGCTGCGCATCACCATTGAATTGCGGGGCATCACCAGAATCCTGCAGAACGACGAGTTCTCCTATGACAAGAACAAGCTCGCGATGCTGCGCACTACGTGGAAGCAGTTCGAGGCCTCACCACCACCGGCTGAAGCGGACATGGTGCTGCTCGACGAGTCGTTCCACCTGGAGCTGGCGATGGCCTCGGGCAACATGGCCATGGTCGACGCGCTCGCGAACGTGAATCGGCGCATCAGGCTGATCCGGATGTACGACTTCATCACCGAGGAGCGGGTGACGGCGACCATCGCCGAACACCTCGAGATCGTCGACCTGCTGCTCGACGACCAGCTGGAAGCCGGCAGGACCGCGCTTCACAACCACGTGGGAGCCAGCTTCGATGTCGTCGAGCGGCGCGCGATCAAGGCAATCAGCGCGAGGGCGCTCGGTCGCGGCGTCAGCAATGTCGAAAAGCTATGGGCGTGAGCTCACGACGTCACTCTGGTGATGCGACGAAAAACCCCGGCCGACGGCCGGGGCTTTGGCGGTGGCGGAGGGATTTGAACCCTATCCGGCCGCCCGGTCAGAAGCCAGCGCTCGCCTCCACCAGCAGCTATACGTCACCGCAGATCATCCTGGGTACCTGTATGCGCCAGCAGTTTGTGGGCAATCTGTGGGCACGCGTGCGCTAGGCCGGGCGGGCGTGTCGCGCCGGGCGGGCAAGGCCGGGACGATAAGTGGAGCCCGCGCGGGCCGCACGACATCCAAATTAGGCCTTGTGCGGCAGATCGCGGGGCGAGCTGCAAGCAGGGAGGCCCGGCACTGCACGCGGGTAGCGAGGGCCGGTCTCACGGCGGCGAGTCGTCGCTGCTGTCGTTCCCAAACTCGAAACCGCGCTCGCGTAACACGTCCAACGGACGGTCGCCATTGTCGAGCATGCCGCGCACCAGATCCTCGGGTGCTCCCGCGCTACGGAAGGTATTAAGGCGAAACTCCATAAGGCCCTTTAGCGTGACCCCTTCGTATGACACGGCTAGATCACCGACCTGGGCCTCGACCATCACTCGGTCAAAGCTGTCATCCGCCCACTTCGGGAATTCTCTGAGTGTTTTAAGCACGTACAGAATGTCTCCGTCGCACCGACTCAGCAATCGCTCAAGGGTCCGGAAGTCGATGATTGTTCCACGGTCAGAAAAGAAGGCACCTGCGTTGTCCGATGTCGCAACCATCGTCGAAAGCGCAATGGCGAATTCCGTAAAGTCTGGCAGACCGTCTGGGGGAACCTGCTCACGGAGGAACCGCACTCCATCTTCGCTTCCGAAAAATGAGTTGATTCGCTGTAGTTGGTCGAAGGCTTTAGCGATGCTGTCAGCTTCAAGGACTCGGAGCTGGTCCTTCGCCCACGCAGGAGGAAGCGGACTCTTCACTTCGCAGGCCAACATGACATAGCCCAGCGTCCGCTCCTCGGAGATGATGAGGAGGTCGATGTCTGGAAGGTCCGTGTCGTAACCAACCAGAGGGACGTTCGTGCGGACGCGGAACCCAGCATCCTCGGCAGACTCTGCAAGACGGCGCACTAGTGCACTCCCAATCTGATTGCTGAAGCTGCTAAGAAACAACTGGGGATCGCGGAGGGCAACGAGTCGGAGGAAGCATACGAAGCCCTCCCACAGCGCGAAGTGATGCGGGAGCATGACGATTTCGTCTGCATCGGAAAGGTGATACAGGGAGAAGTACACCGGATCTAGCCTGGCGCGACGCGCGTCGGCGCTATAGGCGATATCTGCCACCACTGCGTGAGCGGTTTCCGCCGAGACACCTTCCACCGAGGCCTCAATATCGCTTGCCAATTGGGTCATGGACATCCTGACCATGCCCCGCGCTCCATTGATCTTCGCGTGATATCGGTGGTAAAGGGCCTTGACGAGGAGCGCTTCATACACCCTCAGAAAATCGGCAAACGTATATGCTCCAGCGGCGACGGAAACGTCAGACACCATGTTGAAATAGCGATCAAACTTGAGGCCAACCTCCGCTTTAATGAGCGTCATTGCCTCGGTCGCCTCCGGGGTTAGCTCGAACTCAGGCGCTCCTCGCAAGAGGGTACCGATTCGCTCGCTCCGCTCCTCATTCGCGAAGGTGGCCATTGAGTCGAGAAACCAGTTGTTCGCTGCGATGAAAAATTGACGCGGTATCGATGCGTCCAAATAGCGAATCGCGACCCGACCGTCCTCGAAGGTCCAAGCTGTGCTTCCTGGTGCGTTGTAGGTGTAATACAAGAGCTCGCGAAGATGGAAGTAGTGGGTCGCAAACTCCAGATCAGCGAGTACGTCCGCCGCGTCGATCTCTTGGCCCCGGCTTGTGCCGATTAGCGCTGGGGCAAGTATTTGAAGGCCCTCCGCCAGGTGTTGCGCTAGCTCCCCGCGCTCTGCGGCGACAGCCTCGACCAGGGTGGCCGCCAGGCGTAGGGCATCGGCTCCACCTAATCGCACCGTGGGGCGCGCGGCCAAGGCCTCGTCAAGCCGTCGTTCAAACTCTTGAACGCGCGGATCGAGTGCTGCGCTCATGCCGTCAGCTCCTTCCAAAAGAGAGATGTGCCCCGGGAGCGCCACGGTCCAACGGAGGGGATGTCACACGGTGTGAGGACGAGCCCTTGGGCGGCCCGCGACCATCGAACCAGACGAGCGGCAGTACGAAGCTCGCCTCCTGCCGGTCTGTGGCACTCTTGAGCTGGGCATGGCTGCCGCGAGCTGCGGTCTGGCCTCTGAGTCGGCACTCTGGACGGTGGCCTAGCAACACGCCGCTGCTAATCCCGCAGGTCAGGCGTACAGGGGGCTAGACATGTCTTAGTTTAAGGGCACAATTGAACGCGTATGAACACGTATGACACCCGACGACACCGATTGATACTGCGCGAACATATGGAACGTATGGGGGCCGCACGATGAATTACGAACAGACTGCCCTCGTCGCTCTCCTGCGGACCCGACCGGACGGTCTTAGTTGGCCCAGGCTCACCGAGGAAGTCTTGGAGTACGGGAGCGCGTGGGCGGTTTGGGAGCGATACAACCCCGACGAGCTGATCCCCTCGCCCATCGCTGCCGCCGCGCTGGAGGAAGCTGAGGCCAATCTCCTGGAATGGGAGCGCGATGGGCTCCAGTTCATGTCCGTGTTGGACAAAGAGTTTCCACAGCGGCTGCTAGATATTGTTGAGACGCCGCCATTCCTTTTTGCACAGGGCCGGATTGATGTAGACGACCCCGGCATGTCGGTGGTCGGGTCGCGCAAGGCGTCTGAGCGTGGCGTGGAGATGGCCTCGAGCATTGCCCGGTTCCTTGTCCGCCAAGGCTTGGCCGTCATCTCTGGTCTGGCTGCTGGCATCGACACCGCAGCGCACACCGCCGCCCTGGGTGAGGGAGGCCGTACCGTGGCGTTCCTCGGCACCGGCTGCAACGTTTCCTATCCTGCGAAGAACCGCGACCTACAAGCTGCCATCGCCGACCACGGCCTGGTGCTATCACAGTTCTGGCCAGATGCCGCGCCGCAGAAACACAGCTTCCCGATGCGTAATGCGCTGATGTCGGGATATGGACTGGCCACCATAGTCGTAGAGGCGGGCGAGACAAGCGGTGCGCGTATTCAAGCGCGATTGGCTGTCGAGCACGGTCGGCCCGTAATCCTGTCGGACATGGTTGTAGAGCGCAACGAGTGGGCACGCACGTTGATGCGACGACCCGGCGTACACATGGTATCTAGCTTGAAAGAGCTTGACCCTATTGTGGACGAGATTCGATCTGAGCCGCAGCGAACAGACGAGGCGTTGCGGCAGCTCGCATTCCGGTGACCGACGCTGACGCTGCCCTCGCGCAGATCAAGAAAAGCTTGGTAACCAATGCAGGCGGGTATCTGAGGAACACTGTTCCCATCTACGGTGAGACGTGCGCGAAGTGTCGCGGCTCTTGGAAGATGAAGGACGAGTACGCCACTTGCTGGCCGTGTGAATTCAAGTACGACTCCAGCACCGCCGATTTGGTGGGCTCAATGGTGTATGCCGTTAGCGAGTCCCAGAGCAATAAGATGATGCGCGCCTACAAGGACAATCCCCCGAGCGCATTAATGCTTCAGCGCGTGACTTCGCTCGTTTCACTTGGCGTCAGAGCGCACTTCGATTGTGCAGGCGTCCTTTTAGGCGGCAGCACTCTGACGAAATGGGCAACGGTTCCATCAACGAAGACGATTCCATCCATTCACCCACTCCGTTCAGACATTCTGACGCCCCTCCTCGGTGAGGAACATGAGATTGTGGTTGCGGCGCCCGAAGCGGCCAAGGGGAAGTCCGAGTCAGAACGGCGCGAGCTCGACACATCACTCTATGAGGTCAGATCTGCGATCCCAGCGCATACGCGGGTGCTGCTGATCGATGACACTTGGGCGAGGGGTGGCCACATCCAGTCGGTGGCCAAGGCTTTGAAGCAGGCGGGCGCTGAGAAGGTCGCCGCGTTGTGCGTCGCACGATTCATGGACCAGAAGGACCCAAAGACGAAGCGGGTCCTGGTCCAGCATTTCCGAGATCGCCCATACGATCCCAACGTGTGTCCCTGGACAGGGGGCGACTGCCCGTTGGTTTAGCGGTCGCGGCCCGTCAATCAGACCGCGCGGTCGTCACCAGCGTCGATTTGAATCGATGCGGGTGCGCCGCGCGGTCGTGTCGGCTCCGGCGCACCGACCGCTGCCAGCGCCTCGGATTCGCAGACCCGTACGTAGCCTCAGCGATTGCGTCGCACGCTCGCGACTCGATGGCGGGAGAGGACGCCTCCCCCAGCGCTAATAGTTCCACCGCGTCCCGGAGGGTTGGAGTAGCCGCTGAGGACACTTTCCGGGCAGGTCTCGGAGTTAGCTTCCTTCCATGCCGACGCGCACGACGGCTGCCTCGTCGCGAAGGCGAACCCGACGCGCAACACGGCGCGCATTGCGGTCCGGTACGAGCTGAAGAACGGACTGGGATGGGTCACGACCTGGACGACCTTGAGGCCGAGACGCAGCACAACGAGCAAGCGGTCGCGCGGGATGAGCCGGGCGGTTCCCTGCGCGCACTCAGGTGCAGAGTGGATGCGCACCCCGAGTGCAGTGCGCCCGGTGACGGCTGTAGCTTCGACTCCGAGCAGCGGTTGATTGCTGTCGGTGCTGACTTTGGCGGCCCTTACTCAGGCAGCTGGTTTCAACACCCGAAACGCACTTTCCCATGAAATCCACGACTGGCTGGACTCCGGCGCCGCAGCGGTCGTGATACACAATGCGTTATTCATTGAGACTGTGCAGCCCCTTGCTCACGATCGGTCGGGTGGAGGCGACGAGGGTGAATCGGGCGTACGGATGATTGACACGCCGATCTGTCGACAGACCGGTCCCACTCTGAATCCCTTGCCGCGCTGCCGAATCGAAACAGCGCTGCCCATGTTGAACGTGTTGTTACGAGTGGCCGTATTGCCGCCGCCCGCCCGAGAGGCGTATTGATGCCAAGGCGTTCTTGACGTCAAATTTGTTCAGCGGGCAAACGACGAACGAACTGAGGTCGAGGTGAAAGATCAACTGCAACGCGCCCTACTTGAGGGCCGCTCTGCGGAGGTCGGCGCGAAGAATCCGTACGCAGAGCGGTCGGCAGCGCCGGCGAAGCTCTGGCGGCGCGGATATCAGGCGATGCTGTTGCGGCGGTGGTACACCTCTGCCCATCGTCGTCGGTACCTAGATCAGCGCGGGAGTTAGTAGGGGTGTTACCACAATCAAGCCCGGGTTTTTCAACCTCACCTGCCCGCCGAACGCGCCGTGCCGCTACTCCGACCCAGTGCGCGCGTCACCAGAGCGAAGCTTTTCGAGCATTTCCTGTAGGTGTTGATCAACCAGTTCGTCCGTGAATCCGTACGGCTTCCCGATTGCCATCATGACTCGGTTACATGCGTCGTCGGCCATCTGGATAAGGTCTTCGATCTCTCCGAGATCGTCGAGCATCAGCTGCTGGCCGCAACTAGTCATGAAGTTGTCGGAGTGCTCACGGAAGAACCCGTGAATCAACCGGTTGCGTTCGGCAACTGCAGCCCGGCAGGTCTCCAAATCTTTGGCGTCGAGCCGAGATTGTTTCGAGGCATTGGTGACTAGAGCCCCGGTAGTTTTCTTGAACAAATCCTCGAGGCATTGATCGATCTGTTCGGACGACATCTTGTTGTCGATCGTTCCGGCCACTGTGAGGAGATTGACCAGTGCATGGTCAAAGACCTGTGCCTTGAACACGGCCAGCCCGAAGCGGGCATAGACCTCCTTCTGACGAGAGCCGTCATCGGGCAAGTCGCTGATCAGATGATAACCACGTGCGTCGGGCACCATGGCAGGTTACTTGGACGGCCCAGACTGGCACTACGGATTTTGGATCCCATCGGGAGGGCCGCCAGGCGCAGGCTCGGCAGTGTCGCGGTAGCGCTGCATGCTAGCCGCCGTCCCAATTTTCGCGGACGCGTAGGTGGGTGGCGCAGGGGATTCTGTCGAGTTTGGCGTAGTCCCAGGTGTCATAACCGACGACGTGTCCACCTGATCACGGCGGTATGACGACGTCGCCGGGCACCGGCATGAGCAGGTCCCCGAAGGGACTCGATCCGCAATCCTCCGGTACGTCGCCTTCGTGGTCGAACGTGATGTTATAACGCGGGGTGTCGTTGTGGATCATCGCACGGGCGATCAGTGTGGCACCGCAGTTGTACGGGTTGATTCCGGCGCATGGACGCGACCAGTCGCCGTTAGAGGGAGAGCATCCCGTCTCGGCATCTCGGCGACGATCTCAGTGAGAATTCGTCCAGGACCGGGTCGTCCGGGATGCAATTTCACAGCCAGTCAGCGTCGGGGGAGGTTCCAGTACCTCAGAATGCCGCCGTCCACAGCGCCTCCTCCGACCATGCCGAGCGTGCATCCTTGCCTGGTACGCCGGGACTCGGTAGGCGTTGAGTCGTCCAATATCGCCGTACGCGGATCGGTTTCGATGTCCCAGAGCCCGGCCGCCAGCGACGGCTGGGCTGGTCGAGCGTCTTGGTAGCCGCCGGGATCTTGCGCGCAGTACCGTCCATTCAGGCCGTCAGGTGATGTTCTCCCAGTGCAGCTTCCCCGCGGCCTCGCGCAACCGTAGTCATCGGCGCTCGTCAGCGTCACAGACAAGCGACACCTAATTGGGCGTCCCGCCGACGACCTCATGCATGTTGGCGAACTCTTCGGGGTGCACCCGTGGCCCCGAGGCTCATCGGGCGCCGAAGATCGGCGACGTGGACCCCGACCCCCAAGTTCGGGATTTGGATGATCTCGACCTAAGACCACGAATCATGCAGGTCGTAGAAGGTGGCGCCGACCAAGCCTGGGTAGCCGGCGGTGCGACCGCCAGTTGATTGCCGGTTAACTCGCAGAAGTTTTCTTCGGCTATCTACCAATCGGCGGTTGTGTAGCTTCGTCGTCGAACCAATCGATCAGAGTGGCGGCCTCGCCCATTGAGATTCATCCCACTCCGTCTCGTGGAGCTTAGTCCACGTCTGGCGCTGAGATGGGTTGTGAGCGACTAGATTCAGCCTAGAGCGGACGAGACCTTCGATGGATCGATATGGTGTTCAACAAAAAATGATCCTGAATCACATTGGCTTGATTAGCATTTTGGCTTAGGGGGGGCGTGTGCCTATGCCTTGAGGGGCACCGGTCACCCCCGGCGGGGGTCACCCCCCAGGGGGTGGGCGGGCAGCTGACAGTCGAGAAGGTCTTATTCGGGAAGAAGGTCGTCGAGCAGCCTTTCCGGTGATGAACGTCGAAAATGACTGGTTCGGAGTGGAGCGAGGTTCGGGGTCAACTACCTGCTGTAGTTAGGTGGGACGTAACTCCCACTGCTGCTACTGGTTCCTGGCGGGGAGTACTGGATCCGCATGATTGCGTACGCGAGCGTGCGCTGAATGGTGTTGTAGCTCTGCAGTCGGGCGAGGTCGGCGAGGTCTGCGCCGGCAAGTGGGTGCTGCTGGATGTGTGCGTCGCGGATGCTGCGCCAGCTTGGGCCGCCGGCCACAGAAGGTTCGACTGCTTTCGCGAGCAGCGCTGCGATGAGGGTCTGGTCGTCAGATCGCATCGCTGCGTCGTAGAGCTCTTGTGCTTCCTCGACCCGCTCCAGTCGCGCGACTCGGTCTCGTGCGTCACGGTAGGCGATGATCTGATTCGGGTCGCTGCTGGCGACAGCAGATAGTCCGAATAGCGACCTTTCCAGGGAGCGTCGCTTGGTTTCCACGAGGTCAATTTCCTGCGCGCGCAGAGCATCGAGTGCGCTCTTATTACCGGCGTAACCGTGTTCAAGTTCCCCCTGTTTTCCTTCGGGGCTCAACGTCGCGTCGGCCTCGATGCTGTCCTTGTCCGCGGCCCACTGTCGCTGTATATCAGCGGCTTTGGCGCGCAGATCCGCTATCTGAGATTCGAGGTAGGCGAGGGACATTGCAAGTTGCCTTTCGTGTTCTTTGCTTCGGCGTAGTCGGCGACGGTCTGTCGGTTGAAGAACCACCGGCTGCCGTGATTGATGCCGTCCAAGTCCTGATGGATGTTTCGGATCCATCGGGTTGAGCAGCCCAGGATCTTCGCGGCTTCATCGGTGTCGATGAGTTCGTCTAATTTCAATTCTTGCGCATCCGTTGATGATTCACTTCCGTGTGCGGAAGCTACCTTGTCGAGCCCGGTTCGATACCGCTGATCTAAGCGAGCCCGATATTCATGGAATTCCTTCTCGTCGGGGTGTCCGTCGAGCTTGTCGCTGGTGATCAGGTGGTCGACTGCGTAGAGCGACATCTCAACCTCAGCCTGCGATTCCGCAGCTTGCGATGTGTTGTGCTTCACGATTCGCTGCCCGCAGTTGCGGCGCAGGTGCTCTCGTCATCTCCGATTGCGCGGACACCTCTTTCTCCGCGCGCGCGGTCAGCGACCTGCGTCGAGTGGTAACCAGGCCTAACTTGCGTTGTGGTCAAGTTGCGGCAGGGGGATGCGGTCGTCTTGCACGCTTGCGTGCATGACGAGATTGGGTTTAGTAGGTGTGTTCTACTTTGTTGCCCCACAGCCGTGCATGACGCTTGCACAGGAGCCGTGCATGACGGAATGGTGTTGTGATGCACCCCTAGTCGTGCAAGACAACCGGTCTCGGCAGTCGTCGGTAATGCACGGCTGTGGGGCATGACAACGGGGTTGGTGATGCCCGGCTGCGGGGCATGATGGGCGCGCCGGTAACGAGACGGCGGCCGCCCGAGATCGTTGACGTACCTTGCGGTGGTTCTGAGCGTCGGCGATCGGCCACGCGGATGAAAACGCGGCGCGCTCATTCCGGCCTCACGGCGTGCGCCCGGCAAGTTTGGCCGGGCTCTTTGACGCGGCGCCGGCACGGTCGGCCGTCGTAACGAGGCTGTCCGCAGCGGAGCGCGTCGCCCCAGATGCGGTCACGTACGTACCCTGGCAGTCGACCGCTCTGCTCGTGGGGCTGCGCAGCATCGCCACACTCAGCGTTGTCGCGGTCAAGCAGCGAAGGGCGCACCAGCCAAAAGACGTCGTCACCGGTTGCTGTGACGCAAACGGCGGCAACGAATCTGGTTGAGCCAACGTCGCGAAGGGACACGGTACGACTCCAGTCGATCAGGCTGCCGGCCTCGGCGATTTGGTTCATTGCGGGCGACCGAACCTGTAGGAAAAAGCCATTCGATGTCTCCAAAACAGTGGGCGTGAAAACTGAGCCCCACTGCAGGGGCGAACGCTGGGACTACACCTTGGTGCGACTGCGGTTGAACCACCTTGTCGCGCAATTCCCACAAAAAGCGGGCCGGTAACACAGGGCCGTTGCCACTCCGGTCGAATCTGAGTTTTCGGTAATTCTGGACGGTACTCCTGTCGATCCGGAGTTGCCCTGAACGCTTGCATTTGCCGTGTGTCACCGTACTTTTGCGCTATGCCCTTTAGGAGCTCGATTCCCCAGTGATTAGCTGACGGACCGAGTTCTGCCGTTCTGAGTGAATCGTGCGTCAACACGGCCTTGACGGTCCTCGCGCAAATGACGGACGCGCCGGTCATCCCTTGTTCGGCTCGCTTGCATTGAGGGAGATCTGCAACAGCGCGGCCTTGTGAGCGACGAGCCCACCCTTGAATTAGACACGTGTAGGACAGAATTGTGCTGCGATGCATCCCAAGTCGCGCAAAGAACTTCGCCCATTTCGAGGAGTTCGGCTTGGTCGCATTCGAGATGCAACCAAGGCCCGTAGGGCAACACGGCGGCGGCGATGTCCTGACGGCCGCCCCTGATATCACGCGGTCGCCCCAATCGTCGACGCCTTGCTTGGCACACGGATTGGCTGTTCGTAGTGAAGTCGTTCCGCGTCGGTGAACCGACGGCCTCCGGGGCAGAGCACGTAGGCGCGTCTGCGGGCCACGATCTCGCCGTCGCGGACGTACTCGCGCACGATGAGCCGACCGTCCTTCACTGCGGTCTCGATGGCCCGCTGTGCCCGTTGCCGGTTCATCCCCCATCCGAGATCGGCGGAGATCTGGCCGCCCGACGTCTGCCATGCCGAGCCGGTCGTCGAGGCACGGGAGAGGAGGAGGGCGACCAGCGCGAACCCATCCGAGCCCAGCGCTTTGTCGTGCGCCCCCATTCGAATGAGTTCGTCCGACAGCACGGTGAACCCGCTGCGCGGATTACCGCCCGGGACGATGTAGATCGGATTGCGCTGGCCCACCTTTCAACCGCCTAGGTCGATTTGCCGAAACGTTCCGACCATGGCGGCGATCGGCTGGGGCTGGACTTCGGCGTAGACGGCCGTAGTGGCTGGGCTAGCGTGTCCGAGGAATGCTTGCACGACTCGGCCGTACTCGACCGTGATGCCCGACGAACCTGCCCAGTACCGCAGGCTGTGCAGCGTTGAGCCGGTCCCCGATTTGTGAAGCCAGTCATTGCACTGCTGCAAAATCTGCTCCGGCGTAACTTTGCGCGTGCCGCGCTCGCGGCGAAAGCATGGCCCGGTGTCACCGACGTGCGGCCGTATGTGCTCCCACACCCGCAGGCCGATGCCGGGGGGTGGCCACCAGTCCTTATCCTGTGCCATCATCAGATGGTCTCGCTACCTTGTCGGGTGGCTAAGACGCGACGGCTCCCGCCCGGTGCTCGAACACCGGGATCGACGGGGGCCGTTCGAATTTCTTCGGTTGTCGAGCTGACTAGCTGTAGGACGGCCCGGTACTCGCGGGTCGCTTTCCCCATGTGATCGCGCACCGTCACAGTGATGACGTCGCCGTCTGCGGTTACGCGGGCCGTGGAGTCCCAGTCGTCGACCTTCGCGATCGGGAACACCTCGGACGCCGCCGCGAGACGGGCCGCGAGCACATGCGTTTCGGTAGTCACGCGGTGATCCCGCGAGGATCATCGGTGCGCTGCAACGTGTTTGCACTGAGGTAGTCCCGCACGTCGGACCACCGGTAGATGACCTTCCGGCCACCGATCTTCACGAACTTGGGTCCGTTCCCCTTGTAGCGGAGTTGTGCGAGTCCCGTTTCGGAGGTGTGCAAATACTCCGCTACCTCCTTTGGGGTCGCGGTTTCCATCCCGTTCGGCGTAGCAGCCAACTTCCTTATCCCTTCGATTGCATGAGCCCCCTTTGAATAACTAGCTCATGGCAGAAAGCTACAGTGAGTGAGCGGGGTTTGCAATACCGGTATTGCGAACCTCGGTCATGGCATGACAGCCTGTGTGATGTGCAAATAATCGCCACAGACGGGAACTCGGGGTTTCCGGGCCGCATGAAAGCGGGGTATCCGGTGGCACCGACTCTTATTGGCTTCGCCTCGGTCGACGTGAGCGCCGAGACGTCAGACTCCGACCGCCTGCCGTACGACCTGGTCGCAACAGTGGAGCCAGACGGCACGGGCAAGCTCATCGTGACCAAGTTGACCGCCGAGAGGGTCTACGGTGGTCCGCCAATCCAACGCGGCGAACTAGCGAAGATCTCCGTCGAACCGTTCATCCGCTACGTCGCCGCCGAGACAGTCATGCGCGCTGAGGGCAACAAGGTCGGCGCACCGGGGCCGCCTGATGACTTCTGGGACCGAGTGGTGACGAACGGCCTTTGCGAAGCTGATCTGCATGACCTAGCGCGTGCTTACCGGTGGGTGCGGCTTCAGGAGGGCAAGCCAACCGCGTTACTGGCCAAAGAGTTTGGGTTGTCTACCGCGACGGTTAAGCGTTGGGTCGGCAAGGCTGTTGATGCCGGCTATCTCACTCAAGCCGAGCGAACAAAGTAGGCCAGTGGCTACGATCAGTAAGTACCAAATTGCAAGTGGTGCAACTCTTTACCGA
This sequence comes from Mycobacterium sp. IDUB_5, assembly GCF_055419565.1. NCBI lineage: Bacteria > Bacillati > Actinomycetota > Actinomycetes > Mycobacteriales > Mycobacteriaceae > Mycobacterium > Mycobacterium sp. IDUB_5. The sequence goes on from NZ_JBVAXX010000004.1 coordinate 356,199, forward strand.
GTTCGGTACCGCACGCCCGATCATCGACAGACAGATAAGCGCGGGTTCACGACGAAGCGCGACGCGGAGGCGTTCGCCAACACGGTTGAGGTGAAGAAGCTCAAGGGCGAGTACATCCCAGAAACGGCTGGCCGGGTCACGGTCGCCGAGCTGGCGCCGGATTGGCTCACCCGCAAGGAACAGGCCACAGCGAAGTCGAACTATCGGATGATTGAATCTGCCTGGCGGGTGCATGTTCAGCCGAAGTGGGGCCGCTGGCAGGTCTCGAAAGTCACTGTGCCCGATATCGAGTCGTGGGTTGCGCAGATGGTCCGCGACGGCCGCGGGTCCACGACGGTGCTGCGCGCGCACGGTGTGCTGAGTGGGATTCTGCAGGATGCGGTGAAGGCTCGGCGTCTGGCGTCTAATCCGGCCCGCGGTATCGACGGTCTCCCCCGCAAGTCAGTCCGCCGGCACATCTACCTGTCCGCTGACGACGTGCACCGCCTGGCCGCCGAGTCCGGTGACCATCGCCCGCTGGTGTACGTGCTGGCGTTCTGCGGGCTCAGATGGGGCGAGGCAATCGCACTGCGGGTCAGTGACGTCGAGTTCCTGAGACGGCGTCTAGTGGTCGCCGACAATGCGGTACAGCTCGGCGTCGACCACGCAGTGGGCCAGACCAAGGGCCGCAAGGTCCGCTCGGTGCCGGTGCCCTCGTTCGTGCTCGACGAGATCTCGCCGCTGTGCGCCGACAAGGCACCGGGCGATCTGGTGTTCCCCGGCCCGGACGGCAAGTACCTCCCCCGGCCGAAGTCGACCCGCGGGTGGTTCGAGGGCGCGACCAAACGGGCCAAGGTCCAGAAGATTACGCCGCACGATCTCCGGCACACCGCGGCCAGCTTGGCGATCAGTGCCGGCGTCAACGTCCTAGCCCTGCAACGGATGCTCGGACACCAGTCCGCGAAGGTCACGCTGGACACCTACGCGGACCTATTCGATACCGATCTCGACGCCGTTGCAGTCACCCTGCACAAGTCGTATTCAGTCGAAACTGTGGGCAAAAGGTGGGCACAAGGTGGGCGCGCCGCCAGTCAGCAAACATGAAAATAGCCCCCCACCTGGGCGAGCAGGTGAGGGGCTATGGCGGTGGCGGAGGGATTTGAACCCTCGGACGGGGGTTACCCGTCACACGCTTTCGAGGCGTGCTCCTTAGGCCGCTCGGACACGCCACCGTGTGGCAGCTTACCGATGGGCGGCCTGCGACCCAAACCGGCTCGTCAGCGCTGACCGGCGAAGAACTCTTCCAGCGGCGCCGCGCACAGGTCGGCGAGCACCCCGCCCGTCACCTGCGGCCGGTGCGTCAGCCGGCGATCGCGCACCACATCCCACAGCGAGCCGACCGCCCCGGTCTTGGGCTCCCACGCGCCGAACACCACCCGCGCGACCCGCGCCATCACCAGCGCACCCGCGCACATCGTGCACGGCTCGACCGTCACCGCCAGCGTCGCACCCGCGAGCCGCCACCCGTCACCGTGCACCGTGGCCGCGGCCCGCAGCGCGAGGATCTCCGCGTGCGCGGTCGGATCGCCCAGCTCTTCGCGCGCATTCGCCGCGCGGGCGAGCTCGGTACCGTCGGCAGCCACGACGACCGCTCCGATGGGCACGTCACGCGGACCCGCCGCCGCGGCGGCGTCCAGGGCAGCCCGAATCAGCTGCTCGTCGGTCACCGGCCCAATTTGTCCAGCACAGCGGCCAGCTCGTCGGCGAAACCCATCTCCCGCGCGATTCGACCCACCTGTTCGTCGGCGTAGAGGTCGTCACTCTCGTCGAGGATCACGCCCAGGACGGCCTCGGGCAGGCCGATGTCGGACAGCACGGCCAGATCGCCTTCTTCGAACGGGTCGGCCCTCTCGAGTTCCTCGTCGTCGAAGTCGGCGTCGAGCTTCTCCAACACCTCGGCCGCGATGTCGTAGTCCAGCGCCGCTGTGGCGTCGGACAGCAGAAGACGAGTGCCCGACGGCGCCGGGCGGACGATCACGAAGAATTCGTCGTCGATGTCGAGAATCCCGAAAACTGCTCCTGCGCTTCGTAATTCGCGGAGCTCCGTCTCGGCGACCGACAGACTGGTCAGTGCGGCCGCGCGCAACGCGGTGCACCTCCACTTCCCGTCTTCACGCACCACCGCCACGCCGAAGCCGTCCGGTTCGTCGACCGAACGCTGCTGAGCCTGTGCACGCTGCGCTCCCATGAGAGCTAACCGTAGTCCCCTGTCATGGCCTTGACCATGCGCTATGCCAACCTGGACAGGTGGAGAAGACACCCGTCTGCGTGCTGGGCCTCGGCTTGATCGGGGGCTCGCTGATGCGCGCGGCCCGGGCGGCCGGACGTCCCGTGTTCGGATACAACCGATCGGTCGACGGGGTCGAGGCCGCCCGCTTCGACGGATACGACGCCACCACCCACCTCGACGAGGCCCTCACCCGTGCCGCCGATCTCGGTGCGGTGGTCGTGCTCGCCGTCCCCATGCCCGCCCTGCCGACGATGCTGGCCCACGTGCGTGCCGCCGCGCCGCAGTGCCCGCTGACCGATGTCACCAGCGTCAAGGGCGCAGTTCTCGACGAGGTGCGCAAGGCCGGGTTGCTCGACCGGTTCGTCGGTGGCCATCCGATGACGGGTACCGCCCACTCGGGCTGGACTGCCGGGACGGCGGATCTGTTCATGGGCGCGCCGTGGGTCCTCAGCGTCGACGACCATGTCGATCCGCGGGTCTGGACCGAGGTCATGACGCTGGCTCTGGACTGCCGCGCGTTCGTCGTCCCCGCGCGGTCCGACGAGCACGACAGGGCCGCGGCCACGATCTCGCACCTGCCCCACCTGCTCGCCGAAGCGCTCGCAGCGACGGCCGGGCATGTTCCGCTGGCGTTCGCGCTGGCGGCAGGCTCTTTCCGGGACGGCACGCGGGTGGCGGCGACGTCTCCTGAGCTGGTGCGTGCGATGTGCGAAGCCAACGCCGCGGAGCTGCTGCCGGTGCTGGACGAAACGCTGGGGCTGCTGACCCGAGCCCGCGAGCAGCTGGCCGAGCACGGCTCGGTGGCCGAACTGGTCACCGCGGGGCACGGCGCCCGGGTGCGCTACGACAGCGTCAGCCGGCCCGACATCGTCGGCACGACGATCGGCGCGCCGGGCTGGCGGGACGAGCTGGCCGCCGCCGGCCGTGCCGGCGGGGTGATCAGATCCGTTCTGCCAAGCCGGGATAGTCGAGGATGAAGCCGTTCGCGTCCGCGGTGACGGTGGTGTCGGCGACGGGCGAATTCAGCTTGATGCCGTCGGGCGTGGCCGCGTAGCCGATGTGCTCGACGTCCACCGACAGGTCAGGAACCCGAAGGTAGACCACCGGAACGGTGACCGACTCCCCGCTGCCTGGCATCACTCCGGCGCGGCGGATGGGCAGGGCGTTGAAGAACGGGCTGAAAATGACGTCGACGTCGAGCGCGCCTTCGTAGGACGACCGGCTGGTCTGGCCCGAGTGCTCCTGGACCAGCCACATGTTCTCCTCGTCGCGCGCGACCGAGAGCTGCCGCTCCCGCTCGGCGAGCGTGACGGTCATCGACAATCGCTTCGTGGCCCCGGTCTCGTCGGTGACGAGATCGTAGGAGGCGCTGAATGCGGGATGCGCCGCGGTGGCGGCCGCCACGACGCGACCGTAGGCCTTGATGCGATTGCCTGAGAGCTGCACGCGGACCGACTCCATCCGCGGCACGTCGGGCGCACGCCACGTCAGCACGGCGGGGAAGGTCGTCGTCTCAGAGCGGTCGGCTTCACTCATGGGTCTACCGTAGGCGACGGCCCCACCCGTTCGTGGCGGGCTGCCGAACTGGGCCGAGATTCGAGTGCGACCTCGTCGGAGAGGAAGGGCTGGGGCAGCGATCGGCTGCCACGCAACCGCCCACTGCCGGGCACCGAAAGCCACACCGCAAACGCCATCGCAGCGTCGAGGATCAGCGCCAGCAGGGTCACCATCAGGGCCCCCACCAGGGCGACGTGGAACTGCCGGACCTTGATGCCGTCGATCAGGTAGCGACCGAGGCCGCCAAGGCTGGCGTAGGCCGCGACGGTCGCGGTGGCGACGATCTGCAGCGTCGCGGTCCGCAGGCCGCCGAGGATCAGCGGCATCGCGATGGGGGTCTCGACACGCAGCAGGATGCGGCGTTCCGTCATGCCCATCGACCGCGCGGCGTCGATCACCGCTCGGTCCACGTTCGCGATGCCGGCGTAGGTGCCGGCCAGCAGCGGTGGGATGCCGAGCAGCATCAGCGCCACCGTCGGCGGCACCAGCCCGAGACCCCACAGCAGAACGCCCAGCAGCAGCACGCCGAGGGTGGGCAGCGCGCGCAGCGCGTTGACTCCGGTCACGACGAGGAAGGTGCCGCGCCCGGTGTGGCCGATCAACATCCCGATCGGCACGGCGATCAGCGCGGAGAAGAACGTGGCCACCGCGGTGTACTGCAGGTGCTCGACGATCCGCATGCCCAGCCCTGAGGGCCCGGACCAGTTGGCCGCGGTGAAGATGAAGGACAGTGCCTGTTCGAGGAAGTTCACACCGACGCCCCCTTCGGTGCCGCCTTCGCCGATCCGGTCTGCGCCCTCGTCCAAGGCGTCAGTAGTTTGCCGGCGAACATGATCAACGTGTCGATGACGAGCGCGAGGACGAAGATCGCGATGATGCCGGCCACGATCTGGTCGCTCTTGTTCGACTGATAGCCCTCGGTGAACCACGTCCCGAGGCCGCCGATGCCGATCACCGAGCCGACCGACACCATCGAGATGTTCGTCACGGCGACCACGCGCAGGCTGGCGATCAGGACCGGAACCGCCAGCGGGAGTTCAACTTTCAGCATTCGGGTCAGTGGCTTGTAGCCGACCGCGGTGGCCGCGTCGAGCACCGCCGGCGAGACCGCGTCGAGCGCCTCCGGCACGGCCCGGACCAGCAGCGCCACGGTGTAGAGCGTGAGCGCGACGATGACGTTGGCCTCGTCGAGAATCCGGGTGGGGATGATCAGCGGCAGCACCACGAACAGCGCCAGCGACGGGATCGTGAAGATGATGCTCGCCGTCACCGTAGTGAGCCGACGCAGCGCCGTCGTGCGCTGCACCAGCGCGCCCAGCGGAACTGCGATCACCAGACCCAGCACGATGGGAATCAACGAGAGCCGCAGGTGGATCACCGTCAGCGCCCAGAGATCGTCGAGATGGGTGAACAGATAACGCATTACTTCGACTCTTCTCTCCCCGAGTCGCTGCGCTCCTGCCCCGCCGGAACCGCCTGCCGAGCGGTGCGCTGGGCGTCCAATGCCTGGAGCACGTCGTCGGCGCGGACCCCGCCGACGACCTGATTGTGTTCGTCGACGGCGACGCCGAGACCGGCCGGCGAGGACAGCGCGGCATCCAGCGCGAGGCGCAGGGTGCCGTCGGGACGGAACAGCGATCCCCCGGCGATCGTGCTGTCGTACAGCGAGCGGCCCTCCCGGTGCAGGTTCACGCCCTCGGCATCGATCCATGCGTACGGGGAGCCGTCGGGGTGGGTGACCAACACCCAGTCGCCGGAAGCCAGTGTCAGCGCGTCGATCTCGGGCTCACCCACGTGCCGGATGTCGTGCAGCGGGAGGCCTGTGGCGTGGAAGAACTGCAGACCCCGGTAGCCGCGGTCGGCTCCGACGAAGCCGGCGACCGCGTCGTTGGCGGGATTGGACAACAGGCGAGACGGCTCGTCGTACTGCTGCAGCACCCCGCCCCGGCCGAACACCGCGACCTTGTCGCCGAGCTTGATCGCCTCGTCGATGTCGTGGGTGACGAACACGATGGTCTTGCGCAATTCCTTTTGCAGCCGCACGATCTCGTTCTGCAGGTCGTCGCGCACCACCGGATCGACCGCGCTGAACGGCTCGTCCATCAACAGGATCGGCGGATCGGCGGCCAGCGCACGCGCCACCCCGACGCGCTGCTGCTGACCGCCGGAGAGTTGCGCGGGGTAACGGTTGGCCAGGGCCGGGTCCAGGCCGACCCGCTCCAGCACGCCCAGCGCGGATTTCCTTGCGTTGCGCCGAGATTCGCCGCGCAGCACCGGGACGGTGGCCACATTGTCGATCACTCGCAGATGCGGCATCAGACCCGCGCTCTGGATCACGTATCCGATGCCCAGACGGAGCTTCACGGCGTCGACTTTCGTGACGTCGTCGCCGTTGACCGTCAGGGTGCCCGACGTCGGTTCGATCATCCGATTGATCATCCGCATGGACGTCGTCTTGCCACAGCCCGACGGCCCGACGAACACCGTCAGCGTGCCCTCGGGGACCTCGAGCGTCAGGTCGTCGACAGCGACGGTGCCGTCCGGATACTTCTTGCTGACATTGGTGAAGGTGATCATCGCGCCTACTTCCCGACGGGTTTGTCGAAGCCGTTGTCGGCGATCCACTTTCCCGCAGCCTCGTCTGGATCGACGCCCTGGTTGCCCTCGACAGCGGTGTTCAACTGGATCAGCGCCTCGGTCGTCAGTTTGGCGCTGACGGCATCGAGCACGGTCTTCAGATCGGACGACATCTTCTGCGAGGCGACCAGCGGCACCACATTGGCCGCCAGGAACACGTTCTTCGGGTCCTCGAGCACCACCAGCTTGCTCTGCTCGATCGCCGGGGAGGTGGAGAAGATGTTCGCCGCGGTGACTGTGCCGCCGGTGAGCGCCTGCACTGTCGCGGGGCCGCCGCCGTCGCTGATCGCCACGAAGTTGGCCGGCGTGATGTCCAGACCGTACTTGTCCTTCAGCCCCACCAGCCCGGTCTGTCGCGTCTGGAATTCCGACGGGCCGCCGACCTTCACCTCAGGCGAGCGAGCTGCGAGATCCGCGATCGACTTCAGGTTCCATTGCTGCGCCGTGGCCTCGGACACCGCCAGGGTGTCCTTGTCCTCGGCGGGTGAGGGAACCAGGATCGACAGGTCGCCGGGCAGCGCCTTGAACAACGCGAGCAGCACGGCATCTGACGTGGTGGCCGGGCTCTTCTCGTCGAAGTACTGCAGCAGGTTGCCGGTGTACTCGGGGATCAGGTCGATCGAATGATCCTGCACGGCCGGGATGTAGGTCTCACGGCTGCCGATCCCGAACTGCCGCGAGACGGTGAAACCGTTGGCCTCCAGCGCCTGCGCGTAGATCTCGGCGATGATCTTGGACTCGGTGAAGTCCGCCGAGCCGACCTTGATCGACTTCAGATCGCCCGAGACCTCCCCACCACCGAGCGGATTGGAACTGCCACACGCCGCGACGGCGAAAGCGAGGACCACGGCCAGAAGGACGCGCAGCGGCGACCATCGGGATTGTCGAGACTGGCATCGGAAACGGATCACGCTGGAACGTCCTCTCCAGATCGCGGAAGCTGTCGTGACCCTAACGCGACATCTGCGCATGTTTCATTCGAAGCGCGAAAGGGCAAGAATGGTGCCATGTCCAGCGAACCGTTCTCGTCGGCCGAGCCGCCGCCCACGTACGACGTGCCGACGACACCGGCGAAAGGCACCCCTCCGCCGCCTGAATCCGCGGTGCACCGGACCCGCGCCGCGGCGCTGTGGTCGGCGCTGACACTGGGCTTCCTGATTCTCATCGTGCTGCTGATCTTCATCGCTCAGAACACCGAGTCGGCCGAATTCGCTTTCCTCGGCTGGAGCTGGAGCCTGCCGCTGGGTGTCGCGATCCTCGCCGCGGCGGTCGCCGGCGGCCTGCTCACCGTGGCCGTCGGGGCGGTGCGCATCTTCCAGCTGCGCCGGGCGGCGAAGAAGAATCTCAAAGCCGGGTTGTAGGCCGGCCTCACTGAATCGACACCACCTGATCGACGGAATCCCTCGGTAGGTCACCGTCGACGGTTGCGGTGACGACCATGTTGTTCACGTTGATCAAGCCCTTGTGGTTGTCCAGCCATGCAGTGTCGGCTGCGTCGCGCCCCGTCGCGATGCGCACCAACGACTGTCGCGGCGCCAGGAGGGTCGCGTCGACCACCCGCCACTGCCCGTCGACGAACGCCTCGGCCACGGCGTGGAAATCCATCGGCTGGCAGCCCGGCGCGTACACAGACACCAGGCGGGCGGGGACGTTGACCGCGCGCAGCAGAGCGATGACGAGGTGCGCATAATCGCGGCACACCCCGGATCCGGCGAGCAGGGTGTCTGCCGCGCCGTCGATCGGATCGCTGGACCCGGGCACGTACTGCAATCGCGACCCGACCCACGACGACACCTTCTCCAGCAGCGCCACGGAGTCGGTGTAGTCACCGAATTCGGTCGCGGCGAAGCCGAAGAACTTGTCCGCCTCGGCGTACCTACTGGGCCGCAGGTAAGTCGTCAAGTCGAGTTCGGTGACCGGCGTCGGATCGGCCAGCCCGCGCACGGATGCGATGTAGCTGACCTTCAGGTTGCCCTTCTCGACATCGAACTTGTGGATGCGGTTACCGTGATCGCCGGAGATCTCGTTGATCTTCTCCAGCGGAATCTCCTTGCCGTCCAACACGAATGACAAGGATTCGGTCACCTGGGCGCCCGGCTGCGGCGCAACTGCAATCTGGAATTCCAATGTTGTCGGCGCACTGATCTCGATGTCGAGTTCAGCACCGACGTCACGCTTCATCTCACCTGAGGGCACGCGTCACTCTACCCACCGCTACCGCGGAAGAAACCTCGTGAATCTACGAGAGGGAGCTCAACCCCGCGGCGATCAACGGTGCGACGGCTTCCTCGACGCGGTCGCCCTCGTCGGTCACGCCGGACTCTCGGGCTCGATATGCGATGCCGGCGCCGATGATCGCGAGCTTGAAATAGGCCAGCGCCATGTAGAAGTCCCAGTCGTGCAGCTCGACACCGGCGGCCCGCGAGTACTTCTCGGCGAGCGCGTCCGGATCGGGTACCAACTCCGACGCCCACGCCGCGTCGGCATGCACGAAGTGGAACGTCGGATGCCGGTAGACGCACATCAGTGCGGCGTCACTGAGCGGATCGCCCAGTGTGGACATCTCCCAGTCGAGGACGGCGACGACCTTCGTGGCGTCCTCGGAGTCCAGAATCGTGTTGTCGATGCGGTAGTCGCCGTGCACGATCGCGGCCCGGCTCTCGGCCGGCACCGATTCCGCCAGGCGAGCGTGCAGCTTCCTGACGTCCGCATCGCATGCGTCGTCGGGCTGCTTCACCAGATCCCACTGCGATCCCCAGCGCCGCACCTGACGCTCGAGATAACCGGTGGGCTTGCCGAAGTCACCGAGACCGACCGCCTCGGGTTCGACCGCATGCAGATCGGCGAGCACGGCGATCAGCGCATCGACGGACTGCTCGATGGCCGCCTTGTCGCCGAGAGCCTCGAGTTGATGGGTGTAGCGCACCACCCGGCCGGGGACGAACTCCACCATCTGGAAGGGCGCACCGAGCACAGAGTCGTCGTTGCGCATCGTCACTGCCCGGGCCACCGGCACCGCAGTGTCTTTCAGTGCGGCCACCACGCGGTACTCGCGGGCCATGTCGTGGGCCGACGGCGTGAGCCCGTGCAGCGGGGGCCGGCGCAGCACCCACGTCGAGGCATCGTCGGCCACCAGGAACGTCAGATTCGACCGGCCGCCGGACACCAACTCGGCGCGCAGATCACCGGAGCGGGGCACGCCCACCTCGCGCAGGTGGCGATCCAGGGCAGTGAGGTCGAGGCCTTCGAGGTCCGTCACGGCGTTCTGTTTACCACCTGGTGTTTCGCGGCAGCAGATCCCATACGTGTTCGGTGCCGTTGACGCTGGCCACCGAGAGCCGACCGCTGCGGGAGGACAGCACACGAGTCACCGAGGCGTAGTCGACGTGGAAGTTGAGCAGCCGCGGCGTGCGCAGGATGGTGTGCAGTAGCACGTTGATCACGCCGCCGTGGCTGAACACCACGACGGTGTCCTCGTGATCGGCAGCAGCCACCACGTCCTCGATGCCGGCGGTGATGCGGGCGCGGAAAGCGTCCTCGTCGACGCTGCTGGGCAGGTGACCGTCGATCAACCGCTGCAGCTCCTGCGGGCTCTCCTGCGCGATCTGTTCGATCGGGATGTAGTGCTCCAGGTCGCGGTCGTACTCGGCGAGCCGATCGTCGACCTCGATGGGTAGGCCGAGGGCGTCGGCGACGGGCCTGCCGGTGTCGATGGCCCGCACCTGCGGGCTGCTCACCAGCCGGGTGATCGGGAAGCGGGCCAGCGCGTCGGGCAGCCGGGCGGCCTGAGCCACACCGTCGGGCGACAGGCTCGGGTCCGAACCCTCCCCCGGCTCGCTGCGCAGCGGGAGCGCATGTCGGACGAGAAGCAGTTGCACCGTGCCACCATAGGGCCCGTGACCGGGTACGCCGATGCGCTGTTCGACATGACCGACCGCGTGGTGCTCGTGACCGGGGGCAGCCGCGGGCTGGGGCGCGAGATGGCGTTCGCCGCGGCCCGGTGCGGCGCCGACGTCGTGATCGCCAGCCGCTCCTACGAGACCTGCGCCGCGACGGCCGACGAGATCACGGCCGAGACGGGACGCAGCGCGTTGCCCTACGCGGTGCACGTCGGACGGTGGGATCAGCTCGACGGCCTCGTCGACGCCGCCCACGACAGATTCGGGCGCATCGACGTGCTGGTGAACAACGCGGGCATGTCCCCGCTGTACGACTCCCTCACCTCTGTGAGCGAGAAGCTGTTCGACGCCGTGCTCAACCTGAACCTGAAGGGGCCGTTCCGACTCTCCGCGCTCGTCGGGGAACGGATGCTGGCCGCAGGCGGCGGGTCGATCATCAACGTCAGCACGAGCGGCTCGCTGCGACCGGATCCGATGTTCCTCCCGTATGCGGCAGCCAAAGCGGGCCTCAATGCGATGACCGAGGCCCTGGCGAAGGCCTTCGGACCGACGGTACGGGTCAACACGCTGATGCCCGGTCCGTTTCTCACCGACATCGCCGACGCGTGGACGTTCGACCCCGACCAGGCGTTCGGCCACCTGGCAATGAAGCGCGCCGGCCAGCCGCGCGAGATCATCGGCGCTGCGCTGTTTTTGATGTCGGACGCGAGCAGCTTCACCACCGGATCGATCATCCGCGCCGACGGCGGCCAGCCCTAGGGCGTCACGATGTCGAATGCCGGGTCCGGCTTGTCCAGCACCCCGACCAGTTGTGTGAGAACTGCTGCGTCCCCGACGATCTCGACCCCCGGTGACGTCGCGTCACCGGCCGCCAGGCTCAGCAGCCGCACTTTGGTCGCCAACCGCAGCGTCGCCTGCGCGGTCTGTTCGTCGGCATCGACCCTGCGATAGACCAACACACCGTTGCGCAGAGTGAGCCGGTAATTGGTCGCGAGGTCTTGGAATGTCACGTCGATCGCCAGGTCGAGATCCCATGCGCGCGGCCCGTTCACGCTGATCGCCAGCACGTCGAACATCTGCTCCGGGGAGAGCTGGGCCGCCATCGTCGTCGATGTCGACGTCGGGGTGCCGAAGTTGCCGTCGCGCAGCTCGGTGGCTCCCGCGAGAAAAAAGTTGCGCCACGTGGCGGTCTCCGCCCCGTACGCCAGCTGCTCGAGGGTGTCAGCGTAGAGCTGTCGAGCACCCGCATGATTCTCGTCGGTGAAGACGGCATGGTCCAGAAGTGTTGCTGCCCATCGGAAATCACCGTCATCGAAGGCTTGCTGCGCGATCTCCACCACACGGTCGAGCCCGCCCATCGCGGCGACATAGCGGGGTCCTGCCGCCTCCGGGGGATGCGGCCACAACCGGGCGGGGTTGCCGTCGAACCAGCCCATGTAGCGTTGGTAGACAGCCTTGACGTTGTGGCTCACCGAGCCGTAGTAACCGCGTGCATGCCAGGCGTTCTCCAGCGCGGGCGGCATCGTGAACGTCTCGGCGATCTCGATCCCGGTGAAGCCCTGGTTGAGCTGGCGCAAGGTCTGGTCGTGCAGGTAGGCGTACAGATCCCTTTGCAGGGAGAGGAATTCGACGATGCGGTCCTTGCCCCACGTGGGCCAGTGGTGCGAGGCGAACACGACGTCGGCGCGATCGGCGAAGGTGTCGATCGCCTCGGTGAGGTAGCCGGCCCAGCCGTGTGGATCGCGCACCAGCGCACCGCGCAGCGTCAGTAGGTTGTGCAGGTTGTGGGTGGCGTTCTCGGCCATGCACAGGGCGCGGAATTTCGGGAAGTAGAAATGCATCTCGGCCGGCGCCTCGGTACCGGGCGCCATCTGGAACTCGATCTCGACACCGTCGATGGTGTGGGTCTCCCCCGTCTCGCGAATGTCGATGGTCGGCAAGATGATCGCCACCTCACCGGTGGACGGGGTCTGACCGAGGCCGCAGCCCACCTGACCCTGCGGTCCGCGTTCCAGGACCGCCCCGTACATGTAGCCGGCGCGGCGGGCCATGGCCGTGCCCGCGTAGACGTTCTCCTGCACGGCGTGCGCGGTGAAGCCCTCGGGTGCCAGCACCGCGACCGTGCCCGCGTCGACGTCTGCCTGTGTGGTCACCCCGAGAACGCCACCGAAATGGTCGACGTGGCTGTGGGTGTAGATGACGGCGGTGACGGGACGCTCGCCGCGGTGCTCGCGGTAGAGGGCGAGGGCAGCTGCGGCGACCTCGGTGGAGACCAGCGGGTCGATGACGATGATGCCGGTGTCGCCTTCGACGAACGTGATGTTGGACAGGTCGAATCCGCGGACCTGGTAGATGCCTGCGACTACCTCGTAGAGGCCCTGCTTGGCAGCCAGTTGCGATTGCCTCCACAGGCTCGGATGCACCGATGTAGGCGCGTCCCCGCTCAGGAAGTCGTAGATGTCGTTGTCCCAAACCACCCGCCCGTCGGCGGCGGTGATGACGCACGGTGTCTTCGCGGCGATGAAGCCGCGATCGGCGTCGGTGAAATCCCTGGTGTCGTCGAACGGGAGGGTGCTCAGATGCTGGCGGTGGGCGGCTTCGATCGTGCCGGTGGGCGGCTTGTGCTCCATTCCGCTGAGACTGCCACGACCGGGGTGGTCTCGGTGGTTGACTGAGTCAATGGATGTCCGTCGGGTTGTCACCGGTCACGATGCCGCCGGGAAGTCGGTGTTCGTCAGCGACCAGAGCGTCGCCCCGCGCACGCCGGTGCTGCTTCCCGGGTCGGAGTTCACGATGCTGTGGGGCGGCGACCAGACGCCGCACTTCCCCGACGACGGGTCGATGCCGAACTGGCGCACCTACTTTCCGCCGATCGGCGGGTTCCGGTTCTCGATGTTCACGCTGCCGCCGGGAACCGCCACGGCCAGGACGGACGACCTCACCACCGAGGAGGCGATCGCCGACGGCGAGGAGAAGCTGCCCGGCCTGCTGGCCTACATGGAACTCGATGATCCCGGTATGCACACCACCGACACCATCGACTTCGAGGTGGTGCTGGAGGGCACCGTGATCCTGGAGCTCGACGACGGCGCCGAGGTGACGCTGCACCCCGGGGACACCGTGGTGCAGAACGGGACTCGGCATCGGTGGCGCAATCCCGGCGACGTGCCGGCCCGGCTCGCACTGTTCTGCTGCGGTGCCGAGCACGACACGGTCACTCGTCTCGGCTGAGCCACTGCTGCGCGCGGCGTTTCGACGCGCGGGACAGCCACGCGTCCTGAATCAGTTCCTGGAGCTCGCTCACCGCGACCTCGCCGAGACGGCTCGCGCGCACCAGCACCGACAGATGCCCGTCGAAATGCGGCGTCGTGAAGACCGGCGACGACGGGTCCTGGGTGAGTGCGAGCTTGTCGGCCTCGGACTCCACCCAGATCACGATGACGTCCGGGTACTTCTCCCCGGTGTCGGGATCGACCGCGTCGGGCCGCGGGGTCCGGAAGAACACGAACGACTTGCCGCCGACCTGGTAGATCGGATTGCCGGCCTTCGGGCCCTCGATGCGCGTCACGTGCGGCATCCCGGCGGCGATGCGGTGCACGTCGTCGACGGTCGCGGGCCGCTCACTCACGGCGAGGCACCTGGTGCAGCTCGACGTCGGTCAGCACCCCCTCGCCGACCGTCGCCGTCATGTAGGTGCAGTGCGGCTGACGCCGGCGATCGGTCGGCGAGCCCGGGTTGAGCAGACGCAGACCGCCCTCGGCGGTGGTGTCCCACGGGATGTGGCTGTGGCCGAAGACCAGCACGTCGGTGTCGGGGTAGGCCTTGGCCATGCGAGCCTCGCGGCCTTCGGCACCGCCCGTCTCGTGCGTGACGGTGAAGCGCAGCCCGCCCAGTTCGACGTCGGCCCGTTCGGGCAGCCGGCGGCGCAGTTCGTCGCCGTCGTTGTTGCCCCAGCAGGCCACCAACCGGCGGGAGCGCTGCTCCAGCTCGTCGAGCAGTTCGGGTTCCACCCAGTCCCCGGCATGGATCACGACGTCGGCCGCGTCGACCGCATCCCACACCTGTGGCGGCAGGTCCTTGGCCCGCTTCGGCACGTGTGTGTCGGCGATCAGGAGGAGGCGCACGTCACCACCCTAGAACCTCGGGGCGCCGCGAAATTGGCGCACGGACCCCCTCCCGGCGGCCCATAGGCTGCTTGCCGTGGAGCGTTCGGTCGAGGTGGTGGTCTCGGAATTGCAGGCGGCGTCGGAGCGCCTGCGCGACGCCGGACAGCGGCTGCAGGACGGGTTGTCCGGCGTCGACCTGGAGACACGGCAGCTGCTGGGCTCGGGCTGGAAGGGCGGGGCTGCCTCGGCGTACGGGCCTGCGTGGGACCAGTGGCACACCGGAGCCGGCCAGGTGGTCCGTGGCCTGCAGAACATGGCCGACCTGCTGAGCCTCGCGGGCAAGGAGTACGCAAAAACCGACCAGCAGTCCGGTGAGGCACTGAACGCGACGATGCAGGGCGGTGGCGGCGGGGGTGCGCCCGCCGGAGGTGGCGGCGGGGGGGCTCCGAGTGCGGCGCCGGCGGCTTCCGCGGCGGTCGGTGGGGCTGCTGCTCCCTCCTCCGAGCCGCTGACGGGGTTGGCCAAGGCGATGAACCTCGATCAGCTGGGGTCGGTCGCGGAGTCCGCTCAGTCGGCGCCCCAACAACTCGGCGGCTTCCTGCAGCAGGGCGCTCAGATGGCCGGCGGCCTCGTCGAGCAGGTGTCGTCGATGGTCGAAAGCGCGGCACAGGGCGACCAGGCTCCCGCACCCGAATCGCCACCGGAATCCGGACGGGACTCGACGCCGAAGGACGAGCGATGAGCGAGCTGGTGGTGGACTTCGATGCGCTGCGCGCCGCGATCCGTCACATGGAGGAATTCGGCCGTGAGGTCACCGAGTGCCTCGACGACATCGAGCACACGATGGCCATGCTGCGCGGATCGTGGGAAGGCGCCGCCTCCGACGCCCAGGACCAGGCACAGAAGCAATGGGAGAGCGGCGCAGAGCAGATGAAGGAATCGCTCACCGCGCTGCAGAAAGTCGCCGACACGGCCCACAAGAACTACACCGACGCCGTCGCCAAGAACGGTCAGATGTGGCAGGTATGACCATCGGGGGGTCACTCAGTGCGGATCGAAGTTGACCCAGAGGCGCTGATCGCCGCGGGTCAGCAGACCGGAGCGATCGGTGCCCAACTGGCTCGGCTGTCGGATGCGCTGGGCGCGGCGCTGGGTGGCGGCATCTCCTCCGGCATGGACCCGGCGGGCATGAATTTCGGGCTGAAATACGGCCATCAGGCAGGCGAATTCACCTCGGCCGTCGCCGATGCCGCCAACGCCTTCAACGCCGTGGGCATGCTGTTGCAGGCCACCGGTTACAACTACCGCAACGCCGATGCGTCGGTGACGATCGGCGGCCCCGGCCCCTCGGGCGGCGTCGGCGCCGAGCCCGGTAAGGCCTTGCCCGCCCACGTTCCGGCCGGGCCCAACGGTGTCACCGTCCCGCCGCCGGACAAGTGGTATCTGATCCAACCGTTTCTGCAGGTGCTGCCTGGCATCGGCTTCTTCGCCGGCGCGGCGATGACGTGGCCGTCTGGCAATGCGCCAATCATGGGGGTGACGGCGACGCAGTGGCGCAACTTCGCCACCGGATTCGCGCTGATCGAGCCGCAGCTGACGGGCATCAAAAACGTGATCGCCGCCCAGCAGATCCCCGAGGTCGCGGCGATGAAGACCGCAATGGAGAGCCTGGGCACCGCCATCTCGTCGCTCGCCGACGTGTCGAAGTCTGTGGCGCAATCGATTACGGATTTTGCGAACGGCGTCCAGGAGACCCAGGACGCGATCCGGCGGATCCTCGACCGGCTGTCGTTGGACGGCCTGTGGGACACGGTGAAGGGCATCTTCACCGGTGAGGCCGACGACATCCTGCGGGAGGTCGCCCACGACATCGGCACGGTCCTGCACAACTTCCAGAGTCAGGTGAAGGGCATCGTCGGGCTGCTCGACGAACTCACCGGCCTCATCGGCGATGCGGCGACTGCGTTCCAGAAGTGGATCCGCCCCATCCTGGTCGAGACGTTCGGCGACCGGGTAGGCAACGACCTCGCCAACGCCGTGACGCTGTACACCGATATCCAGGTGGGTGCGGTGACCGGCTTGATCGGGACGGTGTCGGGGATCGTGGCGATGGCCGATCCGGACACCTGGAAGGGCATGGCCGAGATGGCGCTCTCGGTGGCCAAGGACCCGTCGAGCCTGCCTGGCGTGCTGGCGAACATGGGCAAGGAGTTCGTCGCGTGGGACAAGTGGTCGGGTGACCATCCTGGCCGTGCCGCGGGCGAGGCGGCGTTCAACATCGGCTCGCTGTTCGTGCCCGGCGGCGCGCTGTCGAAGACCGGCAGCGTCGCCAAGGGCCTGAACCTGAGCCGACGGGTGCTCGAAGAAGGCCGCCTGCCCAAGGTCGGCGAGCTGGGCAGCTGGACCCGTGGGACGCCGAGTCGCATTGAGACGCCGCATGTTCCGGAGTTCAACCCCAACGGCGCAGGCGGGGTGCCGCCGCTGCGGCCCGAGGGTATTCCGGGCGGTGCGGGGCCGGGGTCTGTCGGCGCCGGACCGGCGCCGGGTGGGTCGACGCCGTCGGGTGGCTCGCCGTCAGGTGGCGGGCCGTCGGGAGGCGGCCCGCGCACTGGTGAGCCATCGGCTCCTGGGGGCCGGCCGTCGGGCTCGGGTGCTGAGGGCGGTTCCGGTCCGCGGGCACCGGTGGATGCAGGACGAGGCGGCGGCGGCGACACGTCACCAGGTTCGGCGGCTTCGCCGAATGGATCGTCGCCGGGCGGGTCCACGCCGTCGGCGTCACCCGGCGGGGTCCCCGAATCTGGTGGCGGATCGACAACGCCGCACGGACCGTCGGGAGGGGCAACGGAGGCGCCCGCACACTCGGCTTCTTCCCAGCCGCCGGAGTCATCAGGCGGAGGTTCGCCCTCGCATGATGGGCCGTCAGAGGCGCCGACAAGCGCTGCGCCGCAGCATGTTCCGTCAGCTGAATCGACGCATCCCAACGGCGCGGATACGCCTGCCAACCCGCAAACAGACGCGCCACACCCAGCCGAGGCGCCTCCTCATGGGTCTCCTACCCCTGAGCACGCGACTGATGCCTCACCGCAGAGCAAGGAGTCGTCCGGTCATACCACTCCAACAGATGGCAGTCGGCTAGGAGAGCACGCAGGCGGAGGCACTGCGGCTGATGCACACGCTAGGACGGACACCGACCATCACACGGACGCCGGCACGCACGACCACAATGCGCCTAGTTCAGATCCTCACGCGCACTCGCCGGTGCATTCCCACGAACCGTCTGGGGATGGATGGCATCGAATCGATGACGGACCTGACGAACCAGAATACGGTCAGCCGCTCGAGCACCATTGGGAATCAGGGGAATACCCGACACCGAACGACGTCAACCGGGAGACATTGAGCCTTGTCGAGAATCCTCACGAGCCGTACGGGCATGATGAGCACGGCAACCCACTCAGCAAGGAACAGTACGACGAGCGGTACAACAAGATCGGACCCGACGGTGACCATTGGCATAACTACCCGCCGAATGACGGAGCGATGCCGGGAACTCGTGTGATGTATGAGTCGGGAAGCGCGTTCCTTCGAGACTACGGGCAACACCTCGACCGAATCGGCGGCCCCGGCGGCGCGTACCTTGGCGTCATGCCGGAAGGTGTTGCGCCATCATTTGAATCGCGCTCGCTTCCTGTCAAATCTTTGGAGCTCGAATACCACGCGTACACGTTCGGCGAATTGCCCAACGGATGGTCGATAGAGGTTTCACAAGTCGCGCCAGCTTTCGGCAGAGACGGCGGCGCTCTTCAAGTGCTCGTATACAACGCCGAGAACGTTGAAGTGCCTGTCGACCAGCTCCTCATCGACGGGATACTGGAAGAATGACCGCGCCTCCGATTTCAGATCGACTGGCTGAATGGGCGGCAGCCGCAAACTTCACGTTGACACCTGAGGATAGTTCAGGTGCTGCCATCTTCTGGTCGACTGGAGGCGAGACCCGCCTGTACGTCAGACGAACTCAGGATAGATATGCGCTCACGAGGGCACAGCGCCGGTCAACAGAACACCTCGAGTTGTTCGCTCCTACGATGAGCACCATCGAGCGCTACCTGTACGGCCAGTTTGGCGCGGCATATAGATCCATGCACCGCCTGAAACGTCTGCGGATTCCCAGTAAACGCGAGCTCATTGCTCGTGGCTACCGTCTCAGCGATATCGATGAAGAAGGACACTGCACCCTTTTCAGCCGAGAGGGAGATGTCGTAGCCGTTGCTGCCGGCGATATCAGTGCCGTATCGCGGCTCGTAATGCTTTCCCATTTTCTCTCGTCGTCGTTAAGTGACCTCACGGCTTCATTCAGTGATGCCGAAGGACGTCCGCTGTTTCCGGAGTAAGGACCATGACCGAGACGCCAGTCAACAGCGCATTTACCCTTTATCGTGGACGCTGGTTCGAGGTTCACCGCAGCACAAACGAGTGGCTAGCGATCAGCCACGACTATGGATTCGAATATCCGGACGCGCTGCAGTATGGCTCCTCACATGAGAGGTTCAGCCTTCCACTCAAGTGGGTCAAAGTGCCAAGGTCCAGCATCGGGGGCATCATCCACCGCCGAGTAACAGGAACTATCAAGGGGCACATCGTTTCCCTCAGTCGGCGATCACCCAACGGATTGATCTCTGTGAGTTTCATCGGATCCCCGGCAGCGGCAAAGGAAATCGGGCTGACTGGCGACCAGTACATGGGGCGGACCGGCACTTTCTCACCGGAAGAATTCGAGAACATTGATGTGAAGGAGACGCGTCACGAGTGACTTCAGGGCTCCACGAACTGAACAATTCGAGTGTGACGCTAGCTTTACGCTCCTCGCCGAGGGTGGCGGTAGCCTCACACTCGCGACTTGCTGGAAACGCTACGAACCCGTCACGAATCCGAGCACCGTCAGCCCGAACACCCCGAACAACAGCAGCGTGCCCGCCGCGTCGGATACCGGGTTCGCGCCCACCGCCGCCGTCACCACGCCCAGCAGCACCGCCAACGCCACGAAAGCCATTCGCACCCCGAGCAAAAGACGTTGCTGCACAACAACACTCAAGACCGCCGCAGGGACCGTACGCACCACCCACACCAGCGGGACAACGAGAGCCAGACCCAGTACTCCCGCTGCGATCCGCGGAATCACCGTCGACATCCCGTCGTCGTGTGCTGCCATCACCACGATCAGCGCCACCGCCAGGAACACCACCGACGCCGTCGCCATCCGCAACACGCGCGCCATCGCCAGCCCGATGTTGTCGGTCACCAACGGGCGCAACGCCGGATCGAGTCTGTCGGCAGCCAGCAGGCCCCGCACCGCCTGCGTCAGCGTCCCCCACCGCAGCCGGGCCACCGCGAGGTTGTGTGTCGCCAACGCGTTGTTCGGCTCGATCCGCAGCGCCTGCAGGTACTGCTGCTCGGCAGCTTTGAGCCCCCACGTCGTGCGAAAGATGTCGCCGCGCAACACCAGTGCGTCCGTGTTCGTCGGGTCCAGCCGCAACGACTCGTCGAGAACCGCCAGCGCCTGCTGATCCATGCGGGACTCGTGCAGCAGGCTCGCGTAGGTGTACTGCGCCAGCGCCGACCGTGGATGCTCCGTCACCAGACGCCACGCCATCGCCAACGCGTCGGCGCCACGGCCCTGCCCGTGCAACGCGAGCGCATACAACCGCATCGCATGCTCGTTCAACGGCTCGACGTTCAACACCGCCCAGGCCGCCGAGGCTGCCGCGCCGTAATCCTTCACGCCGAGACTGGCCTGAGCAGACTGCGTGAGCATGGCAACGTCGGACATCACCGGTGAATTTTATCGACGCTCACAGGGTGCCCCGCGCACGTCTTCGCCGGCGACGCCGGAATCCGTGCGTTAATTGGAGGCAGCAGAGACGACGGGCAGAGGTGAGGACACATGGCAGGCCGCAGCGGCAAGGCTGCCTCCGGCGAAGATTCTCGCGTCCTCCGCACCCGCGCCGACGTCGGCCGGACCGCACTCGACGTCTTGATCGCCGAAGGCTCCGACGCCGTCACCCACGCCCGCGTCGCCGAGCTCGCCGGCTACTCCAAGACCACGCTCTACACCCACTGGCCGTCCCGCGTCGACCTCCTGAAGATCGCAGTCGACGCCATCGGCGAGCTGCCCCACCAAGAGCCCACCGGCGAGCTGCGTGCCGATCTGATCGGTGAGCTGACCGCGTTCCGCACCGCCGTGGTGGACCTGCACATGGACAAGGTGCTCTACGCGATGGCGCAGTGGGCCTCGGTGGAGACCATGGGCGAGATCCGCGACGCGCTGAACAGCGAGGCGCAGCGTCCGATCCGGGCGATGTTGGAGAACGTCTTCGCCGGGGTCCAGCTGGAAGCGGCGATCTCCATGCTGGCGGGCGTGGTGGCGTGCCCGTCGTTGATGTTCGGCACTGTGCCGGGAGACGAAGTCATCGCGGCGGCTGTCGACATGGTGCTCGCCAACAAGAAATAGAGAGTGCGCCCGAAGGGATTCGAACCCCTAACCTTCTGATCCGTAGTCAGATGCTCTATCCGTTGAGCTACGGGCGCTTGGTGGTGCATGTTCAGTTGTTGGCGGAGGCGAGAGGATTTGAACCTCCGGCCCGCTTTAAGGCGGGCAACTCATTAGCAGTGAGTCCCATTCGGCCGCTCTGGCACGCCTCCTGACGTTGACCGCCGAAGGAAGAGAGTACACAGGCCCTGCCGCGAGAAGCAAAGCAGATCGACCGCACCCCTAAACTGGTTCGGTGCCCGCCCGTCTGCGTCCCGAACTCGCTGATCTGCCCGCCTACACGCCAGGCAAGACCGTGCCGGGTGCCATCAAGATCGCCAGCAACGAGACCGTGCACGGTCCCTTGCCCAGCGTGCGCGCCGCCGTCGCCGCCGCGATGGACGGCATCAACCGCTACCCCGACAACGGCTACGTCGAGCTCAAAGAGCGCCTTGCCAAGCACGTCAACTTCGCTCCCGAGCACATCTCGGTGGGCTGCGGGTCGGTGAGCCTGTGCCAGCAGCTGATCCAGATCACCTCGACCGTCGGTGACGAGGTGCTGTTCGGCTGGCGCAGCTTCGAGATCTACCCCCTGCAGGTCCGCACCGCCGGCGCCACCCCGATCCAGGTGCCGCTGAGCGACCACACCTTTGACCTCGACGCGATGCTGGCCGCGGTCACCGACCGCACCCGGCTGATTTTCGTCTGCAACCCCAACAACCCGACCAGCACCGTCGTCGACCCGGCCAAGCTCGCCGCGTTCGTCGAGGCCGTCCCGCCGCACATCATGGTGGTGCTCGACGAGGCCTACATCGAATACATCCGCGACGACCTGGTGCCCGACAGCTTCGGTCTCGTTCGATCGCACCCCAATGTGGTCGTGCTGCGGACCTTCTCGAAGGCCTACGGCCTGGCGGGCCTGCGCGTCGGTTATGCCGTCGCCGACCCTGACATCGTCAGCGCGCTGTCCAAGGTCTACGTGCCCTTCACCGCGACGACCGTGTCGCAGGCCGCCGCCATCGCCTCGCTCGACGCCGCCGATGAACTGCTCGAGCGCACCGACGCCGTCGTCGCCGAGCGCACCCGCGTCTCCCACGCCCTGCGCGAGGCCGGGTACGAGCTGCCGTCATCACAGGCCAACTTCGTCTGGCTGCCACTGCCCGGCCGCGCCCAGCAGTTCGCCGCCGACGCCGCCAACACCCGCATCATCGTGCGGCCCTATGGTGACGACGGCGTACGGGTCACCGTGGCTGCCCCGCACGAGAACGACGCCTTCCTCGACTTCGCCCGCACCTGGACAGGACGCTCATGACCGATCCCCGGAAGACCTTCACCGACCTGACCGCACGGACCGGCCGGATCGAGGACGCCGAGCTCGACACGTTCTGGGCCACGCTCGCCCCCGCCACCATCGAGTTCATGATCGGCGAATGGAAGGGCGGCGAGTTCGACACCGGCCACAAGGCCAACGGCTTCATGAAGCGGCTCAACTGGTTCGGCAAGACGTTCCACTCCGCGGCCGACGCGAAGCCGCTGGTCTGCTTCGACGCCGACGGCAACCGGTTCTCCAACGCCGAGGCGATGAACGGCGAAGCCAGCCTGTGGATGGAGGAGTTCCGCGGCGAGACGGTCGCGTCGATGGTCTACGACGGCAAGCCGGTGCACGACCACTTCAAGATCGTCGACGACAACGCGGTCATCGGCATCATGAACGGCAAGGGCGCCATGGACACCAGCTCCGGCACGCCGCGTCACCTGTATTTCTATCTCGAGCGGGTGTAGCCCCCTATCGTGGCGACCATGAGGACGCGCGCGCGGGTGACGACGACGGCCATGGTCGGGCTGGCAATCGTGCTCGGCGCGACGACGGCGTGCTCGCGCAGCACCGAAGGCGCGGTGGCGCAGACCACCGAGCCGGGACCGCCGCTGACCACCGAACGCAGCGCGCCGAGCATCCCCGGGATGCCGAGCATCCCCGGGTTGCCGGAGATCACGATTCCGAACCTGCCGCTGCCGACCCGCGGGTCGAACGTCCCCGAGGTGCCACCCCCACCGAACGCCACCAGCATGTCGTGCGAGGAGTATTCGAAACTCGATGAGGCGACCCGGCTCGCGGTGGTCAAGGCGATCCTCGCCCAGGGCAACAACCCGATCGGCGCCAACGGCGAGACGGTGGGCCAACTTCTCGCCGACGCCGCGTGCCAGTTCCTGCCGAGCGCGAAGGTCGCCGACGTTCTGATGGGCTGACGACTCGATGGGCTGATGGCTGCCGCCACGCGGCGGGAGCTAGCCTCATGGTCCATGGGCAGCAGCTACGAGTCAGTGACGGTCGAGATCGCCGACCGCATCGCGCAGGTCACGTTGATCGGCCCGGGCAAGGGCAACGCGATGGGGCCGGCGTTCTGGGTCGAACTCCCCCAGGTGTTCGCCGAGTTGGACGCTGACCCCGAGGTGCGCGCGATCGTCCTGACCGGCTCCGGCAAGAACTTCAGCTACGGGCTCGACCTGCCCGCGATGGGCGACACGCTGGCCCCGATGATGGCCGAGGGCGCCTTGGCCAAGCCCCGGGCCGAGTTCCACGCCCGCCTCAAGACCATGCAGCAGTCCATCACCGCTGTGGCCGACTGCCGCACGCCGGTGATCGCCTCGGTCCACGGCTGGTGCATCGGCGGCGGGGTCGATCTGATCTCGGCCGTCGACATCCGTTACGCGAGTGCCGACGCCAAGTTCTCGGTGCGTGAAGTCAAGCTCGCGATCGTCGCCGACGTTGGCTCGCTGGCGCGGCTACCGCTGATCCTGTCCGACGGGCATCTGCGTGAGCTGGCGTTGACGGGCAAGGACATCGACGCGGCGCGCGCCGAAAAGATCGGCCTGGTCAACGACGTGTACCCCGACGCCGACGCATCCCTGGCTGCGGCACGCGCGACCGCGGCCGAGATCGCCGCGAACCCGCCGCTGGTGGTTGCCGGCGTCAAGGACGTCCTCGACGAGCAGCGCACCGCGGCGGTGTCCGCGAGCCTGCGGTACGTGGCGGCGTGGAACTCGGCGTTCCTGGCTTCGAAAGACCTCACCGAGGGCATCACCGCGATGTTCGGCAAGCGTCCGCCGAACTTCACCGGCGAGTGACCCGCTAGATCCTGCGGCCCGCCGTCTCCGGCAGGGCCAGCACACAAGCGAGGCTGACCAGCCCCAGCGCGCCCATCATCACCGACACGGCCCATCCGCCGTAGGACGCCAGCAGCATCGGCGAGACGACGGGCGGCAAGGCGCCGCCGACGATCGCGCCCAGCGTGTGCGACAGCGCGGCGCCGGTGTAGCGGTACTCGGGGGCGAAGATCTCGGGAAGCAGCGCGGCGAGCGGCCCCATGCACCAGCCGATCAGGCAGTAGGTCACGACGATCGTCACGCCGAACATCGTCTTGTCGCCGGTCTCGATCAGCGGGAACACCGCGAACGCCCACGGCGCCGTCAGCGCGAACCCCCACGAGACGATGCGGCGCCGACCGTAGGTGTCGCTCAGGATCGCTGACACCGCGGCGAAGCCGACGGCGCACAGACCGCCGATCACCCCGGTCATCAACACCAGGTCGTAGGAGAAGTCGAGGCGGTCGGCGGCGTAGTGGACGAAGAAGGTGCCCGCCTGGAACACCAGCATGGGGGCGCACACCGCGACACCAGCGGCCAGCAGCACCTGACGGCCCTGCCGGCGGAACAGCGCGACCAGGGGGGCGCCCTGGTGTCCGGCGTCCGCGTCGAGCGCGGGGGAATCCTTGACGTGCACTCGGATGTAGAGCGCGACGAGGATCAGAATCCCGCTGAGCAAGAACGGGATTCGCCAGGCCCAGTCGAAGAAGGCCGAGCCAGGATCCTCGCCGAAGATCGCCTGCACCACCCAGAACACGAGGTTGGCCAGCACCAGCGCGGTGCCCAGGCCGAGCTGGGTGAACATGCCGAAGAAGCCGCGCCGATCCTGCGGCGAGTTCTCGGCACTGAGCAGTACCGCGCCCGCCCACTCGCCGCCGACGGCGAAGCCCTGGATCAGCCGTAGGCCGAGCAGCAACAGCGGCGCCGCGATTCCGATGGTTGCTGTGCTGGGGATGAGACCCACCCCGACGGTCGCGACGCCCATCAGCAGCAGGGTCACCACCAGGGTCTGCTTGCGGCTGATGCGGTCGCCGAAGTGACCGAACACGGCCGCCCCCACCGGACGGGCCAGGAACGCGGCCGCGAACGCCCCCAGCGAGGCCGTCGTCGCCATGATCGGGCTCAGCTCCGGGAAGAACACCGTCGGGAACACCAGTGCCGCGGCGGTGCCGTAGATGAAGAAGTCGTAGAACTCGATCGCCGAGCCCACGTAGCTGGACAGGGCGATCCGCCACAGCGGTTGGCTGGCTGTTGGGGCTGTCGCGGCTGTGGGCGCCGTTTCCATCGTCATGGGGTCGATATTGACGGGTTTGCCGGATATTCACATCCGCTATTGGGTGGAATGCCCCGGTGGATTGTGATGTCCACCGATCGGGGGATATGCCGCCCGCGCGCCAATCAATGGCAAACGAAGTTGCTGATGACGTTTCGATGACTTTGCTTTGTGCAACAGAGAACAGCATGAAGAAACGATCAATAGTGAGTGTCTTGTCCTCTGCCACAACCTTATGCGCGAGCATCACGACCGGAATGGTTGCACCTGCGGCGTCAGCACAGGATTGCAGTGATGTGGAAGTTGTGTTCGCCCGCGGGACGACGGAGCCTGCTGGGGTGGGGTGGCTCGGCACCGCGTTCATCAATTCTGTCCGCACCAAGGTCGGCAGCAAGTCGGTATCCAGTTACGCCGTGAACTATCCCGCCGACTGGAACCTGTACTCGTCGGTGCGGGTCGGCGCTTCCGACGCCCTGGCCCACGTGCACGCCACCGCGGCGAGCTGCCCGAACACCCGGATCGTGCTGGGCGGCTACTCGCAGGGGGCGGGGGTCATCGACCTCCTCGCGATCGGCCAGCGAGTCGGCCTGTTCACCCCGATGCCCATCCCCGCCGAGGACGAACCGCACGTCGCGGCGATCGCGGTGTTCGGCAATCCGATGCGCACGATGAACGGCGGTGGTTCGCTCGTCGACAAGAGCCCGGTCTACGGCAGCAGGACGATCGACCAATGCGCCACCGGCGACCAGTACTGCGACGCGGGACCCTCCAACAACACGGGGCACTTCGCCTATGTGCAGAACGGAATGGTCGACCAGGCGGCAGCCTTCGCCGCAGGCCGGGTGTAACGGGTTCGACGCGAGGCCCCGAGTTCTCACCGGTTCCGCCCAGCTCTGGCTACGATTCGTCGATGACGAGATCTGCGATCGCAGCCCTGTCGGTGGCGTTGGCTGCGGCCGTCGCCCCCGTCGCTTCCGCTCCCACCGCAGGCGCCGACATCTGCGCCGGCGTCCACGGCCGCTTCGTCGGCGTCGAGGGCTGCGGCGCACCGATCGCGCACATCGCCACCGGCGCGGCGATCGCGACCGGCGTGGCCGCCGGCGTCGCCATCGAATCGGCGTCCGTACCGTACGTGCCCGGGGAGATCCCCTGCTACACCGTGGAAGGGGTTCCCTATTACACCCCGCCCGGACAACCCTGCTGACCTGCGGTGGCGGAGGGATTTGAACCCCCGGACGGTGTTAGCCGTCTCTCGCTTTCAAGGCGAGTGCATTAGGCCGCTCTGCCACGCCACCGCGGGACAGTCTAGACGCGGCCCACCTTCGCCGACGGCGCCCCCGACTGCAGCGCGGTGCTGATCCGGCGGCAGTTCTCCCCCATCGCCGCCACCTGCGGCCGCGACAGCCTGTCCACGAAATGCTCGCGGACAGCCGCCCCGTACGTCAGTTGCGCCGCCGCCAGCACGTCACGGCCTTGCGGGGTGATGGACGCCACCACCCCGCGACCGTCGTCCGGGCTGGCGCCGCGGGTCACCAGGTTCTGCTTCTCGAGCCGGATGATCTGCCGTGTCACGCGGCTCGGCAACGACATCAACGACTCCGCCAGATCCCCCATCCGGGCCGCCCCCGCCGGCGATGCCGCCAACAGGTCCAGCAGCCGTACGTCATTCAGCGTGAGCTTGTGGCTGTCCACAAGCGCCCGATTCATCGTGGCGTACAAGCGCAGCGCGGCCTCCAAGAAGTTCTGCCACGCACGCTGTTCTGACATGTCCAAACCTGGCGTATCGCTCGCACTACGCCCCCCGATTATCCCCTCCATTTGCCCATATTAGAGGCAGCACCCTAATGCCAGTGGGCAAACAGGCTGCAGTTTCCCCTGCGTAGTAGCGTTGCGCGAATGCTGGCTATCGTGGCCGACTCCGGCCGACTGACCTGGCAAGCCGTCGACGATGTGACCCCGGGCCCCGGCGAGGTGCTGCTGCGGGTGATCGCGGCAGGGGTCAACAGGGCTGATCTCCTCCAGGCGGCCGGCCACTATCCGCCCCCGCCGGGCGCCAGCGACATCATCGGTCTCGAGGTGTCCGGCGTGATCGAGAGTCTGGGCGCCGACCTCGATAACACGGACTGGGCGCCGGGGCAACAGGTCTGCGCTTTGCTGGCGGGCGGCGGTTACGCCGAGTACGTGGCAGTCCCAGCTGGTCAGCTGCTTCCCGCTCCCGAGGGTGTGCCGCTCGAACACGCCGCCGCGCTGCCCGAGGTCGCGTGCACCGTCTGGTCGAACATCGTGATGACCGCCGGGATCGCGCCCGGCCAGCTTCTCCTGGTGCACGGGGGCGCCAGCGGCATCGGCACCCACGCCATCCAGGTCGCCCGCGCGCTGGGCTGCCGGGTCGCCGTGACCGCGGGTTCGGCGAACAAACTGGAGCTGTGCGCGGAACTCGGCGCCGAGATCACCATCGACTACCACAACGAAGAGTTCGTCGAGGTGATCCGCGAGGCCGGCGGCGCCGATGTCATCCTCGACATCATGGGAGCGGCCTACCTGGACCGCAACATCGACGCCCTGGCCAAGGACGGCCGCCTGGTGATCATCGGCATGCAGGGCGGCGTCAAGGGCGACCTCGACATCGGCAAGCTGTTGGCCAAGCGCGGCGGCGTGTTCGCCACCGCGCTGCGCGCCCGTCCCGTCGACGGACCCGCCGGGAAGTCGGCGATCGTGGCGCAGGTGCGCGAGCAGGTGTGGCCGATGATCGCTGATGGCCAGGTCCGGCCGGTGATCGGCGCCGAGTTCCCGATCTCGCAGGCCCAGGCTGCTCACGAGCTGCTCGAATCCGGCGACGTGTCCGGCAAAGTCATTCTGCGCGTGTGTGATTAGCCGAGCGAGGCCAGCGCCCGCACCAGTTGATCCACCTCGGCGGCGGTGCTGTAGTGCGCCAGGCCGATCGTCACCGCGCCACCGACGTCGTTGACGCCGATGACGTCGAGCACCCGCGACGGCGCGTTCGCGATCGCGAGGATGCCGTTGTCGGCAAGGCGCTGCACGACGCGTTCGGCGGGCACGTTCTCGACAGCGAAGCTCAACACCGGGATGCGTTGCTCGGGGCTGCCGATCACGATGACTGTCGGTAGTACCCGCAGCGAGGACAGCAGGTAGTCGAACAGACCGTCGAGGTAGCTCGAGGCGGACCTCAACGACACGGCCAGCCGCTCGCGGCGGCTGCCCTGGGCCGAATCCTCAAGACCAGCAAGGTATTCGACGCTGGCCACGAGGCCCGCGAGGTAGCCGAACTGGTGCGATCCCAACTCGAGACGCGCCGGCCCGGCGGCCTCCGGATCCAGCGACACGGACCCGAACGCGTCGATGAGCGACGGGTCTCGGAACACGAGCGCGCCGACCGGCGGACCACCCCAGGCCAGCGCGTTGAGCGCCACGACGTCGGCCTCCACCTCGTCGATGTCGATGAGGCGATAGGGCGCCGCTGCGGAGTGGTCGACGACGACAAGGCCGCCGACCTCGTGGACCAGTTTGGTCACCTCGCGCAGCTCGGTGACCGTACCCAAAGTCGTTGACGCCGAGGTCAATGCGACGAGCCGGGTGGCCCGGTTCACCAGACCCTCCCACTGCCAGGTGGGCAGCTCCCCGGTCTCGATGTCCACCTCGGCCCACTTGACCTGGGCGCCGTACCGGTTCGATGCGCGTAGCCACGGAGCGATGTTCGCCTCGTCGTCGAGCCGAGACACGACCACCTCGTAGCCGAGCCCAACGCGACCCGACGCGGCGTCGGCGAGCGAGGTCAGCAGCACCGCGCGATCGGGGCCGAGAACCACTCCCGCCGGGTCTCCGTTGACCAGATCGGCCACCGCCTGGCGGGCCGCCGCGAGGACGGCCGCACTGCGCCGCGACGAGGGATGTGCACTGTCCACCGAGGGCATCGAGCCACGAAAAGCGGTGGACACGGCACGGCTGACCGTGTCGGGCAGCAGCATCCCGTGCTGCGCATCAAGGTGCACCCAGCCATCGCCCAGCGACGGGTGCAGACCCCGCACCCGGGCGACGTCGTATGCCATGTCAGCCCACCTTAGTGCGTCTAGGGAATCTCGCTGTACCGCTGCAGCGCAGACGGTGAGCGATTGCCCGACCTCGCTCGTGCTGCCCGTGCCGTGGCCGGTACGGGTCATCTGGGCAGCCATACTAGTCCAGTGAGCTTCGGGCTTGGAGTGCTACTTGCCCTCGCGTTGCTGGTGGTCCCCGGGGCAATCATCGCTCGGTGCGGCGGCCTGCACTGGGCTGCCTCGGTGGCGATCGGGCCCGCGCTGACCTACGGCGCGGTGGCCATGGCGATCGTGCCGTTCGGGGCGCTCGGGGTGCCATGGAACACGGGCACGGCGCTGCTCACTTTCGCGGTGCTCACGGGCCTGGTCGCCGGTGTACGAGTACTGGCGCGCCGGATCCGGACGCCCGCAGCGGACCCGGCCGAACGCGCACGTCCGCCGCGCGGCGCCGTACTCGTGGCCGGCGGTGGCGTCGTCCTGGGCGCGGTCCTCATCTGGCTCGCCGCTGCGCGTGGACTGGACGACTGGCAGTCGATCCCCAGCACCTGGGACGCGGTGTGGCACGCCAACACGATCCGGTTCATCCTCGACACCGGCCAGGCCTCCCCCACCCACATGGGCGAACTGCGCAACATCGAAACCCACGAGGCGCTGTACTACCCGTCCACCTTCCACGCCCTCGCCGCGGTGTTCGCCCAGGTGGCCGGTGCCGCGCCGGCGACGGCCTACACCGTCGTCTCCGTCGCTGTGTCCTGCTGGCTGTTCCCCGCCAGCGCCGCGATCTTGACGTGGCAGCTCATGCACCGCTGGGCGGCACCGTGGCCCACGTTCGCCGCCGCCGCCACCTCCGCGGTGCTGGCGGCGTCGTTCACCGCCGTCCCGTACGTCGAGTTCGACACGGCTTCGATCCCCAACCTCGCCGCCTACGGCATCGCCATCCCGGTCTTCGTGCTCGTCACGACGACGCTGGCGCACCGCGACCGCATCCCGATGGCCGTGCTCGCCGTGGTGGGGGTGTTTTCGGTTCACATCACCGGCGGCGTGGTGACGGTCGTCTTCGTCGCGGCCTGGTGGCTGGTCGAGGTGCTGCGCCACCCCGTCCGGGGGCGGTTGGCCGACCTCGGCACCCTCGTCGCCGTCGGCGCTCCGTCGGTGGCGCTGCTGCTGCCCCAGTTCCTCGGCGTGCTGCAGCTGGCCGAGATCATCGAAGGGCATTCCTTCGTGACTCATCAGGGCAGGAAGCGGGCGCTCTTCGATGCCGTCGTGCAGCACACCCGCCACCTCAACGACTTCCCGATCCAGTGGTGGCTGATTGCGCTGGCAGCAGCCGGGGGCATCCTGATCACCGCGCGGCGGGTGTGGTGGCCCGTGCCGGTGTGGCTTCTGCTGGTCGTGTCGATCGTGCACTCCTCCGCGCCGTTCGGCGGCCCACTGGGCGCGGCCACCGGCCAGTTCAGCGACTTGTTCTACAGCGACCCCCGCCGGCTGTCGGCGGTGATCACGCTGCTGCTGAGCGCGCTGGTCGGAATCGCCGCGGTGACCGCCGCCTGTTGGCTCGCCGCCCGTGTCCCGGCAGTGCCGGCTCGGGTCCGGCACGCGACGGTGGCCGCAGTTCTCGGCGTGGCGTCCGTCGTCTCCGCTGTGCACTACCTGCCCCGCCACGAGTTCCTCTTCGGCGACAAGTACGACTCGGTGATCATCGACGGCAAGGACCTCGAGGCCTTCGCGCACCTCGCGACGCTGCCCGGGGCACGCGAGAGCCTGATCGCGAACGCAAACACCGACGGCACCGCGTGGATGTACGCCATCGCCGACCTGCACCCGCTGTGGACCCACTACGACTACCCGGTGCAGCAGGGGCCCGGCTACAACCGCTTCATCATCTGGGCCTACGCCGACGACGCCGACACCGATCCCCGGGTGGCCGAGGCCGTCGCAGCGCTCGACATCCGCTACCTTCTCGTGAGCACGCCGGTGGTTCGGGGGTTCGTGATTCCCGACGGCCTGGCGTCGCTGGACAAATCCCGCTCCTGGGAGAAGATCTACGACAACGGCGAGGCGCGCATCTACCAGTGGCGCGGAGCCCGACCGGAATGACGACGCAACGCTGGGGCACTCTAGGAATATGACTTCAGGCGGGACTTCAGGCATGACCTCCGAAAACGACGACAACATCGAGATCATCGGCGACGGATCGGTCGACGCCGAGCAGGGCTCCGACGGCAAGTCGCTGACCGACCTCGTCGAGCAGCCCGCCAAGGTCATGCGGATCGGCACGATGATCAAGCAGCTTCTCGAGGAGGTGCGCGCCGCACCGCTCGACGAGGCGAGCCGCGGCCGGTTGCGTGACATCCACCGCACCAGCATCAGCGAGCTGGAAGACGGCCTCGCGCCGGAGCTGCGTGCCGAACTCGAGCGGCTCACGCTGCCGTTCACCGAAGACGCGGTGCCCACGGATTCCGAGCTGCGGATCGCCCAGGCGCAGCTGGTGGGCTGGCTGGAAGGCCTGTTCCACGGCATCCAGACCGCGCTGTTCGCCCAGCAGATGGCCGCCCGTCAGCAGCTCGAGCAGATGCGCCAGGGCGCCTTGCCGCCCGGTGTGAGCATTCCGGGACAACGCGGCGGGCCCAGTCATCCCGGTACCGGCCAGTACCTGTGAGACATCGGTGAGCAGTCCCCACAACTCGTCGGAACCGTTCATCGAGACGCGTAATGCGTGGGTGGAGTTTCCGATCTTCGACGCCAAGACGCGCTCGCTGAAGAAGGCCTTCCTCGGCAAGGCCGGTGGCGCGATCGGGCGCAACGACTCCAACGTCGTCGTCATCGAGGCGCTGCGCGACATCACGATGTCGCTGAAGATGGGCGACCGGGTCGGTCTGGTCGGGCACAACGGAGCCGGCAAGTCGACGCTGCTTCGCCTGCTCTCCGGCATCTACGAACCCACCCGGGGAGTGGCGACGGTGCAGGGCCGGGTGGCTCCCGTGTTCGACCTGGGCGTCGGCATGGACCCGGAGATCTCCGGCTTCGAGAACATCATCATCCGGGGTCTGTTCCTCGGGCAGACACGCAAGCAGATGCTGTCCAAGGTCGACGAGATCGCCGAATTCACCGAGCTGGGGGACTACCTGTCCATGCCGCTGCGGACCTACTCGACCGGTATGCGTGTGCGATTGGCAATGGGTGTGGTGACCAGCATCGATCCGGAGATCCTGCTGCTCGACGAGGGCATCGGAGCGGTCGACGCCGACTTCCTGAAGAAGGCGCAGACCCGATTGGCCGATCTGGTGGCCCGGTCGGGAATCCTGGTGTTCGCCAGCCATTCCAACGAGTTCCTGGCCCGGTTGTGCAACACCGCGATGTGGATCGACCACGGCACCGTGAAGATGGAGGGCGGCATCGAGGACGTGGTGCGGGCCTACGAGGGTGAGGACGCCGCACGGCACGTGCGGGAAGTCCTGGAGGAAACCGCGCGTGGGTGACGTCTTCGTCGATGAGCGCTCGCGCGAAGAGCAGACCATATGCGCGGTGGTGGTGACCCACCGCCGTCCCGACGAGCTCACGAAGTCCCTCGACATCGTGGCGTCGCAGAGTCGCCGGCCCGACCACCTCATCGTCGTCGACAACGATGCCGACGACCGGGTGCGCGATATCGTTGCCGGACAACCGATTCCGACAACCTACCTGGGTTCGCAGCGCAATCTGGGCGGCGCGGGCGGTTTCGCGCTCGGCATGCTGCACGCCCTGGCGCTCGGCGCGGACTGGGTGTGGCTGGCCGACGACGACGGCCGCCCGGCAGACAGCGAGGTGCTGGGCACCCTGCTGAGGTGCGCCGACCGACACGGCCTGGCCGAGGTGTCGCCGATGGTGTGCAACCTCGAGCACCCCGAACGGCTGGCCTTCCCGCTGCGCCGCGGACTCCAGTGGCGGCGCCTGGTCAGCGAATTGCGTACCGACGGAAGCGGAGACCTGCTGCCGGGCATCGCATCGCTCTTCAACGGCGCCCTGTTCCGCGCGTCCACGATCGAGGCGGTGGGCGTGCCGGATCTGCGACTGTTCATCCGCGGCGACGAGACCGAGGTGCATCGGCGGCTGATCCGAACGGGCCTGCCGTTCGGCACCTGCCTGGACGCGGTGTACCTGCATCCATGCGGGACCGAGGAATTTAAGCCGATCCTGGGCGGCCGCATGCACACCCAGTACCCCGACAACGACGCCAAACGGTTCTACACCTACCGCAACCGCGGCTACCTGCAGTCGCAACCCGGCATGCGCCGACTCGTCGCCCAGGAGTGGCTGCGCTTCGGCTGGTACTTCCTGGTGTCGACGCGCGACCCCCGCGGCTTCGCCGAGTGGATTCGGTTGCGGCGGTTGGGACGACGAGAGAGGTTCACACGGAAATGACGTTCACCGATGCCGCAGCGCAATCGAGGACGTTCACCCGGGCCTGGGCCGACCTGGTCGGCGGCTTCGGCAAGCGTGAGCTCTGGTTTCACCTGGGCTGGCAGGACATCAAGCAGCGCTACCGGCGTTCGGTGCTCGGCCCGTTCTGGATCACCATCGCCACGGGCACGACCGCCGTCGCGATGGGTGCGTTGTACTCGAAGCTGTTCAAACTCGAACTGTCCGAACACCTTCCCTACGTCACACTCGGGCTGATCATCTGGAACCTGATCAACGCCTCGATCCTCGAGGGCGCCGAGGTGTTCATCGCCAACGAAGGTCTGATCAAACAGCTTCCGACGCCACTGTCGGTGCACGTCTACCGCCTGGTGTGGCGGCAGATGATCCTGTTCGCGCACAACATCATCATCTTCGTGATCATCGCGATCATCTATCCCAAGCCCTGGAAATGGACCGACCTCGCCGTCATCCCTGCACTGGGTCTGATCGCGTTGAACTGCGTCTGGGTGTCACTGTGTTTCGGCATTCTCGCGACCCGCTACCGCGACATCAGCCCCCTGCTGAACAGCCTGGTGCAGCTGCTGTTCTTCATGACACCGATCATCTGGAACGAGTCCACACTGCAGGCCCAGGGCGCCGGACACTGGGCCAAGATCGTCGAACTCAATCCGTTGCTGCACTACCTCGACATCGTGCGGGCGCCTCTGCTCGGCGCGGATCAGGAACTGCGGCACTGGGTCGTCGTGCTGGTGCTGACAGTGCTCGGCTGGGTGTGCGCTGCGCTGGCGATGCGCCAGTATCGCGCCCGGGTGCCGTACTGGGTGTGACCCTCAGCTGACCAGCGCGGTCTGGTCAGGCTCCGGGCCGAACACGAACCGCCGGCCGGTCACCGTGTGCGGGGTGACTCGCACATAGCGCAATTTGCGGGTCGCGATCCACGGATACAGCCCAGCGCGTTCGGCCTCGGCGATCTCGGCTGAGGTGTGGAGAAGCTTGGCTGTCCCGCGGACCACAACGCTCCACCCCTCAGCGGCATTGTGGTCATCCGCCTCGAACACGACGTTCTCGTTGAGCACAGCGGTCAACAATTTGGTGCCCTCGGCAGTGCGGAACAGCAGGGTCTTGTGCTGGACGACGTAGTTGACCGGGAAGATCTCGGTCCAACCGCCGACGGTCGTCACCAATCTGCCGAGGGTGAGTCCGGACAACAGCTGCCAACTCTGTGCCTCGGACAGTTCGGTCACCGGGGTGGTTGTCGCATCCATGCCCACCATGCTCGTCGGCGGCGACGTCTGGCCGTAGGGTCCAACGGCACTTCTTCGGCGGATCAGCGGCGGGGCGGCGGGGCCTGGACCGCGGCGTTGATCCGGTTCCACGCGTTGATGGTGACGGCCATCGCGATGACCTGGCCGAGCTCACGCTGGGTGAACGCCTCGGCCGCGATGGCGTAGACGTCCTCGGGGACGCCGTGATCGCCGAGCACCGTGAGGGATTCGGTGAGTGCGAGCGCGGCCTGCTCGCGCGCGGTGAAGAGGTCGCCGGCTTCGGTCCACGCTGCGAGCACGTCGATCTTCTGGTCGCTCACGCCGATTTTGCGCGCATCGCGGGTGTGCATGTCCAGGCAGAACGCACACCGATTCATCTGCGAGGCGCGGATTTTGATCAGCTCTCCCAGCTCGGGTTCGACGTCCTTGGCCGCGGCGGTGGACAGCGCCATCATCGCCTCGTAGAGCTCCGGCGAGCTCTTGTAGATCGGGAATCTCGGGCCCTTCAGCGTCTGTGTCATGTCATCGACACTATGCGGCAAAAGCCCGTTCTGATGGTTCAATCGAGTGATGGTTTCATGGGCCAATTCGGGTGCGCGGGATCTGCACCTCGAGCTGCGGGACGTGCTGACCCCGGGTGCGCGCGGCGCCAAAGACGCGGTGATCGTGGCGTTGCGCGACGCGGCGCGATCCGGTCGGCTGCCGCCAGGCACGATGCTGCCTGCGTCGCGCACGTTGGCCGCCGATCTCGGACTGGCCCGCAACACGGTCGCCGACGCGTACGCCGAACTCGTCGCCGAAGGGTGGTTCGCATCCCGCCAAGGCGCAGGCACCTGGGTGTTGAACACTGCCCAGCCGCACAGCGGTACCCGCCCGCGGGGAAGGTCCGTCACTCCGGTGCACAACCTCATGCCCGGCTCTCCGGATGTGTCCGAGTTCCCCCGAAGCCAGTGGATCACCTGTACGCGTCGCGCGCTCACCGTCGCGCCGAACGAGGCACTGCACATGAGTGACCCCCGCGGCCGTGTCGAATTGCGTTCTGCCCTGGCGGGTTACCTGGCCCGAGCACGCGGCGTTCGAACGTCCGTCGACTCGATCGTGATCTGCGCCGGGGTGCGTCAGGGGGTGGAACTGCTGAACCGCGTGCTCGGCGGACCGCTCGCGGTCGAGGCATACGGGCTGCACCTGTTCCGTGACGCGATCACGGCGGCGGGCGGAACGACGGTACCGATCGCCGTCGACGGTCACGGTGCAGTCGTCGAGGAACTGGAGGATCTCGACGTCACGGGAGTCCTTCTGACTCCGGCACACCACAATCCGCTCGGCATGCCGTTGCACCCATCGAGGCGCACCGCGGTGGTCGAATGGGCGCGCCGCACAGGTCGTTTCGTGCTCGACGACGACTACGATGGGGAGTTCCGCTTCGACCGTCAACCCGTGGGCGCACTGCAGGCGCTGGACCCGGGACGGGTCTGCTACCTCGGTTCGGTCAGCAAGAGCCTCTCGCCCGCCTTGCGGCTGGGCTGGCTGGCTCTGCCGGAGGAACTGGTCGATCCGGTCGTCGAAGCCGCTGGCGGGCAACAGTTCTCCGTGGACGTGATCAACCAGCTGACCCTCGCTGATTTCGTAGCGCACGGCCACTACGACCGCCACATCAGGCGGATGCGCGGACGATACCGCCGACGCAGGGACCTCACGGTTGCTGCGCTCGCGCCGTTCGACGTGGCTACGGCAGGGTTGGCGGCCGGGCTCAACCTGTTGGTGACGTTGCCCGACGGAATGGAGGCCGAGGTGATGCGCCGGGCCGGTGAGGCCGGCATCGCCCTGACCGGGTTGTCGATCCTGCGTCACCCTGACGCCGAGATCGACGACCGCGACGGCATCGTCGTCGGATACGCCGCACCGCCCGAACACGCCTTCGGCGCGGCGATTGCGGCGCTATGCGACGTGCTCGAGGCGGCGGGGCTGTAGCGTCTGTCCATGGCGGATCGGCGCCCGATGAGGCTTTACGAACGCACCCTGGAACGCTTCGCCCGACCCCGGTCGGCTACTGGTACGTGACGCAGCTTGCGCCGCACATCGATCCGCCGCTGTTGCGGCTCACCGGCGGACGGATCAGCAGCATCTTCCCTGTGCCGGTGATGTTGCTGACGACCACGGGCTCCAAGACAGGCCTCCGACGGACGCTGCCGTTGCTCTACGTCGTGGAGGAAGGCTCCCTCCTCGTGATCGCGTCCAACTACGGTCGTCCGGGCCATCCGGCGTGGTACCGCAACCTCAAAGCCAACCCCCGCGTCGACGTTCTGGCCGGCAGCCGTAGCGGCGCATACCTCGCGTCCGAGATCACCGACCCCGGTGAGCGCGCCGAAGCCTGGGCGAAGGCGCTGGACGTCTACGCCGGATACGCCGATTACGAAGTGCGAGCCGGGAATCGGATCATTCCCCTGATCCGGCTGAGGCCGTCGACATGACAAAGGGCGCCCCTCGTGGGGGCGCCCTTTGCGTTTCCGAGGGGGGATCTCGGAGGACTACTTCACCGTGACGTAGATCGTCTGGTTGATCGTCGAGCGGTTCGAGTCGCCATTCGAGGTGCCGAACGGTTCGGCGCCGCGTTGGATCGGGCCGCGGGTGACGGAGACGACCGACGCCTCATCCAGCGGTGCACTGGACTGGCGGGTGACGACAACGCGATTGCCCTGCGCTTCGAGCGCACTGATGGTCTGCTCGGCGTCGCCTCCGGTCGGAGCGGCGAACGCGGGGGCGGCCAAGCCCAGGACTCCGGCAGTCAGGGCGGCGGCGGTAACGGTGGTGATGGTGAACTTCTTCATTGTCTTGCCCTCTTCTGGTTTTCGATCGTGGTGATCTGATATCTGGAACCCGCCCGTCCCCCAAAACATTTCGGGTGGCAGGAATTTGATCATCGGTGGCAGAAACACATGACTGAGACTTGTCGGGGGCGCCGGTATACTCGAACATGTGTTCGAAGAACCGGATCTGCGTCGGCTCAGCGCCGCTGATCTGATCGACGCCGCCCAGCACTGGGCACGCGAAGAGAACGCGGCCGCGGCGCGAAAGATGGCGGTGATGGCCGAGTTGTTCACCCGGCGCACCGGCGTCGACGCCGAGGACCGCTCCGGATGGTGGCTCGATCCCGACGCCGCGGTCGCCGCCGAGGTGGCACCGGCCGTGGGCATCACTCGGGAGCTGGCACTGCACCAGATCCATCGCGCGGTGGCGCTGCGAGACCGGATGCCCCGGGTGGCGGCACTGTTCGCCGACGGACTGATCAGCGATCTGCTGATCCGCAAGATCGTCTATCGCACAGGGTTGGTCACCGACCCCGCGGTGATGGCCGAGGTCGATGCGGCGATCGCAGCCCACGTCGGTCGCTGGGGGCAGCTCTCGGAGAAGAAGCTCGAGCAAGCCATCGACGCGACCGTGCTGGCTCACGATCCGATCGCCGTGCGCCAGGTGGTGGAATCGTTGGCGCGGCGGCGTGTCGAGTTCGGCTCGCCCTCGGACGCGCCGGGTTTCACCAGCGTCTGGGCGCTGCTACCGGCCGCCGACGCCGTCGCGCTGCAGGATCGCCTCGAGGCGATCGCGCACACCGTATGCGCTGCGGACCCGCGCACCCTGGAGACCCGCCGAGCCGAGGCACTTGCCGCCGTCGGCGCCGGGCTCGAGGCTCTGGCGTGCCAGTGCGGTCTCGACGACTGCGACGCCGCCGCGGCACCCAGGCCGACGCGCAACACGACGATCTACGTAATCGCCGACAGCGCGACCGTGGACCACGCAGCCGCGCAGGAGCCCGCACCCGCCCGTGAGGACAAGCCGGCCCTGATCTTCGGGTCCGGCATCACGCCGTCAGAAGCGCTGGACCCGCTGCTGGCGCGCGCGAGGTTGCGTCAGGTCACCCATCCCGGTGACGCTCCGCCCGAAGATCACTACGTGCCGTCTCGGGCCCTCGCGGAGTTCATCCGCTGCCGCGATGTGACGTGCCGCTTCCCCGGCTGCGACGTGCCCGCCACCGAGGCCGACATCGACCACACGGTCCCCTATCCCGTCGGGCCCACCCACGCGTCGAACCTCAAGGCGCTGTGCCGTTTTCATCATCTTCTGAAGACATTCTGGGCTGGCGCCGAGGGATGGCAGGACCGCCAACTTCCCGACGGCACGGTGATCTGGACCAGCCCCACCGGACACATCTATTCGACGCATCCGGGCAGTCGGGATCTGTTCCCGTCGCTGTGTCGGCCGAGCGGCGTCCTGTGGGACGGCGACCCGCCACGACCGTCGGCGTGCGAGGCGCGCGGCGTGATGATGCCGAGGCGCCGGTACACCCGCGCTCACAACCGTGCCCGTGCGGTCGCTGCCGCCCGCCGCCTGAACGAGCAACACGGAGCGCACGCCCACGCACCACCACCGATCTGAACAGGTGGTGGCCGTAAGCTGCCCGGGTGGCCGAGCCCCCGCTGTCACCGCAGCTGCCGTTGACGACGCAGATCTGGCGCTTCGTCCTGACCGGCGGGCTGTCGGCGATCGTGGACTTCGGTCTGTACGTCGCGCTGCTCGCCGCCGGGTTGCACGTCAACGTCGCCAAGACGCTGAGCTTCATCGCCGGGACGACGACGGCCTACCTGATCAACCGACGATGGACGTTCCAGGCACCGCCGAGCCGATCGCGCTTCATCGCGGTGGTGCTGCTGTATGCCGTCACCTATGCCGTGCAGGTCGGCATCAACTATGTCTTCTACATGCAGTTCGAGAACCAGCCGTGGCGGGTGCCGGTCGCGTTCGTCATCGCTCAGGGCACTGCGACCGTGATCAACTTCATCGTGCAGCGCGCAGTCATCTTCCGGCTGCGATGACCGCCGGCCCGGCAGCGCACACTGCGCTCGTCACGGACGGTTGGCACGCCGTCGTGCGCCGGTCCGCACCGGCACTGGCCGCCTGGGCCACGCTGATGCTGCTCGAGCTCTACGTCCTGATCGCCTCAGGTGACCAGGACATCGACATCAGCACCTCTCCCTCCTTTGCCGACTGGTCGGTGCTCGTGGTGCTGGCGGCGCTGCTGCCCCTGATGGCCGTCGTCGCCTTCGCCGTGAGCCGCGTCGCGAGTCCGCGAGTGCGTGCGCTGATCGCGTGGGGCTCGATAGCCGTCGGCCTCGCATCGGACACCTACCAGGCCGGCGGGTGGACGGCCTTCGGGACCGAGGCCGTCGACGTGGTCGTCATCCTGGTGATCCTGGCCGCGACCGGCTCAGGGCTCGGCGCGATCCTCGGGTGGGCGCTGCGCACCACCTTCACCCACCTGCGCTCGGCGGGCCAACTGTTCGCGCGGGCGCTGCCGGTGGTCCTGCTCACCCTTCTGGTGTTCTTCAACAACACCGTCTGGTACATCTCCGCCAACCTCGAGACCACCCGGATCTGGCTGCTGGTCGCAGGCATGGCTGCGATCGCGCTGGCCTTCACGGTCACCGAGTCGCGCCACGCCTGCCGCCCGCTGCTCGCCGAGGCCGAACCTGCACTGCGGCGCACGGACCAGGTGAAAGTCGTCGCGGTGGTGTCACTGGCCCAGTGCATCCAGGCGCTGGTCCTCGCCCTGGTCACCGGCGTGATCTTCTTCGTCATGGGGCTGGTGGTGCTCAATTCCACGGTGCTCGACCACCTGACGGACGGCAATCCCGCGCGCAGCCAGTGGCTGGACATCGCGCTGCCGGTCGACCAGGCGCTGGCCCACATCACGATCGTCCTGGCCGCGATGACGTTCATGTACCTCAGCGCCCGCGCGGCCACCGATGCCAAGCACCGCGCGGACTTCGTCGACCCGCTGCTCGACGACGTCCGCGCCACACTCGCGCTGCACCGACCGGCCGCCGCGAAGCGGTACCCTCTGTGACGATGTTTCGCACCGAGTTTCCGACCACCGCCAAGCGCCTGACCGGCTGGGGCCGCACCGCTCCGACCGTCGCGCAGGTGCTGACGACGCCGGATCCCGAGGTGATCGTCAAGGCCGTCACCCGCGCCGCCGAGGACCCTGACCGTGGTGTTCTCGCCCGTGGCCTCGGCCGCTCCTATGGCGACAACGCCCAGAACGGCGGCGGCCTGGTCATCGACATGAATGCGCTCAACCGCATTCACTCGATCAACACCGACGATGCACTCGTCGACGTCGATGCCGGCGTCAATCTCGACCAGCTCATGCGCGCAGCCCTGCCTCTTGGACTCTGGGTGCCTGTGCTGCCGGGCACGCGGCAGGTCACCATCGGCGGCGCCATCGCCTGCGACATCCACGGCAAGAACCACCACAGTGCCGGCAGCTTCGGCAACCACGTCCGCTCGATGGACCTGCTCACCGCCGACGGTCAGGTCCGCACCCTCACCCCCGACGGCCCCGAGCGCGACCTGTTCTGGGCCACCGTCGGAGGCAACGGACTGACCGGCATCATCCTGCGCGCCACCATCGCGATGACGCCGACCGAGACCGCGTACTTCATCGCCGACGGGGACGTCACGGCGAGCCTCGACGAGACCATCGCCTTCCACAGCGACGGCACCGAGGACAACTACACCTACTCCAGTGCGTGGTTCGACGCGATCAGCGCCCCGCCCAAGCTCGGGCGCGCGGCCATCTCCCGCGGCTCGCTGGCAACCCTCGACCAGCTGCCCTCCAAGCTGCAGAAGAACCCGCTGAAATTCGATGCGCCGCAACTGCTCACGCTGCCCGATGTCTTCCCTAACGGGCTGGCGAACAAGTACACGTTCATGCCGATCGGCGAACTCTGGTACCGCAAGTCGGGCACCTACCGCGGCAAAGTCCAAAACCTGACGCAGTTCTACCATCCGCTCGACATGTTCGGAGAGTGGAATCGCGCTTACGGCTCATTGGGTTTCGGCCAGTACCAGTTCGTGGTGCCCACCGACGCCGTCGAGGAGTTCAAGGCGATCCTCGTCGACATCCAGCGCTCGGGGTTCTACTCGTTCCTCAACGTGTTCAAACTATTCGGGCCGGGAAACGAAGCGCCGCTGAGCTTCCCGATCCCCGGCTGGAACGTGTGCGTGGACTTTCCGATCAAGCCGGGCCTCAACGAGTTTCTCAACGGACTCGACAAGCGGGTCCTGCAATTCGGCGGGCGGCTCTACACCGCCAAGGATTCCCGCACCACGGCCGAGACCTTCCACGCCATGTACCCCCGCATCGACGAATGGATCGCGTTGCGCCGCAAGGTCGATCCCGCCGGGGTCTTCGCCTCCGACATGGCTCGACGACTGGAGCTCCTCTAAATGGTGTTTGACGCCACCGGCAATCCTCAGACCATCCTGCTGTTCGGGGGAACCTCCGAGATCGGCCTGGCGATCTGCGCGCGCTACCTGCGCAACGCCTCGGCCCGGGTGATCCTGGCGTGCATGCCCGGCGATCCACTGCGCGATGCCGCCGCAACGCAGATGCGTGACGCCGGCGCCAAGGCAGTGGAAGTCATCGACTTCGACGCCCTCGACACCGACAGTCACCCCGGCGTCATCGAGAAGGCATGGGGCGGCGCCGTTGCCCCGAGAGACATAGACGTCGCGATCGTCGCGTTCGGCCTGTTGGGCGATGCCGAGGAGTTGTGGCAGAACCAGCGCAAGGCCGTCCAGATCGCCGACATCAACTACACCGCCGCCGTGTCGGTGGGCGTGCTCGTCGGGGAGAAGATGCGCGCGCAGGGCTCCGGCCAGATCATCGCGATGAGCTCCGCGGCGGGTGAACGCGTGCGGCGCTCCAACTTCGTCTACGGCTCCACCAAGGCCGGGCTCGACGGCTTCTACCTCGGCCTGGGAGAAGCATTGCGCGAGCACGGCGTTCGCGTGCTCGTCATCCGCCCCGGCCAGGTGCGCACCCGAATGAGCGCGCACGTCAAGGAAGCGCCGCTGACCGTCGACAAGGAGTACGTCGCCGAGCTCGCAGTCACCGCGTCGGCCAAGGGCAAGGATCTGGTGTGGGCGCCCGGCGCGTTCCGTTACGTGATGATGGTGCTGCGCCACATCCCGCGCCCGATCTTCCGCAAGCTCCCCATCTGATGCCAGGCGTGCTGGCCGCGCCGGTTCGAGTGGCCGGCCAGATGACCGTCGCGGCCGCGATCGCCGCCCTGGTCGCTGTCGTGAGCCTGGCTGCGATCGCCCGGGTCGAATGGCCGGCCTACAACTCATCCAATCAGCTGCACGCGCTGACCACGGTCGGCCAGGTCGTTTGTCTGACAGGGCTTTTCGCGGCCGGGCTGCTGTGGCGGCGCGGCCGTCACACCCTGGCCCGCCTCGGCGCGACCCTGTTCCTTGCCGCCTTCTCCGTCGTCACCCTGGCCATGCCGCTGGGCGCCACGAAGCTGTATCTCTTCGGCATCTCCGTCGACCAGCAGTTCCGCACCGAATATCTGACCCGGCTCACGGATTCGGCGAGCTTGCACGACATGACCTACATCGGTCTGCCGCCGTTCTACCCGCCGGGCTGGTTCTGGCTCGGCGGCCGGCTCGCGGCACTGACGGGCACGCCGGCGTGGGAGATGTTCAAGCCGTGGTCGGTCACCTCGATCGCGATCGCGATCGTGATCGCCTTCGCGCTCTGGGCCGCGATGGTCCGCTTCGAATACGCGCTCGTGGTCAGCACCGCGACCGCCGCGGCTGCGCTCGCCTACACCCCCGCCGAGCCCTACGCCGCGATCATCACCGTGCTGCTGCCGCCGATCTTCGTGCTGGGGTGGTCGGGCCTGCGGGGGAAATCAAGAAACGGGGGCTGGGCCGCCGTCGTCGCGGTCGGCATCTTCCTCGGCGGCGCGGCCCTGTTCTACACGCTGCTGCTGGCGTACGCGGCGTTCACGCTGACCATCATGGCCGCCTTGCTCGCCGTCGCCCGCAG
This sequence comes from Mycobacterium sp. IDUB_5, assembly GCF_055419565.1. Taxonomy (NCBI): domain Bacteria; kingdom Bacillati; phylum Actinomycetota; class Actinomycetes; order Mycobacteriales; family Mycobacteriaceae; genus Mycobacterium; species Mycobacterium sp. IDUB_5. Next base: position 400,221 of record NZ_JBVAXX010000004.1, read on the forward strand.
GCACTGGGACCCGCTGGCCCGTCTCGCCGTCATTGCGGTGATCTCCGGGTTGATTGCGCTGATCGGGTGGGGGCCCTATCTCATCGCCGCCGCCAAGGGCACTCCCGCCGACCGCGGCACCGCGCAGCACTACCTGCCCGTCGACGGCGCTCAGCTGTCGTTCCCGATGCTGCAGTTCACGCTTCTGGGTGCGCTGTGCCTGCTCGGCACGCTGTGGCTGGTCGTGCGGGCGCGCAGCTCCACGCGTGCGGGCGATGAGCGCTTGCGCGAAGAGCAGACGGCACCCGCGCTGGCTGTCGCCGTGCTGGCCGTGTACGCCTGGTCGCTGCTGTCGATGCTCACCACGCTGGTGGGCACCACGCTGCTGTCCTTCCGTCTGCAGCCGACGCTGACGGTGCTGCTGACCGCGGCCGGGGCGTTCGGGTTCATCGAGACGTCCCGGGCCCTGGCCGCGCGGGTGAGAACCGCGAACACGCACCGCGTCGTCGCCGTCGCCACCGTGGTCGGTGCCCTCGGCGCCGTCACGTTCAGCCAGGACATCCCCGACGTGCTGCGCTCCGACATCGTCGTTGCCTACACCGACACCGACGGCTCCGGTCAGCGCGCCGACCGCAGGCCCCCGGGAGCCGAGCAGTACTACCGGGAGGTCGACGCGAAGATCCAGGAGGTGACCGGCCGGCCCCGCAACGAGACCGTCGTGATGACCGCCGACTACAGCTTCCTGTCCTACTACCCGTACTACGGCTTCCAGGGCCTCACGTCGCACTACGCCAACCCGCTCGCCCAGTTCACCGAGCGCGCCGGCGCCATCGAGGGCTGGTCCATGCTGACCAGCGCCGACCAGTTCGTCACAGCCCTGGACGCCCTGCCGTGGCCGCCGCCCACCGTCTTCCTGATGCGTCGCGGCGCCAACGACACCTACACGCTGCGGCTGGCCGCCGACGTCTACCCCAACCAGCCCAACGTGCGGCGCTATCACGCCGCCCTCGACGACGCGCTGTTCGACGATCCACGCTTCGACGTGTCCACGATCGGGCCGTTCGTGTTGGCCATCCGCAAGCCCTCTACGATCTAGCTCCGTGGCGGAGCAGCGGGCGAGGAGTGGCAACCACCGCACCGCGCGCCTGATCGCGATCGTGGCGGGCCTGCTGGGCACCGTGCTGGCGATCGCCACCCCACTGCTGCCGGTCACCCAGACCACCGCGCAGCTGAACTGGCCGCAGAACGGGGTGCTCGCCAGCGTCGACGCCCCCCTCATCGGGTACGTCGCCACCGACCTCGAGATCACGATCCCCTGCCAGGCCGCCGCGGGCCTGGACCGTCCCGGTCGCTCGGTGCTGCTGTCCACCGTGCCCCGACAGGCGCCGAAAGCCGTCGACCGCGGGCTGCTCATCGAGCGGGTCAACAACGACGTCCTGGTGATCGTGCGCAACACCCCGGTGGTCAGCGCACCGCTGGACCAGGTGCTCAGCCCGGCCTGCCGGGAGCTGACGTTCACCGCCCACGCCGACAAGGTCACCGGCGAGTTCGTCGGGCTCACCCAGCCACCCGACTCGTCCGACGCCGGCGAACCTCTGCGGGGCGAGCGCAGCGGCTACGACTTCCGCCCGCAGATCGTCGGCGTGTTCACCGACCTGTCCGGCCCCGCCCCTCCCGGCCTGCAGCTCTCGGCCACCGTCGACTCCCGCTACAGCACCTCGCCGACGCTGCTCAAGCTCGTCGCGATGATCCTCGGCGTCGCGATGACGATCGTCTCGCTGGGCGCGCTGCACGTGCTCGACAGCGCCGACGGTCGGCGGAACAAGCGCTTCCTGCCGCAGCGCTGGTGGTCGTTGTCCCCGCTCGACGGGCTGGTCACCGCGGTGATGGTGTGGTGGCACTTCGTCGGCGCGAACACCGCCGACGACGGCTACATCCTGACCATGGCGCGGGTGTCGGAGAACGCCGGCTACATGGCCAACTACTACCGCTGGTTCGGCACCCCGGAGGCGCCGTTCGGCTGGTACTACGACCTGCTCGCACTGTGGGCGCACGTCAGCACCACGAGCGTCTGGATGCGACTGCCCACGCTGCTGATGGGGCTGGCCTGCTGGTGGGTGATCAGCCGCGAGGTGATCCCCCGCCTCGGCGACTCGGTCAAACACAGCCGGGCCGCGGCGTGGACGGCCGCGGGACTGTTCCTGGCGTTCTGGCTGCCGCTGAACAACGGTCTGCGTCCGGAGCCGATCATCGCGCTGGGCATCCTGCTGACCTGGTGCTCGGTCGAGCGCGGGGTGGCCACCAGCCGGCTGCTGCCCGTCGCGATCGCCGTGATCATCGGCGCGCTCACGCTGTTCTCCGGGCCCACCGGCATCGCCGCGGTCGGCGCTCTGCTCGTCGCCATCGGGCCGCTGAAAACCATTGTGGCCGCCCATGTCTCACGGTTCGGCTACTGGGCGCTGCTGGCGCCGATCGCCGCCGCGGGCACCGTCACGATCTTCCTGATCTTCCGCGACCAGACCCTGGCCGCCGAACTGCAGGCGAGCAGCTTCAAGTCCGCTGTCGGGCCCAGCCTGGCCTGGTTCGACGAGCACATCCGCTACTCGCGGTTGTTCACCACCAGCCCCGACGGCTCGGTGGCACGCCGGTTCGCGGTCGTCACGCTGCTACTCGCCCTGGCGGTGTCGGTGGCGATGTCGCTGCGCAAGGGCCGCATTCCCGGCACCGCGCTCGGCCCGAGCCGCCGCATCGTCGGCATCACGATCATCTCGTTCCTGGCGATGATGTTCACCCCCACCAAGTGGACCCACCACTTCGGCGTGTTCGCCGGACTCGCTGGTTCACTCGGCGCACTGGCGGCCGTGGCGATCTCGACGGCGGCCATGCGGTCCCGGCGCAACCGCACCCTGTTCACCGCGGCGGTGCTGTTCCTCACCGCACTCTCGTTCGCCACCGTCAACGGCTGGTGGTACGTCTCGAACTTCGGTGTGCCGTGGTCGAATTCGTTCCCCGAATGGCACTTCGGCTTCACCACCATGCTGCTGGGACTCTCCGTGCTCGCCCTGCTGGTGGCCGCCTGGGTGCACTTCTCCGGCCGCGACGCCGCCCCGGAGGCCCCGCCGCGGCGCTGGCGATCCGTGGCGCGCGCCCCGCTGGCGATCGCCACCTGGGCCCTGGTGATCTTCGAGGTCGGCTCCCTCACGCTGGCGATGACCGGCCAGTACCCGGCCTGGACCGTCGGCCGGTCCAACCTCGAGGCGTTGGCCGGAAAGACCTGCGGCATGGCCGAAGACGTCATGGTCGAGCAGGATCCCAATGAAGGCATCCTCACCCCGATCGACACACCCGTCAGCATCTCGCTCGGCGCCGGTCGATCAGAAGGGTTCACCCCCAACGGAATTCCCGCTGACGTCTCCGCCGACCCGGTGATGGAACAACCCGGCTCGGACAACTTCGCCGACTCCGACAGCGGCGTGGTCACCGGCAGCGAAGCGGGTACCGAGGGTGGCACGACCGCCGCAGCGGGGATCAACGGCTCGCGCGCCAGCCTCCCCTACAACCTGAACCCGGCCCGCACCCCCGTGCTCGGCAGCTGGCGCAGCGGCACGCAGGCGCCCGCGTTCCTGCGATCGGCCTGGTACCGCCTGCCCGCCGGCTGGAACGAGGGCGACCGCTCCGACTCGCTGCTGGTGGTGTCGGCGGCGGGCCGGTTCGATCCCAGCGATCTGATCGTGCAGTGGGCCCGCGACGGCGACGACACCCCGGGCGGCGGCATCGGCTTCGGCGACGTCGGCGCGGCCCCCGCGTGGCGCAACCTGCGGGCGCCACTGTCGGCCATCCCCTCCGACGCGACCCGCATCCGATTGGTCGCCACCGACGACGATCTGAGCCCCACCCACTGGATCGCCGTGACCCCGCCCCGCATCCCGGCGCTGCGCACGCTGCAGGACGTCGTCGGCTCCAGCGATCCGGTGCTGCTGGACTGGCTGGTCGGGCTCGCGTTCCCGTGTCAGCGTCCGTACGGGCACCGCAACGGCGTCATCGAGGTACCCAAGTGGCGCATCCTGCCGGACCGCTTCGGCGCCGAGGCCAACTCGCCGGTGATGGACTACCTGGGCGGCGGCCCGCTCGGCATCACCGAACTACTGCTGCGCGCCACCACCGTGCCGACATATCTGAAGTACGACTGGTTCCGCGACTGGGGTGCGCTGCAGCAGCTCACGCCCTACTACCCGGGCGCCGAGGTGGCCCGCCTGGATCTCGGTTCGGCAACGCGTAGCGGACTGTGGAGCCCGGCACCGCTGCGTCTGTCCTAGACCCGTCTACCATCGAGCCTCGTGCCTGCCCGCAGTCCCCGTCTCGTCGCGATCCTCGCGGGAGTTTTGGGACTCGTCGGCATCCTGTGCTGCGGTGTCGCACCGCTGCTTCCGGTCACCCAGCAGACCGCGACGGTCCTGTGGCCGCAGGGCGCCGACGCCGACGGCTTCGTCAGCGACATCACCGCACCGCTGGTCTCCGGTGCCCCCAAGTCGCTCGACGTCACGATCCCCTGCACGGCCGTGGCGAGCCTGCCCGCGGACGGCGGCGTGGTGTTCTCGACGATTCCGGCCAACGGGATCGACGCCGGCCGTAACGGCCTGTTCGTGCGCGCCAATGCCGACGTCGTCTACGTCGCGTTCCGCGACACCGTCGCCGCCGTCGCACCCCGGCAGGACGTGAACCGCGGCGCCTGCAGCGAGCTGCGCCTGTGGGCCAACATCGGTGCGGTCGGCGCCGATTTCGTCGGCATCCCGGGCGCTACCGGCACGCTCAGCGTCGACAAACGCCCGCAGGTGGCGGGGGTGTTCACCGACCTTCGTGTCCCCGTCACTGCGGGCCTGAACGCCCGTATCGACGTCGACACCCGCTTCATCACCACCCCGTCGGCGCTGAAGACACTCGTGATGGCGCTCGGCGTCGTGTGTGTGGTCGGCTCGATCATCGCGCTCGCGCTGCTCGACCGGGTGTCCGGACGGCGCCCGCCCCGCACCCGTCGCCGCGTCGGCTGGGCGACCTGGGTGGCCGACCTGGGCGTGATCGGCGGGCTGCTGGCCTGGCACGTCGTCGGCGCGACGTCGTCGGACGACGGCTACAACCTGACGATGGCGCGGGTGGCCGGTGAGGCCGGCTACACCACCAACTACTACCGCTATTTCGGGGCATCCGAGGCGCCGTTCGACTGGTACCAGAGCGTGCTCGCCCACCTGGCCTCGATCAGCGCCGCCGGGGTGTGGATGCGGCTGCCTGCGCTGCTCGCCGGCATCGGCACCTGGCTGATCGTCAGCCGCTGCCTGCTGCCGCGGCTGGGCCGCCGCGTCGCCGCGAACCGGGTGGCCACCTGGACCGCCGCGGCGGTGTTCCTGGCCGCGTGGCTGCCGTTCAACAACGGGCTGCGCCCTGAACCGCTGATCGCCTTCGCGGTGGTCGCGGTCCTGATGCTGGTGGAGTGGACGCTCGGCACGCGCAGGCTGTGGCCGGCCGCCGTGGCGATCGTGATTGCGATGTTCTCGGTGACGCTGGCGCCGCAGGGTCTGGTTGCGCTGGCGCCCCTGCTGGTCGGCGCTCGCGGCATCACGCAGATCGTCTCCGCCCGCCGCCGCACCGACGGATTCGCCGCGACCCTGCTACCGCTGGTGGCGGCCCTCTCGCTGGTCTCGGTGATCGTGTTCCGCGACCAGACGCTGGCCACCGTCGCCGAGTCGGTGCGCATCAAGTACACCGTCGGGCCGACCATTCCCTGGTACCAGGAGTTCCTGCGCTACTACTACCTCACCGTGGAAGACAGCGTCGACGGCTCCCTGACCCGCCGCTTCGCCGTGCTCCTGCTGCTGTTGTGCGTGTTCGGGCTGATCGTGGTGCTGCTGCGCCGCGGCCGTGTGCCCGGTGCGGTGAGCGGACCGGTGTGGCGGCTGACGGGCAGTGCGGCGATCGGTCTGCTGCTGCTGACCCTGACCCCGACCAAGTGGGCCGCGCAGTTCGGCGCGTTCGCCGGGCTGGCCGGCGCGCTCGGCGGGGTGACGGCGTTCGCGTTCGCCCGGGTCGGCCTGCACAGCCGCCGCAACCTGGCGCTGTACGTGACGGCCCTGCTGTTCGTGCTGGCATGGGCGACCTCCGGCATCAACGGCTGGTTCTACGTCGGCAACTACGGGGTGCCCTGGTTCGACAAACAGCCCGTGATCGCGCACTTCCCGGTCACCACGATCTTCCTGGTGCTGGCCATCGCCGGCGGTCTGCTCTCGGCCTGGCTGCACTTCCGCATCGACTACGCCGGTCACACCCAGGTCGCCGACACCGGCCGCAACCGTGCGCTGGCCTCGACGCCGATGCTGATCGTCGCGATCATCATGGTCGTCCTCGAGCTCGGCTCCATGCTCAAGGCGACCGCGGGGCGCTACCCCGTCTACACCACCGGCTCCGCCAACATCGCCGCGCTGCGCTCCGGCCTGGGCACGGACAGCTGCGCGATGGCCGACGACGTCCTCGTCGAAGCCGACACCAATGCCGGCATGCTGCAACCCGTTCCGGGCCAGCGATGGGGGCAGTACGGGCCGCTCGGCGGTGAGGACCCGGTCGGGTTCACGCCCAACGGCGTCAGCGACACCCTCGAACCGGCCGAGCCGGTCGCCGCCAATCCCGGCACCGTCAACTCCGACGGCCCCGTCGACAAGCCGAACATCGGCATCGGATACGCGGCGGGCACCGGCGGTGGTTACGGACCGGAAGGCGTCAACGGCTCCCGGGTTTTCCTGCCGTTCGGCCTCGACCCCAAGCGCACGCCGGTGATGGGCAGCTACGGCGAGAACGCCATCGCGGCGAAAGCCACCTCGGCCTGGTACCAACTGCCGCCCCGAACCCCGGACCGGCCGCTGGTGAGCGTCGCCGCCGCCGGAGCCATCTGGTACTACAACGAAGACGGCTCGTTCAACTACGGCCAGTCACTGAAGCTGCAGTGGGGAGTGCACCGGCCCGACGGGTCCTACCAGGCGCTCAATGAGGTCCAGCCGATCGACATCTTCCAGCAGAAGGCCTGGCGCAACCTGCGCTTCCCGATGACGACGGCACCGCCGGAGGCCAACGTCGCCCGCATCGTCGCCGACGACCCCAACCTGTCGGAGGACCAGTGGTTCGGGTTCACCCCGCCGCGGGTTCCGGTGCTGGAGACCGCCGAACAGTTCCTCGGGTCGGACACCCCGGTGATGATGGACATCGCCACAGCGGCGAACTTCCCCTGCCAGCGCCCGTTCGCCGAGCACCTCGGGATCGCCGAGCTGCCGCAGTACCGCATCATCCCGAACTTCAAGCAGATGGTGGTCTCGTCGAACCAGTGGCAATCCGCCGAATCCGGAGGACCGTTCCTGTTCATCCAGGCGCTGTTGCGCACCGCGACGATTCCGACCTACCTGAAGGGTGACTGGTACCGCGACTGGGGCTCACTGGAGCGCTACATCCGCGTCGTACCGCGCGACGAGGCGCCCGACGCCGTCGTCGAGGAAGGATCGACACGCGTGTTCGGCTGGAGCCGTGGCGGACCCATTAGGGCCCTCCCGTGATGCGCGACGACGTGAAGGTGGCGCGCTGGGTCGCGACGATCGCCGGCCTGCTCGGCTTCGTGCTGGCCGTGGCGACTCCTCTGCTGCCGGTCACGCAGACCACAGCGACGCTGAACTGGCCGCAGCAGGGCCGGGCCGACGACGTCACCGCGCCGCTGATCGCGCAGGCCCCCGTCACGCTCACCGCCTCCATTCCGTGCGCGGTGCTGGCCGACATGCCGGCCAGGGGCGGACTGGTGCTGGGCACCGCACCCGCGCAGGGCCGCGACGCCGCGCTGAACGCGATGCTGGTCAACGTCACCGCCTCCCGCGTCGACGTCATCGTCCGCAACGTCGTGGTGGCCAGCGTCAACCGCAACCGCATCGGCGGCTGCGAGCGCCTGGACATCACGTCCTCGCACGACGGCACGTTCGCCGAATTCGTCGGGCTGAAGAAGTCCGACGGGTCCGCCCAGCGCACCGGCTATGCCGACCCCAACCTGCGGCCGGCGATCGTGGGGGTGTTCACCGATCTGGTCGGCCCGGCGCCGCCCGGGCTGCAGTTCTCGGCGACGATCGACACCCGCTACACCACCCACCCCAGCGCGCTGAAACTCACCGCGATGCTGCTGGCCATGGTGTCGACGGTGATCGCCCTGCTGGCGCTGTGGCGGCTGGATCGCCTCGACGGGCACCGCATGCATCGCGTGATCCCCACCCGGTGGCGCACCTTCACTGTGGTCGACATCGTCGTCGTCGGCGGGTTCCTGCTCTGGTACGTGATCGGAGCCGGCTCCTCGGACGACGGCTACCAGATGCAGATGGCGCGCACCGCCGACCATGCCGGCTACATGGCCAACTACTTCCGCTGGTTCGGCAGCCCCGAGGATCCGTTCGGCTGGTACTACAACGTGCTCGCGCTGATGACCCATGTCAGCGACGCCAGCCTGTGGATCCGGCTGCCCGACCTGATCTGTTCGATGATCTGCTGGCTGCTGCTCTCGCGAGAGGTGCTGCCGCGACTCGGCCCCGCGGTGTCATCGAGCCGGGCCGCGATGTGGGCGGCCGGTCTGGTGCTGCTGGCGGCGTGGATGCCGTTCAACAACGGGCTGCGTCCCGAAGGGCAGATCGCCACCGGTGCTCTGGTCACCTACGTGCTGATCGAGCGGGCCATCACCTCGGGCCGGCTCACCCCGGCCGCACTCGCCACGCTCACCGCCGCGTTCACCCTCGGTATCCAGCCGACCGGGCTGATCGCCGTGGCCGCCCTGGTCGCCGGTGGCCGCCCGATCCTGCGCATCGTGATGCGGCGACGCGCACTGGTGGGCACGTGGCCACTGATCGCCCCTCTCCTGGCAGCAGGCACCGTGATCCTGACGGTGGTGTTCGCCGACCAGACGATCGCAACGGTGTTGGAAGCCACCAAGATCCGCACCGCGATCGGGCCGAGTCAGGAGTGGTACACCGAGAACCTGCGGTACTACTACCTGATCCTGCCGACCACCGACGGCGCCATCGAACGCCGGGTGGCGTTCCTGTTCACCGCGATGTGTCTGTTCCCGTCGCTGTTCATGATGCTGCGCCGCAAGCGTGTTCCCGGCGTCGCCCGCGGGCCGGCCTGGCGCCTGATGGGCGTGATCTTCGCGACGATCTTCTTCCTGATGTTCACCCCCACCAAGTGGATCCACCACTTCGGGTTGTTCGCGGCGGTGGGCGGCGCGATGGCGGCGCTGGCCACGGTCATGGTGTCGCCGGTGGTGCTGCGCTCGGCCCGCAACCGGATGGCGTTCCTGTCGCTGGTCTTCTTCGTACTGGCGCTGTGCTTCGCCTCCACCAACGGCTGGTGGTACGTGTCGAACTTCGGTGTGCCGTTCAACAATTCGGTACCCAAGATCGGCGGCGTGACCGTCAGCACCATGTTCTTCGCGCTGTTCGCGGTGGCTGCGCTGTGGGCCTTCTGGCTCCATCTGAGACCGCGGCGCGAACCTCGCGTGGTGCGGCTGCTGACCGCCGCGCCGATCCCGATCGCGGCGGGCCTGATGGTCGTGGTGTCGGTCGCCTCGATGGCGATCGGCGTGGCGCGCCAATACCCGACCTACTCCAACGGATGGGCCAACGTGCGGGCGCTGGCCGGCGGCTGCGGGTTGGCCGACGACGTTCTGGTGGAACCGGATTCGAACGCGGGCTTCCTGGCACCACTGCCTGGCGACTACGGACCTCTCGGACCGCTCGGCGGTGCGACGCCAACGGGCTTCTCCCCCAACGGGGTTCCGGAGAAGATCATCGCCGAGGCGATCAGGCTGAACAATCCGCAACCTGGCACCGACTACGACTGGAACCGCCCGATCAAGCTGTCCCGGCCCGGGCTGAACGGGTCCACGGTCCCGCTGCCCTACGGCCTGGACCCCGCCCGCGTCCCGGTCGCCGGCTCGTACTCGACTGCCGCACAACAGGAGAGCCGCCTCACCTCGGCCTGGTACGCACTGCCCGCTCCTGACGACGCGCATCCTCTCGTGGTGATCACGGCGGCGGGCACCATCGAGGGGACGAGTGTCGCCAACGGTCTGACGTCGGGGCAGAAGGTCGAACTCGAATACGCCACCCGCGGCGCCGACGGAGCGCCGGTGCCCGCCGGCCGCGTACAGCCCTACGACATCGGCCCCACTCCGTCGTGGCGCAACCTGCGCTACCCGCGCTCGGAGATCCCGGCCGACGCCGTGGCAGTGCGGGTGGTCGCCGAAGACCTGTCGCTCGGCCAGGGCGACTGGGTCGCCGTCACCCCGCCGCGGGTCCCCGAGGTGCGCTCGGTGCAGGAGTACGTCGGATCGACCCAGCCCGTGCTGATGGACTGGGCGGTGGGGCTGGTGTTCCCGTGCCAGCAGCCGATGCTGCATGCCAACGGCGTGACCGACATCCCCAAGTTCCGCATCTCGCCCGACTACTTCGCCAAACTTCAGAGCACCGACACGTGGCAGGACGGCAAGAACGGTGGCCTGCTCGGGATCACGGACCTGCTGTTGCGGGCGTCGGTCATGTCGACCTACCTGTCGCACGACTGGGGGCAGGACTGGGGTTCACTACGCCGGTTCGACACCATCGTCGACGCGCAGCCGGCGCAGATCGACCTCGGTGAAGCCAGCCGCTCCGGGCTGTGGTCGCCCGGTCCGATGCGCATCGAGCCGTGACCGATTCCGTCCAGCTCGGCCGGGCCACGCTGACCCGGGTGGTCGAGCTGCGGGTCCAGATGCGCACCGATCTGTTCGGCCAGACCCCCACCGAGGCCTGGGCCGACAACGCCCACCTCCTGGAGCCGCTGTTCTGGGACCGCGAGGCCGACCAGTGGAAGATCGCGATGCAGACGTGGGTGCTGCGGGTCGACGGGCTGACCGTGCTCGTCGACACCGGGGTCGGCAACGACCGGCACCGGCCACACTTCCCGCCGCTGCACCAGCTGCAGACCGGATATCTCGACGCGCTCGCAGCGGCCGGGGTCACCCCGGAATCCGTCGACGTCGTGGTCAACACACACCTGCACACCGACCACGTCGGATGGAACACCCGCCAGGTCGACGGAGAGTGGGTGCCGACGTTCCCGAACGCCCGCTACCTGATGCCTGAACTCGACTACCGCCACTTCTCCCCCGACGGCGACAGCGCCAACGAGGGCATGCAGATCGTCTTCGCCGACAGTGTGATTCCGGTCGCCGACCAGACCGAGCTGTACTCCGGTGACCATCAGCTCAGCGACTCACTGTGGCTGCGGCCCGCGGCTGGACACACGCCCGGTTCGTCGGTGGTGTGGCTGGACGCCGGCGTACCCGCCGTGTTCGTCGGCGATCTCACCCACTGCCCGATCCAGCTGATCCGACCCGAAGATCCGTGCGCGTTCGACGAGGACCCGGCTGCCGCGGCGCGCACCCGCCACCGCGTGCTGACCGAGGCCGCTCGCCGAGGAGCTGCGGTCGTGCCAGCGCACTATCCCGGCCACGGTGGCGCACGGATCTCGGCCCGCGACAACGGATTCGGCGTCCAGGACTGGCTGGCGCTGACCGAGATCTGACCGGGGAATCTAGCCGGTGCCGTAGCCGGCGAGGAACACCCGCACCCCGTTCCGCGCCTGGCGGTCGAGGTCGAGACTCTCCTGTACCGCGGGACCGCCACGGAACAACGCCTCGTCGATACACCGGCCGACGATCAGGAACGCGAAATGCTCTGCGGCGAGCGCTGTGTCCGCAACCTTCAGCAGGCCGCGGCGATCCAGCGCCGCGAAGCAGTCGGCGAACGCGGCCAGCATCCGGCCCGGCGCGCGCTGCAGATACGCCTCGGCGAGATCGGGTACGCGGGTGGCCTCTCCGATCACCAGGCGCCGCAGTTGCACGACCGGCTCGGCCAGCACAGCGTGCAGGTAGTCACGCGCCAGCGACGTCAGATCCTGTTCGAGATCGGCCGTGGCGGCGAGCTCTGCGACGCGCGCCTCGAAGCTGCCGACGGTGGACGTCAAGGCCTCGTCGACGATCGCCAGAAGTAGCGCGTGCTTGTCGCCGAACTGCTTGTAGACCGTCTGCTTGGACACTGCGGCGGCGGCCGCGATCGCGTCGACACTGGTGCCCTGGTAGCCGTGCGCCAGGAACAGCCGCCGCGCCTCGGCCAGGATCGTCGCACGCTTGCGCGCCGAGCGGCTCGTCGGTTCCGGCATCTCACCTCGCTGGTACTGGACAGTCCAGTTTTGGGTACTGTACGGTCTAGTTCCATTCTGACACGGAGGACGCCGTGACCACGACGGATTGCCCGCCACTGGCGGACCGCATCACCAAATCGTTGCTCGGCTACGGAGTTATTGCCGGCCCCGTCTACGTGATCTCGGTGGCCGCGCAAGCCGCCACCCGCGACGGGTTCGACCCGACCCGGCACGCGGCGAGCCAACTCGCCAACGGCAGCCTCGGCTGGATCCAGATCGCCACCTTCATCATCTGCGGCGCGATGACGATCGCCGCCGCCGTCGGCGTCGGCCGTGCCCTGGGAGCGCGACGACGGGCGCCGTGGACGGCTGGCCTGCTCGGCGTCTACGGGGCGGCGCTGATCCTCGCCGGGATGTTCCGCGCCGACCCGTCCGACGGCTTCCCGCCGGGCACCCCGGCAGGCCCGGGAGTGGTGACCTGGCACGGAATCACCCACTTCGCCGTCGCCGGTGTGGGCTTCGCATGCCTGGTCGCGGCGTGCTTCACCTACGGCGGGTGGCCGTCGCGGATCGTGGGGCTCGTGTTCGCGGTGAGCTTCCTGTGGCTGTCCTCCGGGCAGGGCGGCACCCCCGCGCTTCTGACGTTCACCGTCGCCGTCGTGCTGAGCTGGGCGTGGCTCTGCGCGGTGTCGATCCGGTTGTACCGCCGCGTCTGACCTAGTTCGTCTCGTCGTTCGCGCCGGGGTCGGCATTCTCCCGAGCGATGTCACCCTGGCAGTCGCCCTGGGACAGCTTGGTCTGCTGCACGCACACCTGCACCGGGACGTCGCCGGTGCCGGTGGGTTTGGCGATGTCCGACGAATACAAAGACCACAGCTGCTGATCCGACCCGCTCACCCGCGCGCAGTAGGCCTGTGCACCCTGCTCGGTGATGCCCGCCCCGCCCAGCGTCCCGCAGTCCGCGCCGACCACCACCACCGGCACGGCCACGCTGGCCGTCTTCGTCGGCTCGTCGCGCAGCACCACGAACAACGTCGCTGCCACCGCCAGCACAGACAGCACCAGCGCCAGCACCGCCAGGATGCGCCCGCGGGACCGCGCGGCAGCCCGCCCCGTCCTGGCATGACGCGGACCGGCCGTCGCCGCCTGCGCCGGCATCGTCGCGTGGGGATCGGCACCGAGCGCCGGGGCCATCGTCCCCGTCCGGTTGGCCAGTGCCCTCGCGAAGTCGATGCAGCGTTCGAACCGGTCTGCCGGTGATTTCGCCAGCGCCTTCTCCAACGCTCCGCCCAGCCCCGACAGGTCCGGGCGCGCCTGCGCGATCGACGGCGGACGCGCCGACAGGTGCGAGCTGATGACGATCGCCGGGTTGGAATGCTGGAACGGCGGCGAACCCGTCAGCAGCTGGTAGGCCGTCGCCGCCAGAGCGTACTGGTCGGCCCGCCCGTCGATGTCCTTGTCGGCGGTGAGCTGCTCGGGCGCGGAGTAGGCGACCGTGCCGACCGTCATGTCCGTGGCCGTCAGCGCGCTCACCTCACCTACACGGCGCGCAATACCGAAGTCCGCCAACAGAATTCGCTCTTCATCGGTATCAGGGTCGGCGATCAGGATGTTGGCGGGCTTGACGTCGCGGTGCAGCAGGCCGCGCGCGTGCGCGTAGTCCAGCGCCTCCCCCACCGCGGTGACGATGCGGACCACCAGATCCGGCGGCATCCCGTCGGGGTAGCGCTCGGCGAGCAGCCGCGCGGCGTCGGTGCCCTCGACGTGGTCCATCGACAACCACAACCGGCCGTCGAAGTCCCCGCGGTCGTGCACGGAGACGATGTGCGGATGCCACAGCGTCGCCGCGATGTCGGCTTCCCGGTTGAAGCGCTCCCGGTACTCGGTGTCGGCGCACACCGCGGCCGAGAGCACCTTCAGGGCGTCGTTGCGCGGCAGCCGAGGATGGCGCGCCAGATACACCTCACCCATGCCCCCCGAGCCCAGCAGCCGCATGACGGTGTAGCCCGCGATCACGTCTCCGTCGGTCAGCGGCATCGCGAGACCCCTACGGCGCGCAGAGATAGGGGAAGTCGGGCAGGAATTCCTCACGCGGCGCGAAGTCGGTCAGGCTGGTCCGGCCGTTCGTCAGGAACTTCGACCGGTAGTCGGCGACGTCGTCGCGCAGCGTGCGGCCGTTCGGATACCCGGCGGGCTTGCGTGGGTTGTACGTCAGCACGTCGGGCAGTGTGCCCTCGGAGGCGATCGCGTCGATGGCCTCGGCACGGGTGTAGCCGCCGGTCTCGGCCATCAACTCGATGAGATGCCCCATCCAGCGACCCTGGTCCCGGTTCGGCTCACCGGCGTTGAACTCGGCGAGTTCGGAGTCGTCGGGAAAGAAGCCGCTGACCCACGGATGTGCAACGCGGTCGGCGTGTACCCACCGACCGTCGGTGTTCACGCTGCACCGCGCCCAGATGCGGACGTCGGGCACGGCACCGAGGTAGGCCGTCGGCAGCTCCACGGCCATCGCGATGACCTTCGAGCCCTCGAACGCGGCGTCACTGCGGGCCCCGGCGAAGAACGAGAAGGACCCCGAGCGCGACCGCCACAGATGCGGCTCGTCCTCGAACGACACGTCCGTGCCGCCGAAGATCTCCGACCCCACCGCGGCGTCGACGCGTGCCTCGGCCTGAAGGGCGAGGCGGACGTCGACCTTCTGCCTGCCGTTCACCGGTTCACTGAAGACGAAGTTGAACGCGATGTCGTTGCGCAGGTCGCCGTCGTTGTCGATCGCGATGCGATAGACCGCGTCGGGATGCATCGCATCGGCGTTCGGGTTCGCGGTCAGGATCAGCGCCGTACGGCCCGGGTCCCTGGGGGACGGGAACACATACAAATCGCACAGGTCCAGGCGCGGATCGCCCAGCGGCGCACCCCGACGCAGCCCGGTGAAGTCAGTCGACACGAGCTCTATCCAACCGCACTGCAGTTCTAGATGGGCGTCAGGCCGTGTTTGCGCAGCACCTTGGGGAACGGTTGCTTGTCGCGCAGCAGTTTGAGCGACTTGCGCAGCAGCAGCCGCGTCTCGTGCGGTTCGATGACGCCGTCGATGTAGCCGCGCTCGGCCGCGATCCACGGGGTGGCCATGTTCAGGTTGTAGCCCTCGATGAAGTCCTTGCGGATCTTCTGCACCTCCGGCGCCGTCGGGTCCGGGAAGCGCTTCACCAACAGCTGCGCCGCGCCCTCGGCGCCGATCACCGCGATACGCGCCGTCGGCCAGGCGAAGTTCAGATCGGCCGAGAGCTGCTTGGAGCCCATCACCGCGTAGCCGCCGCCGTACGCCTTACGGACCACGATGGTGACCTTCGGGACGTCGGCCTCGACGATCGCGTTGAAGAACCGGCCGCCACGCTTGATGATGCCGTTCTTCTCCTCCTCGACACCGGGCATGGCGCCCGGGGTGTCGACGACGAACACCAGCGGCAGGTTGAACGAATCGCAGAACCGGATGAAGCTCGACGCCTTGTCCGACGCCTCACTGTCCACCGCGCCGGACAGCACCATCGGCTGGTTGGCGATGACGCCGACGGGCCGGCCGTCGACCCGGGCGAACGCGGTGATCATCGCGCGCCCGCGCTGATCGGAGACCTCGAACACGTCGCCGTCGTCGAAGATCCGCAGCAGGATCTCCATCATGTCGTAGGCCTGGTTGTCCGAGTCCGGCACGATCGTGTCCAGCTCGAGGTCGTGCGGCGTGATCTCCGGCTCGAGCCCCGGGTTGATGATCGGGGCGTCGTCGAAGTGGTTGGCCGGCAGGAAGCTCAGGTAGTCCCGCACGTACTGGTAGGCGGCGGCCTCGGAGTCGACGACCTTGTGGATGTTGCCGCGCTGCGCCTGCACGTCGGCGCCGCCGAGTTCGTCGAACGTGACGTCCTCACCCGTGACGTCCTTGATGACATCGGGGCCGGTGATGAACATGTAGCCCTGGTCGCGCACCGCGACGATGAGGTCCGTCTGAATCGGCGAGTACACCGCGCCGCCGGCGCACTTGCCGAAGATCAGCGAGATCTCGGGCACGAGTCCGCGCAGCATCTCGTGGCGACGGCCCAGCTCGGCGTACCAGGCCAGCGACGTCACCGCGTCCTGGATGCGCGCGCCCGCCGAATCGTTGATGCCGATGATCGGGCAGCCGACCATCGCCACCCACTCCATCAGCCGGGCGACTTTGCGGCCGAACATCTCGCCGACCGAGCCCTGGAAGACGGTCTGGTCGTGGCTGAAGACACCCACCGGGCGGCCGTTGATCGTGCCGTGGCCGGTGACCACGCCGTCGCCGTAGAGCGCGTCCGGGTCGCCCGGAGTCTTGGCCAGCGCACCGATCTCGAGGAAGCTGCCCGGATCGAGCAGCTCGTAGATGCGGTCCCGCGCGCTCGGAATGCCCTTCTTCGCGCGCTTGGCGACGGCCTTCTCACCGCCCGGCTCCTTGGCGAGCTCCAGCTTCTCGCGAAGCTCGGTCAGCAATTCCGCCGTCGTTTTCGTGGTCACTTGCTCTCGCTCTCGATCACGGTGATCGCCTCACTCAGGTGAGCCCCGACCTTGGCAATGTACGGCTCGTCGATGACCTGGATGTGCTCGCCCCCGACCGGCACCACTTCGAGATCCTCGACGTAATCGCCCCACCCGCCGTCAGGCTGGCGGACGGCGTAGCGCGGCTCGAAGAAGATCGCGTCATCGTGGTAGCGATCGGCCATGTACAGCGTCACGTGGCCGTCGTAGGGCTGGATCTCCGCGGTCTCGAGCAACCGGTTGTCCAGGTACGACGTGCGCTGGTGCTCGATGATGCCGCCCGGGATCTCGACCCCGGCCTGCTGTACGGCGTCGAGGACGTAGCGGACCTGACCGTCGTCGTCGAGCGCCTCGAGTTCCTCGTAGGGGATCTCGGGGATCTCGACGTTGAAGGTGCGCTGCGCGAACAACGCGTAGCGATCCCACCGGGCGCGGGTCTCCTCCTTGGTCTGCGGGATCTCCTCGCCGGGACGCACCATGTCGATCAGCCCGACGAACCGCACGTCGGCGCCCTCACGCTTCAGTCCGATCGCGCACGCGTAGGCCAACGCCCCGCCGAGCGACCAACCGACCAGGATGTACGGACCGTCGCCCTGGATCTCCCGCAGCTTCGGCAGGTACTCGGCGGCACGCTCCTCGACCGAACCCTCGACCCGCTCGAACCCGTACATCGGGGTGTCCGGCGGCAACCGCTTCAGCAGCGGCTCGTAGACCACGGTCGACCCGCCGGCCGGATGGAACACGAACACCGGGATGCGCGTCGACCCTTCGGGCCGCGCCCGGATCGTGCGCACGAAGCCGTCGACCTCACCGGCGTCCATCAGATCGCGAACGACCGTGGACAGGTCCTGGATGGTGCCGGCGGCCTTCACCTGGTCGGCGGTCACCTCGCCGTCGGCGCGCTCGGAGAGCCGCTCCGCCAGCTTCTGCGCGGTCGCGTCGTCGATCGACGGCAGCTCGTTGAAGATGCCGCCCGGCGACTTGCCGGTGACGATCGCCCACGTGGCGAACGTGACGCGTTCCGCGGCGTCACGCGGCGGCACGTCGGCGCCGAGCGCCTCGGTGACCGCTTCCTGCGTGAGGACCTTCGCGGCGAGGCTTGCGGCGCTGGGCTTCTCGGCACGTGGACCGGCCGGGCCGCTCGGGTCGGTGGGCGGGGGCGGGATGCCCGGGCCCGACGGGTCCGTAGGCGGAGCGGGGACCGCGACATCGGACAGGGGCGGCGGGATCGTCAGATCCTGCTGGGCCTCCACGGAATCGGTGGCGATCTTCTCCGCCGGCGACTGTTCGGCCGCGATCGGGTGCCCTGCCTCGGCGAGCTTGGCCTCGAGTTCGGCGACCGTGCTCGCGCCGCCCATCATCTCGGCCTGCTCGGCGGCGATCTCCTCGGCCGTCTTGCCCTTCTGGGCCTCGGCGAGCTGGTCGACCTCGTCGCGGTGCTCGATCGCGTAGGCGATCAACTTCTCCACCGCATACAGGTTGGCGTCGCGTACCGCCGTCAGCTGGATCGGCGGCAGGTCGAAGTCGTATTCGACGCGGTTCTTGATGCGCACCGCCATCAGCGAATCGAGACCGAGCTCGATCAGCGGAACCTCCCACGGCAGGTCCTCGGGCTCGTAGCCCATGGCCGAGCCGACGATCGTGCCGAGCCGCTCGCCGATCGTCTCGCCTGACTCCGGGGACCACTTCGCGAAGCTCGCACCGAGGTTCGCCCCGGCGGTCAGGTTGTCGGCCTCGAACGCCGGTGTCTCTTCCGGCTCCTCGACCGGCGTCGCGACCGACACCTCGGCAACGGTGCCGGCGCCGACGGCGGTCGGCAGCACGGTCTGCGCGCCACCGCGGCTGACGATCGCGTCGTAGACGAGGGTGAAGGACTCGTCGATCCGGGCATGCACCTGCACGCTCGCACCGCCCGGGTGGCGGGTCAGCGTGGTCACCAGGCGCGAACCCTGGGCGGGAACGGCGCGCTGCTCGGAGGCGACCAGCTTGGCATCCGGGAGAACCATCGCCGCAGCGCTTTTCACCAGAGCCGCCAAGTCGACCTCGCCCACACCTGTCCCGTCGCTTCGCTCGCCCAGACGCGGCGAGAACTCCCACACGTGCCGGCCGTCCGGGGTGGCCACGTGGCTGCCCGGCATCACGCCGGAGCTGTCGCCGGTGAAGTGCGCATCCAGCCAGTGCGGCTTGCGCTTGAACGTGGTCGGCGGGATGTTCGCGAAATCCAGCGCCCCGCCGAACCCGCGCGACTTCCGCGGGAACAGGGTGCGGAAGTCGAGGTCATGGCCGTAGACGAACAGATGTGACATGGCCGTGGTCATCGAGTCGACCTCGTCCTGCTTACGCGCCAGCGTCGGAATCAGCTGCGCGTCATGCAAACCCGCGTCGGCCGTGGTGAGCCCGGCCTGCATCAGCGCCACCGGGTTGGGCGCCAACTCGAGGAACGTGGTGTGCCCGTTGTCGACGGCGTTGCGGATGCCGTGGGTGAAGTAGACGCTGTGCCGCAGCCCCTTCTTCCAGTAGTCCACGTCGTGGATCGGCTCGCCACCGGCGCGAACGAGGTTGCCCTCGTGCACCGTCGAGTAGTAGGCGACCTGCAGCGGGTGCGGTTCGATGCCCTGCAGTTCCGCGGCGAGCTCACCGAGCAACGGATCCATCTGCGAGGTGTGGCTGGCGCCCTTGGTCTGGAACTTGCGCGCGAACTTGCCCTCCGATTCGGCGCGGGCGATGATCGCGTCCACCTCGTCGGGCGGACCGCCGATCACCGTCTGCCCCGGCGCGGCGTACACGCACACCTCGAGGTTCTTGAAATCCGAGAAGACGCTGTCGATCTCGTCCGCCGAGTACTCCACCAGCGCCATCAACCGGATGTACTCGCCGAAGAGCATCGCCTCGCCCTCACCCATCAGGTGGCTGCGCGAGCAGATGGTCCGGGTCGCGTCCTCCAGTGAGAGCCCGCCGGCGAAGTAGGCCGCGGCCGCCTCGCCGAGCGACTGCCCCACCAGCGCACCGGGTGTGGCGCCATGGGACTTCAGCAGTTCGCCGAGCGCGATCTGGATCGCGAAGATGACGAGCTGCACCTTCTCGATCGGTAGCTCGGTGGTCTCGTCGGTGTAGTCGATCGCGTCATCGAGGATGAGTTCGAGGACCGAGAAGCCGCGCTCGTCCTGAATGAGGCTGTCCACCTTGTTGATCCACTCGGCGAACGTCTCGTCGCGCAGGTACAGACTCTTACCCATCTTGCGGTGCTGCGCGCCGAAGCCGGCGAGCACCCACACGGGACCGTTGGTCACCGGGCCGTCGGCGCTGATGACCAGCGGGGTGGGTTTGCCGTCGGCGATGGCCCGCAGACCCTTGATCGCCTCGTCGTGATCGTGGGCGAGCACCACGGCGCGGGAACGGCCGTGGTTACGCCGCGACAGCGAGCGGCCGATCGACTCCAGCGACGACGCCCGGCCCTCGGGGCTGTCGATCCAGTCTGCCAACTCCGCGGCAGTGGCCTTCTTGCGCGAGGTCAGGAAGCCCGAGACTGCCAGCGGGACAATCGGATTCGGGGGATTCTCGGCGTCGGCGGCGGCCTGCTGTTCGCGGGCGACCTCGAGCAGGCGCAGCGCCTCGTCGGTCAAGCCTGGCAGTTCGTAGTCGCCCTCGGCGGCCACGGCCGGGGTGTCCAGCGCGTCGTCATCGTCGTCTTCATCGTCGAAGCCTGATTCTCTTCGCGCAAGCGGCTCATCGACGAATTCGCCGTACTCGTCCATCCGCACGCCGCCCACGTACACGGCTTTCGCGTCGTCGTTGGCGGGCGTCACGACCGCGACGTCGGGCTCGGGCTCCGGCTCGACCAGATCGCTGGCGAGCACCTCGCGCACCACCAGGTGTGCGTTGGCGCCGCCGAAACCGAACCCGGACACACCGGCGATGGCCCGGCCGCTGTAGCGGGGCCAGTCGGCCACCGTGTCGACCACCTTGAGGTGTTCGGCGTCGAAGTCGATGTAGGGGTTGGGTCCGGCGTAGTTGATCGACGGCGGGATCTTGTTGTTGCGCAACGACAGCGCCACCTTGGCCAAGCTGGCCGCACCGGCGGCCGACTCCAGGTGTCCCACATTGGATTTCACCGCGCCCAGCAGGGCCGGCTTGTCGGCGGCGCGGCCGCGGCCGATGACCCGGCCCAGCGCGTCGGCCTCGATCGGATCACCGAGGATCGTGCCGGTGCCGTGGGCTTCGACGTAGTCGACAGACCGCGGGTCGATGCCGGCGTCCTTGTATGCCTTGCGCAGCACCGCTTCCTGGGCATCCGGGTTGGGCGCCAGCATGCCGTTGGAGCGGCCGTCGTGGTTGACCGCACCGCCGGCGATCACGGCGAGGATGTCGTCGCCGTCCCGGCGGGCATCCTCGAGACGCTTCAGCACGATCATGCCGCCGCCCTCGGAACGGGCGTACCCGTCCGCGTCGGAGGAGAACGACTTGATCCGGCCGTCGGAGGCCAGCACGCCACCGACCTCGTCGAACCCGAGGGTGACCAACGGGGTGATCAGCGCGTTGACCCCGCCGGCGAGGACGACGTCGGCGTCCCCGGCGCGTAGCGCCTTCATGCCTTCGTGCACGGCGACCAGAGCCGACGAACACGCCGTGTCGATGGCCATCGACGGGCCGCGGAAGTCGAAGAAGTAGGACACGCGGTTGGCGATCACCGCGCTGGAGTTACCGGTGATCGCATAGGGGTGCGCGACGGTGGGATCGGCGACCGACATGAACATGTAGTCGTTGACCGAGCTGCCGATGAACACGCCGACATTGGCGCCGCGCAGACTCGACGCGGGAATCCTGGCGTGCTCCAACGCCTCCCACGTCAGCTCGAGCGCCATGCGCTGCTGGGGGTCGATGTTGTCGGCTTCCATCTTCGACAGCGCGAAGAACTCGGAGTCGAAGCCCTTGATGTCTTTCAGGTAGCCGCCGCGGGTGCGGGCCTTGGCCACCCGCTCGGCGATGCGCGGCTCGGACAGGAACTCCGACCACCGCCCCTGGGGCAGGTCGGTGATCGCGTCGCGGCCCTCGAGCAACGCCTCCCACGTCTGGTCGGGGGTGTTCATGTCCCCCGGAAAGCGTGTGCCCACACCGACGATGGCGATGTTGAGCTTGCCCTCGTCACCGTGGCGCGACCAGTCCTCGGCATCGAGGGCGGCCATGTCCGCTTCGGGCTCACCCTCGATGATCACCGTCGCCAGCGACTCGATCGTGGGATGGCGGAACGCCACGGTCGCGGTCAGCGTGACACCGGTGAGGTCCTCGATGTCGCTGGCCATGGCCACCGCGTCACGCGAGGACAGCCCCAGCTCGACCATGGGCGTCGACTCGCTGATGGAGTCCGGCGACTGCCCGGTGGCATTGCCGATCCAGTTGCGCAGCCATTCCCGCATCTCGTTCACGGTCATGTGCGGTACGCGCGAATTCTCTTGCGAGTCAGCCATGTTCACTTAACCTCACGATCGACAAGCGGCCCGCACGGGCCGCCGTTGCCGTTGCTGTAGTTGGGCGTCAGTCCGTCTGGTCCGGGAAGGCGTTGGCCACCCTGCCGCTGCGCAGGCTTCCGTCGAGATAGGCCGAGCGGCACGCCCGCCGGCCGATCTTGCCGCTCGACGTCCGCGGGATGGCCCCGGCGGGGGTGAGCAGGACGTCGCGAACCGTCACGCCGTGCCGCACGGCGATCGCCGCGCGAATGTCGTCGGCGATCGGGCCCATCTCGAGCTTGTGCGCACCCGGTGCCCGTTCACCGACGATCACCAGCTGCTCGGAGGTGTCGTTGGGGTCACGCTTGAGCCCGGAGTGGGCATCGGCGAACACCTCGTCGGGCAGCTGATTGGCCGGCACGGAGAACGCGGCGACGAAGCCGGTGCGCAGCGCCTTGGTCGCCTCCTGCGCGGAGTACTCCAGATCCTGCGGATAGTGGTTGCGGCCGTCGATGATCACCAGATCCTTGGTGCGGCCGGTGATGAACAGCTCGCCATCGTGATAGGCGCCGAGGTCACCGGTGCGGACCCAGGTCGCGTCGTCGGCGGCGCCCTGGGCGTGCGACGGCTCGGTACGGGACTTGAGGAGATTGTGGAAGGTCGCGGTGGTCTCGTCGGGCTTGCCCCAGTAACCGGTACCCATGTTCTGCCCGCTGATCCACACCTCGCCGATCTGGCCATCAGGCAGTTCGGTGGCGCTGTCGGCGTCGACGATGACGGCCCACTCCGCGACGCCGATCTTGCCGGCGCCGGCCTGCGCGACCGCCTTGGGCGAGTCGGCCGCCACCTCGACGAAGCGGTGCTCGTTGAGGGCATCACGGTCGACGTGGATGATCCGCGGCTCGGCGTTCATCGGTGTGGTCGAGACGAACAGCGTCGCCTCGGCCAGACCGTACGACGGCTTGATGGCCTGCGGCTTGAACCCGAACGGACTGAATGCCTCGTTGAACCGGTTGACCGTGGCGGCCGAGATCGGCTCGCTGCCGTTGAGGATGCACTTGATGTTCGACATGTCGAGGGGCTCTTCGCCCTCCTTCGGCACGCCTCGCGCTGCCGCGTGATCGAAGGCGAAGTTCGGGGCCACCGAGATGGTGCCGCCGGTGTCGCTTTCCTTACGCGCCATCTCCCGGATCCACCGCCCGGGGCGACGGACGAACGCGGCCGGCGTCATGAAGGTGATGTAGTGCCCCAGCATCGGGGACAGCAGCACGGTGATGAGCCCCATGTCATGGAAGAACGGCAGCCACGACACTCCGCGGTCACCTTCTTGACCGTCGAGCGCCTCGATGACCTGCACGACGTTGGTGGCCAGGTTGAGGTGGGTGATCTGCACGCCGGTCGGGATGCGGGTCGAGCCGGACGTGTACTGCAGGTAGGCGATGGTGTCGTGGTCCACTTCGACCGGTTCCCACGTGGCGCCGACCTCGGTGGGCACCGCGTCGACGGCGATCACGCGCGGCCGCTGGTTGGCCGGACGGGTGCGGAAGAACTTGCGGACACCTTCGGCGGCCGCGGTCGTCGTCAGGACGGCCGCGGGCGAGCAGTCGTCGAGGACGGCGTGCAAGCGGCCGACGTGACCGGGCTCGTTCGGGTCGAACAGCGGCACGGCGATCCGGCCGGCATAGAGGGTGCCGAAGAACGCGACCAGGTAGTCGAGGTTCTGCGGGCACAGGATCGCGATGCGGTCGCCGGGCTGGGTGACCTGCTGCAGCCGGGCGCCGACGGCACGGTTGCGGGCGCCGAAGTCCGCCCACTTGAGGTCACGCTCGACACCGTCACGCTCGGTCGAGAAATCCACGAACCGGTAGGCCAGCTTGTCGCCACGCACCTTGGCCCATCGCTCGACGTGCTTGACCAGGTTGCCGCTGTCAGGGAACTTGATCAGCCCGTCTTTGATGAACGGGTTGTGGAACGCCATCTCAACTCCAATCACATGGGATGAATCCCAAACCCCCAAATCGTACCGGGGTGACGGCGCCCCGCCCCTGAGCCGCCAACCGAGTCCTCTGAGACCGCGCCTCGATGACCACGGTCTTAGATTTCCCTTAATGTTAGGTGACGGCCTGACCGCCGCCAAATCTTCACGGTCACATGTCAGCCATGTTTCGGCTGCGGAGCGTTACTAATCAACTGCCGCGCCCAGTTCAGGGTCCAATCGGTGGCCGGCTGGCCGTCGATGTTCCAGAACTGGGGAGTGGCGTACATCGCATGGACAGGCTGCCCGGCCCCACCGCTAAGCACCTCCAACGTCTTGGGCAGCTGGGTGATGTTGAACGCCGACGAGGGTGCCGCGCAGATCAGATCGCCCTGCGCGCAGATCTCGTTGGTGCGGTCGTTGAGCGCACCGAAGCCGCCTGGTCGCGGACCCGTCATCGTCAGACCCAGCGCGGAGAGCGTCGGCACCTCGTTCAGCGTGATCTCTGCACCCTGGCCGTCCGGGTTCGGTCCGATGTCCTGGCCGACGCTGTCCTGGCGGCGGCCGTCGGCGACCAGCGTCACGCCGAGGACCAGATCCTGGTCCACCGGACCACGCCCGTTGCCGATGTCGCTGGCGAGATCGCCGGCGATCACCGCGCCCTGCGAGAACCCGATGAGCACGTAGCTGGTCAGCGGGCACCGGTTGTTCATGTCGGTCATCGCCTGCACCGCGGCCCGGGTGCCCTCGGCCCGGCTGTCGTTGTAGGACATCTGCTGATCGGCCGAGAGCGGATTGTGGAACTGCGCGGTGTAGGGAACCGTGAACACCTCGACACGGTCGGTGCCGAACTCGGCCCGGATCGGGTTCGTGACGCGAAGCAGCAGCGCGTTGGGGAACTGCACCGGATTGAACGGGTCCAGCGCCCGCGAGGACTCCCAGGTACCCGGGATGGAGATCACCTGGACGTCGGGGCAGCTGGCGTCCTGGAACTCCGGCCGCGGCTTGCTCGGACCCGGTTGCCCGGAGGGCACGCCTGTCGGCGGCAGCGCGGTGGGCGGAATGGCGGTCGACCCGCCGTCCGGCCGACGCAGCACGACGATGACGACGGCGACGATCAGCACGACGACGAGGCCCACCGCGCCCGCAGCGAAGAGCGCCAGCAGGCGGTGGCGTTTACGCCGGTTGGTCTTGGCCATGGTTTTCGGAGCTCCTAGCAGAGTTGATCGGTGGCGATGCGAATGTAGTCGGCGGTCTCGTCATCCAATCGGCTCGCCGACGGCGGCGCGGCGCCGGAGTTCATCACACCGCCCGACGCCGGTTCGCCGACGTCATTGCGTACCAGCGGCGCCACGTAATCCCACACCGCTTGATCGGACTGCCTGGCAGCACGCGCCTGGCACACGTAGGAGCCGATGCTCAGGGCCGCGAGATCGCTGGACGGAGCCACGCCCGCAGACCGTAGGGCGTCGAGGAAGGAGCGCTGGCGCGGCGTGACCACCAGTGCGTTGGAGCTCTCTCCCCCGGCGGGCAACCCGGGCGGCTGCGCACCGGCTTGACCGTGTGCGGGTGACGGCTCGATCTCCGAGGCCGGCCCGGCGACCATCTCGTCGCTGGCCCCGCACCCGGCCAGCCATGAGGAGGCGACCAGCAAGCACCCCGCCACACCTGCGCCCGCCACCGCGGTCCGTGACCTGTGATGCACGGTCTCCAACGTACCGGGGCCCCGGACCGGCGCTCGGCTACCGGATCGTCGTGACGAGCTCTCCACTCATCGCGCCCAACTGCCCGCTCCAGGTTCCCCAGTCGTGGGAGCCCGACGTCGGGAAGTCGAAGTGCCCGTTACCGCCGCCGACCGAGCGGTAGTGCTGGTAGAACGTCCGGTTGCTGCCTTGGGCCTGGTCGCAGTAGCCGATCATGGCCGGCACGTCGGTGCAGGTGGTGGTCGCCGGGCTGTAGATCCACAGCCGCGTGTTGTTGTCGACGAGCAGCTGCACGTGCACGTCGGGGTCGTGCCACTTCCACCGACCCAGCTGCGGCAGACCCCACATGTTGCGGATGTCCAGACCACCGAACTGCGCCAAACCGGCGGTGATCGCGCCGTTCATCGTCGTGTTCGACGGGGTCAGGAAGCCCGACAGCGAACCCGCGAAGCGATAGCGGTCGGGATGGAACGCCGCCATCGTCACCGCACCGGTGCCGCCCATCGCCGCGCCGACGATCCCGTGCCCGCCCGGAGCGAGGCCCTTGTTGGCGGCCAGCCAGTTCGGCAGCTCGTCGGCCAGGAAGGTCTCCCACTGCTTGCTGCCGTCCTGCTCCCAGTTCGTGTACATGCTCCACGCGCCGCCGGCAGGGGCGACCACCGAGATGCCCTTGCCCGCCAGGGTGTTCATCGCGTTGCCTGCCGTCACCCAGTTGCTGACGTCGGGCCCGCCGTTGAACGCGTCGAGCAGCACGACCGCGTGCGGACCGCCGCCCTGGAACGCGACGGGGATGGCGCGGCCCATCGCCGCCGAGGGCACCATCAGCATCTCGACGCCCTGGGCGTGGGAGGTGCCCACCCCGCCGGCGAAGCCTGCCGCGGCCGCCAGCACGACAGCCATGAATGTCCGGATCAGCCCACGCATCAACCCCACCTCTCGAATCGCACCGACCGCAACGTAGTGAACCACATCACCACGACGGGTCGTGCCGCATACGACTGACGGCGGTGCCCCCGCGAGGGGACACCGCCGTCAGTGACGTCGCGACGGACTAGCCGCCGTTGGCCGGAGCCTCGACCGGCGCCGGCGGAGCCGACGGCTGCGGCACCGCGCCGAGCACGCGCTGCACATCCGGCTTTATCTGCTGGAGCTGCTGGCCCCAGTAGCCCCAGTCGTGGGCGCCCGAGGACGGGAAGTTGAACACACCGTTGGTCCCACCGTTGGCCAGGTAGGTCTCCTGGAACGTCCGGTTGGTGCGGATCGTCAGGCCCTCGAGGAACTTGGCGGGCAGGTTGTTGCCACCCAGCTCGGACGGCTTGCCGTTACCGCAGTAGATCCAGATGCGGGTGTTGTTCGCGATCAACTTGTTGATGTTGACGTACGGGTCGTTGCGCTTCCAGGCGCTGTTGGGGTCCTCGGTGGGGCCCCACATGTCGTTGGCCTTGTAGCCGCCTGCGTCACCCATCGAGATGTTGACCAGTGCCGGCCACCACCCCTCGGAGAGGTTCAGGAAGCCCGACAGCGAACCGGCGTACTGGAATTGGTTCGGGTGGTAGATCGCCAGCGTCAGCGCGGCCGAGCCCGCCATCGACAGGCCGACGGCCGCGTTGCGGTTGGGGTTCACGCCCTTGTTGGCCGCGAGGTAGGCGGGAAGCTCCTGGGTGAGGAATGTCTCCCACTTGTAGGTCTGGCAACCGGACTTGCCGCACGCCGGCTTGTACCAGTCACTGTAGAAGCTGGACTGGCCGCCGACCGGCATGATCGTGGCCAGGCCCGAGTCGAGGTACCACTCGAACGCCTGGGTGTTGATGTCCCAGCCGTTGAAGTCGTCCTGCGCACGCAGACCGTCGAGCAGGTAGAGGCCGGGCGCATTGGGTCCGCCGCTCTGGAACTGCACCTTGATGTCGCGACCCATACCGGCCGAGGGCACCATCAGGTACTCCACCGGCAGACCTGGGCGTGAGAACGCGCTCGCCGTTGCGGAGCCGCCCACGACACCGATCACGGCGGGCAACACGGCTGCCACCAGGGCCGCGATCGTGAGCCGTCGCGCATTGGCGCGCAGCCTTGAACCGAACTTCATGCTTTGTTGTGTCCCATCTTTTCGTACAGCAGCAACCAGCCGCCGGTCCCCGACCCGGCCTCGTGCTCGTGTAGTCAACCACACCTTTGTGGCCGTCTCTTGTCGCCGCGATACGCGCTCGCGACCCGTCGTCCCATGCCTATCCGGCATATCTTCGCCAGGGAGTCCTTATGTTACGAAAGCAGACTCCATGACGCCTGGCCAAATCGTGGGGCTCACGGGCCGGTCGGCGGGAGCCCCTTGTAGGGCGGGTTCACCGGCTCCGGGATGGGCAGACCGCACCGGGCGAGCTCGTAGAGCGGCACGCGGTCGATGCGGTAGCGGGTGTACTCCGCGGCGTGCACGACGTTGGACAAAAACCGCCGAACCCCCATCGGCGCACGGATCGCGTCGAGCACCTTCTCGGTCTCCGGGCACTTCAGTGCGGCCTCTGCCTGACGAATCCAGTCCTCGTCCAGATACTGCGGAATCCACGGCGGCTCCTTGAGGAACGGGCCCTCGGCCACCGCCCAGTCGGGGAACAGGTTCTTGTCGTGTCCGATCCGGCCGTCGGTCAGCCGCGCGGTGTGCGCGGCCAGCGGGTTGGCCAACCCGATCTGGTCGATCACGCGGACGTCGAGGCCGACGTTCATGCCGAGCATGCCGAGGTTGGTGAAGAACACGGTGTGCGGGCCGACGTAGCCGCCGACCGCCGCCTTGCGGACCTCCGGAGGCGGCGGCAGCGCGGGCACGACGTCCCAGCGGTCGTAGTTGCCCGACGGGAGCAGGAGCGCCCCGTCGGGGGTGTTGTCGATCGCGGTCAACACCGCCCGCATGCGCGGATAGTCCAGATAGTCGGCCGCGGTCAGCGGGTGAGCGTGCCCGGTGGCCTGGGAGTAGAACCGGCGCTCGTCGACGATGCCGCTGTAGGTCACCCGGGTGGCGTCGGCGCCCAGACCCGGCGAATTGGCCGCCCACAGCGCCCATCCCGCCACAGCCAGCCACAGCACCGCGGTCGCGCCGGCATAGAGATAGCCGGCGCCGCGCGCCATCCGGGTGCGGTCGGGGAGAAGCAGCGGGATCACCGCGACCGGCGCGAGTAGACAGAACATCGGGGTCAGCAGCACCCGGCCGTGCATGAAGTCACCGCCCTGCCGGATCCAGTAGACGGCCTGCAAAAGACCGGACACCAGCATGAACGCCACGACCGCAGGCGGGCTCTGGACGGTACGGGCCACCCAGCCGGATTCCCTGCGAGCGTTGCCCGTCGGGGTGCGCTGCGCCCATCGGGGCCGGCCGCGCAGCAGCAGCACCATCAGGCCCAACCCGATCAGCAGAATCGCCGGCGCCCACAGCAAATAGGGCCGATTGAAGTTGGCCAGGTACACCAGGCCCTGATCCCACTTCGCGCCCGAGGCATCCTTGGCCAGCGCGGTCCCAGGCACCAGCAGCCCGTAGTAGCCCATGCGAAAGATCTGATACACCACCGGAATCAGGCCGCCGGCGACGACGAGGATCGCCCGGGCGGCCCATCCGGTGGTTGCGATCAGCATCATCACCAGGGCGACGCCGCCGATCAGCGCCAACTCGGGACGCACCAGGACCGAGAATCCCGCGACGAAGGCGAGAGCGATCTGGAAGCCGCGGGATGCGCCCCCGCGACGAGGGGCCTGCGACCAGCAGACCATCATCCACCACAGCAGCCCGAGATACGCCAGCACCAGACCGTTTTCGAGCCCGGAGGTGGCGAAGTCACGTGCCGGCGGAACCGCGATGTACACCAGCGCGCCCGCGGGCAGGAAGATCGCGCGGCGTCCGCCGAGACCCGGGGCGTACAGGCGCGCGGTGCCCAGCATCACCAAGACCACACCGAGCACGCTGAGCACGAGAGCCAGCACCAGCGCGACGTACTCGAGCCGGGCCGACCCGGAGACGAATCCGCCGAGCGTCACCAGATAGGACCAGGCGGTCGAGGTGTTGGCCTCCACCCGCTCGCCGGCGTTGAACACCGGGCCGTTGCCTGCCAACATGTTTCGCACGGTGCGCAGCACGATCAGGCCGTCGTCGGCGATCCACCGGCGCTGCCAGGCGCCCCACCCGAAGAGAGCGGCCACCGCGGCCACACTGACCCAGAGGCTGATCCGCCCCCACGCGTGGTACGGAAAGGCGGGCCACCGGTTCAGCCGGTCCGCCGCCGCGGAGGTGATGCGGTCAGCTGAAGACGATTGCGGCACCGATGGTCCCGATCCACGCCAGCAGCAGCAGCTGCAGAACCCGGTCCTTCAGTGCGATCTCCTCCGGTTCACCGGCCAGTCCCCCGTCGACGTCGACGGCGTAGCGCAGGATCGCGATCGTGATCGGGATGATGGTGATCGCGTACCACGAGGCGTTGGTGCCGTCGCGTTCGAAGGCCCACAGGCTGTAGCAGACCACCATCGCCGTGGCCGCGACCGTCCACACGAACCTCAGATACGAGGCGGTGTAGCTCTCCAGTGATTTGCGGATCTTGGCGCCCGTGCGTTCTGCGAGTTGCAGTTCCGCATACCGCTTCCCGGCCACCATAAACAGCGAGCCGAACGTCATCACCAGCAGGAACCACTGCGACAGCGGGATGCCCGCGGCCGCGCCGCCGGCTATCGCGCGGATCAGGTACGCCGACGAGACGATGCAGATGTCCAGCACGGCTTGGTGTTTGAGCCCGAAGCAGTAGGCCAGCTGCATCGCGATGTACACGGCGATGACCACGACGAGGTTGGGGGAGGCCAGGAAGGCGAGACCGAGCGACGCGACACCGAGGACCACCGCCAGGGTGTAGGCCAGCCACTGGGGAACCACGCCCGCCGCGATCGGCCGGAATCTCTTGGTCGGATGCTGCCGGTCGGCCTCGACGTCCCGCGAATCGTTGACCAGATAGATGCACGAGGCCGCGAGCGAGAACGCCACGAACGCGATCACGATGTTGACCGCCATCACGTCGTAGTCGTAGCGTGCCGTGCCGCCGAACGCCGCGATCGGAGCGGCCAGCACGAGGAGGTTCTTCACCCACTGCCGCGGCCGGATCGCCTTGATGATGCCGGCCGGCAGGTTCTTGGGCGGTCCTGCCGCCGATCCCGTCTCGCGAACCTGGGATGTACTCATCGCGACCCTCCTTCGAACACCTCGGCGGCCTTGGCGACCGCACCGGCGACGGCTGCGCCGACGGCGACACCGGCGACGACGTCGCTCGGATAGTGCACACCGAGGACCAAGCGCGACAACGCCATCGGCGGCACCAGCAGGGCAGGCAGCGGCAGACCGGTCGGCCGGGCCAGCAGCACCGCTGCAGCCGCGGTCGACGTGGCGTGCGCCGACGGAAAGCTGAGCCGGCTGGGGGTGCCGACGTTCACCGCGATCTCCGGGTGGTGTGGGCGGGCACGGCGGACCACGCGCTTGATCAGGACCGCGGCGGCGTGCGCGGCGAACGCGCCGACACCGGCGGTCACGTACTCCCGCCGCCGGGCAGGCACCAGCCACGCACCGAGCGCGGCGACGGCGAGCCAGCCGAGGCTGTGCTCACCGAAGTGGGACAGTGCCCGCGCCGCAGGCAGTACGCCGGGGCGCTGTGCCACGGCCGACTGCACGGCCACCAACACGGCGTCCTCGCCGCGCGGCGTCTCAGCCACGGCTGGTCTCTGGACTGGAGTCCAGGAGCACGCTCTCCCACTTCTGCGTGCTGGTCAACATCGGCAGGGCGGAGCGGTACACCTTGCGCATCTTGTTGAACTTCCGAGCGAGCAGCGCCTGCCGCTTGAGCGACTCGCGCAGCAGCTCGAACATCTTCTCCCGGTCACGCTGGCGGTAGACCACGCCGCGGCCGTCGGCGGTGGTCACGGTGACGCCGTCGACGTTGCACAGTGAGAACCAGCGCGCGTCCTGGGTGGCGACGTTGACCTGCGGACGCTCGTGGTGCTCGGGATCGTGGGGCTTGAGCTGGTGCACCACACCGCGGCCCAGCCGCAGCGAGATCGCCAGCGGGTTGGTCGGGATCTCCACCTTCTTGCGCCAGCGCTTGTCCGACGGGGTCGGCAGCGTGGTGGCGCTGGGCAGGACGACCGCGTCGGGGTACTCCTGGCGCATCGCGCGGACGTCGGGCAGCGAGGACTCCAGGATGGAGAAGAGTCGCTCGGGTCCGGCGAGGAAGTCGTCCATCGCCTTGTTCTGGATCGCGACGGTCGAATACTCAAGGCAGAGAAGATGTTTCAGCGTCGCCTTGAGGTGGCTGCGCAGCAGGCCGCGGATGTTGCCGTCCCAGTGCAGGGCCGCCACGATCAGCCGGTTGCGCAGATGGAAGTACGCCTGCCAATCGATCGCGTCGTCTTTGTCGCTCCACGCCATGTGCCAGATCGCCGCACCCGGCAGCGTCACCGTGGGGTAGCCGTGCTCGCCGGCACGCAGACCGTAGTCGGCGTCGTCCCACTTGATGAACAGTGGCAGCGGCTGACCCAGCTCCTCGGCGACCTGGCGCGGAATCATGCACATCCACCAGCCGTTGTAGTCGACGTCGATGCGACGGTGCAGCAAGCGGCTGCGGTACTCGTCCTCGTCGTTGAGCGGGTACTTCGCGAAGTTGTGGTCGTACTCGGTGTTGACCGCCCCGGTCCACATGAAGTTCTCGGAGTCGACCATCTCACCCATCACATGCAGGTGGCTGGGCTCCTGCAGGTTGAGCATCTGGCCGCCGACGAGGGTGGGCACCTTGGCGAAGCGGTTCATCGCCAGGGCCCGCAGGATCGAGTCCGGCTCGATCCTGATGTCGTCGTCCATGAACAGGATCTGTTCGCAGTCGGTGTTCTTCAACGCCTCGTACATCACGCGGCTGTAGCCGCCCGACCCGCCGAGGTTGGGCTGGTTGTGGATCGAGAGCCGGTTGCCCAGCGCGGCGGCGGCCTCGGCGAAGCCGGGATGGTCCTTGGCCTTCTTGGTGCCCTGATCGGAGACGATGACAGCGCTGATCACCTCGTCGACCAGCGGGTCGGACGTCAACGCGGCCAGCGCGCTGACACAGTCCGACGGCCGGTTGAATGTCGGGATACCGACGGCGACGTTGGCGCGGCCGGGCGCCGGGATCGGGGCGTACCAGCCCGCGTGGTGCAGCGTCGTCGGCGCGTCGGTGGTGATGTCGAACCAGATCCAGCCGCCGTCCTCGAAGGGCGTGAGATCGATCTCGAACTCGGCCACGGCCGGCTCGTCACCCACGCTGACCACGGGGGCGCCGCCGACGGTGATGCGGGCACCGGTGGCCTTGCTGCGGTAGACGTCGACCCGGGCGCTGCCGGTGAGCTCCACCCGCAGCACCACGCTCTCCAGCACGGACCAGCGCCGCCAGTAGCTGGCCGGGAACGCGTTGAAGTACGTCGCGAACGACACCTCGGATTCGGTGCCGATCTCGAGCGTCGTGCGGGTGGGGGCGTGCGCGCGCCGGGCGTTGGTGTCCGACTCCTCGATGTAGAGCTTGCGGACGTCGAGCGGCTCACCTGGCCGCGGCAGGATCACGCGCGACAGCGGGCTCACCGCCTGCGACTGGCCTGACGCGAGCGCACCGGACGGGATGTCGGTGGTTGTCATGTGTCTGTCTCCTCGGCCAGCGGCGCACCGTCACGCAGATGCGGCGCCAGCGTGTTGTCGTACATGTTGAGCGCGCTGGCGATCGCCATGTGCATGTCCAGGTACTGGTAGGTGCCCAGCCGCCCACCGAAAAGGACCTTCGCCGAGGCGGTCTCGGCCTTGGCCCGGGTGCGGTAGGACGCGAGCAGCGCGCGGTCGGACTCGGTGTTGATCGGGTAGTAGGGCTCGTCATCGGCCTCCGCGAACCGGGAGTACTCCCGCATGATCACCGTCTTGTCTTCTGGGTAGGCCCGCTCTGGATGGAAGTGACGGAACTCGTGGATGCGCGTGAACGGCACGTCGGCGTCGTTGTAGTTCATCACCGGGGTGCCCTGGAAGTCACCGGTCGGCAGCACCTCGAGGTCGAAGTCCAGCGTGCGCCAACCCAGCCGGCCTTCGCTGTAGTCGAAGTAGCGGTCGAGCGGACCGGTGTAGACCACCGGCGCGTCGGGGTTGGCGGCGCGCAACTCTTCGCGCACGTCGAACCAATCGGTGTCGGTGCGCACCTCGATGCGGTCGTCGGCGGCCATGTTCTCCAGCCAGGCGGTGTAGCCCTCGACCGGCAGACCTTCGTAGGTGTCGTTGAAGTAGCGGTTGTCGAAGGTGTAGCGCACCGGCAGCCGGTTGATGGTCGAGGCGGGCAGCTCCTTGGGGTCGGTCTGCCACTGCTTGGCCGTGTAGTCCTTGACGAACGCCTCGTACAGCGGGCGCCCGATCAGCGAGATGGCCTTCTCTTCGAGGTTCTGCGCGTCGGCGGTCTCGATCTCGCCTGCCTGCTCGGCGATCAGCGCCCGCGCCTCGTCCGGGGTGAAGTAGCGCCCGAAGAACTGGCTGACCAGCCCCAGGCCCATCGGGAACTGATAGGCCTGCCCGTTGTGCAGGGCGAACACCCGATGCTGGTAGCCGGTGAAGTCGGTGAACTGCCGCACGTAGT
This sequence comes from Mycobacterium sp. IDUB_5, assembly GCF_055419565.1. Lineage (NCBI taxonomy): Bacteria > Bacillati > Actinomycetota > Actinomycetes > Mycobacteriales > Mycobacteriaceae > Mycobacterium > Mycobacterium sp. IDUB_5. The sequence goes on from NZ_JBVAXX010000004.1 coordinate 434,755, forward strand.
CCCACACCCGCTGATTGGAGGTGTGGAAGAGGTGGGCGCCGTAGCGGTGCACCTCGATACCGGTCTGCGGCTCTGGTTCGGAGTACGCGTTGCCGCCCAGGTGCGAACGCCGTTCCAGGACCAGGACGCGCTTGTCGAGCTGGGTGGCCACCCGCTCGGCGATCGTCAGACCGAAGAACCCGGAGCCGACGACATAGAGGTCGAAGGCACCTTCGGGCAGGCGGGAATCAGAGGAGAACATCGGCAGCAAGGGTATCTGACGGTGGGTGCGCGCCCCGCGGTGGCGCAACGGCGGAGGTCGCAATTAGCTCACGATTCCATATCGTCACTCTAGTCTCATCAGTCACATCAGTACCATCAATCGCGTAGCACAAATCCGCGATCTACCGCCTGTAGTCCATGTATTGAGGAGACTTCCGTGCCGAACCGACGTCGCCGCCGGCTCTCGACAGCCCTGAGCACAGTCGCCGCTCTGGCCGTCGCAGGTCCCGTTGCAGTTGTCGCCACCACCCAGCTGACCTCGCCGTCCCCGCAGCAACCGCAGCACCGCGAGTTCCGCCAGGCCGCCACCATCACCGATCTGCCCGGCGAGCTGATTTCCGCGCTCACGCAGGGTCTTTCGCAGTTCGGAATCAACCTGCCCCCGCTGCCCACCGGCCTGTTGACCGGCACCGGAGCCGCGTCACCCACCACCCTGTCCCCCGGGCTGGGCACCGGCCTGGGCACAACAGGCCTCGGTACGGGCCTCGGTACGCCGTCGCTCACCGACCCCGGTCTGGCCAACCCCGCGCTGACCAGCCCGATCGGCGCGACCCCGTCGCTGACCGACCCGGCGCTGAGCGCACCCGGCCTGACGACGCCTGGTTTGACGACGCCTGGTTTGACGACGCCTGGTTTGACGACGCCGTCGCTCACCGATCCAGCACTGAGCGCACCCGGCCTCACGACCCCGTCGCTGACCACACCCAGCCTGACCACACCCGCAGGGCTCACCACGCCGGGGCTGAGCACTCCCCCGGCGCTCACCGATCCCGTACTCGGCGCAGCCCCGATCTCCACCGCCGGGTTGCCTGCCGCGGGCGAGGTGCCGATCTCGGCTCCCATCGGCCTCGACCCGGCGCTGGGCGCGGGCTACCCGATCCTGGGCGACCCGTCGCTGGCAGCCACCCAGCCGGTGGCCTCCAGCAGTGGCGGTCTGCTCGGTGACCTGAGCAGCGCGGCCAACTCGCTGGGTGCGGGCGAGGCCATCGACCTGCTCAAGGGCGTCCTGATGCCGGCGATCATGTCGGCCGTCAAGCCTCCTGCCGCAGCGGCGGCCGCCGCACCCGCGGCAGCGGTCGACGCGGCCGGTGCCGCGGCCGCCCCGGCCCAGGCCGGGCTCGGCGCTGCCGAAGCGGCGCTCGACTCCGGCGCCTGACCCTCGAGCCACTCACGACCCGAGCCACCCACGACCCGAGCCACCCACGACCCGAGCCACCCACGACCCGAGCCACCCACGACGATGGCACCGCAGAAGCCTTGCGCTCTGCGGTGCCGTCGGCGTGTCCTGCGTGTCGGAACACCAGTAACAGCTGACACATACGTAACATCAGCCCGTGCTGTGTCGTCGCCCGAGGTCGACACTGATCGCCGCGCTGGCGGGGACGGTGTTGCTCACCGCGCTGCTCGTGCGCGCGATCGTCACCGCCGCCCCGTCGCCCACCCCCGCAATCGCCGCTCCGCAGATGGCCTCCCAGCCCCTGGCCGAGCTCGGCGGAGGCCGCACGGTCCGGGAGATCCACCAGGACACCCCGTTCTCGATGGTCGCGCTCACGTCAGGTGACCTGACGGGCACCACAGCCCGCGTGCGGCCGAAGAAGGCCGACGGCAGCTGGGGGCCGTGGTACGACGCCGAGACACTCGAAGGCGTCGGCCCGACCAGCCACGAGGCCCCCCGCGGCACCGAACCCGTCTTCGTCGGAAAAACCACGACGGTGCAGATCGAGGTCACTCGTCCCCCGAACGCCCCCGTCACCGGACGCGCAGAACCTCCGCAGGGCGCGCGACCGGGACTCGGCTACATCCCGGCCACCGTCGAGCAACCGTTCGGCGAGAACATCAACGCCGTGCTGATCAGCCCTCCACAGACGCCGGTCGATCTGCTCCCGCTGCCCAACGCCGCGACCCCGCCAGGGCAGCCGCCGAGCATCATCAACCGGGCCGCATGGGGCGCCGACGAGTCGATGCGCTGCGGAGAACCGCGCTACGACAACAAGATCCAAGCCGGCGTCGTGCACCACTCCGCGGGCAGTAACGACTACACGCCCCAAGATTCGGCAGGGATCGTCCGCTCGATCTACGAGTACCACACCCGCACCCTGGGCTGGTGCGACATCGCATACAACGCGCTCGTCGACAAGTACGGGCAGGTGTTCGAGGGCCGCGCCGGCGGCATCTTGCGACCGGTCGAAGGCAGCCACACCGGCGGGTTCAACCACAACACGTGGGGCGTGGCGATGCTCGGCAACTTCACCGACGTGCCCCCGACTCCGATCCAATTGCGCACCACAGCAAGGCTTCTCGGCTGGGTGCTGGGGCAGGCCGGAGTCGACCCGAAGGGTACCGTGGTGCTGCCGTCCGAGGGCGGGGCGTTCACCAAGTTCCCGTTCGGCTCGTCACCGACGCTGCCGACGATCTTCACCCACCGCGACGTCGGCAACACCGAATGCCCGGGTAACGCCGCCTACGCGGTGATGGACCAGATCCGCAACATGGCAGCAGCATTCAACGAGCCACCCGGTGCCGACATGCTCATCGAGCAGCTGCGCGGCGGCGCGATCTTCACCACGTGGGAGAAGCTCGGCGGGGTACGCAGCTACCTCGGGAAGCCGACCTCACCCGAAGCGTTCGGCGAAGGCCCGACCCGCTATGCCACCTTCGAGCACGGCGCGGTCTATTGGTCACCGGCCACGGGTGCCGAGCCCATCACGGGCGAGCTATACAACGCCTGGGGCACACTGGGATTCGAGCGCGGAGCGCTGGGCCTGCCGACCAGCGCAGAGATCGCCGAACCGCTGTGGATCGTGCAGAACTTCCAGCACGGCACCCTCAACTTCGACAGGGAGAAGGGCACCGTCACCCGCGTGCTCGACGGCATCCCGGTCGAGCTGACCCGCCGGGGTGACGCGCCGGTCCAACTCGAGCGCTTCACTCCCCCGATCAACCCGGCCTGAATCAGGCCCAATCACTCAGCCCCAGAACCGCTCCAGGACGCGCGCGACCCCGTCCTCGGCGTTGGTGGCCGTCACCTCGTCGGCCGCTGCCACCGCGTCGGGATGAGCGTTGCCCATCGCGACCCCCAGCCCCGCCCACGCGAGCATCGGGACGTCGTTGGGCATGTCGCCGAAGGTGACGATGTGCGCGGCGTCGATGCCGAGCGGTGCACTCAATTCCGCGATGCCGGTCGCCTTGCTGATGCCGGTGGGGACGATCTCGATCAGCCCGTTGTTGGTCGAGTAGGTGATGTCGCCGGCGCGGCCGACGTGCTCGAGCAGCACCGCCGCCATGTCGGCGCTGCGCGCACCCGCCTTGCGGATCAGCAACTTCACCGCGGGCGCACTGAGCAGATCGTCCAGCGAGACCTCGGTGTTGTCCGGATTGAGCCACGCATGTTCGTAACCCGGCGAGCTGACGAACTGCGGAGTCGCCGCGTCGTGCGCGGATCGGCCCACCCGCTCCACCGCGAGACCGGCGCCGGGGATCACCCGCGCGGCGATCTCGGCGAGCTCGGCCAAGTCATCGGCGGACAGCGTGCGTGCGCTGACGATGCGATCCGCGGACGGGTCGTAGATCACAGCGCCGTTGGCGCACACCGCCATCGGCGCGAACCCGAGTTGGTCGACGATGGGGGTGATCCAGCGCGGCGGCCTGCCCGTGGCGAGCACGAACTGTGCACCCGAGTCGACGACGGCGCGCACGGCCTCGCGGGTGCGCGGGCTGACGATCTCGTCCTCGTCGAGCAGTGTGCCGTCGACGTCGGTCGCGACCAGTTCTGGTGTCATGCGGACCCTCCCCGCTTGCGGGCCCGCTCGGCGAGCTCGGCCTCTTCGCGCCGGGCGGCTTCGACCGGCGTGGGCGCGCTTCCACCGAGCCGCCGGGGCAGCCACGGCGCCCCGGGCGGCGCCGGGTACCCCTGTTGAGCGTCGTGCAGCAGCCCGGTCATCGCCTCCCTCATCCGGCCATTGAGTTCGTCGACACCCTTGTCGGGGGCGATCGGTGCACCCACCGCAACGGTGACGGGAATCTTGTTGCGGCCCAACGCTCGTGGTTGATCTTTGGTCCAGATTCGCTGCGCGCCCCACACGATCAGCGGCACGATCGGTACCTGCGCCTCACGCGCCATTCGGGCCGCACCGCTCTTGAATTCCTTCAGCTCGAAGCTGCGGCTGATGGTGGCCTCGGGATACACCCCGACGATCTCGCCGGCCCGAAGTGCCTGCACGGCATGGGCATAGGCTTTCGCGCCGGCCCTGCGATCCACCGGAATGGTCTTGGTGTGCTTGATCAGAAAGGCGACGATCTTCACCTCGTTCATCTCGGCCTTGATCATGAACCGCATCCGGCGGCCCCGGCGCATGGCCGCCAATGCGGCGGGCAGCCAGTCGACATAGCTGGTGTGGTTGATGGCGATGACGGCGCCCCCGGCGGCAGGCAGGTTCTCCACCCCGCGAAAGGTGATCGTCGTTCCGGTGGCCCGCACCGCCAGCATCGCCGTGATCTCGAGCGAGCGGAAGACCGGCTCCACGGCTTATCCCGGCGCCTCGGTGGACGGCCCGGCGCGACGGGCGGCCTTGGCGGCTGCCTCTTCGGCGTCCATCCGATTGGCCTCGGCCAGGGTCGGCGCGCCGCCGCCGAGGCGGTGGGGCACCCAGAACTCGCCGGGCGGATGCGGCCCGTAGGCGTCTTGCACCTCGGTCAGCAGATGCTGCATCCGCGAATGCAGCAGAGCGGTCAGTTCGGCGGCGGGCAGCGTCGGGTAGATGGGCGCACCCACCGCGATCGAGATCGGCACCTTGGGTCGCCACATCTTCTTCGGATGACCCTTGGTCCAGATGCGTTGGGCGCCCCACACGATGTGCGGCACGATCGGCACGCCGGCGTCGATCGCCATCCGGGCCGCACCGGACTTGAAGTCCTTGATCTCGAAACTGCGGCTGATCGTGGCCTCGGGGTAGACGCCGACGAACTCACCGTCGGCGAGCTTCTGCACCGCCTCGGCGTAGGACGCCGCGCCGCTGTCGCGGTCGACCGCGATGTGCCGCAGGCTGCGCATGATCGGCCCGGTGATCTTGTGGTCGAAGACTTCTTTCTTCGCCATGAACCGGACCTTGCGGCCCAGGTGCTGCCGGTAGGCGGGCAGCCCGGCGAACGTGAAGTCGAAGTAGCTGGTGTGGTTGATCGCGATCACCGCACCACCGGTGCGCGGCAGGTTCTCGACGCCGGTGACGGTGAACGTCAGGCCCTGCGCCCGCCAGACGAGGCGGGCGAGCTGGATGACTGTGCCGTATACCGGTTCCACCACAGGCGCCAGCGTAGTGCGTGGCACAGTGGGGCTCGCCGTGAGTACGCCGAGCCACCCGATGCCCGTCCCTGCCGTCGTGTCCCACATCGCGGGCGGTCGGCCGGTGACCGCGGTGTGGGTCAACGAGCTGGGCGGGGTGACCTTCTCCGTCGGCGGCGACCCGCCCTGCGAGTTCGTCAAGACCTACCCCTATGCGGTTGCCCATCTGCTCGACGACGAGGCGGTGCGGCTGAGGTGGGCACGTGCGCGCCACCCCGTGCCCGAGGTGCTGGCCAGCGGTCACGGCTGGTTGCGCACCGCGGCGCTGCCCGGCCGCTCGGCTGTCGACGCGCGGTGGACCGACAGGCCCGCCGACGCCGCACGGGCCATCGGCGCCGGGTTGCGCGCGCTGCACGAGGCTCTACCGGTCCCCGACTGCCCGTTCGGACCGCCGTCGTGGATCGGCGCCGACGCTCCCCCACCAGACCGGCTCGTGGTCTGCCACGGCGACGCCTGCGCCCCCAACACCCTGATGGCCGACGACGGTTCGTTCGCCGGCCACGTCGACCTCGGCGACCTCGGTGTCGCCGACCGGTGGGCCGACCTCGCCATCGCGACGATGTCGTTGGACTGGAACTATCCGGGGGACGGTTGGCAGGCTCTCCTGCTCGACGCGTACGGGGTGCGCCCCGATGTCGAACGCATCGCGTTCTACCGGCAGCGGTGGAACGACGAGCCGTCGCCGCCGGGCTAAGCTGACAGGCGAGCAAGCAGTCGTCAGAGGGGTATTTGTGCAGGTCACCAGTGTCGGGCACGCCGGCTTTCGCATCGATACCAAGGCCGGGAGCATCCTGTGTGATCCGTGGGTGACGCCGGCGTACTTCGCGTCGTGGTTCCCCTTCCCGGACAACGGTCAGCTCGACTGGACGGCGCTGGGCGATGTCGACTACCTCTACGTCTCGCACCTGCACAAGGACCACTTCGACCCGGTGATCCTGCGCGAGCACGTCACCAAGGACGCGGTGGTGTTGCTACCCGACTACCCCGTCCCGGACCTACGCCGTGAGCTGGAGAAGCTGGGCTTCCACCGGTTCTTCGAGACCACCGATTCGGTGAAACACCGCGTCAGCGGACCCAAAGGCGATCTCGACGTGATGATCATCGCCCTGCGCGCCCCCGCCGACGGTCCGATCGGCGACTCCGGGCTGGTCGTCTCCGACGGCGAGACGGTGGCGTTCAACATGAACGACGCCCGACCGGTCGACCTCGACGTGCTGGCCGCCGACTTCGGTGACATCGACGTGCACATGCTGCAGTACTCCGGGGCGATCTGGTACCCGATGGTCTACGACATGCCCGACCGTGCCAAGCACGCATTCGGCGTGCAGAAGCGTCAACGACAGATGGACCGTTGCCGGCAGTACATCGCGCAGGTCGGCGCCACGTGGGTGGTCCCGTCGGCGGGTCCGCCCTGCTTCCTCGATCCTCAGTTGCGCGATCTCAACGACGACCACGGCGATCCGGCGAACATCTTCCCTGATCAGGTGGTGTTCCTGGACCAGATGGCCAGTCACGGACACACCGGCGGCCTGTTGATGATTCCGGGATCGACGGCGACTTTCACAGGCTCGCAACTGGATTCGCTGAACCACCCGCTGCCCGACGACGAGGTCCGGGCGATCTTCACCACCGGCAAAGCTGACTACATCGAGGCGTACGCCCAGCGGATGGCGCCGGTGCTGGCCGCCGTGAAGGCGTCCTGGGCGCCGGCGGAGGGTGAACCGCTGCTCGAGCCGCTGCGGGAACTGTTCGAGCCGATCATGTCGGCCTCCGATCAGATCTGCGACGGCATCGGCTATCCCGTCGAGCTGCGCCTGTCATCCCGAGGCCATCAAGAAACAGTGGTGCTGGACTTTCCCAAACGTGCTGTGCGCGAACCCGTCTCGGACGAGAAGTTCCGCTACGGTTTCGAGATCCCGGCCGAGCTGGTGCGCACGGTCGTGCGGGATCACGAACCGGACTGGGTCAACACCATCTTCCTGTCCACGCGGTTCCGGGCCTGGCGGGTCGGCGGATACAACGAATACCTCTACACCTTCTTCAAGTGTCTGACCGACGAGCGCATCGCCTATGCCGACGGGTGGTTCGCCGAGGCGCACGACGACACGGCATCGATCACGCTGGACGGCTGGGAGATTCAGCGGCGCTGCCCCCACCTGAAGGCTGATCTGTCGAAGTTCGGTGTGGTGGAGAGGAACACGCTGACCTGCAATCTGCACGGCTGGCAGTGGAATCTGGACAATGGCCGGTGCCTGACCACCAAGGGCCACGAGCTCAGGTCGCAGAAGCTGTGAGCGCCGGCGCCATCTCGAGCCCGTTCTACGACGACGGGCTCATCCAGCTCGACCGGGAAGCGCTGACACTGCGCCGCTACCACTTCCCGTCAGGCACCTCGAAGATCATCCCGCTGCGCGACATCCGCGGCTACGAGGTCAGCCCGCTCGGCATGTTCATGTCACGATTCCGGCTGTGGGGCACCGACTTACGGTGCTGGTTACCGCTAGATGTGAACCGGCCGCGAAAGTCCACGCTGGTCACCCTCGACGTCCGCGGGGCGTTCCCTCGGCCCGCGTGCACACCGGTGGATCCGAAGGCGTTCGTCGCGCTACTCGAAAATCTGCTCGACGGGCACTAGTTCGGCGTGAGCACCTCGGTGCCGAGGTAGGGCACCAATGCCTCGGGCACCCGCACGCTGCCGTCGGGCTGCTGGTGGTTCTCCAGGATGGCGACCAACCAGCGCGTGGTGGCCAGCGTTCCGTTGAGCGTCGCGGCGATCTGCGGCTTGCCGTTCTCGTCGCGGTAGCGCACCGCCAGCCGGCGGGCCTGGAACGTGGTGCAGTTCGAGGTCGAGGTGAGCTCCCGGTAGGTCTGCTGGGTGGGCACCCACGCCTCGCAGTCGAACTTGCGGGCCGCAGACGATCCGAGGTCGCCCGCTGCGATGTCGATCACCCGGTAGGGCACCTCGATCGCGGCGAGCATCTGGCGCTGCCAGCCCAGCAGCCTGTCGTGCTCGGCCTCGGCGTCGGAGGGCCGGCAGTAGACGAAGCCTTCGATCTTGTCGAACTGGTGCACCCGGATGATGCCGCGGGTGTCCTTGCCGTAGCTGCCCGCTTCGCGCCGGAAGCACGACGACCATCCGGCGTAGCGGCGCGGACCGGCGGACAGGTCGAGGATCTCGTCGGAGTGGTAGCCGGCCAGCGGCACCTCGGAGGTCCCGACAAGATAGAGATCGTCGTCGGCGAGGTGGTACACCTCGTCGGCGTGGGCACCCAGGAACCCGGTGCCGGCCATGATCTCGGGGCGCACCAGCACCGGCGGGATCATCAGCGTGAAGCCGTTCTCGGTCGCGGTGCGGACCGCGAGCTGGAACAGCGCCAGCTGCAGCAGCGCGCCGTAGCCGGTGAGGAAGTAGAACCGCGACCCGGAGACCTTGGCGCCGCGATCCATGTCGATCAGACCCAACGACTCACCGAGGTCCAGGTGATCCTTGGGATTGTCCAGTGCGGGGGGTTCCCCGACGGTGTCGAGCACCACGAACGCGTCCTCGCCGCCGGCGGGCACGCCGTCGATGATGACGTTGGCGATCGCCATGTGCGCCGCGGTGAAGGCCTTCTCGGCCTCGGCCTGGGCGGCTTCGGCGGCCCGCACACGCTCGGCGAGTTCCTTGGCCGTGGCCAGCAGCGCGGGGCGCTCGTCAGGTGAGGCCTTGCCGACCGCCTTGCTGGCGGTCTTCTGCTCGGCGCGCAGGGTGTCCGCCTCGGAGATGGCGGCTCGGCGGGCGACGTCGGCATCGGCCAGGGCGTCGACGAGGCCGGGGTCTTCACCGCGCGCTCGCTGGGATGCCCGCACCGCGTCAGGGTTTTCTCGCAGCACTTTCAGGTCGATCACATCGCGCAACCCTACGGGCCGCGGCGTCAGCCGCATAACGTTACAACTGCATCACTTGTCACAGCACCTGACACGCCTGCCACAATGGTGGGCAATGTTCTCGTCGTCGTCGAACCAGCCTTCCGCACCGCCCGCCGGCCCGGAGCGGCGCTCGACGCGCTGGTGGCACAGCCTGCAGGCCGAGTCGACGCGCCGCGCTCTGCTGCTGACCGCCCTGGGTGGCCTGCTGATCGCGGGAGTCATCACCGCTCTTCCGCAGGCCGACCCTGCCGGGGGACTGACCGCCAACTCGATCTCGCTGGGCCCGCGCGGCAACGACACGTTCGACCACGCCAAGAGCGGCGACTGCCTGAACTGGCCGGAACGCACCCCCGACGCCGCCGAGGTCGTCGACTGCACTGCCGAGCACCGCTTCGAGGTAGCCGAATCCGTCGACATGCGCACGTTCCCGGGGAGCGAGTACGGTCCCGACGCCGCGCCGCCGTCGACCGCGCGCATCCAGCAGATCAGCCAGGAACAGTGCACGGCCGCGGTCCGGCGCTACCTCGGCGCGAAGTTCGACCCCAACAGCAAGTTCACGATCAGCATGCTGTGGTCCGGCGACAAGGCCTGGAAGCAGTCCGGCGAGCGCCGGATGCTGTGTGGCCTGCAGCTGCCCGGCCCGAACAACCAGCAGCTGGCCTTCACCGGCAAGGTCGCCGACATCGACCAGTCCAAGGTGTGGGCCGCCGGCACCTGCCTGGGCATCGATCCGACCACGAACCAGCCCACCGACATCCCCGTCGACTGTGCGGCCCCGCACGCGATGGAGGTCACCGGCGCGGTGAACCTCGCCGAGAAGTTCCCTGGAGGGCTGCCGCTCGAGGCCGAGCAGGACACCTTCATCAAGGACACCTGCACCAAGATGACCGACGCCTATCTGGCGCCGATCCAGCTGCGCAACACCACGCTGACGCTGATCTACAGCACGGTCTCGCTGCCCAGCTGGTCCGCCGGCAGCAGGCAGGTGTCGTGCAGCATCGGCGCCACGCTCGGCAACGGCGGCTGGTCGACGCTGCTCAACAGCGCGAAAGGCCCGTTGATGATCAACGGGCAGCCGCCGGTGCCGCCGCCCGACATCCCCGAGGAACGTCTGAACCTGCCGCCGATCGACGTGCCGGACGTGCCGGACACGTCGTCGCAGTCGAGCAGCTCCAGCTCCAGTTCAGGGTCGAGCTCGAGCTCCCAGTCCACCCAATCGGACGACAGCAGCCAGCAGACGCAGCACATGCCCCAGCTGGCGACCACAGCCGCGCCGACGGCCACCCAGCAGGCGCCGGCCACCGATCAGCTGCCGCCGCAGGGCAACACGTTCCTGGGCGGCCCACCGCCCCCGCCGGCCGCGCCACCGGCAGATGTGCCGTTGCCGCCCGCCGAGCAGGCACCCCCGGCTGCGCCGGCTCCGGTCGACCAGGTACCTCCGCCGGCCGTGCCGTTCCCACCGCCTGCCCCGTGATGGCCGTGCGGATGAGTCCGCAGCGGTTCGGCGAGCTGGTCGGCGACGCGCTCGACCTGATTCCCGGCGAGCTGGCCGCGGCGATCGACAACGTGGTCATCCTGGTGGCCGATCGCCATCCCGACGAGCCGGAGTTGCTCGGGCTCTACGAGGGCGTGGCGCTCACCGAACGCGACTCGTGGTACGTCGGCGCGCTGCCCGACACCATCACGATCTATCGCGACGCGCTGCTCGACATGTGCCACACCGACGCCGAGGTCATCGACGAGGTCGCGATCACGGTGATCCACGAGATCGCCCACCACTTCGGCATAGACGACGAGCGCCTGCACGAACTCGGCTGGGGCTGAACGTCACTCGAGCGCGGCAACCCGATCCTGTCGGCGATCGGTGCTATGAACGGACCATGAGCGATCAGTGCCGTGCCTGCGCGGCGGGTCTCGAGCACTGCCACGGTGCGCTGATCCACCACGCCTACCGCCGGGAAGAGTGCACCGAGGACGGCTGCCTCACTCCACCCGCCGCCCACGACATGCATCTCGACTGCGGTGCCGTCGGCTGCGCGTGCGACGACATGCGGGTCTCAGCCCATCGGGTCGGCTGACGCCTCGCCACCGTCGCCTGCGGCCGCCACCGAAACATCGGGCCCGAACGGCGGCGTCAGAGCACCCCACTGCAGGCAGCTCCAGCGCCCGTCGGTGACGGGCGCCAGCACCACTGCTTCGGTGTTGGCAAGGTGGTGGTCGATCGCGAAGGTGCTGTCCACGCCGGCGAGCACGGCGGCCACCAGCCGGATGGCCGCGCCGTGGCTGACCACGACGATGTCGCTGCCCCAGCTGTCGTCGTCGAGGTAGCGCATCCGGAGGTCGTCGAGCACCGGGACGTACCGCTCCAGCACCTGGTGGCCGGATTCGCCGCCGGGTAGCGAAAGACCGAGTTCCCCCTCCTGCCAGCGCCGGTAGATCTCGGTGAACTGGTCGTGGGCAGCCTCGTCGGAGCGGTCTTCCAGGTCGCCCACCTGTACCTCGTGGAGGCCGTGGAACTCCGAAGGCGGTCGCGTGGCGCCGAGCGCCGCGCTGATCTCCTGGGCGGTCTGCACGGCGCGGGTCGCGATCGAGTGCGCGATCAGACCGGGCTCGTGCGTGAGCGTGCTCGCGAAGCCGCGGGCCTGCTCGCGGCCGAGGTCGGTGAGATGGGCACCCGGAGGGCGGGTGTCGAGCCGTCGCGCCACGTTGCTGTGCGTCTGTCCGTGGCGCACCAGCAGGAGTCGACCACTCACGGCGTGCCCTCGCGCAGCCGCCCCAGCCACGTCGTCGCCTCGTCGGTGGTCGGGGGCGGGGTGCCCGCCGGATCACCGGTGGGCCACGACCCCAGGTAGCGCACGTCGTCGCAGCGCCGATGCAACGCACGCAGCGCCTCGGCCACCGGGCCGTCGTCGATGTGGCCCACGAAGTCGAGGAAGAATTTGTAGCTGCCCAGTTCGGTCCTGGTCGGCCGCGACTCGATGCGGGTCAGGTCGATGTCGCGGATGGCCAGTTCGGTCATCGCCATCGCCAGGGAGCCCGGCACGTTCGCCAGCCGCAGCACCACCGACGTCCGGTCGGCACCGGTGCGCGCCGGAGGCGCGGCAGGCGCTCCGACGAGGACGAAGCGGGTTCTGGCGTTCGGCTCGTCGACGACGCCGGCGGCCACCGTGTCCAGGCCGTACCGCTCGGTGGCCAGCGCCGTCGTGACCCCGGCGTCGGCCCGCCCGGCTGCCACGTCCGCGGCGGCCGCCGCGTTGGACAGGGCGGGCAGCAGCGTCGCGTCGGGCAGGTTCTCGGCCAGCCACTTCTTGACCTGGGCGGTGGCGACCGGGAAGCCCGCGACGGTGCGCACCGACGCGGCGGTCACTCCTGGCTGCACCGCGATCGTGAACGACACGTCGAGGGTGAGTTCGGCATAGATCTGCACGGGCGGTCCGTCGGCGAGGCTGTCCAGCGTCGGCAGCACGGATCCCTCGATGGAGTTCTCGATCGGGACACAGGCGAAGTCGGCCTCGCCGCAGCGCACGGCGGCAACGGCCGCGGGGGTGCTGTCGATGGCGATTCGGGTGACGGGGCCCGATGCGGGGATCAGCTGGTCGGCGTCGAGCTTCCGCAATGCCGCCTCGGTGAACGTCCCCTCAGGGCCGAGGTAAGCGATGCGGGACACGGGGTCAGCCTATCGGGTGGGCGCAGTTGTCCTGGTCGACGACGGAACGCCTTGCGAGATCTGCCTGACTTGAATAAGTTAGCCTCACCTTACTTTGGGAGGCGGGATGACTGTGCAGGCACCGACGACGGCTGAGCGGATTCGCAGCGCGTGTGCGCGCGCAACCGGCGCGATGGTCGCCACCGACGGGATCGACCCGACTCCCACCCCGGTGGTCCACCTGCTCTGCGACGGGTCGGTCGCCCTGACCGTCCCCGCCGCGAGCGCGCTCACCGCGACCGTCGCCGCGGCCGGTGCCGCCGGCGTGCAGGCAGTGCTCGAACTGACCGATTACGCACCGCTGCCGCTGCGTGAACCCGTCCGCTCGCTGGTCTGGATCCAGGGCCGGCTGTGGACCGTTCCGGACCGCGAGGTGCCCGCGCTGCTCGATCTGATCGCCGCGTCCAACCCCCACCCCGCTCTGCTGGAAGTCAACAGCGACGAGGCGCAGGACGAGCTGATGCGCCTCGAGATCGAGTCCGTGGTCGCCGCGGACTCGACCGGCGCCGAATCGATCTCGGTCGCGAGTCTGCTCGGCGCACTTCCCGACCCGTTCTGCGCGATGGAGTCCGCCTGGCTGCAGCATCTGGAGGCCGAGCACCGCGACGTCGTCGACCGGCTGGCGAGCCGGCTGCCCGGCACGCTGCGCAACGGCCACGTGCGTCCGCTCGGACTCGACCGCTACGGCGTCGCGCTGCGTGTGGAGTCCGCCGACGGTGACCACGACGTGCGGCTGCCGTTCCCGCAGCCGGTCGACGACGTGACGGGGCTGAGCCGGGCGATCCGGATCCTGATGGGGTGCCCGTTCCTCAACGGGTTGCGCGCCCGCCGCGTCTGACGCGCGCCCGGATCGAAAGGCCCGGCGCACCGCTACCGTAGCTGCGGTGAGCGAACCGCCGACCGATGCGCAGCGGCGCGCCCTGCGCATCGAGATCGCGGTGGTCCTGGCCGTCACCTTCGGGCTCAGCGGCTACACCGCGCTCCTGCGCCTGATCGAAGCGGTCCTGCTGGGACTGTCCGGGCAGACGGTGGCACTCAACCCGCGCCGGTCGCCGTTCAGCCTGATCGACCTCGGCCTCAACCTCGCCGGACTGTTCCAGCTGCTGGCCTGGGGCGGTCTCGCGCTGTACCTGCTCTGGCGCGCCGGCGACAGCCCCGCACGCATCGGATTGGCCCGATTCCGTTGGCGCACAGACTTTCTCGGCGGCGTCGGACTGGCCCTGATGATCGGGATTCCCGGGCTGGCGCTCTACCAGCTCGCTCGTGTCCTCGGCGTCAACGCCTCGGTTGAACCCGCCGAACTCAACGACACCTGGTGGCGCATCCCGGTGCTCCTGCTGTTGTCGTTCGGCAACGGGTGGGCCGAGGAGGTGGTCGTCGTCGGCTTCCTGCTGACCCGGTTGCGTCAGCTGCAGGTCAACCCGTGGGCGGCGCTCGCGCTGTCGAGCCTGCTGCGCGGGGTCTACCACCTCTACCAGGGCTTCGGTGCGGGACTGGGCAACGTCGCGATGGGCCTGGTGTTCGGCTATGCGTGGCAACGCACCGGCCGGCTGTGGCCACTGATCGTGGCGCACACGCTGATCGACGCGGTGGCCTACGTCGGGTATTCGTTGCTGGCCGGTCGATTGACCTGGCTGCAGTAGGTTCTTGCTGTGAACGACGAGCGGCCGCCCGTCCCCCGGCCGGCGCCACCGCCCCCGCCGCGTGGTTATCCGCCGCGGCGGGAGCCGCCGCCACAGCTGCGACGCGACCCGCGCTACCGTCCGCCGGCACCCCCGGCGCAGGCCGTTCCGCCGCCCCCGCCGCGCCGACCCCCCGCGCCTCCTCCGGTCCCGCCGCGCCGACCCCCGGCTCCGCCCCCCGCCCAGGTGCGCAGACCCCCGCCAGCCGCGCGGCCACCAGCCGCGCACCCGCCGGCCCTGCCCGTCCCGCCCCAGCGCCGCACCCCGCGACGCCGCATACACTGGCTGCGTCTCATCCCGATCGTGCTGCTGGTGGCAGTGCTGTCGATGATCGGCGCCGGCGCCTGGATCGACACCACGCTGCGACGCGTCCCCGCACTGGCCGACTACGCCGACCGACCCGCCCAGGGCGCCGGAACCACCTGGCTCCTCGTGGGTTCCGACAGCCGGTCGGACCTGACGCCCGAGCAGCAGGCCGAGCTCGCGACCGGCGGCGATCTGGGCTTCGGCGGCTCCGCGCGCACCGACACGATCCTGCTGGTCCATCTGCCCGGGCTCGGGTCGAGCACCCCGGCGACGATGGTGTCGATTCCCCGCGACTCCTACGTGCCGATCCCGGGATACGACAGCGACAAGATCAACGCTGCGTTCTCCCTCGGAGGCCCCGCGCTGCTCACCCAGACCGTCGAAGAGGCGACCGGGCTGCGCATCGACCACTACGCGGAGATCGGCTTCGGCGGGTTCGCGGGCCTCGTCGACGCGGTCGGCGGCGTCACCGTCTGCCCACCGGAACCGATCAACGATCCGCTGGCCGGCATCGATCTGCCCGCCGGCTGCCAGCACGTGGACGGGCAGCAGGCGCTCGGCTTCGTCCGCAGCCGCGCCACCCCGCGCGCCGATCTCGACCGGATGGTCAACCAGCGGGCCTTCATGTCCACACTGATGCATCGCGCGGTGAGCCCGTCGGTGCTGCTGAACCCGCTTCGCTGGTACCCCATGACCACCGCAGCCGCTGACACCGTCACCGTCGCCGACGGCGACCACATGTGGGATCTCGCGCGGCTGGGCTGGGCGTTGCGCGGCGACATGCAGACCATCACGGTGCCGATCGGCGAGTTCACCGAGAACGGCTCCGGCTCGATCGTCGTGTGGGACAGCGACGCCGCACAGCAGCTCTTCTCGGCACTGGCGTCGGATGCGCCCATTCCGCAGGACGTGCTCGACGCCGCGAATCCCTGAGCGGGCTAGTCCCGACCCGCGCCCTTGAGTCCGTTCTGCAGCCAGTCCTTGGTACGCCCGGGATGGTTGGTTGCGATCCAGGCCACCCCGAGATCGCGGCAGTACTGCACGTCCTCGTAGTGGTCGACGGTCCAGCAGTACAGAGCGCGGCCCTGCGCCGCGGCGCGATCCACCAGCTCCGGATGCTCACGCAGCGTCGCGATCGACGGCCCGACCGCGGTCGCGCCGACCGTCGTCGCCGCGCTGCCCCCGAGGAATCGTGACGTCTCGCCCAGCAGCACCGTGGGCAACAGCGGCGCCGCCCGCCGGATCCGCCACACCGCGGCCGCGGAGAACGACATGACCACCGCCCGGGAGAGATCCGCCGATGCGGGTGAGGCGATGCCGTACCGGTGCAGAAGCGCCAGCACCTTGCTCTCCACCAGCGCGCCGTACCGGACCGGATGCTTGGTCTCGATGAACATCTTCACGGGCCGGTTCCAGTCCAGGACGAGCGCCACCAGATCGTCGAGGGTGAGCAGACCGGTGTCGCCCTGACTGCCGTCGGACCGCCAACTGGGATGCCAGGAGCCGTAGTCCAGCTCTCGAAGCTGCGCCAACGTCATCTCGCTGACCAGGCCGTTGCCGGTGGAGGTGCGATCCAGCCGGCGGTCGTGCACGCAGACCAGATGCCCGTCGCGGGTCAACCGCACATCGCATTCCACCGCGTCGGCGCCCTCATCGAGCGCCCGCTCGTAGGCGGTCCTGGTGTGTTCGGGCAGATCGGCTGAAGCTCCGCGGTGAGCCACCACGAAGGGGTGGCCGTCGGACGTCCCGCCGGAGTTCATATCGCTATGCTGCCGGGTTCTGCCCTTCGGGCTCAACCGCACGCGCCTGATCGTCAGCGGAATCTTTGCCCGACGGCGCGTCGACCATCAGCCACCGCTTCGACGGTCGTTCCACCGGCTGGCGTTCGAAGCCGAGGTACACCTGGAGCGCCAGGAGCAGAGCCCCCGCCGCGAACAGATACGCCACGATCGTGGTGACCGTGTTGTCGGCGATGCCCTGCGGGTCGGTCGTGAAGCTGGTCGCGATGGAGAACACCGACACCGCGGTGCTGGCCGCCCACACCACCCACCACACCGAGATGGGCCGTCGCAGCCAGTTCTCTCGGCCTTCGACCTGCGCCAGCTCGATCACGAACACCGGCGCCCAGAACAAGTTCACCAGCGGCACCAGGCAGCACACCCGCAGCATCCAGGCCGGTCGGGGATCCTCGTGTCCGTGATGGGCGTAGGCGGCGGCCCGGCGGGCCACCAGCCACTGCGTGAGCATCAGTGCGCTGGCCACTGTGGTGAACAGGGCCACCACGCTCACCGCCACCCCGCCCCAGGTGGCGATGCCGGCGACCCACGGGTTGAGCAGCACCGTGCGGTTGACGATGAGCAGCACATACCGGATCAGGTGCACGAATGCGGCGGCGGCGAGCACAGCGGCCGTGGTCACCAGCGTCATCTGCACTGCGGTCAGGGACGGACCGGTGCGCACCGGCGTCTCTTCGGCCGGGGCGTCGAAGTGCTCGACGAGACCCCACCGCGGGATGACCGAGTATCGGGGCGTGGGGCCGAGGTCGCGGCGGGGGCGGCGCGGCGGGGGCGGCGCGCCCGGCCGCACGGCCACCCATTTGAATCCAGCAGGCAGACCGGGGGTGGGCCGCCGCTGGGCGGGCACAGCATCTCGTCGGCCCCACTCCGGCGCGGGCGCCGCGCTCCCGGGGGCGAGCAACGTGCCACGACACCGCGGGCACCACACCCGCTGCCGGTCGCGCACGTTCCACCGCGTCCCGCACTGGGAGCACACCTGGATCATTCGGCCAGCTTAATGTCGTCCCCCGGCAGGCGGCTCAGACCCGAGCTCAGACACTGCCCGGCTGACCGTCATCGGTCACCACCGGCCTACCGGCCCCGGCCCACGCCGACATCCCGCCGCTGACGTTGACCGGCTCGAACCCGTTGCGTGCGAGGTAGTCGGCAACGCGCTGGGATCGTCCACCGGCGTGACAGATGACGTACAGCTCGGCGTCGGCCGGGATCTCTCCCATCCGGGCCGGCACCTCGCCCATCGGGATGTGCCGCGCGCCCGGCGCATGCCCGAGCTGCCACTCGTCGTCCTCGCGGACATCGAGCAGCACGGGCCCCTCCGACGACGAGTCGAATTCGGCCGGTATCTCGGCGATGCCTACTTGCCTCACCCCGGTGTGGTCCATGTGGCCATGCTGACACGAGCCCGCGGTCCGGCACCACCGCATCCGGGCTGCAGCGAAACTCGACTCGGCGGCCACCTATCCACAGTTTCCACAGGTTCATCCACAGGCTGTGTGGGCAGTTGCCAGCGCTCTCTCGGTGCGTTGTGGATGATCACGCCGCGACACGCACCGAGAATTCACAGCCAATCGACAGTCCAGGAAACGAACAGAGCGAAATGTCTCGGCTGCCTAACGATTTGGTGTGCGCACCCGCAGCCGGGAGGCCGATTTTTCCGAGTAGGACAAATGAGGTTATGATCGCGATCACATGGTTTGTCTGTGACAGAAGTCACTGGGGTGTGCACGTGGGGGAGGCAGCATCAACGTGCAGGTGAGGAGCATCTGATGGCGCGATCTTCCACGGGGCCGGGCTCGACTTTTCCGCCGTCGGAGTGGCAGTCGTCGTCGCGCGCATATACCCGCAGTCAGTTGATGTCATTACTGCGGGCCGGCGTGATCGCACTGGTGCTGCTCGCCGTCCTGGCGCTGATCGTCCTGTTCTGAATCACGTCCTCCGGCGCACGGTCCACAGCACGCGGTAGCTGCGGTCTGCCCGCACCCACCCGAACGTTCTTGAGTCGACCACCCCCGGCGCGTTCGCGTTGTCCGACACCGCCTCGAACACCAGACCTGTCGCGTCGCGGCGCACCCGGCCCACCCGCTTGACCAGATAGCGCGACGACCGCGACGGGTCCGGGAACACCCGCAACTGGCCGGCTCGCAGACGCCCGCACCGCATCGCGAGCAGGCCGTCACCGGGGTTCACAGTGGGCTTCATCGAGTCCTCGACCACCAGGAATCGGCGCACCGGCGGACCGTGTGGAAATACCGGCCGTCCGTGGTTAGGCCTCATGATCTTGAGGGTAAGTTAAAGCCATGCTGCATCGACTCTTTGACTCCGTGTTTTCCAATGCAACTCCTGCCCACGCTCACTGCGATCTGTACTGCGGCGTCTACGACCCCGCGCAGGCCAAGATCGAGGCGCTGTCGTGCCTGAAAACCATTCAGAAGTACCACGATTCGGATGACGACCACTTCAAAGCCCGCGCGATCATCATCAAGGAGCGCCAGGCCGAAGAGGTCAAGCACCACCTGATGGTCCTGTGGGCCGACTTCTTCACCAAGGACCACTTCGAGCAGTTCCCCAACCTCCACCAGTTGTTCTGGGACGGCGTTCACGGCGCAGGCGATGTCAAGAAGTCGCTCGACGCCGCGGTCGCTGAGAAGCTGCTGAAGACCATCGACGAGATCGCCGACATCTTCTGGCAGACCGACAAGGGCAAGCAGATGGGCGTCTACCCGCCTGCGTAAGCCTTCCGCACAGTCCTCCACCGGCCCGGTCCTCGTCGACCGGGCCGGTTTGTGTCTGGGGTGTATCGATCGGCCGTGTCCGCTTGCGCGGTCGCCGCAGCCTGCCGCATCCTGAGCGGATCGACCCACAGACGTGTCTGGCTGTTGCTCACCGATGCCGGGAGGCGAGATGGATTTCGGGTCCGGTCGGGCGATCGAGATCGCACCGTTTCATTCGCGGGGGTCCTTGAAGGGCTTCGTCGTCTCCGGGCGGTGGCCTGACTCGACCAAAGAGTGGGCCCAGCTGTTGATGGTCGCGGTGCGGGTGGCGTCGCTTCCGGGTCTTCTGTCCACGACGACGATCTTCGGGGCGCGGGAGGAGCTGCCCGACGAGCCGGCACCGGGGACGGTGGGGCTCGTCCTGGCCGAGGGCACGGTGGTCGGCGATTCCGCGGTGGCACCCGGACATTTCGCGGAACGCCAGCCGCCCGCCCTGTTGATGCTCCATCCCCCGTCGGAGACCACCCCGTCGTTACCTGAGTGCACCGGGGCTGCGTCGGGATGTGTCCTCCTGCCCGGGCTGCCCCACTTGGGTCTCGAGCATCGGGCCGCCTGGGTGGAGGCCGAGTCCGACGGTACGGTCACCTCGATGGTGAGTCGCGTGGGCGTCGATCCGATCAGCCACCCCGATACCGCGATTCTGGCGATGCTCCTGGCCGCCTGACCGGTCGGAAAGTCTTCTCGCCCGCTGCCATTGGCTACTGACACCGTCACGACGCACGTGAGCGCGCGGATTTAGCAAGTTTGCGCATCACCGGGTGCGCAGCGCGGCCCCCGATCCGGTTCACACCGCCGCCGTCCGACCGTCCAGCAAATTTCCGTCTGTTCGCGTTGCGCGTGGCGGGTGGTTGCCGGCCACATCCGCAACGGCCACAGACTCCTCGGTTCTGGGAAAGCCGCACGTATGCTGGCTACGGTGGCGTTATTATTTGCCTAGCTGCACTATGCCCCGCCCGTGGCAGATGCCCCGTCTACGCCGTTCACACCAGTAGCGGCAGCCAGCGACGTAAGCCGTGGTTCACATTTCTGTGGTTTGCACTTGGTTGTGGACACATCTGTCGCTACGATGATCAGCAAATCCACCGCCCTTGGACAACGCTCGTCAGTATGTGGAGGTCAATCCGATGAGCAATACGTTTGCCGCTCGCCTGAACCGCTTGTTCGACACCGTCTACCCGCCCGGACGTGGTCCGCACACCTCTGCGGAGGTGATCGCCGCACTCAAGGCCGAGGGCGTCACCATGTCTGCCCCGTACCTGTCGCAGCTGCGTTCTGGCAACCGAACCAATCCGTCCGTCGCCACGATGGCCGCGCTTGCCAACTTCTTCCGGATCAAGCCCGCGTACTTCACCGACGACGAGTACTACGAGAAGCTCGACAAGGAGCTGACCCTGCTCGCCGGAATGCGTGACGAGGGTGTTCGCCGCATCGCCGCCCGCACGGTCGGCTTGTCCGCCGAGGCGAAGCAGGACATCGTCCAGAAGGTCGACGAGCTGCGGCGCAAAGAGAACCTCGACGTTTAGCCTTCCTCACTCCTGCGGGGTCGACCGGCGAAGACGCGCCTGGGATCCCCCGGAGTCGAGAGTTCGGTATTGACGGGCGATTTCCAGGATCCACTCGCGGTCGGAGTAGCTCGCCGGCTGCCGCAGCCAGGACAGACCTGGAAAGTCCTGCCGCTCGGCGATCCACGCCGCGACGGCGGTGGCCTGCTCTACCGGCGTCGCATCCGGTGGCGGCAACTCCGCGAGTTCGTCGTCACTGTCGGGGTCAGCAGGCTCGGCGGCCGCCGAGCCTGCGTCGACCGGGCGCAGCGCTCCTGCCGCAGCGGTCGCTTCCAGGAACAGCGCGTCCGAGATCAGGGACATGCGCTCGGCAACGCGGAACACCAGGGGGCCGCGCGGACGTACCCCGATGCCGACGTCGGGGTGACGTCGACCGAGTTCGGCCAGGATCGGCCCGATGATGCGAAGCTCGCGGCGCGCCCCGAACCAATCCTCCAGGCTGGGCAGCAGCGAACCCGCCGCCACGATCAGCATGGCAGCGCCGAGCAGCGTGGCTGCCGCACCCACTCCGACTGCGGCGCTGGTGCCGACCGCCCGCAGGAGGAAGAACGCCAAGGCCGCGACGATCAGCGCGATGCCGACGGTGAACACGAACAACGCACGCCCGCGGCGGGTCCGGTTGCTGTGCCGCAGCCCCGCCCAGGCGACCAGACTCAGCGCCAACATCACGTAGAGCAGCGGCAACAGCCACGGCAGCGAAGCGCCGTCGCCGCTGAGGCTGCGGCGCAGGTACTCCTGCGGAGCCATTTCGGTGCCACGGCCTGCGGCGAAGAACACCAAGAGGCTTGCCACCGCGATCGCCGCAGCGACCCCGTACTGCACCATGGCGATCTTCTTCGCCGCCGTGGGTGATCGATTGCTCGAGACCGTGGTGATCATCACGCAGCTTCCCGCGGCGCAGGCGATCAACGCCACCTGGCTGAAACCCATCGCGATGTTGGGCCAGTGCAGAAGCGTGTCGATCAGCAGCGCCAACGGCTGCCAGTTGAGCGCGGCGACCACACCGAGGCTGCCCAGAGCCAGGATCATGGAGGTGCTGACCAGCGACTGCTTGTTGACCAGCGCCCATCCGATGCGAAGTCCGGTTGCCAATCCCAGGAGACCGGCGATGACCCAGACGATCAACCAAACGCCTCTCCGAGACGCACCTGGACGATGGACGACCGGTCCGACGGCAACCGCCCCAGCCGGTAGATCAGCAGCGCGGCGAAGTCCTCAGCCTCCTGCTCGGCGTCCTCACCCGCGGGACCCATGCACCCGGTGCGCTGATTGAGCATGTACCCGATCAGTTCCGAGCTGGCGACCTCGGTGTTGTCCCGGGCCGCCTGCGTGACGTGGATGCCCTCATGACCGAGGACGAGGTGGCCGAGTTCGTGGGCAAGGGTGCGATCCCATGCGGGAAGCCCCTGCTGGATCAGGAACACGTCGTGATCGGCGTACTGCCGCCACTGGCCGCAGACACCCGGCGGAAGTTCTGCCGTGGTCAGTTCGATGGTGCGGCCCCGGTGCTCGCTGACCGCCTGGACCAGACGCGGCAGGGTGATCTCACCGCGTCGCGGGGCGAGATCGAGCACCTCCCCCACCGCACGGGTGACTCGCCGGCTCGCAGGCATCGCTTCCCCCTTTCGACCCTCTTCGACCCTTCGGACCCCACTCCGACAGCTTTACTATGCGCCGCTTACCCCCTGCCGGCACGCATATCGTCTCAGTTCATGAACCGCGCTGTGCCGCGAGCCCGGACCACCTGGCCTGCCTTGGCCTGGCGGTACCCCAGTACGCCGCCGGCTGCGGTCAGTATCACGATGCCTGCGACACCGGGCAACGCGAGCGCCGCCAGCTGCGATGTGCCTGCGGTGCGCAGGGTTTCGCCGTAACCCACCCGGATCGGCGCCGGTGGAGGCGAGCCGGCGAGGATGTTCTCCACGGGCTCGATCGGCCGGGCCGGTTGCGGTTCCGGTGCGGCGCGAGGCGGCGCGGCAGGTGCCGGAAGGGCCTCGACGGGGCGCGGAGCGGCTACGGCCGGTCCAGCTACGGCGGCCGGTCCAACTGCGGCGGCCGGTCCAACTGCGGCGGCCGGCGCGAACACGGGCAGCACCGGCAGCGCGATCGGTGCGCCTGCTCCCGCGGCAGGCAGGCCGGCGCCGGGCACGACGTCGAGGACGTCGGGGTCCAGGGGCAGCTCGACGGGTGGCCGCGTCTGGGGTGCACCGACACCCGGGGTGCCGATTCCGCCGGGGCGGGGCGCGACCACGGGCCGGTCGCTGACGCCGCCGTGACTCTCCGGCGGCGTCGGGGCCGGGATCCCGGGTGGCTCCGGATCATCGGGAGGCCACGGCCAGCCCGGTCCGCAGTCCTTCCCGCCGTCGTCGCAGCAGGGTCCGTCGGAGTCCCGGTCCACGTCCTGTACACCTCGGTGAGCACGGCGCCACGTCGTGCCGATCCCGCGACGGGCCGACGGTTCGTCGGCCGTCGGAGGAGGAGTCACTCGGGGCGGGTCCGCGGTGGGTTCGCCCGAGGTGGCGGGCCGCATCGTGTCGGCGGGGGCCGTGTCGGCGGATGTCGCGTCGGCGGGTGCCGCGGACGCTGTCGCCCCGACCCCACCGATCCACAGCCCGCCTACGGTCAGGCCGGCTGCCACGGCTCTGCGCGCTCGCGCACCCACGTCGTCACCACCTTCGCGGACGTCGGGCGGAAGATGGGCCCGGGTGAGGGTCGATTCTCCCACACCGGTCCCGGCCCTCCAGGCGGTTGATCACCGGGGGCGAACGATAGTGTGGGTCAGCGCCGACAATGACAGTGGAGAGGGCCCCAGGGATGAGTCTGTTCAAGCGACGTAAGTCCCGCGCCACTCGGCGAGCCGAGCGACGGGCGATCAAGACCAAGGCCAAGCTGGAGGCCAAGCTCTCGGCCAAGAACGAGGTGCGACGCTTCAAGGCCGAGCAGAAGGCCACGGCGAAGGCGCTGCGGGCGCAGTTGCGCGCCCAGCGGGACAGCGATCGCGCCGCGCTGAAGGTCGCCGAAACTCAGCTGAAGGCTGCTCGTGAGGGAAAGCTGTTCACCCCCACCAAGATTCGCCGGGCGTTGACGGTGTCTCGCCTGCTGGCGCCGGTCGTCATCCCGCTCGTGTACCGCGCGTCGATCTCGGCCAGAGGGCTGATCGACGAGCGTCGCGCCGATCGCCTCGGCATCCCCGTCAGCCAGCTCGGGCAGTTCTCGGGCCACGGGGCTGAGCTGTCCGCGCGGATCGCGGGAGCCGAGCACTCGTTGCGCCAGCTGACCGAGAAGAAGCCGAAGGACGCGGAAACCAAACAGTTCGCGGCCGCCATCAGCGAACGCCTCACCGATCTGGCGGCCGCGGTCACGGCCGCCGAGACCATGCCGCCCGCTCGCCGTAAGCCGGCGCACGCGGCGATCGCCCAGCAGCTCGACGGTATCGACGCCGATCTGTTGGCGCGCCTCGGCGTGGCCTGAGCGTCTTGTCCGACGCGACCGTCCGGCACCTGATCCTGCTGCGTGGTGCAGCTGCGGGTCTGGTGACGGCGGCGCTGTCGCTGGCCGCCCACGCCTCCGGCGGTGGGCATCTCGCCGTCGGACCAGCCGTGATCGGCCTGCTGCTCGTCGGGGTGACCGTCGGTGCCGCGGCGGTGGCGACGTCCCGCGCCGACGGTGTTGCCGCGATGGCCCTGCTGCTGACGGTGGGGCAGGTCGCCGGCCACGCCGTGCTCGCGGTCAGTCATCCCCACGCGGCAACTGCACCATCCGGGGCGATGGTGGCCGCGCATGTGGGCGCGGTTGCCCTGGGCGCGCTGCTGATCACCACCGGGGAGCGGCTGTGCCGTGTGCTCGTGCGCGTCGTGCGGCGCGCGACGGCCCCGGCATGCGCGACGGCGTTCGCGGCGCCTGCACGGGTTCTCACCCCCGGTGACCAGCCGCTGTTCGCTGAGCTCCTGCTCGCCACGTCGATGTCGCATCGGGGTCCGCCCGTCGCGGGCTGACCTCGACCCCGACAGATTCGACACAGGAAGCAGACAACCGAATGAATGCAGTTCATCGTGGGCGGCCCCGGCGTGCCCACCTTCTCGCGGTCGGAGCGACGGCGTTGGCCCTCGTCCTGACCGCACTGATCAGTGCCGGTCCGGCATGGGCGCACGCTGCCCGCCTCGCCGGCGACCCCGCCGACAACGCCGTACTGCCCCAGGCGCCCACCAGGGTCAGCGCGACGTTCAACGAGACGATGCAACCCGAGTTCGCCGCGATGACGGTGGTCGGTCCGGACGGCGCCCAATGGGGCGAGGGGACCCCGACCGTCGACGGCGCAGTGATCAGCATCGGGGTCCGTCCCGGCGGGCCCGCGGGCACCTACACCGTCAACTACCGCGCGACATCGGCTGACGGTCACGTCGTGACCGGTTCGTGGCCCTTCCAGGTCACCACTGGTGCCACCGAGGCTTCGGCCACTCCGACGCCGTCCGGGGCTTCTGGGGCGTCGGGGGCCTCGCCGGCACCGGCCACCACGCAGGCCGCGCCCGCTTCTCCGTCCCCGGCGGGGCTGCCCGCGTGGCCGTTCGCGGTCGGCGCGGTCGCCGTCGTGGCCGCGGGTGCGGTGTGGGCGGTCCGCCGCAGGTCATGACGCACGGCCGGGCGGTGGCGGGCGGTCTGCTCGTCACCGCCGCGGCGTGCGTCCTGGCTTGGGCGCTGGCGTTCCCGGGGGCGTCGCTGTCGGCTGCGCTGGTCCGTGCACTGGCCGACGGTGCCGCGGTGGTGACCGTGGGGTTGACCGTCGTTCCCGCACTCGACGGTCCGCGCTACCGCGATGAGCTTCTGCGCCGCGCCACCGTGCCTCTGCTGGCCTCCTCGGCGGTGTGGGTGGCGGCAGAAGTCGTGCGGCTCGTCGTGGCGACGGCAGAGGCCGCGGGCCGCAGCCTCGCCGGTGTCGGCCTTCACACCGTGTGGGACTTCACCGTGCACACCGCACCTGGGCGGGCCGCTGGAGTGACGATCGCCGCCGCCGTGGCGGTCGTGCTCGCGGCGGGGTTCGCGCCCAGGAGCGAGGCGGTGGCAGCCGCCACCGCGGGGGTGGCGGCGATCGGTGTGGTGGGCCATCCGCTGACGGGCCATCTCGGCGAGGACGCGGTGGGCGGTATCGCCGTCGCTGTGCATTCGCTCTCGGCCGCGCTCTGGTGCGGGGTGCTCGCCGCGCTGGTGCTGACCGTGTCGCATCGCGGGCAATGGGCGCGGGTGTTGCCGCGGTTCTCCGCGCTGTCGCTGGCCAGCGTCGCCGTCCTGCTCGTCGGTGGCGTGATCGCGGGTCTGGCGGAGCTTCAGACGCCCATGCACCTCCTCACCACCGGATGGGGCCGTGTGCTGTGCGCCAAGCTGGTGCTCACAGCGGTCCTCCTGGCGCTGGCCTGGCGTAACCGCGCATCCTGGTTGCCCGATGCGCGTGCTCACCGCTCCAGTGCCGAGCTGTCGCGCACCCGCGCCTACACCGAGCTGGGGTTGATGGCGGTGACGCTGGCCGCGGCGGCGACGCTGGCGGTGACCGGCTGACACGGCAGTGGGTCGCCCTGGCCCACCTGGCATGATGAATTGACGCGCACGCCTGGACAGTCGAAGGAGCGGTGACATGGAGCAGTCGGATCGGCCCGAAGACCGGTCGGAAGCTGCGTCCCCCGGCAGTGATCCCGCGGCGGTTCCCGCCAAGAAGACGCCTGCCAAGAAGGCACCCGCCAAAAAGGCTCCCGCCAAGAAGGTCCCGGCGAAGAAGGTGGCGGCCAAGAAGGCGCCCGCCAAAAAAGCACCTGCCAAAAAAGCTCCGGCGACGAAGGCCTCCGCGACGAAGGTCACTCCCCCGCAGAGTGCGGAAGAACTGGCTGAGGCCGCCAAAGAGGTTGCTGCCCAGGCGAAGTCGACTGTCGCCACGGCGAGCTCGGCGGCCACCGCTCCGGTACCCGCCGCTCGGGAGGAGTCGCGGTCGGCGCGGCTACCGCTCGCGGCCGCGGCCGTCACCGGCATCCTCGCTCTCGTCGTGGTACTACTCGCCGCACGGCGTAATCAGGACTGACGCCTCGGACTTGACTCTGACGCGACGTCAGGGTCGATAGTGGCGTCCATGACAGCCACACACTCCGTCGGCGCCGTCGCCGCGTTGACCGGCGTCTCGGTGCGCACGCTGCACCACTACGACCACATCGGTCTGGTCGTGCCCAGCACGCGCACCGCCGCTGGCTACCGCAACTACACCGACGCCGACATCGAACGCCTGCTCATTGTGCTGGTGTACCGATCCGCCGGCTTACCTCTGGACGAGATCCGTTCGGTCCTCGACGATCCCGACACCGACATCCGCGCCGTGCTAGCCCATCAGCACGCCCTGTTGACCGCCCAGGCGAGCAGGCTCGCCGACACCATCACTGCAGTGGAGAACCTCATGGCAGCGCACCGACAAGGAATCCAGCTCACCGCCGAAGAACAGGTCGAGATCTTCGGAAGCACCGCATTCGGCGACGAGTACGCCGGCGAAGCCGAAGAGCGGTGGGGAGACACCGAGGCGTGGAGACAATCACAGCAACGGGTTTCGTCGTTCACCAAGCAGGACTGGATCGCGGTCAAGGCCGACAACGACGCGCTGCTGGCCGACCTCGCCGCCGCGAAGCGCGACGGCGTGGCGCCGAACTCGCCGAGGGCACGCGAACTACGAGCCCGCCATCGCGCGTCGATCGACCAGTTCTACGACTGCAGCGACGAGATGCAGGTGTGCCTCGCCCAGATGTACATCGCCGACGAGCGGTTCACCCGCTACTACGATGACGTCGAGCCGGGACTTGCGCAGTTCCTGCACGACATCATCACGGCATAATGGCGCGGTGACTGTCACCCCTCGCCCCACCGCTGACCTGGTCGACGAGATCGGCCCCGACGTGCGTAGCTGCGATCTGCAGATGCGCCAGTTCGGTGGGCGCACCGAGTTCGCCGGCCCGATCACCACGGTGCGCTGCTTTCAGGACAATGCGCTGCTGAAGTCGGTCCTCTCGGAGCCCGGCAATGGTGGAGTGCTCGTCATCGACGGCGCCGGGTCCGTACACACCGCCCTGGTGGGCGACGTGATCGCCGAGCTCGGCCGGGCCAGCGGCTGGTCCGGCCTGATCATCAACGGGGCGGTACGCGACGCCTCGACGTTGCGCACTCTCGACATCGGCATCAAGGCGTTGGGTACCAATCCGCGCAAGAGCACCAAGACCGGCGAGGGTGTGCGCAACGAGGCGGTCGAGTTCGGCGGAGTGGTGTTCACCCCGGGCGACATCGCCCACAGCGACGACGACGGGATCGTCGTCATCGCGGCGACCGATTGATCACGCCGAAGTCGGCACCCCTGCAGGGTGTTTCGTGAACTCCAGGGCCTCGTCGTCGACCTTGCCACGGCGAATCAGCTGCAGATCGAGGAGGTAGTTCTGCTTGAGCCGCCACGGGGTGCGCGAGCCTGATTTGGGCAGGTAGTCCAGCGCCCGCAACACATACCCCGGCGTGAAGTCCATCAGAGGCGCCTCGTCGACACTGCCGCCGGGATGCCTGGGTTCCACGGTGTCGTATCCCTTGTCTTTCATGTAATTGATGACCCGACAGAAGAACTCGGACACCAGATCGGCCTTGAGCGTCCACGACGCGTTGGTGTAGCCGATCGTGAACGCCATGTTGGGCATGTTCGTCAGCAACATGCCCTTGTAGGCCATCGACTCGTTGAGCACCAGGGGCTCGCAGTTGCGGGAGATCGTCGCGCCGCCGAACAGCTGGAGGTTCAATCCTGTTGCCGTGACGATGATGTCAGCGTCGAGATGCTTTCCCGAGGACAGTGCGATACCCGTCTCGGTGAAGCGCTCGATGGTGTCGGTCACGATGTCGGCCTTGCCCGCGCGGATCGTCTTGAACAGATCGCCGTTGGGCGCCAGGCATACTCTCTCGTCCCACGGGTTGTAACGCGGGTTGAAGTGCTTGTCGACGTCGAAGCCCTCGGGTAGGCGGTGGCGGGCCATCGTCAGGAGCTGCTTGCGGAAGAAGTCGGGGAAGCGGCGGGCGATCTGGTACTGCGCGGACTGGGCCAGGATGCTCTTCCACCGGTTCAGTACGTACGCGACCTTGGCGGGCAGGCGCTTGTTGGTCGCGACGGTGAAGGGGTCGACGTCGGGGAGCGCGGCGATGAAGGTCGGCGACCGCTGCAGCATGGTCAGATGACCGGCACCTGAATTGGCAAGGGCGGGAATCAAAGTGACAGCGGTGGCGCCGCTGCCGATCACGACGATGCGCTTCCCGGCGTAGTCGAGGTCAGTGGGCCAGTGCTGCGGGTGCACGATCGGTCCGGTGAAGTCGTCGGCGCCGGCGAAGTCCGGGGCGTAGCCCTGGTCGTAGTTGTAGTAGCCACTGCAGGCCATGAGGTAGCGGGCGGAGATCTCGACCTGTTCGCCGTCGCGGTCAACGGTCACCGTCCAGCGGTTCTCGTCGTCGGACCAATCGGCGTTGGTGACGGTGTGCCCGTACCGGATGTGCTTGTCGATCCCGAATTCGGCGACGGTCTCCTTCAGGTAGGCCATGATCGACGGGCCGTCGGCGATGGCCTTGTTCGATGTCCACGGTTTGAAGCGGAATCCGAGCGTGAACATGTCCGAATCGGAACGGATTCCGGGGTACTGGAACAGGTCCCAGGTGCCACCCAGGTGGGCTCGCCGCTCGAGGATGACGTAACTGGTGCCGGGGCAGCGATCCTGCACGTGCCACGCGGCGCTGATGCCGGAGATTCCGGCTCCCACGATGACGACGTCGACGAACTCGGTCATGAAGGCAAGCTATCAACGCCGCGTCGAGACAGTCAACAGTGCGTCGATATTATCAACAGGGTGTAAAGTGCAGGAAGTGTCCACCACCAGCCATGCGCGTGCCGGCCGCGGCCGGCGCAGTTCGCGCCCGTCGGGTGACGACCGAGAGCTCGCGATCCTGGAGACCGCCGAGCGCCTGCTGGAGCACCGCCCGCTGGCCGAGATCTCCGTCGACGACCTCGCCAAGGGCGCCGGGATCTCACGGCCCACGTTCTACTTCTACTTTCCCTCCAAGGACGCTGTCCTGCTGACGCTGCTCGAGCGCGTCATCGCCGAGGCCGATGCCGCGCTGGCCGAGTCGATAGCGACCCGGCCCGCCGATCGCCGGGCATTCTGGCGCCGCGGTATCGATGTGTTCGTGAGCACCTTCGGCGCTCACCGCGCGGTGTGCGCCGCGACGGTCGGTGTCCGCACCACGGACTCGGCGGCGCGCGAGATGTGGGCGCGGTCGATGCAGCGCTGGATCGACCATTCGGCGACGGTGATCGAGGCGGAACGGGCCGCCGGCGCAGCGCCGGTGACGGTGCCCGCGATCGAGCTGGCGACCGCGCTGAACCTGATGAACGAGTCGGTCATGGCGGCGACATTTGCCGGCCAGCAGCCCGCGATCCCCGATCACCGCGTGCTCGACAACCTCGAGCACATCTGGACCACCAGCATCTACGGCGACTCGGCCTAGCTTTTCGTGTCGGCCCTTGATGCGAACATGTGTTCGTGTCCGGGGAAGCCAGCATCCTCCACGCTGATCTCGACTCGTTCTACGCGTCGGTCGAGCAGCGGGACAATCCTGCGTTGCGCGGTCAGCCGGTGATCGTGGGCGCCGGGGTGGTGTTGGCGGCCAGTTACGAAGCCAAGGCGTTCGGGGTGCGGACCGCGATGGGCGGCCGGCAGGCCCGGGCGCTGTGTCCGCAGGCCATCGTGGTGCCGCCGCGTATGTCCGCATATTCGAAGGCCAGCGAGGCCGTGTTCGAGGTGTTCCGGGACACGACACCGGCTGTCGAGCCACTCTCGATCGACGAGGCGTTCCTCGACGTGTCCGGGTTGCGCCGGGTGTCCGGCACTCCGGTACAGGTCGGCGCCAGACTGCGGGAGCGGGTGCGTGACGAGGTCGGGTTGCCGATCACCGTCGGGATCGCGCGCACCAAGTTCCTCGCGAAGGTGGCCAGCCAGGAGGCCAAGCCCGATGGTCTGCTGCTGGTGCCGCCCGACCGTGAGCTCGCCTTCCTCCACCCGCTGCCGGTGCGGCGGCTGTGGGGCGTGGGTGCCAAGACCGCGGCCAAGCTTCGCGAGCACGGCATCGAGACGGTGTCGGATGTCGCTGAGCTGAACGAGGCCACACTGCGGTCGATGGTCGGCGGCGCGATGGGTCGTCAACTGTTCGCGCTGGCTCACAATCAAGACCGCCGTCGGGTGGTGACGGGGCAGCGGCGCCGCTCAGTGGGAGCCCAGCGCGCGCTCGGCCGGGCCGGCAACACGATGTCGCCGGCGGAGGTGGACGCGGTCGTCGTCAACCTGATCGACCGGATCACGCGGCGCATGCGCGCCGCCGACCGGACGGGACGCACCATAGTGCTGCGCCTGCGGTTCGACGACTTCACCCGTGTCACCCGCTCCCACACCCTGCCTCGAGCCACGGCGTCGACGGACGCGATCCTGCAGGCGGCGCGGGCTCTGGTGGCGGGCGCGGCACCGCTGATCGCCGAGCGGGGTCTGACGTTGGTGGGGTTCGCGGTCTGCAACATCGACCGCGACGGTGCGCAGCAGATGGAGCTGCCGTTCTCGCACTCCGCCCTCGCCGCGGACAGTACGAGCATCGACGCGGCGATCGACCGGGTGAGGGGTCGTTACGGCAACGCGGCGGTCATGCGGGGAGTGCTGGTCGGCAAGGACACGGGATGGGAGATGCCGATGCTGCCCGATTGACGCTCACGAGCGGGTCCATTCCAGCAGAGTGTCCGCGTCCCACGTGTTGACGATGCGGTCGGCGGCCAGGCCGGCGTCGAGTGCGCGTTGGGCGCCGTAGCCCAGGAAGTCGAGCTGGCCGGGTGCGTGGGAGTCGGTGTCGATGGAGAACACGCAGCCGATCTCCATCGCAAGGGTGAGCAGTCGGGTGGGCGGATCGCGGCGCTCCGGTCGCGAGTTGATCTCGACAGCGGTGCCGGCGTCCCGGCACGCCGTGAACACGGCGTCGGCGTCGAAGGTGCTCTCGGGGCGCATCCCCCGCCCGCCGGTGACCAGCCGGCCGGTGCAGTGCCCGAGGATGTCGGCGTGCGGGTTGGTGACGGCCTTGATCATCCGACGCGTCATCGCGGGAGCATCCATCGCGAGCTTGGAGTGCACGCTCGCCACGACGACGTCGAGCCGCTCGAGAAGCTCGGGCTCCTGATCGAGTGAACCGTCTTCGAGGACGTCGACCTCGATACCGGTGAGAATGCGCATGGGAGCGACACTTTCGCGGAGCTCGTCGATGACGTCGAGCTGATGGCGCAGTCGGTCGGGTGAGAGACCGTTGGCGATCTTGAGGCGCGGCGAGTGGTCGGTCAGCGCGCAGTACTCGTGCCCGAGCTCGCGGGCGGCCAGCATCATCTCCTCGATGGGCGCCGAGCCGTCGGACCAGTTCGAGTGCACGTGCAGGTCGCCCCGCAGCGCGACACGGATCTCACCGCCGCCGAGGTCCTGGGCGGACTCGCGCAACTCGACCAGCACGTCGGGTTCGTGCCCCGCCCAGGCCTGGGCGATGACCTTGGCCGTCTTGGGTCCGATCCGCGGGAGCGATTGCCAGCTGTTCGCGGCGCCGTGCTTCTCACGCTGGGCGTCGGTGAGCGCCTCGACGACGTCGGCGGCGTTGCGGTAGGCCATCACTCGGCGCGGATCGTCGCGGGCGCGGTCCTTGTAGTAGGCGATCTGGCGCAGGGCGGTGACCGGATCCATGCCTTCAGTGTGCCCGCAGGGCAGGGCAGAAAATCCTGTCAAGACCCCTCTTGGCCGGTTGTTAGTGTTTTCTGCGACGGACGGGGGTGTCGTGGGGCTGTTCGAGGATCTCTTCCAGATCGGCGACGGGATACGCAGCGGTGCGATGGACGCACCGAGTTTCGTCGTCAACCTGCTCAGCGGTGATGTGCACGGCGCGACCACCAACGGCCGCAATCTCATCGGCGACGTCGTCGGCGTTCTCGACGGTGTCGAGGGACTGGGGGTCAGCCTGGGCGAGATCCCCCGGCGATACCTGGGGCCGGCCGCGAAGCTCGCCGACTCGAAGATCCTGTCCGCCGCGCAACTGGCCATCGAGGGCCAGAAGGCACTGACCGGCTCCGGCGACCCGGACGAGGGCAACGGCTATCGGGAGTCCGCACGCCGGCTCGAGGACACCGTCGAGACGCTCATCGATGCCGCGCCCAAGGACGATCGGTGGGATGGCGCGGCGGCGGAGACCTACCGGAACACGAATGCGGAACATCGACGTGTGACGTCCGATGCCAGTGTCGCGGACAAAGCGATCGGTGACGTGATCGCAACGCAGGCGGGCCAGGTGCGTCGTACACGGCAGACCTTGGACGAAGCGTCTCAGAGCTTGTACGACTTCGGACTCGCAACATCGTGGATGAACTTCATCCCGGGTATGGCTGCTGCAAAGGCGGCGGCAGATCTCGCCAGCGCTAGCGCTGCTCTGGCCACCACTCAAAGCGCGTTAGCGATTCTGATCAGAAACTCGGTGGAGAACGCAGGGCGGATCGAGCGTATCCACGGCGAGTACACGGAGTCCGTCAAGTCCATGAGCGAGGAAGACAGCGCGGCAGCCCCTACACCTGAGCTTGCGGGACCCTGCGGAACCTTTGTCGAGCAAAACGAGGACCTCGCGAAACTGCCTCGACGAATCCGCGAGCCAGGCACTTATGAAATACCCGATACCGAGCCCAAATGGGGTCCTCCCGCAACACCTTACGGTCTAGTTCCGCGCGCTCCCTCGGTCACGCCAAATCTCTCCGGTCCCCCTTCACTCCCCGAGCAGAAGCGGTCTGCCGCTCGTGCGACTGCGCGGACCACCCCTCACATTCTTCGCAGCCCTTCACCCGGGGGAGCGGCCGGTGGCCAATCCCCGACGGTCGGCCCCGCGCCGCTAACCAGGGTCGAAGACGAGAATGAAAAGGCAGCAACCCGTGACCAACCCTGAGATCAACGTGCATGTCGTTACCGACCACATCCGCCAGTTGGCTGATACGCAGTCTCGGGCAGCTGACCAGTTCACGGGGGCGAACCGTGCAATAGCCGGTGTCTCGGACCGGGTCCGTGAGACCCACGGACTCATCTGCGCGATGACAAGCACCGTGCTGTCCGATGTCGACCAGACGCGAGTGTCGCTGGGACGGCGATTGTTCGCACGATCCACGGAGCTGTCGGCCAAACTCACTACGGCGGCATCCAACTACGAGAATGCCGACTACCTCGCCGGCCGGGACATCGGCAGTGAATGCCGCTGGTAACGAGGTGAATTCCCTACGCAAGCGAACACCGCCGCGGTGGGCCACGTGGGAGCACGATGCCAATGAGACGCCGCTTCCCAGACGCCGGTCGCACTGGCCACTCGTAGCTGGAGTATTCGTGGTCGTGTGCCTCCTCATCGCTGGGGCGGCGTTCTTCTTGAGGGGAGATCGCGGGGGCATCCCGCCAGAACTCCGCGTCAGTTGGCAACCGTCGGGCCAACACTTCGTCAGCGCGTCCATGAGTTCTCTGCCGATCCCCGGCTGGCATGTACATCTCGAAGACCTCGGCTTGCCAGAGGACAGCCAGCTGTCGACCGCTGACATGCCCATCCATTCCCGTCCGTTCATCAACAACGTCGGTGATCGAGCGTTTTTCCTCGCGCGAACACCCGATGAACCCACCCAGTGGTGGCTTGCCGGCATCGACGTGTCACGCGGTGTCTCTCTTTTCCCGGCCGTCAGACTCAATACAGGAGGCAAACCGGAGTGCCTTCTCAACGGGCCTGATGCTGTTCTCTGTGTGACAAGCGATATCGCCGACCGGACAGCTTGGGTCATCGATTCGCGCTCCGGCGCGGTGACCTACAACGGACAGACTGACCTCAACGTTCGACCCAACGACCTCGAAGTGACGCAGCTAGGCATCTACGCCGTCGCAGAATCTGTGAACGAGGGGGTTTACGGCATCGGCCCCACTGCGAACACCACCTGGTTCGTACCCGGCGCCGGCGACCCGGGACCGAAGTACCTTCACCCACTGGACATCGACCCTCCCGCTTTGGCGTACCAAACCACCTCCGGGAGGGGTTCATTCGGCAAGGTGGTGTTTTCGCCGTCTGACGGACGAGTACTTCGCCCCCAGCTCCCAGACGGCGCTGAGCAACAAACCACCCTGTTGTTCCCCGGAGGCTTTGTGTCCCTGATCGACACGAGCGACCCACGAGACCAGATCGAATTCTTCGACGCAACAGGCAACCGCACGTCGACACGAAACTTCACCGGCGGGTTGTCCTCGCTGCGGGGCTATTTCGATCTACCAGTCGTCTCCTCGTTTGACGGTGAGGACAGCTGGGCCTTGGTGACATCGCGTGGCGACCTCGTGTTCTCGGCGCCGTCCGGTACGGGTGACCCTGTCCGCCTGGTCGGTTCACGCTTGATCATCAGTGCCAGCGACTTCTCGACCCGCGGTTGGGCCCAATACGACGTGCGCTCCGGGACGTGGGGAAAGCGATGCACCGATGTGGACATGGACGCCGGGTACATCGGCTTTGACGGCCGCGTCGCGGTGACGAGTGACGGGAACCAGACAATAGGACTCGACACCGAAGCTACCGACCTCGACACATGCGAGCGGTTGTGGACTATCAGCTCGGCTCCGGGTTCCTGGCGCAACGTCTGGCGCATCAACACCACGCTTGTTCAATTATCTGACGACGGAACCGAATTGATGTCACTCGTCGCGCCCTAGGGCGTCCAGGCCGGGTCCCGTCCGGTGAGTGCCACCACCCGATCGAGCAGCGGCGCATCATCATTCACGGGAACCGCCGCGGCGAAGAGTCCCTCGACCGGCGGCCCGGAGGCGAACTCCGTCACGTGCGGCAGCACCGCGCGCAGGACGTCGTCGTCCACCGCATACGGTCGGCCGGTGGCCCGCGCCAGATCCCAGCCGTGCACCACGACCTCGGTGAGCGCGATCCTGCCGCCGACCTCGGCCGGGAAATCCACGCCGCCGGCGCGCGACATCCCCTCCCACGCCGCGGGGTCTCCCCACGCCGCCGCCATTGCCGTCAGACGCTCCGGGTACGAGGTCCGCCAGTCGTCGTCGAGCCGGTCGCTGACCTCTGGCGGAGAGTTGGTCAGCTCGCAGAAGTCCTTCCGCGCCGCCGCGGTGAACGCCGCCGCCAGCCCACCCAGGTGCGACACCAACGCCGCTACGCTCATCTCCGAACAGGGCGTCGGCCCCGTCAACTCGCCGTCACCGACGGTCCGCACCAGATCCGCGGTGCCCGCACACGCTGAGGTCATATCGATCATGTGCATGCTGACTCGCACCGTCCGCCGAACTCATCGGCGCATCTCCAGGATTTCGTCCTAGAGTCGGCATAGTGAGATTCGCATTCAAGACTTCCCCGCAGAACACCACCTGGTCCGACATGCTCGCGATCTGGCGGGCCGCCGACGACATCGATGTCTTCGAATCCGGCTGGACCTTCGACCACTTCTATCCGATCTTCTCCGACTCGACCGGCCCCTGCCTGGAGGGGTGGATCACGCTCACCGCTCTGGCCCAGGCGACCACCCGATTGCGTGTGGGCGTACTCGTCACCGGCATCCACTACCGGCACCCGGCTGTACTCGCCAACATGGCCTCGGCACTCGACATCGTCTCCAACGGCCGCCTCGAGCTCGGTATCGGCGCCGGCTGGAACGAGGAGGAGTCCGGCGCCTACGGGATCGAACTCGGCAGCATCAAGGAGCGGTTCGACCGCTTCGAGGAGGCCTGTCAGGTGTTGCGTGGCCTCCTGAGTCAGGAGACCACGACCTTCGACGGCCGGTTCTACCAACTCAAGGACGCCCGCAACGAGCCGAAAGGTCCGCAGCAGCCGCATCCGCCGATCTGCATCGGCGGCAACGGCGAGAAGCGCACCCTGCGTATCACCGCCCAGTACGCCGACCACTGGAACTACGTCGGCGGCACACCAGAGGAATTCGCACGCAAGCGAGATGTACTGAAGCGGCACTGCGCAGACGTGGGACGCGATCCCAAGGACATCATGCTGTCCTCGCATGTGCGGCTGGAGGAGCGCAACTACCGCAAGCTCATCGAGGATTGCATCGCGCTCGGCGCCGAGGGCCTCGATCTGGCGATCATCTATCTGCCCCCGCCCTACGATCCTGCGGTGCTCGAGCCGCTCGCCGAGGCGATCCGCGACTCAGGTCTGCTCAGCAAAGATCGGTGATGATCACGATTCGGTAACGAAGGGCAACGTTGCGGGTCGCAGCGTCCACCTGGAGATCGACGGACGCGACAAAATTCGCTAGAAGCCGTACCGAACGAGTTCGTCAGGGGTGATCAGGCGCTCTGCCTTGGCCGGAAATTCGCGGCTTTTGACGGGGTGGCGGAACAGTGACCAGGCAATACGACTGATCCGAGTGCGGGTAACCGGGGTGATGGACACGGTGTCTACTCCTGCGGTGTACGTATAGCTGAACCGGGGAGCCACCTTACCGCAGCGCCCTCACCAAGTCATTAGATACCTGACCGCTGGCAAACACTGGAAGGCACGCCGAAAAAAAATATGCTGTTTCTGGTGTGACTCATGGGGCTGGTGTTAACGCCGCGAAACCGGTCGTTGACCATCCCGTGCACCGAGCGTGGCGTAGTGGTTGTGAAATCGATGCACTCGCAGCGGGCTCGCTCACGTTCGGCGGAACAGCTCCGGCGGCCTTCCGCGACCGACCGTCACCCGATCCCCGGTCGCTGTCAGTTGGGGTTCCATCGCGCAGGTGTCGCGCTGCAGCGTCACTCCCGCGACGGCTTCGTGAGCCAGGCGCAGCTCCCGCAGCGTGGACGCGTCACCCAGCAGCCTGTCGAGGTCGGGCGCGGTCGCGTACCTGGCGCGGACCTCGGCGACAGCCATCGCGACGATCTCGCGGTGGTCGTAGACCAAGCGACCCGGGGCACCCACCGGCATCAGTCGGGTCGTCGCGAATCGCCCGGCGAGCCGTTCGGCCGGGACGACGGCGACGTGGGCGACCGAGAGCACCCAGCCGCCGACTAGATAGCTGCGATTCCCCGGCTGATTCTAGGTCGCCCCGTTGAGAAGAAGCCTGCGCAATCGCTCCGCGCTGAGCAGCCGTCGCACTCGGCGATGTAGGAGTTCTTCCAGTCGGAGATTGACTGAACTGCATATGCGCGAGTAGTTGGGTCGAGCACGCATAGCGGCAAGTTATAAACCGAGACATTAACCCCTGCTACGGAGAGCACGTCTACAGCCGCTTTCAGTTGGTCCTGATAATCAACCGGATCGATCCATAATTTGTCGTTGTTGGCGATCGCGAAGCCAGTGTTTTCCATACCCATCAGTGCCACGTGATCGATGAACGGCAAATTGCGAGCAATCCAGGAGCATGTGTCTCGTAGACGGGGCGCCGTAATGGCGTGAAGCACGATACGTATCTCAACAGCCTGACCAAGGTCCTTCATCCGCAGCACACCCAGGACGGTCTCATCGAAGGCACCCTTCGCCTGCACCACGTAGTCGTGGATATGGTCAACCGCTGCATAGAGCGGAATGCCGGCCGAAAGTTTCGGATGCGAAATTGCCGCCCAAGCGTTTGCGACGTCAACCGATGCGAATGCACGACCATTAGTCAGGACGTGCACTGCCGTGTCGGGGAGCAGCTTACGGGTCAGCTCAAGCAGTTCGATGAACCTACGCCATTCAGTCAGCGGCTCTCCACCAGTGAACGTCAGAGCGGCAGTAGCCGGGTCTACTAGAGGAATACTTGCCGCGATTTCGTCTAGCAACCAGCCATCGTCGGCCTTCTTCGGCGGCTGAGAGCACATTAAGCAGTAGTTGTTGCAGCGTTCCGTTATGAGGAAAAAGTTGTGCTTGGACGATCGGCGGAAAAGTACTCTCACCCAACCGGACTCGGGATGGATCGCCAGAATGTCACCATCATCGAGCGTTGCAAACGTCCCGGGCAGTCGAACATAATTTAGCGAGACATTGACCGGAGCCGCATCACGAGCAACGCCAAATCGGTACCCTCGCGCCTGCGCCAGCTCCCAATCGGATTCTCTTCGAATCAGGGCGGCATCGTGCTTGTGCGCCGGGAAATCGGTAGCAGATCGAAGGCGCCACAATCGATTTGCGAGGCCCAAACCCACGATGTCACTCCGGGGGGACCGGGCGGAAAGTACCAGCGGCTTCATCCCGCCCAGCCTCGAAGAACTTCAGCATCGTCTGGAGAATGTTCCAGCAGTTCGAACAGATGGGTAATGACGCCCATATGCCGTTCGCAAAACTCAGAGAGCGGCTTGATTCCCAGCAGGTCCTTCTGTGTCGCATAGTGATACACAGGGTCAGCCCCGCAGTTGGGTTCGAAAACACAGCTCGAGCATTGCGGGGCTGTTTGCGTCAGTGAATCCGCAACCGCTGACACCAATGAGTCAGACAGCATGAGATCTCGATATTTGTGCTGGCGCACGTTGCCGAGCTCGAATCGGCGGTCACCCATTTCCGCGAGCATCCGGGCCTCGTCGGACGCGAAGACTGAGCTATCGTAGTTGTAGACGAGAGCACCTAGCCCGATT
Source organism: Mycobacterium sp. IDUB_5 (assembly GCF_055419565.1). Classification (NCBI taxonomy): domain Bacteria; kingdom Bacillati; phylum Actinomycetota; class Actinomycetes; order Mycobacteriales; family Mycobacteriaceae; genus Mycobacterium; species Mycobacterium sp. IDUB_5. The sequence goes on from NZ_JBVAXX010000004.1 coordinate 474,754, forward strand.
CCTGCCGGGCTTCTCAGGTCGACGTAACCGATAGGTTCGTCGCTCAGCATTCTTCGAAGCATCACAGCCGAATAGAATTCGGGGAATCGACGCCCGGACTTATTAATATCAATGATGTAGCGTAGGCCACGTTTCCAAAAATCGAGCCATTCTGTTGCGCCATACTTGTGAAATTGCTTCGTCTTCATTGCGAACCCGTATGGGGATAGGGGCCGTAGAAAGATACCGTCGAGACCCCGCAAGAGGTATTCGTCGACGATCTCCTCGACACGATGAAGGCTCGCCTCGGTGGTAGTCATCAAAGCCCCAACCCTGTCGGGTCCCAGTCGCCTCTTGATTCGTTCGATACCTGCTACTGCAAGCTCGTGACTATTCTGCCCCCGACGCGGACGGTTCTTATTGTGCAGGTCGCGAGGACCGTCCAATGATGTGCTGAAAAGAATGTCGTGCTGGTCGCAGAAGTCGAGCACATCGTCGTCGAGAAGGGCCAGATTCGTCGCGATAACGAACTGTAGTTGCTTTCCACGTGGGGCAGCGCGCTCCTTGGCCGCCAGAACAATCCATCGGATTAGCTCGAAATTCAGCAGCGGCTCGCCGCCCTGAAATTCAATCTTGATCAGCGGAGCTGGTGCTGACAGCGCGATGTCCAACGCTTGGGAGGCCGTCTGTTCGTCCATGTCGTAACGATCGCGGTCCCTGCTCTGCCGCGACACTTGGCAATACGGGCAAGAGTGCTCGCACCGCAATGTGACGACGAATATATGAAGCGGCGTAGCCGCCCGCAGAAAGCTCATGCGGCTACGCAGCCTAAGAGCCAAGAGTTGTTGTTGTGAGCGCTGTCCAACTGAAGCGACGAAGAGCTTCTCGAACGCGCGCTCATAGAGCCCATCGCCCGGCGAAAGCTCAAGAGCACAGAGGCGTTGTAGCTCCAGAGCAGTCATTTCCGCCATGTCACCAACCATGTTGCCGACGAGGAAGCGATCTTCACCCAGCCGTTCGAAACGAATAGGCAGCAGGTGGAGGTCGGCCCTTTCGGGCGCGAAAGAGTCCGGCGGCGCGAATCTAGCCAAAGTCCTACCTTTCCTCGGCCAGCGATCCAAAGGCCAACGCAACGATCACATCTCGGAGTCGCTCAGTTTCGCGGCGCACTTTCTCGCGGAGATTCTCATCGGTGACCAAATTGAGGAAGTGGGAGCGCAACTCCTCGCCCTGCAGTTCCGACTGCGACGGAGAGAGTCGGCATACATACCGCCCCTGCGCTTCGTCAATCTGGCAGGTGGCATGCCCGATCAAGCGGTAAGCGGCCTCGTGCAGAGCCCCGATCGCTTGTATCGACGCGTTGAAATCGACCACTACATCGGACGAAGGCGGATTGGTCATGGGCATCACCCGCCGATGCCATTGGGCAGCGGCGTATTCCTCTCATGCCTCTGTGCGGTCTTCAAAAGTCAGTAGTTGTCACCGAGATAGGGGGTGCAATAGTCACCGCCAGTGAGCACTGAGGTCAATGCCTGCTGCGCAATGCTCGTAGCCTCACTCGCCCCAAGGCCGAAGTATTGTTCAAGTTCGCTCACAATAGCCGTCACACCGTAGCCATAGACCGCCCGCTCGCAGGCGTGCTGAATCGGGTTGGCGGTGGACTGCGGCGGCGGAGCGGTGCTGGTGGCGGGAGGCGGAGGAAGAGGCGATGGGTAGATCGGCGGTAAGTTGATCGGATTCGGAAGGGACGGCACGTAACCGCCTCCATAACCTCCGCTGGACGACGCATGCGAAACGTGGGAGGAATGCGAAGAATGGGATGAGTGCGACCCATGTTGCGGGAACAACATCCCGTTGCTGGCCTGATGCACCGTGAAGCTCATTAGCTCCACTCCGCCAGACAGGCCAGACTCAGCAACTGTCCCATCCTTTCCCTCGGTGTCCGCACTGTGCTCAGCGTTGCCCAGGTCGAGGGGCGTTTCAGTAGTTGGCGGGACGGCAGCGGGTGCCGCGAGCGCCGCGAGAGCCGTGGCGAGGCTCAAAACCCTAGGGGTCTCACGCATTTCCGCCTCCACGAAGCAAGACTGATCGACCACCGTCAGATCGAACTGCCATCTTCCCTCCCCCTGTGGGCAACAGCAGCGCCTACCGTCTCGCAAGAAACGATGTTCGTAGAACATCAGGCCCTCTATGCCCCACCGAATTCTAGGCTCGTCTTCGATTCGCTGTGGCCGATTGAGCTCATTACTTTGGTCGTCTATTCATGCCGCTCCGGCAGCGATCAATTGCCGAGCGCCAACACGATCCGGATCGTTTGAGGGTCTAACAGCTTTGGGTGAAGAGGACCATTAGATTGCAACGGGCCTTGATCACCGACGGTTGGGTCGGCCAACGCACCCCGGGGGTTGGCCGAAGCAGACCATGTCTTACGAGTGACAACCGCGCGGCCCAACGGGACCAATCGTCAGGGGAGGCCTCAAAACTAGCCGGATTGCGGGCGCGCTTCGGCGAGCCGTTGCGGGGGCCGCGATTCGAGACGACCCCCGTCGTCTGACTACCGCTGCGGCACCGCGGTCGGCTTGATGGGCGCCGGCAGCGCCGTGTGCCCCATGAGGTACGTGTCCACCGCGGAGGCGGCCGCACGTCCCTCGGCGATCGCCCACACGATCAGGGACTGGCCCCGACCCATGTCGCCGGCGACGTACACCCCGGGAACCGAGGTGGCGAACTTCGAGTCACGCCCGACGTTGCCGCGCTCGTTGATCTCGACCTTCAGATCCGTCAGCAAGCCCTCACGCTCCGGACCGGTGAAGCCCATGGCCAACAGCACCAGATCGGCCGCCATCTCGAAGTCGCTGCCCTCGACCTTCTCGAACTTGCCGGCCTTCATCTCGACCTCGTAGCCGCGCAGACCCGTCACACGGCCGTCCTCGCCGAAGAACTCTTCGGTGTTGACCGAGTAGACGCGCTCGCCACCCTCCTCGTGCGCGGAGGTGACCCGGTACACCAGCGGGTAGGTCGGCCACGGCGTCGAATCCGCGCGGGTCTCCGGCGGCCGCGGCATGATCTCGAACTGGTGCACGTGCTCAGCGCCCTGGCGGTGTGCGGTGCCCAGGCAGTCGGCGCCGGTGTCACCGCCGCCGATGATGATGACCCTCTTGCCCTTGGCCGTGATCGGCGGCTGGTTGTCGTCGTCGACGACGGGGTCACCGAGCTGCACGCGGTTTGCCCACGGCAGGTACTCCATGGCCTGGTGGATGCCGTCGAGTTCACGTCCGGGAATCGGCAGATCGCGCCGCGCCGTCGCGCCGCCGGCCAGCACCACAGCGTCGAACTGCGAACGCAGCTGCGCGGCAGTGATGTCGACCCCGACGTTGACGCCGGCGCGGAACTCGGTGCCCTCGGCCTCCATCTGCTCGAGGCGCCGGTCGATGTGGCGCTTCTCCATCTTGAATTCGGGGATGCCGTAGCGCAGCAGACCGCCGATGCGATCGTCCCGCTCGAACACCGTCACATCATGGCCGGCACGTGTGAGCTGTTGCGCCGCGGCCAGTCCCGCCGGGCCCGAGCCGACCACCGCGACCTTCTTGCCGGTCTTGCGGTCCGGCGGCAGCGGAACAACCCAGCCTTCGTCGAAGGCCTTGTCGATGATCTCGACCTCGACCTGCTTGATGGTCACCGGGTCCTGATTGATGCCGAGCACGCACGAGCCTTCGCACGGCGCCGGACACAGCCGCCCGGTGAACTCCGGGAAGTTGTTGGTCGCGTGCAACCGCTCGATCGCCTCGCGCCACCGGTCGGTGCGGACCAGGTCGTTCCATTCCGGAATCAGGTTGCCCAGCGGGCATCCGTTGTGACAGAACGGGATACCGCAGTCCATGCACCGGGCGGCCTGAACCTGCAGATGGTCGGGAGGGAATTCCTCGTAGACCTCTTTCCAGTCCCGCAGGCGCAGGTCGACGGGGCGACGCTGCGGCGTCTCCCGCTGGGTGTACTTCATGAAACCGCGCGGATCAGCCACTTGCGGCCGCCATGATCGCTTCGTTCACATCGTCTCCGTTGCGTTCCGCATCGGCGATGGCCTGCAACACACGCTTGAAATCGCGGGGCATCACCTTGGTGAAAGAACCGGACTGGGCGTCCCAGTCGGCCAGAATCCGTTGTCCCACGGCAGAATCGGTGGCGTCCACGTGCGCCGTGATGATGTCGCGCAGGTACTCGGTGTCCTCGTCGTCGAGGCTCTCCAAGGCCACCATCTCGCCGTTGAGATTGTCGGCCAGGACGTTGTCGGGGTCGTAGACGTAGCTGATGCCGCCGGACATACCCGCCGCGAAGTTGCGGCCGGTGGGGCCGAGGATGACGACCCGTCCACCGGTCATGTACTCGCAGCCGTGATCACCCACGCCCTCGACGACGGCGTGGGCGCCGGAGTTGCGCACCGCGAACCGCTCTCCCACCTGGCCGCGCAGGAACATCTGGCCGCTGGTGGCGCCGAACAGCACGACGTTTCCTGCGATGATGTTGTCCTCGGCGACGTAGTCCGCAGGCGCGTTCTCCGGCGGACGCACCACGATGCGCCCACCCGAAAGGCCCTTGCCGACATAGTCGTTGGCGTCGCCGTAGACGCGCAGGGTGATGCCCTTCGGGACGAACGCGCCGAAGCTGTTGCCCGCCGAACCCTGGAACGTGATGTCGATCGTGCCGTCGGGAAGTCCCTGTCCGCCGTAGGCCTTCGTCACCTCGTGGCCGAGCATGGTGCCGACGGTGCGGTTGACGTTGGCGATCGTCGTGGAGAACCGAACGGGGGACGCGTCGTCGATCGCCTCCCGGCACTGCACGATCAGCTGTTGGTCGAGCGCCTTGTCCAGCCCGTGGTCCTGCCGCGAGCTGCAGTAGAGGTCCTGGTTCATGAACGCCGACTCGGGCTCGTGCAGAACCGGGGTCAGATCGAGCTTGTGCGCTTTCCAGTGCTCGGCAGCCTTGGCGGTATCGAGCGCGCCGACCTGGCCGACCATCTCGTTGACCGTCCGGAAGCCCAACTGCGCCATCAGTTCCCGAACTTCTTCGGCGATGAACATGAAGAAGTTCTCGACGAACTCGGGCTTGCCGTTGAAGCGCTGACGCAGCAGCGGGTTCTGGGTGGCCACGCCGACGGGGCAGGTGTCGAGGTGGCAGACGCGCATCATGATGCAGCCCGACACCACCAGCGGGGCGGTGGCGAAGCCGAACTCCTCGGCGCCGAGCAGCGCGGCGACCACCACGTCGCGGCCTGTCTTGAGCTGGCCGTCGACCTGGACCACGATGCGGTCGCGAAGTCCGTTGAGCAGCAACGTCTGCTGCGTCTCGGCCAGCCCCAGCTCCCACGGCGCGCCGGCGTGCTTCATCGACGTCAGCGGGGTGGCGCCGGTGCCGCCGTCGTGCCCGGAGATCAGCACCACGTCGGCGTGCGCCTTGGACACGCCCGCCGCCACGGTGCCGACACCGTTCTCCGACACCAGCTTCACGTGCACGCGTGCCTGCGGGTTGGCGTTCTTTAGGTCGTGGATCAGCTGAGCGAGATCCTCGATCGAGTAGATGTCGTGGTGCGGCGGCGGCGAGATCAATCCCACGCCAGGCGTCGAGTGCCGCACCTCGGCCACCCACGGGTACACCTTGTGCCCCGGGAGTTGGCCGCCTTCACCGGGTTTCGCACCCTGGGCCATCTTGATCTGGATGTCGGTGCAGTTGGACAGGTAGTGCGACGTGACGCCGAAGCGACCCGAGGCGACCTGCTTGATCGCGCTGCGCCGCCAGTCACCGTTCTCGTCGCGGTCGAAGCGGGCGACCGCTTCACCGCCCTCCCCTGAGTTCGACCGGCCGCCGAGCCGGTTCATCGCGATGGCCAGCGTCTCGTGCGCCTCGGCGGAGATCGAGCCGTAGCTCATCGCGCCTGTGGAGAACCGCTTGACGATCTCGCTGGCCGGCTCGACTTCCTCGAGAGGAACCGACGGGCGTTCGCCCACACGGAATTTCAGGAGCCCACGCAGCGAGGCCATCCGCTCGCTCTGGTCGTCGACCAGCTTGGTGTATTCCTTGAACACCTCGTACTGACCGGTGCGCGTGGAGTGTTGGAGCTTGAACACCGTGTCCGGGTTGAACAGGTGGTACTCGCCCTCGCGGCGCCACTGGTACTCGCCGCCCACCTCGAGCTCCCGGTGCGCCCACTCGTCGGGGCGGTCCAGGTACGCCAGGGAGTGCCGGGCGGAGACGTCGTTGGCGATGTCGTCCAGGTCGATGCCGCCGACCGGACAGTTCAGCCCGGTGAAGTACTCGTCGAGCAGCTTCTGGCTGATACCGATGGCCTGGAACAGCTGGGCACCGGTGTAGGACGCCAACGTGGAGATGCCCATCTTCGACATCACCTTGAGCACGCCCTTGCCTGCGGCCTTGACGTAGTTGGCCTTGGCCTGGTCGCTGCTGATGCCGTTGATGACACCTCGATCGACCATGTCCTCGATCGACTCGAACGCCATGTAGGGGTTGATCGCGGCCGCACCGAAGCCGACCAGGCACGCCATGTGGTGCACCTCGCGGGCGTCGCCGGCCTCGACGACGAGGCCGACCTTGGTGCGGGTCCGGTCACGTACCAGGTGGTGGTGCACCGCAGCCACCGACAGCAGCGACGGGATCGGCGCCATCTGTTCGTTGGACTCGCGGTCGGAGAGCACGATGATGCGGGCACCGTCGCGGATCGCCGACGACACCTTGGCGCGGACGTTGTCGAGTGCTTCCTTGAGCCCTCGGCCGCCGCGGTTGACCGGGTAGAGGCAGCGGATGACGGCGGCGCGCATGCCGTGCTTGTGGCCGCGGATCTCGTGGTCGGGGTCGACGCAGATCAGCTTGGACAGCTCGGCGTTGCGCAGGATCGGCTGCGACAGCGCGATCTGGCGACACGACTCGGCGTCGGGATTGAGGAGGTCACCCTCCGGGCCGACGGTGCCGGCGAGGCTGGTCACCACCTCTTCGCGGATGGCATCCAACGGCGGGTTGGTGACCTGCGCGAACAGCTGCTGGAAATAGTCGAACAGCACACGTGACCGTGCGGAGAGCACCGCGATCGGGGTGTCGGTGCCCATCGAGCCCAGCGCCTCGGCGCCGGTGCGCGCCATCGGCGCGACCAGGAGGTTCAGCTCTTCGTAGGTGTAGCCGAAGATCTGCTGGCGCAGCACGACGCGGTGGTGCGGCATCCGCACGTAGTCACCGGGCGGCAGTTCTTCGAGCTTGAACAGACCGGCGTCAAGCCATTCCTGGTACGGCTGCTCGGCAGCCAGCTCGGCCTTGATCTCCTCGTCGTCGACGATGCGACCCTGCGCCGTGTCGACGAGGAACATGCGGCCGGGCTGCAGGCGCATCTTCTGCACGACGGTGGCCGGGTCGAGGTCGAGCACGCCGGCTTCGGAGGCCATCACGACGAGTCCGTCGCTGGTCACCCAGATACGGGAGGGCCGCAGACCGTTGCGGTCCAGGACCGCACCGATCACGGTGCCGTCGGTGAAGCACACTGCCGCAGGACCGTCCCAGGGCTCCATCAGCGAGGAGTGGTACTGGTAGAAGGCCCGCCGCGCCGGGTCCATCGACTCGTGGCGCTCCCAGGCCTCGGGGATCATCATCAGCACTGCGTGCGGCAGGCTGCGACCGCCGAGGTGCAGGAGTTCGAGCACCTCGTCGAAGCGGGCGGTGTCCGACGCCCCAGGCGTACAGACGGGCACGATCTTGTCGAGGTCCTGGCCCGAACCGAAGATGTCGGTCTTGATGAGCGCCTCGCGGGCCCGCATCCAGTTCTCGTTGCCGGTGACGGTGTTGATCTCGCCGTTGTGGGCGACGCGCCGGAACGGGTGAGCCAGCGGCCACGACGGGAACGTGTTCGTCGAGAAGCGGGAGTGCACGATGCCGAGCGCGCTGGTGAGGCGCTCGTCCTGCAGGTCGAGGTAGAAGGCCTTGAGCTGCGGCGTGGTCAGCATGCCTTTGTAGACGAACGTCTGCCCGGACAGGCTCGGGAAGTAGACGGTCTCGCGGCCGGGACCGTCCTGGCCCGGCCCCTTGGTGCCGAGTTCGTGCTCGGCGCGCTTGCGCACCACGTAGGCGCGGCGTTCGAGGTCCATTCCGGAGGCGCCGGCGAGGAACACCTGGCGGAAGGTCGGCATGGCATCGCGAGCCAAAGCCCCGAGCGACGATTCGTCGGTCGGCACGTCGCGCCACCCCAGCACCTGCAGGCCTTCGGCCTCGGCGATCTTGCCGACGGATTCACACGCCGTCGCAGCGTCCTTGGACGACTGCGGCAGGAACGCGATGCCCGTGGCGTAGTTTCCCGGCTCGGGCAGATCGAACTCGACGACCGCCTGGAAGTACTCGTGGGGGACCTGCAGCAGGATGCCTGCGCCGTCACCGGTGTTCGGTTCGGCGCCCTGGGCGCCGCGGTGTTCGAGGTTGAGCAGCGCCGTGATGGCCTTTTCCACGATGTCGCGGCTGCGGCGGCCGTGCATATCGGCCACCATGGCCACGCCACACGCATCGTGTTCGAATGCGGGGTTGTACAGGCCCTGAGGACTGGGCGCCATTCCCACCTACCTTATTTCTTCAGATACCTCGGCGCGAGAACGTTAGCCGGGGCGGCGGCGGAGGGGCTCTCGTGCAGCACTGAACGACGGCCCTTTTTCCACTCGCCACAAGTGCTCAAAACGATATGACAAAGGGCCCCTGACATGCCAACTTAGTGCATCCTAACGAGGTTGGGCCGCCCGGACTTCGCCCAACGGCTCACGGCGCCAGGTCACAGGCGAATAACGTTGCCATGGACGGTCTTTCACCTCGATAAAGAGGAGATCCACCGGGTGAGACCCACATCACACACTCGACACTCCCGCGTCCAGTATTTGCCACATCAGTCTCTCACCGTCATGACGTGCACGTGACGTTCTCGTTGCATTTGCTGAAAGCCTGGCGAGATTCTTAGAGTTGTCGCCCGAGTGGCTGACAGAGCCACCGAGGGTGCCCGGCGGGCACCTGCTGGCCCAAACACGCTGCGCCACAGCAGGATCGATGGCAATGACGGCCCCACCGCTGCGCGGATGAGGCACGCCGGTCAGGCTGGCTGGGTGCGCTACCCGCTGAATCATCCCCTCGGCCGGTTCGGAATCGAGACCGACGACGACGACCCCGACCTGGCGACGGCGTCCATTCCGATCGCCGGATTGGTCAATCCCCTCACCGGGCTGCCCACCGTCGCCCCGCTGGCGATGCTCGTCGACCATGTCGCCGGCGCGGCCAATCACGTCCGCCGAGCAGCTGACGAGTGGACGGTGTCCAGCGAGCTGTCGCTGGAGGTCGCTCCCGGGGCGGCAGAGGCCATCGCGGCCGCGCCCGATCACCCCGTGATCGGCGTCGCGCGGCCCGTCGGCCCCAAAGGAACGACCGCGCTGGCGCTCTGCGACCTGTCGGTCGGCGGCGCAGTGATCGCGACGGCGACCGTCCGTTCCTTCTACATCCCCGCACCGGCGACCTTCACGACATGGTCCGACGACACAGACGGGACGACAGTGGGTCCGCGATTGGCCGATCGGATGGCCGTCGAGGTCGGCGAGACCGGCGGCGCGGCGGCGGTGCTCGTCCAACGCGACGACCCCGCGGTCTACAACGGCGTGGGCACCGTCCACGGCGGAGTGTCGTCGATGGGGCTCGAGCTGGTCGGATCGGCAGCCCTGAACGGCGGCACCGGACCCGAATTCGTCACCGGCTCGCTGCGGGTGAACTTCTACCGGCCGATGCACGGCGGAGCCGGAGCGCACTACAGCGCGACGCCGACGCGCATGGGCCGGCGCAGCGCCGCCGCCGACGTCGTCGCCGTCGGGTCGGACGGTCGCACCGCACTCACGGGACGGGTGACCGCCTACCGCTGACCTGGGTGAATCGTTCATTGCCAAAGTGCATCGGTTCGGACACAGCGCGGCCTTCAGGCACCCGACCGTGTCACCGTTGAGCCCTCGACGGCGGAAGAAGGTCCCTGATGCGCGCACCGACGATGCTGCATCGAGTTGCAGCGGAGTTCATCGGCACGTTCTGGCTCGTATTCGGCGGATGCGGAAGTGCCGTGTTCGCCGCCAAGTTCCTCTCCGGCGACGGTGTCTCTCTGGGGATCGGCTTCGTCGGCGTCTCACTCGCCTTCGGTTTGACGGTTCTCAGCGGCGTCTACGCCTTCGGCACCATTTCGGGCGGCCACTTCAACCCGGCCGTCACCCTCGGCGCCGCGCTGGCCAAGCGGGTGGAATGGAAAGCCGTACCCGGCTACTGGCTGACCCAGATCGTCGCTGGTGTCGTAGCCGGCGCCGCGATCTACGTGATCGCCAAGGGCCGCGACGGCTTCAGCGCGACGGGAAGTATGGCTGCCAACGGGTACGGCACGCACTCCCCCGGCGGGTACTCGCTGGTGGCGGTGATCATCGCCGAGGTGCTGCTGACGTTCATCTTCCTGCTGGTGATCCTCGGATCGACCGACGATCGCGCACCGAAGGGCTTCGCGGGGTTGTCGATCGGGCTGACCTTGACCCTGATCCACCTGATCTCGATCCCGATCTCCAACACGTCGGTCAACCCGGCACGCTCCACCGGCGTCGCGTTCTTCAACGGCGACGGGGCACCCGCGCAGCTGTGGGTGTTCTGGATCGCGCCGCTGGTCGGTGCCGCCCTGGCCGGAGTCGCCTACCCGTACCTGTTCGGCACCGCCGAGGAGCTCGCCGATCGTCCTGTTCGCGACGACACGCTCCCCGGCGGCAGCCCAGATCTGGCGACGAACTGACCGGTCAGGCGCTCTTGGCGGCGTCGGCCGCGCTCTTCTCGGTCTTCTGGCCTTCGTTGGCCAGCTGACCGCCGGCGTTCTCCAGGTGCGCCCGCACGAACCATTGGAACTTCTCCAGTTCGGCGGCGTGGCCGATCAGCATGTCCTCAGTGATCGGGTCCAGCTCGCCGACCCGCTCGATGCTCTTGCGGGTGTCCTCGATGACGCCGGTGTAGACCAGGTCGAGTGCGGCCAGGTGCGCCTGCACGGTGTCGCGCCCGACCGAGTAGTCATCCCAGGTTCGGTCCTTCTGGATCGCACCTGGGGTGCCCTGCGGGGAGGCGCCGAGAGCGGCGATGCGCTCGGCCACTTCGTCGGCGTACCCGCGGACCAGTTCGACCTGCGGGTCGATCATTTCGTGGACCCCGATGAAGTTGGGGCCCACCACATTCCAGTGCACGTGCTTGAGCGTCAGGTGCAGGTCGTTGTAGCGGCTCAGCGCCTTCTGCAGCAACTCAGCGACCTCGGCGCCCGCCTTGTCGGACAGTCCGGGCACGGTGAACGTAGTCATGTAACAACTCCTTCGTATGTCCCGCCCCGTGTACCCCTGCCGTCGGCGCGATAATCACCTGCGCTCGACGTCACAGTTCGGCAAGATTCGGGATCGCCGCCCGCGGCCCGAAGCGCGGATTCACCGCGAGCCCACTGACTTCCAGTAATCGGACGGCGCGCTGCCGGTGCGGCGCCAGGGGCGCCAGCAGTGTCACCATCTCGTCGTCGTCGATGGGATGGCCGAGCAGACTCCAGCCCACCATCGTGGACAGGTGGTAGTCCCCGATGGACAGCGCGTCGGCATCCCCCATGGCCCGCTGGGCAACCTCGGCCGCCGTCCACACGCCGACACCGGGCAGCGACATCATCGCTGCGCGCGCCGCCTCACACGACCGATGCACCAGCCGTTCGAGTGCGTCGGCGCGTTGCGCGCACCCGACCACGGTCCGCGCGCGACCCGGATCGACATTGGCGAGGTGGAAGTCCCAGGACGGCACCCGACGCCACACGTCGGCGCTCGGCGGCACCCGCATGTGCGCAGGCGCGGGACCCGGGGCAGGCGCTCCGTACTTCCCCACGAGCGTGCGCCACGCCCGTCGAGCGTCCTTGCCGTACACCCGCTGTTCCAGGATGGCGGGAACCATCGCCTCGAGCACCCGCCCCGTCCGCCCCAGCCGCAGGTGTGGCACGCGTCGGTGGGCGCGCGCGATCGTGGGCTCCTGCGGGTCGAACCCGCTCACCTCGTCCTCGGCCCCGAGTAGGGCGGGCAGCGCGTCGGTGAACTCCGCAGCGCCGGGCCCCCACGCCTCGCAGCCGACGGTGTCGACGGCTTCGCGGCCGATCCGAGCGGTGACCGGACCGCTGGCCAGCAGGCTGGTCCGCCAGATCGAACCGTCGGGAGCGACGTGGTAGCACGGGTCGGCCCGGCCCCGGCGCAGCGGCGACAGCGTCAGCGCTGGACTTGCGGGGCCGGCGAATGTGACGCTGGCCGTCCTGCTCTGTGGCACAGGCTAGGGCTCCACCACGACGTCGGCCTTGTCCGGGTAGAACGCGACGTGCCCGGCGATCGCCGCGACCGCCGGGTAAGGCTGCTCGTAGGTCCACACCGCGTCGGTGACGGTGTCGTCCCCGGTCCGGACGTCGTAATAGCCGGCGTCACCCTTGAACGGGCAGTACGTCGCGGTATCGCTGCGCTGCAACTTCTCGGCCGACACGTCTGACATCGGGATGTACTGCACCGCAGGGTAATCGGCCTCCTGCAGCGTCAACGCGGCAGAGCTGTCGGCGACCACCTCGCCGGCGATCCGGACGACGACGCGACGTCCGGTGGGGGTGACGGTGATCGGGTGGCTGCTCGACGGTTCGAGCACAGGTCGGTCGGTCATGACTCCATTGAACGCCTCGGCGCCACTCAGTGCGGGCGGCCGGCGATCTTGTCGGCGACGACGGCGATCGGTGAGGTGCCGGCACGCCCCCGCGCCTCGTGCCAGTCGGCGGCCTTGTAGGCCAGGTACATGCCCCGTACCCCGAGCCAGCGCAGCGGCTCGGGCTCCCACTGCTTCGACCGGTGTCCCACCCAGGGCAGCTCGGTCAGCGGCGTCTTGAGGCCGAGCACGAGGTCGACGAGCGTACGGCCGGCCAGATTGGTCGCGGTCACTCCATGGCCCACGTAGCCGCCCGCCCAGCCCAGCCCGCTGGCCCTGTCGAAGTCGACGGTCGCCTCCCAGTCGCGCGGCACGGCCAGCACACCGCACCAGCCGTGCGCGACACCGATGTCGGCCACCTGGGGCAGAACGGTGCGCAGTGTGGCGGTCAGCGCGGTGATCGTGCGTTCCGGCACCCGGCCGTCCCGGTCGGTGCGGGACCCGAACCGGTAGGGCACGCTGCGCCCTCCGATCGCGATGCGGTCGTCGACAGTGCGCTGCGCGTAGAAGAACCCGTGCGCGGTGTCGCCGAGCGTTTCCCTGCCCTGCCAACCGATCTCGTCCCAGATGTGCGCCGGGATCGGATCGGTGGCGATCATCGAGCTGTTCATCGGCAACCAGCGACGCTTCAGCCCGCGCAGCCCCGCGGTGAACCCTTCCGTCGCGCGCAGGACGATCGGGGCCGTGACGGTGCCGCGCGGGGTGACCGCGCGCCCGGCCGCGATCTCGACGACGGGTGAGCGCTCGTAGATGTCTACGCCGAGCGCGGCGACGGTGTCGGCCAGCCCACGCACCAGCTGCGCCGGCTGAATCCTGGCGCAGTGCGGGTTGTGGTAGGCCGCCACCACGTCGCTGAGCCGGATGCGTTGCCGCGCTTCGTCTCTGGACAGTTCCTCGATACCGTCGATCTGCCAGCGGCGCTCGGCCGCGGCCGCGGCAGCCAGTCGACTGGCCTGCGCGCGGTTGCGGGCCACCTCCAGCGTCCCGCCCTTGACGATGCCCGCCTCGATGCCCTCCTTCGCGGCGACGTCGATGACCTCGTCGACGGCCTCGTTCAGAGCGCGCTGCCAGGCCACCACACCGTCGCGGCCGTACTGCTGCGCCATGCGCTCACGATCTCCGGGCACCAGACCCGACAGCCAGCCGCCGTTACGTCCGGACGCACCGAATCCGGCGAACCGCGCCTCGAGCACCACGATGCGCAGGCTCGGATCGGCCTTCTTCAGGTAGTACGCCGTCCACAACCCCGTGTATCCGGCACCGACGATGCAGACGTCGGCGTCACGACTGCCGGGCAGGAACGTCCGCGGTGTGGGGAGTCCGTCATACCAGTGCGAGATGTAACCGTTGAGCACCGACAGATTGTGGCAGCCTCTACCGTTTCGCGGAGCGCAGGTTGACCCAGAACGTCGCGGCCTCCCGGATCGACTCCTCGACCGGTCGGGGCGTCCACCCCAGTTCGCGCTTGGCCTTGCTGCAGTCGACGGGGGCCTCGGCGCGCATCAACCGCACCGAATCCAGCGAGAGTCGCTCATCGGTTCCGGTCAGGCGCGCCTTGAGGCTGCCCAGTGCCGCCATCGCGTAGGTCAGGGGCAGCGGGATCGTCCTGCTCGGCGCGGGCACCCCGACGGCCTCGGCGGCAATGCGGACCACCTCGGCGTTGGAGATCATCTTCTCCGAGATCAGATAGCGCTCGCCGACCCTGCCCTTCTCCGCGGCCAGCAGGAGCGCGGCCGCAGCGTCGTCGATGCCGACGGCCTCCAACTCGATGCTCCCCAGCACGAACGGCAGCTTGCCGAACGCGGCTCCGGCGATGATCGCGCCGTGCGGGGTTCGGCCCCAATCCCCGGCGCCGTAGGTGGTGGACACGCACATCGCGACGGCGGGCAGTCCGCGGGTGCGGGCGTAGTCCAGCACGAGCCGCTCCGCCTGCACGCGCGACTGCACGTAGGGGGTGAGTGCGCGCTCGTCGGTGATGACGTCGTCCTCGGTCGCGGTGTGCCCGCGTCGCCGGGCGACGGTCGCATAGCTGCTGGTGAACACGAACTTCTGCAGTCCCGCCGCGATCGCCGGCTCGACCGCGACGTCGAGGACGCGGCGGGTGCCCTCGACGTTGGTGCGGAACAGCGGCGCCGGGTCGCGCAGCCACCCGCGGGTGTCGACGACGCAGTAGTAGACGACGTCGGCGCCGATCATGGCCTCGCGCAGCACGTCGTCGTCGAAGATGTCGCCGACGAAGCGGATGACGGAGAGGTCGTCGATGCCGACCGTGTTGGCGCCGTCGCGCACCATCACGCGGACGTCCTCACCGGCGTCGACGAGCTGGCGGGTCACGTGGCTGCCGAGGTAGCCGTTGGCCCCGATGACGAGCGCGCTCATCGGGTCACCCCGGCCATCCACTGGGCGGCTTCGTCGGGCAGGGTGCCCAGCTCCTGGGCCTTGCGGCACCACTTCAGCGTCGCCTTGACGAAGCGCAGCGGGTTGTAGATGTCTTCCTGGCGACACCACCTGCCGTCGCCGGCGTAGGTGACGATCGAGATGTTCGTGGCGCTGATGATCGTGCCGTCACCGGGGTCGCGCATCGGGTTGTCGAGCTCGCAGATCACCCGTCCGGTGTCCTCGTCGAACACCTTCCACCGCGAGGGGAACGCCGTCATGTAGCTGCCAGGAAAGGTCTCCATGGTGTCCCAGATCCACGGCCGCACTTCCTCACGGCCGCGCATCGTGCCGGCGGCGTGCTCGATGTAGAGCACGTCGTCGGTGTACTGCGCGACCCAGGGGTCCCAGTCGCGGGTGGTCGCCGCGCGGTCGACCGTCTTCTCAAACTCGGCGAACGCCGCGGCGAGTTCGTCGCGACTGAAAGTGCTACCCGTCACACCCAGAACTAGAACACGTTCTACCTGGTCTTGTCGACCAGTCGTAGTGTCATCGACGTGAAGAAGCTGCTGGCGACAGCTATCGGAGTCATCGCCGCGCTCGCAACCGCACCGACCGCCCTCGCACAGGACGTCGCCGGGCTCATCGACATCGGCGACGGTCGCAGCCTTTATCTGGACTGCCAGGGCAGCGCCGCTGCGGGCTCGCCCACCGTCTTCGTCATCCCCGGCATGGGCAGCTACGCCCAGGCCTGGAACGCGTCGATCGCGCCGGCCGACCCGGTTCGCTCACAGCCCTACGACCTCGTCGACGAGGCTGCGATCGTCTACCCCACCGACGTCGCGACGCAGCCGACCGTCGCGAGGACGACGCGCATCTGCTCCTACGACAGACCGGACACCCGGCCCGACGGGCCGGATCGGTCGACCCCCGTCGCACAGCCGCACACCGCGGCGCAGGACGTCGACGACATCGTCGCGCTGATCGCCGCGGCACAGCTGCCCACCCCGATGGTGTTCGTCGCCCACTCCTACGGCGGCCTGGTTCTCGACCTGCTGGCTCGACAGCATCCGGAACTCGTCAGCGGCCTGCTGTTCTCCGAGCCGACGTCCGAATTCCTGGTGAGCGTCGGTCGGCCCGACCAGAACGACGCGTTCGACGCCGACGGGCGCACCAAGCCGCCGGGAGAGGAGGCGATCCTGGCGTATGACGCGTTCGCGCGGATCGCGGCCGCACCACCGCTGCCCCGCGTCCCGGCGATCGTTCTGAGCGCCGACAAGTTCGCCGCGCCGAAGAACCTCGAGCCCGACAACTACACCCAGACTCAGGTCCATCAGGCGAATGACATGTTGGCGGCCGCGCTCGGCACCACCAACGTCATCGTGCCGGGGACCGGGCACAACCAGATGCTGTATCAGCCGCAGGCCGTGGCTGACGAGATCGTGACGCTGGTCGACGAGGTCCGTAACGGGAACTAACCGCAGGCCACTCACGGTTGTACAAGTGCCAACCCGAGGAGGTTCCGTGACCCAGACCTACAACAGAAATCCCGACGCGCTCGGCGCACTGTCGCCCGAGCAGTATCACGTCACCCAGGAAAACGGCACCGAGCGCCCCTTCACCGGGGAGTACTGGGACAACCACGAACCCGGCCTCTACGTCGACGTCGTCTCCGGTGAGCCGTTGTTCGCCTCGGTCGACAAGTTCGAGAGCGGTTCGGGGTGGCCGAGCTTCACGCGCCCCGTCGACGCGGAGAACGTCATCAGCAAGCGGGACTTCTCGCACCTGATGATTCGCACCGAGGTCCGCTCCGCCCACGGAGACAGCCATCTGGGGCACGTCTTCACCGACGGTCCCCACGACCAGGGCGGCCTGCGCTACTGCATCAACTCCGCAGCCCTGCGGTTCGTCCACCTCGACGACCTCGAGGCCGAGGGCTACGGGCAGTACCGTGAATTGTTCACCCCATCCGACGAATCCACTGAGGAGCGCGCATGAGCGACTACAAGCGGGCCGTGCTGGCCGGCGGCTGCTTCTGGGGCATGCAGGACCTGATCCGGCGTCAGCCGGGCGTGGTGTCCACCCGCGTCGGCTACACCGGCGGCCAGAACGACCACCCGACCTATCGGAACCATCCGGGGCACGCCGAGGCCGTCGAGATCGTCTACGACCCGGCGCAGACCGACTACCGGGCGCTGCTCGAGTTCTTCTTCCAGATCCACGATCCGACGACGAAGAACCGGCAGGGCAACGACGTCGGGAGCAGCTACCGCTCGGAGATCTTCTACGTCGACGACGAGCAGCGTGACGTCGCGCTCGACACGATCGCCGATGTCGACGCCTCCGGCCTGTGGCCCGGCAAGGTGGTGACCGAGGTCAGCCCGGCTCCGGAGTTCTGGGAGGCCGAGCCCGAGCATCAGGATTACCTGCTGCACTACCCCAACGGGTACACCTGCCACTTTCCGCGCGCGGGCTGGAAGCTGCCTAAGCGCACGCAGGTCTGATTCGCCTGCTGGTGGTGCCAGACTCAGCGGGGGTGCACCACGATGCGCCCGCCCAGCTTGGGCGTGTGGGCGACACCGCGGAAGTGCTGCTTCTCCGCCGGCTCGGTGGTCGGCTCGATGGTGAAGTGGCGCAGCACAGTTCGTAGTACGACATCCATTTCCACGTTGGCGAAGGTGGCCCCGACACAGCGTCGGGTGCCACCGCCATAGGGGATGTGCGCGACGGTGGACGGGCGCTGACCCACGAAGCGCTGCGGGTCGAACCGTGTCGGGTCCGGGAACTCCTCGGCGCGACGGTGTATCTGGTTGATGGCCACCAAGATCGAGTAGCCGTGCGGGATGACCCAGTCCCCGAGGTCGAACGACGGTGCGTACACATGCCGCCCAGCGAAGTCGATGATCGTGCGGGTGCGCTGCACCTCGAGGATCGCCGCCTGCCGGTAGGTGTTGTCGTCGGTGTCGGCTTCCGCGGCGAGCTCGGTCAGTACGTCGGGGTGGCGGCTGAACCTCTCGAAGGCCCACCCGAGGGTCGCAGCGGTGGTCTCGTGGCCGGCGGCCAGCAGGGTGAGCAGTTCGTCGCCGACGTCCTCACGCGACATCGACGAGCCGTCCTCGTAGGTACTGCGCAACAGCAGCGAGAGCACGTCGTCGCGGGAGTCGAGCTCCGGATCGGACGCGACGGCATCGATCAGTCGTCCGATGATCTCGTCGTAGGTCCTGCGGTAGGCCGCCAGCTTGCCCCACGGGGTGAACCGGCCATAGGTGTGCGAGGGCATCGGGAGCACCGCGAGCCTCGATCCCAGCGTCACCCAGGGCGGGATGCTGCGCCGCAACTCGTCCAGATGTGCACCGTCGGCGCCGAACACCGCCCGCAGGATGACGTTCAAGGTGATCCGCATCATGGGCTCGAGCGTCTCGAAAGGCTTTCCCTGCGGCCATGTCCGGATCTCGCGCAGCGTCTCTTCTTCGAAGATCCGCTCGTAGTTCTTGATGCTCTTCCCGTGCAGCGGCGGAGTCAACAGCTTGCGCCGGAGGCGGTGGTCGGTGCCGTCGAGAGCGAACACCGAGCCAGGCCCGAGCACCCGCGACAGATTGGGCGAAATATTGCCCACCTCGTCGGGATTGGCCATGAACACCTGCTTGGCCAGCATGGGATCGGCCACGATCACCGACGGACCGAACACCGGCAGGTGCAGCGTGAACACGTCACCGCATTGACGGGTGGCCTGCCGCACGGTCCACTTCCGTGCGAACGAGAACCCGAGCCCCTGCAGCGCATGCGGAATGCGTGGCTCCGGAGGCAAGCGATCGATGTTCACCGTTTTGGTACTGCTGTGTACCGCAGTCATGTGGGGTACGGTACCGTTTGGTACCAGGGACCGCAAGAGGTGCAGATGACCGTGACCGCAGTGCTGACGCCGGACCGACTGCTCGATGGTCTGTCCGCGTCGATCGGTGAGCGCGGCTACCGCGACACCACGGTCGCCGACATCGTCCGGCATGCACGGACCTCGAAACGCACGTTCTACGAGCACTTCGCCGGCAAGGAGCAGTGCCTGATCGAGCTGCTGCGCCGCAACAACGCCGACTTGATCGCCGGCATCCGTGCAGCTGTTGCGCCAGATGATGATTGGCGATCGCAGATCCGGCAGGCCGTCGAGGCGTACGTCGCACACATCGGGGCGCGCCCCGCGATCACCCTGTGCTGGATACGGGAGGCTCCAGCGCTGGGCGTCGTGGCCCGGCCGCTGCACCGCCAGGTGATGGGCGACCTCACCGAGCTGCTGACGACGTTGACCGCCAGCCCCGGGTTCCGACGGGCAGGCGTGCGCCCGTTGCCACCCGCCACCGCGCTGATCCTGCTGGGAGGCTTGCGCGAGCTGACGGCATTCGTCGTCGAAGACGGCCGCGACGTCGGCGACATCACCGAGCCTGCGATCGCAGCGGCGGCCGCCCTCGCCATCGGTTGAGCCACTGCCAGGAAAGTCACCACCCGTTCACCTGCCGAGAATGCGCGCGCTGCAATGCGTTCCGACCACCCATGTGCGAGCCCCGTACATTTCCGTCCGTCCTGACACCCCTTACGAAGGCGACGGTATGCACTCGTCCATTGGCAAACCCCTCGTGGCACTCGTCTCGGCCGCCTGCCTGGCAGCCCTGGCCATGACCTCGACCACTCCCGATTCCGTGCGCGCCACCGCGACGATCCCCGTCGAACTGTCAGCCGCGGTCAGCACGTTCGATCCGGTACCGCCGTCGCTCCGGACGCTGAACTCCCCTGTGGCACCGACCGATGACGCCACGCTGGTCGCTGCGGTCGACACGATGGCCGAGCTGTCGGGCGTCGACAGGGCCACGCTGCTCCTGCAGCTCCTGACCGCGCCGTACCACAATTTCGTCGGCGTCTCGAAGGCCGTCGGAAGCGCCGTCAACGCCGTCCTTCAGGTGGCGTCACTGCCGTTCTCCGTCGCGACCTACGTCCTGGCCAACCGCACCACCGAGATCCCCGCCTACGTCGACAGCGTCCGGAACAATCTCGACGGCGCTCTCCCCGGGATCTCTACCGCGATCAAGACCGAGATCCAGTACGACCTCGACCTGATCTCGCAGGTGTTCGGATCGCAACCCGACGCCACCACCGCGGGCGCCAAGAGCGTTGCAGCACAGGCTGATCCGGTTGATCAGGGCACCGTGCTGCTTCAGCTGCTGACCATCCCCTATCACAACTTCGTCGGCGTCTCGAAGGCCGTCGGAAGTGCCGCCAACGCCGTCGTCCAGCTGGTCTCGCTGCCCTTCTCGGTCTTCACCTATGTGCTGGCTAACCGCACCGACGAGATCCCCGGGTACGTCGACACCGTCCGCGCGAACCTGAAGAGTGCGCTGCCCGGCATCTCCACCGCCGTCAAGAATGAGCTCGCCTACAACAAGAGCGTCATCGACCAGGTCTTCGGTGGCAACACCGCGTCGCTGGCACTGCAGACGCGGCACGCCCCGAACCTGCTGGCCGGCGATGACTCGGCGACTACCGTTCTCGACAGCCCGCACCCGTTCCTGGCTCGGCTCGCCGAGACTCCGAAGACCCTTGGCGGTAAGCACCGTGCACCCGAAATCCAGGAGTCGGCCGAGCCGACCGTGAGCGAATCCGAGAAGACCCCGGACACCAAAACCGAGAACGCTTCTGAGACAAAGACCGACACCACGGACGAGTCGAAGACCGAGACGAAGACCGAGCCCAAGACCGAGACGAAGACCGAGCCCAAGACCGAGACCAAGGCGTCCGAGTCCGATACGACGACAGCGTCGACGTCCGATGCCAAGAGCGAGACGAAGAAGTCCGCTCCCTCGCTGGGTGGCAAGCACCGCAAGCCGGAGGCTGACGCCGCCTGACCGCTGACGCAATCGGCCCCCACCGTCTTCGGTGGGGGCCGATTGCCGTTGGGGCGCAGCGAAAGTGCACACACGGTCGCAGCCAGCGAAGAACTACAGCACTGGAGGCACTTTCGCGGAGCCGAGGACCGTCAGCCCGGCGGCGGCGGCGGAGCTGCCGGATCGGGCAGGAACTGCACCAAGCCCGGCGGAATGTTGGTGCCCGGAGGTGGAGCCGTTCCCGGCAGTGGCTCACCGAGTTGCTGCTGCGGCAACTGGTTGAGCAGTGCTCCGTGCAAGCGCCCATCCGCGGCCAGGTCGTAGAAGCGGCCCAGCCAGGTGCGGCCGTTGACATCGGCGTTTTCCTGCCCAGGGGCGACGTCGAACTGCTGGCCCTGCCCCGGGGCTGATGGCACCTCGTTCTGCGGCAGCCCGTAGGCATTGTTGAACGCTCGCAGGTTCGGCACCACGCCCGGCCCCGCGCCCGGCGCCGACGGCACCGCGTTCTGGCCCAGGGCCGTGGCGCGATCGACGCCCGGAATCGCTGGCGCTCCGAGCATTCCGGGAACAGCGGGTTGCCCGGTCTGGGCGAGCATGTTCCAGCCCTCGGGCCCCAGCGGTGCGCCGATCACCGGGATGGTGGGTCCCGGCGGCGCAGGCGCGGGTGCGGGCGGTACTGGATCCGGCGGCGCCGGCGGCTGCGCGTGGGCCGCAGCCGCGAAGACGACAGCGGCACCGGCGGCGAGAAGCGCCGCCGGTGCCTGCCGGATCACTCGTGTCATACGGACTTCGTGACGCCGTAGTACGCCACGATGTCGTCGGTGTCGGTCGTGGAGCTCGTCAGTGTCGCGTAGGAGCGTAGGAACGACTGTCCCGCACAGCCATCCACCTTGATGTGCACGTCCTTGAGCGTCACGCGGGCGGGTGCGGCCTTGAACGACTTCTTGTCGACGGACACCTGGTTCACCGTGCCGGGCTTGAGGTGGATCTCGAGCGTGCCCGAGATCGGGAAGTTCACGCCCGTCGGCACGAGCCCTCCGGTCAGTGTCGACCCCGAGGTGCCGATACCGACGGAGCCGATCAGACGGACCTGGCCCAGCTCGATACCGCAACCGATCTGGTAGCCGGCCTCGAGCACACCGCCGTTGAGCTTCGTCTTGCCGTTGCCCGTCACCGTCCCGACGAACGTTCCGCCGACGAGGTATTCGCGCGAGGACACGGCGGTGGTCAGCGGAGCGATGGGTAGTTGCGTCTCACCGGTGGCGGCGACGCTGAGCTGCCAACCGTCCGGAGACATGACGGTTCCGGGAGGTGCCGACGCTACGATTCCGTTGTCCGGCGGCGGTCCGGCGTCTGGCGGCGGCGCACCGTCGACCGCGGGCGGCAGTGGCGCCGGCGGAGCGGGCTGGGCAAGCGCGGTGGGCACCGCGAAGGCCGGGAGAACGAGGCCGGCGACGGCCATCGCGAGCAACTTCTTCTTCATGAATGCAATTGCCTCTCAGAGTCTTTCGGGTCAGCGAAGTCTGTGGTGACGAACAAGGTCCGGATAGGGGCTCACACCGCCTTCGTCACGCCGAGGTAGGTGACGACGTCATCGGTGTTGTCGGTCGAGCTGGTCAGCGTCGCGTAGGACCGGATGAAGGACTGCCCCGCGCATTGATCGGTCTTGACCCGCACGCCGGTCAGCGTGATGCGGGTCGAGGTGCCTTTGAAAGACTTCTTGTCGAGTGCCACGGTGGTGACCGTGCCGGGCTTGAGGTAGACCTTGCCCTGCAGGCTGAGCGAGGCGCCGAAGGCTGGGTTACCCGTGAACGGGATGCCGATGCTGGGCGTAATGCTGGCGCCGGGGTTGATCTCCGTTTCATCGGAGATGATGCCGCAGCCGATCTGCTCGCCGGCCTCCATCGACCCACCGGCCAGTGTGGTCTTGCCGGTGCCGGTGATCTTGCCCGTGAAGGTGCCGCTCACCAGGTACTCGCGCGACGAGATGGCTGTGGTCAGCGGCGCCACCGGAAGCTGGGTTTCGTTGCTGCCCAGGACTTCCAGATGCCAACCGTCGGGCGTATCGAGGATTCCGGGCGGGCCCGAGGGGACCGCGCCATCGGGCGGAGGCGGAACGGGCGCCGCATCCGCGACGGGCTGTACACCTGGATTGGCGGGTGCCGGTTCCGCAGCGACGATCGGCGCGGCCAAGACCGGCGCCGCCAGGCAGACAGCGGCGAGCGAGACATAGCGGTTGAACATGGGTCTGACGACGCCTCTCGTGGGGTGTGGACGGGTTGTATCGCCTTTGACTCGCAGAGCGTCCATGGGCCGGGTGTCCGCCGGGTGAACGCACGGTGGCTCGTTCAGGCCTGCTCGCTATCGAGTGCGCACCTTTGCTGTAAGTCAGCTGTGAGGTTTTCTGTGAAGTGGCCGGGAACCTCTGAATAGTGTGCATTCGGCCATCCGGATGTCGCCGTTCGTTCACCTTCGGCGCATTGAGTACTCATCCGCAAGGACGAAATACGTTGGCCTTGACGATTTTCGCGGGCCTCCATCACGCTGTTGAATCGATCGGAGAACGAACGTGCCAACCGGGATCTGCGCCAAGCGAGCAATGCTGGCAGGATGTGTCACACTCACCATGAGTTTTTTGCTGGCGCCCACCGTTGCCGCACAACCCGTCGATGCGGTCGCCGATCCGTCGGCGCCGCCGGTGCAGGTCGCCACACCGGGAAGCGACAACGCTGATCCCGCCGCCGTCGCCGCGTGCAGCCAGTTCGCCCAGGTCCTGGACGCCACGGCAACGTACTACGGTGACTTCGCCGACTCGCTCGAGGCCTTCGCCGCGGTCGACTACTCGGATCCCGCCGTGGAAAGCAGCAATGTCGTCGGCCGCACCGCATTACGGCAGGGGGCTGGAGCCGCGATGGCTGCCGCCAACACACCCGGCCTGGCACCGGCAGTGGGTGATCCGATGCGGCAATGGTCAGTCGATGCCACCAAGCTTCTCATCAAGATGGGCCTGCGCGGCGGGCGCGACACCCTCAACACCACCGCTGACGAGATGAACAACGACGCGATCGCCGCCCAGCAAGCGTGCGCCGCGGCGGGTACTCACGCATGACCTACGCCCGACCACGGCGCGTCGCCGCGTTGTGCGCCGGGTCTGTCTCACTGGCATTCGTCGTAGCCGGCTGTGGCGGGACGCCTGCACCGACGCCGACCGCGCAGGAACTGGTGCCTGATTCTGCACTCAACGGACTTCTGTTGAGTGGCAACGACATCGACGCGATCATGAACGGTGCTCCACTGATCGCCGACCCCGTGAACTCCGCGATGGACGACAACCGGAACATGCTGCCCAACCTGAATTGCCTCGGTGTCTGGCATCCCGGCGAGACGGCCATCTACGGCACCGCGGACACCCCGGGGTCGTGGACGTCGGTGCGTCGGCAGCTCCTGCGCGCTCCCGGCAGCGATCAGTGGCGCTCGTCGGTCGTCCAATCCGTGACGTCCTACCCGACACCCCAGGGGGCGCGCGACTTCCTCACCCAGTCCGCGGACCGATGGACCAGGTGCAGCAATCACACGGTCAACATCACACTGAACGACCAACGCTTACCCCGTTGGCGCAGTGGTGATCTCGACGCGGCACCCGAGCGCTTGAGGATGCCGGTCAGTCGCTCGACCGAGACAGCCTCGTCGTCGTGCGAACACGTTCTCTCGGCGCGAGTGAACGTGGTCATCGACGTGCTGGCTTGCGCGCCGCAAGCCACCGACGTGAAGCAGGCCAGCGTGATTGCCGATCACATCGCGTCGCACGTTCCGACGCCCGGCTAGTGCGACCGCCCTCAGACAGCGCGAACAACGCCCAGGCCGACTACTACCTGACGATGCTTGCTGCGCGCTGGCAGACCCTCGAGACAGAGATCGTCGAACGGTGCAACGAACTGCGCAAACTCACCCCGGCGGCACGAAAATCCGAACGCGGCCGCAACATTCGGCGGGTCATCAAACGCAAGCAGGCCGAGGTGGCCTCGGTACGCGAGATGTGTGCCGCGCTCGTCGACCGCGCTGAGGAGGCCTAACCCAGCAGCAGGCGCGCAGATGTCGGCAAAGGCGTCCGGCGTCTCTCGTAGGCCACGCTCTCGGCGAGGCGCTCACTGCCGGTGCCGATGGCGGTGCCGATATCGGCGTGATCCTGGTGCGCTGCGAGTGCACGAGAGTTTCATGCCAGATCAGACACCACTCGTCCAGTCTTAGCCACATAAACAGTATGCAGAATCGGCTCTCCGGGCTTTGCCCCAGCAACCCGTCCCTGCGCAGTCCGTCAGTGGATACGTCATGATGTCGCGCAGAGTTCACAATCTGATGGAAGCATCTTCCAAGTGGCCGCCACCTTGCCAGAAAACCCGCAGACCATCGCCTACCCCGCGCCGGACGCCCGCCCGCATCGCCGTGACGGCGACCCGCTCGAGCCGCACGTCATCGTCCTGTTCGGGGCGACCGGCGATCTCGCCAAGCGCAAGCTGCTCCCCGGGATGGCGTACCTCGATCAGTCCGAACTCGCGCCCAACATCCAGGTGGTCGGTACCTCACTGGAGGACCTCACCGACGACGAGTTCCGCGCGCTGGCCAAAGAGGCCATCAGCAGGTACGGCACCCATAAGCTGACCGATGAGCAGTGGGCGAACTTCGCCAAGATCGTGAGCTACGTGCCTCAAGGTGCGGGCCCGGAGGCACTGGCCGCGGCAGTCGCCGACGCCGAAACAAGGCTCGGCGGCAATGCTCAACGGCTACACTATCTTTCGGTACCACCCAAGGCCGCTCGTTCTGTCATCACCATGTTGCGCGAGTCCAATCTTGTGGACCGATCGCGGGTGGTGATGGAAAAGCCGTTCGGCACCGACCTCGCCAGCGCGGTCGCGCTCAACGATTTCGTGCACGAAACCTTCAAGGAACGCCAAGTCTTCCGCATCGACCACTTCCTGGGTAAAGAAGCGGCACAGAACATCTTGGCGTTCCGATTCGCCAACGGTCTCTTCGAACCAATCTGGAACCGCAACTTCATCGACCATATTCAGATCGACATCCCGGAGATGCTCGGCTTGGACGAGCGCGCCAACTTCTACGAGAGCACCGGCGCGTACAAGGACATGGTGGTCACCCACCTGTTCCAGGTGATGGCCTTCGTGGTGATGGAGCCCCCGACCGCCCTGGAACCCCGGGCGATCAGCGAGGAGAAGAACAAGGTCTTCCGTTCCATGCTGCCGATCAAATGCAGCGACGTGGTGCGCGGCCAGTTCGCCGGCTATCGCGAACTCACGGGCGTCGCAAGGGATTCAGACACCGAGACGTTCATCGCGCTGAAGGTCGGCATCGACAACTGGCGGTGGGCCGGGGTGCCCATCTACCTACGCACCGGCAAAATGATGGCCGAGGGTATGAGGATCATCTCGATCGCCTTCAAAGAGGCCCCGCGGACGATGTTCCCGGCCGGCTCCGGTGTCGGCTCACAAGGACCGGACCACTTGACTTTCGATCTGGCGGACAACTCCAGGGTGTCACTGTCCTTCTATGGCAAGCGGCCGGGGCCTGGGATGAAGCTGGACAAGATGTCGATGCAGTTCTCGACGACGGAAATCGCGACGAATGGCGACGTGCTGGAAGCATACGAACGGCTGATCCTGGACGCCATGCGGGGCGACCACACCCTGTTCACCACCGCCGAAGGAATCGAATCGCTCTGGGAGCGCTCGACACAACTGCTCGAGGACCCACCCCCGGCCAAGGTCTACCAGCCGGGAACATGGGGCCCGAACGCCATCCACCAGCTCATCGCGCCGAACGCTTGGCGGCTGCCGTTCGAGCGAGCCTGGCGCGAAAAGCCGAAGTAGTCCCCGGGCTAACCCAACAGCAGGCGCGCCGCGTTCTCCAGCCTGCGGGCGATCTCCTCGTACGAGGCGTAGCCCATCCCCGAGCGCACGAGTGCGCCCGCGTAGAGCAACTCCAGCGTGTCGACGACACCTGAGTCGGCGTCGGGGCCGACGGCCTCGGCCAACCGATCCCGGATGTCGCGGCCGATACGCAGGCGTAGCACCTCGACGTCGGGGTCGCGGCCGAGCAGCGCGGTGGTGACCGCGCCGGCGAACTCCGGCTCGTCGGCGACCGGTTTCGAGATGTGCCCGAGCACTTCGATGACTCGCACTGCTGGATCATCGGATTGGTGTGCCACACAGGGAGATCCGGTGAGACGGCGCCAAAAGACCTCCGCGACCAGATGCTCTTTCGACGAGAAGTACGTGTAGGCGGTCGCCGCACCGACACCGGCTTCGGCGGCGACCCGCCGCACTGTCAGACCGGCGAAACCTTCACGGCCGAGCACGTTCACCGCGGCCTGCCCGAGCCGTTCCACGGTCTCGGCCTGCTTGGCCGTCAGGCGCCGACGAGTCGACTCGCGGGCCGGATCGGACACATGTCCGGACGCTACTACAACCCCGTGATGCCAGCAACGGTAAGTTGGGTGTCATGACCATGCCGCCGGCCGCCACGACGCTGTTCGACCTCGCGGAACGGGTCACCGGTTTCATGCCCGCCGACGAGGGCCGAGCGCTCTACGACACCGCGCTGCGCTACCTCGGCGACGGGGTGGCCGTCGAGATCGGCACGTACTGCGGCAAGTCGACGGTGATGCTCGGTGCCGCGGCACAGCAGACCGGAGGCCTGCTGTACACCGTCGATCATCACCACGGCTCCGAGGAGCACCAGGCCGGGTGGGAGTACCACGACTCCTCCCTCGTCGACCCGGTGACCGGCTTGTTCGACACGCTGCCCACGTTGCGGCACACCCTCGACGCCGCCGGCCTCGACGAGCACGTCGTCGCGGTGGTCGGCCGCTCCCCCGTCGTCGCCCGAGGATGGCGAACACCGTTGCGGCTGTTGTTCATCGACGGCGGCCACACCGAGGAGGCAGCCCAACGCGACTTCGACGGCTGGGCGCCGTGGGTGGAGGTCGGTGGCGCCCTGGTGATCCACGATGTCTTCCCCGATCCGGCCGACGGCGGTCAGGCACCGTTCCACATCTACCGACGGGCGCTGGATTGCGGCGATTTCCGCGAGGTGTCGGCGACGGGGTCGATGAGGGTGCTGGAGAGAGTCGGCGGCGACGTCGGAACGCTGGGCGACCGCTAGCGTTCGCTGGTCGCGCACTCGCAGTCGTACTCGCCCTCCAGGCCACGGGGCAGGTCGGTGCCGCGGAAGATGCCACTGCCCGGGGTCGCCGACGACAGCGCGTCAGCAGCCAGGATCACCGCCGCCCCCGTCCACGTCGTGCGCTCCACCGGCCAGCGCTTTCCGTCGTCGTACACCAGGCCGGTCCAGTAGGACCCGTCCTCTTCGCGCAGGTGGTGCATGGCCGTGAACTGCTCGTGGGCCCTGCTACGGTCGCCCATCGCCTCGAGTGCCAGAACCAGCTCACACGTCTCGGCACCCGTCACCCAGGGACGGTCGTCCACGCAGCGGATGCCCAACCCGGGAACCACGAAATCCTGCCAGCGCGCGTCGATGCGAGCCCGCGCACGCCGACCTCGGATCGCGCCGCCCAGCACCGGGTAGTACCACTCCATTGACCAGCGGTCCTTGACGACGAAGCCCTCCGGGTGTTCGGCGATGGCGTGACCGAGGCGCCCGACCGCGATCTCCCACTCCGGCTGCGGTTCGCCGACATAGTCGGCCAGCGCCAACGCACACCGAATGCTGTGGTGGATACTCGAACACCCGGTCAGCAGAGCCTCCGCGGCCGAGCCCGAAGGACCTGCGGCCCAAGCGATCTCGCCGGTACTCCTTTGCAGGCTCAGCACGAAGTCGATGGCAGCGGCCACGACCGGCCACATCGACTCGGCGAACGTGCGATCACCGGTGATCAGCACGTGGTGCCACACCCCGGTCGCGATGTAGGCGCAGAAGTTGCTGTCGCTGTTGGGATCTTCGATGATCCCGTCACGCAGCTGGATCGGCCAGCTGCCGTCGGGCCGCTGCGTGACGCGCGACCACTCGTAGGCCGCACGTGCGCTGTCCAGCAGACCGGCCGCAGTCAACGCCATCGCGTTCTCGACGTGATCCCAGGGATCTGTGTGCCCACCCACCGACCAGGGGATCGCGCCCGAGGACTCCTGCGTCGCGGCAATCGACTCCGCGGTCTGCAGACACTGCTCGGGCGTGAAAACGCCTGCCACGTGGGGGACGTCGGCCATCAGCTGGGTTTGGTGAAGTAGAGGGCGACGCTCTTGCCGATGACCGGATTGAGAACCGACTCGGCGGTCCGGGTGAGCCATGGCCGGCTCATCATGTCCCACACCAACATCTTGTGGTACGCGGTCACGGCAGGGTGGCTGTCACGTTCGGTGCCGACCGCGCACTTGAGCCACCAGTACGGCGAGTGCAGCGCATGGGCATGATGGGTGTGAGTCAACCTCAAGCCGTGCGCGAGGACCTTGTCCCGCAGCTCGTCGGCACGGTAGATGCGGATGTGGCCGCCCTCGTTGGCGTGGTAGGAGTCCGAGAGCGCCCAGCAGATGCGCTCGGGCAGCCATCGCGGCACGGTGATCGCCAGTGCCCCACCGGGTTTGAGGACACGGACGAGTTCGGCGATGGCCCGTTCGTCCTCGGGGACGTGTTCGAGGATCTCCGAGGCGATCACACAGTCGAACGTGGCATCGGGGTACGGCAGCTCGAGCGCGTCACCCTTGACGGCCTCGCCGACCGCAGACGCGGGTGCCTCCCCCTGCTCCTTCATCGCCTGCAGAATCGCGTCGACGTCGTTGAGATCAGCCGCATTCTGGTCGAATCCGACGACGTCGGCACCCCGACGGAACGCCTCGAACGTGTGGCGGCCGGCCCCACAGCCGACGTCGATCACCTTGGTTCCCGCACCGACGTCGAGGCGGTCGAAGTCCACGGTCAGCATGCAGCGACCCTCTCTCGAGCTTGTTGGTACACCGCAACCGTCTGTGCGGCAACCGATTCCCAGCTGAACACCTCGAGCGCGCGGCGCCGCCCGTTGGCCCCGAGCCGGCGCAGCTCGAGCGGCGAATCGAGCAGCTCGCCGAGCACGGCGGTCAGTTCGTCGACGTTGGCCGGGGTCACCAGCCGTGCGCAGTCACCGTCGGGGCCGACGACCTCGGGCAGCGCGCCCGCCCGGCTGGCGACGATCGGGGTACCGCTGGCCATCGCCTCGACGGCCGGAAGCGAAAAGCCTTCGTACAGCGAGGGGATGCATGCGACCTCCGCTGAGGCGAGCAGGTCGGCCAGTTCGGTGTCGGACAACCCGCTGGAGCTGTGCACGATGTCGGAGATGCCGAGTTCGGCGATGAGCTTCTCCGTGGGCCCGTTCGGTTCGAGTTTCGCGACCAGCTGCAGTTCCAGGTCCCGTTCCACACGCAGCCGCGCGATCGCGTGCAGGAGGTGACTCACGCCCTTGAGCGGCACGTCGGCACTGGCGATCGCGATGATCCGGTTGCGCACGCGGTGCTCGGACGGGCCGAACAGCTCGGTGTCCACGCCGAGGGGCACGACATGCAGCTGTCGCGGGTCGACCGCGAAGTCCTCGGCGATGTCCGCGGCCGACGTCGAGGAGACGGTGACGAGTTCAGGGATGCGCCGCGCGACGGCCTTCTGCATCTCGGCGAACGCATACCAACGGCGCACGAGCGGCTTGCGCCACCACGGGGCCGCGGCCACCTCGACGACACGATCACGAGTGATCGGGTGGTGCACGGTGGCGACCACCGGCATCCCGGCGGCGGCGATGTCCAGCAGCCCGGTCCCCAGACACTGGTTGTCGTGGACGACGTCGAAATCGTCGAGGCGATCGGCGAGCAGCCGGGCCGCCCGCTTGCTGAAGGTCTTCGGTTCGGGGAACCCGGCCGTCCACGTGGTCAGCAGTTCCTCGAGATCGACGGTGGTCTTGATCTCGCTCGGCCGCGGCACGCGGAAGGGATCCGGCTCGCGATACAGATCGAGGCTGGGCACTTTGGTGAGGCGCACCCTCGGGTCGAGCCCCTCGGGATAGGGCTGGCCGGAGAAGAGCTCGACGTCGTGGCCGAGCTCGACGAGCCCACGGCTGAGGTGGCGCACGTAGACGCCCTGCCCGCCACAGTGCGTCTTGCTCCGATAGGACAGCAAGGCGATACGCATCGTCAGTTCACCTATGCCGCGGCACGCAGGTGAGCGCGAGTCCAGCGAGAGAAGCCGCTGCGAGCTGGCCGAATCATGTGGCGCAAGGAATCCGAACCCCTCCTGGACATGTGTCCAGACTATAGTTTGACGTGCTAGCTGATGCAACGCGTCTGCTTGCTCTGACTATCACAATCGGCGCCGGCCGTCCTGCTCGCCCCTGGCGGTCACGGAGGCGGAAAGCCGCCCGTGGCCACCGGGCCCCACCGCTGCGGAGTGACTCTGATCAGGCACTTTCCCTGATCGAGCATCGCCTGCCGGTACTCGTCCCAGTTCGGATGTTCGCCGGCCACCGCGCGGAAGTAGTCGACAAGGGGCTCCACCGCCTCCGGCAGCGAGATCACCTCGGCCGGTCCGTCGACCTGCACATAGGGGCCGTTGAAATCGTCGCTGAGCACCAGGACGCTGGCGCGCGGGTCCCGGCGGATGTTGGCCGCCTTCGCCCGCTGCGGGTAGCTCGCCACCACGATGCGTCCCTGCTCGTCGAGTCCGCCCGTGACCGGCGAGGTCTGAAGCGATCCGTCGGAGCGAAACGTGGTGAGCACCATGTGGTGGCGCCCTCGGATGAAGTCGTGGAGATCGTCGGCGGCGACGGTGTCGGCTGTCGCGTACTTTCGGGCCATCACCTCAGCGTATTCGACATGTCGGTGGGCTCTCCTACGCTGTCGAACATGAGTTCGAATAATCTGTTCACCACCCTCGACGCCCTCGACACCGCCTACCGTGCTCTGGACGATCTGCCGCTGCAGGACCTTCGCCCCACCGATCTGCGCGCGCTGATCGTGCGACTGGAGGAGCTGGACAAGGCCGTCGTCGCCCTCCAACGCCGAATGATCCGCCGGCTGGTGAGCGCGCCGCCTCCGGCCGAGTTCGCGGGCGCCTCGTGGGCTCAGGTGCTGTCCCGCCGCCTGCGCATCTCCGTCGGCGAGGCCCAGCGTCGCATCGTCGAGGCCGGCGGGCCGCCGCAGGCGATGTCGGCATGACCGGTGGATTTCGGTGCGCCCGCGGGTACCCGCCGACATGACCTTCGACATCACCCCGACTGCCGCGCAACACGACTTGGCAAGGCGCGCGCACGAATTCGCCGAACAGGTGGTCCGGCCCGTTGCCGCTGAGTACGACCAGCGCCAGGAGTTCCCGTGGCCGGTCCTCGAAGAGGCGGCACAGAGGGGCTTCTACAGCCCGCTGTTCTATCGCGATCTCATCGGCGACCCGACCGGTCTGTCCCTGCCGATGTTCATGGAGGAGCTGTTCTGGGGCTGCGCCGGCATCGGGCTGGCCGTGGTGATGCCCGCGCTGGCGCTATCGGCGATCGGACAGGCCGCCTCCCCCGAACAGATGCTGCAGTGGGCGCCGGAGTGTTTCGGGACTCCCGGTGACCTCAAGCTCGCTGCGCTGGCCATCTCCGAACCCGAAGGCGGCAGCGACGTCCGCAATCTGCGGACCACGGCCCGGCGCGACGGTGACGGCCCGGATGCGGACTGGATCATCGACGGCCACAAGATGTGGATAGGCAACGGCGGCATCGCCAACGTCCACGTCGTCAACGCGGTCGTGGACCAGGAGCTGGGCCACAAGGGCCAAGCGCTGTTCATCGTGCCGGGCGGCACCCCAGGGCTCGAGATGGTCCGCAAGCTCGACAAACTCGGCTGCCGCGCCTCCCACACCGCCGAGCTGAAGTTCAATGGCGTCCGGGTGCCGGCCGAGAACTTGCTGGGCGGGCAGGAGAAGTTGCAACACAAGCTGGCCCGCGCCCGCGAAGCCGTCGAAGGCGCCAAGCACTCGGGCTCGGCGACATTGGGAACCTTCGAGCAGACCCGGCCGATGGTCGCCGCCCAGGCGCTCGGAATCGCCAGAGCCGCATTGGAATACGCCACCGAGTACGCCAACCGGCGAGAAGCGTTCGGCGCACCCATCATCGACAACCAGGGCATCGCGTTCCCGCTGGCGGACCTGGCTACCGGGCTGGACGCGGCGCGACTGTTGACCTGGCGGGCGTCGTGGATGGCCGCGACCGGCGTGCCGTTCGAACGCGGCGAGGGCTCGATGTCGAAGCTGGCAGCCAGCGAACTGGCGGTACGGACCACCGAGCGCGCGATCCAGACGATGGGCGGCTGGGGGTACATCAAGGACCACCCCGTGGAGAAGTGGTATCGAGACGCCAAGCTCTACACCATCTTCGAGGGAACCAGCGAGATCCAGCGCATCGTGATCTCCAACGCGCTGGGGGCCGCGGACGGCAGACCACCGTTGCACGTCGACCTGGAGCCGACCGGCGGCCCGCTCAACCGCATGTTCGGCCGGGGCACGCCGGCGCGCACGCAAGCGGCGAACACCGCGCTGGCGATGAAGGACCGCGTGCCGGCACCGGTCATGAACGCCGCGATGAAGGTGCTCCGCCCGCCCAGGAAGTGAGGCCGAGGACAACGCGACGCTGGCGACCCGCGCTAGCGATTGCTAGCAACCGCTAGCGGTCCCTGCCGGCGGGGTCACCAGACATCGGAGCCACGCGTTTGTGGGGCGTTCGCGGCCTGATCTGGAGACGAGGGCAGAACGCCGGGCGGACCGCGCGAAAGCCGGGATAGGGCCCCATATCTGCCCAGTGCCGGTTACTGTGCACGTCCTTCGCGAGGCCTCAGACACGGAAAGATGTCAGTCTGCGAAAAAACCCGATACCCCTGGTTTCACCTCACCTGCTTCTGGCAACATTACCGCCCAGTAATGACTCCATCGGTACGGGTGAAGGAATGACGATGACGCATTCTCGACCGGACATCACGGTGCTCGCACAGGGCAGCGAAGGTGGCGGCGCGGAGCTCAGCCAGGTATTCGGGCTTTCCGCAGTGGCTCTTGCCGTCACCGCGGTCCTGCTGTGGATCGGGTATCTGCACCGCCAACACAAGATCTCGTGGCTGGGCAATCTTGCCGACTGGCTGGGCCGCAAGTTCAACCGACCGGGATGGGTGGCACTGCCCATAGCGATTTTCGTCAGCGCGATCATCTGCGCGCTGTTCGGATTCATCTGGGACGTCAGCCTGCACATCGGCAAGGGTCGCGACCCCGGCCCGCTGGCCAACCCGGCGCACTATTTCATCATCATCGGGTTGTTCTTCGTGTTCATCGCCGGATGCACGGCGATCGTGCTGCCCTTCGACAAGCCCGGCCCGGCCGCAGTCCGCATCACCGACGCATGGCACGCTCCCGTCGGCGGCATCGTGATGGCCGGCTGCGGCATGTACGCACTGATCGGGTTCCCGCTCGACGACGTGTGGCACCGAATCTTCGGCCAGGACGTCACGCTGTGGGGTCCGACGCACCTGATGATGATCGGCGGCGCCGGCTTCTCCACCATCGCCGCGGCCTACCTCGAAGTCGAAGGCAAACGGGCTGCCGGCGCAGATGCGCCGCGCGACAGCATCGCCCTGAAATTCATCCAGTACCTGGCGTTCGCCGGCGTGCTGATCGGACTGTCGGTCTATCAGATCGAGTTCGACTTCGGCGTCCCCCAATTCCGGCAGGTCTTCCAGCCGATGCTGATCGCCGCCGCGGCGTCCGTCGCGCTCGTGGCCGCGCGTATCTTCCTCGGCCGTGGCGCGGCGATCATCGCCGCCGTCGTGGCCATCGGCCTGCGCGGCATCATCGCGTTCATGGTCGCGCCGCTGCTCGACGCGCCGGTGAACTGGTTCCCGCTCTATCTGGGCCCCGCGCTGGTCGTGGAGCTGGTGGCACTCACCCCGCTGATCAGAAAACCCGTGCTCTTCGGCATGGTCAGCGGGCTCGGTATCGCCACGGTCGGGCTGTGGCTGGAATCGCTGTGGATCGACGCGATCTACCCCTACCCCTGGCCCACCAGCATCTGGCCTGAAGCACTGGCGATGGCCGTCCCGGTCGCGATCCTGGCGGGTGGCTGCGGCGGCATGATCGGCATGGTCCTCACCGGCCGCAAACTGCCCGGCCGCGCAATCTCCATCGGCCTGGTCGTGCTGACGGTGCTGGCCATCGGCGGCGCGACGGCCAACGGTCTGCGCTACACGGTGCCCGAGAACGAGACCGCGACGTTCGCGCTGACCGAGGCCCAGGGCCCCGGTCCCGGCCGGTTCGTCACCGCCGACGTGCGCTTCAATCCGCCGGACGCGATCAGCGACGACCCGAACTGGGTGTCGGTGCTCGGATGGCAGGGCGGTCTGTCGAACGAACGCGGCCAGTTCATCGACCATCTGGAGCAAGTCGGCCCCGGTCATTACGTCTCGACCAAACCGATGCCCGTGTCCGGTCAGTGGAAGACCCTGTTGCGTGTCCACGACGGCACCACCCTCACCGCGGTCCCGATCTACCTGGCCGGCGATCCGGGCATCGGCGCGAAGGAGGTGCCGGCCGAAGCACAGTTCACCCGGCCGTTCGTCTCGGAGATCACCATCCTGCAGCGCGAGCGCAGCCCCGATATCCCGGCCTCGCTGTGGCTCATCGGTTGCCTGATCGTGCTGGTCTGCACGCTGGCGATGATCGCCGGTATCAGCTGGGGTGGTGGCCGGATCAACAACCACGAGCCGAGCGGCAGCGAGAACGAACTGCAGCCGTCCGGGCAGGCATGACGTCAGCCGAACAGGTGGTGATCCTCGCGGATCACTCCATCTGGTTGGCGCTGCCCGCGTTCGCCCCCGCGTTCGTGGTGGCCGGCGTGGTGTTCTACATCGCCAGAAAGAACCGCAGGAAACCCGACGAGACAGGAGAACCGTGACCAGACTGCTCGTGCTGACCGCCGCCGCGGTTCTGCTGCTCGCCGGGTGTGGAGGCAACAAGAGCGACGGTGCCGACACGGGGAGTTCCAGTCCAGGAGCCCCTGCGCCCACGCAGATGAGCGATGCACAGGCAGCGCCGGAGCGGCTGGTCGTGACCGTGACGATCAAAGACGGTTCGGTGACCCCGACGAACGAACAGCTGCAGGCAAAGCTCAAGCAGCCGATCGTGATTCAGGTCGACAGTGACGCCGCCGACGAGCTGCACGTGCACTCCACCCCGGAGCACTCGTTTCCGATTGCCGTCGGCAACGGACAATCGTTCCAGTTCTCCGTCGACATGCCCGGCCGCGTCGACGTGGAACTGCACGAACTGAACAAGACCATCGCCACCATCGCCGTTCAGTGACCACCCACGTGCTCGCCCACGGGCTGGGCGGCTCGACCGATCTGCCGATCCCGTTCACCTACGCGCTGATCGGCGCGGCGTGGGCTCTGACGTTCACCTTCGCCGTCGTCGCGCTGGCGTGGAAGCGACCGAAATTCGACACCACGCGTCCAGGCCGGGCACTGCCCGACGTGGTCACGCGCGTCGTCGACGCAGCGGTGACCCGCTGGATCCTGACGGTGCTGACGCTGGTGCTGACGGCGTGGGTGGCCATGGCGGCCTTCGTCGGGCCGCAGAACTCCGACAACGCGCTGCCGGGCGTCTTCTACGTGTTGCTGTGGGTCGGCCTGGTCGCTCTGTCGCTCGTGTTCGGCCCGGTGTGGCGGGTGATCTCGCCGGTGCGCGCCCTGCACCGCATCACCGGACGGCCATCGCTGGGGCGCAGCTACCCGGACCGGTTGGGGTACTGGCCGGCCGCGGTGGGATTGTTCGCATTCGTCTGGCTCGAGCTGGCCAGCCCGGACCCCGGTTCCCTGCCGGCGATCCGCGTCTGGCTGCTCATCTACCTGGGCATCACCGTCGCGGGCACGCTGTGGTGCGGCACCCGGTGGTGTGCCCGCGCCGATCCGTTCGAGGTCTACAGCGTCGTCGCGTCGCGACTTTCTCCGATACGCCGCAACGCCGACGGCCGGATCGCGATCGGCAACCCGTTCGACCACCTGGGGACCCTGCCGGTGCGCCCCGGCATCGTCGTCGTGCTGTCGGTGCTGCTCGGCTCGACCGCGTTCGACAGCTTCTCGGCCACGCCTGCGTTCCGGAACTTCTCCGATCGGGTCACCGACTCCGCGGCGACGGCGAGCCTGCTGCGCACCGCGGGTCTACTGCTCTTCGCCACCGTCGTGGCGGTGTCCTTCACGCTCGCGGCCCGCTGCACGGGAGGCGTCGATGCGCAGCAGCGGCGCGAACTCCCTGGCAAGATGGCCCACTCGCTGATCCCGATCGTCATCGGTTACGTGTTCGCGCATTACCTCACGTATCTGGTCGAACGGGGTCAGGAGACGATCATCCGGCTCGCGGATCCCCTCGGGCGCGGCTGGAACGTGTTGGGCCTGGCCGACAACGAGGTCAGCTACCTGCTGTCGATGCATCCCGCGGTCGGCGCCACGCTCAAGGTCGGCTTCGTCGTGGCGGGCCACATCGCCGGAGTCATCGCCGCGCACGATCGCTCGCTGGCCTTGCTACCGCGCGCTCATCAGGTGACCGGACAGCTGGCGATGATGCTGGTGATGGTCGGCTACACGTTCATGGGCCTGTATCTGCTGTTCGGCGGCTGACCCGGCACCGCCGCAGCTATCGTGCTCGATGTGCCCGATGAGGAACCACTCGAGCAGGCGCCGGTAGGTGATGAATCCCAGCGCGTCGGATGGTTCACGTTCCACTTCGACGACGAGCGATGGGATTGGTCCGACGCGGTGCAGATCATGCACGGCTACGAACCCGGCACGGTGACCCCGACCACCGAACTCGTGCTCTCCCACAAGCATCCCGACGACCGGCAGACGATCGCCGCGACTCTCGAGGAGATGCGTCGCGCGCACCGGCCGTTCTCGACCCGACATCGCATCGTCGACACCCGCGGTGACGTCCGCGACGTCGTCGTCGTGGGTGACCGGATGACCGACGAGCAGGGTCAGGTCGTCGGGACGCACGGCTTCTACGTCGACGTCACTGTCAAGACGATGACCCAGGAGATGGTCACCGCCGCATTGACGGAGATCGCCGAGAACCGTGCGGCAATCGAGCAGGTCAAGGGCATGTTGATGCTCATCTACCGGGTCGACAGTGATGCCGCGTTCGAACTGCTCCGCTGGCGATCCCAA
The DNA here is from genome assembly GCF_055419565.1 of Mycobacterium sp. IDUB_5. Lineage (NCBI taxonomy): Bacteria > Bacillati > Actinomycetota > Actinomycetes > Mycobacteriales > Mycobacteriaceae > Mycobacterium > Mycobacterium sp. IDUB_5. The sequence goes on from NZ_JBVAXX010000004.1 coordinate 512,987, forward strand.
GAGTCGAACGTCAAGCTGCGCGCGCTCGCCGAGCAGCTCCTCGCCGACTACCGGCAGCTCGACTACCAGGACACCCTGCCCAGCCGTGAGACCTTCGACCACCTGCTCCTGACCGCCCACCAGCGGGTGGGAGGCGGCGCGGATACCGTAAGGCCATGAACGCGCTCATCATCGTCGACGTGCAGAACGACTTCTGCGAAGGCGGATCGCTGGCTGTCGAGGGAGGCGCCGCGGTCGCACGCTCCATCACCGACCTGCTGGCCGGCGAGCACGGCTACGACCACGTGGTGGCCACCAAGGACTTCCACATCGACCCGGGTGAGCACTTCTCCGATCACCCGGACTATGTCACGTCCTGGCCCCGACACTGCGTCGTCGGCACCGACGGTGCCGAGTTCCATCCCGACCTGGACGTCACGCCCGTGGAGGCCGTGTTCCACAAGGGCCGGTACTCGGCCGCCTACAGCGGCTTCGAAGGCGTTGACGACGACGGCACCTCGTTGGCCGACTGGATGCGCGAACGCGGCGTCGACACCGTCGACGTCGTCGGCATCGCCACCGACTACTGCGTCAAGGCGACCGCCGCGGACGCGGTCGCCGCCGGGCTGAACACCCGCGTCCTACTCGATCTCACCGCCGGGGTCGCCCCCACCACGACCGATGACGCCGTCGGCGCGCTCCGCGCGGCCGGCGTCATCGTCAATTGACGTCCCTGTGACATAACGAACGGTTGCAGCACCCCCGTTGTGGGCATCCCCTACCGCCACCCGCCGCACGCACACCAGGAGAGCTCCTTGACTCAGACCGCCGCCTCGCTTGACACCTCGTATGCGCTCGAGGTGTGGCCCGGCAAGGCTTACCCTCTCGGGGCCACCTACGACGGATACGGCACCAACTTCGCGCTGTTCAGCGAGGCCGCCGAGAAGGTCGAGCTGTGCTTGTTCGACGTCAACGGCGAGCAGACCGACTGCATCACGCTGCCCGAGGTGGACGGGTACATCTGGCACGGGTTCATCCCGAACATCGAGCCGGGCCAGCGCTACGGCTACCGCGTGTACGGCCCCTACGACCCGCCCAACGGGATGCGCTGCAACCCGAACAAGCTGCTGCTCGACCCCTACGCCAAAGCCATCGACGGACAATTCGACTGGAACCAGTCGCTGTTCAGCTACGACTTCGGGGATCCCGACAGCCGCAACGACGACGATTCCGCGGCGAGCATGCCCAAGTCCGTGGTGGTCAATCCCTACTTCGACTGGGGAAACGACCGACCGCCCAACCTCGAGTACGCCGACTCCGTGATCTACGAGGCCCACGTCAAAGGCCTGACGCAAACCCATCCCGACATCCCCGAGCAGATCCGCGGAACCTACGCCGCGGTCGCGCACCCGGTGATCATCGACCACCTGAAATCGCTGGGAATCACCGCGATCGAACTGATGCCGGTGCACCACTTCGCCAACGACTCGACCCTGATCGACAAGGGGCTGTCGAACTACTGGGGCTACAACACGATCGGGTTCTTCGCCCCCGACTCCAAGTACAGTTCGAACCCGAACCCGGGTGGGCAGGTCCAGGAGTTCAAGGCGATGGTGCGGGCGCTGCACGAAGCCGGCATCGAAGTCATCCTCGACGTCGTCTACAACCACACCGCCGAGGGCAACCACATGGGGCCGACACTGTCGATGCGCGGCATCGACAACGCGGCGTACTACCAGCTCGTCGACGACGACAAGCGGTACTACATGGACTACACCGGTACGGGTAACAGCTTCAACGTGCGGCACCCGCACTCGTTGCAGCTGATCATGGACTCGCTGCGGTACTGGGTCACCGAGATGCACGTCGACGGGTTCCGCTTCGACCTGGCCTCGACCCTGGCCCGCGAGTTCTACGACGTCGACCGGCTGGCGACGTTCTTCGAACTCGTGCAGCAGGACCCGACGGTCAGCCAGGTCAAGTTGATCGCCGAGCCGTGGGACGTCGGCCCGGGCGGCTACCAGGTCGGCAACTTCCCGCCGCAGTGGACCGAGTGGAACGGCAAGTACCGCGACACCGTCCGAGACTTCTGGCGCGGTGAGGGCGCCAACCTCGACGAGTTCGCCTACCGGCTGACCGGCTCTTCGGACCTCTACGAGCACACCGCGCGACGGCCGGTCGCATCCATCAACTTCGTCATCGCCCACGACGGCTTCACGCTGCGCGACCTGGTGTCGTACAACGAGAAGCACAACGAGGCCAACGGCGAGGACAACAACGACGGCGAGAGCCACAACCGGTCGTGGAACTGCGGCGTCGAAGGGCCGACAGACGACCCGGAGATCAACGCGCTGCGGGCCCAGCAGGAACGCAACTTCCTGACCACGCTGCTGCTGTCGCAAGGTGTGCCGATGATCTGCCACGGCGACGAGCTGGGGCGCACCCAGGGCGGCAACAACAACGGTTACTGCCAGGACAACGAGATCACCTGGATCGACTGGTCGACCGTCGACGACGGTCTGCTGGACTTCACCCGGGCGGTGTCGGAGCTGCGAGCCAACCATCCGGTGTTCCGGCGGCGGCGGTTCTTCTCGGGCAAGCCCGTCGGCCGCCGCGGTGACGCCGGTCTGCCGGACATCGCGTGGTTCAGTCCCGACGGCACGGAGATGACCGGTGAGGACTGGGGCGCCGGTTTCGCGAAGTCGCTGACCGCGTTCCTCAACGGCCACGGCATCCCGGACATGGATGCCCGCGGCCAGCGCGTGATCGACGACTCGTTCCTGCTGTGCTTCAACGCCCACTACGAGCCGATCAACTTCACACTGCCTCCCAAGGAGTTCGGGGCGGCGTGGGTGCCGGTGATCAACACCGCCGAGCTGACTCCCGACGGCCAGCCGGACGAGGCTCAGCCCGCAGGGGAGACGCTGAAGGTGCCGGCGCGGACGACGGTCGTTCTGCGCGCGCAGACCGACTGAGACAGCGCTGTGAAAAGACTGCCTTGAAAGACGTTGCGCGGCATCGCGCTTAGACGCCAGGTTCAGCGTCTTTGCTGCATCGGTGTGTTAGCTTTGGGGAGCTGTTGCAGCCGTGGTCGCTAGTGGGCGAGCGTCTTGACGCGAGGCCACCGGTCGGGCGGGCCGGAGTAGGAGCCGTAGAGCGGCGGTGACCTACCGGGCGGCCACGGTTGCCAGCTTTTTATGCAGTCTTCAGCTGCCCACGATGCGTTCGATCGACCGCATCGGGATCGGCAGCCACGACGGACGGAACCTGGCTTCATAAGCCGCCTCGTAGACGGCCTTGTCCAGCTCGTAGGCAGCCAGGATCTGCGCCGCGGCAGCCGGATCCGCCCCGCCACCGGCGGCATAGCCGTCATAGAAGGCGGCGCTGTTGCGGTCCACCCACTGCCGCGCCCGCTCCGCCAGTTCACCGTCGTCGCTCGTGTCGGAGCTGCGCTCGACCACCAACTGGTAGGCGGCGTATTCGAACGACCGCAAGACACCCGCCACGTCGCGCATCGCCGAATCCGGACGGCGCCGCTCGTCGAGCGGCTGTCCCGGCTCACCCTCGAAGTCGATCAGCACCCAGCCGTCCTCGGTCCGAAGCACCTGCCCCAGGTGCAGATCGCCGTGCACGCGCTGCACCACCATCGCCTCGTCGGCCAGCGCGCGGTAGCGCGCCTCGATCCGCGGCGCGTGCTCAGCCAACGCGGGCGCTGCGTCGACCGCAGTGCGCAACCGGTGCAGCACCGTATCGACAGGAAACCGGACGGTCGACGTACCGAGGGCGTCGGCCAGCGCCGCGTGCACGGAGGCCACTGCCTGTCCCAGTCGTCGGGACTCCCCGGTGAAGTCGGAGAAGTCCTCGCGCGTGCTCGCGGTCGCCATGTCCCAGCCCTCGCAGCTGTCTGCCGCGAACGCCGTCACCATCCCGAGTGCCGACGGCTCCTCTGGACCGGTCTCGAACGATCCGAACAGCGTCGCCACGTGGGTGTTCTGTGCCCGCGCGAGGACCCGGTTCAGCTCGATGTCCGGATTGATGCCGGGGGTCACCCGCCGGAACACCTTGAGGATGGCGTCGCTGCCGAAGATCACGCTGGTATTGCTCTGCTCCGCCCCCGAGACCCGCGGCGCCGCGTCGAGCGGCAGCGAGGCGCCGGGCTCTTTGACGAAGGTCAGTGGGCCCACCGTCGCGGACTCGTCGATCAGCGTGAGCAGGCGGGTGGCCGCGGCCGGATCGAACATCGCATCGTAGGCGAAACGGTCCTGGTCCGATCCGATGGCCGCGAGGTCTCCGAAATCGGGCACCGGGGTGTCGCTCCAGCGGATCAGCACCTGGTAGCGCTCGGTGGTGCCGTCGCCGTAGCCGACGTCGAGCAGGACGTGGTCGAGGTCGGCACTCAGCGAAGTCACGGCGGTCGGTTCGGCACTGGTCAATTGGCGGGTGCGACCGGCGTACCAGCGCTGTCGCACGATCCAGTCAGCGAAGGGCAGTCTCATCACGGTGTCCTTGTACCCGTTCCGCCGCCGCGACCCCACGCTCAGGCGAGGAAACGCTCCGCTCCGGCGGTGCGGACGAACCTCAGACTGTTGGCCTGCCGGTAGCCGAGCACGCCCCCGCCGAAGGTCAGCAGGATGAGGCCGGCGAGCCCGGGAAGCGCGACGGCGGCGAGCTGGGTGATGGTCGGGCTGACCATGGAGCGCGGCATCGCCTCGGGTCGCGGCCCCGACGCACCGGTGGCCATGGGTTGTGCGGCGGCCCCCGGCGTCGGTTCGATCGAGCCGCGGATCGTCGGCGTGCTCGCTCCGGCGACGCCCGGCGCGGTCACACCCGGCTCGGCGGCGACGGCGTCAGGTGCGCGGGTACCTGCCCTGGGGCTGGCGACCGTGATGGCGCGCGGAACGGTCACCACCAGCGGCGCGTGCAGCACCGTCGGATCTTGGCCTACGCCTGCGCCGCCGCCCCCTCCGCCTGCGGTCCCGGTGGCGGCGTCCACCACCGGGGCTTCCTCCTGGGTCCGGAACGCGGGGCCCGGCGGCGGCGCGGGCGGCACGATCGACAGGGCCGAGAGGAACTGCGTGAGCGTCGGCACGGGGATCTGGACGGTGGTGTAGAAATTTCGCGGCAGCGGCAGCTGGCCCGAGGGGATCTCACCGGGGGCGGGCAGCCGCAGTACCGGGATCGTCAGCGAGCGGCCCGAATCGACCTTGCCGGATTCTCGGGGTGGCTCCGGGCTGTCCGGCTCGGAGGGTTCACGGGAGCCGCCGTTGCGAGACGGTTCCTCGGGTTCGGTGTCGACGGTGACCGACGAATCGGTGTCCGGGGTGCCAACCGAGGGTGAGGAGCCGCCGGAGGTGTCCGTCGACGTGTTGTTGGAACCTTCGGTACCACCGCTGTCGGTGCCGCCGGAGTCCGTCTGCGAGGAACCGTCGCCGTCCGACGGCTGAGCGAGGACGGGCCCGACACCTATCCCAGACCCCACCCCGCCGAGGAAAAGAACCATGGAGAGCGCACCGGCAGCGGCGAAGGCACGCGATGCGGGCCGCCCCATGATGCCCCCTAATCCGGCAGACGCACTAGCGAGGAGATGCCGCCGACTATCCTCCCCATCTCGGCAATTCTCGCACATCAGCACAACCCCGCGGCCCGATCCGAGTTTGCTGACGACGGGCCGAAATCGACGCGCGCGTCAGTGCGTTATCGTGCCGTCGTGACGTCCGGAAGCCGACCCCGCGATCACGGCGACCCCGGCGATGCGCCGACCATCCCGCCGCCGCTGCGCGAACCCGTCAATCCCGCGCGCCCCTCGGCGGCCGAGGAGGCCCGCACGATCGCGGCGTCGACGAACTCCGCAACGCTGGCGACGCTGACCGGCGACGGCGACCCGTGGGCCTCGTTCGTGACGTACGGCCTCCTCGGCGGAGCTCCGGTGCTGTGCGTGTCGAACCTCGCCGAGCACGGCCGCAACCTGGCGGCCGATCCGCGCGCGAGCCTCGCGATCGTCGCCCCCGCCACCGAGTCCGACCCGCTGGCCAATGCGCGCATCACGGTCGCTGGTCGTGTGGAGCGACCGACCGGCGACGAGCAGGCGGCGGCTCGCGATGCGCACCTCTCGGCGGTGGCCGCGGCCAAGTACTACATCGACTACACCGACTTCACGCTGTGGGTGCTGCGGGTGGACCGCGTGCGATGGGTCGGTGGCTACGGCCGCATGGAGTCCACGAGCGGCGCCGACTATGCCGCGGCGCAGCCCGACCCGATCAGCCCGCATGCCGCAGGTGCCATCGCCCATCTCAACGCCGACCACGCCGATGCGCTGGCCGCGATGGCCCGCGAGCTGGGTGGCTACCCCGACACGACAACCGCCTCGTGCACCGGCGTGGATCGCTACGGCCTGGATCTGCGGCTGATGACCGAACGCGGAATGGCTTACACCCGAATCGGTTTCGCCTCACCACTCGATTCCGCCGACGAATTGCGTTCCGCCGCGGTCGAGTTGACACGTCGGGCGCGCGGGCACTGATTCGGGGCGGGCACTACCATCGCGCTATGCCCGAGCAGATGCAGCGTCCCGAGACCTGGCAGGCCGCGTTCGAACTGATCCGCACGCGCGGGCACGAGCGTCGCGAGGAGCCCTTCCGGCTGGCCAGTGGTCAGCTCAGCCACGACTACATCGACGGCAAGTTCGCGGTCGACACGGGCGAGCGCCTGTCGGTGGTCAGCCGTGCGGTGGCCGATCTGGCGGCGGCGGAAGGCATCGAGTTCGACGCCGTCGGCGGACTGACGATGGGTGCCGACCCGCTTGCGCATGGCGTGGCGATGGTGACTGGCAAGGCGTGGTTCTCGGTGCGCAAGGAGCAGAAGAGCCGCGGCCGCGAGCAGTGGATCGAGGGCACCCGGTTGCAGTCCGGGGACCGGGTGCTGCTCGTCGACGACGTGATCAGCACCGGTGGCTCCACCGAGCTGGCTCTCGAGCGCATCGCGCCCCTCGGGGTGGTGGTCACGGGTGTGATCCCCATGGTCGATCGCGGGGACATCGCGGCCGCGCGGTTCGCCAGGCGCGGCATCCCCTTCCACGCGCTGGTGAGCTACCGCGACCTGGGCATCGACCCGGTCAAGGACGTGTGATTCCGGCGTGGTTGTCGTCGCTGACCGACGATAAGCACGCCGAAATCACGCTGGGGTGACCAGCACGGCGTCGCTGTCCACTGCGACCGCGACCCGCTCCCCCGGCTGCAGGTCCCGGGCCGCCGAGCTGGCCATCTGAGCCATCAGCGCCGCTCCGTCGGCCGCCGTCAGGTGCACTCGTGAGATCGCCCCGAGAAACGACACCGACGTCACGGTCGCGGTACCCGACGGATCGGCGGTCACGCTCACCGACTCGGGCCGCACCATCGCCACACCCTCACCGTCGACGGACCCCGGCGCCGCGGGCAGTGACAGACCGAGCAGCGACGCATGTCCACCGGACACAGAAGCCGGCACCTTGTTGTTCAGCCCGACGAAGTCCGCGACGAACGGGGTCGCGGGGTGTGCGTAGAGCTCGGCGGGCGCCGCGAGCTGTTCGAGCCTGCCCTTGTTCATCACCCCGACGCGGTCCGCGACGGCCAGCGCCTCCTCCTGGTCGTGGGTGACGAACAGCGTGGTGGTGCCGACGTCGAGCTGAACACGCCGGATCTCATCGCGCAGCTGAGTGCGCACCTTGGCGTCCAGCGCCGAGAGCGGCTCGTCGAGCAGCAGCACCCGGGGCTGGATCGCCAGCGCGCGGGCCAGCGCGACCCGCTGCTGCTGACCGCCCGACAGCTCCTTCGCGTACCGACTGCCCAGCGCGCCCAGGCCCACCAGGTCGAGCATGTCGGCGGCACGGGAAAGCCTCTCGCTCTTGGCTTTTCCGCGCATCTTCAGACCGAACGCGACGTTGTCGAGCACCGTCAGATGCGGGAACAGGCTGTACGCCTGGAACACCATGCCCATGTCCCGCTTGCTGGCCGGCACCCTGCTGACGTCGACGCCGCCGACGGTCACCGTGCCCGACGTCGCCTCGTCGAGGCCCGCGAGGATGCGCAGTGCCGTGGTCTTTCCGCAGCCCGAAGGTCCGAGCAGCGCCACCATCTCGCCCGGCTCGATGTGCAGGGTCAGCCCGTCCAGCGCCCTGGTCTCGCCGTAGAGACGGGTCAGCTCGGTGAGCTCGACGGCAACTCCGGTCACGTGGTGACTCCTGTCTGGTGGCGGCGGCCGCGGGTGACCAGCGAGAGGATCAGCAGCAGCGCGAAGCCGAACAGCAGCGTGGCCAGCGACGCTGCCACCGAGGTGGGGCCGTTGCTCTTGCCGATGGTCACGATCTGTACCTGGAGCGTCTCGTATCCCGACAGCGACGCGATCGTGTACTCGCCGAGCACGACGGCGATCGAGATGAATGCGGCCGACAGGATGCCCGACCAGATGTTGGGCACCACGACCCGCAGGATCGTCGTCGCCCAGCCCGCGCCCAACGACCGCGCGGCCTCCGAGAGGGTCTGCAGATCGATGCTCGAGAGCGCAGCATCGAGCGCCCGGTAGGAGAACGGCAGCACCACGACGACGTAGACGAACGTCAGCGTCAGTGCGGACTCACCGAGGAAGTAGGTGACCCACAGGTAGACGTTGCGCAAGCCGACGACGATCACCAGCGCCGGGATCGTCAGCGGCAACAGGCACAGGAACTCGACCAGCCCCTTGGCCCAGGGGGCGCGCAGCCGTACCCAGATCATGGTGGGCACCAACAGGATCAGCATCGCCACGACGGTCAGGACCGCCAGCGACAGCGACACGACGATGGCCCGGTACAGCTGCTCGTCGGCGATCAGGTTGGCCCAGGCCTGCCCGGTGCGTCCGCCGGAGATCAGGTCGCGGGTCGAGAAGTCGGCCATCGCGTAGAGCGGGAAGCAGAAGAACAACCCGAAGACCACCCACAGCAGCCCGCGCACCGCCCGCGTCATGACAGCCACCGCGCGCTGCGCCGCACCAGCAGGTTGTAGGCGATCATCACCAGGGCCACGACGACGATCATCTCCAGTGCCAGCGCGTAGGCGAAGCCGGCCTGCCCCAACACCACCTCACTGACCAGAGATGCTCGGATCAGCAGCGGCAGGATCGGGCTGCCCTGACTGACCAGGGCAGCGGCCGTCGCGTAGGCGGCGAAGGCGTTGGCGAACAACAGCAACATCGAACCGAGGAACGCCGGTGTCAGCAGCGGCACCGCCACCTCTCGCCAGTAGTCCCACGTGGACGCCCCGAGGCTGACCGCCGCCTCGCGCCACTGCTCGCGCAGCCCCTCGAGTGCCGGCACGAAGACGATCACCATCAGCGGGATCTGGAAGTAGGTGTAGACCAGGATCAACCCACCCAGGCCGTACAGCCAGCCCGAGCCGGCGAGGTTCCACCCGGTGGCCTGCTGCACCCACAGCGTCAGCACACCGTTCAGACCGACCGTCGCCAGGAACGCGAAAGCCAGTGCGACACCGCCGAACTGGGCCAGCACACTGCACAGCGACAGCACCGCCCGGCGCACCATCGACGTCGGTGGGCTGCTGACGATCAGCCACGCCATCACCGCACCGAGCAGCGCACCGAGCACGGCCGTGGCGGCGCTCAGCAGCACGCTGTTGAGCAGAGCCGAGAGCGCGGTTCCGGTGAACAGCGCCGCGATACGACTCAGCGAGAACACCCCGTCGATGTAGACAGAACTCACCACGACGGTGACCGTCGGGATGATCAGGAACACCACGACGACGGCCAGGAACGGCAGCAGCGGCAGGCCGTCACGGACGCGGCGCATGTCAGCCAACCGCGGCAGCCCAGTTCTCCGACAGGTACTTCGACGCCGCCTCGGTCTGCTGGGGAGTCGGCACCGTGACCGGCCCGTCCACGACCGGCAGCGACTTGGCGACCTCGGCGTTCAACGTCTTGTTGGCGAGCATGTTGTCGGCGCGCACCGGCCGAACCCCGCCCTGGGCGTACAGGTTCTGACCCTCGTCGCTGTAGAGGAACTCCTGCCACAGCCGCGCCGCCGCCGGATGCGGTGCCTCTTTGTTGATGGCCTGGTAGTAGTACCCGGCGACGGCGGCATTCGGCGGCACCACCACCGTCCACGACGGAAGCTTCTTGGTCTCACTGGAATTCGTGTAGTTCCAGTCGATCACCACCGGCGTCTGTCCGGACTCGATGGTCGCGGGCGTCGGGTCGACGGGCAGGAAGTTGCCTGCCTGCTTGAGTTTGCGGAAGAACTCGACACCCGGGGCGATGTCGTCGGCCGAACCACCCTGCGACAGCGCCACCATCAGCACCCCGGAGAACGCCGCACCGGCCTGGGTGGGATCTCCGTTGAGCGCGACCTTGCCCTGGTACTCGGGCTTGAGGAGATCGTTGACCCCTGTCACCGGGGGGACTTTGGCCGAATCGAAGCCGATCGACATGTAGCCGCCGTAGTCGTTGACCCATGTTCCGCCCGAATCTTTGAAGGCAGCCGGGATGTCGTCGAAGGTGGCCACCTTGTACGGCGCGAACATCGCGGTGTTGGCCAGGGCGACGGACTGGCCGAGGTCGAACACGTCCGGCGCGCTGCTGCGGCCCTTCTGCTGGTTGGCCGCGTTGATCTCGTCCTGGCTCGACGCATCGGGTTGCGCGGAGTTGACCTTGATGCCGTACTTGTCGGAGAAGGCCTTGATGATCGCCCCGTAGTTGGCCCAATCTGGCGGCAGCGCAATCACATTCAGCTCACCCTCGCCTTTGGCCGCCTCGACGAGGCCGTCCATGCCACCGAAGTCCTGTGCCGAGGTGGCCTCCGATGCCTTGGCGCCGGACTGCGTCTGCGAGCCGGAATCGTTCTTCTCCGGCGGGGCGCATGCCGCGGCGCCGACGACCAGCAGGGCGGAGGCGGCGCAGGCGAAGAAGCGGGACAGACGTCCAGTGGCGTTGGCAGAGGGCATGGTTGAGACCTTCCGGTGAGCAGGAGGCTGCGCAGTGGCGCGGCGATTACCTGGCCGTGTCATCGCGGTGAACCATAACCTGGCGGCGCTGTTCGCGCCTAGGGTTGAGCCGGTGAGCATGTCCCGGCCTGTCGCCGAGTTCGGTGGCGCACCGGTGGCGGTGCTCGCCACCGTGCGCCCCGACGGTGCTCCTCACGTCGTCCCGGTGGTGTTCGCGATGGCCGCCGATCGCGACGACGTGGTCTTCACCGCCGTCGACGCGAAGCCCAAGTCGACGCAGCGGCTGCGCCGGTTGGACAACATCGCCCACCAGCCGGCGGTGAGCCTGCTGGTGGAGCACTACGACGACGACTGGTCACGGCTGTGGTGGGTCCGTGCCGACGGCACGGCGACGATCCACGACGCCGGCGAGACCGTGGCGGCGGGGTACGCGGCGCTGCGCGCCAAGTACCCGCAGTACGAAAAGGTCGCGCTCACCGGGCCAGTGATCAGCATCCAGATCCACCGCTGGACGTCCTGGAGTGGGGGCTAGCCGGTAGAGGCTGCGGTGGTTGTCCGCCGCCGGGTTGGAGGTCAGCCGGGCAGACGCGGGGGCAGCCCGGCGGAAGAGTCAAGGGCATCATCCACGCGTTGCCGAGGAGCCCCGATGACCGATCAAATCCAGCTCACCGAACGATTCGAACGCGACGCGGTGCCGCTGTTGCGTCAGCTGCGCGGGCACGCGGTGCGACTGACCCGCAACCCGCTGAGCGCCGAGGACCTGCTGCAGGAGACGGCGGTCAAGGCGTTCGCGTCGTTCGGCGGGTTCACCGAGGGCACCAACCTGGCCGGCTGGCTCTACCGAATCATGGTCAACGCCCACATCAGCGAGCACCGCAGAGCGCAGCGACGCCCGACCCTGGAATTCACCGACGAGTTCTCCGAACGCCAACTGCTGAACCATCATCAACGCGCCGGTGTCGCGCACTCCCCCGAAGATCAGGTGCTGGCGCTCCTCGGCGATCCGGCGATCGCAGCGGCGATGCGCTCCCTGCCCGAGCACTACCGCACCGCGGTGTACTACAGCGACATCGAGGGCCTCGCGGTCCGAGAGATCGCCACCCGGCTCCAGGTGCCGATCGGCACCGTGATGTCCCGCGTCCACCGCGGCCGGACCCGACTGCGGCTGGCGCTGCGGGACAGGGCCGCCTCCGTCGGCTACTCGGTGCCCGAGGCAGCCTGACGCTCTGCGAGTTCGGTAGCGGTCAATCGCTCTTCGTAGGCGCCTTCGTCGCGCCCCAGCGCGATCGTGCCCGCGGCCATCGCCAGCGTCGCGACTGTCAGCGCCACGGCATCGAGGCGGCTGACGTCGAGCTGTTCGCCGAGCACGACGGCCCCCAGGATGACCGCGATCACGGGCTCCAGGGTCAACATCGTCGGCACCGAGGTCTGCAGGGATCCCGCATGGAACGCCGACTGCTGCAGCAGCACCGCGATCACTCCGAGCACCACCAAGAGGTAAGGCACCGGCGTGATCATGACGGGGAGGAGGCCCTCGTGGGTCAGCACGTGCATGAACAATTTCGTGAGCACCGCGACGACGCCGAACAACACACCGACCGCGACCGCCAGCAGCACCGCCCGCCGCCAGTCGGCACTGCGCAGAGCGACCACGACACAGACCATCACCAGCACCGTGCAGACCACGGCGACGATCGCCGACGTGCTCAGTGAGGCCTCGTAGTCGCCGGGGCTGGGCTTGGCCAGCACCACGAACACCGCGAGCGCCGCGGTGAGCAGCAGCGCCCAGGCCCACTCCGCGCGGGTGACCCGACGATGGGCCAGCCGGGCCGACAGGGGCAGCGCAAACAGAAGCGCCGACACCAGGATCGGCTGCACCAACAGCAGCGAACCGTTGGCCAGCGCCAGCGCCTGGAAGACGTAGCCGGCGATCGCCGCTGCCGTGCCCGCCCACCACAGCGGCCTGCGGATCAGCGTCAGAACCATCTTGCTGCTGACACCGTGTTCGGCCGGCACGTCGAGCGTGGCCCGCTGCCGCACCACGATGCCGATGGCCAGAAACACCGCCGCCAACAACGACAGCAGGACGGTCACCCCATGGCCGATCACCCGACAAGGACAGCACATCCGACGGGCTGCTGCCCACCCGGCTCGGCGGGCGCCGATGATCGATCTTGTTTCGTCATCACAGAACTGGGCACTCCCTGCGCCATGAATCTGCGGAGAGTTGTCATGCTCGTCGGCGCGGTGGTGTTGCTCGTCGGAGTCATCGCGTTGCTGGTGCCGGTATCGGTGCCGGGACCCCAGGGCGACATCGGGTGCGGCAATGCGATCGCGTCGGATCTGTCCCAGGCGCGCGACGTCGACAGCAAGAATCTCGCGAACCTGCCGGTGCTCAACGAGATCATCCCGCACAAGGATTTCGTGGCCGAGTGCGACTCGGCGCTGTCGTCGCGGCGGTCGTGGTCGATCCCAGTGGCGGTGGTGGGTGTACTGGTGCTCGCCGGCTCGTTCTTCGTCGGCGGCCGCACCGGCCGGGTGCGGGCCTAGCAGCTAGCTGGCGCGCTCGCTCTTGACCACCCGCAGCCGGGGCCGCTCCTGCGGTTCCGGCTGCGCCGACGGTTGCGGCCCGATCTTGTCGGTGACCGTGGCTGCCACCGAGTCGATGCGGTTGACCGCGCGGTCACACAGCCCGCGAACGCGATCCCCAGCGGTGTCGACGGCCGTGTCGACATCGTCGGCGGCGCTGAGCAGGTAGGCCCGCATGTTCAGCCGCCAGCGATCCCCGGCGAGCCGCAATCTGCGCCGGAGCCGGTCGTCGACCTCGACAGTGACATACGGCAGCACTCGAAGCTTCATCTCCCGCGCCTCCCTGTGTGGATGCCTGTGCCCAGGGTAGCGGGAATCAGCGTGCCGATCGGGCCGCCGCGACAGCCGCCGCAGCCTCCCGGCTCGTCTGCTTGCCGGCCTCGTACGCGTCCTCGGCGGTGCGCAGCGCCTCTTCGGCGGCGTGCAGCGCCTCTTCGGCGGCGGTGAGGCGGCGTCGCGCATCCTCGACCCGCAGCCGGGTCACGGCCAGATCGGACTGCAGCTCCGGTAGCGCGGCGTCGGCGTCCGCCTGTCGTGCCAACGCCGCTGTCAGCGCCGGGGGCGGCCCTCGTCGGGGCGGCTCGGCCGGCGCGGCGGGCCGGGCGGGGGCGCGTGTCGCCGTCACCGGCGTGGCGACGCCGAAGTCGCCGAAACCGGACCACTGCTCGGCCTTGGTCAGCCGGCCGAGTCGAGCGAGCACGTCCGGATCCGCGACGGCGGCTTGCAGTGTCGAGACGACGTCGTCGCGCAGCGCGGCCGACGGGTCGGTGATCCCGGCGGCGACGAATCCGGCCCGGCTCAGTTCCTCAACCAGCCGGCGTTGCTGCGTGGTCAGCGCGCGGATCGCCTCACCGTCCATCGCCGCGTGCGCGTCCCGCAGGCGTGTCCGCAGATCGGTCAGTTGTGTTCGCGCCGTTCCCTTGAGCGCCAGCAGGTTGACCACCCATGCCGCGACGGTCGGTTTACGGCTGCCGCGGATCTGTGTCGCCGCGGGACCGTCGCCGGCACGCTTGGCGGCCGCCGCCAATTCCGTGCGGCGCGCGGTGAAGTCCTCCGGGCGCGCCGCGTAGAGGACGTCAAGTGCGTCGGACGCTTGAACGGCCGGAGGATCGGTCACACTGTCCACTATCACCGAGAACACTGGTCGCCATCCACTCCGCCTGGCCATCGTGGTCGGGGCACTGGGTGTGGTGTTCGGCGACATCGGCACCAGCCCGATCTACACGCTGGCCACCGTCTTCGATCCCCACGATCCGCACCCGGTGCCGGTCACGCGGGACCACGTCTACGGCGTGGTCTCGCTGATCTTCTGGTCGGTGATGATGATCGTGACGTTCACCTACGTCACGCTGGTGATGCGCGCCGACAACCACGGCGAGGGCGGCATCATGGCGCTGATCACGCTGGTCAAGAAGTTCTCGAAACCGTCGACCCGGCGGGTGTCGTCGGTGTTGGCCGCTCTCGGCGTGTTCGGCGCGGCGCTGTTCTTCGGCGACAGCATGATCACCCCGGCGATCTCGGTGCTCTCGGCGGTCGAGGGCGTCAAGGTGATCGACCCCGGGTTCGCCGACTTCGTGGTGCCGGTGACGGCGGTCATCATCGTGATCCTGTTCTCCGTGCAGCGCCGTGGCACTGAAACCGTCGGCCGGTTCTTCGGTCCGGTGATGATCCTGTGGTTCGCGGTGATCGGTGCGTGCGGCATCCGCGGCATCGTCGCCGATCCCGACATCCTCTGGGCGCTCTCCCCCACCCACGCGCTGGAGTTCCTGTCCGGACGCTTCCACATCGCGTTCTTCGCGCTCGCGGCGATCGTGCTCGCGGTCACCGGCGCTGAGGCGCTCTACGCCGACATGGGGCACTTCGGCCGCAAGGCCATCACCGTGGGCTGGCTGGGCCTGGTGTTGCCGGCCTGCACGCTCAACTACTTCGGGCAGGGCGCGCTGGTGCTGGCCGACGAACGGAACGTCTCCGCACCGTTTTTCCTTCTCGTGCCCGAGTGGGGGCGCATCCCGATCGTGCTGCTGGCCACCGCGGCGACGGTGATCGCCTCGCAGGCGGTGATCACCGGCGCGTTCTCGGTGGCGTCGCAGGCTGCGAAGCTGGGGTACCTGCCGCGGCTGCGCATCCACTACACATCGGCCACCGCGATGGGGCAGGTCTACGTGCCCTGGATCAACGGGATGCTGATGGTCGCCGTGCTGATCCTGGTGTTCGCCTTCCGCAGCTCGTCTGCGCTGGCCTATGCGTTCGGTATGGCGGTCACCGGCACGATCACGATCACCACGCTGCTGTTCTTCTACATCGCCCGCACCCGTGCAGGCGCCCCGCTGTGGCTGGTGATCGGTGGCGGCGCGGTGCTGTTGACCGTCGACCTGATGTTCTTCGCCGCCAATATGACCAAGCTGGTGCACGGGGCATGGCTGCCGCTGCTGATCGCCGTCGTCGCGTTCGTGGTGATGACGACGTGGCAGCGGGGCCGGGTGATCGTCACCGCGGAACGCCGCGAGGTCGAGGGCCCGATGCAGGAGTTCATCGACGGGCTGCGCTCGATGGACCCGCCTCTCGTGCGGCTGCCGGGCACGGCCGTGTTCCTCAACAGGGGCGACGACACGGCGCCGCTGTCGATGCGCACCAATGTCGAACACAACCACGTGTTGGCCGAGCACGTGGTGATCATGAGCCTGACGACCGAGCCGGTGCCCCGCATCCCGGATTCCGAGCGCCTCAGCGTCGACGAGCTCGGGCCGCGTGACGACGGGATCGTGCACGTGGTCGCCCGGTTCGGCTACATGGAGCACATCAACGTGCCGAGGGTGCTGGCCATGCTGGAACCCGAGCAGACCGAAGGCCGGCTCGACCTCGCGAACGCGACCTATTTCCTGTCGAAACTCGAACTGTGCGAAGGCGATCGGCCGTCGATGGCGCGGTGGCGCAAGCGGCTGTTCATCGCGACGTCCTACATCACCTCGGACGCGGCCGCCTATTTCGGACTGCCGCTGGAACGCACGGTCGTCATCGGATCACGGCTCGAGGTCTGATTTCTGCAAATGCCGACGCATCGGCTCGCGGCCGGGCGGCTGGGTCGGCGGCGGCAGAAGTGGGGTGATCGGGCGAACCTGCACCGTGGTCGGTGAGTCCGTGTTGATCTCCAGCGGTTCACCGGCGTGCCGGATGGTCAGGCGGTGGTGCGGGCCGTCGCGCAGCGTGTAGGTCACCGACGAGTGATCGGCCTCGACCGTGACGCGAAAGTTGCGCCAGCGCAACCGGAAACAGAGCCGCTTGATCCCCGCGGGCAGGTGTGGGTCGAGGCTCAGCATGCCCTCGTCGTCCCGCAGTCCGCCGAAGCCACCGACGAGCGCGGTCCAGCTGCCCGCCAGCGACGCCAGATGCAGACCGTCGCCGGTGTTGTGGTGCAGGTTGCGCAGATCGATCAGAGCGGCCTCGTAGGCGTAGTCGTGGGCGAGCTCGAGATGGCCGACCTCGGCGCACATCACCGCCTGCGTACATGCCGACAGCGACGAGTCGCGGGTGGTCCGCTTCTCGTAGTAGTCGACGTTGCGGGCCTTCTGCTCGGGCGTGAACGCGTGGCTCTGCCACTGCATGGCCAGCACCAGGTCGGCCTGTTTGACCACCTGTGCGGGATACAGCCGGACGTACGGCTCGTGAAGCAGCAGAGGGTATTCCGTGTTCTCCCGGAAGTCCCACTCCCGCAGGGTGGTGAAACCGTCGCACTGCGGATGCACGCGCAGGTCTTCGTCGTACGGGATGTGCACGGCATCGGCGGCATCGCGCCACGCGGCCGTCTCCTCGTTGTCGACGCCGAGTTCCGCCGCGGCGTCGGGATTGCGGTGGCAGGCGTCCGCGGCGATGCGCAGGTTGTTGGCCGCCATCAGATTGGTGAACACGTTGTCGCGCACCACCGCGGTGTACTCGTCGGGGCCGGTGACGCCGTCGATGCGCCACAGACCATCGCGGTCGTGGTGCCCCAGCGATATCCACAGCCGCGCTGTATCGACGAGAACCGCCAGACCACAGTCCTTTTCGAGGGAGTCGTCCCCGGTGACCACGCGGTAGCGGTCGAACGCCATCGCGATGTCGGCGTTGACGTGGAACGCGGCGGTACCTGCCGGCCAGTACGCCGAGCACTCCTCGCCGGCGATGGTGCGCCACGGAAAACTGGCACCCTCGAGATCGAGCTCTTTGGCGCGGTCGCGCGCCAGGCCCAGCGTCGACGACCGCCACCGCAGCGCGTCGGCGGCGGCGTGCGGCGCGGTGTAGGTGAGCACCGGCAACACGTAACCCTCGGTGTCCCAGAAGGCGTGGCCGTCATAGCCGGTACCGGTGAGACCCTTGCCGGCGATCGCGCGGCGTTCGGCGCGGGCACTGGCCTGGATGACGTGGAAGAGGCCGAACCGCACCGCCTGCTGGCAGTCGGCGTCGCCGTCGACCTCGACGTCGGCGCTGTCCCAGAAGTCGTCGAGATACTCCCGCTGTGAGTCGAGCAGCCCGTCCCAGCCGGTGTAGCGGGCGCCGGCGATGGCCGCGGCGACCTGGTCGCGCAGGGCGGGCCGGGACCGGATGCTCGACCAGCCGTAGGCGAGATACTTGACCAGGCGCAGCTTTTCACCCGGCTCCAGTGCGCACACCACGGTGGTACGCGCCCAGTCACCACCGGCATCGCCGCTGATGTCGACGCGTCCGGGCGCGTCCACGACGTGATCCATCGCCGCAGCCATCATCAGCTTGCTGTTGCGGGTGCGGTGGATCAGCACCGCGCCGTTGTCGCTGACCTCGTGCTGGATCGCCTTCAGCGGGTTCTTCAGGACCGACGCCACCCGCGGATCGTCCGAGGGCGCCGGCTGGTCCTCGTTGGCCACCAACTCGGACTGCAGGGTGACGCGCACGGGGTCGTCGACCGCTTCGACGATGTACTCGATGGCGGCCAGACCGCGCTGCGCGAGCGACACCAACCGCACGGACGTCACCCGAACATGCTTGCCCGCAGGCGATTTCCACTCCGCGGTCCGCGTCAGGGTGCCCGCCCGCATGTCGAGCACCCGTTCGTGGGACAGCAGCTCGCCGTAGCGGACGTCGAACGGTTCGTCCTCGACGAGCAGTCGGATCAGCTTGCCGTTGGTGACGTCGACGATCGACTGGCCGTCCTCCGGGTAGCCGAACCCTGCCTCGGCGTAGGGCAGAGGCCGCGTCTCGTAGAACCCGTTGAGGTAGGTGCCCGGCAGACCGAAGGGTTCCCCTTCGTCGAGGTTGCCGCGTAAACCGATGTGGCCGTTGGACAGTGCGAAGATCGACTCCGTCTGGGGCAGCAGGTCGAACACGAGCTGGGTTTCGCGGATCTGCCACGGTTCGACCGGGAAGGCCTCGTCGGTGATCATCATCGGTCGAGCAGCTCCCCGAGGTCGGTGACGACGATGTCGGCGCCGTGGTCGCGCAGGGCGTCGGCCTGCCCCACGCGGTCGACGCCGACGACGCTTCCGAAGTGCCCGGCGTGGCCGGCGGCCACACCCGACTGCGCGTCCTCGAACACCGCGGCATCGCCCGCTGCCACGTCGAGCAGTTCCGCGGCCCGCAGGAAGCTGTCCGGTGCGGGCTTGCCCCGCAGGTGCTCCTCCTGCAACGTCACGCCGTCGACGCGCACCTCGACGTACTGGGCCAGACCGGTGATCTCGAGAACCTGTTTGGTGTTGGCGCTCGACGACACCACGGCGCGGCGCAGCCCGGCTTCGGCGACCGCCTGCAGGTAGCGGCGCGATCCGTCGAACACCTCGACCCCGTCTTTCTCCAGGGTGTGCTGGAAGGCCGTGTTCTTCTGGTCGCCGAGCCGGCGCACGGTCGCGTCGTCGACGTCGATGTGCCGGCTCTGCAGGAAGGACCGCACCCCGTCCCCGCGCGGTTTGCCGTCGACGTAGTCGTCGTAGTCGGAGCCGATGTCGAACGGGGTGAAGTCGTCGCCGTCACGCTGCCGGAGGAACTCGTCGAACATCGCCTTCCACGCCCGCTTGTGCACGCTGGCGGTGTCGGTGAGCACTCCGTCGAGGTCGAACAGGCACGCGCGGATGCCCTCCGGTAAACCGAACACCCACCCTTTCTACCCGGACGGACTAATTTCCACGCTGTGGCGGTTGGCCCCGGTATGCGCATCGGCGTGGTTTTTCCGCAAACCGAGCTCGGCGGCGACCCCGGCGCGGTGCGCGCCATGGGGCAGCGGGTCGAGGAACTCGGGTTCACCCACCTTCTCGCCTACGACCACGTGCTCGGAGCTGACCCGGCCGTGCACCGCGATTGGGCAGGCCCGTACGACGTGGACACCACGTTCCACGAACCGCTGGTGATGTTCGGCTATCTCGCGGCCGTGACGACGACGCTGGAGCTGGTCACCGGCGTGATCATCCTGCCGCAGCGCCAGACCGCGCTGGTGGCCAAGCAGGCCGCGGAAGTGGACCTGTTGACGGGCGGGCGGTTCCGGCTTGGTGTGGGGCTGGGCTGGAATGCCGTCGAGTACGAGGCGCTCGGCGAGAACTTCCGCGATCGGGGCAAACGGTCGGAAGAGCAGATGGAGCTGCTGCGCCGGCTGTGGACCCAGCGCTCGGTGACCTTCGAGGGGCGTCATCACCGCGTGGTGGGCGCGGGCGTGGCTCCGCTGCCGGTGCAGCGTCCCATCCCGTTGTGGATCGGCGCGGCGTCGCCGCGGGCCTATGACCGGGTGGGCCGGCTCGCCGACGGCTGGTTCCCGATGTTCGCGCCGGGGCCGCGTCTCGACGAGGCGCGTGCCGTGGTGGACCAGGCGGCCCGCGACGCTGGACGAGATCCGGCGAGCATCGGGATGGAAGGACGCGTCAGCTGGCAGGGCGATCTCGACGCCGCCGTCGCGGCGATCGAGTCATGGCAGCAGACCGGCGCCACGCATCTGACGGTGAACACCATGGGCGCCGGCCTGACGACGGTCGACGAGCACCTGGCTGCCCTGGAGGCTGTCGCGGGCGCGGCGGGCTTGTCCGCTTAACCGGTCACAGCCCGAACGTCGCCTGGAGGTCCGCCGTGCGCCACACCACGATGGCGACCAGGAGGACGAGGATCGCGGCGCACGCGCCGGCCTGGACCGCGGTGCGCTGCGCGCGCGGTGCATAGGCGAAGACCGCGGCCACCGCGGCGCCGGTGATCAACCCGCCGACGTGGCCCTGCCAGCTGATGTTCTGCGAGCTGATCAACGGGAAGACGAACGTGAACGCCAGGTTCAAGACGATGACCCCGACGACGCCGCGGACGTCCATGTTGAGCCGCTTGCCCACGACGAACGTCGCGCCGAAGAGTCCGAACACCGCACCCGAGGCACCGGCGGTGAGCGCGTTCAGCGTCAGCAGGTAGGCCAGCGTCGAGCCGCCCAGCGCACTGAGCAGGTACAACGCAGCGAACCGCAGCCGGCCCAGCGCCACTTCCAGCGGCGGACCGACGAAGTAGAGCGCGAGCATGTTGAACGCGATGTGTGCGAACCCGAAGTGCAGGAACGCCGACGTCAACAGCCGGTACCACTCGCCGTCGGCGACCGCGATCGGCCACAGCGCCAGCGCGCGCTCCAAGCCGGGCAGCGCCATCTGCAGCGCGAACATCGCGACATTGAGCCCGATCAGCGCGTACGTGATCACCGGCGTCGTCGACTGGCGCGCGACCGCGCCGAACGGAGTGGTGGCCTGGCGGACCGACCGGGCGCCCGCGCCGACACACTCCGCACACTGATGACCGACCGCCGCGCTGTGCATGCACTCCCCGCAGATGAAGCGGTTGCAGCGGGTGCAGCGGACGTAGGTTCCCCGGTCAGGGTGCCGGTAGCAGGCCGCGGGCGGTGGGGGCGGGTACCCGGGCTGGCTCATAGGGTGCCGAACAGTTCGATGTGGTTGCCGTCGGGGTCGGCGACGAACATGAAGCCCATCCCGGGCACCGGCGCGAACTCCGTCGGCGGCTCGACGATCTGATAAGGCGACGCCTCGAACGCCGCCGCGACGTCGCGCAACCCGGTAACCCCGATCGTGAAGTACCGCAGGCCGGCCTGGGCACGCCCGCCGCCGGGCATCGCGGGGGCGGGCGGGGTGTCGTAGGTGACGAGCTTCAGCACGCACGTGCCGAGCGTGTAGCGGCGCTGCGATCCGCCCGCGAAGGCGATCTCCCCTTGCGGCTCGAGTTCGAGGAACCCCTCGTAGAACGCGGTCATCGCGTCGAGGTTCGTGGTGACGAGCCCCACCTCGATGCCGGGCATCAGCAGATCCAGCTTCACGCCACCAAATTAGCCGTTGGCACATAACGATTCGGACACAACGCACATCACGATCATTTAAGGAAGCGTCACCGATCGTGAGAAATCTCAACGATGACCCAACGTCAGAGGGGGTTTCGCGGTTGTTTTGAGGCCGATCTCACGCCTCGATCCTGTAACACTCCACCGGTGGATGCGGCGGCGTCATCCGGTCCGGTTTGAGCCCTCTCGCACGGGGTTACCGTGGATTTCGGGCGGGGAAACGCAATACGTACGACGTCAACAAACTCTGACAAGGACCACAATCACCATGAATTCCAGTGCTATCAGCGTGCGCAAGAATATGGCTCGCGTCGGGGCGGCGTGTGTCTTCGGCGGGCTTGCTGTCGCAGGTGTTGCCGCGCCTGTCGCGTCGGCTCAGCCCATCCAGGGCTGCAGCGCCAGCCAGGTCGCGGGCACGGTCGGTTCGGCGACCACCGCGGCACGCCAGTACCTCGACAGCCATCCCGGTGCCAACCAGGCCGTGACGGCCGCGATGCACCAGCCGCGACCCGACGCCGAAGCGAACCTGCGGACCTACTTCACCGCGAACCCGGGTGAGTACTACGACCTGCGGGGCATCCTGGCGCCGATCGGCGACACCCAGCGCACCTGCAACGTGAACGTGCTGCCCGCCGATCTGCAGTCGGCCTACAACACCTTCATGGCCGGCTGACACCGAGCAGAACACCAGGTGCTGCGGCGGCGGGTTCACGCCCGCCGCCGCAGCACTTAGACTGTCTTTCTATGAGGCTGGTTTTCTCATGAGATCGCTGCGTTTCGCCACCGCCGCCGTCGCGCTGACGTGCTCCTGCGTCGTGGCGCCCCTGGCCCACGCTCAGCCCGCGCCTCCTGCGCCCGCCCCTCCGGCCCCCGCCGGCGAGGGCCCGAAGACGACGATCGACGCCGACGGGTCGTACGCGGTCGGCAAGGACATCCTCCCCGGCGTGTACCAGTCCGCCGGCCCGGTCGACAACGGCGCCTGCTACTGGAAGCGCGCGGCCGGAGACAAGCTGGTCGACAACGCCCTGACCAAGAAGCCGGCGTTCGTGCAGATCGATGCGACCGACACGTCGTTCACCACCAGTGACTGCCAGGCCTGGCAGCTCACCAACGGCCCGATGCCGCCCCAGCCCGGCCCCGGCGACCTGCTCGGCGCACTGACCCAGGCCATCGGCAGCGGCATGTTCAACGGAGGGCCTCGCTGAGCTCGGCCGGTTCCGACCGGGGTGACGGCCGCATCGCGGTGCCAGCGGACCTCGATGCGGTGACCTCGGTCGGCGCCGAGGACCACACCGGTCTCGACCCGGCCGCCATCGAGCGCATCTGGCAGGCGGCCCGGCACTGGTACGCGGCGGGCATGCAGCCGGCCATCCAGGTGTGTATCCGCCGCGACGGCCGCGTCGTCCTGGATCGAGCGATCGGCCACGCGTGGGGTAACGGCCCCGCCGACTCACCCGAGGCGGAGAAGGTCGTCGTCGGCACCGACACCCCGTTCTGCGTGTACTCCACCGCCAAGGCGATCACCACCACCGTCGCGCACATGCTCATCGAGCGGGGTGTGTTCGCGCTCGACGACCGGGTCTGTGACTACCTGCCCACCTACACCAGCCACGGCAAGGACCGCACCACGATCCGGCACGTGATGACGCACAGTGCCGGTGTGCCGTTCGCGACCGGTCCGCGACCGGACCTCAAACGGATGGACGACAGCGACTACGCGCGCGACATGCTCGGCAAGATGAAGCCGGTCTACCCACCGGGTCTGGTGCACATCTATCACGGTGTGACATGGGGTCCGCTGATGCGCGAGATCATCAACGCCGCGACGGGTCGCAGCATCCGTGACATCCTGCGCGAGGAGATCCTGGCGCCGCTGAACTTCCGCTGGACCAATTACGGTGTTGCGCCGCAGGATGTTCCACTGGTCGCGCCGAGCCATGTGACCGGCAAGCCGCTGCCCGCGCCGATCGCCAAGGCGTTCAAGACCGCCGTCGGGGGTACGCCGCAGCAGATCATCCCGTTCTCCAACACCCCGGCCTTCTTGACCAGCGTGATCCCGTCGTCCAGCACGGTGTCCAACGCCAACGAGCTCTCCCGGTTCGCCGAGATACTTTGTCGCGGAGGTGAACTCGACGGTATCCGGGTGATGTCGCCGGAGACGCTGCGCGCAGCCACCCGGGAGGCCCGCCGGTTGCGCCCGGACCTGGCGACCGGGTTGAAGCCGATGCGCTGGGGTACCGGATACATGTTGGGCTCCAAGCGCTTCGGCCCATTCGGGCGGGATGCCGCCGGCGCCTTCGGCCACACGGGCCTCACCGACATCGCGATGTGGGCCGACCCCGAGCGTGCCCTCTCGGTCGCGGTGGTGAGCAGTGGGAAGCCGAGTGGGCACCCCGAAGCCAAGCGGTATCCGCAGCTGCTGGACCGCATCAATGCCGGGATGCCCCGCCAGTAGCGGGGCATCTGCGGGTTCGTGCGGTTATTCGTTGTAGCCGAAGATCGCGTTCCAGGCCTTCTGATCGTCGGGAGCGTGGGTGATCGAGTCGGCCGGGGTGATCCGGTGCACGCGGGGATCGTCGAAGTCGGGCAACGACACTCCGCGCACCTCGGGGGCCGGGACGTCGGCGCGCACCGAGTACTCGCCGATGTCGCGCATGACGTTCTGACCGCGCTTGGACAGGTTCCAGTTCATGAACACCTTGCCCGCCGCGACGTTGTGCGCGGTTGACGCGAGACCGGTGTAGTAGTCGTAGGCCGTGACCCCCTCCGGCGGCACGACGAACGTGACGGGTGCGTTCTCGTTGATCGCGATGTTGACGCTGCTCACCACGACGGTGCCTGCCTCGATCTCACCGCGGGCCAACGCGTCGAGCTCAGCGCCAAGGGAGTCGAAAACCCTTGTCCGGCCGGCGTAGTCCCGCAGATAGTCATCACCGAGCACCTCGCGCTGAAAGCGGGTGAGCGCCAATGCGCTGCCACCCGCCCCAGCCTGGGCGATGCCTAGCTTGTTGTCCCAGCGGGAGTCGAGCAGCGACTTCCACGCAGTCGGCGCAGCGTCCTTGTCGATCATCGCGGTGTTGTAGCCGAAGGTGTAGATCGGATCGAAGGTGCGGTAGTAGGCACCCCCGTCGAACACCACGTCGTCGCGCAGATTGACCGCGGTCGACGGCGTGTACGGCGCGAACACGCCGCGCTTGCTGAGCCCGGAGACGAATCCCGCGTCGGAGATCCGCACCACGTCGGCGTTGAGCTTGCCTGCCCCGTACTCGGCGACCAGGCGCTCGTAGAGGCGGTTGGGCGTCAACCGGATCAGCTTGACGTCCAGGCCCGTGTCGGCCTTGAACTGCTCTAGCACGGTGGCTTCGCTGTCCTGGGTGTAGCCGCTGTAGAGGACCAGCCCGCCTTCTTCCTGGGCGGCTTTCCACAGTGCCGGATCGGCGATGGTCTCTCCGTCGATCACCAGCGCGCCGTCGCGCTGGATGGACTCGGCGGGCTTGGCCAGGGGCGGGGCCTCCGGCGGGGGTGAGCAGGCGGCCAGGCCTGTACCGACCACCAGGGCGGCCAGCAGGGTGCTGATCTTTTTCATGAGATCTCCTTGGAACCGAAGCGGCGGGCCAGCACCGCGAGTACGCCGATGACCGCGCAGTAGAGCAGGCTGAGCTCAGCCGCCGACTGGAACGATCCGTTGTCGTACGCGTCGAAGATCGCGATCGACAGCAGGCGGGTGTCGGAGGTGAACAGGAACAGTGCGGCAGTCAGCTCGCGCATCGACAGCATCAGCAGCAGAAGGAATGTCGAGGACAGTCCGACGCGCAGCAGCGGGGCGGTGACGAAGGTGATTGCCCGCCTGCGGCGGGCGCCGAGCATGATCGCGCTGTCTTCGAGGTCCTTGTCCAGCTGGATGATCGACGCCGACACCCCGCGGTAGCCCTGCGGCAGGAAGACCGCGACGAAGGCGATGACGAGCACGGCCAGCGTGCCGTAGATCGGCACGGGCAGCGCCAGCCAGGTCCACAGCAGACCCAGGCCCAGCACGATCGCCGGCACCGCGAGCGGCAGCATCGCCACGTACTCGAGCAGTTTTCGGCCGGGCGCATTGGTTCGGTAGCGGGTGTAGGCGAGCGCGAAGCACAGTGCCGTTCCGATGGCAGCAGTCGCCACGCCCACTACCACGCTGTTGATCACCACACTGTGGAAGTCCGGATCGGTCAGCGTCTGCCCCATGCCCCACAGCGAGAGTGCGCCGGGGCGGGCCAGCTGGCCGAGGTCGGCGACATAGGGGCTGGTCTGCATCGCTGCGATCACCAGGGCGCCGACGGGCAGCAGGACCGCCAGGGCGAAGTACGTCCACGCGAACACCGCGGCGGGAATCCGCCAGCCCCGCAATGGGACTCGGCGCGCACGTACACCCTTGCCGCTGACGGTGGTGTACTGCTTGTTGCCCATCGCTCGCTGCTGGAAGGCGACCACCACCACGAGCAGCACGGTCAACACGACGGCCACGGCGGCGGCGTCGTTGGACCGGGCTGGTGAGGCGTTCATCAACCGGTAGATCAGCGTGGGCAGCGTGTCGACACCACCGGGGACGCCGATCACCTGGGCCACCGGGAAATTCTCCACGGTCAGCGCGAAGACCAGGATCGCCGAGCCGAGAACTGCGGGCATCACCAGCGGGAACGTGATCTTGCGCAGCATCTGGCTGACACGGGCACCGTGCAGGCTCGCCGCGTCCTCGAGGTCGGGGTTCATCAGCGACAGTGCGGAGTGCACCATCAGGAAGGGGTATGGGGCGTAGTAGAGACCCAGTACCAGAACCATGCCGGCGAAGCTGTAGATGTTGATCAGATGCGGCAGCCCGATCGCGTTGAGCGCGAGGTTGAGATAGCCGGTGGCGGGTCCGCCGAGCAGCGCCCAAGCCAGCGCGCCGACCAGGGCGGGCAGGAACAGCGGCATTATCGCGATGCCGTACACCGCTTTTCGGCCCGGCACGTCGGTGCGCGCGGCGAGGAAGGCCAGCAGGCAGCCGATCACCAGCGCCACCACCGAGGCGCCGATACCCACGGCCGCGGAGTTCAGCAACGCGGTGCGCGCCGTTCCGGAGCCCAGGACGGTGAAGTTGTCGAGGGTGAAACTGCCGAAATCGAACAGGGATTCGCGGTCGGAGTCGGTGGTGAATGCGCCGGCCAGGATGAAGAACATCGGGCACAGCACGATCACAGCCAGCACCGCGAGCTGCAGCAGGACCGGAATCCAGCGGCTCATCCGCCGCCGGGGCTGGGGCACCTGCACGTCCGGGCCTCCTGGGGTCGGCGGCGCCGGCCGGGTGAGGGTGGGGGCGCTCATGCCGTCACCGCCGGCGTGGTGTCGGCGCGGTCGTCGATCAGGACCTGGGCTGCGCCGGGGCGCGCGGTGACGATCGCGTCCTCGCCGATGCCCAGGACGGGGCTGCCGTGTCCGGTGGCGATGGCCTCGATCTCGGGGCCGTTGTCGAGAGTGACCCGGTAGCGGATGGAGGCGCCCTGGTAGCTGGCGACCTCGATGCGTCCGGTCCAGTGCTGACCGGCCGGGCGTGGCTCGTTCGGACCGGTGACCAACAGGTCCTCGGGGCGCAGGCACACGATCGACGGGTCGTCGCCGGCATGGTGATCGACATCGACGGTGATCGCCGGGTAGTCGGACAGGCGGAAACCGTCGGCGCCAGAGCTACCGCGGAAGATGTTGCCGATGCCGAGGAAGTCGGCGATGCTCGCGCACGTCGGCTGCTTGTAGATCTGCTCCGGGGTGCCGATCTGGACGATGCGGCCCTTCTGCATGAGCGCGATCCGATCGGCGAGCGCGAACGCCTCGATCTGGTCGTGGGTCACGTAGACGGTGGTCAGTCCCAGCCGCAGCTGCAGTTCGCGCAACTCCATCCGGAGGCGTTCGCGCAGCCGCGCGTCCAGGTTGGACAGCGGTTCGTCGAGCATGAGCACGCTGGGGCGCATGACGAGGGAGCGGGCCAGGGCGACGCGCTGCATCTGGCCGCCGGAGAGCAGGCTCGCACCCCGCGACGCGAACTCACCCAACCCGACCAGATCCAGTGCCTCGCCGACGCGCGTCGCGGTCTCGGCGCGCGAGACCTTCTGCATGCGCAGCGAGAACGCGACGTTCTCGAAGACGGTCTTGTGCGGCCACACCGCGTAGGACTGGAAGACCATGCCGACGTTGCGCTTGTGCGGCGGAACCGATTTCCCGCTGGCACTGTCGTGCACCACCCGGTCACCGATCGTGATGCGCCCGACGTTGGGCGTCTCCAGACCCGCGATGCAGCGCATGGTGCTCGTCTTGCCGCAGCCCGACTGGCCGAGCAGGACCAAGGATTCGCCGTCGTTGATCTGCAGGTCGAGATCGCTGACGACCGTGTTCCCCCCGTAGGCGAGGGTGAGGTGCTCGATCGTGACTTTCATGGTTTCCTTCATCTGCTCGAGGTGACCGCGTTCGCGGTCGCCGGTCGGGGGCTGGGTGGGATGGCTCCGGCCGGCGGGCTCGCTGCCAGTATCGGCAGGAAGAGACCCGCAAGTCCGGAGAACGGGCCGATCACGGTGCCCCCGCGAGCGCGGCGGTGGTGTCGGCGACATACAGCTCGGCGGTGGCGATGCGGCGCGCTGCCCGGTGCAGGCTGACCGAATCGACTGTGCCGTCGTCGTGCCGGGTGTAGGTCGCGTGCACGACCCCGGCGGCCGTGCCGATCCTCAGCCGTCCCGGGGCGCAGGCGCCGATGTGACCGGCGACGGTGCTGCCGTCGACCGCTGCCGCGGCGACGATCGCGACCGCGGACGTCAATCCGATCGACGGATGCGGCGCCATCATCGAGACCATGCGGACCGAGACGTCGTAGTCGCACGCGTCGACGGACTCGCCCGCGGTGGTGCGGTACGGCACTGCGGGGCCGACGATGCCGACCTTCGGTACGGCATGCGACACCGGGTCGGTGCATCGCGCCAGGCCCATCCGCAGGGCGGCCTGGCGGCGCAATTCGACGAGCACCGGGAGCCGCTCGGCGAGCACGTCGTTGCTCTCGGCGCCCGTCATCGCGAAGTCGCGTGCGGCGAACAGCGCAGCGGGCGCACCGGCGGCGACCAGTGTGGCGTCGTAGTGCCGGCCGGCAGCTTCCAGCGAGTCGGTGACGGCGCCGCTGGGAAGCAGAGCAGCGGCGGACGGGACGACGGCATCGAAGGTGAGCGCGACGGGCACACCCAGCGCCGTCGTGCCGGGCACGGCGGCGGTGCCCTCGGTGGGAATGCGTGCCTGCGCTGTGTCGATCTCCGCGGTCAGGACAGCGCCCGTGTTCTGGTTGCGCATCCGGATGACAGTGCGTTCGGCGGCGACGGGCACCAGCCCCGACTGCAGCGCGTACAGCCCGATCGCGGTGGCGCAGTTGCCGCAGTTGCTGCCCCATTCGACCGCGCGCCGTCCGATCGCGACCTGGGCGAACAGGTAGTCGATGTCGATGCCCGGCACTGCGGACCTGCGGACCACAGCGGCTTTCGACGTCGTCGAACTGCCGCCGCCGACACCGTCCAGTTGCGCGGGGTCCCCGGAACCGAACGCGGCGCTGAGGAGACGATCGAGGTCACCGTCCTCGCGAACCAGCGGGTCGACGTCGACGGCGTTGAACAGCCAGCACTTGCTGGTCCCGCCGCGCATCCACGTGCCTCGCAGGGTGAGCATGTGACGACCTTTCGTCTGTGCGTGATACCGGTCACGTTTGGCCGGTGATTCGAGGATGCAACACATCCAGCCTCTAGAACAATCTCGGAAAACTCGATATGGCTTAAGTTCAGCTATAGTCTGGTGGGCATGAGCGATCTGGACCCGCGGCGGCTGCTGCTCCTCGTCGACGTGGTGAGGGCCGGGTCGCTGACCGCTGCCGCCACCCGGTTGAGCTACACCACCTCGGCCATCTCTCAGCAGATCGCCAAGCTGGAAGCCGAAGCGGGACAACCACTTCTGGAACGACACGCCCGCGGCGTACGCCTCACCGAGGCGGGAGGCGCCCTGATCCGGCGCGCCGAGCGGATCGAACTGCAGCTGCGCGCCGCGCGCAGCGAGCTCGACGACATCGCCGGCCTTCGGTCCGGGACCGTGCGCCTGGGCACCTTCCCCACCGCCGGCGCCGGGCTGCTGCCCCGGGTGGTCAAGGACTTCAAGTCCCGCCACCCCGCCGTCTCACTGACCGTGCGCAGTTCCCGCTTCGCCGCGCTGCGCGCGATGCTCGACGCTCGCGAGATCGAGCTCTCGCTGCTCTGGGACTATCACTGGGCCCCCGTCGCCGACCCCGATCTGGTGGTCCGCGAGCTGCTCGTGGACCCCCCGATGCTGTTGGTGTCGGCCAACCATCGCTACGCCGACCGTTCCTCGATCGACATGACCGAACTCGCCGACGAGCAATGGATCACCCGTGAAGACACCCACCCGGTCGGCGAGGCCCTCGAACGAGCCTGCAGCGCAGCTGGATTCACCCCGTCAGTGGCCTTCGCCGCCAACGACTACCAGGAGGCGCAGGCGATGGTGGCCATCGACCTCGGGGTGTCGATGGCACCGCGGCTCGCGCTGTCCAATCTGCGTGACGACGTCCGCGTGGTCGCACTGCAGGGGGCACCCGCCCGCCGAATCCTGCTGGCCCACTTGGCCGAACACCGGCTCACCCCAGCCGAATCCCAGCTGTCCGTCACGTTCTTCGACGTGGCCGGGTGAGCGCTCAGCGCGCCCGGATACCCCGGTAGATGCCCCGGGCCACGATCCAAGGCATCAGCACCCGGTCGAACGACCAGGCCGGGAACCGGAACGCACGGCCGTTGGGTGCGAACACCTCCAGCCCGTCGGGCTGGATGCCCAGCACCGATCCCCACCGCCGCGTGGGCGCGCGGTAAGACTTGAGCTCACCGCCGTCGAAGAACGCACGCACGTTGCGGGCCAGCAGGCCGTCGGCACGGTTGCGCGCCGAGCTGCGCAGCGGATCGGTGGCGGCGACGTCGCCGATCGCGAACACCTCCGGGTGCCCCGGCACCTGCAGTGTCGGGGTGACGCGCACGAAGCCCTGCTCGTCGAGCACGTCGCCGGGCAGCCAGCCGGTGTTGGGCACGACTCGCCCGATCGCCCAGAGCACCACGTCGGCCGCCGCCGGAGCTTGACCGGTGCGCCACTGCACCGGGCCAGACGTCAGATCGGTCGGCAGCTCTGTCACGTCGGCCCGGTGACCGGGATGGCACCTCACTCCGGCATCGGTGAGCCTGCGCTGCACTGTCTTCCACGTTCTCGGATGGTGTCCGGCGAGCGCGCGCTCTCCGGGGAAGTACAGGTCCACTCGTTTCCCCGGCCACGTGGTCGCGATCTGCGCAGCGCTGCTGACCGCGGCCGCTCCCCCGCCGACCACGATCACCGACCGCGCCGCGGCGAGCTTCTCGTGCGGCGCGCGCAGATCCGCGTCGACCTCGTCGGCCCCCTGCAGCACGGGTGTGCGCCAGAACCCGTTGCGCACCCCGGTCGCGATGACGAGCGCGTCGTAGGGCACCTGCTGCGTTGCGCCGTCAGCGAGTTCGACAGCAACACTGCGTGATTCGAGGTCCACGCCGGTGAGTGTGCCGTGCACCGTGGTGACCCGGTCCAGCCCCCGGAACCGGCCGTAGGGGATCCAGTTGTGCCGCGCCCACTCGTCAGGCCGAGCGAGCCGCCAGCCCAACTCCTGACCGCTGACCAGGCCCGGCTTGCTGCAGATACCGGTGACCTGCGCGTGGCGCGCCAACTTGATCGCAGTCAGCACCCCGGTGTCGCCGAGGCCGGCGATCACCACCCGCTTCACGCGCGCACCTTCGCCGGCGGCCGGGGCACGAACCGGGGCACGCGGTCGATCACCGCCTGATAGTCGGGCCTGCGGGCCAAGCTGCGCTCCTCCATCATCGGGATGCTCGCGCCCAGGAACATCGCCAGCATCGCCGCGGCACCCGCGAACAGCCACCACGCCGTCGGCCAGGCCGCCACACCGAAAAGCGCCACCGCGAACCAGAACCCGAACTCCCCGAAGTAGTTCGGATGCCGCGACCAGGCCCACAGGCCGCGGTCCATCACCTGACCGTGCTCACGGTCGCGGACGAAGCGGTGCATCTGCGCGTCCGCGGTGAATTCGAGTGCCACCGCGGCCATTCCGAGCACGAACGCGACCACGCTGAGCCATGCCAGGCCGCGATCCGGCGTCGTCACCGCCACGTAGGCGGGCACCATCGCGAGGAACACCTGCAACGTCGGAATCAGGTGGATGGCGACCAGGTCGACCACGAACTCCCAGCGGCCCGCCCTCTCGCGGAACATCGGGTAGCGCCAATCCTCGTGGTGCAGCCCGGGAAACGCGTAGAGCCAGTTGCCGGTCAGCCGCACCGCCCACACGACGACCAGAACGGCGAGCAGCCAGGACCGCAGCGGATCGCCGTGCCCCTGGCTCCACCAGTAGAAGAGCAGCAGCGGCGGGATCACGCTCCAATAGGCGTCGTAGAAACTGGAATTGCGATAGGCGCGGCTGAACGCGAACACCACCAGGGTGGCCAGCACATCGGCGATCAGGGTGTCCAGCCACAGCCGCCCGGTGCCTGGTCCCCACAGCAGCCACGCGGCGGCCACGGCAACGGCCAGCACGTAGGCCAGGGTGACGATCGACAGCGAGCGCGCCTTGCTCATCTGGGTGCTCACCGCGCTCACCCGAGCCGGACCCGGAACGTCGTCGGCCAGTACTTGCCAGTCAGCAGGAACTCGTCACCGGCGACGTGCGCGATCCCGTTGAGCACCTGTGCCGTCGGCGGAATCCCGCGCGCGCGGAGCGCGCTGGCGTCGACCACCAGATCCACCGCACCGGTGGCCGGATCGATCCGCACGATCGTGTCGGTGGGCCACACGTTGGCCCACACCCGGTCGCCGACGCACTCGAGTTCGTTCAGGCCGGTGACCGGCAATCCGGACTTGGTGACGTCGACGCCGCCGGTCTCGGTCAGATCGTCCGGGTTCTGGAAACGCAGCCGCGACGTGCCGTCGCTGCGGATCAGCCGGTCGCCGTCCCGGCAAAGCCCCCAGCCCTGCGGCGTGATCGGGACTTCACGGATCGGGGTCAGCGTGCCCCGATCCCATTCGACGGCGACCCCGTCGGTGTAGGTGAGCTGCCAGACCCGGTCCCCGACCACGGTGACACCCTCACCGAAGTAGCGGCCGGGCATGTCGACGGCCTTGCGGACGGCGCCGGTGTCAGGGTCGAGCTCGCGCAGCTGGGAGGTGCCCACCTCGCCGGTGCCCTCGTACAGCACGCCGTCGTCGATCTCGAATCCCTCGGTGAACGCCATCGGATCGTGCGGCATCTCTCCCAGCACGACGGGCTCGATGACCGGCACCGCGGCGACCCCCGGAGGCGCCTCGGGTTCGGCGCGCGCGCCCGGCACGACGGTGACGACGGCCAGTACCGCCAGTGCGATCCCCGCCCACTTCTGCCGTCTGGTCATAGGCCTGTTCTACCGTGCGACGATGGGCCGATGAAAGCGGTCCGCTGTGTGCACGGCTCTCTCGACGTCATCGACCTTCCCGATCCCGCCCCCGCCGAGGGCCAGCTGGTGCTCGAGGTGCTGCGCTGCGGCATCTGCGGATCGGACCTGCACGCCAAGGATCACGCCGACGAACTCCGCGAGGTGATGGCCGAAGGCGGCTACACCGACTTCATGCGCGGCGACACCCCTGTGGTGATGGGCCACGAATTCTGCGGCGTGGTCGCCGAACGCGGACGCAAGGTGGGGAAGGAGTTCACTCCCGGCACCACGGTGGTGTCGTTCCCGCTGCTGCGTGCGCGCGGCGGCGTGCATCTGACGGGTCTTTCACCGTTGGCGCCGGGCGCCTACGCCGAGCAGGTGCTGGCCGAGGCCGCGATGACGTTCGTCGTGCCCAACGGCCTGGACCCCGCGACGGCTGCGCTCACCGAGCCGATGGCGGTGGCCTACCACGCGGTGCGGCGCAGCGAGATCGCCACCAAGGACGTCGCGATCGTGTTGGGCTGCGGCCCCGTGGGGCTCGCGGTGATCTGTCACCTGAAGACGCTGGGGGTCCGCACGATCGTCGCCAGTGACTTCTCCCCCGGCCGGCGGGCGCTGGCCGCGCGGTGCGGTGCCGACGTCGTCGTCGACCCGGCTGTCGACTCGCCGTACGAGGCCGTGCCGGGCAAGCAGCGCGGGATGACCGAACTCCCGGCGCTCTACGAGCTCGGCATGGGGTCGATGGAGAAGCTGCGCAAGATCCCGGGCTGGTCGCACGTCTACCGGCTGGCCGACCGCCTCGGCGGCACCGCGCCGAAGCGGCCGGTGATCTTCGAATGCGTCGGGGTGCCCGGGATGATCGACGGGGTCATCGGCGCCGCCCCGCTGGCCTCGCGGATCGTCGTGGTCGGCGTCTGTATGGGCGACGACAAGATCCGGCCCGCCATGGCGATCGGCAAGGAGGTCGACATCCGATTCGCGTTCGGCTACACGCCGCTGGAGTTCCGCGACACCCTGCACATGCTGGCCGACGGCAAGCTCGACGCCTCGGCACTCGTAACCGGAACCGTGGGCCTCGACGGCGTCGCCGCGGCCTTCGACGCCCTCGGTGACCCCGAGACGCACGCCAAGATCCTCATCGACCCCGCGAGCGCCGCGGTCAGCCCCTAGAGCGGAAGCGCCGCGTTCGCGGAGTCGAGGTGCTCGACCGTGGTGAACACCAGCTCCGTGTCGCCGACGTTCTCGATGTCGTGTAGCAGGAATTCACCTGCCGCGAAATCGAAGTGGCGGGTCTCGCCGGCGTCGTAGGAGACCTCGCGGGTGGTGCCGTCGGCGGTGTGCTGTTTGCTGCGTCCGGCGGTGACCGCGGTCCAGAAGTAGTCGAGGACGTGACGGTGGGCGTGCCACCGCTGCCCCGGCGCCAGCCGGATCTCCCAGACCCGGACCCTGTCGTTCTCGCTGAGCAGCCGGGAACCGACACGACCGTCGTGCGCATGCTCGGCGAATTCGGCGCGCAGCTCGTCGGTCCAGCCGTCGAAGTCGGTGCCCACCAGGGTCCCCGCCAGCGGGGCGTCTGTCAGGAATTCACGGGTACTTGTCATGGTCTCTCCTCGTGGGTTATCGGCCCGGGCCGTAGAGGCCGAACCGGTTGTCGGGATCGCCGGGGACCCAGGTGCAGTCCACTTGCGAGCGGGTGCCCATCTCTTTGACACGGCGCAGCAACCGCTGCCCCAGCTCGAGCTGGCCTGGCTCCCATTTGGCCAGCGCTTCGGCGACGTCGGAGCTGTCGGACAGCGCGTCGTAGAGCGCCCACGCGTTCGCCGCGGCCTTGGCGGTGCCGGCAGCCGCGTGCGGGCGGGCGGCACTGGCTGCGTCCCCGACGAGGGCCACCCGCCCGAGCGCCATCTGGGAGGCGCCGACGTCATAGACCGCCTGCAGGTAGGGCTGTTCGGTGCGCAGCACCACCTCTGCGGCCGCCGGTGCCAAGAGTTCGGTTGCAGCCGAACGCATCTCGTCGACGAATCGGTCCTGCACGTGGCCGGGATGCAGCGACACCCCGGCGACGAAGCCGCGCTTGTCGGTCATCAGTTCGTCGAGCTGGTGCCCCTCGGGGACATTGCGGTACCAGACGTAGTTCAGGAGCCGCTCGCCGATCTTCAGCCCGCCGCCGGGGGCGGGGATCGGGTAGACGTTGATATGAGTGTGCGGCGCGACGCTGTAGGTGATCGAATCGTGCAGCAGCTCGAAGGTCTCGGGCGTCACGTCCCGTTCGGGCACGGTGCCGCGCCAACCGACGTAGCCGGAGTACTCCATGTGCGACTCGGGGGCGATGCGCCGCCGGCTCGGGGACCCGATGCCGTCGGCGAAGACGACGAGCTCGGCGGTCTCGGACCGGCCCGACGCGAACCGCACCGTCACCGAGTCGGCGTCCTGGTCGAAGCCGGCGGCGTACTCGCCCAGGTGGTAGTGCTCGGTGCCACTCAGACGATCGAAGTCGGCCAGCAGCGCCCGGTAGAACGTGCCCCACGACGTGTAACTCCACGGCGCGTGTTCACGGTGCACGACGGCGTTGCCCGCACCCAGGTACTGAACGAAATGCGTTTGCGTGCTGACCGTCTCGGGGTGCTGAGTGCTGCACTCGGCGAACCAGCGCAGCGTGTCGGGCTGCAGGACGATGCCGCCGCCGCGGCCGTCGAGGTCGGTCGGCGTGCGTTCGTAGACGTCGACGTCGAAGCCGAGGCGGCGCAGCAGCAGCGCTGCCGTCAGCCCGCCGATCGAACCGCCGATCACCAGCGCGCGGTGACCGCGCCAAGCAGTGTCGCTCATCGTTCATCTCCTGTGTCGAGTCCGAGGAATGCTCGGGCGTTGGCCTCCAGTGCGGCGTCGTCGATGTCCGCCGCGTGCGGAAGGTGCAGAGGGTCGGGCGTGCCCATGTCGAACGGGTAGTCGCTGCCGCACATCAGATGGGCCGGATCGGACTGTGCTTTCAGCAGCTCCAGTGCCGGCACGTCGTGGGTGAGTGTGTCGAACCACAACTGGGAGAACGCCTCCCGCGGCGGCCGGGTGCCTGTGCCGCGCACGTCGGCGCGCTGCTGCCACCCGTGTGCCCAACGACCCACCAGAGCAGGTGCGCAGCCGCCCCCGTGCACCAGGCAGATCCGCAGCGACGGGTACTCGTCGAGGACGCCGCCGAGGGTGAGTGAGGCCGCGGCCGTGGTGGATTCGACGGGGTTGCCGATCAGGTTGACAAGGTAGTGCGACGCCCACTCCGGCCGGGGCAGCTGCATCGGGTGCACGAGTACGGCGAGTCCGAGTTCTGCTGCCGTGCCCACGATCTCACGCATCGGCGCGACATCGAAGGAGGTGGCGCCCAACAGTGGCGGTACCGCGACACCACGGATCGCCTCGACCCCCGCCAGCGCCTCCATCTGCCTGCGGGCGGCCACCGGGTCATGCAGCGAGATCAACCCCAGTCCGATCAGTCGACCATCGCTGTCCCGGCAGACCTTCGCGAGATCGTCGTTGTAGGTCCCGACGAACTCGTCGACCCCATCGGCGCCGTCGGCGACCGGGAACGCGAACGGCGGGGCAGACAGCACACGGGCACCCAGACCGGCGGCGTCGGTGTCGGCGAGCACCCGGCTCACATCGCTCATCGCGTCGGTCTCGATGGACAGCGGCAGTTCACCGAGATGCAGTTCGCCGTGGTGATCCCGCAGCGGTGGCAACGGAGAACCGGGGGCGAGGCCGAAGAGGTGCCGCGGCAGCCAGTGCGCGTGCACGTCGATCGGTCCACGGCGCAGTGTCGTGCTCATACGGCGGCCCCCATCGCTTCCAGCGCCTCGAAGCGGGCGAGGACCTCGGCCTGCAGGATCGCCACCGCGGGATCGGACGCCTTGCGCGGGCGCGGCAGGTCGACGTCGATGATCTCGTGGATTCGCCCGCCGGGGGCGAGCACGACGATGCGGTCCGAGAGCTGCACCGCTTCGGTCACGTCGTGGGTGACGAACATGACGGTGCGCCGCGACTCGAGCCAGATGCGTTCCAGGTGTTCGCGCAGTGTGCGCGACGTCATCGCGTCGAGGTGGCTGAACGGTTCGTCCATCAGCAGGATGTCGGGTTCGACGGCGAACGCGCGGGCGATGCCGATGCGCTGCTGCTGCCCGCCGGAGAGCTGTGCGGGGAACCTGTCCGCGCAGTGGCTCAGCCCGACCAGGTCGAGGTAGTGCCGCGCGCGGTCCTGCCAGCCGTCGCGCTCGTGCTGTACGAAGCCGAGGTTGGCCATCACGGTGCGCCACGGCAGCAACCGGGGGTCCTGGAAGACGTAACCGACGCGGGCGTCGCGCTCCCCTGCCCGCAGCGACACCGTGCCGGACGTGTGCGGTTCGATGCCGGAGACGATGTTGAGCAGTGTGGTCTTTCCACTGCCCGACGGGCCGACCACCGACACGAAC
The DNA here is from genome assembly GCF_055419565.1 of Mycobacterium sp. IDUB_5. Taxonomy (NCBI): domain Bacteria; kingdom Bacillati; phylum Actinomycetota; class Actinomycetes; order Mycobacteriales; family Mycobacteriaceae; genus Mycobacterium; species Mycobacterium sp. IDUB_5. The sequence continues at coordinate 550,821 of NZ_JBVAXX010000004.1, forward strand.
GTCTCTCCCGAGATCGTCAGGTCGATCGCGTCGATCACCCGGGTGACTGCACCCCGGCGATCGGTGTACTCCTTGATCAGCTGCTGGATGTCGATGGAAGCCATGCGTTTTCTCGCTTTCTAGACGGTGCGCCAGCGGGTGGTGCGGCGCTCGATGGGACCGAGGATCAGCAGGTCGGCGACGACCAGCAGGGCGATGAAGACGAGCACCCAGGCCAGGAACCCGTCGAGCTGGTTGGCGTCGTACCAGTAGCGGGCGCGCCAGCCGACGCCCGAGGTGGAGCCGAACCATTCGGCGAGGAGCAGACCGTTCCAGGCGCTCATGATCGCGAAGCGCACGGCGGCGACCGCGGAGCCGGCGACGGCCGCCGCGACGATCTGGCGGAGCACCGTTGGCTGGGAGACACCGAACGCGCGCGCCATCAAGAGCAGGTCCGCAGGGACCGCGCGGGTGGCCTTGGCGATGTTCACGATCACGAACGGCAGACCGGACAGGAACACGGTGACCACCGGGGTGAGCCAGCCGAAGCCGAACCACATCGTGGTCAACAGGGCCCAGATCACCGCGGGGATCGCCAGACCGGCCGCGGTCAGGTCGGCGAAGGCCAGATCGGCCAGTCGGGACAGTCCCATCAGCACGCCCAGTGCGGTGCCGACGACGAGGGCCGCCAGCAGTCCGAGCGCGAATCGGTTCATGCTGATGGCCAGGTTGCCCCAGAGTTGGCCGGCGGCTGCCTCGGAACTCAACCGGGTCAGTGCATCCGGCAGCGACGGCACCCGGTTGCCGAGCACCACAGCCAAGCTCCAGACGGCCAGGATGCTCGCCACAGCCGCCAGAACTGCTGTGGCCGAACGGGTCCCGCCTGTGATCCGATGACGAGTGAGGGTGGTCATGCGATGTCCTTTCGCCAGGCGAAGAAGCGGTCTTCCAGCGCGGCCAGTCCGCGTTCGATCAGGACCATCGCGATGATGAACTGGGCGGTCCACGCAAGCATGTCGTCGACGCGAAACTCTTGGTAGGCCTTGCGGATCATGAAGCCGACGCCGCTGCTGGCGCCGAACACCTCGGTCAGCGCTTCCACCTTCCACGCCATCGCGAAGCCGTATCGGACACCGGCGAAGACGAACGTCGTGACCGCGGGCAGGTAGAGGTGGCGCACTACGTCGAACCGATTGCGCCCGAAGGCATGACACATCGACAGCAGCTTGCCGTCCACCGACCGCACACCCTCGGCCACGTTGATCGCGATGAACGGCAGGGCCACCAGCGCGGAGACGACGATCGGTCCACCCGCGCCGACCCCGAAGATCAGCAGCCCGAACACGGCGTAGGTCAGCCCGGGCATGTTGCCGAGCACGAACAGCGGCAGGGAGAAGTAGGACGTCATGAACGGGCTACGGCCCATCAGGAATCCGATCACCAGACCGCCCGCCATCGCGATCGCGAAACCGGCGGCGATCTTGGCGATGCTGACCGCGAAGTTGGTCAGTGCCTCGCCCGAGACCACGATCGCGACGACCTGCTCGGCGACTCCTGCCGGCCGGGGCACGATCGGGTCGTCGATCAAGGCGGCGACAGCCGCCCAGATCGCGACGGCGGCGAGCAGCGCTGCGCCCGAGGCGAGCCACCGGAGGTTCAGCGTGCGCCGGGGCGCCTGCGTCAGGGTGGCGGTCACGGCTGGACTCCTTCGGTGGGCAGGAACTTCGGATCGGTGACGTCGTCGCCGATGACTCCGGTGGTGCGCATCAGGTCGAACACCGAGCTCTCGTCCTGCGCCCACGTGGGGTCGAAACGGACCTCGTCGACTACCCAGTCATGTTCTGCGACATAGGATTTCATCCACGCGATGTCCTCAGGCGTGGCGACTGCGAAGTGCTGGGGGTAGCGTTCGATCATCTCGTCGCGGTGTGCCTGCCATTCGGCGAGGCCGCGGTCCCACAGGTCGAGGAAGGCCGACACCTCGGCCGGATGGCCGTCCACCCAGTCCTTGCGAGCGACGAAGACGTTGCCCATCGGACCGTCGTGACCCGGCGCGACGAGTTCGGCGAACAGGTCGGCCGAGGACTTTCCGTCGTAGAGCGGGCGCACCGACCCGTCGCGCAGTTCGCGGGCAGACAGATCGGGATAGCAGATGCAGGCGTCGATCTCGCCGCGCGCCAACAAGTTCGACAGGTTCTGGATGTCTGCGACGACGACGTCGTAGTCACCGCCGGTGAGGTCGACGCCGTGCAGCTGTTTGACCAGCGCGCTCCAGACGAGGGTGCCCGAGACGGTCGTGAACACGCCCAGCCGCTTGCCTTTCAGGTCGGCCGGCGTCTGGGCGGGATCGCCTGCGCGGACCAGGATTCGGCTGCGTTCGGCGTTGTAGCGGCCGATGATGAGGGTCTCGCGGCGCGTCTGCTCCTCCAGTCCGGGCACCTCGAACGACGCGGTGGAGATGATGTCGGCGTGGCCGCCGGCGAATAGACCGAACTCGTCCCAGGTCGCGCTCGTCTCGATGCGGTAGCCGGTGTCGTGCTCCCACTGCGCGACGACTCCGGTCTCGTGCATGTAGTCCCAGATCGGGTCGGGCGCGAACGTGAACCGGATGACGCCGTCGCGCGCCGTGCGCGAGGACGCCGGACCGCCGAGTCCGGCGGCGCACCCGGTGCTCACGAGCACCGCCGATATCGACGCGAGCGCGATCGCCACGCGGACCCAGATCCGAATCGAACGTCTCACCGAAGAACCTCCTTGACGTGTGACCACCGTCACGACCACCACTGTGCGGCCCCGACCGAGATGCGGGCAATGTCTTGACACACACACTTAGACTTTTTCTTGTGTCCTCTGATACATACGGTGGCGTGCACCAGCTGGAACTCTGGCTGGATGCGCTGGCCGACATCGGTGAAGCCGTCGGCGGGGACACCCCCGTGGCGGCCGTGCTGACCCGGGTGGCCGAGACCGCCTGCACCCTGCTGGGCTACGACTTCTGCGCGGTGTTCCTGCCGACGTTCCTCACCACCGCCGGCCGCACCGCCTTGACGATCGTCGGCTCGCACGGGCTGTCGCCGGACTACGTCGCTCAGGTCAACGCCGACCGGCCGATCCTGCTCGACGTGCGCGACGAATCCGAGGCACCGACCAGCATCGCGTTTCGCACGGGTGAGGTGGTGACGGTCGACGACATCGATCGCAAGCCGGGCTTCACCTGGAGCGGGGTGGCGCACGAACAGGGCTACCGGGCGCTGATCTCGGTGCCGCTGCGGCGCGGAGCCACGATCGTGGGCGCGCTCAACGGATATCGCGCTCGTCCCCACCGATTCGATCGCGCCGAGATCGGTCTGGTCAGCACCTTGGCCACCCAGGTCGCGATCGCGCTGGGCACCGCACAGCTGCGGGCCGCCGAACAGGCCACGATCGCCGAACTGCGTCGCGCAGAGGAAGTCCACATCTTGCTGACGGCGACGGCCCTGCGCGGTGAGGGCGTCGCCGGTGTCGCCGAGGCACTCGCCGAACTCCTGGGGCGGTCCGTACTGATCGACGACGCCTACGGCGAGCAGCTGGCGGCCGCGGGCTCGGTCACCGAGACAGACAGCGCCCCCGATCAGCCGAGGGCCACCGTCACCGACGTGATCCTCGACGGCGCCGCGGTGGCGCACATCCGCGTCGGCGCACCAGCAGATCAGTTGTCGCCGGTCGATGTGCGCGCCGTCGAACAGGCCGCAGTCGTCACCGCGCTCGAGCTGCTGCGTGCCCGCACGGCCGCCGAAGTGGAACAGCGCCTGCGGGGTTCGCTCGTGGCCGACGTGCTCGGCACCGCCCCCGCCGGCCTTCCCGCCATCCTCGACCGGGCCCGCAGGCTGGGCTGGGACCTCGGCGGGACCCAGACGCTGATCGGGTTGCGCTGCACCGACACCGAACGCGTGCTGGCCACCGCCGACAGGTTCTTCCGGCGTGCGCCGGTGCGGCCGCTGTCGGCCGTGCACCGCGGCGACGTCATCCTGCTCTGGCCCGCCGAATCCGCCGTGGAGACGACACGCCGACTGCTCGACACCCTTGCCGTGCCAGGGGTGTATGCCGCTGTGTCGAGAACTGTGAGTGCCTCGGAGCTGCCCGCTGCCTTCCGGACCGTGCGTGGCGCACTCGACCTGGCCGCCGGGGCAGACTCCCCCACCGTGATCGATCTGACCCAGCTGACGGTCGACCAGCTTCTGCTCGAGCTCGGCGATCCGGCGCGGCTGCGGGAGTTCGCAGTGTCCGTCCTCGGCCGCGCGATGGACTATGACCGCGCCCGCTCGACGGCACTGCTCGACACCGCCCGGGTGGTCGTCGACACCGGACTCGATCGGCGCGCCGCCGCGGAACGGCTCCACCTGCACCCCAACACGGTCGCCCAGCGGATGCGCCGGTTGGAAGACCTGACGGGGCTGGTGATGTCGCGACCCGCCGATCTGCTGCAGCTGACGTCCGCGCTGACGGTCGCGCGGATCGCCGCACTGGGCTGAGGAGATTCAGCCCGTGATCGCGTCGAGCGCGCGGTAGATGCGCTGCTCACTGATCGGGCGCGACGTCCCCAATTGCTGCGCCCACAGGCTGACTCGCAACTCCTCGATCATCCAGGCGATGTCGCGAACGTCGGCGGCGGCCGCCCGCGCCGGGGACAGCGCCGCCACCACGTCGTCGTAGGCGTCCTGTACGGCGCCTATCCGGTCCATCCGCTCGCGGTCCGCCGCCGGCGCCTGCGGCAGCCGCTCGAGCCGTCGGCTGACGGCGGTCAGATAGCGGGTCAGGTCGGCCAGCCGCGGCGCCCCGGCGGCAGCCACGAAGCCGGCGGGGACCAGCCGCGCGAGTTGGGCGCGGATGTCGGCGACCGCATCGGCCTGCACCGCCGACGGAGTGTCGGGCAGTGCGAGCGACACGTCGTGCAGCGCGACGAGCACCTTTTCCGCGCGCCGCACCACGTCGAGGGTCGTGGCGACCAAAGATTGCCCGACACGCGTACGGACTTGATCGAATTCTGTTCTGGTCCAGAGTGGTTCGGGAGCCAGTAGCTGCATCGCGGCGTCGGCGCAGTCCTCGATCAACGCCGCCAAGGAACCGTCCGGGTTGGTCCCGAGCGACAGCCGGGTCCGCATGTCGAGCGCCTTCTCGACCTGTTTGACCACCGACGGTCCGGTCAGCCGCAGCAAGCGGCGGGTGCCCGCCGGCGCAGCGATGGCCTGCTCGGCCGCACTGGCGAACACCCGCACCGCCACCGACGTTGCCTCGTCGACCAGAGCAGGGTATCCGCGCACCGTGTTCCCGGACCGTCCCTGCCGTTCGACGACGCGCGGCACCTCGTCGATATCCGGCCACGCTCGCAGCCCGGACCGTTCGAGATCCCCGGCTGCGGCCGCCACGGCGTCACGGGCCGGCGCGGCCAGCGTTCGCTGCAACTCCGTGAGGTCCTTACTACGTGCGACGACCTTGCCGTCGGCGGCCTCCACCGCGAACGTCACCCTCAGATGCGGCGGGATCTTGTCCAGGTCGAATGCGTCGATCGGGACGAGAATGCCGGTGCGCCTGCGTAGTTCCCTCTGCAGTGAGTCGAGGAGCGGACCGTCCTCCGGTGTGATCGAGGACAGCAGCGCGCGAGCGGTGTCCGGGGCGGGCACGAAATTGCGGCGCAGGTCCTTCGGCAGCGAGCGGATCAGAGCGGTCACCAGTTCCTCGCGCAGAGCGGGCACCTGCCAGGCGAAGTCGTCACCGCCGAGCCGAGCCAGGACGTCGACGGGCACGTGGACGGTGACGCCGTCGTCGGTCGCGCCCGGTTCGTAGCGGTAGGACAGCGGCAGCGCCACATCCTCGGCCTGCCACGCGTCGGGTTGATCAGCATCGGACTCGTTGCGCAGCAGATCATCTCGCGTCATCGTCAGCAGATCAGGCGTGCGGTGCCGCTCTTTGCGCCACCACCCGTCGAAGTGCCGCGCCGACACCACGTCGGCGGGAATCCGGGCGTCGTAGAACGCGAAGATCTCGTCGTCGTCGACCAACAGGTCGCGGCGGCGTGCGCGCTCCTCGAGGTCGGCGACTTCTGTTCTGAGACGGGCGTTGTCGGCGAAGAAGTGATGTTTGGTGCGCCAGTCCTGGTCGACGAGGGCGTGCCGGATGAACAGCTCACGGGCCACCGGCGGATCGATCTGCGCGTACCCCACCCGCCGTCGCGCCACCAGCGGCAGCCCGTACAGCGTCACCTTCTCGTAGGCCATCACCGCACCGCGCTCGGCATCCCAGTGCGGCTCACTGTGCGTGCGCACCACCACATGCCCCGCCACCCGCTCCACGGCCTCGGGATCGATGCGGGCCGCGATCCGCCCGTACAGCCGGCTGGTCTCCACCAGGTCGGCCACCACCACCCAGCGCGGCGGCCGGCGGGTCAGCACCGATCCGGGCGCCAGCACGAACTTCGCGTTGCGAGCGCCGAGGAACTCCCGGGACTCCCGGCCTTTGGCGTCGTCACGCATCCCGATGTGCGACAGCAGGCCGGCGGTCAGTGCCGTGTGCACCCGCGCCACGTCGGCCGGCTCGTCGGATTCGGTGATGCCCAGATCACGGCAGATGCCGCGCAACTGACCGACCAGGTCCTGCCACTCCCGGATACGCAGGTAGTGCAGGAACTCCTCGCGGCACATCCGGCGAAAAGAGCTGCCGGACCGCTCTTTTCGCTGCTCCCCGAGGTAGCGCCACAGGTTCAGGAACGACACGAAGTCGGAGTTCTCGTCGGCGAAGCGCGCGTGCTTCTGCCGGGCCGCCTCCTCCTTGTCCGTGGGTCGCTCCCGCGGATCCGGGATGGACAGCGCCGCGGCAAGCACCAGCATCTCCCGCACGCAGCCTTCGGCGTCGGCCTGCAGGATCATCCGGCCCAGCCGGGGATCGACCGGGATCTGCGCGAGCCGACGGCCCAGCGGGGTCAGTTCTCCGTCGGTGAACGCGCCCAGCTCGGTGAGCAGGGCGATGCCGTCGCGGATGCTGCGGGCATCGGGTGGGTCCAGGAACCCGAAACCCTCGATGTCCCCGAAGCCGAGCGCGGCCATCTGCAGGATGACCGCGGCGAGGTTGGTGCGCAGGATCTCCGGATCGGTGTAGCGGGGCCGTGATTCGAAGTCCTGCTCGGAGTACAGGCGGATGCACACACCGGGCGCGGTGCGTCCCGACCGGCCGGCGCGTTGGGCCGCGGAGGCTTGGGAGATCGGCTCGATCGGCAACCGCTGCACCTTGGTGCGTCGGCTGTACCGGGAGATCCGCGCGGTCCCGGGGTCGACGACGTAGCGGATGCCGGGCACCGTCAGCGATGTCTCGGCGACGTTGGTGGCCAGCACGACCCGCCGGAGCGCGCGGCTCGGGCTGAACACCTTCTGCTGCTCGGCAGTGGGCAGGCGGGCATACAGCGGCAGGATCTCGGCCCTCTCGCCGAGGTCTGCGCGCAATGCCTCTGCGGTGTCACGGATTTCACGTTCACCGGACAGGAACACGAGCACGTCACCCGGCGGCTCGCTCGCGAGCTCGGCGACGGCGTCGACGATCGCCTCGGTCGGATCGCGGACCTCGGTGCGGACCACCTCGTGGTCGGGGTCGTCAGGATCGTCACCGTCGGCGACCACCGGAACTTCCAAGGGGCGATAACGGATTTCGACCGGATATGTGCGCCCACTGACTTCCAGGATCGGGGCGCCTCCGAAGTGCCGGGCGAAACGCTCCGGCTCGATGGTCGCCGACGTGACGATCACCTTGAGATCGGGGCGGCGCGGCAGGAGCTGGCGCAGATACCCGAGGAGGAAATCGATGTTGAGGCTGCGTTCGTGCGCTTCGTCGATGATCAGGGTGTCGTAGCGCAGCAGGCGGCGGTCCCGCTGGATGTCGGCCAGCAGGATGCCGTCGGTCATCAACTTCACCAATGTGCGGTCACTGGCCTGGTCGGTGAAGCGCACGGTGTAACCGACCGCCTCGCCCAGCGGGGTGTCCAGTTCGTCGGCGATGCGCTGGGCCACGGTGCGCGCGGCGAGACGACGCGGCTGCGTGTGCCCGATGGTGCCCCGGATACCGCGGCCCAGCTCCAGGCAGATCTTCGGCAGCTGCGTGGTCTTTCCCGATCCCGTTTCGCCGGCCACGATCACCACCTGGTTCGCGGCGATCGCGGCGGCGATGTCGTCGCGGCGATCGCTGACCGGAAGGTCCGGGTAGCTGATCTGCGGAACCGCAGCCCTGCGGGTGGCGACCAGCGCCTCGGCGGCCGAGATCTGCTGGGTCAGCCGGTCCAGCTGGGAGGGTGCGGGGGACCTGAGCTGACGCAGCTTGCGGCCCAGCCGCGACGCGTCCCGCAGCGTCAGACCGTCCAGCCGCGCGCGCAGGGCGCGCACGTTCTCCGTGCTCGGCTCGGGCATCTCAGCCGGCGGACACCGTGGTCAGGCAGAACGGATGACCCACCGGATCCAGCATCACCCGCCACAGCGTCGGCTGCGGCTGCACATCGGCCTGGCGTGCGCCGAGCCGCTCGGCGGCCGCCACCGCCGCGTCGACATCGGTGACCGACACGTCCAGGTGAATCTGCGCCGGGACATCGGGATTCGGCCACGTCGGCGCGCGGTAGTCGTCGACGCGCATCAGCGCGAGGATCGCGGCACCGTCGGTGATCGCCACGACGCCGCCGTCAGGAGTCTCCACCAGTCGCCGCATGCCGAGCAGCGCCGCGTAGAAGTCGGCCAGCTCGCCCGGGTTCGGACAGTCGATCGACGTCGCGCCCAGCGTGCCGACCGGAGGATCGGAGATCATGGGGTGTCTGGAGCCCAGAAGGCCAGCATCTCGGCGAACGTCTCGAACGCCGGGGTGTTGATGCCGTAGGTGGCCTCGAAGTGCACGCTGAGCGGGAAGCCCAGCTCGCCCACACCGTCGATCACGCGCTTGTACAGGTCCACCATCAGCTTGCGCCGCTCCACCGGCTCGGCGCCGGCCAGCTGCTTGACGAAGTCCTGCTCGGCGGCGACCGCGGCGTTGCCCGGGTCCTGGATCAGCCAGTTGATCAAGCCGACCTTGTTCTCCACCGCAGGCACGAAGCCGAAGGACAGCAGGATCTCGGGCCGGTACTCGTTGGTGGCGGCGAACTCGGTGAGGAAGTCGACGATCGTGTCGGAGTACAGCAGCTGCGTCATGCCGTAGGTGGCGCCGCGGCCGCATTTGAACGAGAACCGGCCCTGCTCGCCTTCGCGGGTCGGGATCAGGATGACGCCGCGGTTGTCGACGACCTCGTCGAACATCGTCAACGCATCCGTGGGCGCCACCCCGGAACCTTCGCCGTCGCTCAAGGTGCGTGGCACACCGACGAAGGCGATGCCGTCGAACCCGCTCTCGCTCAGCTCGGTCAACCGGCCACGCAGCGTCGGCTCGTCCATGAACGCGGTGACCTGGGTGCACAACCCGCGCACCTCCGGCAGTTCGGGCTTGATCATCGACCAGAACTCGAGCACGTCGAGTTTGGGCTTCATCTCCAGGGGACGGTCGTCGTCCTCCTCGATCATGCCCGGGATCATCACGTGCCGAACCCGACCGCCGATGCCCGCCTCGGCCGAACAGCGCAGCACCTTCTCGGCGTCGGAGAGAGCCCGCTCGCGTCCGCGATCGACGTTCGGCGGCACCAGCTCCAAAGCGATGGTGTTCAGGCTCACAGCGTTGCTCCACATCTGAGGTTTCGACAGTCGGCGGCCCGGCCGACGGTGCTCGTCAGCCCACGATTCCCCCGTCGCCGGCGAGGAATCACCATACCGAGCGTGACGGTCCGGGGCGCGCCGCGGACCCACCCCGCGGCCACCCGCTCCGTCCGGCCGTCCGATCTTCGGCCACCATGGAGGGCGATCCCCTATGAGAAATTCGCTTCACAGTTCCGTCAGACATGCCCTGACCGCCGCGCTGTTCGCGCTGCTGGCCGTCCTGGTCGCAGCCTGCAGCGGTCTTCAGTCACCGCCCGGTTCGACGTCTTCGAGTAGCACGGGCTCGTCTGCACCGAAAGTCACCTCGCCCTTCGACCCGACGACGACGCCGGCCCCGCCCACCGGCCCGATGCTGGCCTACCGCGCCGCCGACGAGATCGGCATCATCGACGGCACGACCAAGGTCGCGAACGTGCCAGGAGCCTTTCCGCCCAGCAACGACCTGATCACCACCGAGGACGGCCGCTTCGTCTTCACCCGCACCGTCGACAACCACCTCGCCGCCATCGACGTGAAGAACCGGCGCGGCGGTATCCGCCAGATCTCGGTGGGGCCGACGCTCGGCACGTCGGGAGGGAGCACGATCGTCTGGTGGGAACAGCCGAACCGGCTGATGGGTCTCGACCTGTCCGCCCCCGACGCGGCACCGCGACTGATGCAGTCCGTCGAACTCCCGCCCACCCCCGGCGTCGGCGACGCGCGTCTGATCGTGGCGCGCGGCGGCACCACCGTGCTGGCCCGCGTCGAAGCACCGCCGTCGCCGTTCGGCGGACCGGACACCCTGTACGCCGTGCGGGGTCCCGGCGCGCCGGCCTCGCTTGGGCAGGTCGACGCCAACAGCCCGGTCTCTGTTGCCCGGCTCTCCCCCGACGGCGGCTCGCTGGCCTACGCCCTCTACCGCGCCACCGATGACGCCGCCGGGCAAGCCTGCGGTACCGCGGCCGTCGTGCAGTCCGACGCGGACGGCAACCAGCAGACGTTCGACGTCGCTGCGGCCGACCCCGCGGCCGGATTCCGCATCACCAAGCTGTGGTGGCCGCAGCAGGGGCCGCCGAAGCTCAGCCTGACCACCTGGCGCTGCGGTCAATCGCAGGCCGCGCCACCCGTGGTCTGGCAGCTGACCGGGGACCACATCGCCCAGGTCGCCCCACCGACGTCTGCGCTGCAGACCACCGAATTGACCCCGGGGCAGCGCGCGCTGATCCTGCCGCACAGCGACGGCTACGACGATCCCGCCGGCGCACTGGTGATCGAAGAGAGCAACCGCCGGATTCCCGTGAAGGACGACGTCGACGCCATCGCACTGATCGAGCCATCGCCCTGATCCACCCGTCTCCGTAGGCTCGGAAGGATGAGCATCGCGCTGGGAGACACGTTCGTCCGGGACCTTCCCGAACTCGCCGTGCGATGGCAGGCCGAGGATGCGCCCAACCCGACACTGCTGGTCCTCAACGAGGCGCTGGCCGCCGAGCTGGGCCTGGATCCGGCGTGGTTGCGCAGCCCCGACGGGGTGCGTCTGCTCGCCGGCACCGCCGTTCCTGACGACGCCACCCCGGTGGCCCAGGCCTACGCCGGCCACCAGTTCGGGGGCTTCGTCCCCCGGCTCGGTGACGGGCGCGCCCTCCTGCTCGGCGAACTCCTCGACGCCGACGGACGGGTTCGCGATCTGCACCTGAAAGGGTCGGGCCGCACCCCGTTCGCGCGCGGCGGCGACGGCCTGGCCGCGGTCGGGCCGATGCTGCGCGAATACGTGATCAGCGAGGCGATGCACGCCCTCGGCATCCCGACCACCCGCTCGCTGTCGGTGGTCGCCACCGGCCGGTCCGTCTACCGGGAGACCGAGCTGCCCGGCGCCGTCCTGGCTCGGGTGGCGGCCAGCCATCTGCGCGTCGGCAGCTTCCAGTACGCGTCGCTGGTCGCCCGCCAGAGCCACGATGTGGGTGTGCTGCGCCGCCTCGCCGACTACGCGATCGCGCGGCACCACCCCGCCTGCGCGCAAGCCGCCCAGCCGTACCGGGCGCTGCTCGAGGCGGTCATGGACGTGCAGGCCGATCTGATCGCACAGTGGATGCTGGTGGGCTTCATCCACGGCGTGATGAACACCGACAACATGACGATCTCGGGCGAGACCATCGACTACGGCCCCTGCGCGTTCATGGAGGCCTTCGATCCGGAAACAGTGTTCAGCTCGATCGACCACGGCGGCCGCTACGCCTACGGCAACCAGCCAGGCATCGCGCTGTGGAACCTGGCGCGCTTCGCCGAGGCGCTGCTCCCGCTGTTCGACGAGGACACCGACCGCGCCATCAGCCAGGCCGAGGATTCTCTGGGCCGGTTCCGCGATCGTTACCAGAGCCGCTGGGACGAGGGCATGCGCGCGAAGCTCGGCCTTGCCGGCGCCTCGGCGGAACAGGCCGATGCGCTGAGCCAGGACCTGCTCGTGCTGCTGCAGGCGAACGGCATCGACCACACATCGTTCTACCGGCGGCTGGCCGAAGCAGCCCGCGGTGAGGCCGAGCCGGTGCGCGGCGAGTTCGTCGACCTCGCCGGCGTCGACGCATGGCTGCGCCGGTGGCGTGCGCTCGATCCCGATCCGGTGGCCATGGACGCGGTGAACCCGGTCTACATCCCGCGCAACCATCTGGTGGAAGAGGCGCTCGCCGCCGCCACCGACGGGGACCTGGGTCCGGCGGAGAACCTGCTCGCCGCAGTGCGCTCGCCCTACCAGATACGACCGGGTTTCGAGCGCTACGCGGAGCCGGGCCAGCAGGAGTTCTCGGCCACGTTCCGAACATTCTGTGGGACCTGATCACACCGCGTACCGTGACGGGGTGAGCGCGACTAGCAAGAGGCTCGGCCTGCAGGACCTGCTGTTCATCTACGGGGAAACGCCCAGTTCGAAGATGCATGTGGCCGGCCTGCTGCCGTTCACGCCGCCGCCCAACGCGACGGTCGAGTATCTGCGCGAGATGATCGCCGAGGCCCGCCGCCAGGAGGTGATGCGGCCGTGGAACCTCAAGCTCGCCCACCCGCGACTGCAGTACAGCCCCCTGCACAGCTGGGTCGAGGACAAGGACTTCGACTTCGACTACCACGTGCGTCGCTCGGCACTGGCCAGCCCCGGTGACGAACGCGAGCTCGGCATCCTGGTGTCGCGGCTGCACAGCAACCACCTCGACCTGACCAGGCCGCCGTGGGAGCTGCACGCCATCGAGGGTCTCGAAGGCGGCCGGTTCGCGCTGTACATGAAGATCCACCACGCGCTGGTCGACGGCTACAGCGCGATGCGCATGCTCGCTCGCAGCCTGTCCACCGACCCGGAGTCGAACGACACCCGGATGTTCTTCAACGTGCCGATGCCCGAACGGGCGCAGGGGCCGAAGGCCACCGAATCGAACGGGACGTCGGTCAATCCGCTCACCGCGGCGCTGCGGACGATCAGCGGGATCGGCGCCACCGTCAGCGGTGGTGTCAGCGCTGCCGTTGACCTGACGACGGCGGTGGTCAACACCCAGATCCGCCGCGACGGCGAGTACGCCCAGATCGCAGGGTCGGCGTCGGCGCCGCACAGCATCCTCAACGCGCGGATCAGTCGCAATCGGCGCTTCGCGACTCAGCAGTACGACTTCGACCGTCTCAAGAAGCTCAGCTCCCAGCACGGAGCGACGATCAACGACGTGTCGCTGGCCATCCTCGGCGGCGGCCTGCGTCGCTTCCTCTCCGAGATCGACGAACTGCCCGACCGATCGCTGATCGCGTTCCTTCCCGTCAACGTCCGACCCAAGGGTGACGAAGGCGGCGGCAACGCCGTCGGCGCGATCCTGGCTCCGATGGGCACCGACATCGCCGATCCGGTGGAAAGGCTGAATGTCATCACCGCCGCGACCGGGGCGGCCAAGGCGCAGCTGCAGAACATGTCTCCGGCGGCGATCATCGCCTACAGCGCGGCACTGCTGGCGCCGGCGGGCACGCAGATCGCCGGCGCTCTGACCGGTGTGCAGGCGCCCTGGCCCTACACGTTCAACCTCTGCGTCTCGAACGTGCCGGGACCACGGGAACCGTTGTGGTTCAACGGCTCCCGGCTGGAAGCCACCTACCCGGTGTCCATTCCGATCCACGGCATGGCGCTGAACATCACGCTGCAGAGCTACGCCGACACCCTGAACATCGGGTTCGTGGGCTGCCGGGATCGGCTGCCCCACCTGCAGCGCCTGGCCGTCTACACCGGCGACGCGCTGGCCGAGCTCGAGAAAGCCTCGGAGGCCTAGTCGCACCCCAAAAGGGACCCCTCGGCGAGGGGTGCACCTGTTCGCGGCTTTCACGCCGCTTCGTTGTCGGGTGGTGCGGGTCCGCCGGGTTCTGACGGTCCGCTGGTTGAGGGTGACGGGCACGCGGCGGCGCCCCTGGTCGAATCGGCTTGCGCCTCAACGTCGTTCTTCTCGTCGTCCTCGGGTGGGCGCAGGAGGCGTTCGGGTGTGTGGTGGGTGTTGACCCGGGTTTGTCCGGTGTCTAGGTCCGGTGGTGGGGTCCATTCGACTTCATGGCGGGCGTTCATCGACGTGGTCCAGCCGCCGGGTGCGACGGCGCGGTTGTCGGGCGGGCAGGCCAGGCCGAGGTCGTCGATGTTGGTCAGCCCGCCCTCGGCCCAATCCTGTGTGACGTGGTGGACCTGGCAGCCGTAAGCCCCGACCGGGCAGCCGGGTTTCGTGCAGCCACCCTCGCGGCCGATCAGCATGATCCGCTGGGCTGGTGATGCGGTGCGGCGGGTGCGGAACAAGTCGAGCGCCGCGCCGGTGGCGCGGTCAAAGATCGCCAGGTAGTGGGACGCGTGCGCCCCCATCCGGATCACGTCCTTGATCGGGAGGCGGGTGCCACCGCCGGTGACCCCGATCCCGGCGCAGGACTCGAGGTCCTGCAGCGTCGTGCGGACGATCACCGTGACCGGTAACCCGTTGAGCTGACCGAGTTCGCCGCTCATCAGGGCGATGCGTCCGACGGCGAGCAGGGCGTCGTGTTGGCGTTGGGCGAGGCTGCGGTGATCGTTGTCGATCTGCGCCTGCGTCGGTGTCCCGGAAATACAGGGCTCGTCATCGTCGGGGTTGCACATGCCGGGGGCGGCGTATTTGGCGAAGATCGCCTCCCACACCGCCGCGGCTTCCGGGGTCAGATCCGCCCACCACTGCGTCATCCCGTCGCGGCCCTGCCGAGATTTCTTCAGACCCCGTTTTCGGGTGCGTTCGGTGTCATCAGGTTCAGGCCCGTCTTGATCGAGCAGGAACAGGGTCAGGTCTGCGGCGTCGCGGGTTTCTTTCGGGCCGGCCCCGACGGCGGTGCGGACCAGTTCGACTTCGAACTGTTCCCGGGTCGTGGTGTCGCAGAAGCCGGGGAGTTTGTCGACGGCTTTACGGATGATCTCCACATGCTCGCCGTTGATCAGCCCCTGCTCCTGGGCGACCGCGGTCGCGGGCAACACTGGCGGCAACGGCTCTCCGGTCAGTGACTGACACGGCGCCAGCAGCGCGGCCTCAGTCAACCGGCGATTCGCCTCCGGACCGCTGATCCGGTAGCGGATCGCGAGGACGTCTTTCCAGTTCTTGGCGCCCATCTGCTGCGGGGTGGTCTCGGCCTGCAGCCGCGCCAGGCCGCGATTGCGGGCCGCCGGCAACCGGCACCCGGCGGATTCCAGCTCGTCGAGCAGCTCCTTCAACTCGCCGGCCGTCGAGAGGTCCAGATCGCAGGCGAGCACGTAATCGACCGCGGCCCGCAGCACCGCCACCGCCTCCCGCACCTCCGACATGAATCGAACATACGTACGATCACCGACAAAAAGAGTCGCGCCTAAACGGCGTGGCAGCTGATCACGCAAAAGGACTACGGTTTACCTGTGGCGAACCCGACTCTGACCGACGACACCGCGACCCTGCCCAACGGCCTGACCGCCGACGAGGCCCGCGCCGAAGCCGCCCGCGCGTACGAACTCGACCGTGCCCACGTGTTCCACTCATGGTCGGCACAGGCCGAGATCGCGCCGATGACGATCACCGCGTCGGAGGGCTGCCACGTCTGGGACGGCGACGGCAACCGGCTGCTCGACTTCTCCTCCATGTTGGTCAACACCAACATCGGCCACCAGCACCCCAAGGTCGTCGCGGCGATCGCCGAGCAGGCAGCCAAGCTGTGCACGGTCGCGCCCCAGCACGCCAACGCCGCACGCTCCGAAGCCGCCCGCCTGGTCGCTGAACGCACTCCGGGCGAGCTGAACAAGATCTTCTTCACCAACGGCGGCGCCGACGCCGTCGAGCACGCCGTGCGCATGGCCCGCCTGCACACCGGCCGCTACAAGGTGCTCGCCCGCTACCGCTCCTACCACGGCGGCACCGAGACCGCGATCAACCTGACCGGCGACCCCCGCCGCTGGCCCAACGACCACGGCAACGCCGGGATCGTGCACTTCTTCGGGCCCTTCCTCTACCGCTCGCAATTCCACGCCGTCACCGAGGAGGAGGAGACCGAGCGCGCGCTCGCGCATCTGCGCGACATCATCCGGATGGAAGGCCCGTCGACGATCGCCGCGATCATCCTCGAATCCATCCCGGGCACCGCAGGCATCATGGTGCCCCCGCCCGGTTACCTCGCCGGTGTCCGCGCCTTGTGCGACGAGTACGGCATCGTCTACATCGCCGACGAGGTGATGTCGGGCTTCGGTCGCAGCGGCAAGTGGTTCGCCATCGACCATGCCGACGTCGTGCCCGATCTGCTGACGTTCGCCAAGGGAGTGAACTCCGGCTACGTGCCGCTCGGCGGGGTCGCGATCAGCCCCCACATCGCCGAGACGTTCGCCCACCGCGCCTACCCCGGCGGGCTCACCTACTCCGGGCATCCGCTCGCGACCGCCGCCGCAGTGGCGACCATCACCGCGATGGCCGAGGAAGGCATCGTCGAGAACGCCGCCCGCATCGGCACCGAGGTGCTCGGACCGGCGCTGCGCGACGTCGCGGCGCGGCACCGCAGTGTCGGTGAAGTGCGCGGCACCGGCGTGTTCTGGGCCGTCGAGCTGGTCTCCGACCAGACCACCCGCGAACCGTTGGCTCCGTACGGAAGTTCCAGCGCGGCAATGAATTCCGTGATCGCCGAATGTAAGAAGCTCGGCATGCTGCCGTTTGCCAACTACAACCGTATCCACGTGGTGCCGCCGTGCATCATCACCGAAGAGCTGGCCCGCGAAGGCGTCGACATCCTGGACCGGGCGCTCGACGTCGCCGACGCCGCGATCGGCTAATCCCCGAGTTCGCCGCTGATTCCGCGTTCCAGCGCATGTCGTGCGCGCTCGGGCAGCACCAACAGTCCGTCGAGTTCGCGCTGCGCCAGGCGGTAGGCCCGCTCACGTTCCTGCGGGGTCGCGGCGGTGTCGGCGGCGACCCGCAGCAGCCGCTGCGCGCGCGCCAGACGCTCCTGTTCCTCCGCGGTGAACGCGGCCCGTTTGCGCCGCCGCGCTTCGGCTTCCGCGACGTCGAACGCGGTCGCGTACTCACCGACCGCCTCGACATAGGTCGGTAGGGCGTCCCGGTCCTCGAGCAGCTCAGCGATGTCGGCGGGCCGCAGGAAATCCGCACGCAGCTTCGCGCGGTGGAAGCGTTCGGTCAGCGGATCGCGCAGATCGGTCATCAGCGGGAAGTCCAGCACCTTCGCGGCGTCCAATTCGTACTCCAGCCAGCGGGTGTCGGTGCGATCATGCTGCTCGATCGTCCGCAGCACGGTGCGACGCTGAGCCGCCGTGGCGGGCCGCACTGCCGGCGGCGCCGCGGGGAGTTCGGGGTCGCGTTGGCGCCGCGCGGCGGCTATCCCGCGATAAGTGGCGTAGGCCACGCCGACCAGCGGCACGAGCACCACCAGCAGCTCGACCAACCGGAAGATCAGACCCATCCCGCCAGAATGCCATCAACCCGTGGTTTCGATTCGATACCGACTGGGGAACTAATTAGTCATGCGACACAAGACTCTGAATCTCGGTTCCTTGATCTTCGCGGGCGCGGCGGCGACTGCAATCGCAACTGCGCCCCTGACTTTCGCTCAGCCGGCTCCCCCGCCGTGCTTCAATCCGGACGGCACGCCCTGCGCGTCGATCGGGACAGCGGGTCCGGGTGGTGCGAGCGGCGCCATCCCCGGCGGCCCGGGCGGCACAGCCGGTCCCGGTGGTGTCAGCGGCGCCACCAATCCCGGCGGTGTGGCCGGTGCGGCCGGTCCCGAGGGCGCCAGTGGCGCGATCCCCGGCGGGCCGTCCGGTGTGGCCGGTCCGGGTGGTGCCAGCGGCTCGACCAACCCGGGCGGTGTCGGCGGTACAGCCGGACCCGGCGGCGTCTCGGGCTGCATCCCCGGCGTGGGCTGCGCCTCCATCCCCGTCTCCTGACTCCTGACCGACAACTGACCACCGAACGCAGCCGGACCCGCAACGCGGGTCCGGCTTTTCGGTGTCTGCTCAGCGGCTAGCGTGAGCGCCATGCCGCTGCTGATCAAGAACGTGCGCATCTTCGACGGGTTGTCCGACCGGGTGACGGACGGGCACGTGCTGATCGAGGGTCAGATGATCTCCGCCGTCGAGACATCGCCCATCGCCGAGGCCGACGGCACAACTGTGATAGACGGAGCCGGACGGACATTGATGCCCGGCATGATCGATGCGCACGTTCATCTGGTCGGGATGGCGAACTCGCTGTTGAACCTCGCCATGGGTTCTCAGACACTGCTCGCCGCGACTGCGCTGGCCGGCGCCACCGACACCCTGCTGCGCGGTTTCACCACGGTGCGCGACATGGCCGGCGACACCGCAGGCCTCAAGACGGTGATCGACGCACGACCCGCGCTCGGTCCGCGGATCTACCCCAGCCAGGCCGCGCTGTCGCAGACCGGGGGGCACGGCGACTTCGGCTTCGTCTACGAACGCCCGACCGCGCTGGGCGGTAGCGAGTCCCGCGCCGAACAGATCGGTTTCATGCGGGTCGCCGACGGGCCCGATCGCGTGCTGGCCGCGGTGCGCGAGCAGCTGAAGCTCGGCGCCAGCCAGATCAAGCTCATGGTCGGCGGCGGTGCGGCGTCGCTGTACGACCCGCTCTACACCGTGCAGTTCACCCCCGCCGAGTTGAGAGCCGCCGTGCAGGCCGCCGAGGACTACGGCACCTACGTCGCCACGCACGTCTACAACGTCACTGGGATCCGTCGCGCCGTCGACGCCGGGGTGAAGTCCATCGAGCACGGCCACCTCGCCGACGAACCGACCATCGCGATGCTCGCTGAACGCGAGGTGTGGTTGTCCACCCAGCCGTTCGCCGAGCACGACCACACGTTCGCCAATCCGGCCAGCGCGCAGAAGAACCGGGAGATCTGCGCGGGCACCGACCGGCTGTTCGGCTGGGCCGCCACCCACGGGGTGCGTCTGGCGTGGGGCACCGACCTGCTGTTCGAGCCGGAGCACGCCGATCTGCAGAGCGCGATGATGGTGCGGCTCGGCGACTACATGAGCGCCGTCGCTGCGCTCAAGCTCGTCACCTCGGGCAACGCCGCGCTGCTGCGGATGGCCGGCGACCGGGACCCCTATCGGTCGGCCCGCCTGGGTGAGATCACCGCCGGCGCATGGGCCGACGTGCTGCTGGTCGACGGCGATCCGACCGCCGATCTCTCCCTGTTGGGTGATCCGGCGAAGAACCTGCGCGTGATCGTCAAGGACGGCGTGATCGTGAAGGGGGCCGCATCGTGACGGACCTGGCCGGGCGCTCCGTCATCGTGACCGGCGCGGCCCGCGGTGTCGGCAAGGGCATCGCGACCGCGCTCACCGCGCGCGGTGCGTCGGTGCTTCTGGTCGACCGCGACGAGGAGATGCTGCACGCGACGACCGAAGAACTGTCCGGTGGTTCCGTCGTCTCGTCGGTGGAGGATCTGCGCGAGCCGGACGCCGCCGGACGCATCGTGGCGGCCGCGGTCGAAGCCTTCGGCACGGTGCACGGTCTGGTCAACAACGCGATTGCGACCAACGAGCCCAAGGCTTTTCACGAGATCACCGAGCAGGATTACGACCTCGTGTTCGACGTCGGGCCGCGCGCCACGTTCCTGCTGATGCAGGCCGTGTACCCGGTGTTCGTCGACAACGGCGGAGGCAGCATCGTCAACCTCGGCTCGGGATCGGGGACCCAGGGTCTGTCCCGGTTCGGCGCCTACGGTGCGGCGAAGGAAGCGATCCGGGGCATGTCGAAGGTCGCGGCACTGGAGTGGGGCCGTCACCGCATTCGGGTCAACGTGGTGTGCCCGTACGCCGAAACCGAGAGCATCCGAGCGTGGCGGGAGTTGGACCCGAAGACCTACGAACGCACGGTGCGTGCTGTCCCGCTGGGCCGGCTCGGTGACGTGGCGACCGACATCGGGCCCGTCGTGTGCTTCCTGCTCAGCGACGACGCCGCGTTCGTCACCGGTCAGACGCTCATGGCCGACGGTGGATCGGCCGGTTTCCGCTGACCGATCCGGGTCACGCAGTAGGCCGCGAGAATCCTTGCCAGCGGCGCGATCTCGGCGAGATCGGCGTATCCGTCATGGGAGTAGATCTCCATCAGATAGCTGTTCTCGCCCGCGGGCACACCGATGCCGAGCACCGCCTGATATCCGAGCGCTTCCAGGAGGGCGACCTCGTCGGGATCGGCGGACTCCATCCCCACCGCGGCCAGGAAGGTCGAGCCGTCGGCGATCGCACGCGCCGAGGTGGGGTAGTCGGCGAGGGCGTAGTTCGGCGGTCCGAAGTCCACGAGCACCGTCAGCCCGGCCTCTTGCTTGCGTACGCTGGCGACGTTGCTCACCAGCCGGAGCGCCGTCCCTCCCCCGGTGGTCTCCGAGATCGCCCAGGCCGCCGCGTCCAGTGCCTGCGCGAGGGCGACGGCCACCGCCTCCAGCGCCTGGGCGAGCGTCATCTCCGGCTGCTCGTCGAGCATGCGCACCAGATCGGAGGCCAACCGGTCCACGGCGCGGCGCGGCCCCGTGCGGCGGTCCCACCCGGCGAGGTCTCGTGCATCCACCGACGCCGGTGCACCCGTGCTGTAGCGCGCGGGTCCCTGCCGTTTGGCGTGCAGCAGTGCGGCGTCGGCGGCGGCCAGCAACTCCGCGGCACTGCGAACATCGGGACCTGTCGTCGCGGCACCCCAGCACAGGCTGACCTCGCGATCGACGACGTCGTGCAGGGCGCGGGTGGCATCGGTGGCGAACACCTGCGCCGAGGCCAGCGACGCATCGGGAAGCAGGATGCAGAACTCGTCGCCACCCAGCCGCGCGGCGATCGCGCCCTCGACGGTGTCGGCAAGACCACCCAGCACGGCGGCGACGTCGCGCAGCAGTGCATCTCCCGCAGGGTGACCGTCGCGGTCATTGATGCGCTTGAACCCGTCCAGGTCACACAGGATGGCCACGGGAGTCGATGTCTCCCAATCCAATTCGGCGAAACGCTGGTCGATGGCGCGGCGGTTGGCGATGCCGGTGAGCGGGTCCTGGAGGGCATATCCCCACACCATGTTCAGCGTCTCGGATCGGTTGATCGCCACCGTGATGTACGCCGCGATGGCCGAGAGCAGCTGCGCGTCACCGAGGTCGAATCGCCGGCCGTCGACACCGGAGGCCCAGATCTCACCCCACATCGAGTCGCCGCTCATGATCGGTACGGCGATTTCACTCTCCTTGCCGATCTTGTTCAGCCAGGCAGTGCAGTGCGGGGGGCAGTCGGGCTCGTCGAGGGCGTTGAGGTAGGGGCGGCCGTGCAGCAGCAACTCCGCGACGTGGGGGTCGCCACCCATCGGGTAGTACTCGTCGGCGGGCCAGCGCGTCTCGTCGGGGCCGAGGTCGCCGACGTTGATCAGGGTGCGCAGCGATGCGAGGTCGGCCTCCCAGCGGCTGATCGACAGCGACGACGCCCGAAGCGCGCCGAGCGCCTGCTCCGCGATCACCTCGAGGGCCTCGTCGAATGCGTCGGCCCGAGCAACGGCCTCGGCCACGCGCAGGAGACACCGGAGTACCTGCAGGTCAGAGGCGGCATCGGGGAGCGACAGCTCTTCTGCCGTGCCACCGTCCATGTCGCCGCGCACCCGTCCCACCCCCACGATCCGCGCTCCTGGCGCGGAGAGGCTGATGCTACCGGCGAATGCTGGGAGCCGTCATTTCTTCGCGCGGCGGTAACCTGCCCAGCTGTGCAACCGATACCTGTCATCGCCCTGACCGGTTATCTCGGCGCTGGGAAGACGACGTTGCTCAACCACGTGCTGCGCAGCCCCGACGCGCGAATCGGCGTGGTGATCAACGACTTCGGCGAGCTCAATGTCGATGCCGGGCTGGTCACCGGTCAGGTCGACGAGCCCGCCTCGATCGCCGGCGGATGCATCTGCTGCCTACCCGACGACGGCGGTCTCGACGTGGCGCTGGCCCGGCTCGCCGACCCTCGTCTGCGGCTGGACGCCATCATCGTCGAGGCCAGCGGGTTGGCCGACCCGGTGGCGATCTCCCGCATCATCCGGTTCAGCGGCGTGGACGGGATCCGCTCAGGTGGCGTGGTCGACGTGCTGGATGCGGTGACGCACTTCGACACCGTCGACCGGGACGCCAGCCCACCGGCACGCTACGGCGCCGCGACGTTGGTGGTGGTCAACAAGCTGGACCAGGTCGAGCCGCAGGAGCGCGACGCGGTGCTGCGCCGCGTCACCGACCGGGTACGCGAGACCAACCCGCACGCGCAGGTCGTCGGCGCCACGGCTGGACGGATCGACCCGGCCCTGCTGTTCGACGTGGCCGCCGACGAGCAGATGGGGCAGCTGACGTTCCGGGAGCTGCTGACAGCTGCCGACGACCGTCCGCACGAGCACACGCACGCGGATTCGGTGACCGTGCTCAGCGACGGGTGCGTGGACCCCGGCGCGGTGCTCGACCTGCTCGAGGAACCGCCCGCCGGGGTGTACCGGATGAAGGGCACGGTGGCGGTCCGGTTCCGTGGCGCGGTGCGCCACTACGTGGTCAATGTCGTCGGCGCGTCCGTGCACGTCGCGCCCGCCCCGGCGAACTCGCCGGCCAACTCTCTGGTCGCGATCGGCATGCACCTCGACATCGACAGCGTGCGCGCGGCCGCGTCGGCGGCGCTGGCGCCCAGCGACGGAACCGCGGCGGCACCGGCCATCCGCCGGCTGCAGCGCTACCGCAGGCTCAGCATCTGACACCTAGGCTGAACCGGTGGCAGAACTGAACGTGCTCGGCGAGCAGCTGGACCCGTGCAGCACCGAACCCCTGACCGGGTTCTACCGCGACGGTTGCTGCAGCACCGGCGACGAGGACCTCGGCGTGCACACCATCTGCGCGGTGGTGACCGCGGAGTTCCTCGCCCATCAGCGCTCGATCGGTAACGACCTGAGCACGCCGATGCCCGCCTACCGGTTCCCCGGGCTCGTGCCCGGCGACCGCTGGTGCGTGACGGCGCGCAACTGGCTGCGAGCACATCAGGACGGGCAGGCCTGCCCCGTCGTGCTGGCCTCGACACATGAACGCACCCTCGACGTCGTACCGCTGGACGTGCTGGCGTCCTATGCCGTCGACGTGCCCGACGACTTGGCGGACCTGTGATGGCTTCGGTGTTGACGGTGAACACGGCGTCCTCGCCCATCGATCTGGGCGAGCTGCGCACCGGGATCGACAAGCGGCCCAGTGCCGAACCCCTCGAGGTGAGGGCTCCCGGGCCGCGCAAGGACGGCCTGGGCAGCGGCGTCGTCGGCGACTCGATCTGCAACCGCCGCTATCACGGCGGCGACGATCAGGCGGTGTACGCCTACGCGCGGGAGGATCTCGACCGATGGGCCGCTGAGCTCGACCGGGAACTGACCAACGGGGTGTTCGGCGAGAACCTGACCACGACCGGCGTCGACGTGACCGGTGCGCTGGTGGGTGAGCGGTGGGCGGTCGGCTCGGACGGCCTGGTGCTCGAGGTCACGAGCCCGCGCACCCCGTGCCGGACGTTCACCACCTGGCTGGGGATTCGCGGCTGGATGAAGACGTTCACCGCCGCCGCGCTGCCCGGCGCCTACTTCCGCGTCATCTCCCCCGGAACCGTGCGCGCGGGCGACGCGATCGAGATCGTCTCGCGGCCCGACCATGGCGTCACCGTGGGGGTTGTGTTCCGCGCGTTGATGTCCGAGCCGGAGCTGTTGCCCGAGCTCGCGGTGGCCGACGCGCTGCCGGACAAGATCAAGCGACAGGTGGCCAAGCGTGTGAGGTGAGTCGCAATCGCGTCGCAGATCCTGCGATGCGGTTTTGCACCGGGACATCGCAGGGAACGCTCCTGACGCGCCGACACTGCCGTCACGCGACGAAGACGTCCCTTCTGGCGCAGACCCCCGATCCCGAGGAGCTGTTTTCCCTGTGGACAACGCCATCGCCCCTGCAACTCATCTGGCCACCGCCGCAGCATGGGTGGCCGGTGCCATCGCGCTCGCGTACGTGGTGGGCCTGGCCCTCTCCTGGCTGCTCCAACGACTGGGCCGGCGCAGCCGTGTCCTGCGCGATGTCGCCGATCTGACCCGCCGACCCTTACGCGCGACCCTGGTGGTGATCGCGGCATCCGTCGCCGTGCGGCACGCCTCGGACGGGCAGACTGCCTGGCGCGGCTGGCTGGACCACGCGCTGGTGATCGCTGTGATCGGCACGTTGACCTGGCTGGTGGCCAGCCTGCTGATGGTGGCCGAGCGTCAGGTCATCGACCGGTTCGCCGGGGGTGACACCGGGCTGACAGACGCCGACCGGCACCGACGCAAGATCCGCACCCAGGTGATGACGCTACGCAGGCTCGCGGTCGCGGTCGTCGTCGTTCTGGGCGTCGCGGCGACGCTGATGACGTTCCCGTCGTTCTCCGATGTCGGGAAGACAGTGTTCGCTTCGGCGGGCGTGTTGACCGTGGTCGCCGGGCTGGCCGCCCAGACGTCACTCGGTTCGGTGTTCGCCGGTATCCAGATCGCCTTCTCCGACGCCATCCGCGTCGGCGACGTCGTGGTGCTCGAAGAGGAGTGGGGACGCATCGAGGAGATCACGCTGACCTACGTCGTCGTCCACCTGTGGGATGAGCGGCGATTGGTTCTGCCCTGCACGTACTTCACGACCACTCCGTTCCAGAACTGGACCCGCAACGCAACCCAGCTGCTGGGAACGGCGGAATTGGATGTCGATTTCACTGTGCCGTTCGACGCGATGCGCGCCGAGCTGGATCGGCTGTTGCGTGCCAACGACAAGTGGGACGGCCGCGTGGGGGTGCTGCAGGTGACCGACGCGGTCGACGGCGTGGTACGGGTTCGAATGCTGGTCAGCGCGCCCGACGCCGGGCAGCTGTTCGACCTGCGCTGCGATGTCCGCGAGGGCATGGTGGCGTGGCTGCAGCGCACCAATCCCGGCGCACTGCCTGTTCGGCGTATCGAGCACCAAACCGACGCGGTGCGCGGCAATAACCGCGACGACGTGTATCGCGATGCGCCACAGGCGGATTCGGGGCTGTTCAGCGGTAGCGCAGACGCCGAGCGCCGCAATCGGGCGTTCGAGAAGACCGGCTAACGGATCGTGTAGCCGCCGTCGATCAGCAGGTCGGCACCGGTGATCATCGCAGCGGCATCGGATGCGAGAAAGACTGCAGCCGCAGCGATTTCGTCAGGATACGCGAAGCGGCCGGTGGGGATCTGCTTCTTCAACTCGTCGCCGCGCGGGCCGTCCCAGGCTTTGCGCCCGAGCTCGGTGAGCACCACGGTCGGCGAGATCGTGTTCACCCGCACCCCGCGCGGTCCCCACTCCGAAGCCAGCACTTTCGACACGCCCACGACGCCGAACTTCGACGCGCAGTACGCGACGTGCTGGTCGAGGGCCACGGTCGCCGCCTGGGAGGCCATGTTGACGATCGCGCCCCCGCCCGCGGCGAGCATGTGCTGCCCGACGGCCTGGCTGACCAGGAAGGTGCCGGTGAGGTTGACCGCGATGGTCTTGGCCCACGCGTCGAGGGGCAGGTCCTCGGCGGGGGCGAGCATCACGATGCCCGCACTGTTGACGAGGATGTCGATCCGGCCGAATGCGGCGACGACCTCGTCGACGGCCGCGGTGACCGACGTCGGGTCGGCGACGTCAGCGGCGAATCCGCGGTTCTCGGAACCGATTTCGGTCGCCCTCCGCTGTGCAGCGTCGCCGTCCAGGTCGACGACGGCGACCCGGGCGCCCTTGGTCGCGAATGCGGCGGCGATGGCGGCGCCGATGCCGGACGCTCCTCCGGTCACCATTGCGGTCTTACCGGTCAGCGGGAAGCTCAGATCGACTACCGGCTCGGTCATGGTGGAGTCCTTTCGCTGGGTGGATGCGGCCTCAGTCGAGGACTGCGGCCGCGATCTCGGTGTCGGTCACCAGTGCGGAGATCAGGCCGGACCGCAGGACGGCGCGGGTGGCGACGATCTTCTCCGCTCCGGCGCAGATCGCGATGACGGTGGGGATCGCGCGCAGGCCCTGCTCGGTGATGCCCATGCGCCGCTCGTCGAGACCGGCGACGCGCAGACCGTCCGCGTCGAGCAGCAGGCCGCAGGTCTCGGCTCGCACGCCCGCCTCGTAGAGCGCCGCGGCCTCCTCTTCGGGCACCGACGTGTACACCTGTGAGGCCTCGGCGGTCCAGCCGCCGACGGACACGAGCGCGCAGGTGACCCGGGAATGGTTGGCGAACGCGTCCTTGATCGGCGGTGTGCTCGCCAAGCTGCGGGCCGTGCGGGCGTCGCCGACGACGTAGGGGGCGTACAGCGGCCAGGATTTGCCGCCGGTGACCTCGGTGATGCGCCGGGTCAGGTCGGCGCCGTTGGAGGTGAGGCCGCCGGCCAGTCCGGTCAGCTGGACGACGTCGCAGCGCGGGAGGTCGTGCAGGTAGGGCGCGATGCGGGTCATCGTGCGGCCACAGTCGATGCCGATCACGTCGCCCTTGCGCAGGACGGAATGCAGCAGATCGGCCATCGCCTTGGCGACGGCTTCGACCCGGTCGGCGGTGTTCTTGGACTGTGCGACAACGGCATAGGCGTGCCGCAGCGAGTACCGCTTCTGCAGAGCGCTGGACAGGCCGACGTCGATGGAGCCCGGATCGTGGATCGTGATCTCGACCATGCCGGATTCGAGTGCCTCTTCGAGCATGCGGGCGACTTTGAAGCGGGACAGGCCGAATTCCTCGGCGATCTCGACCCGGGTGCGTCCCTCGAGGTAGTAGCGGCGGGCGATGACGGCGCGCTGGAACAGCTCGTCCGGTCCCATCTCGCCTCCCCTCTCGCCGATCACCAACTCTGCTCATATGAGCACACCTGCTTGACATGTGAGCATAGCCCAGAGAATGATCCACATCACAAGGATCAAATGAGCGGCTCTTGTAACAGATGAGCGCGAGGAGTGCGATGTGACCGTGGCCAGTTCCGATACCGCCGCACCAACCCCGGCCACCATGCGGGCCAGCGTCATGACCGGCGTCGGCGCCCTGCGGATCGAGGACAGACCCGTCCCGGCCCCAGGCGATCACCAGGTTCTCGTCGAGGTCGCCGCCGTGGGCGTGTGCGGCTCGGACGTGCACTACTACCGGCACGGCCGTATCGGCGACTTCATCGTCGAGCAGCCGATGATCCTCGGCCACGAGCTCTCGGGGCGTATCGCCGCGGTGGGCGCCGGCGTCGACCCGCAGCGGGTCGGCCAGCGCGTGGCGGTGGAACCGCAACATCCGTGCCGCCGGTGCACCCAGTGCCGCGCAGGCCGATACAACCTGTGCGCGCACATCGAGTTCTATGCGACCCCGCCGATCGACGGCGCCTTCTGCCGCTACGTCCTCACCGACGACGACATGGCCCACCCGGTGCCCGATTCGATGTCTGACGACGCGGCCGCACTGCTCGAACCGCTGTCGGTCGCCATCGCCACCATGCGCAAGGCGCACGTGGCCCCGGGCACCTCGATCCTGATCGCCGGCGCCGGGCCCATCGGCGTCATCTGCGCGCAGACGGCCCGCGCATTCGGGGCCGCCCGCATCGTCGTCACCGACCTCGTGGCCTCCCGCCGGGACAAGGCGCTCCAGTTCGGCGCGACCGAGGTGCTCGATCCCACCGCCGTCGACGTCGCGAGCATCGATCCCGTGGACGCGTTCGTCGACGCGACCGGCGTGCCCGCGGCGGTGGTCAGCGGGATCAAGGCCGTCGGCCCGGCCGGGCATGTCGTCCTGGTGGGCATGGGCGCCGACGAGTACGCGCTGCCCGTCGCCCACATCGCCAACAACGAGATCAACCTCACCGGGATCTTCCGCTACACCGACACCTGGCCCGCGGCGATCCACCTGGTGTCCAGTGGCGCTGTCGATCTCGACGCGATGGTGACCGGCCGCTACGACCTCGAGCACGTCGGTGAAGCGCTCGACAGCGATTCGGACCCGGCCAGCCTGAAGTCGATCGTGGAGCCCCGATGACCAGCGGAGCGCTGTTGCGCTGCAGCGACATTCGCAAGAGCTTCGGCGGTGTGCCGGTGCTCGAAGGCATCACTCTGGACCTGCAGCCGGGCACGGTCACCGCACTGGCCGGCGAGAACGGTGCGGGCAAGTCCACGCTGATGAAGATCATCAGCGGCCAGTACAGCGCCGATCAGGGCACGGTCACTGTCGGTGATGCGACGTTGACACCGGGCAACACCAAGGACGCGGTGCGCCACGGCGTGGCGATCGTGCCGCAGGAACTGGCCTCGATCGAGAACATGTCGGTCTACGAGAACCTGTTCGTCGGACGGGAACTCACCGTCGGTCCGTTCCTGAACCGGCGCGCGATGATCGACCAGGCGCGCGATTCGCTGGCCGTCTTCGGCGTCGCGATCGACCCGTCCGCGCGGATGGGCAGCCTGCCGGTCGGGCTGCGGCAGATCGTCGAGATCGTCAAGGCCGCCAGCACCGGCGCGCAGATCGTGATGCTCGACGAACCGACGTCAGCGATCTCCGAACGCGAGGTCGAGGGCCTCTACAAGGTGGTGCGCCGGCTGCGCGAGCACGGCGTGGCGATGGTGTACACCACCCACAAGATGGCCGAGATCCGCGCGATCGCCGACCGGGTCGTCGTGCTGCGCGACGGCGGGCTCATCCTCGACAAGGAGATCGACGACGTCAGCGACGACGACATCGTCACCGCGATGATCGGCCGTGAGCTCGACGCGCTGTTCCCAGACCGCCCCACACCGGGCACCGATCCCGTGCTCGAGGTGCGTGACCTCCAGGTCGAGGGCGCCTCGGGACCGGTGTCGTTCACCGTCCACGCCGGCGAGATCGTCGGTCTCGCGGGCCTCGTCGGCGCAGGACGTACCGAGCTGCTCGAGGCGATCTTCGGGGCGCGGTCCAGCAGCGATGGCCAGATCACGGTGCGCGGCAAGACCGTCAAGCGCAATCAGCCGGCCGCGGCGATCACCGCGGGCATGGCAATGGTGCCCGAGGACCGCAAGTTGTCCGGGGTGGTGCTGTCGATGAGCGTGCTCGACAACGGCACCCTGCCCCGGCTCTCGTCGTTCTCTCTGGCCGGCTGGCTGCGCACCCGGGCGCGCAACAAGGCGGTGTCCGAGGTGATGTCGTCGGTGCGGCTCAAGACGCGCGGGCTGAGTCAGGAGGTCGGCACACTGTCCGGCGGCAACCAGCAGAAGGTGGTGCTGGCGCGCTGGCTCACCGGAGACGTCAACGTGCTGCTGCTCGACGAGCCGACCCGCGGCGTCGACGTCGGTGCCCGCAGCGAGATCTACCGCATCGTCAACGAATTCGCGGCGGATGGGATGGCGGTGCTGATGGCATCGTCGGACATGCCCGAGATCGTCGGGCTCTCCCACCGCGCATTCGTGATGCGCGAGGGCACGTTCGTCGGAGAGCTCGACCGCGACGCCCTCGACCACCCCGAGGTCCAGGAATCGGTCTTCCGCCTGGCCACCGCACTCGACAGCAGATCAACGACGACCCCGCAGCAGGAGGCTTCATGAGTACCGACGTCGACAGCAGCGCACAGCCGCCCGGCCCGTCAGCTGCCCCGACCGTCGCCTCGCCGATCACCGGCGAGCCGGTGAAACTGTTCTCGCGGCAGTGGATTTCGGGCGTGCTCCTGCGCTACTCCATGGTGATCGTGGTGCTGCTGGTCATCGCCTACTTCAGCTACCGCAGTGCGCGCTTCTCCACCCCCGACAACCTGATCACGATCCTGGTGGCCGCGGCGCCGTTCGCGCTGATCGCATTGGGTCAGACTCTGGTGATCCTGACCGGCGGCATCGATCTGTCCGTGGGCAGCGTGATCGCGGTGTCGGCGATGTCGGCCGCAGCGACAGCCAAGGCCAACCCCGGCCAGGTGTGGATGACCGTGCTGGTGGCCCTGCTGGTCGGCCTGGCCGTCGGCTGCGTGAACGGATTCCTGGTGTCGCGCATCAACGTTCCACCGTTCATCGCCACGTTGGGCACACTGACGGCGGGCTCCGGTCTGGCGTACGTGATCGGTGGTGGGGCCCCGATCAACGGGTTGCCCGCCGAGTTCGGCTCCATCGCCAACACCAAGATCCTCGGTCTGCAGATACCCGTGCTGCTGATGATCGTCGGCATCATCGCGCTGGCGATCATCATGAAGCGCACCACCTACGGCATGCGGGTGTACGCGGTGGGCGGAAACCGCAACGCCGCCGAGATCGCCGGCATCAACGCCAAGAACGTTCTGTTCAGTGTCTACGCGATCTCCGGTCTGCTGGCCGGACTCTCGGGCGTCATGCTCGCCTCCCGCGTCATCTCCGGCCCGCCGAACCTGGGCCAGGGCTACGAACTCGACGCCATCGCAGCCGTGGTGATCGGCGGCGCCAGCCTCATGGGTGGACGCGGCAGCATCTGGGGTACCGCGCTGGGCCTGTTCATGATCATGACGCTCAACAACGGCCTCGACATCCTCGTCGTCCCGGCGTACTGGCAGGACGTCATCAAGGGTGTGCTGATCGTGGCCGCCGTCGCGGTCGACGTCTGGTCCTCCAGGAGGCGTACCTGACGACAGCCTGGATCGAGTTGTACACGCTGGCAATTCCGACAACGAAAGATAGAGAGAACCCATGAGATTGCTCACCAAGATCGCGGCGATGGCCTCGGTGGGTGTCGTCGGCACTGCGCTGACCGCCTGCGGCGCCGGAGACACCACGTCCAACGCCGACACCAAGCGCATCGGCGTCACGGTGTACGACATGAGCTCGTTCATCACCGCGGGCAAAGAGGGCATGGAGGCCTACGCCAAGGACAACAACATCGAATTGGTCTGGAACTCGGCCAATCTCGACGTGTCCACGCAGGCCAGCCAGATCGATTCGATGGTCAATCAGGGTGTCGATGCGATCATCGTGGTCCCCATCCAGGCGGATTCGCTCGGCCCGCAGGTCGCCAGCGCCAAGGCCAAGGGCATCCCGCTCGTGGCGGTCAACGCGGCGCTGAACAACCCGGATGTCGCCGGCAGCGTGCAGCCCGACGACGTCAAGGCCGGTGAGCAGGAAATGCAGATGATGGCCGACCGCCTCGGCGGCAAGGGCAACATCGTGATCCTGCAGGGCCCGCTGGGGCAGTCCGGCGAACTGGACCGCACCAAGGGCATCAACAACGTGCTGGCCAAGTACCCGGACATCAAGGTGCTGGCCAAGGACACGGCCAACTGGAAGCGCGACGAGGCCGTCAACAAGATGAAGAACTGGATCTCCGGCTTCGGCCCGCAGATCAACGCCGTGGTCTCCGAGAACGACGACATGGGCCTCGGCGCCCTGCAGGCGCTCAAGGAGTCCGGCCGCACCGACGTCCCGATCGTCGGCATCGACGGCATCGAGGACGGCCTCAACGCCGTCAAGAGCGGTGAGTTCATCGGCACCTCGCTGCAGAACGGCACCGTGGAACTCTCCGCCGGACTGGCCGTGGCCAACGCGCTGGCCAAGAAGGAAGAGGTCAACACCAAGCCTGTGTACGTGATGCCCGCCATCACCAAGGACAACGTCGACGTCGCGATCGAGCACGTAGTGACCGACCGGCAGAAGTTCCTCGACGGGCTCTCGGAGCTGACCGCTTCGAACCTCAAGACCGGCGACATCGCCTACGAGGGAATCCCGGGCCAGAAGCAGCCCTGACGCACTACAACGAGCAGGGGCCGGTCGCACCATGCGACCGGCCCCTGTTTCGTCAGCGTGTTCCGGACGCCTGCTGCCCGTAACCGGACAGCAGCCTGCCCACCTCGGCGATCTCGCCGTCGTCGAGTACCCGCACCCGCGCCCCCGTGGCCATCGCCCGCAGCTGCACGTCGCACACGTACTCGAGGTAGGGCACCAGGTTCAGCACCTTGGGTAGAGCTGCACCGGCCAGCACCGCGCCGTGGTTGCCCATCAGCGCCGCGGTGCGGTCGCGCAGGGCGGCGGTGACGTTGTCGGCCAGCCGCTGCGTACCGAAGGTGGCGTACGGAGCGACGCGTACAGGGCCGCCGAACAGCGCCGAATAGTAGTGCGACGCAGGGACTTCGTCGACGACCGTGGACAGCGCCGTCGATGCGGGCGCGTGGGTGTGCACGACGGCTGTGTGCGCCGACGAACGATAGACCGCCAGATGCAGAGCAAGCTCACTGGACGGCGCGAGGACCGCGTCGACGACGTTGCCGTCCAGGTCGTGGATGCCGACGTCGCGCGCCGACATCGCCTCGTAGTCGACACCACTGGGTGAGATGACGATGACGTCGTCGACCCGGATCGACACGTTGCCGGCCGTGCCGACCACCAGGCCCGAGCGGCTGAGGAACTGGCAGGCGTCGACGACCTGCTGCCGCTGCTCTTCGAATCGAATGGGTCGAGGTCTCATGGTTCGAGGATGTATTTCGATCCGCGGCCGGCGGCCATATCCTCCAGGCTGGGCACCAGCTCCGAGAGCGGCCGACGTTCGGTCACCAGCATCGAGCCGTCCACCTTGCGGCTGGACAGCAGTTCGACAGCGGTGCGCACGTAGTTGGGGGTGTGGTGGAAGACGCCCTTGAGGGTGTACTCCTCGTAGTGCATGGCGCTGGAGTCTACGGAAAACGCTGCGCCTGCCGGTGTTCCACCGAACAGCACGGCCGTCGCGCCGGGCCGCAGCGTGCGTACGGTCTGCTCCCACACCTGCGGCAGCCCGACCGCCTCGATCCCCACGTCAGCGCCTCGACCGTGGGGCGTGTGCCGTTTGATCAGCGCGACCCGATCGTCGAAATCCGACACCTCGGACAGATCGATGGTGTCGACGGCGCCGGCCCGCACCGCCTGCTGCAGACGCCACGGCGACTGGTCGACCGAGATCACGTTGGCGCCCCGCAGGGTCGCCAGCCGCACGAACATCAGGCCGATCGGCCCCGCCCCGTGCACCACGACGGTGTCGCCGAGTTCGATTCCCGTCTCGGCCATTCCGTGCACCACCGTGGCCAGCGGCTCCAGCGGCGCCGCGTCGGCGAAGTCGAGGTCGTCGGGCAGCGTGTAGGTGTTCCTGGCCACGATCGCCGCAGGGATCACCACTTCTTCAGCGAAGGCGCCGTTGAGGAATTCGAGGTTCTCGCAGAGGCTTTCGCGATGGCGGATACACGCCCAGCAGTACCCGCACGGCACCGTGTTGGCGGCGGTGACACGGTCGCCGACGGTGAAGCGCTCGACTCCGTCGCCGACGGCGGTCACCACACCGGCGAACTCGTGGCCGAACCGCGACGGTAGGGTGGGGAACAGCTTGGGGTGGCCGCGCCGGTAGGACTTGAGGTCGGTACCGCAGGTGGCGGCGGCGCGGACCTCGACGAGGATCTCCCCCGGCGCGGGCTCGGTCGAGCCGATGTCCTCCAGCCGTAGTTCGCCGGGACCGTAGAACATGGCGGCTCTCACGGTGGATTCTCCTTCGCTGCAGGTGTTTCGGGGGCTATTTCGTGCAGGGTGTGCAAGAGCTCGCGGGTCTGCGCGTAGACCCGCGAGTAGAGCGAACGCAGGTGCCGGTAGGCGGCGGCCGCGTCCGGGCGGGGGACGACGACGGCGTCGGTGGTGCTGACCGCCGCGGCGGCCGCGGGTAGCGAGTCGTACGCCCCGACCGCGGTCAGCGCGATCGCCGCCGCACCGAGCGCACTCACCTCACCGGACGCGCACACCTGCAGCGGTCGGTCGAAGACGTCGGCCAGTATCTGGGTCCACAGCGCGCTGCGGGCGCCTCCGCCGGTGGCGCGGATGACCTCGACCCGCTCGCCGCGCGCAGCTTCGAGCCCGTCGAGCTGCAGTCGGAGCTCGAGTGCGATGCCCTCCAACAGGGACCGGTAGAAGTGCGCACGGGTGTGACATCCCTGCCACCCCAACGTCACTCCCGAGGCCTGCCCGTCCCAGTGCGGCGTCTGCGCGCCGTTCCAATAGGGCAGTGTCATCAGCCGCTCGCTGCCGATCGGCAGCGCCGCGGCCGCGCTCTCCAGCGCCGGATCCGGCGCGCCCGCCAAGCCGGGATCGCCGAACTCGCGGCGGAACCACGTCGACAGGTACGTACCCGACGAGCTGAACGTCTCCACGGTGGACTGCCCCGGCATGGCCGAAATCATCGACCGGTAGGCCCGTGCCGGAACATAGGACATCGTCTCGCTGCCGATCACCACCGCCGTCCCGAGAACCAGGTAGGCCGCGCCCGGATCCGTCACGCCCAGGCCGATTCCGCCGGCCTGGCCGTCGCCGGTTCCGGCGATGACCGCGACGTCGTGGCCCACGCCCCATGCGTCGGCGATCTCCGGGCGCAGTGCCGCGACTGCGGTTCCGCTTGTGACGAGCTCGGGCAGCTGGTCACGACGCAGCCCGGCGAGATCGAGCAGCTCGTCACTGTAATCACCTGTGCTCTGGTCGATCACGGCCAGCGGATCGACCGATGCGGTGCTCGACACCCACCGACCGGTCATGGTGTGCACCAGGTAGGTGTGCACGTCGGCGACGCGGTGGCAGCGCGCCATGGTGTCGGGTTCGTGATCGCGCAGCCACAGCAGCTTGTAGAGCCCGGGGGTGATGTCGGCGGGCTTGCCCGACAGCAGTTCCACGCGTTCGGTGCCGTAGGTGCGGACCTCCGCCTCGGCTCGCCCGTCGAGCCACAGGATCGCCGGCCGTAGTGGCGTTCCGCCCTCGTCGAGGCAGACGAAACTCTCGCGCTGATGGGTCACGCACACCGCAGCGACGACGCTGCGCTCGGAAATATCCTGCAGTGCAGCATGAATCGCGGCATTGGTGGCGGCCCACCACTGGGTGGCGTCCTGTTCGAACCAGTGCGGGACGGGGCTTCGGGTGTCCAGTTCCTGGCTGCCGGCGCCCACGACCCGGCCCGTCGCATCGACGACGATCGCCTTCGCGGCGGTGGTCGAGCAGTCGACCGCGATGACCAACGGGGCCGCCGGTGCGCTCACCCGCGGACCTCCTCGTTGGCCACCAGAACGTTGACACCGGCGTCGTCGAGTCGGCGGTGCTCCTCGGGATCGATCCCCGCGTCGACCACGACGACGTCGAAGTCCGTCAGATCGCAGATCCGGTGGATCGCACGGCGGGCGAGCTTGGAGTGGTCGATCAGCAGCACGCGCAGCTCGGCGCTGTCCATGAAGGCGCGCTTGAGTTGTGCTGCGGCACTGGAGGGATGGAAGCACTTGCCGCGGGAGAGCGCGGGCACCGACATGAACAGGACGTCACAGTGCACGTCATTGAGCGCGCCGGTGGCCTGCGGGCCGAGGAACGAGCAGAACTCGGGGACGAAGTCACCGCCGATCGCGTTCAGGCGTACCCGCGGCTCCGCCGAGAGATCGTTGATCGCCGGCAGGAAGTTGGTGATCACGGTCAGCGGCAGGTGCGACGTGAGCAGTGGCACCACGTGCAGCGCGGTGGTGCTGTCGTCGAGGGCAACCGCAGTCATGTCGATGCGATCGGCGGCCCACGCGACGCCGGCCCGGGCGACGGCCTGTTTCTCGGTGAGGTTGAGCATGCGGCGCAGCTCGATGTTGCGTTCGAACGCCTCGCTGGGGGGCGCCTCGGCTCCGGAGCGGACCTTGCGCACCATGCCCGCCTGGTGGAGGTGGTCGAGATCGCGGTGGATGGTCATGGTGCTGACGCCGAACTGGTGGGCCAGCTCGTCGATCCGCGCGGCGCCCCTGTCGCGGATGAATTGCGCTATCTCGGCGCGCCGGGAGGAGTTACCGCTGGCGCGCAGAGGCGGGATGGACATCGCCGCGCCTCCTTGCACGCCAAGACTTCACACCGAATGTCACAAAACTAACAATCGAGGTGTGAACTTTGCAAGAGTCGTCAGTGCGGCAGGTGGTAGTCCATCGGCTGACCCGACCCGTCCGTTGCGCCTCTGTCAACGATCGCGGTGGCCACCGGTACTCCGTCACGGACAACAGCGACCACGACGACGTGCTCGCTCGGGTGGAACCCCGTCGCACCCGAGCGGTGAACCTGCGTGGTGTCGGGCGTGATGGCGAATGTGGTGGACCGTCCGGCGGCGTCGGCCATGGTCAACGACGTCGATGACACCGCGGTGACCCACCCGGTGTGCTGAATGTCCTGGGCTGCGGCCGCGACCGGTTGCGGTACGTGAGGCGCAGACACCGTCATCGTCCGGGTGCCGTCGGGACTCGCGACGGCGAGCAACCAGCCCGACACACCCGCGGCGACCATCAGCGACGCCCAACCCCACCGCGGGCCGGCGTGCGCCGGCGAGAGGCGGTGTCTGCCATGCAGGTGCGTCGTGGCCATCGAGCTCCGACTACCCGGCCCGGTGCAGGCAGAAACACCGGCCGCCGGTCACCGCCAGGCGAACACCGGCTGTTCGAGCTGATCAACCGGGTCGCCGCACCCCTCCAGCCCCAGCCACCGCAACTGCAGCAGCACTGCGCCGGTCGGAGCATGAATCAGGTCGTTGCCCAACGGAATCTGCACGACGGGCCGGGGGCTCTCCGGGATCGTGATGAATCGCGGCGAGTCGTCCCGCAGCAGTTGGTGCAGTCCGACGCGGTACACCGCGACCACCTCGTCAGGCGACGGCTGCAGATCGAGCCGGCCACCGCCCCACATCACCACTGGGGTGATGACGTACCCCGAGCGCGTCGGATAGTCGTCGAGCAGTCCGAGTACGGCCGTCTCGGGCAGCGCCACGCCGACCTCCTCGTCGAGTTCACGCAACGCAGCGTCGACGGCGTCCTCCCCCGGGTCCAGCCGGCCGCCGGGCAGCGCCCACTGGGCGGCGTGCGTGGAAAGTCGAGATGCTCTGCGGCACAACAGGAAAGACGCACCACCGGAGACGTCGACCATGCGGCCGTCCAGATTTTCGGGCATCGGTCTGCCGGCGATCCAGTCGTCCACCGGAGCCGGATCCACCCGGTCCTCCCCGACCACGGAGTCGACCAGAACCACGGCGACCGCCGCGCGGCGCTTTCCGGGATCCGAGACGGTGCGCCGCTGATGCGCGGCCAGGTTGTCCCTGATGCGGTCCCGCAGTGCGTCGTCGTAGACCAGGGTCACCGCTCGACAGTAACGCCGGAGCTACCGTCCGAAGACCAGTGCCACGTTGTGGCCGCCGAATCCCAGCGTGTTGGAGATCGCGAAGCGGTAGTCGCCGGACCGCCGTTCACCGGCGACGACGTCCAACTCGATGTCGGGATCGGGAGTGCCGTAGTTCAGGGTCGGCGCCATCACCCCGTCGCGCAGCGACTGCACGGTCAGCGCGGCTGCCACCGCACCCGAAGCTCCCATCGCATGCCCGAGCGCGGCTTTCGGGGCGGTCACGGCAGGCCGGTGAGTCCCCAGCACGGCGTGCAACGCGCGGGCTTCGGCGAGATCGCCGATCCGCGTGCCCGCCGCGTGGGCGATCACGGCATCCACGTCGCCCGGGTCCACGCCCGCGAGCTGCAACGCCCGGCTCAGCGCTGCGGCGGCCAGCTCCCCGTCGGGCTCAGGCTCGATCAGGTCGTAGGTGTCCGACGTGGTGCCCACGCCGAGCAGCCGACCCAGGATGGTCGCGCCACGCGCCCTGGCGTGCTCCTCTGTCTCGAGCAGCAGCAGTGCGCCGCCCTCACCGAACACCATGCCGTCGCGATTCCTGTCGAACGGACGGCATGCGCCGACCGGGTCGTCGTTGTGGTGGGACAGCAGCCCCATGTTGTCGAAGGCGGCGATCGGCACCGGCTCGATCCGCGACTCGACGCCACCGCAGATCGCGACGTCGGCCTCACCGAGCGTGATCAACCGCCACGCCTCGGCGATCGCTGCCGAACCGGAGGCGTCGCCGCTGGTCGGCGCGATGACCCCGGCCTTGGCCTGCCTGTCCAGCCCGACGGCGGCCGCCGGGGCGTTGGGCATGTGCATCTGCACGGCCAGCGGCGAGACCGCACGCATACCGCGAACCTTGAACTCGTCCCACGCGGTCCACAGATCCTGAGTGGACCCGTAGGCGTGGCTCACCGAGACCAGCAGCCGGCGGGTGTCGACCTCGGGTGCACCGGCGGCCGTCCACAACCGCCGGTTGAGCACCAGAGCCATCTTCTGCATGTACGAAAGGCGCCGGACTTCCACCCGGCTGAGCTGGGAGTCGAAGTCCTCCCGGACCAATCCGCCGATGGTCACCGGCACCGGCAGATCATCGGGCAGGCGCTCGTCGATGGAACCTATGCCGCTCTTGCCGTTGAGAAGCGCGGCCCACGATTCCTCGGCGTCGGCGGCCAGCGCCGTCGTCGCCGCCAGCGCTGTCACCACGACGGCCGGCCGGTCAGCTGTGGCTGTCATCTCGTCCGATTCCCCTCGACCCGTCGGAAACTCACAAATAATTCTCTAACGAGACGTGCAGGCGCCGTCAAGGCAGTCTGTGTCAGAACGCTTCCGGCGCCGGTCAGAGACCACCGGCGCGGAACCCTAAAAGGGTCCGCGCCGGCGGCATCTGTGTCCGGTGGATCAGTTGATGCCGACCACTTCCTGCGCAATTGCGGCCAACCGGGTCTGCGCCGCAGAAACCACCCGCTGGCGGTTCTTGTGCGCTTCCTCGTATGCCACGATCACGCTGATGTCGGAGGCCTCGGTCAGCTCCTTGACCGCGGCAATCGCGTCGGTCTGGTTCAGCTCGTGATACCCGGCGATCGGCAGCTCGTCACTGTCCAGCACTCCGGCCGCGCCGCGCGCCGCGTGGATGACGTCGGCGACTTCGTCGGCCCCCTGCTCGCGGGTGATGCGCTCGGCGGCTTCCAGAGCCGAGTTGCGCGCCCCGGCCAGCGCCTTCGCGGCGATCTCACCGCTGCGGGCGCCACGGTCGACGAGGTCACCGACAGCCGGCCGCACCGAACGCACCGCTTCCACGGCACGGTCTGCGCGCTCCACCGACCACGTGAACGGCAGGTTCAGGAGCTTGACGGTCAGACCCGCCGCGGCCTGCAACGGGGTGCGCCGCAGCGCCGCCGGACCGCCGAGCGCGTCCTCGGCGAGCACGGTGGTCAGCCAGTCGACGGTCGCCGAGTGCGCTGTGATGAGCCGGTCGGCGAGGTCCTGCACGTCCTTCTCCTTGGCGGCGACAGCCAGGGCCTTGACGTAGCGCGAACGGTCCAGCAGCTGGTCCTCGAGAGCGAGGTCACCCAGCAGCGCCTCGTCGAAGGGCTCGGCCTGCTCGGTGAGGGCCTTGACGGCGGCCGCGGCACGTCCCAGAAACGGCCCGATGACGTCGGGAAATCCGCCGAGGTCGCGGATCGTCGTCTCGATCTGCTCGGCACGCGCACGCCCGTTCTCCGCGTTCTGCGTCAGTTCCTGACGGACGGCATCGGTGCGGGCCTGGGCTATGCGGGTCTCGGCGACCTGAATCTCGGTGTTGGTCAGGTCGAGAATGGTGCGCAGCTGCGCGATCAGCGTGGCCTTCGTGGCTTCAATGGTGATGGACTCGGTGGTGGCTGTGGTGGCCATGTGTGGTACTCACCCCTTCGGGAGTTGGCTCGTGCTTCGGTCTCTGGCACTTGTGTGCGCCTGACGAAGGGCTACCCACCGACCGGGGGGCCTGAAGCTCAGGTCTCGAAATGTGAAAAAGGCAGCATCTACGTGTGATCAAGCCCCCTGTGTGGGTACGGGGGCGGTCCCGTTTGGCGGGATCTGGGCGGGGTATCTCGCAGCCGTGATGCCGACGATGGTTGAACCCGTGCTCCCCGAACCCCGCG
This sequence comes from Mycobacterium sp. IDUB_5, assembly GCF_055419565.1. Lineage (NCBI taxonomy): Bacteria > Bacillati > Actinomycetota > Actinomycetes > Mycobacteriales > Mycobacteriaceae > Mycobacterium > Mycobacterium sp. IDUB_5. The sequence continues at coordinate 590,788 of NZ_JBVAXX010000004.1, forward strand.
GTCCGATCTCGCTGTCCGTGGTCGAGCTGCTGGCCGAGCGGGCACCGCTGCGCTACCTCACGAAAGTCGAGACGTCGCTGGCCGACGCCGATCCCGCCGGGATCGATCTGCAGCTGGCGCTCTACCTCTGCTACGAACTGCACTACCGCGGGTTCGCGGGCGTCGACGCCGGCTGGGAGTGGAATCCCGGACTGCTCTACCTGCGGGGCCGTCTGGAGGATCTCTTCCTCGAGGACGTCAGGCGCGGAGTCGGGGCGATCGATCCCGGAACCAGTGCGCTCGACGAGCTGGACGCACTTTGCCTCGAGCCCGTCGGTGGCACCGGCCCGTCCTACTACCTGCGCGACAGCGGTACGTGGGACCAGATGCGCGAGTACTTCGCCCACCGTTCGCTGTACCACCTCAAAGAAGGCGATCCGCACGCGTGGGCAATCCCCCGCCTGACGGGACAAGCCAAGGCGTCGTTCGTCGCAGTCGAGTTCGACGAGTTCGGTGCAGGCAAGGGCGCCAGGCTGCACCAGCAGCTGTTCGCCGATCTGATGGCGGCGGCCGGGCTGGACACCGCGTACCTCGGCTACCTCGCCGACGTTCCGGCGCACTCGTTGGCCGTGGTGAACCTGATGTCCCTTTTCGGACTGCACCGCCGGTGGCGTGGCGCCGCAGTCGGCCACTTCGCGGCGACCGAGGTGACCTCACCGCCCGGGTCCAAGCGCATGGTGGCGGCACTGGAGCGTATGGGCGCGCCGGACGAATGTGCGGCCTTCTATCGGGAACACGTCGAGGCGGACGCGGTACACGAGCAGGTCGTGCGCACCGACGTGGTGGGCGACCTGGTGGCCCGTGAACCCGAACTGGACGCCGACGTGGTGTTCGGTATCCGGGCGTTCGACCTCATCGAGGGTCGGCTGGCCGATCACCTCATGCAGAGCTGGGTTGCGGGGCGCAGCTCACTCCGACGCGCTCTGGACTGACTCCGCTTCTGCAGTCGACCGCTGCCGGCGGCGGTGGCTGGTGTCGCACAGCGGATAGGTCTTGGAGCGCCGGCACGCGCAGATCGCCACCATGAACCTGTCCGATTCCACGACTGACCCGTCCGGAAGTTCGACCCGCACAGGACCTTCCACCATCACCGGACCGCCGGGCACGACCCGGACGGTACGCGGGGGCTCGTCGCTCACGGTGCGTCCGCGCGGATGACCAGAATGCGTTCCATCGCACAACCTTGAGGCAAGAGCCCCGCGCTCATCAACCAGTCGGCCCGGGCCGTCATCACCGGTCCGAACGGAATGAATTGCTGGGCAACGATGTCCGCGGTCATGCCCTGACTGCGCAGCGCGTCGATCGTGCGCTCGGCATTCGAGCATTCCGAATGCACGATCAGCATCGTGCCGCCCTCGGCGAGCAGAAGCGGCGCGGCGGCGCACATCGGGTCGAGCACGAGGCGACCGTCGGCGCCGGCGTTCCACGCCTGGGCCGGTCCTGCGCCCACCGGTATCTCGTCGGTGTCGTCGACGGGTGCCTGCGGGACGTAGGGCGGATTGGCCAGCACCACGTCGAAAGGGCCGAATTCGGTTGCACGCGCCCAGGACCCGCGATGTACGGACACGTTCGCCCCTGCGGCGCGTGCGGCACGGCGCGCATGAGAGACGGCCGCGGGAGAGATGTCGAATGCTGCTACCTCGGCGGCGCCGGCCTGCGCAGCGGCCAACGCCACCACTCCGCTGCCGGTACACAGATCGGCCACTCTGGCTCCGGGAGCGAGGCCGGCGGCGACCATCGCCCCGATCAGCAGCTGCGAATCTTCCTGCGGCGGATAGACTCCGACCGGAGTGATACCGAAATCGGTGTATGCGGTGGTCACGTGGCCTCCTCGCCGACGATGACAATGACGATCCCGACGCCGGGTGGCATCGCTCCCGACTGATGCCCCCTCTGCGACCGGCCAAACCCCTGTTTGTCCCACCACGCTGCGGGAAACCGTTGCGGTGCTGCGAGTACCAGCGGCAACCATGACAGAGAGGGCTCACTGTGACCATTTGCGCGACGTGCGGCAACGACTACGACAAGGCTTTCACGGTGACCTGGCCGGACGGCCGGTCCGCGACGTTCGACAGCGTCGAGTGTGCGGCAATGCAACTCGCGCCGGAATGCGGACACTGCGGGTGTCGCATCCTCGGCCACGGCATCGAAACCGACGAAGGCATGTTCTGCTGCGCGCATTGCGCTCGCAAGGACACCAATGCCGACGTCAACGACCGCTACCCCGTGCCCGCCGGGGCGTGAGCCTCTAGAGTCGGCCGACGGCGTAGGCCGCACCCTCGTTGACCATCCCGTTGACCGGGTACAGGGCGTGCGCCACGGTCGGGCCGCCATCAGGGGCGCCCGAGCAGATCGTGTCGCCCTGCGCGCACAACTGAAGGGTCTTGTCCGCGTAGCGCGGCCCGATCGTGATGGCCGGTGCGCCGTAGCGCTGCAGGAAGGGCTCCGACGGTGTCCCGAACAGCACGACGGCGGCGACGTGATCGGCCACCTCCGGCGCCATCGGACGGGGGGCGATCGCGGCGGGCACCATTGCGGGAACAACGTCGGACGTGGCAAAGCCCGACACCAGCGCACCCTGTGAGTAGCCACCGAGCACCATCCGGGTGTTCGGGCAGTTCGCCGCCATCGCCTGCACGTGGTCGGCCTCGTCCCGAATGCCGTCGATGACGGTCTGCGCGATCTCGGTGCGAGCGTCGAAGTTGTTGGACGCGGCGTAGTTCACCGCGTACACGCCGACGGTCCGAGGTGCCGCCTGCGCACGCACCGCATCCACGAAGGCCTGCCCGACACCGCCGACGCCCGGTTGCTCACCGGTTCCACGGGCGAACACCACCTCGACATCCGGACATCCTTGGGCAGTTGCGGTCGGGGCGGCGACAGCGCCGGCCGACACCGTGGCGGCTCCGGCGATCAGCGTTGCGGCGACTCTGGCCAAGGGGCTTCGGGTCCTGGATGGCATAGGGAGGCTTCCTCTCTCGGGCTGACGCGCGGAGAACGGCGCCGAATTTTCAGTACCCGCCCGTTTGCTGGTCAAACGATCGAATGGTGACCAAACGATGGCGTCGGTTACGGTCGACGCATGTCTGACGCCGACTCCTCGACACCCCCGGCCGACCCCACCTCTGACGATCCCATCGACGACGTCGCACCCGGTGACATCATCACGGCTGATCGCGGCGACGGGGCACGGCCGTACAAGGTGGTTCACATGACGGCCACCGACGGTGGCTACCTCGTGACGCTCGAAGACGACGGCGACGGCGAGACGTTCCAGCAGCAGTTCGCTGCAGGAACGCGCGTGACGCGGTCGCTGGAGTCCAAGTGGGAGTCAGCGCAGAGCCCTACCCCGCACACCGGCGGCACCGATACGGCGTGAGCGCCCGCGGGATTCGATCGTCGGGTTGCGGGTAACCGGCCGCACAGCCGACGAAAGGATGCCGCCATGCCGAACGAACTGCACGGACGCAAGATCGCGTTCCTGGCCACCGACGGGGTGGAGAAGGTCGAACTCGAGCAACCGCGCGCCGCGGTGACCGACGCGGGCGGGCACGCTGAACTGCTCTCGATCAGCGACGGTGAGATCGAGGCACGTGACCACGATCTCGAACCGGCGGGCACCTTTTCGGTCGACCGCATCGTGGGTGACGCACGGGTGGACGAGTACGACGCCCTCGTCATCCCCGGCGGCACCGTCAACGGCGACAAGTTGCGCCTCGAGGACGCTGCCGTCTCGTTCGTCGCGGACTTCGTCCGTTCGGGAAAGCCGGTGGCTGCGATCTGTCACGCCCCGTGGGTGCTCCTCGAGGCCGGTGTCATCGGCGGTCGCACGGTCACGTCGTACCCCAGCCTGCGGACCGATCTGCGCAACGCCGGTGCGACGGTCGTCGACCAGGAGGTGTGCATCGACGGCAACCTGATCACCAGCCGCTCGCCCGACGATCTCCCGGCCTTCTGTCAGGCCATCACCGATCGGTTCGCCGAGACGCCTGCGCACACCTGATCTGTCGAAACAGTGACCGGTCACGGTCGAGCGTGTGGGCGTGATGACGGCGGGTAGGCGACGGGAATGCATGAGCTGACACGACGTTTCACCGACGCACTCGGCCGCCTCCACGAGAGCCGTGATGTGGAGCCGTTGGTCGAACTGTTCGCCGACGACGCCACCCTCACCAAGGCGGGGCTGCCCCAGGGACAGCACGGCCGAGATGGTGCGCGCACCTTCTGGACGCAGTACCGCGACGTCTTCGACGACCTGACGTCCGATTTCTCGCACATCGTCACCGACGACGGCATCGCCTATCTGGAGTGGAGCTCGACGGGCAGGCTGCGCGACGGCACCGACTTCCGCTACGACGGGATGAGTGTGCTGGAGGGCGACGACGAGACGATCACCGCGTTCCGCACGTACTACGACACGGCGGCGTTCCTGCACGCGGAGAAGAGCGGCCGCTGAGCTCTACAGTGGCGCCATGAGCCTGGTCACCTATGAGCTCGACGGTCACGTCGCCACGATCACGCTGAATCGGCCCGAGGCCGGCAACGCCATCAACGGCGCAATGCGGCAAGAGATCAACGCGGCGTGGAACCGGTTCCGTGACGAGGAAGACGCCTGGGTCGGCATCCTGACCGCCAACGGTCGAGTGTTCTGCGCCGGCGCCGATCTCAAAGACGGGGACGGCGCGGTCGGGACGTTCGGCGGCACGTTCTGGGAGAAGCCGACCATCAACTCCTTCGAGAGCGGTATGGAGTTGTTCAAGCCGACGATCGCGGCGGTGCAGGGACCGTGCCTGGGCTACGGACTCACCGGAGTTCTGTTCTGCGACTTTGTGATTGCCAGCACCGAGGCGACGTTCGGGTTTCCCGAGGTGTCCATCGGCGTGCCGACGATCGTCGGGGCCATCCGGCTGCCACAGCGCCTGCGCTGGGCCGACGCGATGGAAGTGCTGCTCACCGGCACGCCCATCACGGCCGAACGGGCGAAGGACGTCGGACTGGTGTGGAAGCTGGTGGAACCCGACGGCCTTCTCCCCGCGGCTCAGCAGTGGGCCCGCACCCTGACCGAGGCTGCGCCGCTCGCCCAGCGGGCCACCAAGGAAGTGTCTTGGCGCACCGCCGACATGGGGTGGATCGAGTCGGTGCGGTTCGGCGAGGTGATGCGCAAGGTGGCCGGCGCGACAGCCGATGTGGCCGAAGGGATTTCGGCCTGGCGAGAGAAGCGCCGCCCGCAGTGGAAGGCCCGGTGACGGGTCAGGACAGCCATCACGACGGGCGGGGTCGCCCGGTCAGGCCGCGGATGGCAGCGATCTCTGCCGGCCGGTAGGGCTGCCCGTCGCGGGCGAGCAGGTCGTGGAACCACGGCTGCGGTTCGGCGGTATAGGGCCGGTCCCACGAATCCCACGGATAGTAGGTCTGCGTCTTGCCCGCCACGAAACCCCACGCATACGCTCCGACATTGCGGCGCTTGGTGATCGGCAGGATGTTCTCGACCGTGCAGTCCAGCGACCGGGCCATGTACTCGGTGCACAGCAGCGGGCGCCGCGTGAAGTCCAGCTCGCTGATGCGGGCGTCGAACCCGGCCGGGTTGTCGTAGCTGTGGAACGAGATCACGTCGGACTCCGCGAGCTGGATGCCCGCGATCTCACTACGCAGCCGGGCATCGGCCCACGGCCCGTCCCACACACCGCTGGTCAGCGGATGGATGGTCCCGACAGAGCGCGCCCAGCGGAACACCTGGGGTAGCAGATCGGCGACGAGCGCGAGCTTGTCGGCGCGCTCGGTGCCCCGGTACTGCTTGGCGGGGTTGTCGGGTTCGTTCCACAGATCCCACCCGAGGATGCGCCGGTCGCCGCGGAACCGGGTGAGCACGCCGACGACGTAGTCGTGCAGCACACGCTTGTAGCGCCGGTCGTCCAGATTCTCCGCGCCGGGGCTCTGCACCCAGCGGGAGTTGTGGACCCCCGGCCGCGGCGCGGCCTGCCTGCCGAGTGCCGGCAGCGGATCCCAGCAGGAGTCGAACAGGACGAACAGCGGTCGTATCCCGTGGCGCGAGGCGATGTCGACGACGTGACCCACGCGGCGCAGGAAGCCGGTGGGGTCCTGAATCCAGAGCAGGTCATGAAGGAACACCCGCACCGTGTTCAGTCCGGCCAGCCTCGCCAACCGCAACTCGACGTCGATGCGCAGCGGATCGAACGTTCCGGGCTGGAACATCTCCAGTTGGTTGACCGCGTTGCTGGGGATGTAGTTGGCGCCCACCAACCAGGCCTGTTGCTCGTACCAGCGCCCGGCACGTTCGGGCGACCAGCGGCCGTCGTCGGCCGACACCCGGGGTACCGGCGTCAACGTCATCGCCGCAGCCGCGAGGACGGACGCCTTGAGCGCGGTACGGCGGCCCAGGGCACCTCCGGGCACGGCGGAGCTGACCTGTGCGGTCGGGGGAGTCAACGCATCATCCTTTAGCAAGCCTGGGCGGGAGAACGGCCGGACACGAGCCAGCCGCCCAGTGTATCGATCCACGCACGCCAGCCGTTACGCCGAAAAGCAAGCAGCACTGGCGATTTCGCCCAGTGGACAGGATGGTCGGTCGAGGTGGGTGGCGCCGCTGTGCTATGCAGATCGGGTGACCTCAGCCCGTGATGACGCCCTCGGCCCCCGCGCCCGCGGCGCGGTGGGGCTGATGTTCGACCGCGTCTTCGGCGCGCTGTTCTGGGGAAAGATCTTCTCGGTCGTCGCCGTCTGGACCCACGGCATCGTCGCGGCGATCGTCATCTACGACGCCACGCGGTCGGCGCTGATGGTCGGGATGGTGGGCGTCGCCCAGTTCGGGCCGCAGCTCCTGCTCACCCCGACCAGCGGCAAGTGGGCCGACACCGGGAACCCTGTCCGGCAGATCCTGCTCGGCCGGATGTTCTGCGCCGTGGGCTCCGGCCTGGTGGCGGTGTGGTTGTTCGCTGCGCCCTCCGCGCACGGAACGGCGGCAGCTGCGGCGGTGCTCCTCGGGTCGCTGCTCGTCGGCTTCGGGTTCGCCGTCGGCGGTCCGGCGATGCAGTCCATCGTGCCCAGCCTGATCAGGGACGGCGAGCTGTCCACGGCCATGGCGCTCAACAGCATGCCGATGACGATCGGCCGCATTCTCGGTCCTGCTGCCGGCGCGTATCTGGCCGCCCATGTGGGACCGGCGTCCGCCTTCGCTGCGAGCGCTGGTCTGCACCTGGTGTTCGCGGCGCTTCTGATCGTGGTGCGCTTTCCCGCACCCCCGCCTCGGCGCGCCGGTGCCGACTACCGCGTGCGGGTCGCGGTCCGCTACGTCCTGCGCGACCGCCGGTTGCTGCTGGCGCTCATCGCGGTGACGGTGGTCGGCATAGCGTCGGACTCGTCGATCACCCTCACCCCGTCGGTGGCCGACGCGCTCGGCGGAGGCCCCCGGATGGTCGGCATGCTCTCGGCGGTCTTCGGTGTCGGCGCCGCGGTCGGGATGGCACTGCTGGCAGTGCTGCGCGGCCGCATCGGCGCCGATCTCGTCTCGTGGTTCGGCCTGTGGGGCCTGGCTGCCGGCTGTGCGGTGTTGGCCGTCGGGACGGTGGCCGCTGTCGCCGTCGCCGGGTTCGCGCTGGCCGGCCTGGGGTTCGGATGGGCGATGACAGGGCTCGGCACCGTCGTGCAGGAGCAGGCGCCCGAGGAGCTCCGCGGCCGCATCATGGCGCTGTGGCTGGTGGGTTTCCTCGGCTCACGCCCGTTGGCGGCCGTCCTGCTCGGCGGGACCGCCGACGCCGTCAGCGTGTACGCCGCGTTCGGCGTCGCGGCCGTGCTGTGCGGTGCCGTGGTGGTGCTGTGCCGACCACGTCAGATGACCCCGTCGACCGGGACGGCTCGGGCCGCGTCACCGCACAGCGGTTAGCCGCAGCGGGCGCGGAAGTCGACCGAGGGCTGCCGGATCGCGCGCAGCGAGTCACCCACGTCCGGGCGGGCGGCGATGTACGCCTCGACCGCGGTCTTCATGTCCTCGCGGCTCTTGTCCCGCAGGCTGGTGAAGAAGTCGTTCACGTCCGGGTGGGTGAACAGATACGCCGAGGTGGCGGCGGTGACGCCGGCCATCACGCCTGCCAGGTCGGCGGCCGTGCAGTTCGGCGGCGGGGGCGGCGCCGGCTGGGCGGACGCCGGGACCGCGACGGCCAACAGCGCCGCTGCCGAGGCGAGTGCCGCCATCACGGCGCTGGGGAGGAAAGTTCTCATGGTGCTCCTGTTCGGATTCAGTTGCGGCCGGGCGTGAAGATGATCGAGAGCCCGCCGTCGTCGCAGTACCAGTCGTAGTCGCAGGGATAGGGCCACGCGGGTCCGGTGTCGAGCGTTCCGGGACCCTGCCCGTTGTCGGTGCCACGCACGGAGCCCTGCGAGCAGACCGTGGTGCCGTTGGAGCTCACGCATTCCGCGCCGGCCGGCGGCGCGACCGCCAGGGTTCCGGCGACCAGTACCGACGACCCGCACAGTGCCGCGGCGGCCCCGAAGCTAGACACAGCCACTCACGCTGATGCGACGGCCGACGCTCGCGCAGACGTTGACGTTCGGCGGCGGCGGAGGCGGTGGTGGCGGCGGAGCCGCGTAGTCCTCGGGCAACGGCGCATACGCACCGGGAGGCGGCACCCACGGCGCGACCGCGTCGGCGATGTTGCCGCACCCGCTCACGGAGACGAATCGGCCGCCCACGCTGCCGCACACGTCAGCCGACGCGGTGGGTGCACACACCGCACTGCCCAGCAGCGTCGCGCCCAGACCGGCCAACACGCCCATTCGGCGATGACTCAGCAGGCACTTCACACATGAGATTCTGACGCTGCCGTCAGCCTCAGTCTGCGTTTCGCACGGATCGGTGACTTCGCGTGTCGGCTACCGTGCGAAGAGGAGACACGCGCCCCGGGAGGGTCGATGACCGAGACCGCCGCCGCCGGAGCTGCACCGCGCCAGGGCGCGCTCGACCTCTACCGGTCCGCCGCGGTGCTGCTCGTCGTGATCGGGCACTGGCTGCTGTCGGTGATGACCTACCGCGACGGCTCCTTCGGTCGGGACAACCCGCTGGTGCTGATGCCGTTCACGCAGTGGATCACGTGGTTCTTCCAGGTCGTTCCTGTGTTCTTCGCCGTCGCCGGGTATGCCAGCGCGACATCGTGGGAGCGGCAGCCCGCCGATGCGGGTACCGCAGGCCGGCAGGAGTGGATCCGGCGCCGGGTGGCCGGGACGCTGGGCCCCACCGGCGTCTATGCAGGATTCATCGTGGTGGTGATGGCGGTGCTGATGGCGCTGGGCATCAGCGGCTCGGTGCTGGAACTGGGCGGCTGGGCCGTCGCGATGCACCTGTGGTTTCTCGCCGTGTACCTGATGGTCGTCGCGCTGACGCCGCTGGCGGTTGCCGCGAACCGGCGGTGGGGGCTGCGGGTGCCCCTGGCACTGGGGACCTGCCTGGTGCTCGTCGACGTGGTCGGCATCGCGACGGACCACGCCGAGATCCGGATGGCGAACTATTTCTTCTGCTGGGCCGCGGTCTACCAGCTCGGTATCACTTTCCATGACGGCCTGACGAGCCGGCGCGTGTTGCTCGGCACGGCGGCGGCCGCTGCGCTGGCGCTGCCCGCGCTGGTGACGTGGGGCCCGTATCCCATCGCGATGATCGGTGTTCCCGGCGACCGTGTGGAGAACAGCGCACCCCCGTCGGCGGCACTGCTGGCGCTGGCCCTGGTGCAGTTCGGGGTGCTGTTCGCCCTGGCTCCGGCGCTGAACCGGGTGCTGGCACGCGGTGTCTGGCCGCGGGTGCTCGCCGTCGCGAACACGAACGTCATGGCGCTCTACCTGTGGCACATGCTGCCCGTCATCATCGTGACCTTGGTCGGCTATCCCACCGGGCTGCTGCCGCAGCCCCCGCTGGGCTCGGGCGCCTGGTGGCTGGCCCGGCTGGAGTGGGAAGTGGTGCTCGCGGTGGTCGCGGCTGCACTGTTGGCGCTGCTGCACTGGCAACGCCGATTGGTCGCGGCCGCCATGCCGACGGTCGCCGTTCCGCTCGCGGTAGCACTGGCCGAGGCGACGCTGTATGCGGGTACCGCGGCGTGTGCGCTGGCTCTGGCAGTGCTGTCGGCCCAGGGATTCGCGCCCGGCGGCCACCTCCCGGTGCTTGCGGCCGCGCTGTTCTCGGGTGGCGCACTGCTGGTCGCCGTACGCCCCCGCGCCGCGGCTCAGTCGCGGTCGGCGTCCGGCATTCCCTCGGGTGGCGGCGTCGCGTAGGCCGGGTTGGCCGGCGGCATGCCCTCCCCGGAATCGGTGACGGACTCGTCCGGATCGTCAGGGGTGGTCATCGCTGCTGCTCCCGGTCCTCGGCCACCAGATCGCGCTCGTGCTGGGTGCGCCGAGCCAATTCGTCGTCGTCGGGATGGTTTGACGCTTTGGAGTGTTCGCGATGATCGGGGTGGGGTTCCTCGGTCGGCGCCATGACCTCGTTCAGGTCGGCGGGATCACCAGAGGCTGGGTCGGTTGTCATGGCAGCGGATTTACCCGTTTCCCTTCCGGCTATTCCCGCGTGACAGCGCTCACTGTCCGCAAACTCACACGTCAGCGAGTTGATTTACGTGGAATTAACACGGGAGCATGTCTGGTTGTGCCTGCTGGGCGAGCGATCCTCGCCCCGCAGGCCACACCAAGCACCCCGGCACCCCGGGGCACGAACAAGGAGTACACGCACCATGTCTGTCGCGCAGTTCCGCGCCAACCTCAGGCTCGCCAGGGATCGGCGTCGTCTGTACGCGCGAATCCGCTCTCTGCCGGATTCGTCGATCCGCGACGAACTCGTAGCCGTCGCTGAGCGGTACGAATCCTCTCAGGGCTGACGTACGCCCACCAACGTTCTGGGGAACACCCCGGAACAGCCGTAGAAGCCGGTGACCTCGCGGTCACCGGCTTTTCTGGTACTCGTCCATCGTCACGTCCCTGGCCGCCCACAGAGCCGAGACCGCCTGTGGAACGAGGACCAGGGCGAGCACGGTCATCGCGACGGTCCACGACCCCGTCGCATCGTGCAGCGCACCGATCGCGACCGGCCCGATCGCCGCGACGACATATCCGACGCTCTGCGCCATGCCCGACACCTGGCCGGTCTGGTCGGTCGAGGTGCTGCGCAACACCATGAACAGCAGCGCGAGGCTGATCGACGCACCCGGGCCCGCCATCACCAGCATCGTCCACAGCGTCGGGGCCGAGGTCGTCGTCAGCAAGCCGACGAAACCCACGGCGGTCAGCACCAGCGCCGCCAGCGTGACCGCCCGCTGATCGGTGAACCGGCCTGCCACGATCGGCGCCAGCAGCGACATCACCAGCCCGGCCACCTGGCCGAGAGCCAGTACCGCACCCGCGCTGCTGGCCGACATGCCGCGGTCCACCAGAACCTCGGGCAGCCAGGCCGTGAACGTGTAGAAGATGAACGACTGAGACGCCATGAAGGCGGTGACGGCCCACGCGATCGGGTTCCGCCACAGCGACGGTGCCGGCCCTCCCGCGCTGATCCGGTGCACCCGGCGCAGCTGCGGCACCCACACGAGCAGCGCCACCGCCGCGCACACACCCCAACTGGCCAGCGCGAGCCGCCAGTTGCCGCCCAGCGCGCCGTCGATGGGAATGGTCAGCGCCGCGGCCGCCGCGGCCCCACCCGACAGCGTCATCGAGTACAGACCGGTCATCAGGCCCGAATGGTGCACGAAGTCGCGTTTGATCAGTGACGGCAGTACGACGTTGCAGATTCCGATGCCGACGCCGGCCAGCGCTGACCCGGCGAACAGTGCGGCCGGGGTGGGCACCAGCCTCACCGCGCTGGCGACCACGAGAACCACCATTGCCCCGAACACCGTGCGTTCGATGCCGAAACGCGCCGCGCACCGGGGTGCGAGCGGGGAGACGAGGCCGAACACCAGCACCGGCAGGGTGGTCAGCAGTCCGGTGACCCCACTTCCCCACCCCGTCGCCGACTTGATGTCTCCGACGAGGGGCGCCACCGCCACCACGGCCGGCCGCAGATTCGCCGCGACGAGCATGATCGCGACCGCCGACAGAATCGTCACAACTCCCGTCCGCGGCCGATGATGCGTTACCGTCGAAGGAACAGCTGCGGTGGTGGGGGCCTTGCTCACTTCTTCCAGAGTGGTCCGACCACCGCAGTGAAGGCAAATCGCTGAACTGCTGTACCGGCGCAGAGTGATCGAGACCATCGAATGGGGGTTGACGTGCGTAAGAACGCTACCCCCGAACTGGCCGTCGGCGCTGTCAACGGAACCATCGCCGCAGAGCCCCCGTGGGACCATGTCCCCCACCCCGTGATCGTCGTGGACGCCGATGGCGTCGTGTGCGCCGTCAGCGCCGCTGCGTTGGAGCTCCTGCCCTCTGCGCAGCCTGGCGCGGCGTTGTCCGACTGTGCCCCGGACTGGCTGAACGCCGCCCACCTGGAGCTGCCTGCCACGGCCGCCGGTGACGTCTCCGGCCGCGAGATCGAGGCGCGACCGACGCGGCTGCCGGATGGCGCGATCGCCTGGTGGCTCTTCACCGACATCGACCGGGCTCTGCTGCAGGCCCAGGAGGCCGTGGGCCGCGAACGCGACCGCGCTGCGTTCCTCGACGAGGCGTCCACCGAGCTGATGGCGTCGCTGAACGTCGAACGCTGCATGGAGGCGACGGTCCGGATGGCGGCGCGCCACCTTGCCGACGCCGCGGTCGTCGTGGCTCCCGCGACGCGCCGACAGATCTCGCTGGTGTGCGCGGGTCCGGACGGCACGGTCGTGCAACGCACCGTCGAGGGCGGCCCCGAGCTGGTGTCCGGCCTCGCGGAGGCCCTACGCGGGTTCCCACCGGTGCCGTCGCGGTGGATCGATCCGGCCACGGTTCCCGAATGGCTCATCCCCGCGGGCTTCTCCGGTCCCGTCGGGTCCGTTGTCATCACCCCGCTGCCTGGCCACGGTGTGCCGGCCGGCGCGCTGGTGTTGCTGCGGCAGACCTCGCAGATGGCGTTCAGCGATGGCGAGGAGGTGTTCGCTCGCCTCTTCGCCGCCCGCGCCGGCACGGCTCTGTCCGCCGCCCGCCTCTACGGCGAGCAGGCCGCGATCACCCGCACCCTGATGCGTGACCTGCTGCCCCCGCAGCTGCATCGCTTCCACGGTATCGAGTTGGCGGGCGGCTATCGCGCCTCGGAGGACGACCATCTCATCAGCGGAGACTTCTACGACGTCCATCAGGCGGCGAGCCCTGAAGGCGAGACCCTTGTCGTGCTCGGCGACGTGTGCGACAAGGGCCTCGAGGCCGCACTCGTCACCGGCAAGATCCGCAACACCCTGCAGGCCCTCGCGCCGCTGGCCGACGACCACTCCGGCGTGCTGCGTCTGCTCAACAGCGCGCTGCTGTCTGCCGAGCACACGAAGTTCGCCACGCTGGTGCTGGCCTCTGTGTGCCGCCGTGACGGCCAGGTCTGCCTGCGGCTGACGAGCGCCGGACATCTGGCGCCGCTGATCGTGCGCGCTGACGGGCGGGTGGAAGAGGCCGACACGCGCGGAACGCTGGTCGGGGCGCTGCCCGAGATCAGGTCGTCCACTTTCGAGACCACGCTCGCGCCTGGCGAGACCTGCCTGCTGTTCACCGACGGTGTGACCGAGGCACATGGCGGCCCGACGGGAGCGGAGATGTTCGGGGAGCCACGGTTGACCGCCGCTCTGCGCGAGTGCGCCGGCATGCCCGCCGAGGCCGTCGTCGAGCGCATCATGATGCTCACCTCGCAGTGGGTGAAGGGTCGCCCTCATGACGACATCGCCGTCGTGGCGATCACGTCCCCCCGCCGCACTCACCTCAGCGCGGTCGACGGGCACACGGCCGGGAGGTTCACGGCGTCCGCATGAGCACGACCATCGACACGCTGTGGACCGCGCTCCTCGACGGTGACGAGTACGCCGCCGCAGCAGCGGTTCTCGGTGCCGCCGACACCGGGGTCCCCTGTGAGGAACTGCTGCTCGACGTCATCGCTCCCGTGCAGCGCCGAGTGGGCGCGGAGTGGGCGGCCAACCGGATCACCGTCGTGCAGGAGCACGTCGCCACCGCCATCAACGACCGGGTGATCGCGGCTCTGGCGCACCACGGTGCGTGCCGGTCACCGGAGACGACGGCGGGCCGGGTCACGGTTGCCTGCGTAGACGGCGAGTGGCACGCGCTGCCTGCCCGGCTGCTCGCGGAGGTCCTGCGCCTGCGCGGGTGGCAGGTCGACTTCCTCGGCGCCCAGGTCCCGACGCCCCATCTGATCGCCCACCTGCATCACCACGGTCCGGACGCGGTGGCACTGTCCTGCATGATCCCGACGCGACTCCCCACCGCCCACGCCGCGATCACGGCGTGCCAGGCCGCGGGAGTTCCGGTGCTCGCCGGCGGCGCCGGCTTCGGAAGCGACGGGCGCTTCGCCTCACTGCTGGGGGCCGATGCGTGGGCGCCGGACGCGAGGACCGCCGCCACCCTGCTCGCCGACGGTGTCCCGCGTCGGACGCCGTGCGCGCCGCATCAACCCATCGACGACCTGCCGCACCTGGCCGACCAGGAATACACGATGGTCAGCACATCGGCCGGCAGTCTGGTCGCGACCACGATGACCGAGCTGGAAAGCCGCCTTCCCGCGATGCGCGACTTCACCGAGCAGCAACGCCAGCACACCGTCGAGGACATCGCGCACATCGTCGACTTCCTGGCCACCGCGCTGTACACCGACGACGATGCATTGTTCACCGACTTCGTCACCTGGACCGCCCAGATCCTCTCCGCCCGTGGGGTGCCCGCGGCGTCGCTGCCCCCCGTACTCGACGCACTAGCCGCCCGACTGTCCGAATTCCCCCGTACCCAGCGCCTCCTCGCCGCGGCACACCGTGCACTCGGCAGGGCCCCGATCGACCAGGCAGCATCCGCATGAATCTCACGCTGAGCACCGACATCGACGGCACGTGCACCACGCTGACCGTGACCGGAGACCTCGACTACGAGAGCACGCCCACGCTGGTCTCGGCCGTGACGGACCTGCTGGCCGCTTCGTCGTCGGCCACCGACCTGCGCCTCGACTTCTCCGGTCTGACGTTCTGCGACTCGGCCGGCCTGTCCGGTCTTCTGCTCGTGCGCCGCAAGACCTCCGCCGCGGGCGTGCAGCTGCACCTCGACCACCGGCCGGCACAGCTGCAGCGGCTGCTGGACATCACGGGCGTGCTGGATCACCTGACCACCCGGCCCACCCGCGAAGCGGCGAGCGAATCCCGCAGCGTCTGAGAACCGCGTGCCCGAGGGTGACACCGTCTACGCGCTGGCCCGGCGCCTCGATGACGCCCTGAGGGGCCGCACCCTCGTCCGCGGCGAGTTACGCGTGCCCGCGCACGCCACCGACGATCTCGCTGGCCAGACCGTGACGGCACACCTGACCCATGGCAAGCATCTGCTGACACGGCTGTCCGGCGACGTCACGCTGCACACCCATCTGCGCATGTCCGGTTCGTGGACGGTGTCGCCGACGGGTCGGTGGTTGCCTCGGTCGGTAATGCCCGATGTCCGGGTGCTGCTGCGCACCGACGGTCCCGCCGCCTACGGGGTGAAGCTCCCGGTGGTCGAGCTGGTGCGCACGCCCGACGAGGGGCGCTGCATCGGCCACCTCGGACCCGATCCTCTTCGCGACGACTGGGACCTCGGCGAGGCGGTCCGCCGCCTCGCCGCTGATCCGCGACGACCGCTCGTCGCCGCACTGCTCGACCAGAGGTGTGTCGCCGGTTTCGGCAATCTGTGGGCCAATGAGCTGTGTTTCCTGCGAGGGCATGATCCGTGGACACCGGTCGGGCAGGTCGACGTCGCCAGGTTGTTGGAGCTGGGTGCGCGGGCACTGCGCCATTCGGCGACGGTTCCGGGCGCGATGCAGGTGACGACCGGGGTGCGACGCAAAGGCGAGCAGCACTGGGTGGCCGGTCGCGCAGGCCGTCCGTGTCTGCGCTGCGGGACGGCGGTGCGGGTGGTCGCCGAGGTGGCAGGAGATCCGGAACGCAGGCGCACCTGGTGGTGCCCGACCTGTCAGCGATGAATCGAATGGTCGGCGCTGGGCACCCGAGGGTTATGGACACCATCGAGTACGCACCCGGCCGCCGCGCGGACATCTACGGGGAGCCGGCCGATGCGCCACTGCTGCTGTGGCACGGGACCCAGACCGACGCCCGTGCCACCGTCGCGCGGCTGGCCACCGCTCTTGCCGAATGGGGCTTCGGAGTGGTGGCGCCCGATTGGGATTCGCATGCACCGGATCATGGCCGGGCGGACCTGCTGGCGTCGGTCGACTGCGTGCGGGGTTGGGCGGCCGCCCCGGATCGGCTCACGCTAGTCGGGTGGTCACTCGGGGGTGCTGCGGCTGCGGGTCTGACGCTGCACGCCGACGACCTGCAGGTGCCGCTGGCGCATACGGTGTGTCTGGCCGGGGCGTTCATGGCGGCCGACCCGATCAGCGGGGCGCCGCCGGCCGATGCGCTGCCGCGAGCCGCGCCCGGCGCGCCGTTCACGCTGCTGCACGGCCGGGCCGACGACGTCGTCGGCGTGGAGGTGAGCCGTCGGTTCGCCCAGCGGCTGGACTCCGCCGGATGGCCTGTGCGCGTGGTCGAACTCGACACCGACCACGGTGCGATCGCCGGAGCGCGCTACGACGCCGCGGCTGACCGTTACGCACCGTCGGACGATCCGTCCGCACTGCTCGCTGCTCAGCAGGTGGCTGAGCTCATTGCGGCTGTGCGGCACTAGTTTCCGTCACCCGTTCCGTCACCATGGCACTGTCTCGCCGAAGCGGTCGAGGAAGCGAAGACCCGGCACACCGCGCTGCGCGTCCACCGTGTCGACGAGTGGGGGGATGCTGTCGCTGATTTCGGGCATGGCACCGGGGCCACCCATCGTGGTCTTCACCCACCCGGGCGCCATGAGCAACAGCGTCCGGGTGGTGTCGGCATGCCGGGCGGCGTAGCTACGGAACATCTGGTTGAGAGCCGATTTGGTCGCCCGGTAGACCTCGAAGCCGCCGCTGGTGTTGTTGGCGAGGCTGCCTTGGCCAGATGACATGACCGCGATCGTCCCGACCGCGTCGACCAGGTCCTGCAAACGCTCGACGGTACGCATGACGCCCAGGACGTTGGTGTCCATCATGCGGTGGAAGTCGTCGGTGTCGATATCGGCGCCGACGGCGGACCGTTCGGCAAGCGAGATGCCCGCGACGACGAACATCAGGTCGAACGTCTGGCCCGCCAGATGCGCCTTCAGCGCCTCGATCTCGTCCTGGTCGGTGATGTCGACGTGCTCGACGACTACCGCGTCAGGATGCCGACGTGCGAATTCGGTGAGGGGCGAGGGCGCGCCGTCCCTCACTGTTGCCGCCACGTGGGCGCCGCGAGCGACATACGTCTCCACGATCGCTTCACCCAACCCTCGGGAGGCTCCGATGACGAGCACGTTCCGGTTCGGGGTCGTCACGGTGTGCGAGGTGCTCATGGTTGCTCCGTTCTTCACTCATCACCTGTTGAGTGAATGTACCAGGTTCACTCAACGTGTGTAGAGTGACGGTGTGCGGGAGGGGCTGAGCAGGGCCGAGCGACGAGCTGCGACGGCGGCCAAGATCCTCGAGGCGGCGCAATATGAATTCGGCGCTCGCGGTGAAGACGGCGCGACGATTCGCGGTATCGCGCGGCGGGCAGGGGTCGATCCGTCGCTGGTGCTCCAGCACTACGGCTCGAAGCAGTCGCTGTTCGCATTGGCGGTGCGGCCTGCGATCGACCTGACCGGTGACGACATCCCTGCGCATCTGGCCGAGGTGCTGCAGACGAGACTGCGCGAATTACCCGCTCCGACACGAGCATTGATGCGTTCGATGCTGACGTCGCCGGAGGCCGCCGGCGTGATGCGCGAATACCTGGAAGAACGCACCGCCAATCTTGCCCACGCGATGAGCGGTGACGACACCGAACTCCGTGCGGCACTCATCGTGTCGAGCATTCTCGGCATCACCGTCGCGAGGCATTTTCTCGACCTCGCGCCGCTGATGAACGCCGATGACGCGCAGGTGTCCGCGGTCACCGACACCTGGCTGGCGCTGTTCGGGGAGTAGTGGCTTTGGCTATGGTTGTGCGGCAATGGTTTCCAGCGCGGTGCGGATCCGCTCGGGAATCGGTACCGCCTTTCGCTCCGCGCGGTCGACGAACACATGAACGAAGCGGCCGCGGGCCAGCGCCGCCGTGTCGTCGGCACCGAAGACCGCCACACCCCAGGTGACCGATCGTCGGGACATCGCATCGACGCGCAGACCCGCCCGGAGTTGGTCCGGGTAGGCGGCCGGGGCGCTGTAGGTGCACGACGACTCCACCACGAGCGCGATGACCGGTGAAGTGTGGATGTCGAGGCCGCCCTCGGTGATCAGGAAGTGGTTGGCGACGGTGTCGAAGTAGCTGTAGTAGGTGACGTTGTTGACGTGGCCGTACACGTCGTTGTCCATCCACCGGGTGGCGATAGGCAGGACGTAGCCGTAGCTGTCCAGAGCTGTGTCAGGCATAGCTCAGCGCTCCGCGAAAGATGGTGGCCAACAACGCTTCGTCGACATCGATCGGTGCGTTGCCCAGCAGCCGCTGCTGCGGGAACGCCCCGGCAGCCAGGGTCTCGACGTCGGCGTCGGTGTAGCCGACGTCCGCGAGGCCGGCCGGCATCCCGACCGCGGCCATGATGCCGGTCAGATGTCCGGCGAGTACCTCGCCTGCGTCGGCGTCGGCGGCGTCCGTGACGTCGGCGCCGAGGTGGCCTGCGGCCGCGAGGTGGCGAGCCGGGTCGGCCGCCGCGGTGACCCGGAAAGCCGCCGGCGCGTTCAGAATAACCGACATGCCATGTGGCACAAGCGGTTTGTCATCGGGATAGCCGGAGGGGCGGAACTCGCGGACCTGACCGGCCACCGCATACGCCATCGCATGGGGGATGTGCACTCCCGCGTTGCCGAACGCGATGCCCGCCAGCGTCGCCGCCCACATCGTCTGCTCGCGAGCCTCCCGGTCCGACGCGTCGGTGACGGCACGCACCAGGTAGCGGCCGAGCAGCGCCAGGGCTTCGCGGCTGCCCAGGTCGCTCCACGGGTTGGCGCCCTGGCTCATGGGTCGGGCGCTGGCCCGCGCCGGTGCCGTACGCCGGGTGAACGGCCGGGCGGTGTAGGACTCCAGCGCATGGGACAGCACGTCGAGTCCGCTGCAGGCGACGACCTCGCCGGGCAGGGTGTCGGTGCTGTCGGGGTCGACGAGCGCTTCGGAGGGCCGCAGTGCGGGGCTGGCGATGCCGGTCTTGGCGTGCAGCGACAGCAGATCGAAGATCGCGATGCCGGTGACTTCGCTTCCGGTACCCGACGTCGTCGGGCAGGCGATGTGCGGCGCCAGCGGTCCGGGAACCGGCCGTCCCTCTCCGATCGGAGCGTTGACGTAGGCGGAGAAGTCGGCGGGATGGCTGGCGTAGAGGTTGGCGGCTTTGGCGGTGTCGATGACCGATCCGCCGCCGACCGACACGTATCCGTCAGGTCGGGAGTCCGTGGCGAAAGCCGCTGCGGCACGGAAGGATTCGTCGGTGGGCTCGACAGCCACCTCGGCATAGGTGACGACGTCGAGGCCCGCATCACCTAATGACCGCTGTGCATCGGCGAACAGTTCCAGCCGGGCGACCGACGGATCGGTGAACAGCGCGACACGACGCATCCCCAGCGCCGCGGCCCGGTCCCCCACCTCGCGGATACAGCCGCGGCCGAATGTGATGCGGGAGGCGTCGACGGTGAATGCGGTGTCGAGGCCTGCCTCGTGCTGACAGCTCATGGCTCGATTGTGCCGCCGGCGTCACGGTGGCTGCGGGCGGCCCACGCACTGACCGCCAGGGCGGCCATCACCGCGGCGATACCGGCAGCCTCGGCGACGGTGGGCCGCTGCGCGAGAGCGAGGGCGCCGACCACGGCTGCGGTGGCGGGCAGCAATGCCAGCAGCAGTGCGAAGCGGGCCCTGCCGATCGTGGCCAGCACCGGTTGATCCAACGCGTACGGAATGGCGCTGGAGAGCACTCCGATACCCGCGCCCCACAGCCAGGTTCGGGGTTCGGCGAGCACAGACGCGTCGACGGCGACCTGCGTCGCGAGCAGTAACGGCGCGCTGACCAGGGCAGCGACACCCATGCCCACGGCCAGCGAGTCCAGCCCGCCCCCCGCGTCGGCGACTCTCTTGCCGAGCACGATGTACCCCGCCCACAGCGCGGCGGCCAGCAGCGCGAAGGCCACACCCACCGTGTCCACATCGGACTGCGCCCCCGCCAGCAGGTAGACGCCCGCGCCGACGAGCCCCGCCGCCAGGTAGTCGAGGGGGCGGCGGGAGCCCAGCACCGCGACGGCCACCGGCCCGGTGAATTCGATGGCGACGGCGGTGCCGAGCGGAATCCGGGCGATCGCCTCGTAGAACGCGATGTTCATCGCGAGGGTGACGGCGCCGAACGCCGCGGCGGCACCCAGGCCGCGCCGGGTCCAGCCGTGGCGCCACGGCCGTCGCCACGCGAGCAGCACCACCGCGGCGCCCAGTGCACGCAGCCACGCCACGGTCGCGGGCTCGGTGGTCGCGAACAGCCACACGCCGATTGCCGCGCCGCCGTACTGCGAGATCGCGCCGACGACGAAGAACAGCGGTACCGACCAGGTCGGGATCGCACGCGCGGGCACGCCTGCGAGTACAGCAGAGTCAGTACCGGCCCGACATCAGTGCTCGACGAGATCCTTGAGCCGTCGCAGCGTTTCGTCCATCGTGCGGGTGACCTGGCTGGCGGCGACGCGGTCGGCGATCAGTCCCAGCAATCCGCCGGGCGCCTCGTACGCAAGCCGGAACGTCACCTTCGTGCGGCCGTCACCGACGTCGCGCATCCGGAAGCGACCCCGAAGCGTGATGCCGGTGATGCCGATCCACGCCAGGTCGCGGGGCTCGTCGAACTCGGACACCTCGATCACCCCGCCGATGGGCACCGAGCCCACCTTCCAGTGCACGGTGTAGCGCGCACCCGCGCCGGCCGGAGAGTCGGTGGCGATCTCCCAGCGCTCCAGGTTGGCCATGAACTCGGGGTAGCAGCCGGGATCGCTGATGTGTTTCCACACGAGGTGCGGTTCGGCGTCGACGACGATGCTGCGTGAGAGTCGCATCGCTACACCTATCCGATCACCGGGAAGCGCCGCTCGGCCGCCAACCGATCCACGGCCCCCTGCAGGCTGGCCAGCACGCGGTCGTTGACGTCGTCGTCGTCGGAGTCGGCGATGTCGGAGGCCTCGATGGGTTCTTGGACCTCGATGACCACCTTGGTGGGCAGCGGCAGCCGCGGCACCATGTCGCTGACCGTGATTCCCCACGGCGGTGCGAACAGGATCGGCACGCTCTTGAGCCGGGCGAGCTTGTCGACCATCAGCAGTTTGGCGAGCCACTGCCCGCGGTCGAGGAAGAGCGCGGCCTCCTGGCCGCCGACGCTGGCGATCGGGACGATCGGCACACCGGCCTCGCGCGCCAGCTTCACGTAGCCCTTGCGGCCGCCGAAATCGACCTCGTGGCGCTCCCACGACGGCCGGAACACCTCGTAGTCACCACCCGGATACACCAGAAGGGCTGCGCCCGACTTCAGGGCGAGCGTCGCGTTGTCGTGATTGGCCGCGATCGTGCCGAACTTGCGCAGAGAACCCAGCCCGGGCATGGAGACCACGAGGTTATGGGCCAGTTGGTAGAAGGGCCGCTCGACGCCGAAGTACGAGCAGAACGCCAGCGTGAACACGAAGGTGTCCGGGGGCAGATTGCCGCCGCTGTGGTTGCCGACCAGCAGCACCGGACCCTTGGCCGGGATGCGGTCCAGCCCACGCACGTCGGCCCGGAAGTACAGCGATGCCAGCAACCACAGCCCGGGCAGCTGCTCGAGGATGTAGTCGGCGTCGCGCTGATCCATGTCCGCTTTCGGCACGCGTGCCGAGATCTCGTGCTTGAGCCATTCCAGCGCATCACCGAACCCGGGCATGGCTGTGAGATTGACCACCATGGGGTCAGGGTAAACCTGCACCCGATCCTGGGAGCTGGCGAACGTCGTGCAAGATCGCCGGCATGGGCTCTTCCCCGAACTCCTCGCTGGTCGACGTCCTCGCCTCGTTGGACCTGACGCGGATCGACGCGCGCTCGTTCAGCGGCGAGCAGCTGCCCGCCCCCGCCAACCACATCCTCGGCGGGCACATCTCGGCGCAGGCTCTGTTGGCCGCGAGCCTCACCTCGCCCGACCGCACCCCGCACAGCGTGCACGTCTACTTCTTGCGTCCCGGCGATGCCCGCCGGCCCGTCCGGTTCGATGTCGTCGACCTGCAGGAGGGCCGCACGTTCTCGGCACGCCGGGTGACGGCCCGCCAGGAGGATCAGATCCTGCTCGAGGCGATGTCGTCCTTCACTGCGCTGACACCGGGGCCGACCGCCGACGGGTATCAGCCCACGTGCCCGGAGGTGCCCGCGCCGGAATCGCTGCCTGTGGTCGCGCCACACCTCGCGGAATCGTCGGAGGCGACGGCAGGGCAGTGGGCCAGCCTGCGCTGGTTCGAGCGGCGGATCGTCGATGCCGCGTCGACGCCGCCTGCGCGCAGCCGGATCTGGTGGCGCCCCGACGGTCCCCTCCCCGATCAGGATCCGGTGCGGACGGCGGCATTGGTCGCCTACCTGTCGGCGGTGACGCTGACCGAGCCCGTGTACCGGGCGCGCGGCAGGGTCGGCGTCTCGCTGCAGCGTGACCACTCGGTGTGGTTCCACGCCCCGGCCGACCTGTCCGACTGGCTGCTCTACGACCAGTGCTCGCCCAGCAGTACCGGTGCGCTGGCGTTGGGCAGCGGCTCGATGTTCAACCGCGACGGCCGGCTGGTGTGCACCGTGCGCCAGGAGTTGTATTTCGCACCCCCTCGGGGGTGACCCGGCCGCAAGCGGGTACCCGCGCGCGATGGACACCGACCAGCGCGAACTCGGCGATTCCGACAGCCCGATCGAGGACGCCCTCGAACAGGCCTTCAATCGGATGGTCGACGAGGGGACCCAGCGTCTGCACCGAAGTGTCCGCGAAGTTCTGGTCACCGGATTCTTCGGTGGCACCGAGGTGGCGATGGGTGTGCTCGCCTACCTGTCGGTGCTGCTGGCCACGGGCAACCCGCTGCTGGCCGGGCTGGCCTTCTCGGTCGGGTTCCTGGCGCTGCTGCTGGGCCGCAGCGAGCTGTTCACCGAGGGCTTCCTGGTTCCGGTCACCACCGTGGTCGCCAAACGCGCGAGCGTCGCGCAGCTGCTGAAGCTCTGGGCCGGCACGCTCGCGGCGAATCTGGTCGGTGGCTGGCTGATCATGTGGCTGGTGATGACGGCGTTCCCGAAGCTGCACGCCCAGACGATCGAATCCGCGCAGCATTTCGTGGACGCGCCGCTGAACGCCGAATCCGTCGCGCTCGCGCTGCTGGGCGGCATGGCCATCACGCTGATGACGCGCATGCAGCACGGCACCGACTCGATGCCGGCCAAGATCGCCGCGGCGGTCGCGGGTGCGTTCCTGCTCGCCGGTCTGCAGCTGTTCCACTCGATCCTGGATTCGCTGCTGATCTTCGGCGCGCTGATCGCCGGCGGCACCTCGTTCGGCTATCTGGATTGGCTGTCCTGGTTCGGCTACACGCTCATCGGCAACATCGTCGGCGGGCTGGCGCTGGTCACGTTGCTGCGGCTGATCCGCAGCAAGGATCGGCTCAAAGAGGAACGCCGCGAGGCTGAGTCGCCGGCGGGCGAGGAACGCTAGAGCGCAGCGACGCGGTCGAACCACGGGGCGGCACGCTCCAGCTGCGCGGCGAGGCGGAGCAGTAGCGCTTCCCCGGCCAGCGGCGCGACGAACTGCACCCCGAGCGGTAGTCCGTCGGCGGTCCAGTGCAGCGGCACCGACATGGCCGGGCGGCCGGTCAGGTTCGCCAGTTGCGTGTAGGGCACCCAGCCGAGGTTGTCGTCGACCATGTCGTCGACGATCTTGGTGTACCGCAGCATCTTTGCGGTGCGGGTTCTCAGCAGCACGTCGGCGCCGCGCGCCAACGCCGCCGGCAGATCGAAGGCACCGATCTTCGGCGGCGGGCTGGCCAGCGTCGGCGTGAGCAGCAGGTCATACGAGGAGAAGTAGTCGGTGAGCCGCCGCGTGTGTTCGTGTCGGCGGGCCACGGCGTCGACGTACTCCACGGCGCCGGTGGCACGACCCAGCGCGGCCATGATCAGCGTGTCCCGCTCGAAGGATGAGTCGCCGGCGCCCGTCAGCCGCTTGGCTTCGTCGACCTGGTAGGCGAGCGTGACGAACCACGTCAGCAGGAAGTCGCGGGCCAGCGCGGCGTCGTCGAACGGCGCCTCCGGCAGCTCCTCGACGTGGTGGCCCAGCTCGGTCAGTAACCGAACGGCGTGCTCGACGGCGGCATAGGCCTCCGGATGTGGGGAAGGGGTGATCGCCGACGGGACCCGGTAACCGATCCGCAGCGGGGCGGGGTCGGCCTCCAGACCGGCGGTGAACGGCTCGGCGGGGACGGCTGGGAGGTACGGCGCGCCGGGTTCGCCACCGCGCAGCACATCGAGCATGGTCGCGGTGTCGCGAACCGACCGGGACACGACACCGTTGACGGCGGCGCCGTGCATCGGTTCGCCGGCGCTGGGACCCGACGGGATGAGGCCGCGGCCGGGTTTGAGACCGAACAGTCCGCAGCAGCCCGCCGGGATGCGGATCGAACCGCCACCGTCGCTGGCCCCCGCGCACGGGACGATGCCGGCGGCGACCGCGGCCGCCGATCCGCCCGAGGAGCCGCCGGGGCTGTGGGCGAGGTTCCATGGATTGCGCGTCGCACCGTTCGCGACAGGTTCGGTGATTCCCTTCGCGCCGAACTCCGGGGTGTTGGTCTGCCCGAAGACCACCAGGCCGGCATCGAGCCAGCGCCGCACAACCGTGGAGTGCTCGGTGGCCGGCCGCGACGCCAACGCCCGCGACCCCGAACCCGTGGGCAGGCCGGCGAAGTCCTGGCCGAGGTCCTTGATCAGGAACGGCACCCCGCGCAGCGGTCCGTCGGCGGGTTCGGGGGTGGGCACGTCGCGCACGATCGCGTTGATCCGCGGGTTGACGGCGGTGGCGCGTTCGCGGGCGACGGTCAGCAACTGGTCGGCCGACACCTGACGCGTAGCCACCAGCTCGGCCAGTCCGACGGCGTCGTACGTCCGGTAGTCCGCAAAGTCCATCACGCGACCGTAGCGCGCAATGGGAATGTTTCAATCGTTATCAACGTTTGTCTCTTTTGTCACATGGGTAACTCCTGTAACGACGCGGATGACGCGTCACACCACCGCCGAGAAAGTGACGAATGGACTATCGCCATGAACACCATTTTGTACTTCAGCACCCAGGGCCTGGTTTATGAGACTCGCGCCTACACCCGCGCCGACATCGACCGTCTCGTGCACGACCGCGGACTGCAGTCGCTGAGCAGCGCCGACCGTCAGTTCGATTTCTGGTTCAGCTCCTCGGCGGGGCTTGGCAGTAAGAGTGGTTGCCAACGCCGCGTCAACCGCCATGCCACCGAATTACTCATGGCGACGACCAATTTCACCGCCAAGAATGTTCCGCTACTGCGCGGTGCCGTCGTCGTGGCGACCCACGACGCCGACGGCGACCTCGACGGGCTGAGCTGGCAGCAGCTTGATGTCCTGTCCCAGCGCATCCGGTCCGTCAGCGATCGCGACGAGCGCCAGCTGACCCGCCGGATCGTCCGCGATCAGCGCCGCCGACGCCGCGCGGCCGTACCCGCTGCCGCTCCGTTGCAGCCCGTGGGCGCACCCCCGCGCATCGCCGCCGCGCACTGAGTCAGCCGAACTGCGCGACCCGCTCGGCCAGCTGGTCGAGGATGCTCAGCGACTCGTCGAGCGGCTTGGTCGGCAGCAGCAATCCCGCCTCTTCGAAGCCGAGATCTGCTGCCCCCTGCCAATATTCGGGATCGTTGGGCGCCAAAAACAACCGCAACGGCACCTCGTAGTCGGCTCGGTCCCGGATCTGAGCGACGCGATCACTCAGCTCCGGCAGCGGGATCGGGTTGGCCAGCCACCCGGCCCGATGCCGGACGATGCGGGTCACCGTCGCGTTCGAGTTGCCGCCGATGAACACCGGCGGATGCGGTGTACGCACGGGTTTCGGCCGGATGAAGGACGGCTCGATGTCCACGTGACGCCCGTGGTACTCGGCAGGCTCGGTGGTCCACATCGCGATGATCGCTTCGAGGCGCTCGTCGAGCAGTGCGCCGCGGGTCGCGGGGTCGGTGCCGTGCTGGCGCATCTCCTCGAGGTTCCACCCTGCGCCGACGCCGAACACGAAGCGTCCACCGGAGATCAGGTCGATACTGGCCGCTTCCTTGGCGGTGATGATCGGATCGCGCTGGATCAGCAGGGCGATCCCGGTCATCAGCTCGATCGACGACGTCACCGCCGCCGCGGCCGCCAGCGTGACGAACGGGTCCAGCGTGCGGTAGTACACCGACGGCAGGTCACCCCCGCCGGGATACGGCGTCGCCCGGCTGGCCGGAATATGAGTGTGCTCGGCGATGCCCAGCGAAGTGAAGCCACGTTCCTCGACCGCTCGGGCCAGCGACAGCGTGTCGATGGCGTCGTCGTTGACGAAAGTCGCGATACCGAACCTCATGTCTGCGAGGGTAGACCCCTCGTTTGGACAGCCACTTCTCGTTTGGGCAGGCTAGGTTTGCTGGTGACCTGTGCGGTTTATCGCTACGGTGGCGCGGTGAGCACCGAAACCCACCCCGACGAGCCTCATCTCGGTTCGGTTGCCGCCAAGCTGAATTGGTTGCGGGCCGGAGTCTTGGGGGCCAACGACGGGATCGTCTCGACCGCGGGTCTGGTGGTCGGCGTCGCAGCTGCGACCGCAGAGCGGGCGCCGATCCTGACCGCCGGCATCGCCGGCCTCGCTGCCGGTGCGGTGTCGATGGCCCTGGGCGAGTACGTCTCGGTGAGCACCCAGCGTGACACGGAGAAGGCGCTACTGAACAAGGAGCAGCGGGAACTGCGTGACGATCCCGCTGCAGAACTCGACGAGCTCGCGGCGCTCTACGAGGCCAAGGGCCTGAATCCGGCCACGGCACGCACGGTCGCCGAAGAGCTCTCCTCGCATGACGCGTTCACCGCGCATGCCGAGGCCGAATTAGGCATCACGCCAGGCGAATACACGAATCCGTGGCAGGCGGCGCTGTCCTCGGCCCTGTCGTTCACCGTCGGTGCGCTGCTGCCGATCATCGCGATCATTCTTCCGCCGACGGCGTGGCGGGTGCCGGTCACCGTGGTGGCCGTGCTGGCCGCGCTGCTGCTCACCGGCGCGGTGTCGGCAGGGCTCGGCGGCGCACCCAAGCAACGTGCCATGGCCCGCAACGTGATCGGCGGCGGCCTGGCGCTGCTGATCACCTACGGGATCGGGCACGTGGTCGGCGCCACCGTCTGAGTCGCGGTGTAACGCTCGTCGAGCTGGGTATAGACCCGCGGTGACCACCGATCCCGCGCCCGTGCCCGACGACCTGCGCCGGCTGGCCGATGCCCACGGCGTCGCGACGTTCTACCGCAACGAGCGTCGTGAGCCGGTGAACGTCGCTGCCGACGTCGTGATCCGGGTGCTCGGCCTGCTGGACGTGGAGGCCGGCACCGAGGCTGCGCGGCGCGCCGAGCTCGCCCGCATCGAGGAGCGCGAGCGTGCAGGCGTGCTGCCGCCCACCCTTGCAGTACGGCTGACCGGCCAGGCGCGGCCGGTTCCGCAGGCGAGACTGCTGGTCGCCGAAGACGGCTCCCGCATCGACGTGCACGACGAGATTCCGGCCGACTTGGCTCCTGGCTGGTATCAGCTGCACACTCGCGACGGTCAGGAGGTCACGGTCGTCGCCGCTCCACCGACGGTGCCGACCGCCCCGGACACCTGGGGGTGGATGCTGCAGCTCTACGCACTGCGCTCCGAACGCTCCTGGGGGATCGGCGACCTCGGCGACCTGACCGAGTTCGTCAACTGGACCGCAGCCGAACATGGTTGTGGCGCAATTCTTCTCAATCCTCTGCACGCTCCGGGGCCCACGCATCCGGTGCAACCCTCGCCGTACACGCCGTCGAGCCGACGGTTCGCGAACCCGCTGGCGCTGCGGATAGAGGATCTGCCGGCCTACGCCCACGCCGATACCGCCACCCGCGCCGACGTCGACGCGCTGCGTGTGTCGGCGACCACGGAGCGGATCGATCACGACCTGGTGTGGGCGGCCAAGCGCTCGGCACTGGAGCTGTTGTGGCACTCGGCGGGCAGGCCGGACCCGCTCGCCGACGGCGCATCCGACGGGCTCCGCGACTGGGCCACCTACTGCGCGCTCGCCGAACGGCACGGCGGGCGGTGGAGCCGATGGCCGACAGAGCTGCGTCGGGTGGGTAGCGATGCGGTCGCTTCGGCTCGACGGGAGTTGGCTCCGCGGTTGGCTTTTCACGCATGGGTTCAGCGGCAGTGTGAGGCGCAGCTCGGCGCGGTCCGGGAGGCGGCGAAGGCGTCGGGGATGGCGCTGGGGATGCTGCACGACCTCGCGGTGGGCGTCGACGCGGACGGCGCTGACGCGTGGGCGCTGGCCGATGTCCTGGCCGGCGGGGTGAGCATCGGCGCGCCGCCGGACAACTTCACCCCGCGCGGCCAGGACTGGGGCTTGCCGCCCTGGCGCCCGGATCGACTGGCCGCCAGCGGTTATACGCCGTTGCGCGACATGCTGCGTGCCGTGCTCTCCCATGCCGACGGCCTGCGTATCGACCATGTCGCCGGGCTGTGGCGACTGTGGTGGATACCGCCGGGTGACGGGCCCGATCGCGGCACCTACGTCCACTACGACGCGGAGGCGATGCTGGCGGTGTTGGCCCTGGAGGCCCACCGCGCCGGTGCCACCGTCGTCGGTGAGGACCTGGGCACCGTCGAGCCGGAGGTGACGCAGGCGCTGGCGGACAACGAGATGCTCGGCTGTGCGGTCGCGTGGTTCACCCGCGACCTGGACGAGCCGGACGAACCGCTGCTCCCACCGGCGCGGTGGCCCGAGCGGGCAGCCGCGAGCATCTCGACCCACGACCTTCCGACGGCGGCGGGCTTCCTGCGCGGCGAACACGTGCGGGCGCGGGCCGATCTCGGCTTGCTCAACGACGTGCCGGCCGAGCAGGAAAATGCCGACAAAGAACGCGCAGAGTGGTTGGCGCTGTTGCGATCTGAGGGTGTGCTCGACACCGACGAATCCGATGACGCCGTCGTTCTCGCGATGCACCGGCTGCTGGCGCGCACACCGAGCCGACTGAAGCTGATCTCGCCCTACGACGTCATCGGGGAGATACGCCAGCCGAACCTACCGGGCACCGTCGACGAGTATCCGAATTGGCGGCTCCCGCTGCCCGAGACGCTGGAGGAACTGCGCGCCGATCCTCGCGTGGCCGCGATCACCGCCGCAATGCGCCACGCCTGACTACGCCCCGCCCCACTACGCCCAAACCAACGTTTGGGCGCGAAAAGAGGGTGTTTTCGCGCCCAAACGTTGGTTTGGGCGGGGTTGAGCGCGGCGCTAGAGGTCCAGGGCGACGGGTTCGACGGGTGACGCGCAGCAGATCAACACGTTCCCTTCGCCCGGCGGCTCGAGCGGTTCGGGGTCGTAGCGCACAGCACCGGACAGCAGCGCCGTCTCGCAGTTGTGGCACACCCCGGTTCGGCAGGACCATCGCGTCGGGACATCGCACGCCTCGGCGAGTTCGAGCAGGCTCATCCGGTTCGGCCCCCACGGCACGGCGAGCCCGCTGCGGACGAACTGCACCTCGGGCCCCGGACCCGGATCGCCGTCGGGTTGGTGTGGAGTGAGCGTGGTGGCGGCAATGCCCGGCGTGAGCGCAGGCCCGGCACCGAAGACCTCGGTGTGCACCCGCGACGGATCAAGGCCGTGCGCCAGCAGTGCCGCCTCCATGCCGGTCATGAAGGCCTGTGGGCCGCACACGTAGGCGGTGGCCTCGCGGGGGATGTCCAACGCGTCGAGCGTGACCGCGGAGAGCCGGCCTGGCTCGCTGAAGTCCACTCCGGCCCTGTCAGTGAGCCCCGGTTGGCTGTACACGACGTGAGACACGCTGTGCGCCAGCAGTTTCAATGCATCGCGCGCCTCGGTCGCGAACGCGTGCTCCGCCCCGTTGCGTGCACCGTGCAGCCACCACACCGGTCTGGCCGACCCCGTAGAGACCAGTGCGTTGAGCATCGACAGCACCGGCGTAACCCCCACCCCCGCGGAGACGAGGACCACCGGCGACTCGCCGTCGGTCAGCCAGAACGTGCCGCGCGGCGCGGCGACGTCGAGCGAGTCGCCCGGACGCAGCGTCGTGTGCAGGTAACCGCTCGCCGCACCATGGGGTTCACGCTTGACCCCGATGCGGTAGGCGGCGCTGCCCGGCGCATTGCACAGCGAGTAGGTGCGGACGACGGCAGGCGCACCATCGACACGCGGTAGTCGGACCGTAATCGATTGTCCAGCAAGCCATTCTGGAAGAGCAGAATCCGACGGGTCGGCGAGCACCACCGACCGCACCGACCGGCTCTCAGCGACCACGTCGCGCACCACCAGCGTGCGGAAGCCGGCCCATGCGGGCGGCGGGCCCGCAGCGGCCAGGCCGGGATTGCCGGTTCCCCCTGGGTCCTGGTCGGCCAGTGCGCGCAGGGAACCCTGCCAGCCCGGGCTGAGGGCAGGAATGCGCAGTGCCCGGGCGAGCCCATCGCGCGGATGGCCGGGAAGGTAGAGCAGCGCATCGATCTCGGCGACGGTCATCTGTTCCGGACCGTCGGCGACCTTCACGATCTCCTGGCCCGCCTCGACGTCACCCTCGGTGATCACTCGGCAGTAGAACCCCGGACGACGGTGCGCGACCAGCAGCGCGGCCATCCGCGGCTCACCGATCCGCATCCCCGCGCGGTAGCACGTGACCCTGGGCTGGGTGACCTCGAGGACTGCATCACCCACGGAAAAGCGGTCACCGATACAGACTTCGTCGTCGGGCAACCCCTCCACGGTGAGGTTCTCCCCCAGCCATCCGGGTTCGAGGTCGTCGCGGCCGAACTCCCGCGCCCAGTGCCGGTAAGAGTCCATCTGATACACGAGCACGGCGCGGTTCTCGCCGCCGTGCCCGCCGAGATCTCCCTGCCCGTCGCCGTCGATGTTGAGGCGACGCACCCGCCGGGGTCCGGATACCGGATCTTTCCAGGCCCCGGTGAAAACCGTGCGATCGTGCCACGACACATCGCGGGGCATCCCCACATTGACGGACAGCAGGGTGGCCATCCGGTCATCTTCCTCGGATCGGTGCGGCGGCGCAGCCAAATACACCCGTTGGCGGAACAGCTGCGCTATGACAGAGCAATGCCCGACACGGTTCGTCCGCTCCAGGCGCCCACCGCATTCCGCTACCCCGACGTGGGCGCCCGCCGCGCGCGGCTGCGCAATGGCGTCCGCCGGCTGACGGGGGTCGACCCGTTCCCGAGCGACGCCGTCGCCCGAGCGTTCATCGCCGGCCTCACCGAGGGTGACCCCGTGGCCGAACGGTTCGTCGCCGAGACCTACCTCGGAGAACTCGGCGCACGCCGCGCCCGCCATCTCGTGGAGCAGGCCCAACGCCACGGCATCGACAGCGTGCGCGAGGCACCCGAATCCCTGCGTGCACTCTTCGCGGAGTTCGAACAAGCCCCCGACTGGTTGGATCCCGAGCTCGTCGAGCAGGGCGCCGCGGTGTGGCGGCGGTGGGCCTACGCCCTGGGCGCGCTCGGCAACGCCGGTACCACCGACACCTACACCGAGGGCTGGCTCGCGGTCCCACTCTCCCTCTCGGGCGGCTACGCCGGTCAGCGCGCGCTGCACCGCTACCTGGAGACGTCACGCTGGTGGATCGAGGTGTGCCGCCCCGGCGCGCTGCTGACCCCGGGCTCGCTCGGTCGGCAGATCTCGCTGCACGTGCGCATCATGCACGTCAGCGTCCGTGAGCGCGTGCGGCAGCACCCGGAGTGGGACGCTGCGCGATGGGGTTTGCCGATCAG
Source organism: Mycobacterium sp. IDUB_5 (assembly GCF_055419565.1). Taxonomy (NCBI): domain Bacteria; kingdom Bacillati; phylum Actinomycetota; class Actinomycetes; order Mycobacteriales; family Mycobacteriaceae; genus Mycobacterium; species Mycobacterium sp. IDUB_5. Next base: position 623,044 of record NZ_JBVAXX010000004.1, read on the forward strand.
CCAGTCCGCGATGCTGTTGACGCTGCTCGGTGGAAGCGTGGCGCCGGCGCTCGGCCTGTTCCTGCTCGGCCACCTCACGTCCCCCGCCGAGATGCGGGCGGTGCTGCACTTCAACCGGTACTGCGGTCACCTCGTCGGGGTGCGGTGTGACGGTTATTTCCCCGAGACGGTGGCCGACGCGTGGCGCATCCTGCTGATGGCCGATTCGGCCCGCAGTCACGACAGTGGTTCCAGCGGAACCGAACTCGTCGAATCCTTCGTGCCGGCGTTCGCTCCGACGGCCACGCAACGTGGACTCGCCCGGGTGCGCGCCGAGTACCACTACCGGGTGCAGGCGGGCTATCTCGGCCTGTACATGCTGCCGTGGAATCGCCGCCGCTACCGGTTGCCGGCGGCGCTGCCCGGCGTCGCGCTGCTGCTTGCACGCGCGCCGGCGATCACCGCAATGGAGATCGGCCGCCGGATCTGCCCACCGCTGGACCGGTGGTGGCAGCGGACGAACATGCACCGCTGGGAGCGATGGCTCTCGTGGCAGTCGGCGGGCAAGGCGGCCCAGTTCGACGCGGCGGTTCCGCTGCGCCGCTGAACCAAATGACGCTGAACGAAATGAGGCTGAACGAAATGTAACCCGCCTGCGTATTTCTCGACGACACCCTTTGTCGAGAAAGGCAGCCCGCATGTCCGTCCTCTCCGCACGCTCCCTCCCGTTCGATCACGTGACCGCCACGCGAGCCTCGGGAGCGGTGGTCCTGATCCGCCTCTACGTCGGCCTGATCTTCGCAGGCGAGGGTGTGCTGAAATTCGTTCGCCTCGACACCCTGGGTCCGGGCCGGTTCGACAAGGCGGGGATACCTCTGCCGACAGCACTCGCGTACGCCGACGGAGTGACCGAAATCCTCTGCGGCGCAGCCATCCTCGCGGGATTGCTGGTCCGGTTGGCGGTCATCCCGATGATCGTCGACATGATCGGCGCGCTGACGATCACCAAAGTGCCGCTGCTGTGGCGAGATGCTCCCCTCTATCCGTCCGAGGGCGGTGTCTGGGATTTCTTCCACGAGGGGCGCCTCGAGATCGCCATGCTCTGCGGCAGCATCTTCCTGCTGATCGTGGGCGCGGGCAGCGTGTCTCTGGATGCCCGTAAAGGTCGCCGAGCATGACGTGCCGGCGCCCGTCGTGACCGCCCGCCACGATGAGACAGTCGGGTTCGGGACGACCCGGCGCGGGGAACTGCGGCCGGTGACCGACGATTCGTACCCCAACTGGGACGCGGTGTACCGCGACAACGTCACCTGGGTGTACCGGCTGATGTACGCCAAGGTCGGCAATCGGCCGGATGCCGAAGACCTCACGGCAGAGGTGTTCACGACGGCGCTACGTCCGCTGCGGGTGTCGGCCACGGTGCCCGAGGTACGCACCTACTTGCGCCAGACGGCGCGCACCGTCCTCGCGTCCCATTGGCGGCACCGGATGGGGCGGGAGATCACCGCGATCGACGTTGCCGATGTCGCTGACGTACTCGACGTCGAGTTCGCGACGACGGCAGCGTCGCCGGGCCGGGTCCGCACGCTGCTCGACGCGTTGCCCGACCGCTATCGGCGCATCCTGGAATTGCGGTTCCTGCAGGCGATGAGCGTCCGGGAGGCCGCCGCGCAGATGGGCGTCAGCATCGCGAACGCAAAGGTGTTGCAGCACCGGGCCTTACGGTTGGCCGCGCAGAACGACGAGGAGGGCACCTGATGAGCGATCGTACTGTGCGCCAGTTCGTCGAGGACCTCCTGCGGGGTAGGCGCACCCGGCCGGCCCGCCCCGACGATGCCGAAGCCGCGCAGATGGCTGCCGCGATCGAGTTGCGGGCCGCCCGCACCGGGGGCGACGCCCCGGGTGAGGAGTTCGTCGCCGACCTGCACCGCCGGTTGGCCCTGCAGATGGCCGACGACGAGCGACCGTCGGTCGCAGGCACCCGCAGGCAGGTGGTGGTCGGAACGGGTGTCGCTGCTGCCTCTGCGGTGGCCGGAATCATCGTCGGTCGGAACCTTCTGAGCGCGAAAGACAGCTCGCAGCAGACAGATGCGCTAGCGCAGGGCGTCTTGGAACCGACCGGAGGAACCTGGCGGTCCGTCGGGAGGACCGCGGACGTGCCCTCGGCCGGCGCCCTCGCGTTCGACGTCGGTTCGGTCCGCGGATTCGTCCATCGTCGTGACGGTCACCTGCAGGCGGTGTCCGGAGTGTGCACCCATCAGGGCTGCGCCCTCTGGCTCGACGCGCCCGAGGGCCGGCTGAGGTGTCCCTGCCATTCGACGTCGTTCGCCCTGTCCGGCCAGACGCTGACGCATCAGCTGCCCGCGGCTCCCCCGCCGCTGCCGGAGATCGCGGTGCGTGAGAACGACGGCGTGATCGAGATTCTCGCTCCGTCCGCACCGGCGTGACGGAATGCCGGACAGTAGACGGAGGCGGCCTACGATGAGGTGATGGCCGAGCAGTTCGCGATTCCCGACGTTCCGTTCACCCACGATCCCTGGGTGGCCTCGGCCCAGCGGTACAGCGAGATGCCCTACCGGAGGGTGGGGTCCTCTGGTCTGCTGCTCCCGGCGATCTCGCTGGGCCTCTGGTACAACTTCGGCGACAATCGGCCGTTCGACACGCAGCGAGAAGTGTTGCGGCACGCCTTCGATCGCGGCATCACACATTTCGACCTGGCCAACAATTACGGCCCGCCCTACGGTTCGGCGGAAGAGAACTTCGGCCGCATGCTGCGCCGGGACTTCAAGCCGTATCGCAACGAACTGCTGATCTCGACGAAGGCGGGCTGGGACATGTGGCCCGGTCCGTACGGTCAGCTCGGCGGTCGCACCTATGTGCTGAACAGTCTCGACGAGTCCCTCGACCGGCTCGGAGTGGACTACGTCGACATCTTCTACTCGCACCGCATCGATCCGCACACTCCGCTGGAGGAGACGATCGGCGCACTCGACACCGCGGTGCGGACGGGCAAAACCCGCTACGTCGGTATCTCGTCGTACTCGCAGGCCAAGACGGCCGAAGCGGCCGCCATTGCACAGAGTCTGGGCACGCCGCTGGTGATCCATCAGCCGTCGTATTCGCTTCTGAACCGGTGGATCGAGGACGGCCTGACCGCCGAGCTGAACTCTGCGGGCATGGGCGCGATCGCGTTCACCGCGTTGGCGCAGGGCCTGTTGACCGACCGCTATCTGACGCAGCCCGCCGACGGGGTGGAGCGCGCCACCGCCCGGCCGACGTTCGACGACGAGCAGGTCACCGACGACGTGCTGGAGCGGCTGCGGGGACTCGCGGCCATCGCCGAACGTCGCGGTCAGTCGCTGGCTCAGCTGGCGCTCGCGTGGGTGCTGCGGGAGCCGACAGTGGCGTCGACGCTGATCGGCGCGTCGAGCGTGGCGCAGCTGGACGAGAACCTGGGTGCCCTGAGGAACCTGGACTTCACCGATGACGAGCTCGCCGAGATCGACCGCTTCGCCATCGAATCCGGCATCGATCTGTGGCGGGAGAGCTCCGACGTCTGAGCGTGTTTCGCTCGATCGGCTGGGCGCGTGGGTGATCAAAGCCAACCCGCGCCTCACACCGGTCGAGCCCATGGTCTCGGCCGGGCACACCGCGCCGCAGTGGTGCGTGGCCGACAACTATCGGACGCGGTTGATGCAGCCGGGCCAGCGGGTGGCGCTGTGGGTGACGACGCGGCCGGACCGCGGTATCTGGGGCCTCGGCCGGATCACCGGAGACGTGGTGGTCGACGGCGGCAGACATCGGGTGCCGGTGGGCATCCCGCTGCTGTCCAGGCCGTTGACCGCCGCGCAGTTGCGTACGGTTCCGGATCTTGCGTCGCTGGAGGTGTTTCGCGTTCCGATGCAGTCGAATCCGTCGTGGGCGACCGCGGCCGAGATGGCGGCCATCGATGCACTGCTGGGTGACTCAGTCCAGTGACTGCTCGTCACCACCGATGCCTGCCATCCCCGACACAGCTCTGAATGCCCGGCCGAACGGGCCCGCGGCAATGCGGCCGACGGCGTGCACGGCACCGATTCCGAAGCGTGATCGCGGATTGGCCAGACGCAGCGTGCCCTCCCGCACGACAGGCGCCGTCGCGACGAACGGTTGCATGACGTCCTGGTAGCGGCGCAGTGCGACGCTCGGGTCCTCACCTGCGGCGAGTTCGCGGGCCAGAAGGTAGCCGCCGATCAGCGCCAGGCTCGTGCCCGCCCCGCCGAACGTCGCGTTGCAGAACGCGCTGTCGCCGAGCAATCCGATGCGCCCTTTGCTCCAGACCGGCGGGTGCACCTGACCGACGGCGGAGAAGTACATCGGCGCACCGGCATCGAGCGCATCGAGGATGCGCGGCACGGCGCCCCCGACGTCGGCGAACGTGCGGCGCAGCAGCGTGAGCAGGTCGCCCCTGCCGAGTTCCTCCAGCCCGCGCACGTCGGACATGAACGTCAGCATCCCGCGCGTGGTGCCCAGGTTGTCGGGACGTAGGTGCACGCTGCGCGACTTGGTGGCGTGCTGCCATGTCCACCATCGCTCGTCGGAGTCGTCCCGCGGCAGCGTGGCATAGGCGCAGTACATCCCCAGTGTGTGGACGTCGACGGGGGTGACGAACCGCCGCGACCGCGAATGCAGACCTTCGGCGATGACGAGGACGTCGGCGTCCAGCGTCGAGCCGTCGCCCAGAGCCGCCGTCACCCCCTCACCGTGGTCGGTGACGTCGACGAGCTGGGTGTCGAACCGGTAGGCGGTCTGCGCTTCGGTGTGCTCGACCAGAATGCGTGAGAGTTCACCGCGCAGGATCTCCAGTTCCGCAGTGGGGCCGTCAGAATGGCCGCCGCTGCCCACCGGGAACGACGCCACCACCCTGCCGTCTCCCGCGACGAAGCGCGTTCCGATTTCGGTGGTGTTGGCCGCGCGCACGTCGGCATCGATTCCCATGCGTCGGATGACATCGCGGGCGGCGCCGCGGATGTCGACGTTCTGTCCCTCGTCGCGGCGCTGGGGGTAGCGCTCGAGAACCGTGGTGCGCCACCCGCGGGCGTTGAGCTGGTGGGCCAGTGCGGGACCGGCGATGCCGGCTCCGGAGATGATCGCGTGTGAGGGCACGATCCATTGTGCCTGCGCTTCTGTGACGACGGATTCCGTAGCCGCTCAGCCTCTGTTTACCTCGAGCGTCAATATTCCGTCGGCGCGCGCGGTACAGATGCGCTGCTGGCAAGGCATACGCGCAGAATGGACATAGACCTTTCGCTCAAACGAAATCCGTATTATCTTGACTTTGGTTGAGCTTCCAGCCTGCGGCCTGTTCACGAGTTCAACCGATCCGAGGTTTCCCGCCATGACCGCCGTTGAGAAGCACCGTAGCTTTTCACTCCACTACAGCTCGGACTACGCGCAACAACGTTGCGGCTCAGCCGTTTTCGAGGCGCGTCACTGTTCGTCCACCCGAGTCGCCATCGCGGTCATCGGTGACATCGACGCGCTGAACGGGCGCGAATTCGGCCGTTACGTGCAGCGTCACACCCGCATATCGAAACAGCTCGTCCTCGACCTGCGTGCGGTCGATTTCTTCGGCTCAGCCGGTTTCACTGCGCTGTTCTACATCAGCGTGCATTGCAGCCGCAGCGATGTCGACTGGACCATCGTGGGCGGTGACCCGGTTCGCCGCCTGCTGTCGATCTGCGACCCCGACGGCGAATTGCCGCTGGCCGCCGACCTGTCATCGGCGCTGGCCCGCCTGGACCGCCTGGGACATGGCCTCGCACACGTCATCTGGACGGCGCAGGCGGGTTGGCATCGCCCACCGAACCGCTCCGCGTCACAGCAGCGAGCGCATCGCTAACTACCCGCGACGGCCCAGGTCGTCGTCTCGGCCAGAGGGCGCCGTAGGACCGCCGGGACGTCCGGCGCGTCAGCCGGTGGCGCGCCGATGCGGAGAAGCATCTGCGGGTGCCTCGTCCCGTCGAACACTTCGCACGCCACGGCGACTCTGTCCCGCGCCGACCGCAGCGGCTCGGTCAACGGGCAGGAGGCCAGGCCCAGCGCCGTCGCAGACAGCAGGACGCGGCTGACCACCTCGCCGGCACGCAGCCGTGCCGCGTCGCCGTCGTCCTCGGTGCCCAGCGCAAGCAGCACGCCGTCCGCAGGGGCGGCAGACGGCCCGCCGTCGCCGAAGTGCAGATGCACCTGACCGGTGTCGTCGCGGTGCCAGCGGGCGGTGGGGACCACCGCTAGGTCCACACCGTGCCGCGCGGCGCGCACCAGCAGCGTTTCGATCGTCGTGTCGGGCAGCCGGGCGGCGCCGTACTCGCGGCGGTCCGATCGGCGGCGGTGGATGACGTCGGCGAGCTCACGTGCGGCCGGCCGCGGGACGGATTCGATCATCTGGAAGGACGCCAAGCGCCCAGGATCGAGCACGGCGTCCGGGAAGCGACGAATCCGGGTGGCCCAGCCGGCGGCGCTCAGCGCGACCGCACAGTGATCGAGGACTGCGCCGCAGGCGAGGAGGACATCGCGTCGATCGAAGGGCGAGTCGCCGAGCCGTCGGCCCCAATCGGCGTCCAGGTGCAGACCGTCAGGGTCGACGCGCCAGCGCCACGGCTGCGCGTTCTGCCGGGACGGCGCCCATCCGGCTGCCTCCAGCACCCGTGCCAGCGTCGCGGTATCGGGTCCGCTCGCCACCGCCTGTCCTTCCGCCTGGGGTCTTGCGGAAAAAATCCTACGCGGCGGGCACTCTCACCAGCCGGCGTTGCGGGCCAGGTCGATGGCGTACTGGTTGACGAACGTGCCGGCTCCCGGCTCTCCGTGGCCGCACGACCCGTCGGACTCGCCGGGTCTCTTGACCCACAGGAAGGCGTCCACCTGCGGGTTGCCGGTGTTCGCGGTGGGCGCCACACCGAGGGCCCGTCCCTCGGGGTTGCACCAGTACAGCGGGTCGCCCTCGACCGGGCCGGCACCGTTGCGCGAGGTGTCGATGACGAACGGCTTACCGCCGGTCATGCCGGAGATCGCGGAGCCGTAGCCGACCTCTTCGTCGGTGGTGAAGAAGTTCGCGGTGTTGAGGCTGAAGCCGCGGGCCTTGGCGACGCCCACCTGGTTGAGTCGGTTGGCCATCTCCTCGGCACTGACCCAGCGGGAGTGGCCGGCATCGACGTAGACGGCGGTGCCGGGATTGCGTGTCAGTGTGTCCACGGCGTAGGAGATCAGGGCGAATCGCTCCTGACGCTGATCGCCGGAGAGGCAGTCCGCCATCGCGAGGGCGTCGGGTTCGAGGATCACGGCGGCCGGTCCGCCGCCGATCGCCCCCGCGACACCGTCGATCCAGTTGCGGTAGGCGCCCGCGGATCCGAAGCCGCCCGCGGCGAAGCTGCCGCAGTCGCGGTGTGGGATGCCGTAGAGAGCGAGGATCGGCATCGTGCCCGCCGCCTGAGCGGTCGCGATGTACTTCGCGTCCACCGAAGGTGTCGACAGCTGGTCCATCCAGTACGCGGTCGGCGTGTTCACCACGCGGTCGAGCGTCGGATTTCCGGCGCCGCGGGCCGCCCGGATGCCCTTGGAGTCGGGATTGACGTAGAACGGCAGGCCGGCCAGCGGGTTGCCGTCAGCGGCGAGCCGGATCGACGGCTGTGGGGACGACGGGTGGGCTACCAGTCCTGCGACGGTCAGAACCGCCAGGAACGGAACGGTCCAGCGCGCGATGACGCGCGCAGCGCGGGAGATCACCCCGTGAAACATAGTGCCGGTCCTCGGCGCCGCGCCAATCCGAGGTGCCAATCCGAGCCCGAGTCACGCTGCGACGGCGGTGCCGCAGATTCCGCAGACCTCGAACTCCTGTCGCTTCCACCGCGCGAGCGGAACGAAGAAGACGCTGAACTGGCGGAACTGCCTCATCCGTGTCCACTGTGTGGTGTTGTGGCACCGCGGGCAGGTCCGCACGCCTCCCGCGCCGAGGGGTTTGCGCTTGGTCCCGAATCCGAACAGCAAGAACAACACGTCACCACAGTAGTGACTACGCCGGAATAGGTGACATGTCACGCATGTTGCACGGCACGTCCACCGCGAAGAAGGGAACATCATGGGACAGCTAGAGGGAAAGACCGCACTGGTCACCGGCGGGACATCCGGGATCGGACTGGCCACCGCGCAGCGGTTGGCCGCCGAGGGTGCGCATGTCGTGATCACCGGCCGCCGGCAGGACGCCCTCGACAAGGCGGTCGCGTCGATCGGCGACGGGGCGACCGGCGTGCGCAGCGATGTGTCGAAGCCCGAGGAACTCGACGCCGTGGTCGAGGCCATCAAGGAAAACGGCAAGGGCCTCGACATCGTGTTCGCCAACGCCGGCGGCGGCGAGTTCGCCGCGTTGGCCGACATCACCGTCGAGCACTTCATCACCACGTTCACCACCAATGTCGGCGGCACGCTGTTCACCGTGCAGAAGGTGCTGCCGCTGCTCAACCGCGGCGCCTCGATCGTCCTGGCGGGCTCCACCGCCGCGTCGAACGGAACGCCGTCGTTCAGTGTCTACGCGGCGACGAAGGCCGCGATCCGGTCATTCGGCCGCACCTGGGCGGGCGAACTGGCGAGCAGCGGCATCCGGGTCAACACCGTCGTCCCGGGGCCTGTGGAGACGCCGGGGCTCGTCGGGCTCGCGCCCGGCAGCGAGCAGGAGCTGCTCGACGGGATGGCGGCGGAGGTGCCGTTGGGTCGCGTCGGTCGACCCGAGGAGATCGCCGCCGCGGTGCTGTTCCTGGCCTCGGATCAGAGCAGCTTCATGACGGGTTCGGAGGTCTTCGTCGACGGCGGTGCCGAACAGGTCTGAGCTACTGGGTCGGCGAGCCGAATTCCGGAGGCGGGAGCGTGCCCGCGCGCAGAAGTGAGTCATGGACCGTGGTCAGGACGTCGGCGAGGGCCGTCTCCTGGCCACGGTCAGTGTTGGGAAACACCGTCTCGCGCACCCAGGCCGCATGGACGGGGGCGGCTGCACGGAACCGGCGGGCGCCGTCGTCGGTGAGTGTGATGTCAGTGGCGCGGCCGTCGTCGGCCGATTGCAGCCTGTCGATCAGCCCGCGGGTAGCCATGCGCTTCAGGTGGTGTGAGAGCCGGCTGCGCTCCCACCCGATGACTGTGGCCAAGCTCGACAGTTGGGCCGTGCGACCCGGCGCGTTGTAGAGCGCATTGAGAACCGTGTAGTCCGCGAGTGACAGTCCGCAGTCGCGCTGCAGGTGCCGGTTCATCTCGTACTCGAGTCGGTGGTACACCTGCATGTAGTTGATCCACGCCCGCTGCTGGGAGGCGGTGAGCCCGCCACGCGCCGCCCTCGCCGACCGTTCTGCCATGCCGATTAGTGTGCAATCCATGACTGCCGCAGCCGAAACGTCGCCGTTGGAAGCCCGGGTGGGCCACTACTACCAGATGGACGGCACGTATCTGGTCGGCCGCGAGAAGCTCCGCGAGTACGCCCGTGCGGTCCAGGACTATCACCCCGCGCACTGGGACGTCGACGCCGCCGCCGCGCTGGGCTACTCCGATCTGATCGCCCCGCTGACCTTCACCTCGGCACCGGGGATGCAGTGCAATCGGCGGATGTTCGAAGAGGTCGTGGTCGGCTACGACACCTACATGCAGACCGAAGAGGTCTTCGAGCAGCACCGCCCGATCGTCGCGGGTGACGAGCTGAAGATCGACGTCGAGCTGACCTCGGTCCGTCGCATCGCCGGGCGTGACCTGATCACGGTCACCAACACCTTCACCGATACCGAGGGCGAGCGGGTGCACACGCTGCACACCACAGTGGTCGGCGTGACGGCCGAGGACATCGGCGCCGACGTCAAGACCGCGGTGCAGAAGGCGATGATGCACGACATGAACATCCTCGACATCGGAGGATCGCAGGAGAGCTACGAGAAGACGGTGCGGCCCGACGGCGACGTCCGCCTCTCCGATGGCGGCTCGACGCGGACGCCGGGCTCCCGGGCGTTCGAGAAGGTGTCGGCGGGCGAGGAGATCCCCGTGCACCACACCCGGCTGTCGCGGGGCGACCTCGTCAACTACGCCGGCGTGGCCGGCGACGCCAACCCGATCCACTGGGATGAGGACATCGCCAAGCTGGCCGGGCTGCCCGATGTGATCGCCCACGGCATGCTGACGATGGGGCTGGGCGCCGGGTTCGCCTCGTCGTGGACCGGGGATCCCGGCGCGGCCCTGCGGTTCGCGGTGCGGTTGTCCTCGCCCGCGATCGTGTCGGCCAAAGAAGGCGCCGACGTCGAGTTCAGCGGCAAGGTCAAGTCCCTGGACACCGACACGCGGTCGGGTGTCCTGATCATCGGCGCGAAGTCGGCGGGCAAGAAGATCTTCGGCCTGGCGACCCTTGCCGTGCGCTTTGCCTGACCTCCACTAGGGCTGCGGCACAACGACACTCGGCTCCGGATCTTCCGCGGGTGCGGGCCCGGGATCGACCGGCGGCTCGACGGGCTCTGGCTGCGCGGCGGGCTCTGGCTGCGCGACGGGCTCTGACTGCTCCGCCGGCGCCGGAGTGTCCACTGACGGCTTGGGCAGTGGGTGCTTGACGACGATGGGCGGCAGCGCAGGGAGCGGCACGTTCACCACGACCACTGGCGCGGGCGGGGGCGGCACCGCGGGGTCGGCCGGCAGCACGGGCGCCGGGGCCGCAGGGGCCGGCGCAGCCACGGGAGCGACAGGCGCGGGAGCGGGCTTCTTCGTCGGGGTCTGACGCATGACGACCTGCGTGGCTGGCACGGACGGTGCCGCATCTGCCGACGGAGGCGTCGCGAGGATGGCCGCCGGTTCCACAGGTGCCGTCACCGGAGGCAGCGCGGACGCCGGAGCCGGAGTCGACGGCAGCGCCACCGCGTTCGGCCGGACAACCACCGGTGCCTGCTCGGCGGGGTGCAGATAGGCGAAGGCGACCACGCCCAGGGACCCCAACGCGAGCCCGGCGCCGACCATCGCTGCTACCAGCGCCGCGGTGACGCCGCGCTGTGCACGGTCGTCGAGATCCCCGAATTGATCACCGAACTGATCGAGTTCACCGAGGTCGCATCCGCTGTCGTCGGGCTCTCCGAGCGAGCTCGCCGACCATGCCAGGCCGCCGGCGCTGCGGTCGGTGTATTCCTGCGACGACATCGTCTGGTACTCAGCCGACGACACCGTTGCGGTCGTCATGCCGTGGTGGGCCTGGTCGTTCATGTGTGTTCCTCGGTGCAGGGCCCGCAGGGTCGGGGCCGCGTGCTGGGAAGTGAACTGGTCCCTCCGGCCTACCGATCCCAACTTGCTCTGAGGGAATGCTTCGACAGTGAAGCGAGTTGTCACCGTCAGATGCTTCGAATTCGAAGCACTTGATCGAGGAGGACACCATGAAGGCAGTGCGATTCCACGAGTACGGCGACAGTGAGGTGCTGCGTTACGAAGACGCGCCCCGCCCGGCAGCAGGCCCGCGGCAGGTGGTGGTCGAGGTTGCCGCGACGTCGTTCAACCCGGTCGACGCGGGCATCCGCGGCGGCTACCTGGCCGACGTCTACCAGGTCCGGTTCCCCCACATACCGGGCGTCGACGTCGCCGGCACGATCACAGAGATCGGTGACGACGTCACCGGGTGGAACGTCGGCGATGCAGTGGAGGCGTTCCTGCCCCTGGACGCCGACGGCGCGGCCGCCGAGTACGCCGTCGTGCCGGCCGACGCGTTGGCCGCCGCTCCCACCTCGGTGCCGCTCGCCGACGCAGCAGCACTGCCCGAGCCCGCGCTCACTGCCTGGCAGGCCCTGTTCGAGATCGCCGGCCTCACGGCCGGTCAACGTGTCCTGGTCAACGGGGCATCCGGGGCTGTGGGCGGCTACGCCGTTCAGCTCGCCACGCAGGCCGGCGCACAGGTCACCGCGACGGCCAGGGAGCGCGACGCGCAGCGGCTGCGGGATCTCGGCGCCGATCGTACGGTCGGCTATGTCGACTATGGCCGGACGCCGATCAGCGTCGAAGGCGCGCCGTTCGACGTGGTGCTCAACCTGATCTCCACCACCGACGAACAGACCGAGGCGCTGATCGGCCTCGTCGCCGATGGCGGCGTCCACGTCGGCACCATGGCGTTCGGACCGGAGAACCCGCCGCGGGGCATCCGCAGCCAGCGGGTGTTCGTTCGCAGCGATGCCGCTGGGCTGGCCGCGCTGGTGGACCGCGTCGACGCCGGGCAGCTGCGCATCGAGGTCGCCGACCGACGTCCCCTCGATCACGCCGCGGCCGTGCACGACGATGCGGACAACGGCCGCCTGCACGGGAAGACGCTCCTGATCCCCGTCCGGCACTGATGCCTGCCGGGCCGTCCCTCGCCTCAGTCGGCGCGGCGCCTGCGGGGGGCGGCCGAGCGCGGTGGGCGGGCACGCATGTGGTCGCGAGCCGTGCTCATCATGTCCCCGAGTGCGCGCACGTCACGGGCAGACAGCGCGTCGAAGAGCAGCTCCTGCACCACCCGGATGTGCCCCGGCAGTACTGCCGCGACCAGGTCACGGCCCTGCTCGGTGATCTCGACGACGGTGGCGCGTTGATCGTCGGGGGAAGCGGTACGGCTGATCAGACCGTGGCTCTCCAGCAGGCCGGCCTGATGGGTCAGTCCCGAGCGGCTGTAGACCACACCGTCGGCGAGTTCGGTCATCGTGAGCGGCCGATCGCTGTCTGTCAGCTTGGCGAGGATCTCGAATTGCACATAACTCACGCCGCCGTCTTCCTGCAGCTGTTGGCGCACCGCGTACTGGAGCAGGCTGACGGCCTCCATGAGGGCGAAGTACGCCCGCAGTTGCGTCGGGTTCAGGGAGTCGGCCACGGCCCGACCTTAGTGCTTCGATATCGAAGCGGCTCACGCTCGCGCGCGGCGCCTCCGCGTCACCACGAATCGGACGAGCCACAACGCGACGCCGCCGATCACGAGGTACTGCAGCACCGCGGTGTACGGATCGATCGCGTGCCAGTTCGCCCCCAGCAGGTAGCCCGCGCCGATCAACGCGCTGTTCCAGACGAGGCTACCCAGCAGCGTGAGCACCGTGAACAGCGCAAAGTTCATGCGTTCCGCGCCCGCCGGGATCGAGATGAAACTGCGGAACAGCGGAATCATCCGGCCGAACAGCACCGCTTTGGCGCCATGTTTGCCGAACCACGCCGTGGTCTTGTCGACATCCTGGGCGTCGACCAGGGGCATCCGCAGGATCAGTGCACGCATCCGGTCATGTCCGAGCCACGCGCCGAGCGCGTAGAGCAACCAGGCGCCGACGAGGGACCCCGCGGTGGCACCGGCGATCGCCTCGGCCAGCGAGAGGTCACCGAGACGGGCGGCGAAGCCTGCCATCGGCAGGATCACCTCGCTCGGTACGGGCGGGAAGACGTTCTCGGCCGCGATCGCGATGCCCGCGCCCAGGCCTCCCCACCGCTCCATCAGCTCGACCGTCCAGCCGGCAATACCATCCACAGCGGTCGCGGATTGTGTCGACAACGGGGCGCCTTTCGTGAGGGGATCACCCGCGAGGGTACCGACGAGCGCCTGGGCCACCCTTCCTGTGTCGTTGCTGTGAGCGCGCTTCACAAACAGTTAGCCCGGGTAACCTTCTCAGTGGAACGTGAGGAGATACATCGTGGGACTCGGCCTATGGGGTGATCTGGCGGCACTTGCCGCAGTCGCCGAAATCGTGTTTGCCACATGCGTTTTCGTCTACATCGGCCGGCTCGAGCGGCGGACGTCGCATCCGCTGGGCGACACCGTCGGCGCGCACAAGGACGTGCTGGCGAAGCTGCGCAAACGGCAACCGCTGACGCGTGACGAAGCCCACTATGCCGCTGAGTTGATCGACGACGCCCGGTCCCCGCTCGCGTACGCCATCCCCGCAGCGCTGTTCACCCTTGGCTTCTTCTATGTCGTGGGGTGCCTGTTCGTCTTGCACCTCGACGGCGGCAATCCGTCGTTCCGCACGTTCATCGGCGGCATCCCGATGCTGACCTCGATGAACATGGCCAATCAGCTCCGCCGCGTCGCCGCGCTGAAGGGCAACCTGCGTGACGCCGAGGTGCTCGACACCGAGCCGATCGAACAGCGCGAACCCGCCCACGTCTGAGCCGAGCTAGTTCGAGCGTGGGCCCTGTGCACAAGATGTGTCGGAAACCTGTACCCAGGCCCCACGTTCGACCAGTGTCCCGAGCACCGTGCCCGCGCTCACTTCGCGGGCCGGACCACCGGGTCGTCGTCCTCCCACAGCAGGAGCTGACGCACCGCCGCCCGCGAGCCGTAGGGCTGCAGCATCGCACTCGCCGGCCGCGGCCGCACCCGTAGCGGCCACCAGAACCAGCGGCCCAGCAGCGCGGCTACCGCCGGGGTCATGAAGGACCGCACGATCAGGGTGTCGAACAACAAACCCAGCGCAATCGTCGTGCCGATCTGGCCCAGGATGCGCAGATCGGCGAACAGGAACGACGCCATCGTCGCCGCGAACACGAGCCCGGCCGCCGTCACGACCGATCCCGATCCCGCCATCGCCCGGATGATCCCCGTGTTCAGCCCTGCCCCGATCTCTTCCTTGAAGCGCGAGATGAGCAACAGGTTGTAGTCGGAGCCGACGGCCAGCAGCAAGATGATGGCCAGTGCCAACACGATCCAGTACAGCTGGATGCCCAACAGGTCCTGCCAGATCAGCACCGACAGGCCGAACGACGCGCCCAGCGACAACGCCACCGTGCCGACGATCACGAATGCCGCGACGATGCTGCGCGTGATGAACACCATCACCAGCAGGATCAGACACATCGCCGCGATGCCCGCGATCATCAGGTCGTACTTCGCGCCGTCGGCGATGTCCTTGTAGGTGGCCGCGGTGCCGGCGATGAAGATTCGCGAGCCGGCCAGCGGTGTGCCCTTGACGGCTTCGACCGCCGCGTGCCGGATCGAGTCGATGTGCGAGATCCCCTCGGTGGTCGCGGGATCCCCTTCGTGGGTGATGATCATCCGCGCGGACTTGCCATCGGGTGAGAGGAAAAGCTTGAGACCACGCTGGAATTCGGGGTTGGTGAACGCTTCCGGCGGCAGATAGAACGAATCGTCGGTCTTCGACGCGTCGTAGGCCGCGCCGAGCTGCGTCGAGTTCTCGAGCGCCCGCGAGTTCTGGTCGTTCAGACCGGACTGCGTCGCGTAGTTCGTCATCGTCAGATCGCGGTTCGTCTGCTGATCACTGATCTGCGGTGGGATCAATGCCAGCAGTTTCGGTTGCAGCGCATCGAGTTTCGCGATACTCCCGGCGACGTTCGCGAGCTGGTCGGTCAGGTCGTTGATTCCGTCGAGTGCGTCGAACAGCGACCGCAGCGCCCAGCAGATCGGAATGTCGTAGCAGTGCGGTTCGAAGTAGAAGTAGTTACGGATCGGTCGGAAGAAGTCGTCGAAATTGGCGATCTTGTCTCGCAGATCCTGGGCTGTCGCGACGGTCTGCGCGAACGCCTGGGTCTGCTCATCAGTGACTGCTGCCGACTGCTGTTGCAGCTCATACTGTTTGCGCAACGTGTTGATCGAGTCGTTGATGACGCCGACCTGCTTGAGCAGGTCCGCGGTGCGCGCCTGCTGGAAGGGCAGCGAGTTGATCTGCGACGCGCTACTGGCGCTGAGCTGGAACGGAATCGACGTGTGGTCCAGCGGGGTGCCCAGCGGGCGCGTTATCGACTGCACCTGCGCGATGCCGTCGGTGTGGAAGACGGCCTTGGCGACCCGCTCGAGCAGGATCATGTCGGTGGGGTTGCGCAGGTCGTGGTCCGCCTCGACCATCAGCAACTCGGGCTCCAGCCGCGCCTGGGAAAAGTGTCGCTCGGCGGCGGCGTAGCCGACGTTGGCCGGCGAGTCGGCCGGCATGTAGGTGCGGTTGTCGTAGTTGGTCTTGTAGTTCGGCAGCGCCAGCAGACCGATCAGGGCGATCGCGACCGTCGCCACCAGAATCGGGCCGGGCCAGCGGACGATCGCGGTGCCTATCCGCCGCCACCCGCGGGTGCTCATCGGCCGGGCCGGTTCGAAGAGTCCGAAGTGCCGGCCGATCGACAACAGGGCCGGCGCCAACGTCAGCGCGGCTATCACGGCGACCAGGACACCGATGCCGGCAGGCACCCCGAGGCTCTGGAAGTACGGCAATCGGGTGAAGGTGAGGCAGAGCACCGCGCCCGCGATCGTCAAGCCCGACCCCAGGATGATGTGCGACGTGCCGTGGTACATCGTGGTGAACGCCGCGATGCGGTCCTCCCCCGCGTGGCGCGCCTCGTGGAACCGTCCGAGGATGAAGATCGCGTAGTCCGTGCCCGCCGCGATGACGAGCAGGGTCAGCAGATTGGTCGAGTACGTCGAGAGCTCGATGATGCCGGCGTTGGCCAGCACCGCGACCACACCGCGCGAGGCGGTCAACTCGATCATCACGGTGAAGATGACGAAGAACACCGTCGTGAGGCGCCGGAAGTAGACCATCAGCATGACCGCGATGACGCCGATGGTGAGCAGCGTCGTCTTCAACGTGCCCTGCCGTCCGACCTCGAACTGGTCGGTGATCAGCGGCGCCGGGCCCGTCACGTACGCCTTGACCCCCGGTGGAGCCGGAGTGTTGTTCACGATGTCGCGCACGGAGTCGACCGACTCGTTGGCCAGTGACTCACCCTGGTTGCCGGCGAGGAACACCTGCACCAGTGCGGCCTTGCCGTCGGAGCTCTGCGAACCCGCCGCGGTCAGCGGGTCGCCCCAGAAGTTCTGGATGTGCTGAACGTGGGTGGTGTCCTGCGCCAGCTTGGCGACCAAGCCGTCGTAGTAGCGATGAGCGTCGGCGCCGAGCGGTTGGTCGCCTTCCAGCACGATCATCGCCGAGCTGTCGGAGTCGTACTCCCCGAAGTCCTTGCCGATGCGCTTGCTGGCCTGCAGCGACGGCGCGTCCTTGGGGCTCAGCGACACGTTGTGGGATTCGGCCACCGTTTCCAGCTGCGGTACGAAGACGTTGGTGATGACCGCGGTCGCGAGCCAGAACAGCGCGATCAGCACCGAGAAGCGCCGGATCAGATCCGGGATCGACCGCCACGACATCCCGGCGCTCATCCGGACTTGTCCAGGCAGAAGGTGTAGGCGTTCAGCGTGTTCACCTGCTTCTCGTCTTTGACCTCGCCGTCGATCGTGATCCGGCAGCCGATGGCGTCACCGTTGGCCTGGGCGGCGACGTTGACGAAGACGGCGGGGTCGGTGGTGATGGCGTCGTAGGACCAGGGCAGCGCAACTCCGAGCGCTTTCTGCGGCTGGGCGTGCACGTCGAGGTAGGTGACCGTGGCGGTGGTGCCCGGCGGACCGAAGACGTCGAGGACGACGTGTTTGGGGTTGAACGGCACGATCTGGCTGTCCGACCCGCTGGGCGTCGCGGTCACGTCCTCCGAGGCGAAGATCCCGTGCAATCGGTACACCGCGAACCCGGCCACAGCGATCACCACGATCGCCACGATCAGCGGCCACCGTCGCCCGAGCCGCCGAGCGAACGAGTTCCGCTGCATGCGTTGGCCTTTCAGGAGCGGCGACGAGGCGCGGACCGTCCGAGGATCGCTAGGGTCGCTAATCAACTTCGTTGACGGTACGACACGGGACCGTACCGCACAACATCAGGCCACGACATCCTCGTGGGTCGCCCTAATCCTCACTGGCCCCGGGCTTTCAGGAAGTTGACAGGTTTCTCGTCGACTGACCGGGTACGTGTGTCGCACTGTGTAGTCCACTGCCACACCTCGAGAGGGAATTCCGTGTCCGGTTGGCCGATGTGGGCTCTGCTGCTGGCCTTCGCCGCGGCTGCGGCGGCGATCTGGGTGGCCGGTATCTCGCTGTCGAACCAGACCGATGTGCTGTCCACCCGGCTTCATCTCGGATCAGCCCTCGGTGGGCTCATCCTGCTGGCGATCGCCACGAACCTGCCCGAGATCGCGATCGTCGCGAGCGCCTCACTCTCCGGCAATCTGGGCGTCGCGGTCGGCAACATCCTCGGCGGTATCGCCATCCAGACGGTGGTTCTCGTGGCACTGGACGCGTTCGGAATCCGCGGTCCGCGGCCTCTGACCTACCGCGCCGCCTCGTTGGTTCTGGTGCTGGAGGCCGCGCTCGTGGTCGCGGTGCTGGCGCTGGTGATCGCGGGGACCCAGCTCCCGGGAACATTGATCGTCTGGCGCGTGACCCCCGCCGCTCTCCTCATCCTCGTGGCCTGGGTGGCTGGGCTGCTGTTGCTGCGTCGTGCCGGGCAGTCGCTGCCATGGCACGAGTCCGGACAACCGCCGGATGGCCAGGACAAACCCAGAGGACACAGCACCGCACGCACTGAGAGCCAAGCGACCGCACGCGGCATCAGCACCGCGAGGTCAGCGCTGTTCTTCGGTCTGGCCGCGGTGGCGACTCTCGTCGCGGGCATCGTCCTCGAACGCAGCGGTGATGCCATCGCCGACGGCATCGGCCTCTCGGGGGTTCTGTTCGGCGCCACCGTCCTGGCCGCCGCGACATCACTGCCCGAGCTGTCGACCGGTCTGGCATCGGTGCGCCATGGGGACTATCAGCTCGCGGTGTCGGACATCTTCGGCGGGAACGCCTTCCTCCCCGTGCTGTTCCTGATGGCCACCATGCTGTCAGGTGACGCCGTGCTGCCGCACGCGGAACGCACCGACATCTACCTCACGGCGCTGGCAATCGTTCTGACATTGGGTTATGCGGCCGGTCTGCTGTTTCGCCCGCAGCGGCGCATCGCCCGGATGGGCATCGACTCTCTGGCTGTTCTGGTGATCTACGTCGTGGGAGTCGTCGGGTTGTTCGCCATCGCGCACGCGCGCTGACGGCATTCCCCGACCCGTACGCTGGTGCAGACCATGACTACGGTTCTCAGCGGCCGGGTGGCTGCCCTGCGCCGCTACCCCGTGAAGTCGATGCTCGGCGAGGAGTGCGCCCGCCTCGAGCTCGGCCCCCTCGGTGTCGCTGGAGACCGCCGGTTCGCCTTCGTCGATGGCGAGACGGGACGCGTGGCCACGGCCAAGAACCCTCGCCTGTGGCGGCACCTGCTGCACTGCTCGGCGAACACCGGGGACCGCGGTGTCCTGGTCACCATGCCCGACGGCCGCGCGATACCGGTCGAGCAGTCGGCCGATGCGGTGTCGGAGCTGGTGGGACGGCGCGTGGCCCTGGCCGACGAGCGCAGCGCGGGGGCCTCCGTCGAGCGCGCCGATCCGGTCGACGTGCTGACACATGGCATCGACGCCGACATCGAGGCCGAGATCCTCGAGATCGCTCAGGGCACACCGGGCGGCGCTTTCGTCGACCACTCCCCCGTGCACCTCATCACCACCGCCACACTCGACGCCATCGGGCTCGACCGCGCCGAGGCCGTGCGCTACCGACCGAACATCGTGATCGAGACACCCCCGGGCTGTCCACCTTTCGTAGAGAACGACTGGGTCGGTGTCACCCTCCACATCGGCGGTGTCGAGGTGCGAGGGACACTCCCCACGCCCCGGTGCGCCGTCCCCACGCTCGAGCACGGATCGCTGCCACGGTCGCCGCTGGCCGTGCGCTACGCCCTCGAGCACAACCGCGTCCAGGCGGGCGAATTCGGAGTTCTGCCCTGCGCGGGCATCTACGCCGAGGTCGTCACCGGCGGCTTCCTCGGTGTCGGTGACGAGGTCCGGATCAGGGATGATGCAGTTCCTGCGCATCGGTGAGCGCAGGCTGGCGTACGAGGTGCGCGGGCCGGCCCACAGTGCCGAACCGCCACTGATCGCTCCCGCATGGTGGGTGAGCCACCTCGAGCTCGACTGGCAGCAGCCGGGCGTGCAGCACTTCTGGACGGGAATGGCGGGCGATCGCACACTGATCCGATACGACCACCTCGGCGTCGGCATGTCCGATCGGGACGTGCGCGAGGCCGACCTGACCCTTGAGGCCGAGGTGGCGACGCTGCGGGCGCTGTGCGACGAGCTGGGGTTGGACCGGGTGTCGCTGCTGGGCGGCTCCTCAGGCAGCGCGACCGCAATCGCCTTCGCCGCAATGTATCCCGAGCGAGTGGACCGTCTGGTTCTCTATGGTGCGTATGCGCGCGGCGACCTGCTCACCCCGCCGGAGGTGGGCCGGGCGATCATCTCCGCGATCGAGGTGCACTGGGGTCTGGGCGCTCGCGTGCTCAGCGACGTCTTCCTCGGCAGCGCAGACATCGCCGAGCACGATCGGTTCGCCCGATTGCAACGCGCTTCGGCCACGGCGCAGACGGCTGCGGCACTGCTCGACATGGTGTATCGGCTCGATGTCAGTGCGTATCTGGCCGATGTGCGTGCTCCGACGACGGTCGTGCATCGCCGCGACGATCGTGCGGTTCCGTTCCGGCTCGGGCGAGAGGTCGCCGCCGCTATCCCTGGCGCAATTTTCGTTCCACTGCAGGGTGATTCACACTTCCCCTGGCACGGTGACGTCGACGCGGTCGTCCGGGCCTGCCGCAGTGGTCGCTCCGACGCTGGTGACGCGATGGCGCCGGATCCAGGACCACTGTCACTCCGCGAGCGGGATGTCCTGGGCTGCGTGGCGCGGGGTCTCAGTGATCGCGAGATCGCCGAAGAGCTGGCCGTCAGCCCGCACACCGTGCACCGTCACGTCGCCAACATCCGCCACAAACTGGGCTGCCCGTCGCGCACCGCGGCTGTCGCCGAGGCGGCCCGCCGCGGGCTCCTCTGACTCACCGGAACCGGCCACCCGACCACGATGGCCGATTCAGGCGATGCAGCGCTCACCCGGTGGCTCGTACATTCGATCCGTGAACCAGGCGTGGTTGCGCGTGATGGCGCTGCTCTACGACCCCTTCTTGTGGCTGGGCGAGGTCGCGGGTATGCGTCGACGCCGAAGGGCGCTGCTCGCCCAGGCATTCGGGCGGGTGCTGGAGATCGGGGCGGGCACCGGTCTGAACCTGCCGTGGTACCCGGGCGCGATCGATGAGCTGATCCTGGCCGAACCGGAACCCGGTATGCGCGGCAGGCTGAACCGTCGGCTCCATCATCTGGGCCGGGTGGCTCGGATCATCGATGCACCGGCCGAGGATCTTCCGCTGCCCGACGGGTCGGTGGACACGGTTGTCTCGACTTTGGTGCTGTGCACCGTCGCCGAGCCCGAGAGTGCGCTGCGGGAGATCGCCCGCGTGCTTACTCCGGAAGGGCAGCTGGTGTTCGTCGAACACGTGCGGGCGCGATCGCGGTGGTTGGCGGCGTTCCAGGATCTGCTGCTACGACCCTGGCGTGCTTTCGCGGGCGGATGTGTCTGCAACAGAGACACTCTCGAGACGATGGCGGCCTGCGGTCTCATCCCGGAGGTCGAGCACGCGACCTGGCACGGCATGCCGGCGATCGTCGGGCCACTCGTCATCGGGCGGGCGCACCCGTCGGCTCGGGCTGTGGCGGACTGACGACCGTCTGATCAGACCAGCATCCGCCGGTACTCCTGCGCGGGTTCGCCTGCAGCAGTGGCGAAGTCCTCGAGCACTGTCGCGAGGAGTTCGCGCCGCTCCGGCGCCATCTGGCGCAGCGCGCGGCGGATCGCGGTCCGCCGGTGGCGGATCACGGTGTCGATCAGCGCCTGCCCCTCGTCGGTCAACGTGAGTGAGATGTTTCGTCGGTCGACGGGATCCTGACGGCGGTCGATCAGGCCGATCTTCAGCAAGCGATCGACGAGCCGGCTGGCATTGGACGGATTCACCTGCAGGCCTTCGGCGACGGCGGCGATGTTCATCGCCCCGCGGGTGGCGATCATCATCATCACCCGGACCTGAGGCACGGTCACCACGTCATCGACGGTCATGATCGATGCGGCGGTGATTCCGACCAATGCACGGGAAGCGCGCATCACCGATTCGACCTGCTCGTTGCTCACGCCGACTATCGTGCGCTCGGCCATGTCCGCGTCGCCCGTCCTCGAGATCGTCCTTGCGAAACAGTGCGCATGGACCACGAATTGGCACCTGCAGCTCAGCGTACATGCGCGACCCACCACACCGAACGAAGCTCAGCTAGCAATCATTGCGCTTGCGCACGCATCGGCGTACAAAAGGAAAATGACCGGCGCGCTCACCACGTCGGGCGCCCGCCACGCCGACGTGGACGACCTGCGCGAGACGATCGCGCAACTGCGGGACAAACTCGCCAGCCAACCTGTCATCGAACAGGCCAAAGGCATGCTGATGCAGACCTTCGGTATCGACGCCGAAGGTGCCTTCGACGTCCTTCGGGTGCTGTCGCAGGACTGCAACGTCAAGCTTCGTGATGTCGCGATCGTCATCGTCGAGTCGTGGCGCGACGACGGCCCACGGCCCGACTTCGATGCGGCCTCCGACATTCTGGTCGACCTTCGCGAGAGCCTCCGCGGCGGGAACCGTATCGCGCCTCTACGCTGACTTCTCCGGACCGGTGTTGTAACTCTGATGCACCGGCGATTCCCACGTGTAGGGCTCCTCGGGATGGCCGGAACCTCCCAGGATGAAGGTGCGGTCGCTGCGGTTGGCCCGGGCGATCGTCGCCATCCAGGTACCGACCGTGTTGAACCTGTTGCGCACTCCGGTCAGGAAGGCGATGTGTATGAAACCCCAGCCCAGCCAGCCCCATGTGCCGGCCAGCCTCACGGGTCCCGCTTGCAGCAGTGCGTTGCCGCGGCTGATGTAGGCCGCTGAGCCGAGGTCGCGGTAGCGGTAGTTCTTGCGTCGCTTTCCGCTCAGATCGCGACGGACACATGCCGCGGCGTGCAACCCGCCCTGCATCGCGTTCTCCGCCACACCGGGTAGACCGTCGCGACCTGCGAGGTCACCGATGACGAAGACCTCTCGATGGCCGGGCACCGACAGGTCGGGATCGACGGTGACGCGGCCGGATCGGTCCGTCTG
Source organism: Mycobacterium sp. IDUB_5 (assembly GCF_055419565.1). Lineage (NCBI taxonomy): Bacteria > Bacillati > Actinomycetota > Actinomycetes > Mycobacteriales > Mycobacteriaceae > Mycobacterium > Mycobacterium sp. IDUB_5. The sequence goes on from NZ_JBVAXX010000004.1 coordinate 645,987, forward strand.
CGCCCCCAAGACGTCGGCGGCGTGCCGAGCGAACGGCACCGCTTCCACGCCGGCTGTCCACAACACCGTGCGGGTGGCGTAGTTCTCCTCCGGCCCGCCCCCTTTCGGGCTCACGGTCACGCCGTCACGACGGACATCGGTGACGTGCACGCCGAAGTGCAACTCCACCCCGAGCTTCACCAGCGTCTCCTGCGCCCGGCCGGCCAGCGCGGGGGCGAAGCTCTTCAACACGCGATCGCCGCCGTCGAACAGCAACACCCGCGCCTCACGCGGCTGGATGCTGTGGAATTCGTTGGCCAGCGCCCGGGTCGCCAATTCCCTGATCTGACCGGCTAATTCGACGCCGGTGGGACCACCGCCGGCGACGGCGAAGGTCAGCCACTGGTCACGTTCAGGTCCTGGCGGCAGTGTCTCGGCGATCTCGAAGGCCGCGAACACCCGCCGCCGGATACTCAGGGCGTCGTCGAGCGTCTTCATCCCCGGCGCCCACGTGGCGAACTCCTCGTGACCGAAGTAGGACTGGCGCATGCCGGCCGCGATCACCAGGTAGTCGTAGTCGACGTCGAAGGTGGAGTCGTCGGGCCTGCGTGCGGTGACCCGTCGGGTGGCGGGGTCCAGTCGAATGGCCTCACCGAGCAATGTTCGGACGTTCGGGTGGTGTTCGAGTTCCTCGCGAAGCGACCGGCTGATCTGACCGATACTGAGGGTGCCCGTGGCGCATTGGTAGAGCAGGGGCTGGAATACGTGGCATGCGGCTCGATCGAGCAAGGTCACGTCGACGTCGATCCCGCGGAAGCGACGGGCGCAGAACAGGCCGCCGAATCCGCCGCCGATGATCACGACCCTGGGACGCTCATTAGCCATGGCACCGTCGATACCCGTTTCTCACCGGTTGCACCCGCCGACACGCTAGCCTCGACGAGAGGGATCGGGCCGGCGGGGGCGGTATGTCAGAGGAGGATACCGACGCCATCACGGCGCCGGTGGACAGCGCAGAAGGCGCCGAGCGACGCCTGCGCGCGCTGTTCGACCTGGCCAGCGACGGAATCTGTGTTCACCAAGACGGCGCGATCGTGTTCGCGAACACCACTGCGGCGCGGTGGATGGGGTTGGCGGGCAGCCACGACCTGGTCGGCCGGAAAGTGTCGGACTTCCTGGCGGCCGATGTCATGCCGAGCGTGCAGCGCCGTCTCGACGGCCTGCACAACGCGGGTGACAACGCTCCTCCGGCGGAGGTTCCGATGAGCCGATCGCGCGGGGCGATGCGTGACGTCGAGGCGACGTCGACCCGCATCGACTGGCACGGCCGGCCCGCGATCGTCACCTACTTTCGAGACCTGACCAAGAGCCGGGCGGCGGAGCTGCTGCGCTATCAGGCAGCTCTTCTCGATCACGTCAGCGACGGGGTTGTCGGGCTGTCGCCGGCAGGCTTGGTCAGCAGCTGGAACGCGGCGGCCGAGAAGATCTACGGCCGCACCGCCCAGGAGGTCCGTAACCGTCCCATTCAGGACGTGGTCGGCGCCGGCGTGGACGCTGAGCGGCTGATCGACACGCTCGGAGTTCTGCACACGACGCATGTCGCCGCCGACGGTTCGCCACGCTTCATCCGGCTCACCGGGGCACGGACCGCCTCCGGCTATGTACTGATCTGCGCCGACATGACGGCTCTGCGCCGTGCCGAACGACACTTCGAGGCCGTCGTGACAGCGCTCGACGCCGGGGTGGTGGTGTTCGGCCCCGACGGTTCGGTGATGTCGACCAACCCTGCGGCGCAACGGATTCTCGCCACAGTACGGCCCGTCAACGCGCCGTTCGCGTCCGACGTCCCCCTCGTCGACGCGGAGGGCCGCGCACTACCGGTGATGCAGCAGCCCGTCTGGCAGGTCTCGCATTCCGGCGTTCCGCAGGTCGACCGCGTGGTCGGCGTCGACTGTGAGGACGGCAGCAGGGTGTGGCTGTCGATGAGCACCCGGCGCCTCAGCCCCGACGATCCGCTGCGCTCGCCGGTCGTGGCGACCTTCATCGACATCACCGCCCAGAAGGTGGCTCACGAACGCGCCGAGCACGAAGCGGTTCACGATGTGCTCACCGGACTGCTGAACCGTTCGGGGGCCTTCGCCCGCATCGCGGCGTCGCTGCGTCCGGATGCGGTCCAGCGGCTCAGCGCGGTGCTGTTCATCGATCTCGACGACCTCAAGTTCGTCAACGACTCGTTCGGCCATGACGCAGGCGACGCGGTGCTGGTGACGGCCTCGGCGCGGATGAAGGCCGCGCTACGGCAGTCCGATGTCATCGCACGGTTGGCCGGTGACGAGTTCGTGGTGTTGCTGATGCAGCGCATCGAACAACCGGATCTGGATCAGCTGGTCAATCGATTACATTGCGCGGCAACCGATCCCATCCGGTACCACGACATCGAGATCACCGTGACCGCGAGCATCGGTGTCACGCTGGTCGGACGCAACGACGTACGGGATGCGCTCGAGCTGCTGCGCGCCGCCGACGAGGCGATGTACAACGCGAAGTCCTCCGGGCGCGGCCGCACGCGCTATGCGGTGTGAACCGGAGGCCGGACGGCGTGGCGCCAGGCGAGCGGATTAAGCCGACGGAACGGATCCTCGGCGCGTAGCGCACGCACCTGGTCGAGGATCGTCTCCAGCGCGCTCTGCGTCACCTGTTTGACCTCCTGCTCCCACGACTTCGCCGCGGCGTCGGCGGGCATCGTGGTCGTGATCGGCTCGCCGAAGCGCAGATACATCCGCTGCGGCCGGGGTGCGAGCGTCGGCCCCACGCCGCGCATCAGGGGGACGCCGACACCGCTCACGCCGTGCAGCCGTTCACCGATCCCCCGGGTCATCCGATCCCAGACGCCGTCGCGCTCGGTGATGCTGGAGAACACGTCATCGCCTCCGACGAGCCCAACGGGCACGATGGGGTAGTCGTGAGCGATCGCCAGCCGCGCGAAGCCGCTGCGACCCTGCCAGAGGAGGCGGTACTCCTCGCCCTTGAACTTGAGCATGTCGCGTCCCCCGCCGGGGAACACCAGCACGGTTTCGCCCCGGCTCATCAGATCCGCGGCCTGGGCGGGATCGCCGACCACGGCGCCTGCGGCTTCGGCGATGTCCCGGCTGAGCCCGCGCATGTCGGCCAGCTGTCGGGTCGCCAGCCCTCTCACCCGGACGCCCAGCTCGGCGTGCACGAAGTACGGGATCATCACGATCTCCGGCCAACCCGCCATCGTGTGGTTGCCGACCAGCAGGAATCGCCCGTCGCGTGGCAGCCGGTCGAGGCCGTCGACATAGATCCGGGACAGCGACACCGCGGCTTCCAGCCGGTCCGCCAGCGAGAAGATCGCCGATTGCAGGGCTGTCACTCGCGTCTCCCGGTCGAAGAACAGGTTCATGCGCGCAGCCTACCCCCGAAACTGACCAAAGTACCGATATGGTCAGTTTGTACACCGCGGACCTGCCCGCCGATATAGTCGGCGGGTGAGTTCCGTCGCCCTGCCCGAGCAGCAGTCGGCCAAGGCGGCGCGATTGTTGGCTGCGGCAGGCGAACTGCTGCTCAAACGGGGTGCGCGGGGTTTCACGGTGGCTGATGTCGCTGCGCGTGCCCACGTCGGCAAAGGCACCGTCTACCTGTACTGGCCCACCAAGGAAGACCTTCTCGTGGGGCTGGTGGGGCGCGGATTCATCGGGATTCTCGACGATCTGATCACCCGACTCCGCAGTGATCCCGATCTGGTACGTCCGTCCCGCTTCTGTCCGATGATGCTCGACGCGGCCGCCAACCACCCGTTGATCGCGGCGGTACAGCGCCAGGACGGCGATCTCCTCGGGATGCTGGCTGACCATCCCCGCTCCATCGCCCTGCACGAGACGCTGGGGCCGAGTGCCGTCGTCGGCGCGGTGCTGCCGGTGTGGCGTCGCCACCGGATGGCCAGGGGTGACTGGGAGCTCGCCGATCAGTCGTTCGCCCTCCACGGTCTGGTCACCGGTGTCGCGATCTCGCTGGTGTCCGGCGTCGGCGACCCCCGCCCGGTGTCCGATCCACTGCAGGTGCTCAGCACCGCAGTCACCGCCCTCCTCGGGCCGGAGGGCGCCACCGGCGACGACATCGCCACGGCGTCAACGGAAGTCGCGGAGTTCCTCGGTGAGCGCCGCAACGTCGCGGTGGGGCTCATCGCTCACGACGACGTGCAACCGCGCCCCCGCCACGCTGACCGTGCTCCATGATGATCGCCATGGAGGCGACGCGCGTGGATCGTTGGCTGTGGGCGGTCCGGCTGACCAAGACGCGTCCGGACGCCGCGGCGGCCTGCCGCGGGGGTCATGTGCGGGTCAACGACAAGCCGGCCAAGCCCTCGACGATGGTCGGTCCAGGTGACACGGTGCGCGCCCTGGTCGGTGATCGCACCAGGATCGTCGAGGTGGTCCGGGTGATCCAGAAGCGGGTCGGGGCCGCTGATGCTGTCACCTGCTACCTCGACCGCACGCCGCCCCCACCTACGGTCGTGGCGGTGCCTGTTGCCGCGAGAGACCGCGGCGCCGGACGGCCGACCAAGCGGGACCGCCGTCTGCTCGACAAGTGGCGCGCCCAGCAGCGGTGAGGGCCTCAGCGATGCTCCGGATCGCCAACATCGCCGCTCTGATCGCTGTCATCGCCGTGCCCGTGGTCGGGTGGTTCAGCCAGGGTTGGTCAGGCGCCACGACGCTGATCGTGTATTGGTTCGAGACGGCGCTCGGCTGCGCTCTGATCGCGCTGCGGATTCGGTTGCACCAGCGATGGTCTCCGCGGGTGGGGCATTTCCGATATCGACCGCCCAGTGAGAGCGGGTACCGGACGACGGGTTCGTTCGTCAGCGGATTCGCGGTCACCAGTTCGGTGTTCGCGCTGGCACACGCTGCGTTCCTCGGCATCATCCTCTTCCTGTTGCATCGCAATGGAGACCCACACATCGCGGACGTCAACTGGGACCAGGTGCGCATCGGCTGCCTGGCGGTCGCTGCGTTGCTGATCCTCGACGCGGTGATCGATCTGGCGACTCTGCGGAGGTGGAGCTTCTGGCAGATCGAGCAGACCGCACAGCGCGGGCTGAGCAGGATTGTGGTCGTGCACCTCACGCTGATCTTCGGGATGGCGGGCATCGCGGTGACCGGTGCTCCGTCGACCCTGTTCAGCGTCTTCGTGGTCCTCAAGACCATGGCCTCGCTCAGCACGCTGTTCCCGCAGTGGGAACCGGCCCGCCCTCCGGCATGGTTGAGTCGCTTCCTGAACCGAATCCCCAACGCCCACCCGGGCGAACGATTCGAGGAGTTCTGGGCCAAAGATCGCGCTCAGGAACAGAAGCGCCGGGAACGCAACGAACAGCCCTGGCCGTGAACCGTCTTCACACGTCCATGGCACGAAGCTGCCGACGCGACGTGATACCCAGCTTCTGGTAGATATTGCGCAGATGCCATTCGACCGTGCGGTGGCTGATGAGCAGCTGCGCACCGATCTCCACGTTGGTCTGGCCCTGGCGCACCAGGCGGCTGATGTGCCGTTCCTGAGTGGTCAGTTCGGCGTCGTAGCGACGCCCACGGACGCCGAAACTTCCTCCCGCGGCTTGCAACTCGCGAGCAGCACGCTGTGCGAATCCGTCCGCACCCATGGCTGCGCACAGGTCGTGGGCCGCGCGCAGCTGTGTACGCGCATCGCCGTCACGGCCCACTCGGCGCAACCATTCTCCATAGACGAGGTGCGTCCTGGCGCGGTAGACCGCCAACGGGCTACGTTCCAGATGCATGAGCGCCCTGCGGTAGTCGGCATCGGTCGCCCGCTCACCTCGGGCCAGCGCTGACGCGCGGGCTGCCAGCCCCAGTGCTGATTCCGTTCCACTGGCGGCCGCGCGCCGCCCCAGCTCCTCGGATGCCGCACGTGCGGCAGCGAAATCCCTTGTGTACGAAGCAGCTTCGACAGTCTCCAGCAGCAAGCTACCGGACAGTCCGATGTCGTCGAAGTCCTGCCCGCACCGGCAGGCTTCATAGGCCTCCGCGTACCGCGCCAAACCGTTGTACAGCAGGGCTTGCGAGTAGTAGGCAACCGTCACTTCGGTCCCCTCGCCCCGCGCGGAGGCTGCCTCGACCGTTCGAGCTGACATGTCCAGCCACAGGGCTTCATCGCCGCGGTGGGCCGCGAGCAGGGCGGTGCCTGAGCGGTGCGGGGGCGCACCCGTGGCAGCCGAAACGATGAACGCCTCGTCCAAAAGTGCCTGAGCGCTGTCGAACTCACCATCGATCACCCGGACAGCAGCCGCCGTGGTCAGGGCCGCGGGTAAGACCGTGAGTTCGCCGGCGTCCCGAAGCAACTCCAGCTGCCGCATCGCCAGGGTGTCGTAGGCGCCGAAGTCGAAAAGATCCAGACAGATTCGGTTGGTGATGTCATGCCATCGCGGATCTGCCGTCCCCGCCTGTACGTCCCGCAGATAGGCATGCAACGCATTCTTGAGTAGCGGAGCGGCCTCGGTGTACCCGGTGTGCAGCCTTACAGCGAGTCCGTCCAGCAGGAGATCGACAGCCCGAGGGGGTTCCGGAGCGCGGGGGCCCCGCCGCGCAGCCTCGGCGATCCGAGCGGGTTGGAGGTCGACGTCGTCGGCCAGCCGGCCGACGATCATCGCGGCCATCAGTGCTGACAGGTAGGTCTCGCGTGCCACCAACGGCTCGTGGTCGGACAAGGCGCGGGCCGCAGCCATGAGCAATCCAGGTCCCGTTCGTCCGCGGTCGGTCGCGAATGCGACGTGAGCGCGCAGTAGGGCCATCCGTGCCCGATGCGCGTCGTCGACGGTCGTCGCATCGGCGATGTCGATCAGCCGCGTCGCCGCCGTGGCGTCGCCCGCATCGAGTTTGGCCGCTGCGGCCTCGAGCGCCCGGCGCGCCCGACGCACCGGGTCGGGAGTCAGGTCCACCGCGTACTCGAGGAACGCGGCGGTCGCGGCCACTCCGCCGCGGGCTCGGGCACGCTCGGCGGATGCGCCGAGCTCGGCGGCAACCGCTTCGCTGGGCGAGGCGATCGCGTGGGCTCGATGCCACGCCCGGTAATCGGCCGTGTCAGGTCCGGTGATCGCATCGGCCAACGCGGCGTGCACGAGGTGCCGCCGGGCGGCGGGCTCACTGCGGTACACCGCCGAACGCACCAGCGGATGGCGGAACACCACCCGGGTGTCGAGAGTGATCAGGCCTGCGAGCTCCGCGGGCTGGGCGTCTACGACTCCCACCCCGACCGTCTCGGCCGCCGCCCACAACCAGGCCGGGTCACCGACCGGTTCGGCGGAGGCGAGGAGAAGGAGCATGCGCGTCGCATCGGGTAGTTCCTGCACCCGATCGATGAACGTCTCCTCCATCGTTGTGGCGACAGGGCGCCAGCGGTCGAGCGCGAAACCGCCGGCGAGTTGTGCCGGTCGAACCATCCTGGGCAGCTCGACAAGTGCGAGCGGGTTGCCGTGGGCGTCGGCCAGAATCCGCTCGCGCACTCGATGATCGAGACGACCAGGCAAGGTTGCGTCGAGCAGCGTCTGCGACTCGAGGTCGTCGAAGGGCTGCAGGTGCACGTCAGAGATGCCATCGAGGTGATCTCCTCCACCGGGGTCCCGGGTGGAGAAGATCAACGCGACCCGGTCGGCGAGAAGACGCCGCGCGACGAAACCGAGCGACTGGCGTGACCTCTCGTCGATCCACTGCGCGTCGTCGACGATGCACAGCAGCGGGCTGTCCGCGCCGGCATCACTGAGCAGATTCACCACTGCCAGACCGACAAGATAAGGATCAGGGCCAGCGGCCATTTCAGCGTCCAGAGCTGCCCGCAGCGCGCGTCGTTGCCCCTCGGGCAGCGACGCGTCATCGCCGCCGATCTGTAAGCAAAGACGTTGTAGCGCAGCGAAATCGATGATCATCTCCGATTCGACACCGCTGATTGCGATCACCCGGAATCCATCGGCATGGTCCTGGGCGACGACGGAGAGCAGGTGCGTCTTGCCCAGACCGGCACCGCCGCGCACCACAAGCGCCCCACTTCGTCCCTGCTTGGCCGCGGTGATCACCTCGGCTATCCGATCCCATTCGGACCGCCGACCGACGGAGACGCCACGGCGCGCATCCTCACCCACCCCGTCATCACCACACGCTCCGAGACGTGGGCCCCCTGCGGCCTTCATGCAGGCCTATGTCGTGGCCATGCAACCGCCGAAAGGGCCTGTGTTCCTGTCGATTCCGCTCGACGACTGGGACAAGCCGGCCCTGGGTCCCGCCGTGGTGCGCGGGATGAGTGACCGAGTGGCACCCGACGCCGGCCGACTGGCCGAGTTCGCCGAGCGCATCAGCAGGGCGAAGCGGCCGCTGCTGCTGCTCGGACCCGAGGTCGATCGCGACGGAGGGTGGGACGCCGGTATCGCCTTCGCCGAGAAGCTCAAGGCGCCCGTGTACGGCAGCACCCTGCCCGACCGGGTCTCGTTCCCCGAGAACCATCCCCTTGCGCAGGGTCCGCTGCCCATGACGATCGCAGGCGTCAACGAAGCTCTGCGCGGCTACGACCTGGTGATCGCCATCGGCGCTCAGGTCTTCCGCTATTACCCGTTCGTCGCCGGCGACTTCGTCCCCGAAGGCACCGAGGTCCTGCAGATCACCGCGGACCCCCACCTGTCGGCGATCGCGCCCGTCGGCGACAGCCTCATCGGCTCGGTCCGGATGGCGCTCGAGCAGTTGGTCGACATGATCGAGGTGCCGGGAAATCGCACCGCGCCGACGCCGCGGCAGCTGCCCGAGGTGACCGAGGTGGAGCCCGCGAACGCGCCGCTGACGGCCGATCAGGTGTATCACGTCATCAGGACCGTCAAGCCCGAGGATTCGGCGTTGGTCAACGAGTCGACGTCGACGATGGCCGAGCAGCTGTCCTGGTGCCCCACCACCAACAGCGACAGCTTCTTCTCGACGCCCAGCGGTGGCATCGGATGGGGTGTTCCCGCCGCGGTGGGCATCGCACTGGGCGACCGCGAGCGCGGCGTGAACAGGCACGTGGTGGCCACCATCGGCGACGGCTCCTTCGAATACTCGGTCCAGGCCATTTGGACTGCGGCACAACACAAGTTGCCGATCGTGTTCGTTGTGTTCCGCAACGGCGAATACGCGATCCTGAAGTCCTTCGCGCTGCTGGAGAAGACTCCGCATGTGCCGGGTCTGGATCTGCCGGGTCTCGACATCGAGTCGCTGGGCAAGGGATTCGGCCTCCGATCGGTGACGGTGGACGGAACCGAGTCGCTCGCCAAGGAGTTTGAGGCGGCTCTGGAGGCCGACGGGCCCACGGTCATCGTCGTCCCGACCAAGCCCCAGCTGCCGTTCCTCGGCTGAGACGATCCCGCTGTCATGCACGCCATCCAGGTGACTCGCCACGGTGGGCCCGATGTTCTCGAGTACACCGAGGTGCCCAAACCCACTCCGGGCCCTCGACAGGTGCTGGTCAAGACCGAAGCCATTGGCGTCAACTTCATCGACACCTACTTCCGCACCGGTGCCTACCCGCACGCACTGCCGTTCATCCCCGGCTGCGAGGTGTGCGGAGTGGTCACCGAGCTGGGGAGCGAGGTCACCGGCTTCCGGGTGGGCGACCGGGTGGCGGCGGCCGACACCGACGGGACGTACGCCGAATACTGTGTGGCGAACGTCGACCTGACCGCGCATGTACCGACGGGCATCTCCCCCCAGGTCGCCGCCTCGGCACTCCTGAAAGGGGAGACGTCGCACCTGCTGATCAACTCCGTCTATGCGGTCAAGCCCGGAGACACGATCCTCGTGCACGCCGGCGCCGGTGGCGTCGGGCTGATTCTGACCCAGTGGGCCACGACCAAAGGGGCTCGGGTGATTACGACGGTCTCGACGCCGCAGAAGGCGGAGTTGTCCCGGCAGGCCGGAGCGTGGCACGTGCTCGACTACCCGGAAGATGCGGACGCTTTCGGACAGGAGATCCGAGCGCTGACGGAAGGTGAGGGGGTGGCCGCCGTGTACGACGGGGTGGGGAGGTCCACATTCGATGCCAGTCTGAAGAGCCTGGCGATCCGCGGCACGCTGGCCCTGTTCGGCGCCGCCAGCGGGCCGGTACCACCGGTCGATCCACAACGGCTCAACGCCGCTGGATCGGTGTACCTGACGAGGCCCTATCGCACCCACTTCAACCGCACCGCGGACGAATTCGCTTGGCGGGCGGGTGAACTGTTCGACGCCATCGGCTCGGGTGCGATCACGGTGACCGTCGGTGAGACCTATGCATTGCGTGATGCCGCGCAGGCGCACCGTGACCTGGAGGCTCGACGCACCCACGGCTCGACCATCCTCGTACCGAACTGACGGAGTTCCGGTTAACCCCACCTCGGAGTTACCGGCAGCCTCCAGCTGCGTCTGGCGGTACCGCCAATGCCATCAGCGATCCCGAGGAACAGAATCGAGCGTGACCATGTACAGACCGGGCGCAGCGCGCCGCCAGCAATTAAGGTACCGAAGGTGAGGGGGGACTGGGGCGCACAGATCGACCGGCGATCAGTGCTGAAAGGTCTGGCCGCCGTCGGCGCCTTCCTCGCCGTGGACCTGGGCGCAGTGGCGTACGCGAACAACTGGATTCGGCCGGCCGCGAGCTTCACCCGGCAGACGGTGATCGACGGTCTGCGTGGGGTCTACGGGGTGCACCCCGGGTTTCGCAAGAACCACGCGAAAGGGGTTGCAGTCGAGGGCTATTTCGACAGCAGCGGGCAGGCTGCCACCCTGTCCACGGCTGCCGTCCTGCTCGCCGGCCGTACGCCGGTCGTCGGACGATTCTCCCTGGCAGGCGGCGACCCGTTCGTCGCCGATACGCCCGGTGCGGCCCGCGGACTGGGGCTGGCGTTCGGGCTGCCCGGTCGCCAGCAGTGGCGAACTGCGACGCTGAACCTGCCGGTGTTCCCGGACAATTCGGCCCAAGGCTTCCTGGACAGGGCCGTGGCAGGCAAGGTGGTCCCCGGCACGGGTAAACCCGATCCGGCTGCGATGTCCGCGTTTCTCAGCGCTCATCCCGAGACGGCCGCGGCGATGAAGATCATCAAAGCACAAACCCCGACAACGGGTTTCGCGGACAGCACCTTCTCGGGCCTCAACACCTTCTACGCCGTCGACGCCTCCGGTGAGCGGACACCGGTGCGCTGGTCGTTTATCCCCCTCCAGGCGTCGTTGCCCGCCGGAGCGGGACGTGATGGCCTGTTCGACGCCCTGGTTCGGCAGATCCGCAGCACTCCGCTTCGGTGGCGGCTCGAATTCGTCGTCGGCCAACCCTCGGACCCGCACGACGACGCGACGCTGCCGTGGCCGGCGGATCGACAGCGCGTCGACGTCGGAACGCTCACGCTGACAACCGCTCTCACGGAATCCCGCGGCAATGCGCGCGATGTCAACTTCGATCCGCTGGTGCTGCCCGACGGTATAGAGCCGTCGGCCGATCCTCTGCTGAGTGCGAGGTCCTCGGTGTACGCGGCGTCTTATCGGCTCCGCACCGGCGAACCGATCACGCCGTCGGCCGTCCAGGTCGACGAGGTGCGCGCGTGACCGGCCCGCAGCGCTTCGCGGTACGCTCCCGGATTCTGCACTGGATCACCGCGATCGGCGTGTTCGCCGCCCTGCTGATCGGCTTCGCGATGGTGAACTCCATCGGCTCGTACGCCGTATTGGTGGCGGTGCACATGAGCATCGGGATCACGATCCTGGCCGTCACGGTGCTGCGTCTGGTCAACCGCCGGATCACCCATCCACCGGCGTGGCCGCCCACCGTCGGACGGCTCGAGGGGAAGGTCGTCACGTACTCGGAACGGCTGATGTACGCCCTGCTGCTCGTGCAACCCCTGGTGGGATGGGCCATGGTGTCGGCGGCCGGGCGGCCTGCCGTCGCCTTCGGGGTGCACCTACCTGCGATCGCGCCGTTCAATGCGGCAATGTATTTTGTTCTCCGGCAGACCCATTCGGTACTGGCCTACCTCCTGGTAGCCGTCATAGCCGCGCACGTCTGTGCGGTATTGCTCCATACCCTGACCCTTCGTGATCGCATGCTCTCGCGCATGTTGTTCGGGCGATCGCCGGAGGGGCGTGCCACCACTGTGAAAGGACCGTCATGACGACCAGCCCTCAGATCCGGCGCATGAGCCACCTCGTCGGCGCGGTCGGTGCGGTCGTCGCCGCGTGCGTGGGACCTCAGGCCGCCGGGACCGCCGCGGCACAACCAGCGCCGGCCTGCCCGGCGGTCGAAGTGGTGTTCGCCCGAGGCACCTTCGAGGCGCCCGGCATCGGGGACACGGGTCAGGCTCTGGTCAATTCGTTGAATGGGCGCCTCAGCACGCCAGTGGCCACCTACGGGGTCAATTACCCTGCCTCGCTGGACTTCCAGGCCGCTGTCAATGGAGTCGCCGACGCCGCCGGCCACATCCAGTCGGTGGTGCAGAGCTGCCCGAACACCCAGATCGTGCTGGGCGGCTACTCCCAGGGTGCCGCGGTCGCGGCCTACACGACGTTCGATCACGTGCCGCCCGGATTCATCCTGCCGCCCAACATCAGCGGGCCGATGCCGGCCTCGGTGGCACCGCACGTCGCGGCGGTCGTCCTGTTCGGCACGCCGGACCCGTTCTTCCTCAACCTCGTCGATCGCAACGCACCATCGTTGACCGTCGGGCCGCTGTACGCCGACAAGACGCTGCAGCTGTGCGCTCCGGGCGATCCGGTGTGCCAGCCAGGTGCCTTCGATCGTGCCGCTCACAGCGCTTACAAGAGCAACGGCATGGCAGATCAGGCGGCCGCCTTCGTCGTCGATCACCTCAGCGGCGGCGCTGACGCCACGTGAGCCGCATCTGACAACGCAAGAAGGGCGCCCGCACGAGCGGGCGCCCTTCTCGGTGGTCGTCTATCAGGGGTGAACCGTGGTGTCCACGTGCGGCACGTGTACGTGGGGGAACAGCTGGTCGTACCACGGGTAGTAGTCGTTGCTGTATCCGTATCCGTGGTGCCCGTAGCCGTAGCCGCCGAATCCGAAACCGCTCTGGTCGGCCTGCGCCGGACCGGCGAAACCGATCACCGCCGCGGTCATTGCACCGGCGACCATGCTCATCAACCCGAACTTCTTCATCGCTCTCGCCTCTTCTTGTCTCTGCTGGGCGGTGGCGCCGCCTATGCAGGGTCAAACAGACATACGGGCGATTTGATTCCATCGCTGCTGCAAAAATCAGTCCCTGGGCCAGACGATGAGCGGCACGGGCAAGGCTCGCAGGATCTTGGCGGCCGAGCGGCCGAGGAACAGGCGCCGCGGCGCGGCCAGGCGGCTCGAACCCACCAGCGCGACCTCGTCATCGGAGAACTCGACACCTGCGACGGCGTCCTCGAGGGAATCACCCCGGCCGATGATGCTGCTCACCGAGCATTCGGCCGGCAGCCGCTGCGCGGCGGCGTCGACCAGCCCGGCCGCATGCTCTTCGGCAGCTCGCGTCCACTCGCCGCCGTCTCCGTTCGCGTCCTCGTCGAGTGCCACCAATGACATCACGCGCAACGGCACCCGCCACTCGCCCGCCAGCCGTAGCGCGTTGTCGAAGAGCACCTCGTTCCCTGGCCGCAGCCCGACCGCGCACGTGATGCGCGAGACCCTCGGCTGCGCCTGGTACTGCGCCGGCGCCAGCGCGACCGGCACCGAAGAGGCGTGAAGCAACGCATCGGCCAGGCTGCCCAGCCCGAATCGGCCCCCGAATCCGCCACTGCGCACCCGGTGGTAGGTCCCGACGACGATCAGCGCCGCCTCCCCGCGCCCGGAATCGGTGGCCGCGTCGAGCAGTCCCTGGGTGATCGAATCGGCGCGCTGCACCAGACCCTCGGCGGTCACGTCATCGGGAACGCGGGACAGGCCGTCGCGCAGCCACTCCCAGCCCTGCTCCTCGAGTTCGGTGTTGAAGGCCTGGTCGGGCGAGTAACGCTGGAATGTGGGCGCGTCGCTCGGCAGCACCGACACCAGATCGAGCGTGGCGCCCGAGGTGCGCGCCAAGGTGGCCGCGACGTTGACTCCGTCGACCCCGCGCTGGCGCGGACCGTACCCGACGACATACCGCATGGCTGGTGACGCTACAGAGCCGCCGAGGTTGTGGTAAGCCCCTTGAGTACGTTTCGTCCCCCGTGAGATGGCGGTGCCACGATGACCCAGTCAGACTCCGGCTCCACGGGTTCTCCCGTGCTCGCTCGCACGCTCGGCATGTGGGCGATCGTCTTTCTCGGCCTGGGCTACATGACCCCGACGGTCGTGTTCGACACGTTCGGCATCGTCTCCGACGAGACCAGCGGTGTCGTGCCCACGGCCTACGTCTTCGCCCTGGTGGTCATGGCCTTCACTGCGATCAGCTATGGCCGCATGACGACGGTGTTCCCCTCCGCCGGTTCGGCGTACACGTACACCTCGGCAACGATCCACCCCAACTTCGGTTTCCTGATCGGATGGGCCGCGCTTCTCGACTACCTCTTGCTCCCGCTGGTGAACGCACTGATCATCCGCAGCTACCTGTACTCGTTCTTCCCGGACGCGCCCCAGTGGCTCTTCGTCGTCGTCTACGTCGCCGCGATCACCGGGATGTGCCTGTTCAGCATGACCAACACCTCCCGCGTGAACATGCTTCTGGTGGTGTTCGAGGTGGTGCTGATCGGGGTGTTCCTGATCCTGGCGGGCAAGTCGCTGATGGACGGGATGGGCAACGGGACGTTGTTCTCGACGGAGCCGCTGTGGCACGAGGGCGTGCATCTGGATCTGGTCATCACGGGCGCCACGATCGTTGCGTTCTCGTTCATCGGGTTCGACGCGATCACGATGTACACGGAGGAAGCCAAGGATGCCTCGACGGTGCCGAAGGCGATCCTGTTCGCTCTGCTCATCGGCGGCGCCATCTTCTTCGTCGCTGCCTTCTTCACGCAGTCACTGTTCCCGGACGTCTCGAATTTCAGCCAGGAGTCCCTGGAGAACAGCGCGCTGCCGGAGGTGGCGTTCAACGTCGGCGGGCATCTGTTCAAGATCCTGCTGACCGCGGCTGCGTTCGCCGCCACGGTGGCCTCCAGCCTGGCATCGCATGCATCGGTGTCACGGTTGCTATTCGTGATGGGGCGCAACGGTCGCGGTCCGGTCGGTCGGTTCTTCGGCTATCTGCACCCGAGTTTCCAGACTCCGTCGTACGCGATCGTTTTCGTGGGTCTGGTGTCGTTGTTGGCGATCTCGTTCAACCTGGATTTCGTCGCGTCGCTGATCAACTTCGGCGCCCTGATCGCGTTCACCATGGTGAATCTGACGGTGATCATCTACTTCGCGTATCGCCGGCGCGAGGTCAGCGGGGCGGGACAGATCTTCCGCAACATCGCGCTGCCCGGCATCGGGGTCGCAGCCACCGTGTTGCTGTGGCTCTACCTTTCGCCCGAATCCACCCGATACGGAATCATCTGGTTCGCCATCGGAATCGTTGTGCTGCTGTGGCTTACACGATTGTTCCGTCGCCCGCTCTCGGTAAACATGGGCGAGGCGATTCCCGACGCCGACGAACTCGACACGCCCCCTAAGACGGCGACCTAGACTGGCGGCGCACGGTTTTTTTCGTGCCTGTGCCCAGCCCGATCATGAGGAGCGAACTGTCGATGAGCACGTCTATGTACGCAGTGGTCGACCCGTCCACCGGCGAGTTGGTCAAGGAATACCCGACGGCCACCGACGAGCAGATCGAGCAGGCGATCGCCGCGGCGGACACGGCACACCGCGAATGGTCGCGCACCTCGTCGGTCGCTGATCGGGCGGCTCTCATCCGTCGGGTGGGCGAACTGCACGAGGAGCGTAAGGAGGAGCTGGCCCGCATCATCCAGCGCGAGATGGGCAAGCCGCTGGACCAGTCGATCGGCGAGGTGGAGTTCAGCGCCGCGATCTACACCTACTACGCGGACAACGCCGAGAAGTTCCTCGCTGACGAGCCGATCGATCTCCTCGACGGCGAGGGGTCGGCGCTGATCCGCCGCAGCTCGGTGGGCGTGCTCCTGGGCATCATGCCCTGGAACTACCCGTACTACCAGGTGGCCCGGTTCGCCGGCCCCAACCTGACGATCGGCAACACGATCGTGCTCAAGCACGCGCCGCAGTGTCCGGAATCGGCGGAGGCTCTGCAGAAGATCTTCACCGACGCCGGCTTCCCCGAAGGCGCCTACGTCAACGTCTACGCCACCAACGAGCAGATCGCCGAGGCAATCGCCGACCCCCGGGTGCAGGGTGTGTCGCTCACCGGCTCGGAGCGGGCCGGCGCCGCCGTGGCCGAGATCGCGGGCCGCAACCTGAAGAAGGTCGTGCTCGAACTGGGCGGTTCCGACCCGTTCATCGTGCTGTCGACCGATGATCTGGACGCCACCGTGGAGGCCGCGGTCGACGGACGCTTCGAGAACACCGGTCAGGCCTGCAACGCGGCCAAGCGCATCATCGTCGCCGAGAGCGTTTACGACCAATTCCTCGACAAGTTCACCGAGAAGGTTCTGAGCAAGGCCGACGGCTTGGCACCGCTGTCGTCCGTCGCCGCCGCGGAGCGCCTCGAGGATCAGGTGAAGCGCGCCGTCGACGCAGGCGCCAACCTGACCAGCCAGGGTGAACGCAAGGGCGCTCACTTCCCGCCGGGGGTACTCACCGACATGCCGCGCGACTACCGCGAGGAGCTCTTCGGACCCGTTGCATCGGTGTACAAGGTCTCCGACGAGCAGGAAGCGGTGGAGCTGGCCAACGACACGCCATTCGGGCTCGGCTCCTACGTCTTCACCACCGACGGCGAACAGGCCAAGCGGGTCGCCGACAAGATCGAGGCCGGCATGGTGTTCGTCAACGCGGTCGGGGCCGAAGGCGTGGAGCTGCCCTTCGGCGGCGTGAAGCGCTCGGGCTTCGGCCGGGAATTGGGCCGCTTCGGCATGGACGAGTTCGTCAACAAGAAGCTCATCCGCATCGTCGATTAGGGCGCCGCGTCGAGTCGTAGCCGCCGCCGGTCGAGCACCCAGTCCCGCACCCGGGTGGGCACCGCCAATCCGACGGCCATCCCGATGACGGTCAGAGTTGCGGTGACGCTGTCGCCGGCGACTGCCAGCAGGACGGGTTCACCTGCCCGCGTGGCGAGTTCAGCGACGCCTGCGACGGCCCGGAAAACGTACACGCCGGGCACCATGGCGACCACAGCGGCGAAACCGACTGCGGCGAAGGGCATTCCCTTCAGGTACGCCAGGGGCGTCAGGACTGCTCCGGCGAGCAGACATGCAATGAGCGCCGCGACGGGCAGGCTCACGTGCCATTGCACCATCGCGATCCAATGCAGGGCATGCGCCGCCATGCCGACAGCCACAGGCCAACCCAGAAGGCGGTACGGCATGGAGAAGAACACCGGGTAGCAGGCGGCGGCGACACCGGCTGCCACCACGTCAGCGGCGAAAGGCACGTTCGCAGGCGGCGCCGCAAGGGGCAGCGACTGCCCGCCGACGCCCAGCCCGATCGTCAGGCCCACAGCGATCACCGCGAGAAGAAGGAGCGCATAACCCAGACGGGCCAACGCCAACGGTATTCGCGCCGCAAGCAGATCCATGGCGCCGATGAGTATCTGTGGCCCCGGCACCATCACCATGGCCGGGCAGAGCGCAACCAGACCGCCGGGAGCGTGCACTCCGACCGCATCGGCGAACCCACCGGCTGCACCCGCGATCAGCGCAGCGCCGAAGACCGGCAGCAATGGGTCGGCACTCCACCTACCGACCAGGCGGCGCAGCACGCCGCCCAGGGCTGCCGCAGCGGCGATCAGTGCGATCGTGCGGAGGTCCGTCACGCCGAAGACGACGGACAGCGCCGCCGCTCCGAGCGCGCAGGCCGTGACGAACACCGGTGTCGCGGAGACCGGGAGACGCTCGGCGGCGTCGAGCGCTCGATCGACCTCCACGCGATCGATGGAGCGGCGCCCCGACTCGTCCACTGTGCGCATCAGTGCGGTCACGCGACGCATGTTCACTGCGACGGGGCGCGTCGCCTTGATCAGAACGCCGCCCCCGTCGGTACGCGGGTCGTAGACGGTCAAGGCCGACCACCCGGGAACGACCTCCGCCGGTTGACCGAGTCCGTGCGCCAGCCGTCGCACCGCGGTCACCGTCATCGATGTGGATTGACCGCTGTTGTGCAAGAGAACTGCAGCGCGCAGGATCGTCCCGAGCGCCGCGGTGTGATGTGCAGGTTCGCTAGACACCGGCGACGCCGTGGCCGATCATGTCGTGCGGGTCGTGGTGTCCAAGAGTCGGTGCCTCCCTTGCCATAGGAGGGAACCTATCGGCACCTGGGGGATCAGATGACGAAACCGCCGTCGACGTTCCACGTCACGCCGGTGACGTAGCCGGCTTCCGGAGACGCCAGATACGCGACCGCACTGGCGATGTCGGCGGGCTGGCCGTACCTGCCGACGGCGATCAACGGACGTACGTATTCGGAGAACTCCCCGCCCTCCTCCGGATTCATGTCGGTGGCCACCGGGCCGGGCTGGATGGTGTTGACGGTGATTCCGCGTGGAGCGAGTTCCCGCACCAGCCCACGGGTGAAGCCGGCGACGGCGGCCTTGGTCAGGGCGTAACCCGACAGGCCGGCCATCGGTGCGCGGTCGGCGTTGACGCTGCCGATCGTGATGATGCGCCCACCCTCGCCGAGGTGCGGGACTGCGGCTTTGGTGGCGGCGAACACGCCGCGCACGTTGACCGCGATGAGGCGGTCGAACTCCTCGAGGGGGAAGTCCTCGATGGGTGCCCCGTAGGCGATGCCGGCGTTGTTGACCAGGATGTCGAGACCGCCGAGCGCCGAGGCTGCCGCCTGCACCGCGTCGGTGACCGCTGCGGGGTCGGCGCTGTCGGCCTGCACTGCGACCACCGTGGCGCCCGCTGCGGTCAGGTCGTCGACCAGGCTCTGCGCGGGTGCCGGCGAGGACTGGTAGGTGAACGCCACCGCGGCACCGTCGGCGACGAGCCGGCGCACGACACCTGCACCGATACCACGCGAACCGCCGGTCACCAGGGCACGTTTTCCGGACAGGGGACTCGTCATCGCGTTCTCTTTCGAACCGTTCGGCCTCACGCCCAAGCACAAGCGCCTGGTGACCGGAAAGATTCCTCGCTCACCTGGCGGCCAGTACTGACGAAATCCTCAAGATTGAGGTCAGGCTGATATCCTGCGGCGATGGACGTGCCTGACAGCGACGGCGGCGAGCAGCCTGTCAATCGGCTCCAGCGTCGCAAGATGCGTACCCGAGCAGCGCTGGTGCGTGCAGCGCAGGGATTCATCGCCGAGGGCAAACTCGCAGTGCCGATCCTGGAGATCACGCAGGCCGCCGATGTCGGAATGGGGTCGTTCTACAACCATTTCGAGAGCAAGGAGCAGCTGTTCGAGGCGGCCCTGACGGATGCTCTCGACCAGATGGGCGCGCTCCTCGACGTGTACACCGAGTCGATCACTGACCCGGCCGAGGCCTTTGTCACGCGATTTCGACTTGCCGGCAGGCTGTTTCGCCACCGCCCGCAAGAGGCGGCACTGCTGCTGGCCAACGCCGGCTCGCTGATCTTCTCCGAGCACGGTCTCTCACCGCGCGCCCGTCGCGATATCGCCGCGGCCATCGACGCCGGCCGTTTCGTCATCGCGGATCCCGACGTGGGGCTGTCCCTGGCGGGCGGCGCGTTGATCGGACTGGCCACCCTGCTGCGGGAGAAGCCCGACCGCGACGCCGACGCCACGGTCGACGAGATCGCCGCGAGCCTGTTGCGCACCTTCGGCATCCCGGTGAAGCAGGCCGCAGCGCTGTGCGAGCTTCCCCTCCCCGACATGTCGTCGCTGGCGGATCCGCCGGCTGACTGGCCCACGCCCATGACTCGCCCGAACTGACTGCTCCCTTCAGACGGTCCCGGTTGCGAGATGCGCTGTGGTGCTGGTGCGTAACTGCCCACCGGGGCCTGCGCGCCGTTGCGCAGCAGCCAGCAATGCGGGTCCGAGGAGCTCACGTTGCTCGGCCGTCAGCGCCAGAAACGGGGGCATGAAGCCGAACATCTCATCCAGCTCGTCGAGGAACCGCGGTACCGCGGTACCGTCCCAGACGATCTCGAGCGGCGCCACCGTGATGTCGTGACATCCTGCGGCCGCCATGTGCTGCTGCAGCACATCGGGTTTCGCGGCCAACAGCACCCCTTCGGGCACGGGGACAGGTTCCTGCCCCGGGAACACCTCGGCCATGGCTTCCACGAGCAGAGTCACGGCTGCGACGGTCCGCGGATCTTTCCAACTGCTGATGCAGACGCGGCCGTCAGTGCGGGTCACTCGGGCCAACTCGCGAAGGCCGGCCCGCCAGTCAGGCAGGTTGATGACGCCGAACATCGAGAAGGCGATGTCGAACGTGTTGTCGGCGAACTCGAGCGCCTGTGCATCCATGACAGTCGCGGAGCATGCCGGGAACGGTGCCAGCCGCTGCGCCGCCCGCTCCACCATCGGTGCGGCGACGTCCGTGGCCACCACGCGGGCACCGAGCGAGGCAGCGGCCACGCTCAGCCCCCCGGGACCACAGGCGACGTCGAGCACGTGGGCACCTGGTGAGATACCTCCGACCATCTCGAATGCGGGTGGAATGCACTGGGAGGTCAGCGGTTCGCCGTTGCGTTCGTACAGCGCTGAGTCGATAGGAGGAACCATGCGCACAGCCTGCCGAGGACATGACCATTCGGCAAGGAGTATTGCCGTTGAGGCAAGCTCGGCTACGGGGTCACCGCGGGGCATAGTGTGCAGACGTGACGAAATTCGCGGCGGTGAAGCCGACGCCCTCCGAATTGATGGAGGATGCGGGGACCGGGCTCGACTACGGCACCAACCCGACCCAGATGCTCGGCGACATCACACCCAACGACCGGTTCTTCATCCGCAGTCATGCTCCGTCGCCTCACATCGACGTCGACACCTGGGCACTTCGCATCGAAGGTGGCGGCGTGCGAAAGCCGCTCGAATACTCGCTAGCCCAGTTGCGCAACGACTTTCCACTCATCTCGATGATCCGCACCCTGGAGTGTGCGGGCAATCGCCGCACATTGTTCGGACAGGAGGTGCAGCACACCTTCGAGGGCACGCAATGGGGGCGGGGGGCGATCAGCACCGCGGAATGGACCGGGGTACGACTCCGCGAACTGCTGGGACCGGCAAACGTGACCGATGACGCTGTGGAGGTGATGCCAGAGTCTCTCGACCAGATCCGGGCCCGCAGGCCGCTGCCGCTGGCCAAGGCTCTCGCCGATGACACGATCGTCGCCTTCGCCATGAACGGGGAGCCGCTTCCCGTCGACCATGGCTTCCCTGCCCGGCTGGTGGTATCCGGCTGGCTAGGAGCGGCGAGCATCAAGTGGCTGGGTCGCATCGAGGTCAGCACGCAACATCTCTACACGCCCTGGAACACCGAGGATTACGTGCTGATCGGCCCCGGTCAGGCCACCGAAGGCCCAGCTCGTGGCCCGGCCATCACCGAACCGGCGCTGTCCAGCCTGGTCGAGCTCCCGTGGCCGGCGACGCTGCCCGCCGGGCCGCATCTGATCCGTGGTCGCGCCTATGCCGGCGAGGGGTGGATCACCCAGGTGCAGTACCGGATCGACGACGGTCCCTGGTCACCGGCCACCATCACCTCGCCGGGCTCGGCGGGGGTATGGGCTCGGTGGCAGTTCCGCTGGGATGCGGCTCCCGGCGAGCACGTCCTGCGGGTGCGCGCCAGCGACAACCGGGGCAACGTCCAGCCGGAGTCCACGGCGTGGAACGAGCTCGGATACATGCACGGGTCGATCCTCGCTCACCCGGTGAACATCAGTTCCCCCTAGGGTCGTCCCTGTGCAGTTGAGCGCCCGAATGCCGGACCTCACGTCGTTGGAGGTCCTGCTCGCCATCGCGCGCACCGGCAGCCTCAGTAGCGCGGGCAGGGAATGCGGGCTGACCCAGCAGGCCGTGTCCGCGCGGATCGCCGCTCTGGAGCGGCAGACCGGTGTGCGTCTGGTCATTCGGAGTAAGACCGGGTCTCGCCTGACGCCGGCGGGCGCGGTCGCTGCGCAGTGGGCCGATCGCCTGCTCACCGTGGCGCACGAGGTCGACGCAGGCCTGGCCACGCTTCGCGACGACACCAAGACCCGGTTGCGCATCACCGCGAGCCTGACCATCGCCGAGCAGCTCCTCCCCCGCTGGCTGGTCAGCTGGCGGGAGACAGTCACCCGGGAACGCGCGACACCGCCGGACGTCATCCTGACCGCAGCCAACAGCGAGCAGGTGATCACGGCTATTCGCGACGGTCGCGCCGACCTGGGCTTCGTCGAGAGCCCCGGAGTGCCCCGGCCGTTGCGCAGCACCACGGTGGCCCACGACGAGCTGGTTGTCGTGGTGCCGCCCACGCACAAGTGGGCCCGTCGACCCCAGCCGATCTCCGCCGAGGAACTCGCCGCAGCTGCGCTGGTGACCCGCGAGAAGGGCTCGGGTACAAGAGAATTCCTCACCAGCGCGCTCCGGCGTGTCACCGATGCCGAGCAGGCTGCGCCCGCGCTCGAGCTGTCCAGCGCAGCCGCGGTGCGCGCGGCGGTGCTCGCGGAGGCGGGGCCGGCTGTCCTGAGCAGGTTGGCCGTTGCCGACGATCTCGAACTCGGGCGTCTGCGTGCCGTCGAGGTGGCTGGCTTGGACTTTCGCCGCGCCCTGCGCGCGGTCTGGGTGGGCGCCAGCACTCCACCCGCGGGTGCCGCGCGTGACCTGCTGAGCCACATCGCTGCCACTCGACGCCATCGACGCGAGTGATCAGGTCACAAGAATTGCTTGTGTCGTCACCGCTGTCGGGCAGGTCCCGCAGCTTCTAGCGTGACAAACATGCAGCAATCCACGCTCACCCTCACCGAGACCATCGACCTGATGGAGCCGACGCCTCGGCGGCTCCACCATGTCGGACCGAACTGGTTCGCCTCGGTGATGGGAACCGGGATCGTCGCCACCGCCGCCGCCAGCCTGCCGGTTCAGGTGCCGGGGCTGCGCGGCTTCGCCCAGGTGGTCTGGGTTCTGGCCGCAGCGCTGCTCGCGGTGCTGGTCGTGCTGGTCGGGTCGTTATGGGTGCGCCATCCCTCCGTCGCTCGCGGCCATGCACGCAACGCGTCGATGGCACACTTCTACGGTGCCGCCCCGATGGCGCTGCTCACCGTCGGTGCAGGAGCCCTGCTGGTCGGTGGCGACCTCATCGGCGCGGACACCGCCCTGCGCCTGGCTTGGACCCTGTGGATTCTCGGCACAGCGGGCGGGCTCGTCACCGCGGCCACCATTCCGTTCCTGATGGTCACCCAGCACGACGTCGGCCCGGATGCCGCCTTCGGCGGCTGGCTCATGCCGGTGGTGCCGCCGATGGTGTCGGCCGCGACGGGGGCTCTGCTCATCCCGCACATCGCCGGAGAGACGGGTCGCGCCACGATGCTCTACGCCTGCTTTGCGATGTTCGGCCTGTCGATGATCGCCGCGCTGATCATCACCACGATGATCTGGAGCAGGCTGGTCCATTACGGCACGTCCGGCACCGCACGGGTCGCCACGCTGTGGATCGTGCTCGGCCCACTGGGGCAGTCCATCACCGCGGCAGGACTTCTGGGGAGCAGCGCCGCCACTGCCGTCGACCCTCAGATCGCCGATGGCCTGAAGATATTCGCCGTGCTCTTCGGTGTTCCCGTGTGGGGCTTCGCGGTCCTGTGGATCGTGTTGGCGGCATCGCTCACCGTTCGAACCCTGCGCCGCGGCATGCCGTTTGCGTTGACCTGGTGGAGTCTGACGTTTCCGGTCGGCACCTTCGTGACCGGCACCACGCAGCTGGCCCTGCACACCGGGCTGCCGGCACTGCGCATCGCCGCGGCGATCAGCTACGTGTGTCTGCTCGGAACGTGGTGCCTGGTGGCGACGCGGACTGTCCACGGCAGCGTTCGCGGCGAACTGCTCGGCCCCCGCTGAAACCGCCGCCCGAACCCACCGCGGAATAGAATTCCGGGCTGCTCCTGGGCCGAGATCGCGACCATGGCTGCTATCCCGATGCGATTGCCGACCGAAAAGTAGTGCATCAGCACCCCGTGTCAGCGGCTTAGGCTTCGAAGACAGCTATGCCGAGAAGAGGTGCTGACATGCAACGGAGCAGACGGCGACTGATTGCCATCGGGATGACCACCGCGGTGCTGCTGGCTGGCGCTGCGGCACCTGCCGCGGCGTGGCCCATCGCCCTGAGCCCCGACGAGGTCAGCTTCCTCAACGGCGTGCGGGGCAACTTCCCAGGAAACGACGATCAACTCCTTCTGGCTGGCAAGCAGGCCTGCCGACAGCTCTACACAGGCCAGCCCGCGCAGGCGGTCATCGACGCGACGGCAGCCGGGTACGGCGCGAGCCCCGCGCAGGCCGCAGGGTTGGTGAACGCGGCGCGGGGCACCATGTGCACGCAAGCTCCCGGCTGATCCGAGTGCCCCGCAGGTAGCCTGCACGGATGCCGTCGACGCCTCTGTCCGTGGTGCTGGCCACGCTTGCGCTTCGGCGCGGTCTCAAGAGATTCGCCGACAAATTGGTGCCGCCGCAGTTCGCGATGCTCGACGTCGGAGAAGGTGTCGCAGGTGTCCAGATCGCGGCAACCATCGCGGAACTCGGAATCGCCGACGTGCTCGCCGACGGGCCCATGACCGCGCAGCAGATCGCCGCACGCGTGGACGGCGATGCGGACACCGTGCACCGCCTCTTGCGCGGTGCGGTCGCGTGCGGTCTGTGCACCCTGGATCGCCGAACGGGAGCAGCGACGTTGACCCGCATGGGCGCGGTGCTGAGCAGCGACCATCCTGCGTCGCTGCGCGCCTGGATGCGCTACAAGGGGATGCGGTCGACCGTGGACGCGTGGGGTGGTCTCGCCGAGAGTGTGCGCAGTGGCCGGAGCGCGTTCGAGATCGTGCACGGTGTGTCGGTGTGGGACTGGTACGCCACTCATCCGGCCGAGCAGCAGATCTTCGCCGCGACCATGCGGCAAGCGACCAGCATGATCGCCCGCGGGATCGCCCGCGTCTACCCGTGGCCCGACGGTGCTGTGGTGTGCGACGTCGCCGGCGGGATCGGAACACTGCTGTCGGTCATCGTGACCGAGCGCGAGGACCTGCGGGGCATCCTGGTCGACAGCGCGGGCATGATCGCCGAAGCAGACCGCTTCCTCGCCGAACGAGGAGTCGAGAATCGCATCGATCGTGTCGAGGGAGACATCTTCCGGTCCATCGACGCGACCGCCGATGTGTACCTGCTCAAAGACGTACTCCACGACTGGGACGACGAGCGCTGCTCGAAGATCTTCGCAACGGTGGCAGCGAGTATGCCTGTCGGCGCCAAACTCGTTGTGGTGGAATATCTCCAGCCGCCCAACCGTCCGAATCCGTTCTCGCCTCTACTCGATCTGCACACCCTCACCCAGCGCGACGGCGGACGGCTGCGCTCCAGAGAAGAGTTCGAGGAGCTGCTCGTCGGCGCGGGGCTGCGGCCCACCGGACGGACCTTCTCGGTCGTTCCGCACGATCTCATCGAGGCCGTGAAGATCGCGGAATGATCTCCGCGGCAGGCGTTTTCGTTCGAGCAGACGTACACGTCCCAGATGCTCGCGGGTTTGCGGTCGTCGGCGCGGTCAGGACGGGCCTGAGACCAGTCCATGGCGGATGATCGATTGCGCGTTGGCAACTACCTCGGCCACGGAACCGCGCCGGGGGCTCCACCACTCCACCGCAGAGTAGAGCGCGCCGAGAATCAGCATCTGGGCGATATCGACGTCGAGTTCCGGCCGAAGCCGCCCTTCCTTGGCGACATCGTTGACGATCCGGCGCCAGATCTCCCCGTAGCGTTCCTCCTCGAGGATCTGCCGTGTTCTGATGGACTGCGGAATCTGTCCAGCGTTGCGGATTGCGGCCGTCGTGTAGTCAGAGACCTCGAGCTCGTGACGTAGGTGGGCTTCGGCGGCGATGAGCAGACGATCGAGACCACTGGTGTCGACGGGGACGTCGTCGAGGGCGGACATCACGTGCGCCCGTAGGTCGGCGGCACCGGACCACATCACTTCTTCGATGAGATCCTCACGAGACGGGAAGTAGTAATAGATCGCCGGCGCCTGCAGCTCGGCAACGGCGGCGACGTCGGTGAGACGCAGGCCAGCGTATCCGTTCTTCGAAAGCACACGCGCGGCTGCGTCGAGAATGCGGGATCTTGTCGATGCGGACTTCGACGTCGATTCCTCACCTTGCCGATTTGCGGTCGACGCCAAAGGCGTTCTGTGCCTGGCCATCAAACGATGTTACGCGAGCGACGTGTCATAAAATCCGAAACGCCCGACGATCGCCCGCGTTCAGGACCTGTGCACTCAGCTGACAACATTGGAGACTGATGAAAGGGCGCCGCCTGCGAGCCGAGTGTTGCGCTCCCCGGCAATCACGCTCCTATTATCGGTCGATGCCGAGGAAGACGCCCACCGCCACCGGAGGTGACTCGAAGTCACAACGCACCCGCGTTCGCATCCTCGACGCTGCGGCAACCGTGCTGACTATCAAGGGATACGCAGGCACCCGGCTGACCGACGTTGCTGAGCACGCGGAACTACAAGCCCCCGCGATCTACTACTACTTTCCATCCCGAGAAGACCTGATCGAAGAGGTCATGTTCCGTGGTATTAGTGATCAGCGTCGATGCCTGCAGCAGGTCCTCAAGGCCCTTCCGCAGGACACTTCCGCCATGGATCGGATCATGGCCGCCGTCGAGTTTCACCTACGACACCAACTCGAGATGTCTGACTACGCGCGAGCGTCGATCCGCAATTCAGGCCAGGTGCCTATGCGATTGCGGACGCGGCAGAAGAAGGAAGGAGCTACCTATGAACGGATCTGGCGCGGATTGATTAGAGATGCATCAGCCGAGGCACA
Source organism: Mycobacterium sp. IDUB_5 (assembly GCF_055419565.1). NCBI lineage: Bacteria > Bacillati > Actinomycetota > Actinomycetes > Mycobacteriales > Mycobacteriaceae > Mycobacterium > Mycobacterium sp. IDUB_5. The sequence continues at coordinate 673,025 of NZ_JBVAXX010000004.1, forward strand.
GATTCGCGATGACCTCGATGCGCCGATGGCGCAGGCACTCATCCTCGGTGCCCTCAACTGGGCTGTGGAGTGGTGGGATCCCCGTCGCAACTCGCTGGAGTCCGCAGTAGCGAATGCACAGGTATTCGTTCGTCACAGTCTCGCGCCGCTCGCGAGCACGAAAGCCCCGCCTTCAGCTGGAGAGTGACCCCTCGGCGCGAACGGGGTCCATGCGTACCGTCGTCACCATGGACACGCGCGCCGCGGATCTGCCCCTCTCTGTGAAGGCCGCGCTCTGCAGCGGCGCATCGTTCTGGCAGACCGAGTCCGTCGACGGACTCCCTGCGATCACCCTCACCGACGGCCCGCACGGCGTTCGTGTTCAGCACGCTGCGGCAGACCACCTGGGTCTGGGCGCCAGCTCGCCCGCGACGTGCTTTCCTCCCGCGGCGGGTCTGGCACAGAGCTGGGATCGCGAACTCGTCCACCGGGTAGCCGCCGCGATCGCCGACGAGGCGCGCTCACTCGGGGTGAGCGTCGTCCTCGGTCCCGGGGTGAACATCAAGCGTGATCCGCGCTGCGGGCGCAACTTCGAGTACTTCTCGGAAGACCCGCTGCTCAGCGGCAGCCTCGGCGCGACGTGGGTCATGGGTCTACAGGAACGCGGTGTCGGCGCCTCGGTCAAACACTTCGCGGCGAACAACACCGAGACCGACAGGATGCGCTCTGATTCGCAGGTGGACGCGCGGGCGCTGCGCGAGATCTACCTGAAGAGCTTCGAGAAGGTCGTCACCGAAGCGCGGCCCTGGACCGTCATGTGCGCCTACAACAAGGTCAACGGTGTCTACGCCTCGGAGAACCGTTGGCTGCTGACCGACGTCCTGCGCGGAGAATGGGGATTCGACGGTCTCGTGGTCAGCGATTGGGGTGCGGTCGCCGACCGGGTCGCGGCGCTGACGGCCGGCCTCGACCTCGCCATGCCCGGCGGTGACTCGGCGTTGGACGACGATGTCGTCGCTGCCGTACAGGAGGGCCGTCTCGACGAAGACCTGGTCGACGAATCCGCCACTCGCGTCGTGCGCCTGTTGCGGCGCGCAGTAGCCGCGGAACCGGCGGCGCCTCTCGATCGACGTGCCCATCACCTCCTCGCGCGCGAGGCGGCGACACGCAGCATCGTGCTGCTCAAGAACGACGACGCTGCCCTTCCGCTCGGAGTTGACGAAACCATCGCCATCATCGGTCATTTCGCCGTCGAGCCGCGCTATCAGGGAGGTGGCAGCTCACACATCAACGCGGCTGAACTCGACATCCCCCTCGACGAGATCCGGACCCGTGCCCGCGGAGAGGTCACCTACGCCGAGGATGGCGACGCCGCGCTCTCTGCCGCGCGTTCCGCCGACGTGGCCGTCGTGTTCCTCGGGCTCACCGACCAGGAGGAGTCGGAGGGCTACGACCGCACCCACATCGACCTCCCCGACGATCAAATCCGCCTGCTGAAGTCCGTCTGCGCGGTGCAGCCCCGCACGATCGCGGTGCTCTCGCACGGCGGTGTCGTTCGTCTGTCGGAGGTCAACCGTTGCGCCGCAGCCATTCTGGACGGTGCCCTCCTCGGGCAGGGCGGTGGCGCGGCGATCGCGGACGTTCTTTTCGGGGTCGCCGATCCCTCGGGCAGGCTCGCCGAGACCGTTCCCGCTCGCCTGCAGGATGCGCCCTCGTTCCTCACCTTCCCCGGTGAGCACTCACAGGTGCGTTACGGCGAGGGCATCTTCGTCGGCTATCGCGGGTACGACGCCCGCGACATCGAGGTGACCTTCCCGTTCGGGCACGGACTGTCCTACACCGACTTCCGCTACGGCGATCTTGCCGCGACTGCGGACGACCATGGAATCACCGTCTCGGTCACGGTGACCAACGTCGGGGACCGCGACGGCCGGGACGTGGTTCAGGTGTATTTGTCGTTTCCGGAGTCGACCCTGCGCCGGCCACCCCGCGAGCTGAAGGCGTTCGACGTCGTCGAGGTGGGGCGTGGAGCCGGCGTCACGGTCACGATGCACATCCCGCGCGCCGACATCGCCCATTGGGACGACCGGATCGCGACGTGGGTGGTGGAGGGTGGCAGATGTACCGTGCACGTCGGACGGTCCAGCCGGAACATACTGTGCAGCAGCGATATTGAGGTGGATGGGGATGCGACGCGTCTACCACTCACGACGGACTCCACGCTGGGTGAGCTGCTCTCCGATCCTGCCGTCGGCCCTCGGCTGGCAGAACAGTTCGGATCCATGACCCCCGGGGACGGCCTCGGAACCGACATGTTGAAGATGATCTCCTCGATGCCGCTGAGTCGGCTGAAAGCGTTCGGGGCAGGAGAGGCCGTGGCCGCCGTGGAGCAGATGCTCAGCGACGCCGCGGGATCCTCGTAGCCCACAGCGCCCAGGCGATCAGCACGGGTTGGAAGAGCAGTCGGACGAATCGGCTGGTGTCTGTGTTGAGGCCGAACCCGTCTGCCTGGTTGACGAACTGGGCGATGTTGCCCGGGAAGACGAGCAGGAAGAACGCTGCCAGCAGCCGGCCGACCAGAACGCGATCCCGCCTCAGCAGCGCGAGACCCACGCCCAGTGTGATCTCGACACCTCCGGAGGCCATCACGACGCCGTCGGCGTCCATCGGTACCCACTTCGGCACCTGTGCCTGGAATTCCTCACGGGCCCAGAACAAATGGCTGAGCCCCGCGAAGATCATCGCCCCGGCGAGCACGAGGCGGGCGATGGTCCGCGCACGGGTGGTGGGCGGCGGTGCAGGCAGATCGGACACGGGCGACCCTTTCGTCGTTGTCACGGCGCTGCTTTCAGTCAGGCGTGCGCGCATAGAGGTCGGCGGTGATCAGATGCAGAACATCACGTAAGGCCACGAGATCCGCTGCGGCCGAGACGTCGGAGCCCAGCAGCCGATCCGGAATGCATGCCGCACGCTCTTCGAGAGCACGCCCGCGACTGGTCAACGAGATCTCGACTCGCCGTTCATCGGTCGCACTACGTTGACGGCGCACCAGGCCCGCCGACTCCAGACGCTTCAGTAGCGGCGACAGCGTGCCGGAGTCGAGATGCAGGCGGTCGCCCAGATGGCCGACCGTGCACGGCTCTTCTTCCCACAGAACCATGAGCACCAGGTACTGCGGGTAGGTCAGCTCGAGTTCCTCCAGAAGCGGCCGGTAGGCAGCTGTCACCGCACGCGACGCCGAGTACAGCGCGAAACACAGCTGCTCATCGAGACGGGGACCGGGCACGGTCAAACTTTATCGCACACATCTCAATTGTGCACAATAGGTTTGGGGTGATGCCGACCCCGCGCGCCGGCGCACCGCTCACACAATCCACAGCTCCTGCAGGCCATCCATGGACTCGTCGACTACCACGTCGCGGCGGTTCCCGAGCCGGCATACTCCGCTCCCCGTGCCGCGTACGCCCGACCCCAGTACCAAGCGCCGCAGTATCGGCAGTACTCGCAACCGGCTCGGCGCGCCGACGCATCGGTACGATCGGGAAGCACTATGGCTCGACAGCGCAGTGTGGTGCGGTCAGCGTTCGTCGCCACCGTGGTGGTGGTGTGCGCCGCGCTCGGCTCGGCCACCGCCTCGGCCAGCGGACTCGGCGACTACCTCTGGGAGCGTCGCCCCCTCGTGGTGTTCTCGCCCGCAGGGAACGACCCCAGGCTGACCGAGACCCTTCGCAGGATCGACGACAGCCAGTGTGCATTCGCCGACCGGGACATGGTGCTCGCAGTGGCGGTCACCGGCGGCAGCAGCACGCTCGACGGTGCGGCGATGGACCCGGGTGAATCGGACCGCATGAGGCAGCGCTACCGCGTCGCCCCGGACGCGTTCACCGTGGTGTTGATCGGTAAGGACGGCGGCGAGAAGTGGCGCACCGACGAGGTTCCGGACCTCAAGGTCGTGTACTCGGTGATCGACGGTATGCCCATGCGGAGCCGTGAGACGAGCACCGGCGCCGGAGGATGCTGACGTGGCCCGGAATCGGCAGTGGCTGGTCGGCATCGCCCTCGCGGTCTCGGCGCTGGTGGTCGTCTGCGGTCGGCCGGCCAGCGCCGACGAGACGACGACCGCACCGGGCGGACGGGTCGTGAGCCTGGTCGACCTCGGCAGTCCCGGCGCGGTGGCCGGCTGGACCACGGTCAACGACCCGGTCATGGGCGGCAAGTCCACCTCGCGCGTGGCGTCCGGCGGGCGCGGCCTCGAGTTCTCCGGCACCCTGTCGCTGGAGAACAATGGCGGTTTCGCTTCTGCTCGCAGCCCACAAGACGCCGGTATCGGACAGAGAGCCGTGGGCGCCACGGCGTTGAGCGTGCAGGCGACCGGCGACGGCAAGACGTACGTGCTGAAGCTCGGCGTCGCCGGCCAGTCGTGGTCCTACATCCAGCGCTTCCGGACCGATGCCGGTGTGGCACGCAGCTATGCCCTGCCCATCGCGGGTTTCGAGCCCGTCGGCATGCGTCTGGATCCCGCACCCGAGGCTCCGCGGCTCCTCGATCCGTCGACCGTCGACGAGGTGGCCGTCTACATCCTCGACAAGCAGCAGGGCCCCTTCGCCATCACGATCACCGGAGTCGATGCGAACTCCTGACGGCGAGCACTCAGCCGCGAGGCGTGGTGGTGATGTGCACGTGGTCGTAATGCCCGTATCCGGATGCCTGCGGCCCGGCCGGTGTGGAGTAGGTGCCGCGCCAGATCACGTCCTGCAAGCCGAACCGGCCCGCGTTGGCCAGCGCGAACGCGCGGATCTGGTCACCGAGCGCGATGCCCTCGGGGCTGTCGGGGTTGGGGATCATGATGTCGATGGCGAGACCCCGCGGATGCCACGGTTTCGAGTCGGGCCGCACGCCGTCGATCGTGGAGATCTGCGGGAACTGGGCGCTGACGGCTCGTGCGACGAGGATCGTATTGGGTTGCAGGCCAGCCTCGTTGGCAACTCCCGCGGGCAGGGCGTCGGGAACCTGCGGAGGCGCCAGGTCGCCGGGCGGCAGAGCGGGCATCGCGACGACGGCGGGGTCCTGCGGCACTGGAGGCGCAGCCGGTAGCGGCGGCGGAACTGCGGCATCGATCACCGCTTGCTGCTGCGGCGTCAACGCCGCGTACTGAGCCTCCGCGGCGGCGATCCTGCGCAGCAGGTCCTGCCACTTAGCCCGCAATTCGGTCCGGATCGCAGCGGCCCTCTCCGCTGCGGAGCGGGCGTCGGCGGCTGAGCGCTCGGAATCCCGGGCGGCGGTCTCGGCGCGCTCGCGTGTCTGCCGATACGACTGCAGGTTGGCAGCCGTCGTCGCGTCCACCACGTGCTGTACGGAGAGTCGGTCGATGAGTCGCTGGGGCGACGACGCGGTGAGCACCGTTGCCATCTCGCTGTCACCGCCGCTCATGTAGGTCATCGCAGCGAGGCGGTCGACCGCGTTCTGCAGCGGCGCGAGCTGGCTGTTCGCGGCGTCGAGCGCAGCCTGGTCAGCGCGGTGGCGATCGTCGGCCGCGGTCAGCTCAGCCTGCTTGGCGTCGGCGTCACGCTGAGCAGCGGTGACGGCCTCGCGGCTGTCCACCGCTTGCTGGGAGAGCTCGTTGAGCGTGGCCAGCGCGTCACCGGCGGGGTCGGCATGCGCGGCGGTCATCGCTGCGGCCATCGTCAGCAGGGCACCTGCGATGCCGGTGCACCTCACCCGAAGCGAGCGGCGCATCTCGGTCATGCGGATTGTCACGATCCTTCGTCGATGGTGTGGCCCCCCACGCGATCGATGCCCCGGGCAAGGCTACGAACTGCGTCCGGCGATGTCTAGTCGAGCGTCGCGGCAGCGACTGCATTCAGAGCGCGTTGAAGCCGGTGGTTCTCGCGATACTCATTCCGCGCGACGGCCAGGAAGTCCCGGCGGTCCTCGTCGCTGAACTGATGGCCGACGTCACGAAAGAAGCGCTGCTCGCGTTCACCGGGCGGCGCCCACCGGAGAGGTGGGTGAGCTGCGATGAAGGTCGACATCGCAGCGAGCTCGCGAAGCGGCTCACGAAGACGGCCGTGTAGATCGGCTCCGTAGATGTCCATGGCCAGGTCGTGTCCGGGGCCGAATGCTTCGACAACCAGATCGCTGGTGCCGGGGTGCTCGGCAGCGATGGCGTCCCACACCGGTTGGGCGATCATCGCCATCACCACCGGGTCGCCGTCGAGCATAGTGCTCGGCTGCCAGAGACCGCCGTAGAGCTCGGAGCCCGTCGTCGTTCGCTCGACCAGGTACAGCAGGGTCTCGATGTCGGCCTCGGTCCACCGCGGCTCTCCGATGCGGGTCGCGTCCTGGCCGCGGAAACGGCCTGCCTCGAGGGCGTGCGAGAAAAACGTGGTAAGGGCTGCGATGCCGTGATCTGTCTCGACGAACTCGAGGCATCCGTATCCGTCATAGGCACCCTGAATCCCCAGAGAGACGGGGTGGTAGCCGCCAGACGCAGTGCGCCGCAACAGCACTGCGGTGGCCTCGATGTAGGACAAGCTGGTTCCAGTGATCAGGCATGTCGTGTCGTAGAAGCCCACGCCGTCATCTCCGCCCCTGTATCGCTGACGTTTGGACCGAAGGTACTCAATTGATGATCTCCGCGGCGTCATCGGAGAGCAGGGCGGACAGCCGCTCCCTCCACATCTGCAGCTGCTGCGGCGTCAACCGCCGCCACTCGGTGACCTCAGCCACCACCCGCAAAGGGGCGGTGCTGCGATACGAGCGGGTCGGGTTGCCAGGGAACTTCTTGTCGGTCACGTTCGGGTCGTTCTCGAAGTCGCGCGTGGGTTCGACCTGGTAGACCCGAGGCGCGGCCGTGCCGCCATGAAGTTCGGCGGCGATCTCCGCAGCCAGTCCGGCTCCGTCGACGAGGGCCGTGAAGTAGATGTGGTTCATCACGACCTCGGGGCGGTAATTCGACGGCCTGCCTGCGGTGAGCAAGTCACCGACGCCCACAGCGGCGATCGTGCCGTGAAAGAACGGGCCGTCGTCAAGCGACCGAGACACGGGGCCAATCTTTCGCGCCGAAGGGCCACTGTGCAATGCGCGGTCCTGCCTCAGCAGAGCGCGAAGGTCTCGGTGGGTGCGATCAACTGCATGTCGGCGTTGCGGATCAACATGGCGCCCAACATCGTGACCACCGGGAACCGCTGCAGCGGCGTGAATTGTGAGACGCCGGTCAGGTGAACGCTGCCCTGGCCGGCCCAGACCTCGCCCGACAGCGCCCTCATGGTCGAGGGCACCAGCTCGGTCACCGAAGGTCCTTGACCAGGCACCGGCGAGGGGATCACTCGCAGGTTCATGGTCACGTTGTCGCCGGCAGCGGTGAGGATCTGGCTGTCCAGACGTTGGGTGGGCACGAACTGCGCCACGGCCAACGTGAGCCCGGCGGGGCGCTCCAGCCGCGCGGTGATCAGGCCGTCGAGGGTGGAGGTCCGGGCGGAGAACGTGATGTCGGCCATCATCTTCGGCCAGCCCAACCATTCGCGCCCGGCGATCATCGCGGGTTCATTGGTGACGTAGATGTGCGGTACATATCCCACAGCCTGCTCACGGTGGCGACAGGCGATGCTCTGCACCACCTCCCGGTAAGACCCCGCCCCGCTGATCCCGTAGTCCAGGAACGACAGAGTGACCACCGGGTGGTCATCGAGCTCCAGTGCGTCCGGGACGATCTGTGCGGCGCTGTCGGCATCGGTGAGATAAGTGAAGGTCAGCATGTCGACGCCGCCGAAGTCGATGGTGGGCGAGATGTGATACGCCGGCGCGTGCACCGGGGCGACAGGCGCGAAGCGGTCCTTGGTGAGCAATCCTCGACGGGTCACTGTGGTCTCCTCAGGGGGTTGGCGATGTCGACCATCTCGGGTCGATGGACTGATTTGCGCCGCGGTCGCCCGGACTGGCGGCCCCGGTTGCGTTCGTAGTCGTCGATCCGCAACCACCCACGGCGGTCGATCGGATCGTGCGGCAGTGCGTCGGCGAACACCGACGACGGTCGCGCCGGCGGGCCGAGCAACCCGCGTCGGTGATCGTCGAGCAGCGCGGCGACTGTCTCGCTGGCGCAGACCTTGTTGCTGCCGATGACACCGCTCGGGCCGCGCTTGATCCATCCCGTCACGTAGCTGCCGCGCACGAGCTGCCCCGCAGCATCGTGTATTCGGCCACCGTCGTTCGGAATGCGCGTGGTGGCGGGGTCGAACGGAATGTCGGTCACGGCTCGCCCGTCGAATCCGATACAAGACACGACCAGACCGGCCGGGACATGGCTCTCGCCCTGGATGGCGGAAGTGATGTCGACCCCATCGACCCCGTCGACCCCGGTGACGGCGCGCACCGACGTCGTGAACCGGAGATGGATTCTCCGCTCCTCAAGCGGCTTCTGCATCGAAAGTTCCTTGAGTAGAGCTAGTTTCGCATTGGCAACGAACGCTGCCCCGGGCATCCTGTCGACGGGCACCGCGGCATCGGCCAGGTCGTCGGACTCGACGACGACGTCGATGCCATCGAGGGCGGTCAGGGCCAGCAGCTGACTCAGGCTGAAGGCAGCGTGTTCGGGGCCACGCCGGCCGAGAATGACGACATCTCGAATCTTGTTGTCCGCCAGCGCGTGAAGTGCGTGATCGGCGATGTCGGTGTGCCTCATCTGCCCGCCGAGCAGTAGGACGCGCGCGACATCGAGAGCGACGTTGCCGTTGCCGACCAGGACAGCCGTGGGGTGGTCCGGGAGGATCACGCCATCAACGTGATCGGGATGCCCGTTGTACCAGGCCACGAACTCTGCCGCGGTCAGGCTGCCCGGCAGGTGCTCACCCGAGACACCCAGCCGGCGACCGACTGCAGCACCGGTGGCGTAGATGACGGCGTGGTGGTGGGCGGCGAGGTCACGATGGTGGACATCGGTGCCGACCTCGATGTCGAAGTACGCCGTCAACCGTGGATGCGCGAGGACAGCGGCGAAGTGATCGGTGATCTTCTTGGTGTCGGGGTGATCCGGCGCCACCCCCGCGCGCACCAGCCCGTACGGGGTGGGCAGGCGGTCGATCAGCGCGACGGTCACATGCGGACCCGACTCCAGCAGTTCGGCGGCGGCGTAGAAGCCACTGGGTCCCGCGCCCACGATGGCGACTCTGAGCGGTTCCGCAGTGGGCACAGGTCGCGCCGGTGGGGGCGTCGTGACCGGTTGCGGTCGGACCGCGAAGTAGTCGGCATTGAGGGCCGCATATCCGGACTCGGCATCCGGCAGTTCGTCGTCGGCGTGGATCGCATCGACGGGACACACGTCGGCGCACGCGCCACAGTCGATGCACCGTCTCGGATCGATGTACAGCATTTCGGTGCTGCCGAAATCGGCGTCACCCGGCGTGGGGTGAATGCAGTCGACCGGGCACACCGACGCGCACAGCGCATCACTGCAGCATGCCCGGGTGATCACGAACGGCATCGGTTCACCGATCCGTCTCGGCGAGGGCCACCGACACCGGCACACCGTTGAAGAAGGCGTTCCCCGAGGGCCGGTCGATATGATCGGCGGTGTTGGGGGTCAACATGTTGTAACTGCTGCCGCCTGCGGCCACGGCGGCGCGCCACCGACCGCCATGTCCCCAGCCGTGCGTCATCCCGACAGCGCCGACCGCGACGTCGTCGCAGACCCGTGCGCGCGTGCGCACTCGACCCCATGGAGACGTCACCACGATGTCGTCGTGGTCGTGGATCCCCAGCGCGCGGGCGTCGTCGGAATGCAGGATCGCGTGACAGTGACGGGCCCCGACCAGCAGTGCAGGCACGTTGTGCAGCCACGAGTTGTGCGAGCGTAGTTCACGAATGCTGAACAGACGCAGGGGAAACTGTGGATCATCGTCGTCGGCCGCGAGCATGCGCTCCACTTCGGCTGCCAATTCCGGGATATCGAGGTGGATGCGGCGGTCCGCCGTGTGCAGCTTCCTGTCGAGCACGCCCACAGGGCAGGCGTCGGCCAGTTTCACCGCGCCCTGGTGGGCGAGGAGCTTGGCCCTGTTGAGGCCGGAGCGTCTCAAGCCGAACCAGTCACCGTGGCGGCCGGTACGCAGGATCCAGTCGGTGAGTGTCGACGGCGAGGGACGAAAACCCCACCGGCCCAGGAAGCGTGCCGCCGGAGCGACGGACGCGACGATGCCGATGCGCCGCGCGATCTGGTCGAGAATCCACCAGTCGTCGCGAGCCTGCCCGCGGGGCGGGAGGACGGGCGAGACCCACTGGGCGTTGGGCACCGTCGACTGCGCCTGCGTGAACACCGGCAGCTGCTCACGTTCCAGCCACAAGGTCGGCGGCAGAATCCAGTGAGCGAGCCGGGACGTCTCGGTGACGTAGGGATCCAGCGAGACCATCAAGTCCAGGTCCTGCAGCGCCGCGGCTGTTTTCGCGTTGTCGGGTGCGCTCGTGACCATGTTGCTCGACATGGCGATCAGGGCACGCAGCTGGCCGCGCCCGGGTGTGGTGATCTCTCGCGGCAGGCAGGCCAGCGGCGCAGTGCCCATCACCTCGGGCATGCCGTCCACCCTCGTGGTCCATCGGCCCCGGCCGGCGATGCCGAAACGGGCACCCAGGGCTTCGAAGTCCACCATCGGGTCCCCGAGCACCATGCCGCCGCGCCGGTCGAAGTTCCCGGTGATGATGGCCAACGCGTCGAGCAGGTACTTGGTGAGCGTGGAATACGGACCTAGTGACGCCCCGCAGCGCCCGTACACGCTGGCGGCCGGCGCCGCTGCCAGCCCGCGCGCCAACTCGAAGATCGTCTCGACGCCGATTCCGGTCTCCGCGGCGGCGCGAGCGACATCGACTCGTTGTGCCAGCCTGCGCAGCGCTTGGATTCCCACGGTTTGGCGAGCGAGCGCTGCCTCGTCATCGAGATCCTCGTCGACGATCACACGAATCATTGCCAGCAGCAGCCACGCGTCGGCGCCTGGCGTGATCGGCACGTGCTCGAAGAGACGGGCGGTCTCCGTCCGGCGTGGATCGACGACGACGACGCGGCCACCGCGGCGCGGGATGTCGAGCAGTACGTCACGGATGCGGCCGGTGGTGACCAGGCTGCCGTGCGACACCACCGGGTTGGCACCGACGATGAGCGCGAAATGCGTCGCGGCGAAATCCGGCAGCGGGTTGACAGTCGAGTTGCCGTACATCATGTCCGCGGCGACCCAGTAGTTGTTCACGTCGATCGAGGCAGATGTGTAGTGGTGCTTGGTCTTCAGCGCAGCCGCCAAACCATTCATGGTCACCGTCGCCGCGTAATTCCACGCAATCGGGTTTCCCCACACCACACCGATCGATTCCGTGCCGTGGTTGTCGCGTACGGCATGCAGTCGCGCGCCGATGTCGTCGAGCGCCTCGTCCCAGGTGGCCTCTTGGAAGTCGCCGCCGGGCGTGCGTCGCATCGGTACGGTCACCCGATCGGGGTCGTCGACCACTCTGCCGAATTGGACGCCCTTCGCGCAGGCGAAACCGCGCGACGCCGGGTGATCAGGATCGGGCAGCAGCTCGACGAGTCGGCCCTCGTGGACCGTTGCCACCAAACCGCATGACGCTTCGCAGATGCCGCAGAAGGTCTTCTTCTGCACCACCGAACCGTGCGCGGGACTGAGAGGCTTCGTCGCCATAGTATTATTCGTACACTATGTTCGATTAAGCGCGCAAGCGCAGGTGGCCTAGAGTTTCGACTCATGGCGCCGACCCGACGTGCAGCTGCGCCCCGGCAGCGTCGCACGACCAGCGAGCAGCAGATCCTCGACGCCACCCGATCCCTCCTGCGCACTGGACAAAGACTCCCGGACATCGCGGTCGGCGACATTCTCGAAGCCGCAAATGTCTCGAGATCGACTTTCTATCAACACTTCTCGGGGAAAACCGAGCTGGCGTTCCGGCTCGCCGCGCCGGCGATGACCGCTGCGCGAGAGGCCGCCGATCGCTGGTGGCGCGAGCCTGCCTGGGGAAGCTCGAAGGACATGATCGACGTCGTCCGCACGCTGATGGCGCAGGGCCGCGAGCACCGCCTCGAATGGCTCGCGGTCTTCGACATCGCTGACCGCGATCCCGAGGCCGCGGAGGGTGTCGAGGCCCTGGTGCGCGACTACGTGGCACAGATGGCTGAACGCCTCGTCCGGGAGCAGAAGGCGCAGCGAGTCTCTCGGCTCGCCGATCCACCGCAGTTGGGCCGCCTGGTCTTGGTCACCACCCGCGCATGCATCCTCGATCAACTGGCCCACGGAGACCCGGCCAGCGACGAGACCTTCTCCGCAACACTGGGCCACATGCTGTGGCTGGCCATCAGCCAGAGGTGACGCAACCTCTGCTGCACAAGGCATACCCCTAAAGGGGTACGAACAGCTCACCTACGACGGCTGGCCCCGCGACTTCGACGGTGCTTGCATGAGCGCGTGTGTCCCGTCCCTGTAGCCGGCGCCGGTGTGAGGCACCGCGCAAGAATAACGACACATTGATGCTGCCACGTGGACCGTATCAATGATACGGTCGGTTTCATGTCCGAGGGCTCTCGACTCAGCCACCTCTCCTACGTGGTGCTCGGTGTCATCGCAGTGCGCGGCCCCACCACCTCGTATCAACTCAAGCAGTACGTGGCCGAGTCCATCGCGTACCTGTGGCCTCTCCAGCACGCCACCCTCTACCGCGAACCACGCCGGCTGGAGGACTGCGGGCTGTTGCAGTCCGAGACCGAAGACGGCGGCCGGCGACGACAGTTCTTCTCCATCACCCCCGAAGGCCTTGACTGCCTGAGGAATTGGCTACGCGACGCTGGGACCGCACAACCCTCCGAGCTCCACGACGAGGCGCTGCTCAAACTCCATTTCGGTGAGCTTGCCGATCCAGCGAGCATGCGGGAGCTGGCCGAGAACCAGATCGTGGAACGCAAGGCCCGATTGGCCCGCTTCACCGATCTGCAGCACCGCTATCAGGATCGTCCCGGCATCGGTTACCCGTTGGCGACATTGAGGGCGGGCCAGATGATCGAAAGGGCATCCATCGCGTTCTGGCGGGAAATCGCAGAAACCGCAGACGAACTGGCTCCCCCACGTCCAGAACATGCCGAATCGCCATCCAACCAGACCGACAAACACGACCGAAAGTGATTGCCCCATGGCCCTTCCCGACATCCTGCGTGACAATCTCGCCCTGCCCGCCGTCGCGGCCCCACTGTTCCTCTGCTCCGGACCGGAGTTGGTGATCGCGCAGTGCAGCGCCGGCGTCGTGGGATCCTTCCCAGCACTCAACGCCCGCCCGGCCTCCGTGGTGCGCGAGTGGCTGGAACAGATCACCACCGCGTTGGACGGCCGGCGCCGTGAGCATCCCGACGCGGTGACGGCTCCGTTCGCGGTGAACCAGATCGTGCACAAGTCCAATGAGCGACTCGAGGAGGACGTGCAGGCGTGCATCGACTTCAAGGTCCCCGTCGTGATCACTTCGCTGGGTGCCCGTGCCGACGTCAACGACGCCATCCATTCCTACGGCGGCATCGTGCTGCACGACGTCATCAACGACAGGTTCGCGCGCAAAGCCATCGAGAAGGGCGCTGACGGTCTGATCGCCGTGGCTGCGGGGGCGGGCGGGCACGCCGGCACCATCTCGCCGTTCGCGCTCGTGCAGGAGATCCGTGCGTGGTTCGACGGGCCGCTGCTGCTGTCCGGCGCCATCGGGCACGGTCGGTCCATCCTGGCCGCCCAGGCCGCCGGTGCCGATCTCGCCTACATCGGATCGGCCTTCCTGGCCACGACCGAAGCTCGCACCGAGGACGCCTACAAGCAGATGGTCACCACCAGCGGTGCCAGCGACATCGTGTACTCGAACCTCTTCACCGGTGTGCACGGCAATTATCTGCGCGGCTCCATCGAGGCAGCGGGGCTGGATCCCGAGAACCTGCCCGAATCCGATCCGTCGACAATGGATTTCGGGTCCGGCGGGAACACCGATGCCAAAGCGTGGAAGGACATCTGGGGTGCCGGACAGGGCATCGGACCCATCCGGGAGGTGGTCTCCACGGCCGAGCTGGTGGCGCGGTTGAGCGAGGAGTACGCAGCCGCTCGCGCCCAGTTGTTCGCCGAGGAGCTCGCCTCAGCCGGCGTCTGATGCGGGGTCACATCGCATAGCGATGGACTGTCACAGGGTGGATGACGATCCGGACCCATTGTTCGTGCAGCATCTCGGCGAGATCGTTTGCGCGAGTGGGGTCGTCGATTTTCCAGTAACGTGCGGCGAGTCGCTCGAGCAGGGCCTCAGCGCCGTCGTCGGCAACCGTCGCCGTTCCCGTCACCGACACCCACCGTTCGCGTTCACCCACCGGGGCGGTCACGACGAGCGAGACGCGCGGGTCCCGTCGCAATCTGCGAACCCGCACGGTGTCGGGTGCGCTGAACAGCTGGATCTCGTCGGCGTCTGTGACCTCGAACCACACCGGTCGCGGCTGCGGTGGCAGCGGACCATCTGCCGTGGACAAGAATCCGTAGAGCGGGCGGCGCAGCAACTGCAGGTCGTTCTCCGTCAGCTGGTTCATCGCGTCCAGGCCCCCGTCACCGCGACGCGCAGGACATAGTCCTCGAACGTCCGGGCCGGGCGCCCCAGAACAGCAGCGACGTCGTCCGTGGGCTCCGAGATCAGACCTCGCCCCATCAGCTCGAACATCTCGGCGACGTGTTCGGCGTCGCCTCGATCGAGGCCCTGGGCGAGCAGCGTATCGACGTACTCCTCAGGGGTGATTCTTCGATAGGACATCGGCCGGTCCGCGGCGCGCGAGATGGCTGCGACAGCGTCGGCGAAGGTGATCGAGCGAGGCCCGCTCAACTCGTAGACGCGGCCGCGGTGCCGGCCGGGGTCGGTGAGCACGGTAACGGCGACATCGGCGACGTCATCGAGGTCGATGAACGGTTCACCGACATCGCCTGCCGGCAGCGCCAATTCCCCGTCGAGAAGTGGCGCGTGCCAGAGCTCTTCGTCGAAGTTCTGCGCGAAGTTGTTGGGCCGCAGGATGGTCCACGAGAGGTCCGCGGCGCGCACCGCGTCCTCGGCGTCGCGCATGTCACGACCGAACGTCGAGTCACCCCAGTCATCGGCGCCGCGCCCCGACAAGAGGACGAGGTGCCGCACGCCCGCGTCCGCAGCCTGCGAGACGAAGTCGTGGACCGGGCCGGGTACCGACGGCGCGACGACGTAGACGGCGGTCACGCCGTGCAGCACCGCGTTCCAGCCGCTCGGCGCGGCCCAGTCGAACGGAATGGCGCTGCGTCGCGACGCGGCGCGGACCGGCACACCTCTGAGCCGGAGTCGGGCCGCGACCCGACGTCCAGACTTGCCGCTCGCGCCGAGAACCAGAGTGGTCGAAGTAGTCATGTTGTCGAGTCAACCCCGCGGCGTTGGACGAGTACATGGGTTGGAGTCCGAAATACCTGTTCAATCGTCTAGCCTCGACGATATGGATGCGTTCGGTGATCTGTTCCGCGGCGTACGAGCGCACGGCTCGTTGTTCGGAAGTTCTCTTCTGACGCCGCCGTGGTCGCTGCACTTCGTCGATGGCGCACCGCTGACGCTGTGCACGGTCCTCGGCGGCGGCGGATGGATCGTCCCCGAGAACGGCCCGCCGCAACGCCTCGACTCCTATGAGACGGTCATTGTTCGCGGCCCCGACACCTTCACATTCGTCGATGCTCTCGACACGACAGCCGAACCGGTGGCCTGCGGTGAATTCTGCGCGACACCCGAGCAGGGTGGCACCCGACACCGCCTCGGTTGGGTTGATTCTGGAAAGAATTCCGGTGCAAGCACATTGATCGTGGGCGCCTATCCTCTGCGCGGCGAGATCAGCCGGCGACTGCTGGAGGCCTTGCCGGTCGTCGTGCACGTCGGCGCAGGCGGGACCGGTGACGCTGTCCTCGATCATCTCGCCGAGGAGGTCGCCGCTGATGTGCCGGGACAGCAGGTGGTGCTCGATCGGCTCTTGGACTGGATGCTGGTGTGCACCATCCGCGGGTGGTTCGACCGACCCGGCGGTGAACCGCCGACCTGGTGGGTCGCGCAGCGCGATCCGGTGGTCGGCGACGCGCTGCGCCTGCTGCACGACGATCCCGCCGCGCCGTGGACAGTGGCGATGCTGGCTGAACGCATCGGGGTGTCTCGGTCGACGCTCGCGAGACGCTTCAGTGAGCTGATGGGCGAGGCGCCGCTCACCTACCTCACACGATGGCGGATGGCTCTGGCGATGGATCGGTTGACCGACGAACCGGATCTTCCCATCGCCCAGGTGGGACGCGCCGTCGGTTATACGGATCCGTTCGCGTTCAGTGCGGCGTTCAAGCGAGTGCGGGGTGTCAATCCTCGTGACTTCCGTCGCGCCGCGCGCTCGGTGTCCCCACGGTGACGTGGCTCCTGGCAGATGCTGCGAAAGCTGTTATCAGCGGACCTGTTTCACCCGAGCGCCACCCCGGTGCCGGCCGGCAGGCGCCCCGGGTGTTCGGTTGGTCAACGTGGCCGTGACCGACGACATCGACGGTGCTCGGACAGTGGCCGCCGGGGGCTTAGCGATCTATGTCCAGGTGCCGTCCTATCAACGCTAGCTCGTGCCGTTCACCGCCTTCACCAGAACGTCGGCCGCGAGCAGGCCGAGATTGTTCGCTGCCAGTGGGCTGTCTCCGCTGAGCAACGTGCGATCTTGATGCACCCGGCCGGTCATGTCGTCATTGAGCACCGTGATTCCCTGTGCCTCCAGCGACTCTGCCAACAACCACTGTAGATGCCCGGGGATGTAGCCCATGTCGACGTTGGCGCCCTCATCGAGCGCATCCGGGAACACACACATCGAGTAACCCCTGAACGGTGACTCACGACCGTCACGACCGACCGACAGCAACGCAGCCGGCCCGTGACACAACGTGATGATGTATCTGTCACGCGCCAAGGCCCAATCCAGCGTCTGTGCCACCGACTCTGCGTCCGGGAACCCGACGAGCGCTCCGTGACCACCGGGAATGAACACCGCCAGATAGTCGGAGTCCTCGCCGAGCTCATGTGCGACGACATCGGCCAGCTTTTTCGGCTGCTGCATTTTGGGCTTGAGTCTCTCGTAGGCCTCGGGAACGGTCTCGTCCTCACCCGGCATCGCCCACCACTCCAGCTTGGCCGGGTAACCGGTCACCGTTGCGACGTCCACGTCGAAACCAGCCTCCATCAGGTGGTGAAGCGGCAGCAGCGTTTCCACGGGGTGATTACCGGTGGAGAACAGTTTCCCGTTCTTGCACAGCACATAGCGTTCCTCGGCGGCAATCGCCAAGATCTTCCACCGACCCTCGGTATAGGCACCCTCGTGCTCGACACCGTCGAAATCGGTCCGGGGTGGGACGTACTGCGTCAGCGAGTACGGCGAGGGGAAGAACGCGTTGGCCTCAGCCTCGTCGGGACGGGGCTCGCGGCTCACGGCGTCATCGTTGGCGGTCATCAGTCATCCTTTCTCGTCGATACTCCAACTGTTCGGGAAGCGCCCGTCGATCGCAATGCCCCTGGCGACACTCAGTTCATCTGCTGGATCTGGATGAGGTTGCCGCACGTGTCGTCGAGTACCGCCGTGGTCACCGGCCCCATGGTCGCCGGTTCCTGCGTGAAGTAGACGCCGTGCTCGCGGAGCCGCTCGTACTCGGCGTGGACGTCGTCGACAGCGAAAGCAGTGAACGGGATGCCGTCGGCGACGAGCGCTTCCTTGAACGGCTTCACCGCGGGATGTCCGTCCGGCTCGAGCACGACTTCGGTGCCGTCGGGGTCCTCCGGAGAGACCACAGTGATCCACCGGTGCTCGCCCATCGGGATGTCGTGTTTCGTCTGGAAGCCGAGCACGTCGGTGTAGAACCTCAGCGCCTTGTCCTGCTCGTCGACGAACACGCTAGTCAGGGTGATCTTCACGCCGATTCCTCTCTGTCGGTGTCTTTCCCGTCGTCGTAAGCCATCGCTGGACGATGGGTTCCAGTGGCGCGGTGTCGATGTCGTGGAATTTGAACCGACCTTCACGTCGCGTGGTGACCAAGCCCGCGGCCTCGAGAACGTCGAGGTGCTGCGAGATCGCCTGCCGTGACGAGCCGAGGCCGTGTTTTGACGCGAGTCGTGCACAGATCTCGAACAACGTCTGACCGTTCCGATCGGTCAGTTCGTCGAGAATCGCCCGTCGAGTGGGATCCGCCAACGCCTTGAAGACATCGCCCACCTCGTTCACGATAGGCAAGTAACCACTTGCATGTCAATGGTGAGCCCAGAGGAGGACCACGGGTTCTCCAGCGGGCCGTGCACCGATCTCACTGGCAGCGTAGAGATGTGCGCGAAACCGAGACCTCGAAGAAGATCGCCGTCGTTGGCGCGACCGGACTGATCGGCCGGCGACGCGGTGCGCGCACCGGTGGCGCTCATCCAGACCCTCGACGCCGCTGAGGTGGCCGCGATACTGGCCCGCATCGCCGTCGGTCAGCCGCTGAACTCCATTCACGACGTCGGCGGCCCGGAGAAGATGACCTTCGCCGACATGGCTCGCACCGTTCTTCGTCACCAGGGACGAACACTCGACGCGGTTGACGATCCGTCAGCCACGTACAGCGGGCTGGCGATCGACCACACGACGCTCGTCACGGGCGACGATGCCGAGCTGGGCACCACGCGACTCGAGGACTGGTTGGCGTTGAACTGACCAGGCCGTCTCGCTCGAGGGCTCCCCGGGCTACTGGGCCGCTGGTCGCTTCTGTTCGGTGCCGTCACTCTCGCCGGCAGCGTGCGCCATGGCCTTGCTCAGCAGTTTGTGCAGTGCCGCACGGTCCTTGGTGTTCAACCCGAGGATGCGTTTCTCCAGACGGGAGGTGACCTGTTCGATCGTGGCAAGGCGACGGCGCCCCGCCGCGGTGATCACGACGTTGTGCCGGCGACGGTCCTGTGGCGAGCGTCGCCGCTCGATGAAGCCCTCGGACTCCAGGTCGTTGAGCAGAGCGACGACCCCGGTGGCGTCGATCCCGAGCGCCGAGGGCAGCTCGGATTGCGCCCGCTCACCGAAGTCCCGTAGCAGTGTCAGCGCTATCGCGTGCCGTGTCTTCAACCCGTAGTTGCGGAGATCCTCGTCAGCCTCCACCCGCATGCGTCGAACCAGGTAGTCCATCATCGCGCCCACCATGTTCTCCGGCTCATTCAGATCGTCCGGGTCGGCTGGATCGTCCACCTACAGCACTCTACGGGAATTGGTTGACTATTCGCAATCTAGTGATAGTTTGCGTCTTGCTAACTATCTTGAAAGGAAGATCATGAGTCATCTTCTCCATATCGATTCTTCGGTCCGCGGCCAGGCATCGGTCAGCCGTGCCTTGACTGCGCGCGCCGCTGGTCGCTGGCTTGAAGCGAATCCGCTTGGGACGGTTACCTATCGAGATCTGGCCGCCGATCCTGTGCCCCATCTGGATGCCGAGACCGGGTTGGCGTTGATGACCCCACCCGACCAGCACACCCCAGCTCAGGCCCGCACGTACGCATTGGCCACCATGCTGATCGACGAGATCAAGGCCGCCGACACTGTGATCCTCGGTATGCCGCTGTACAACTTCGCCGCGCCGAGCCTGGTCAAGTCCTGGGTCGATCACATCATCTGCGGTGGCTTGTCGTTCACCCCCGATGGCACGAGCCTGCTCGGCGACACCGAGTTCATCGTGCTGGAAAGCCGCGGCGGCGGTTACAGCCCAGGCACGCCTCGTCACGGCTGGGATCACGCGGAATCCTGGCTGGCTCACGGTGTTTCCATGGCCGGTCTCACACCGCGCCTGATCGTCGCCGAGCTGACCATGGCTGACATGGACGACCGGATGGCCCATGTGAAGCCCCTCGCCGACGACAGCCTCGCGCGCGCCAACGCCGAGATCGATGCCTTGTGGTCCGTCGGCGACGAGAACGTCGCCTAGGCATAGTCGGTCCGAACGACAACTGAGACAGAAAGAGAAAACGTCATGTCGCTCTGGAACCCGAGCAACATCATGGACGTCCCGCCGTACCCGAAGAACCGCTTCGGCGGCGAACCCGAGAACAGCGCCGTGCTGCGGCGCAGCGATGAGGCCGAGGACTACCGCGGCGGACCGTTGAAATTCCATTACCTGGTCGACCAGCAGAAGTCTGCGGGAGACTACGGCCTCTACCGCATCGAGATGGGTCCCCACGCGGGCGGGCCCGGCGCGCACTACCACAGGGCCATCTCCGAGGCGTTCTACGTCCTCTCCGGCGGAATGCGTCTCTACGACGGCGAAAAGTGGGTCGACGCAACGAAAGGTGACTTCCTCTACGTTCCGCCCGGCGGTATCCACGGTTTTCGCAACGAGGCCGACGAGCCGGCTGAGGTACTGGTTCTTTTCGCCCCCGGGGCCCCGCGCGAGACGTACTTCGAGGGCCTGTCACACCTGGCCGGCCTGACCGACGAGGAACGCATCGAGTGGAACCATCGCCACGACAGCTACTTCCTCTGACGGACCGGGCGGACGCCGAACATGCCCGCCGTGATCGGGCATGTTCACCGACTCCGACGGCAAGTAGGTTGGTGACCACAGCCGATCACGGGGGAATCAGATGAAACACTCATACGCGCGCAGGGCGCTGAGCATCCCGGTCGCCATCGCCCTCGCTCTCGGCGGTGCAGCCTGCGCCCACGACAGCGCCGAACCGGCTGCAGCGTCGTCGTCGTCGCCGTCGCCGTCGCCGCCGCCGCCGTCGGCAGACAACGGGAGCACTCACGATCGCGTCGAAACGCTGCTGGACGAGGCGGAGGACGCCTTCGACTCGCCCGCACGGACGTCGTCAGCCGGGAACACCGACAAAACGGTCGACAACATGCAGATCGTCGCCGAGCGCTTGATGCAGGCACACGACCTGGCGCCCTACCGAAACGATCTCCTGTTCAGCGCGGCCTCCGCGCAGATCGCACGCAAGGACGTCGACGCGGCGATCGCGCTCTACAAGACGGCGCTCGACACAGCTCCCAATGATGTTGACGCGCAGTCGTACTTGGCCGGCTGGTCACGCTATCTCGGGCGGCAAGCCGAGGCCGACAACTACATGAATCAGGTCCGAGCGCTGGACCCCGCGCGCGCAGAGCAATTGCAGACGATGTTCGCCACGATCGATCAGAAGGTCGCGACCCCGTTGACCGATACCCTGCCACTGATGCCGGAGCCCGGACTCGGCATCGTCACCCTCGGCTACGCGCTGCACGACGACGGATCGATGGACGACATCTTGATCGACCGCCTCCAGCAGACGAAGGCCGCCGCGCAGCGCTGGCCGACCGCACCCATCATCGTCACCGGCGGCGTCGAGCAATCCGGGCGCACCGAGGGCGAGTCCATGAAGGAGTGGCTGGCGAACAACGGCGTTGCGGCCGAGCGCATTCACGACGAGAACTTCGCGCGCTCCACGGTCGAGAACGCGTCCTACGGCGTCGAGGTGTTGGCGAAACTGCGCGCGACGCATGCACTCGTCATCAGCTCTGCCAGTCACATCCGCCGCGCGCTGACAGTGTTCCAGCTCGCCGCCGCCGACACCCTGGGTAAGGACTACGTCTTCGCAGGTAGCGGAAGCGCCGACAAGCCTCTCGCCGAGCTGGCCACCGCGACTCCCGACGAGCTTCTCTCCATCTATCGCGACGCCTTCAGCTCGATCGGAATGTGGAGTTACCGCAGCGCGCCACTGCTGCGACAGTAGTTGCTCGCGAAACTCAGGAGCGTGGCCGATCTGGTGGGTCGAAGCCGGGATTGACCAGCGCCGTGGCGGAGGCGGTTCCGATCGGCCCCTTCTCATCGACGAGAAGCGCTGTACCCGTGGCGATTCCGCCGTGGCTGTGATGGGTCAGAGCGGCGAGCCCGATGAACGCACCGGAAGGTAAGCGGCTCAGCGAGACCGTGTAATCCGCATTGATGAACGGTAGGCCGTCCTCGCCGAAGCCCGTGATCGAGCTCGCGACATCACCCGCCATCGCCGCGGACCCGAATGGTGTCTTGTCCAAGGCATCGACGATCGGCAGCATGTCGCGGAACCACACGAACTTGGGCCCGCTGTGCGCCCACGCCGCAAGACCGTCTCCGGGATGTGCGTCGTTCCGCCCATAGGAGTACATCAGCATCGGCGCGTCGTCGGAGATCGTTCTGGGCATCGCCGGCAGCGGAGGCATGACCACATCGGCAGACCAGCGTGGCGCAGTCGGCTGCTCACCGGAACGTAGATAGAGGAGGCCGGCTCGGGCGATCGGCTTGCCGTCCTGGGTCATCACGACGTCAGCCAGCAGCAGCCGTCGCCCGGCTCGTACGACTTCGGTGCTGACCGATACCGGCGTCAACGCTGCGGGCCGCATCAGATCGACAGTCAACCGCGCGGGGTGCATACCGGCCGTCTGTCCCGCGAGGTCACGCTCGCCGATGAGGCCCAGCAGCCCCCCGAGGTAGTTGCCGCTGATGGTGTCGCCCCACGGACCGCGCGCCCACTCGGTGGGCACGAAGACCTCGCGACCCGCGTCGTCGGTCTGCAACGCGAAGAACGCTCGGATGCTCATCGCTCCTGACGATAACCTGTGCGGCGAGGATGATCGTGGACAGCCCGGAATGAAGGAGAACCGTTGCCACCCCTCGAAGAGCGGCTCCGGTCTGCGTCACCTCGCCCGCGATGAAACGGCCCGTGACCTCTCGGAGGGGTCATCGGGTGCGGAAGATGGGCCAACAGATTTCGGTGGCGGTGAATCTCGCCGGCTCCAGTGAGCCGCCGAGGTAGTGCTCGCGCGTCGGACCCTGATCGCTGATCAGCTGTTCGTTGGCGTACTTCCCCAGAGCCGCGTAGCTGCGGTCGATGCCCTCGTGATTCCCGGAATGGGTCAGCACGGCATAGTCGGCCGCGGGGAGGACGCGGGCAGAAATACCCTGCGGAGCAGCCGTCGACGGTGGTGCGGGAACGAACAGCGTCGCCTCACCCCGGGAATCGCTGAACAACCCACGGTCGTAGAGACCACCTGGCACGACGGTGGAGCGATCGCTCCCGGCTGTTGCCAGCGCGTCGCCGAGCTGCGTAAGCGCCCCCACGAACCAGGTGTCGATGTCATCGATGTCGATGGTTGCACTCACCGACCACACTGCCAGCGCCCGCTCTTGGCGTACCTCCACAGTTGCGGGAACCCCGACGGGAGCGAGCAATTCACGCAAAGCACCCACGGTGTCACGCGTCTGCTGCAGCTGCTGCTCCATCTGTGCCAGATGCGTCGTGATGATGTCCGTCCGGGCGGCAGCGTCTTCTGTGCTCAGCAGCGCCTTGATGTCGGGGATGGACATGCCCAGGGATCGGAACCGCCGGATGATGTGGGCATGATCGACCTGACTGGTGTCATAGAAGCGGTAGCCGGTGTGCGGATCGATGTGCGCCGGCTCGAGAATGCCGAGATCGTGGTAGTGCCGCAACGCTTTCCGGCTCAGACTCGTCATCAACGAGAAGTCTCCGATCGACACCTGCGCACCCATGGGGTCCTCCTCCTCGATCCGGCGCCCTTCACCGGTTGCGACGATTGTGCAGCTTCCCGCTAGGGGAAGGTCAACAGTTCTTCATGACCGCCTCGGCCAACGCGGATGCGTCATACGCATCAGGTCCGTGATGACGCCGCGCCCATGACACGAAAACCCAGGCGGTGCAGGGCGAGTGCCACCGCGACAGGCGCCAGCCCCGCCAGCGCGCACACCATTAGCCACCGCGGACCCGGGCCGTCGAGGACGACGCCTCCCAGCAGCGAGCCCGCGCTGATACCGATCTGAAAGGCCAGGACGTAGAGCGCCGACGCCATCACCTTGTCTCCCGGCGCGCTGCGCAGCGCTGCGCTCTGCATCGTCGGGGCCACGCACGCCAGCGCAGCCCCCCAGAGGAAGACGCCGACAACGAAGAGCGCGGTGGGCGGCTCCAGAGCGATCACACCGAATGCCACTGCCAGTCCTGCCACCGTCTCCGTGAGCGCGGACGCGACACTGCGGTCGATCTGCCCACCGATCACCGCGACGGCGAGCAGGCCTGCCACGCCGAAACCGATCTGCAAGCCACCGAGCAACCAGGAGCGAAAACCGTACGGCTGCGCCAGGATCGAGAAGAACGTATACGGCACGTAACTGGCGGTGACCAGCAGTACCGTGACGACACAGACACTCACGACACTCCACGGTGGGATCGACGTCTTCTGCTGCGTCGCCGGGTCAACCGGTGGGATTCTCGGCAGGATCACCCAGAGTAGCGCGCCGATCAGCAGTGCCGTCACGGCCAACGTGACGGCCGCGGGGCGCCAACCGACCCACGACGAGAGCCCCGTCATCAGCGGAGCGCCACCCACCAGCGCTGCCGAGCCCCCGAGGAAGACCTGCGCCGTCGCCCGTCCCTGTCGGTCATCGGCCGCCAACGACACCGCGACGATCGGGACGGTCGACCACAGGAGCCCATGGGGGATTGCGGCCACGGCCCTGGCCGCCAAGGCTGATGGCGCATTCGGTGCAGCAGCGAGGGCTGCCTGTGACACCGCGAGGACCATCAGTGCTCCGACGAGCACGACACGACGGTCGAGGCGCCGAGTCGCCATCACCGTCGGCACGATCGCGATCCCCGCAACCACGGCGTAGACGGTGAGCAGTCGGCCGGCTCCGGATTCGGTGGTGTGCAAGTCCGCTGCCAGATCGGGGAGCACTCCGATCGGGAACATCTCAGCGGTGAGGTAGACGAACAGCGCTCCGGCCAGAACCGCCGTGTGAACGGGTGCGGGCGCCTTCACAGTCCGTGTGCGTGCAAGAAGTCGCTGATGTCGTCGATCCACACCGATGCTTCATTCGGTGTGAAGATGTGGCCCGCGTCGGCGTACTCGATGAGGATCGCTCCCGGTGTCACCGCGGCCAGATGCCGTGTCGAGTCCGGAAGCACGATGCGATCCTGCCCGCCGACGAACACGACCGTCGGCACGGCTATTTCGCAGCATGCGTCAACGATGTCGATCGATGCGGCCAGTCGCGCCTGTGCCGCGCCGCCGGCGGGATAGCTCTCGCGCGTGAGCGCGACGGCCGCGTCGGCGCTTGCCCGGTCGAGTCCTGCGAGCACTGCCGGGGAGGACAGGCTGACCAGGTACGCAGCGAGCGCCGCTCGATCCCTGCTCTCGGCAAGCGCGGTCCATGTGTCAACCACCAACCGCAGTTGCTGGTCGGTCTGCGCGAATCCGACGGTCAGGAGAAGGCCCGTCACTCGGTGCGGATGACGAACTGCAGCCGTGACGGCGACGGCTGTACCCAGTGAGAGGCCGAGGATCGGGAACGTCTCGAATCCAGCGTCGACCGCTGCAGCCACCAGCGAGTCGGCGAGAGTGGACAGTTGGAGCGCCGCGGGGTCTTCCGGAGTGGCGCCGGATCCGGGGTAGTTCATTCCGATGAGGGTGCGGGTGGCGGACATGGCGTCGATCACCTGTCCGAAGTTGGCGCCGACGCTTCCACCGGCGCCGTGGGCGAGCACCAGGGGTGAACCGGTTCCGATCCGGGTGACGTCAGCGTGTACGACGGTGTGCGGTGCTGGCATACGCTGGACGCTAAACCTTCACGTGGGTGTGAAGGTCAAGGCTCTTGCGACGACAGTCACACCAGGAGGGTCCGTGAGGATCGGCGAGTTGGCACAACGCTGTGCCGTATCCACCAGGTCGTTGCGGTACTACGAGGAGCAGCAGCTGCTTCAGTCAGACCGCCACTCGAACGGGTATCGCGACTATCCCGAATCGGCCGTCGCATCGGTACGGCGGATTCGCACCCTGATCAACGCCGGGTTCAACGTCGACACCATCCGGAAAGTCCTGCCCTGCCTCGACGGTGACGATGTGGACATGTGCCCTCAACTGGCCGCTGTGATCCGCGAGACGCTGCGCGGCATCGATGATCAGCTGCAGGATCTCGATGCCAAGCGCAGCAAGATCACGGCGCTGCTGTCTGACCACCAACTGCCCACGGCGCAGGGCGATGTCACGCACTCCACCGCGCCGCGTTCTGTGCCGTGACTCGGCGTCATTCGGCACGCGCGCCGGCGGGGCGGTGCTCAGCCAGGAGCCGGAACGCCTGCATTGGTGATGCGGCGTGATCCTCGGTGAACACCTGGATGCAGACGTGGTCGGCGCCGGCTCTCAGGTGTTGGTCGATGCGGGTGTAGATCGCGTCTGGGGAGCCGTGGGCGACCAGAGCGTCGATGAGCGCATCGCTGCCCGATCCTTCGATATCCGCTTCGGTGAAACCGTGCTGGATCAGATTGTTGGTGTAGTTGCGAAGCCCCAGATACGGATACTGCACGGCGGGGCGGCCAACCCTGCGCGCCTCGACATCGTCCTCGATCAGAACAACCTTGTGCTCGGGCGCGAGGAAAGCGCTGCGTCCCATTAGTTCTCTGGCGTATCGCGTATGTGCGGGCACAGTGAGATAAGGGTGCGCACCACGTGTCTTGGCACCGGCCAGCGTGAGCGTCCTGGTTCCCAGTGCGCCGATCACGATCGCCTCTCGCGGCACTCCGCCCTCCAGCAGCGCGTCGACGTACCGGGCCATGCGGTCGTAGGGCTTGTCGTAGCTGTCCCTGGTCTCCGGATGCCCGAGTCCGACGCCGAGAAGCAGGCGAGGACCATGTCGCTCGACGATGCGGTGGTAGTGCCGAGCGACACTGCGGGCTTCGTCCTGCCACATGTTGATGATCGCGCTCGCGATGATCGCCCTCTTCGTCGCAGCAATCATCTGCTCGAAGAAGTTCATGTCGCCGACAGGGGCTGCACCGATGCCCACCCAGATCGTCTGATAGCCCAACTCCTCGAGCGCAGAGGCGTATTCGATTCGCGGGGCGTCCCCGAGCGCCGGGTTGAGCCACGCGCCGTATGTCCCGAACTTCTCATGCATCCGCGTCATCTCCATTCTCATCGGCCAAGGAATGGCCAACGATCACCGTGCGGTCTCCCCCTGGGGAAGGGTCAACACCTCGAATAGATTCGCGGCAGCGCTTGACTCTCCCCTTGGGGGAAGCCCGACGGTGTGGTCATGAAAACAGATTGGGATGCGCTCCCCGACACCGTCACGACATTCATGACCGCACTGGACACCCGAGAGGTCGATCGGGTACTGGCCACGCTGACCGCCGACGCGGTGGTCACCGACGAGGGCCACGACCACAGGGGCCATCAGGACATCGGCGCGTGGGTGGCCACCGCCGCCGGCGAGTACACCTACACCACCGAGATCACCGGCGCGGCCACCACCGACACGACCGTCGACGTCACCCAGCATCTCGAGGGCAACTTCCCCGGCGGTGTCGCCGACCTGCACTACCGATTCTCCTTTGAGGGCTCGAAGATCAGCCGGGTGGTGATCGAGCCATGAGCAAGCGATGGTTCATCACCGGCGGAACCCCCGGAAACTTCGGCGTCGCCTACGCCGAGACGGCCCTCGAGGCCGGCGACCGCGTCGTGCTCACCTCACGCCGTCCGCAGGAGCTCGCGGCGTGGGCCGAGCCCTTCGGCGACCGCGTGCTCGTCGTGGCCATGGACGTCACCGACCCCGCGCAGGTTCAGCAGGCCGTGCGCTCGGCCGAGGAACACTTCGGCGGGATCGACATCCTGGTCCACAACGCCGGCCGTGGCTGGTACGGATCGATCGAGGGAATGGACGATTCGACACTGCGGGCGATGTTCGAGCTGAATTTCTTCGGGGTGCTGTCGGTGACGCGCGCAGTGCTACCCGGCATGCGCGCCCGCGGCGACGGCTGGATCGTCAACGTCTCCTCGGTGGCCGGTCTCGTCGCCGCACCGGGATTCGGCTACTACAGCGCCACGAAGTTCGCGATCGAAGCCATCACCGAAACTCTGCGTGACGAAGTCGCCCCTCAGGGCATCTCCGTGCTGGCCGTCGAACCGGGAGCGTTCCGCACCAACGCCTACACCGGATTCTCCGACGAGCCCGTCAACGAACCCATCCCGGAGTACCACGACATGCTCCAGCAGGTCCGCCAAGTCTTCATCGACATGGACGGCACCCAGCCCGGCGACCCCCACCGCGGTGCCCGTGCCGTCATCGCGGCCATGGCGCTGGACTCGCCGCCCCGGCGGCTGATCCTCGGCAACAGCGGCTACGACGCAGTTGTCGACACGCTCGAGGGCGCATTGGCCGATATTCGCGCGAACGAGACACTGTCGCGCAGTGCGGATTTCCCAGACTGATGACGCGGGAAGCACCGTGAGGGCACACTGTGGTGGACACTGTGGCGTGGCCCTTTCTGCAACGGTGTTCAAAGTCGAGCTCGGCATCTCAGATGTCGATCACGGCTACTACGCCGATCACAGCTTGACCGTAGCCCGCCATCCCAGTGAAACCGATGAACGGATGGTGGTGCGGTTGCTGGCATTCGGGCTGCGGGCACACCGGCTCAGCGACGTCGACGGTGAGTTGACGTTCGGGGCAGGCCTGTCCACCCCTGGCGTACCGGACCTACGGCTCGCCGACTACACGGGGCGAACCTTGGAGTGGATCAGCGTGGGCCAGCCCGACGAACGCGCCTTGGGCAAAGCGGCCAGCCAGGCCGACCAGGTGGCATTGTTCCCGTTCGCCTCGGGCGTCCCCACCTGGTGGAGAACGGTCGGTCCCAAAGTGGCTGGGCTGCAGAACCTGTCAGTGACTCAGATACCGCATCCCCCGGTGCAGCAGCTGGCCCACACCGTCGATCGACGAGTAACCGCGCAGGTGGTGGTGATCGAGGACGAGGTGACGATGACTGTCGGCGGAGTCGACGTCACCTTCACCCCCGAGATTCTGATGTGAAACGGACTCCCTTGCTCGAGTTCGAGAGGAGCCGAGACGAGCCTCAGCCAGTTGCCGGTAACCCGTTGCAATAGCGCAACGAAGTTGACAAACTCATCCGGCAGGTTTGCACTAAGGCAGGTCAGCGTTGTAACTCGATGACGGGATGCCAGCCTCATGAGTAGCTCCAGCCAGCTGCGACAGCTGCGCACAGACGACCTGCGGTACTTCCTGGCGGTTGCCAATCTGGGGCGTCTCGGGGCGGCTGCGGACCAGCTCGGCGTCGATACAAGCACCGTCTCGAGGCGGCTACGAGCGCTGGAGAAGGCCCTGGGGTCCAGTGTGCTCAAGCGCGGCGCGGACGGCTGGGAGCTGACCGACTTCGGTCGGACGATCGCCAGCCAGGCCCGGCCCATCGAGGCCGCCCTCGAAGGTGTCGCGCGTGCCGTGGAAGGCGACCCCGGGGACGTCATCCGGGGCAACTTCCGGCTGACGGTGCCCGACGGGTTCTCAGCAGTCTTTGCCGTACCAGCGATGGCCGCCCTTCGACGTGATCACCCCGAGTTGAACATCGAGATGGTGACGGCCACAAGGCAACTGAATCTGCACCAGTCGGGTTTCGACCTCGCCATCGCGGTCGGGGTGCCTGTGACCAAAAGGCTGTTCACCGAGACACTCGCCGAATACCGGCTCTCGTTCTACGCCACCGATGCCTACCTACAGGAGCACGGCCGGCCGAGCGCGCTCGAGGATCTGAGAGACCACACCCTGATCTTCTATGTCGACTCCCTGCTCCAGGTGGGCGACTTGGACCTGAGTCAGTACGCGCCCGGCATCGACGCACAGTTCACCACCACCAACATCTTCGCCCAACTCGAGGCGGCCGCGTGCGGCGCCGGCATCGCATTGATCCCGAAGTTCATGGCCTTGCGCGTGCCAGACCTGTTGGAGATCACCGATATCGCGAGCCGCACACGACTGCAATTCACCCTGGCGGCGAGACGTGAAGTCCTTTCGCGGCCCGCATTCACCGCGGTGCGCGCCGCCTTGCACCGCGAGGTCTCCGTTCGCGCAGATGAACTCCTCTGACGGTTGCCCAGATCATGTCTGCGCGAGATGCACCGGGTTCATGGAGAGCGTCCAACTGCGGACGCTGCGGTCCGCGATCACGCCTCGTCGATGAAATGGGTCGGCATCCGCGATCTCGGTTGCCCGTTCGAGTGAATCGACGTCGAGCACGAGCAAGCCGCCCGGCGTTCCCGGGCCCCCGAATGGTCCGGCGACGACGAGCTCACCCGTATCGACGAGCCCACGCAGATAGCGCCGATGCTCGGATCGGTGCGTGCCCACGACCTCCTCGTCGTCGACGTATCTGTAGATGACTACGAACAGTGCCATGCGCAATCGCTTTCCGCTGATGTGATCGCCTGGATGACGGACGGCGGCCTAATCGTCAAGGCCCAGAACCAAACCTGTGCAGTCCTTGTGACCCAGCCCCTTTGCGGACGCGCCGGCGAACAGCTTCTGGGCTGCGGCCGCGGTCTCCAACCGGAGGCCGAACTCGGCCGCGGTCGCATTCGCGAGGTACAGGTCTTTATGGATCAGGTCGATCATGAAACCCGGCTCGTACTGGTGTGAACTGGCCGACGTGTCGACCACACCCGGCAGCGGGAACCAGTTGCGGAACACCCAGCTGTCACCCGACGACTCCTTGACGACGTTGAAGTAGACCCGGGGGTCGAGGTTCAATCGCTCTGCTAGTACCGACACTTCACACGCGGCGGCCATTCCCACCGCCATCATCGCGTTGTTCACGACCTTCATCGCCTGCCCGTCGCCACTGGCGCCGACGTGAACTATGTATGTGCCCAACGACTTCAGCAGAGGCTCGACAAGTGCGACGTGCTCGCTGTCACCCCCCAGCATCAGCGTGAGACTGCCATCCACCGCCCCCTCCACCCCACCCGACACCGGCGCGTCCACGAACCCGACGCCGTGCTGCCTCGCCTCCGTGGCCAGAGTCCGCGCTGTCTCGATTCCCGTTGTCGAGCAATCGACGACAACCGAGCCCGCTGACATATGCGCAAACGCACCCTCGGGGCCTCTCATCACGTCGGTCACGACTGCGCCGTTCTGCACCATCGTGAACACAGCGTCGGCGTCACGCACCGCTTCGGCGACGGTGGGAACCACCGTCACGCCGTTCCTGCGCGCTGCATCGCGCGCCCGCTCTGCAATGTCGACACCAAGGACGGTGTGGCCCGCGTCGACCATGTTCTTGGACATCGGAACACCCATGTGGCCCAGGCCAATCCACGCGATCCTGCTCATCATCCACTCCCTTGCACATGGACACCGGTCGCTCCGGTGTCGACGACTCTCTCCCGTCCATGGTCACCAGCCGACAGCACGGACTCAACAGTCAACAGCGCAACACCGTGTTGCAGATCTGCCCGACTCGCGGTGGGCCGGCGCTTTGCATTCGTGCACGTGCCAGTTGTCAGGTTGTTGCTTGTTTGCAGGTGCGTCTGGGTATCGAATGTGATTCGAGGCACGGCCCGCGAGGCGGACTGCCTTCCAGTGAGCGACCGTCACCAGTCGCACAACTGACACCGAGACTCTGCCGTGCTGTGCGTACGGCACCGGACCACTCCGCTGGAGGTAGCGATGACCCACCGAGACAACACCATTGAGATAGGACAGTCGAAGGGTAGGCCCGCCGCCAAAGTCATTGCTGCCTCGACGGCCGGCACCGTCATCGAGTGGTACGACTTCTTCATCTACGGCACGGCAGCGGCGCTCGTCTTCGGTCACGTGTTCTTCCCCAACGCCGGCTCCGAACTCCTCGGCATCATCGCCGCGTTCGGCACATACGCGGTCGGGTTTCTCGCCCGCCCCGTCGGCGGAGTCGTCTTCGGTCACTTCGGGGACACCATCGGTCGCAAGAAACTGTTGCAATGGAGCCTGCTGATCATCGGATTGTGCACGGTGACAATCGGTCTGCTGCCGACATACGACCAAGTCGGCGTCTGGGCGCCAGCCCTGTTGGTGCTGTGCCGGTTCATTCAAGGGTTCGCGCTCGGCGGCGAATGGGGTGGTGCGGTGCTGCTGGTGAGCGAACACGGCGGCGCCGACCGCCGCGGTCTGTGGGCGAGTTTTCCTCAAGCCGCGGTTCCCGCCGGCAATATCCTGGCGACGGCGATGATGGCGCTACTGGCAGCGACGACGAGTTCTGAGCAGTTTCTGGCGTGGGGGTGGCGCGTCGCCTTCCTCGCGTCGGCTGCCCTGGTGCTGGTCGGCTACTTCATTCGGCGCAGCATCGATGATGCACCGGTGTTCAAGGAGGCGATAGCCAAGGCGACGCGCGCCGAGACGCGGCGATCCCCTCTGCGAGATGTGTTGCGGGAACGCCCTCGCGAGCTCCTCACGGCCATGGGGATGCGGCTCGGCGAGAACACCACCTATTACATGGCGGCCTCGTTCACGCTCACCTACCTCAAGGTCGTAGTCGGCGTGGACACCTCCGACGTCCTGGTGGTCATGCTGTTGGCACACGTGATCCACCTCGTCACCGTGCCGATCTGCGGCTACCTGTCGGATCGGCTCGGACGTAAACCCGTGATCGGCGCCGGGGTCGCGCTCGCTACCGTGTGGGCCGTCGCCGTGTTCCCCATGTACGACACCGGAGACACTCGGACGATTCTCGGGGCGCTCATCATGGGTCTCGTGGCGCAGGGTCTGATGTACGGGCCGCAAGCGGCGTACTTCACCGAGATGTTCCCCACGCGGATGCGATACACCGGAATCTCGATCAGCGCACAGGTGACATCGATCTTCGCCGGCGCCGCCGCGCCGATCATCGCCGGGTCTCTACTGGCTGCATACAGCACGTCGACGCCCATCACCGTCTATCTCCTCATCGTGATGGCGGTGACGGCCTGCGCGTTGATCGCCGCTCGTGAGACTCGCGGGGTCGACTACTTCGACATCGACCGAGCCGTGGGTGACGTCCCACCTGCGGACGTACCGGCGCCTGTCGCCCCTACCGGGACCCCGGCGTGAACGTCAGTCCCACAACCACACTCAGACGGAAGGTATTCTCATGATCACGCGTATCCCCCATTTCATCGACGGTAAGCGCAGCGAGCTCGCGTCCACACGGACCGCGGATGTGATGAATCCCAGCACCGGCGAGGTCCAAGCCCAGGTGCTACTCGCCTCCACAGCTGATGTCGACACCGCGGTCGCCTCGGCAGTCGAAGCGCAGAAGGAATGGGCGGCGTGGAACCCGCAACGCCGAGCGCGGGTGATGATGAAGTTCATCGAGCTGGTCAACGCCCACACCGACGAACTCGCCGAACTGCTGTCCCTCGAGCACGGCAAGACCGTCGCCGACTCCAAAGGCGACATCCAGCGCGGCATCGAGGTCATCGAGTTCGCCATCGGCATCCCCCATCTACTCAAAGGTGAGTTCACCGAAGGCGCCGGCGGCGGCATCGACGTCTACTCCATCCGCCAACCCCTGGGCGTCGTCGCCGGCATCACCCCGTTCAACTTCCCCGCGATGATCCCGCTGTGGAAAGCCGGTCCCGCCCTGGCATGCGGGAACGCGTTCATCCTCAAACCCTCCGAGCGCGACCCCTCAGTCCCCCTGCGGCTGGCCGAACTGTTCCTCGAGGCCGGTCTGCCCGCCGGGGTGTTCCAGGTCGTCCAGGGCGACAAGGAAGCCGTCGACGCGATCCTGCACCACCCCGACATCGCCGCCGTCGGCTTCGTCGGGTCCTCCGACATCGCGCAGTACATCTACTCCACCGCCGCCGCCACCGGGAAACGTTCCCAGTGCTTCGGCGGCGCCAAGAACCACATGATCGTGATGCCCGACGCCGATCTCGACCAGGCCGTCGACGCACTCATCGGCGCCGGATACGGCAGCGCCGGGGAGCGGTGCATGGCGATCAGCGTCGCCGTCCCCGTCGGCGAAGAGACCGCGAACCGGCTGCGAAACCGGCTCGTGGAAAGAGTCAACCAGCTGCGCGTCGGGCACAGCCTCGACCCGAAAGCCGACTACGGCCCGCTGGTCACCGCCGCCGCCCTCGAGCGGGTGAAGAGCTACATCGCCGCGGGTGTGGAGGCCGGCGCCGACCTGGTGGTCGACGGCCGCGAACGCGCCACCGACGAACTGTCCTTCGACGACCACAGCCTCGAAGGCGGCTACTTCATCGGCCCCACGCTGTTCGACCACGTCACCACCGACATGAGCATCTACACCGACGAGATCTTCGGCCCCGTGCTGTGCATCGTGCGCGCCCACGATTACGAAGAGGCACTGAGCCTTCCGAGCACCCACGAGTACGGCAACGGTGTCGCGATCTTCACCCGCGACGGCGACGCCGCCCGCGACTTCGTCTCCCGCGTGCAGGTCGGCATGGTCGGGGTCAACGTGCCCATCCCGGTCCCGGTGGCCTACCACACCTTCGGCGGCTGGAAGCGCTCCGGCTTCGGCGACCTCAACCAGCACGGCCCCGCCTCGATCCAGTTCTACACCAAGGTCAAAACCGTCACCGAGCGCTGGCCCTCGGGCATCAAAGACGGCGCCGAATTCGTCATCCCCACCATGACGTGACACGCAGTACTACAAATCACTGAACAACGTACCAACAACGCGGAAGAAGACATGAACGACGAACTGATCTACAGCGACGCAA
Source organism: Mycobacterium sp. IDUB_5 (assembly GCF_055419565.1). Lineage (NCBI taxonomy): Bacteria > Bacillati > Actinomycetota > Actinomycetes > Mycobacteriales > Mycobacteriaceae > Mycobacterium > Mycobacterium sp. IDUB_5. The sequence goes on from NZ_JBVAXX010000004.1 coordinate 707,586, forward strand.
CAAGAATGGCGGAGCTCATTCGCACCGGGGCGTTGTCATCGGTCGAACTGGTAAGCGCGCACCTGGCGAGGATCGAGTCCACGAACCCGACGATCAACGCAATCGTGACGCTCGCCGACAGCGCCCTCGACGCCGCCCGCGCAGCCGATGCGGACCTGAACGCGGGCAGAGACATTGGCCCATTGCACGGGGTGCCCTTCACCGTGAAGGACTCCATCGACACTGCAGACGTACTCACCCAGCGCGGGTCACCGATATTCGCTGGGCGAATGCCCACCACCGACGCCACCAGTGTGGCCCGGATGAAGAATGCTGGTGCAATTCTGTTGGCCAAGACCAACTTGCCGGAGTTCTCCTACTCGACAGAGAGCAACAACCTGCTCACCGGCCGCACGAACAACCCGTGGAATGTCGAGCGCACACCCGGTGGGTCCAGCGGTGGCGAATCGGCGGCCATCGCGGCCGGTATGAGCCCCGTCGGTTTGGGTACCGACCTGGCGATCTCCGTCCGCGGGCCGGCGGCTCAGACCGGAATCGTCGCACTCAAACCCACCCACGGGCGGATTCCCATGACCGGTGTCTGGCCCCGTGTTCCACGCCGGGACTGGCATGTGGGGCCCATGGCTCGAACGGTCCGCGACGTCGCCCTGACCTACACGTTGCTCGCCGGACCCGATGGCGCAGATGGCTTCTCGACGATGCCCAGGGGCTTCGACAGTGGTCTCGGAGAGGATCCCGGCCGCCCGCTGCGGGTCGGCTGGCTGGTCGACTCCGGTCTCGGACCGGTCGATCCGGAAGTCGCGACAACCGTCCGCGAGGCGGCTCGCGCCCTGTCGGATACTGGCGCTCACGTCGAAGAGGTGGCGATACCCGCCCTCGAACGCGACAATCCGCTGGCTCTGTTCAACCTGCAGCACGTGATGGAGCTCAAGCCGGCGATGGCAGACGCCACGCGGGGCCGAGAGGACGACATGTTCACGATGTCCACGTCGATGCTCGGCACCCCGGACACCTCGATCGCGGACTACATCGCCGCAGAGCAGGGTGTGGAGCGGCTCCGCGACGCCTACGCCGAATTCTTCACCCGCTACGACGCGTTGCTGCTACCGGTGCTCCCCATCCCTGCACACCGGCACGGCCTGACCGAGTTCGTCGTCGATGGCAAAACCGTCGAGGCCACACACATCCAGACGTTCACGGTCCAGTTCAACATCACCGGCCTACCGGCGCTGTCGATGCGTTTCGGCACCAGCAGCGACGGTCTCCCCATCGGGGTGCAGATCGCCGGCAACTGGCACGCGGAATCCACGGTCCTTCACATCGCCGCGATGCTGGAAGGCGTGAGTCCTGTACGAGACCTTCACCCCGCTCTGTGACGAAAACCGTTCCACCTCATCGGAAGAATGGACGCTCCTGACCGAAACTGCCCGTCAGCCTTCCGCGATGACGTCGCGCCGATACTGACGCGCGGCCACCGCGTAACATCCGATCGCCACCAGCTGCAGGGTCGGGACCAGGATCAGCAGGGCACGACCCAGTGACTGCGCGCCCAACGCACCGGCCAGCGAGTCGCTGACAACACCGGTCAGGAACGGGCCGACCGCACCGAGCGTCGCGTTGAAGAACAAAAACACGGCTGAGGCCGTCGCGCGATGCTCGGGAAGGACCAGACGCTGGATCGCCGCGATGGACGGCGCCAGGTAGGCGATACCGATGACATAGGACAGTGCCAGGAACCAGACGCACCATGAACGGTTCTCGACGACAAAGGCCAGCACAGACGCCGGCAACAGCGCTGCGATCAGGATGACCACGATCCAGAGCAACCAACGCGGGTCGCGGGACGCCAACCGATCGGCGATCCGACCCACGATGAGCAGTCCCAGAATACCGAGAAGCCCGGTGACGAGGCCGTATTCGACGCCGACCTCGCCCAGCGACATCCCCCGGGTCCGCATCAGGAAAGCAGGCGCGAAGGTGGTCAGGGAGTAGCCCGCCGCGGACACCAGCGCGGTACCGGCCACCATCGCCAGAAAGCTTCGCTTGCGCAGGAGATCCCACCAGTTCAGCGACACATCGTCCTGGCGCGGTGGCGGAGTCGGCAGGCTCTGCCGGACCCCGACAACCCACAGCACCACCGGGGCGAGAAGCACGCTGATAGCACCCATGGTCACGAAAGCAGCGCGCCAGCCCAAGCTTTCGGCGAGCAGCCCGCCACCGAGCAGGCTGGCTGCACTGGCCAGCGGGATCGCCATCGTGGTGACCGCCAGCGGTGCCGACCGCTTGTCCGGGCCGAAGTTCCGCGCCACGTAGGCATGCGCTGCCGGTGTGCTGCCCGCCTCGCCGACGGCCACGCCGACACGGGTGAGCGCGAGTTGGAAGCCGGACTGAACAGCACCACCGAGCATGGTCATCGAACCCCACAACGTCAGGCAACCCGCGATCACTACGCCGAACGCGCCGCGATCGGCGATACGCGCGATCAGGATGCCCACCACGGCGTAGACGATGAGGAACCCGAACCCGTTGATGACACCGATGGCGGTGTCGGACAACGCGAGGTCCTGCTTGATCGGCTCGGCCAGGACGCCGGGCAAGAACCGGTCGACGTAGTTCAGGGTGCCGACGAGTGCGAGCACCACGACCGCGGTCCAGGCGCGTGTCGGCGAGTGCGCGGCCTCGGTGGGCGGCTCGAGATCCTGTGGCGTCGACATCGTTCTCCTCGGTGATCGCTACCGAGCAGCTTGGCAGACGCACTGAGATGCACGCCGTCTGGGATGACGCCTGGTGGTCAACCCTGTTCGTACACTGGCCCCTACGCCTCTCCGGTTAGTTGCGACGCGTCGACTTCCGGCGCCGCGGCTCATCGACCGAAGCGTCGAGATGATGCCCGACGAGGACGATCAGTTGATCGCGGACATCGTCGAGCGGACGCAGGGATCGCTGCGCAACGGCCATGACCACGGCTCCCTCGACGGCAGCCAGGACGACGTTCGCCAGGGCCGGTGCGGTGGCCTCGTCGACTCCGTGGTGACGGAGCGATGCGGCGATCGCATCTCGCCAACGGTCGAACGTCTGCCCAGCGATATCGGCGATCCCGGGTTCCGTGGAGCGGGCCACACCGGCAGCGGCGATGGGGCAACCTGCCGCGAAATCGCTTCGCGCCACGACTTCTTTCCACGACGCGACGAACGCTGTGAGTGAGTCCTGGGGGGTGGGCAGTTCCAGAGCGGTTGCGATCTGGTGATCGATGAAGCTTCCGGCCACCCGTGTTGCTTCCTGGACGAGCTCTGACTTGCCCTCGGGGAAGTTGAGGTAGATCGACCTGCGGGAGACATGACCGTGCTCCAGAATCGCCGCGATACCTGTTCCCGCCACCCCGTGACGGCGGACGAGGTCAATTGTGCTCAGCACCAATTTGTCTCGCGCACTCATGCGTCACCCTCCACCTGCAATTCTGATCTTGCCTTGCAAGTATACCGATCGATGTACTACGTTGGCCGCCACTGATTACATCGATCGGTATACCGCTTTGTCGAGCGGTGGTGAGGAGCGGGACTGATGGGCGAGCGGTGGGATGCGATCGTGGTGGGTTCCGGACTTGGTGGCCTGTCCGCGGCCGCGTACCTCGCCGCAGCAGGGCGCAAGACGCTGCTACTCGAGCGCTACACCACCCTGGGCGGGTCCTCGCACGTCTTCGGCCGACGCGGTCAATGGGAGTTCGACTGCGGCGTGCATTACGTCAGCCACTGCGGACCCGATGGCATCGTCACCGCGATGATGCACGGAATCGGCATCGATGACCGGATCACGTGGCTGCCGATGGACCAGGGTGGCTTCGACCGCATCATTGCGCCTGGCTTCGAACTCGCCACTCCCGTGGGGTGGGACGCCTATGAGGCCGAGCTGCTCGATGCCTTTCCCGATGAGCGCAAGGCGGTTCGCCGCTTCCATGACCTCATGCGGCGGATCGGGGAGGCCCACGATCGCAACGACATGGCAACCGCCGGGGGGATGGCACGCTGGGCGGCCCGCGCCGGGCGCGGCGCGCCGTTCATGGCGCTTCCCTACGCCGCGACCTTGGCCGCTCTCGGGCTGTCACCTCGGATGGCGTACGCACTGTCAGTGCAATCCGGCGCCGTCGCGTGTAGCCCCACCGTGCTGCCCACGGCCGCGATGGCCGCGTTCTTCCAGGATTACATCGGCACCGGCTCCTACTACCCCCGTGGTGGTGGACAGATTCTGGCTGCCGGATTCGCGGCCGTGATCACCGCCTACGGCGGATCGATCCGTACCAGCAGCGAAGTCTCGGAGATCCTGCTCCACGACGGACGTGTGCAGGGCGTCCGTCTGTCCGACGGACAGGTGCTGTCGTCCGCGTCCGTGGTGTCTGACGCCGACATCATCAAGACCTACACCGAACTGATCGGCCTGGACAAGCTCCCCTGGCTGTTTCGCCGGCGAGTGGCGGGCTGGAAGATGTCGCAGCCCTTGATCAACGGATTCTTCGGCGTGGAGATGGACCTCTCGGAAAGCCCCAACAGCAACTACTTCACGATCCCTGACTGGGGACCCGCGAAGTCCTTCGCCCACATGGCAGCCTTTGGAAAGAACACTCTCAACGGCAACGGGTTCGACGTCGGTTCCGAGTGGGCGCGCGACATGGCGGCCCGCCAGCCGATGTTCGTCCAGTCCTCGTCGCGACGGGACCCGAGCAATCACCGCGCCGCTCCCGAAGGGCATGCCACCATCGAGGTCCAGACCGTCACGCCATCAGATCCCCGGCTGTGGGGATTCGATGGGTATGACATCGCCGGCGGTCACTACAGCCGCGACGACGGCTACCTCGAGATCAAGAAGATCATCATCGACGGCATGCTGGACCGTATGGAGCAGGCTTTTCCTGGCTCATCCTCGAAGGTGAGACTCAGCGAGCTCGGGACACCGGCAACGCAAACGCGTTTCGTGAACAACACCGCAGGAGCCCCGTTCGGACTGCAACTGCGCCTCTCCCAGACCGGGCCGATGCGTCCCAGGGCCGTCACGCCGATCCCGGGCCTGTACACCGTGGGTACCAGCACTGCATGGGGTCCGGGCACTGTCGGAGCCATGCTCAGCGGCGTCAACGCCGCGGGCAGCATCATCGGCCGCGACCTTGTTCCCTTCATCCGTAGCGGCGGCCAACTCGCCGGATCTTCCGCGCTTCCTACGTGGGCGGACGACTTCGACCCGTTCAGCACCACGCGGGCACTACACGCCTGACGACCCCCCACTCGGGGCCATCGTCACCCGGTTGCGGCCGGTCTGCTTGGCGCTGTAGAGCGCTTGGTCGGCGAATTGCAGAAGGTCCCGCGGCGAGACGGTGCTCGCGTCGATCGCGGCCACACCGGCGCTGATCGAGATCCCGCGCCTCGGCCACGGTGCCCTCTGCACTGCGCGCCGAAACCTTTCGGCGAGCACGAAGGCGCCCTTGCAGGTGGTCTCAGGCAGAATGACTGCGAATTCTTCGCCGCCGTAACGAAACAGGGAATCGCTCTCCCGCATTTCTGATTGCAGAAGTTGCGCGACGGACCGGAGCACCTCGTCGCCAGCAGGATGCCCGAACTCGTCGTTGAAGGACTTGAATTGGTCGACGTCGATCATGAGCAACGACAACGTCGTACGTCTCGATTGCGCACGGATGAACTCCTCGTCGAGTGTGAGATCAAAAGAACGCCGATTCTTCACGCCCGTCAGCACGTCGGTGACCGATTGCGATTCCAGGTGCACCCTCACCTTTTCGATATCACGTTGATACTCCTGCAGGAGTTCGACGTACTTCTCTTGGTCCAGAACGGCCTGCTCGAGGGTCGCGATGCTTCGGCGGAGCTCGAGCTGCACGATGATCTCGCGAGAGAGAATTCGGAGCGCCTCCCGCTGGATCTCGCTGAGACTGCGCGGCTCACGGTCGATCACGCAGATCGTGCCCAACGCCTCACCCGTCGGTGCCACGAGCGGTGCGCCCGCATAAAAGCGGATACGGGGGTCGCCGGTCACCAGTGGGTTCGCGGCAAAGCGTTGATCCAAGGTGGCATCCTCGACCGTCATCACCTCGCCGGGATCCATGATGGCGTGCGCACAGAACGCTTGTGATCGCGGGGTTTCACTGACACCGAGGCCCACATCCGACTTGAACCACTGACGGTGGTCATCCAGCAACGTGATGAGCGCGATCGGCGTCCCGCAGATTGCCGAAGCGAGTTTCGCGAAGTCGTCATATGCCTGCTCTGGCAGAGAGTCCATGATGTTGTAGTCGGCGAGAACTCGTAGGCGCTGGTCTTCATTCGCAGGAATCGGAAATCCGTTGTCCGACATGTTCGCCCCCCATGTTTGTCGAGCGACACCGGCGATGCCCTCACCGCGCGTCTTCACGCGAGGCCAAATCCTATCGCGGCGGACGGCTCGGTCTGGCGGAATCTCCGCCGAAGGCGGTGTGATGATCGCATCGCAACCCCGGTAGCCATTGCACTAGTTGCCCCGGCGGAACCCCGGCTGTCGTGACGCCTAGGTGGATGCGAACGACTGCGGCCGAGCCGCGGGCCGCGGCCGACCCAGGTAGTACCCCTGGCCTCGCGCCACTCCGAGATCGCGGAGGGCCCGCAGCTGATCCTCGGTTTCGATCGCTTCCGCCACGGTGACAGCGCCGACCTCCGCAGACAACTCGACGATGGCCGCGGTGAGCACCCGTCGCGCCGGATCTGTCTGCACGCCCGCGGTGAACTCGGCGTCGATCTTGATGATGTCAGGCTTGAGCCGCAGGATCTGCAGCAGCGTCGCATACCCCGCTCCAACGTCGTCGACGGCGATGTCGAGTCCGTGGTGACGCAACGGTGTCAGCGCGTCCAACAGGTCGTCAGGGAAGCGGTCGTGTTCGGTGAGTTCGACGCAGACCGGTCGCCCTGCAGAGAGCAGGAGGGCGCGGGCGCGAGGATCTGCCGCGGCGCGTGGGCTGAGATTGACCGCGATGGGCAGATCGGCGGGCAATTGCACGCTGGCAGTGAGGATCTCATCAACAGCGTGGATCTCGAGCTCGACACCCCGCCCCGCGCGCTGCGCCACACCGAACCACTCCTCGACGTTGCGTTCTGACGCATGGGGGAAACGGCTCAGGCCCTCGTAGCCGACGGTACGACCAGTACACAGATCGACGATCGGCTGGAAGACCGGCAGCAACGCACCGGGGGCGAAGAGCCGGTCGAGTTCCTGGTGTGTGGCTTCGGCCTCGATCGAGTCGGGATAGAGCAGACTCGCCACGAACGTTGCGGTGGCCGAGGGGGCGGGCAGCTTCGCTTCCTCTCGGAATGGCAGCGTCGTAAAGAGGTCGGTGAGCTGCTTTTGCGAACTCATCAGCGCCGCGACGAAACTACTCAGCGAGATGATCGCGGCCGCCGCAGCGTCGTCGAAGGCCGACGGTGTCGACGCGACCACCGACATGGCTCCGACAACTAGATCGTTGTGGCGCAGCGGGATCACGATCCACGACCGCACATCAAGACCCTCTGCGAGGGCCCGACTGGTCCTCGGCACCCGGGGGTCGGCGGAGACGTCGTCGACGATCAGCGGTTCGCGCGACTGCATCGCCACGTCCACGAACGATCCCTCGCGCGCAAGCTTGTGACCGAGCAAGCTGGCCGTTGAGCCGTGGGCGGCGACGAAGACGAGGTTGCCGGCGCACTCCGGATCACACAGCACGATCGACGCACCAGACGCGACGGGGGTGTGGAGGCACATCTGCTCGGCCGCCCGCCGCACGAGTGACACCGTGTCCAGCGAATCTGTCAGGCTCTCGATCAGCCGCCGCATGTCGTCAACTCCTCACCGCTGTCTACTGTGCACCAACTGTCGAGGGGCACACAGAGGCTGCCCCCAAGTCTTGGCCACACGCTGGCTGTGCCTTCTACGTCCATGTATGTCGGCAACGGAGTGCCCAGACCCCCACGAGGAGGGGCCGTCCACCAGCGGGCGCGGTCCGCGCAATGACGGGAACCGCGACTGCCGGTGGATCGCCCCAATCCTGCCCCCACGACTCCCCCAGGGTGGAGGCTGCTGATTCAACCCGAGCCCCCGCGGAAATCCGCCTACAAGTACGGTGCCATTTGATGTGTCAAATAGTCAGGCCGCCAGCAAACGAGTAAGAATTTTGTCATATTCTAATTTCGAGATTCGAGAATGAATGGCCCTGCGACGGCCTCCGCCAGTCACGTCTTGTCTATTGCGTTGCTGTCCAGACGTTTACATGCCGATCGGCAGTGCTGTGGACGCTCGCCGATCTCCGAATCATGATCCTGCGCTGCGTTCCGAGATCGCGTGCGCACCGGCCAATGCGCGTTTGGGGCGAACCGACCGCCCACACAGCGTCATCGTCGGACTAGTCCCGATATCACATCCACAGTGACCAGGAGTAATCAAAAGTGCGTGCGCCGTGTGTGATTCACCTGACCGTCGCTGACGCGTTGGTTGTCCGTCTGCAGGTGGGTGGCACAGCGATACTGGGACTGTGGCTCACGAGCATCCTGATGCGGATCGCGTCATCACGTTGTATGACCGTCATGCGGAAAGCTGGGTGCGCGATCGCGGTGACCAGCTGACCGAACGCGCATGGCTCGATCAGTTCGTGGCGTCCCTGCCTGATCAGGGCCGAGCTGTACTCGATGTGGGATGCGGAACAGCGATGCCCATCGCCGCGTACCTGATCGAACGGGGATGCCAGCTCTACGGGATCGACGGGTCGGGCGCAATGATCGCGAAGAGTAGGGCGCGCTTTCCGGAGCACCAGTGGGAGGTGTCCGACATGCGCACGCTTGCGATGGACCGTCGTTTCGATGGAATCATTGCTTGGGACAGCCTGTTTCACCTGTCTGCGCGTCACCAGCGACGCATGTTCCCGATCTTTTCGCGACACGCAGCAGCCGGTTCGGTGTTGTTGTTCAACAGTGGCCCTGGGGCCGGCGAGCAGATCGGCAGCTATCGTGGCGAACCCTTGTACCACGCCAGTCTCGACCCAATCGAATATCGCGCGCTGCTCGATGAGAACGGGTTCGAGGTCATCGCCCACGTCGCGTCAGATCCTTCGTGCGGGCAGCGCACCATCTGGCTTGCGCGAATGCGGTCACCTCGAGAGATGTCGCCTATCGCGTGGGGATGATGTGATCCCAGAGGCCATCGGCGTCTCCGGCGCGGAGTTTGTTCTCGTAGACGGTCACTTTCCACGTGATGAGGTCCCGGGCCTGTTCCAGTGTTTCGATCTGGCCGTTGACGCGGGCCCGGTGACCGTTCAGCAGAGCAAGCCGCTCTGACTCGTTACCGGGTCCCGATCGAACCAGACCGGCAAATCGCTTGAGTTCGGCCAGAGGCATCTGCGACTCGCGCAGACGGGTGCAGATCCGCAGCCAATCGATATCCACCGAGCTGTATCGCCGTCGCCCGCCCGCCGTACGGTCGACAGGTCCGAGGAGCAACCCCTCGCTTTCGTAGAACCGCAAGGTGTGCACGCTGAGCCCGAGCGCCTCGGCGGCCTCACCGATCGAATACATGCTCACTGAAACGTCGGGACTGCCCCGGGTTCAGTTGACTCGCGGGGGTGTGAATTTCAGGCCGCGGTTGCGACTGGTGTGTGGAGCA